>NZ_JAQTNN010000001.1:0-212595 GCF_028713855.1 Sulfuricurvum sp.
AGGAGGACAGCATGGCTCATAAGAAAGGTCAGGGTAGTACACAGAATAACCGCGACTCAGCGGGACGTAGACTCGGTGTCAAAAAATACGGTGGTGAATTCGTAAGAGCAGGTAACATCGTTATCCGTCAACGCGGAACAAAAGTTCACCCGGGTAAAAACATGGGTATGGGTAAAGACCACACGTTGTATGCATTGGTTGACGGTGTCGTTGCGTTCGAACGTAAAGACAAAAAACGCAAACAAGTTTCTATCATCCCTGCCGCTTAATTTTCTCATAGACTCACATCGGGCATTCGCCCGATTTTTGATACAATTTCCAAAATTATCTTTTTAATTGTGTACTTTTGTGATGAAGTATAGTGTTAAGCAAATAATAGTTGTCTCGTCACGAGGCAAACGTTCAAAACAACTTTAAGGACATCCATGTTTAGTGATAGTGTAGAAATTACCGTCTCATCCGGAAAAGGGGGAGCAGGGTGTGTTGCTTTCCGACGGGAGAAATATGTCCTTCAAGGGGGACCGAACGGCGGTGACGGCGGTCGTGGCGGTGATGTCTATTTTAGAGTGGATAACAATACCCATACATTGGCCCACTTTCAAGGGAATAAAAACCTAAAAGCTGATAAAGGGCAACCCGGTTCAGGCTCAAATATGGCCGGTAAAGCGGGCAAACGTCTTGTTGTTGTTGTTCCTCCTGGAACTCAGGTAGTCGACGTTGAGAGCGGTGAAGTACTCCTTGACTTACTCGAAGACGGTAAAGAAATCCTCTTTTTAGAAGGGGGACGCGGCGGTCTTGGAAATGTTCACTTCAAATCCTCTACCAACCAAAAACCGATGTACGCTCAACCGGGTGAGCCTGCGGTTACTCGCGTGGTAAGACTCGATCTTAAATTGATCGCGGATGTGGGACTGGTAGGATTTCCGAATGTCGGTAAATCGACGTTGATCTCTACTGTCTCTAACGCTCGTCCCGAAGTAGCCAACTATGAGTTTACGACACTGACTCCGAAACTCGGACAGATCAATATCGGTGAATTCGATTCCTATATTATGGCGGATATTCCAGGTATTATCGGCGGAGCATCTGAGGGCAAAGGGCTTGGGCTTAAATTCCTTCGTCATATTGAGCGAACCAAAACGCTTTTGTTTATGATCGATTTGGCATCGTACCATGAGCTTGAGTATCAATATGAAACCCTCAAGCAAGAGCTTGAAAAATTCTCACCTCTGTTGGCGGAACGAAATTTTGCGATTGCATTGACTCGTGCCGATGCGATGACTCCGGAAGAGGCGATCGAAAAAACCAATGCATTTTTAAAGCTGGTCAATCTTAATCCGGTTAAAAAAAGCCGATTTGCTTTCAGCGATGAGTATCCGGTGTATGAGCAGGAAGATTTTGACAAAGCATTTTATGATCGTAGCAAACCGGCATTTATCGCTCCGATTTCTTCGGCGATCAATCTCAATATCAAACCATTAACATACGCACTCTATCAAATGGTCGTAACGGAGCGCAAATGAAGCGAATCGTTGTCAAAGTCGGAAGTGCGGTTTTAAGCGAACAAAACCGTATCGCAAAAGATCGGATGCAAAATCTCGTCGATTTTATTGCGGAACTCAAAAAAAGCTATGAAGTTATCCTTGTCTCTTCGGGGGCGGTTGCGGCTGGCTATACAGAACTTAAACTCGATAAAAAGATTTTGGCGAACAAACAAGCCCTTGCATCCATCGGTCAGCCGATTTTGATGAACAAATACCGTAAAATGTTTGAACAGCATAATATTCTCCCTTCCCAAGTATTGGTCACGGCCGCCAATTTCAATACCATTGAAGAGTCCCAAAAAGCAAAAGATACCATTGAGACATTGCTTAAACACAATGTTATTCCTATCATTAATGAAAATGATGCAACGGCTACGGAAGAGTTGATTCTCGGCGATAACGATCAACTATCAGCCTATGCAGCGTATCATTTCGGGGCTGAACTACTGGTTATCTTATCCGACATCGATGCTTATTATGACAAAGATCCCCGCAGTCATAATGATGCGAAAGTTCGTACTCGAATTGAGAATATCACTACTGAGGAACTTTCTTTGGAAGTAACTCCGAATCATAATTTTGCGACGGGGGGGATAGTGACGAAACTCAAAGCGGCCGATTTCCTCCTCAAACGAGACGGTGCTATGTTTTTGGCAAGCGGATTTGATCTGAGTGACGCTAAAAGCTTTTTAATTGCCGGAGAACATCGCGGAGGCAGCCTGTTTAAAGCTGTTGAGGTGAATTAATGACCCGTATTATTTTTATGGGGACTCCCGATTATGCGTCTTCTATTTTGGAAGCTTTGATCACAGCCGATGATATTGAAGTTGTAAGTGTTTATACACAGCCTGATAAGCCGGTAGGCCGGAAAGCGGTATTGACTCCTCCAATCGTGAAAGTAGTGGCAGAAAAAGCAAATATCCCAGTACTTCAACCGGTTAGGCTACGTGATGAATCAGTGGTGAATGAGGTGTTGTCAACACCCTGCGATATGATTATTGTTGCCGCCTACGGGCAGATTTTGCCTAAAGCGATTCTTGAACACGCTCCGTGTGTAAACCTCCATGCCTCAATCCTTCCACACTATCGCGGTGCGAGTCCGATTCAACAAAGTTTGTTGAACAACGATACTCAAAGCGGCGTTACAGCCATGTGGATGGATGAAGGACTTGATACCGGTGCAATTATCAAAATCGAAATGCTCCCTATCGGTGCAGATGAAATGGTCTCCTCTTTATATGAACGTCTTACGGATACGGCAGTGAATCTTACGCTGGATGTTATTCGCAATTGGGATCGACGCAGTGCCGTGGAACAAAAGGATGCCGACTCAACAAGTTGTACTAAGATTACCAAATTAGACGGTTTGATCGATTTTTCGGATGCGCGCTCAATTTACAATCGCTATCGTGCATTTACGCCATGGCCGGGTATTTATCTTGATTCCGGTTTGAAAATCAAAGAGATGCGTTTGGAAGAATCAGAAAGCTGCGGGGTGGCAGGTACAATTATACAAATCGATAAAGAGAGTATTGTGGTTCAGTGCACAAAAGGCTCTCTTCGTATTATACGGGTTCAAGCTCCTTCCAAACAAGAGACATTAGTCGTTGATTATCTCAACGGAAAACGGATAGGGTGTGGACATACATTGGTTTGAGTCACTTGAATCGACTCAAAGCTATCTGGTAAATGAGCTTAAAGCGTCTACATTACATGCTCCGGTGTGTATAGGTACCTCGTCTCAAACGATGGGAAAGGGGTCACGCGGCAATAGCTGGATAGGAGAAGATGGGAACCTTTTTATCTCCGTTGCGATTGAACGTTCCATGCTCCCCTCAGATTTAAGACTTGAATCTTCGTCGATCTATCTGGCTTTTTTGATGAAAGAATGCTTAGTTTCTCTCGGCTCAAAGGTATGGCTCAAGTGGCCGAATGATTTTTATCTGGGTAATAAGAAAGTCGGTGGTGTCATTACGAATTTAGTAGGCGAAACACTCGTATGCGGGATCGGGATGAATTTAGTTTCTGCTCCCGAACATTTTGCAAAAATCGATATGGATATAACCCCATACGATTTAACAAAAGCATATAGTGAGTTGTTTAAAAATTTACCATCGTGGAAGCAGATTTTTAGTAATTACCAGATAGAATTTGAAAACAGTAGAGATTTTTTTACGCACGACAATAATGAAAAAATTGCATTAAAACGGGCCGTTTTACTAGAAGACGGATCCTTGGAATGCGATGGCCAAAGGATATTTAGTTTACGATGAGTGAAGTTATTGTTATCGCCAACCAAAAAGGGGGTGTGGGTAAAACCACAACTGCCGTCAACTTAGCCGCTTCCCTAGCTGTTGCTGAAAAAAAAGTATTGCTGATCGATGCCGATCCGCAGGCAAATGCAACAACCTCATTGGGGTATCATCGTAACAATTACGAGTTTAATATCTATCATGTTTTGATCGGTGCCAAAAAACTTCGTGAAATCATTTTAAAAACCTCATTACCGAAGCTTTTTTTGGCACCTTCGAATATAGGTCTTGTCGGTGTTGAAAAAGAGTATTACGATGCCGATAATGCCAAAGGGCGTGAACTGATCTTAAAACGCGCTATTGCACAGGTCAAAGATGAATACGACTATGTGATTATTGATTCACCTCCGGCCCTTGGACCGATGACGATTAATGCCCTTTCCGCATCCAACTCGGTCATTATTCCGATCCAATGTGAATTCTTCGCCCTCGAGGGATTGGCTCAATTATTGAATACCGTGAAGCTTGTCCGCAAAACGATTAATCCGAAGTTGACGATTAAAGGATTTTTGCCGACAATGTACAGTGCGCAGAATAATCTTTCGCGTCAGGTATTTGCCGATTTACGTCAACACTTTCAAGCTAAATTATTTAAATCGGGGGGGAGCGATGATTATATTGTTATCCCTCGTAATGTAAAATTAGCGGAATCTCCAAGTTTCGGAAAACCGGCAATTTTGTATGATGTAAAATCGAGCGGCTCTATGGCGTACCAAGATTTGGCACACGCCATCATCGCCTAAAGGAAAAGAATGGCGAAAGCATCTGCATTGGGACGAGGTCTTGGAGCGCTTCTAAGTGAAATCGAAGAAGCATATGATAATGAGCTTCCGAAGAAAGGGGGAGTCGAAGAGATTGCTGTAAGCAAAATTCGTCCTAATCCTTATCAGCCCCGTAAGCATTTTGATTCAGAATCATTGGCTGAACTTGCTGAATCAATCAAAACGCACGGTTTACTTCAGCCGATTGTGGTCAAAGAAGATCTTGACGGTTACATTCTCATTGCTGGCGAGCGCCGTCTTCGTGCCAGTAAATTAGCTAAGAATAAAACCATTAAAGCAATAGTCGTTTCCGTGAGTGACGAGCAGATGCGTGAGCAGGCATTGATCGAAAACATTCAGCGTGATGAGCTGAATGTTGTTGATTTAGCCCAAGCGTATCAAGAACTTATCGATATTCATGAACTAACCCATGAACAACTCTCTCAAACCGTTCATAAAAGCCGAACACAGATTACCAATACTTTGCGTCTTTTACAGCTGAGTGAAAAAGGGCGCAAAGCTTTGGTTGAGGGGAAAATTACCGCCGGTCATGCAAAAGTGATTATTGGGTTGGAACCGAATGAACAAACGATGATGATCGATTCGATTATCGGACAGAAGTTGAGTGTTCGTGATGTAGAGAGCATGGTTAAAAAAATCAAAGTTCCTTCAACGGCTCAACATCATTCAAATGAAATAGAAGAATTGAATTTTTCTGCACTGAAAAAACATTTGTCTTCTCTTGGTTATAAATGTGGCACAAAAGGTTACAAAGTTACCATTGAATTTGAAGATAATGGACAAATTGAATCATTTTTAGACCTACTTTCTTAATATCTCTTGACGTTTAACTGTCCCTTCAATTTATAAGTTGTATAATCACGCAACTTTTAGGAGGTGGTATGTTAGATATAAGTCCGATGCTGCTTGGCAGCACACTGATTGTCTTCCTTGTCCTTATTGCCCTACTAAACAGTTTGCTTTACAAACCTCTTTTCAGTTATATGGAAAAAAGGGATGCGGATCTTAAAAAAGATTTGGAACAAGTTGGAAACAACGATTCTGAAATTGCCGCATTTCATGCCAAAGCTGAAAAGATTATAAGTGATGCTAAACTGGAAGCAGCGGCATTAAGAGAAAAAGTTATTGCTGAGGCCAAAGCGCTGGCAAATAGCAAAATAGAGACAAAACGTGCTGAATTAGCACTTGAGTACATAACGTTCGAAGGCGAATTGTCGCAAGAGAGAACACGGTTGATTGCTGAGCTTCACAATGAAGTTCCAGCATTCCAATCTGCTGTATCAGCAAAACTAAGTAAGATATGAGGTACGCAATGGGTAAAATAATCGTTACAGTATTACTGCTCAGCGCATATCTATTTGGATCAGATGCTGGTGCAGAGGCTTCTACGGACATTGTTCAACGAACGGTAAACTTCCTGATTTTTGCCGGAATTTTGTTTTATGTTTTGGCTGAACCGCTTAAAAATTATTTTAGCGGCAGAAGTTCGGGGATTGCGGATGAACTTGAAAAAGTTCAAGAGCGTCTTCGAGAATCAAAACGTCTTAAAGAGGCGGCTGAACACAAAGTTGAAGAAGCAGAACGGTTCGCGAGCGAATTAGCTGAATCGAGTAAAAAAGAGAACAAACTTTTATCAGACAAAATTTTGTCTCATTGTGAGCAAGAGCTTGAGATTATTGAAAAGCAAAATGCATCACTAATGGAACTCGATAAACGTAAAATGGTTCGTGAAGTTGTTGCAGATGTAATGAATGATGTGATGAACAGCAGCAGTGAAGCTCTGGGCAAAGAAGCTATGACCGAAATCTTGAAAAAGAAGGTGGCTTAAATGCAGTATGAACTAATTGCAAAGCGTTATATTAAATCATTGATGAGTGTATGTGATCAAAATTCATTGGAAAACATTGCAGATTTATTTGCAAATGTTGCCAAAGCTTTTGAAAATGAAAAATTTCTCCTCATTATGAGTAGTAATGATGTTAAAAAAGAAGCTAAGCAACAATTAATTCTGGATATGGTTGCTCCCGCAAAGAGTACAACCGTGAACAACCTCATTAAATTATTGGCTGAAAACGGGCGTTTACCTTTAATCCCAGTTCTAGCGTCAGAGTTGAAACGCTCAATCGCAAGTTCAAAACGGATGTATAAAGGGCGTATCTACAGCAATAGCGTTGTCGATCAAGCTTCAGTTGATTTGATCGCACGTGATCTCGGTACTAAAACAAGTTCTACAATCACATTAGATTACGTTGCATCCGATTTTGATGGTATCCGTGTTGAAGTTGATGATTTGAACGTAGAGATTAATTTTTCAAAAAGCCGCCTCAATGCTCAACTCGTTGAGCACATTTTAAAAGCAATTTAACCCTCGGGAAAGGAGAAATAGTGGTAGCAAAAGTACAAGCAGACGAAATCAGTTCGATCATTAAAGAACGAATTGAGAATTTCGAACTTAATGTAGACATTAATGAAACCGGTAAAATCATCTCATACGGAGATGGCATCGCTCAAGTTTATGGCTTGAACAATGTAATGGCTGGAGAGATGGTTGAATTCGATGACGGTTCACGCGGTTTGGTCATGAACCTTGAGGAGAGCAGCGTCGGTGTTGTTATCCTTGGTAAAGGGAAAGATCTTCGTGAAGGTATGACCGTAAAACGTCTTGGACGTCTTTTACGTGTTCCTGTCGGTAAAGCTCTTCTTGGTCGTGTTGTAAATGCTCTTGGTGAGCCGATCGACGGAAAAGGGCCAATCGAAACAACTGAAATGCGTTTCGTAGAAGAGAAAGCTCCTGGTATTATGGCCCGTAAATCGGTGCATGAACCAATGGCAACCGGTATTAAAGCGATTGATGCTCTTGTTCCGATCGGACGTGGTCAACGTGAGTTGATCATCGGTGACCGTCAAACTGGTAAAACTACCGTTGCTTTGGATACGATCATTAACCAAAAAGGCAACGGTGTTCTTTGTGTTTATGTTGCTATCGGACAAAAAGAATCAACTGTTGCTCAAGTCGTTCGTCGTCTTGAAGAAGCTGGCGCGATGGATTATACAATTATCGTTTCTTCACCGGCTTCTGAAGCAGCAGCGCTTCAATTCCTTGCGCCGTATACCGGTGTAACAATGGGTGAATATTTCCGTGACAATGCACAACACGGTTTGATCATTTATGATGACCTCTCTAAACATGCGGTAGCTTACCGTGAAATGTCATTGATCCTTCGCCGTCCTCCAGGCCGTGAAGCATATCCGGGTGACGTTTTCTATCTACACTCTCGTTTATTAGAGCGTGCAGCTAAATTGAACGATGAGTTGGGTGCCGGTTCTTTGACCGCTCTTCCAATCATTGAAACTCAAGCGGGTGACGTTGCGGCGTATATCCCTACCAACGTTATTTCGATCACTGACGGTCAAATTTTCTTGGAAACAGACTTGTTCAACTCAGGTATCCGTCCTGCGATCAACGTCGGTCTTTCGGTTTCACGTGTCGGTGGTGCGGCGCAAATTAAAGCAACGAAACAAGTTGCCGGAACATTGCGTCTTGACCTTGCACAATATCGTGAGCTGCAAGCGTTTGCTCAGTTTGCATCTGACCTTGACGAAGTGAGCCGTAAACAGCTCGAGCGTGGACAACGTATGGTGGAAGTGTTGAAACAACCTCCGTATTCTCCACTTTCAGCTGAGAAACAATCATTGATTATTTTCGCAGGTAACGAAGGTTTCCTCGATGATATGGCTGCTTCTAACGTTGTTAGATTCGAATCGGATCTTTATCCGTTCGTAGAGGCATCTTATCCTCAAATTTTTGAAAATATCGCAAAAACATCTAAAATTGATGATGAAACGATGGCAATGATGAAAAAAGCACTCGAAGAGTTTAAATCTACTTTCGTTGCTGAATAAGGATCTTTATGGCTAACTTGAAAGAGATTCAACGACAGATTAAGAGCGTCTCCAATACGCAAAAAACTACCCGTGCAATGAAGCTTGTCTCTACGGCAAAGCTTCGTCGTGCGGAAGAGCTTGCAAAGCGCTCACGTCTGTTTGCCCAAAAAACGAATCAAGTGATAGCTGAAATCGCAGGTCGTATCAAATGCAATAAAGTAGGCGGGATTGAAAATCGCTGTTTTATTGAAAATGATGCTCCTGAAACGATCGATATTATTTTTGTAACTGCGGACAAAGGTCTATGCGGCGGTTTCAATATGCAAACCATCAAAGCGGTTAAACGTCTGATGAGCGGATACAAAAATAAAAATGTCAAAATCCGTCTTCGCGGTATCGGGAAAAAAGGGATTGAATTTTTTAGCTACAACCAAGTAGAGATGCTTGATGAAGTTAAAAATCTTAGTTCTGCTCCTGATATGCAACGTTCTAGCGAATTTATGACACGATCGATTGAAGATTTCAAAGAGGGTAAAATCGATGCTGTATACCTTGTGTATAACGGATATAAAAACGTAATTACCCAAGAGTTGCATGTTAACCGTGTACTTCCGGTCAATGTAGAAGAATATGATTGTGAAAAATCAAAAAATACTATGCTTGAACTTGAAGCGCAAGATGAAGAGAAAATGCTCGATTCATTGGTTACAAAATACGCTGAATACAATATGTATTACGCGTTAATTGATTCATTGGCAGCAGAGCACAGTGCGCGTATGCAAGCAATGGATGCGGCAACTAACAATGCGAAAGAGATGGTTAATTCGTTGAAAGTCAAGTTTAATAAAGCGCGACAAGAATCGATTACAACCGAACTTATCGAGATTATCAGCGGCGTCGAGTCGATGAAATAATTATGGAGGAAAGAATGATTGGTAAAATTGCTCAAGTAATTGGTCCGGTTGTTGACGTTGATTTTGAAGGGTATTTACCTGCGGTCAATGATGCAATCGAAGTAAGTGTAAGTGTAGAAGGGAATACGACTCGTCTTGTTCTTGAAGTAGCATCTCACCTCGGTAACGGTCGTGTACGTACGATCGCTATGGATATGTCCGAAGGTCTTGTTCGTGGAATGGCTGCTCATGCAACCGGCGCTCCGATCAAAGTTCCGGTTGGAGAAAAAGTTCTTGGACGTATCTTCAATGTAATCGGTGAAACCATCGATGGCGGAGATCAAGTAACTGATTGTGATACATGGTCTATTCACCGTGATCCTCCTCCATTAGTTGATCAAAGTACAAAAACTGAGATGTTCGAAACGGGTATCAAAGTTGTTGACCTTTTGGCTCCGTACGCTAAAGGTGGTAAAGTTGGACTATTCGGTGGTGCGGGTGTTGGTAAAACCGTTATCATCATGGAATTGATTCACAACGTTGCACACGGGCATGACGGTCTTTCTGTTTTCGCCGGTGTCGGTGAGCGTACTCGTGAGGGGAATGACCTTTACCACGAGATGAAAGAATCAAGCGTTTTGGACAAAGTAGCACTGTGCTATGGTCAAATGTCTGAACCACCGGGAGCACGTAACCGTATCGCTCTTACCGGTCTTACCATGGCGGAATATTTCCGTGATGAGAAAGGGCTTGACGTATTGATGTTTATCGACAACATCTTCCGTTTTGCACAATCAGGATCTGAGATGTCAGCACTTCTTGGACGTATCCCATCAGCCGTTGGTTACCAACCGACATTGGCTCGTGAGATGGGTGCTCTTCAAGACCGTATTACATCAACCAAAAAAGGTTCAATCACGTCGGTTCAAGCGGTATACGTACCTGCGGATGACTTGACTGACCCGGCTCCGGCTTCGGTTTTTGCTCACTTGGATGCGACAACGGTTCTTAACCGTAAAATCGCTGAGAAAGGGATCTATCCTGCGGTTGATCCATTGGATTCAACATCACGCTTGCTTGACCCGCAAATCATTGGTGAAGAGCATTACAATGTAGCACGCGGTGTTCAAAAAACACTTCAAAAATACAAAGATTTGCAAGATATTATCGCGATTCTCGGTATGGATGAGCTTTCTGAAGATGATAAATCCGTTGTTGAACGAGCACGTAAAATTGAGAAATTCCTTTCTCAGCCGTTCTTCGTTGCAGAAGTATTTACCGGTTCTCCAGGGAAATACGTTTCACTTGAAAACACCATCAAAGGATTCAAAGGAATTCTTGAAGGTGATTACGATCATATGCCAGAAGGTGCCTTCTACATGGTCGGTGATATGAATGAGGCGATTGAAAAAGCTGCTAAAATGAAAAGCAAGTAATTGCTTCTCGCCTTATAAGGAAACACAATGGAAACACTCCAATTAGAAGTGCTAACGCCAAGCGGGCCGATCTTTAACGGTCTTGCTAAAAGCGTCACCCTTCCGGGTGAAGAGGGAGAATTTGGTGTTCTCCCTGAACACGTCTCTTTGACAACATTGCTCCAAGCCGGAGTGGTTGACATTCAAAAAGAGAATGGTAAAACTGAATCGATTGTTGTAAACTGGGGTGTCGTCCAAATCACTGATAACAAAGTAGTGGTTTTGGTTGACGGTGCAGTCGCAATTCGCGGTGAAAGTGAAGGGGATATCGCTAAAGCACTTGATGAAGCGAAATCTCTAATCAACAGTGTTGCCGATTCCAGTGCTATGATCGCTTCGGTATCAGCACGTATTGAATCTGCGGCACACCATTTAGTTTAACTCTATGCTTCAGACATTTGCCAGTTTTTATGACAAAAGTCATCCGGTAACACTTATTGTGTTGCTGGTTCTTTCCCTTTATTTTATTTCTGTTAATTGGGTATTTTTCTACCGTTTTTTTTCTCTTAACCAATGGATCTCTTCTGAAAATCAATCTCTTGAATCACTTCTTATGGGATCACATCAAATTCCGGATTTCGCTTATTTGAGTCATTTTGCTAAATCATCTTCTCGTTTGTCAACATCTTTATTTGATATGGCAACGTATGCAGCAACCAAAGAAGCCACAAAAGGGTTAATGTTCTTATCCGTAGTCGCATCGACAACACCGTTTATCGGATTGTTCGGTACGGTTGTCTCTATCTTGGACACGTTTGATCATATCGGTCAAGCGAGCGGTACGATGAGTGTTATTGCTTCAGGTGTATCGGACGCACTGGTTGCTACGGCTTCGGGAATTTTTGTTGCCATTTTTGCCTATACGTATCATCAGATACTTAAACGCCGTGCGTTTGAGTTGACTGGCTTGATCCGTATGCAAGGTGATGCACTCCTGTCAAAAGAAGTATAAAACGTGTTTGATTGGGATGAAAAACCGGAACTGAACATCACACCGCTTGTGGATGTGATGTTGGTTTTATTGGCGATATTAATGGTAATTTCTCCTAATATCGTTTATGAAGAGCTGATTCGTCTCCCAAAAGGTTCTGCGCAAAAAGAGATTACAAAAAAAGAGTCAATAGAAATTTCGATTTCAAATGATAGAAATGTCAAAGTAGGGAATGATCAGTTTAAATTTGATACATTTGCTGATGATTTTATCCGTTTGGCACCTTCTTATAAGTCAGATTCTACCGTACGTATCAGTGCAGACGGGAGATTGAATTACAGTGATGTTATGAATGTTTTAGCGGTAGTAAAAAAAGCCGGCTTTCAAAATGTTTCTCTTGTCACAGCGCAATAATCAATTTATTTCTAAAGTTTTTACTATGAGGACTTTGTAAATGGATTTGAATCAAGAACGCTACTTTTTTATAAGCGGTTTGATCTCCCTTTCTCTTTTTGTTGCTTTTTTATTTTTAGCGGGATATAGCCTAATTGTGTCACCTAAAATTGAGCAATTTGCAATGGTACAAAGTGATGTAATTAATGTTTCGATTGCACTCTCTGAAATCAAGGCGACGGAACAGATTGATCCTGAGCCGAAAGTTGAACCGCTAAAGGCTGATCCCGTCCCTGATACAGCAACACAGCCAGTAGAACAACCGGAAAAAGTTCCTGAAATATCAGATCTTTTTGCGCAGGTCAAACCGCAAAAAATACCGAAGAAACCTCTCGAAGTGACAAAGCAAAATGAGCAGTTAAATGCATTGGAAAAAGAACTTTTGAAGCACAAAGAGACACCTCGATTTTCGGATAAAGTGAGTAAGGTTGAATTGGCGAAACCATCAGTAAAAATGGTTATTCAAGGGGGCTCAACCGGGCCGCTCGTTAACGAATACCATGCTAAGATTCAAGCGTTGGTTTATGCCAATTTTCATCCTCCTGCAGGCACGGCAGGTGAGGCGGCACGGGTCCGGATGAACATTAGTGCATCGGGTAAATTAATCGGATATAAGGTAATCAGTTATTCGGGCAATGGAACATTTAACGGTGAAGTTGACTGGTTAAGTGATCGGCTTAATGCACTCCGTTTTCCGGAACACCCCGAGGGGAAAGATACCGTATTAGAATTTATATTAACAGCTAAGGGGTAGTTTTTGAAAATCATTAGTATTTTTTTTATGTTGGTTCAGCTTTTATGGGGAACGGATGCCACTATTGAAATAGTTAAAGGGGTTGAGGGACTCTCTCCTTTGGCCATTGAAGACGCATCCCCCGTAAGTAATGAAATGTCTCAAAAAATTTTTCAGATGTTGGCGGCAGATATGAATGTTGTCTCTTTATTCACCGTCGATGAAAGTTATGCTACTGCTCCTTACGAGGCACTTACACCGGCGGCGAATCATAAAAATGCGCAGTATCTGCTCCGCTACCGTTTGGTTAATGATGGAATGGGAGGGATAAAAGCGGATATTAAATTACTCCGAAACGGCTCTGAAATGTTTATTAAGAGTTATGTCTTAAAACAGAGTGAAATGATGGTATTTTTATCGCATACGGTTGCCTACGATATAAATTCTAAATTAGGCGGATCACCGATCGATTGGATTAAACGAAAAGTTCTTTTTATTCGTCAAAGCAGTCCAAGACATTCGGATATTATTGCCGCAGATTACACACTTTCCTACCAAAAAGTAATTCTTAAAGGGGGAATGTACGGATTCGCAAAATGGGCGAATCGCGAACAAACTGATTTATACTATACAGCTCTTTCCGATTACAGACCTACCATTTATAAAATGAATCTCCTGAACGGAAATAAGGAAAAACTCATTAGTTCCGATGGAATGGCTGTATGTTCAGATGTAAGTGAAGACGGAAGACGTCTTTTGCTAACACTGGCACCCGAAGGGCAGCCGGATATTTATCTTTACGATTTGAATAATCAAAGTAAGACAAGAATTACCGATTATTCGGGGATTGATGTAAACGGACAGTTTATGGGAGACGGATCAATTGCCTTTGTTTCCAATCGTATGGGATATCCGAATATTTTTTCGACTCGCCCTAACAGCACGGCAGTTACACCCTTGGTGTACCAGGGTAAAAATAATTCTTCATTAAGCTCATACAAAAATTTTCTTGTTTATAAAGCGCGTGAAAACAGTGCAACGTTTACGGGCAATTCGTTTAATCTTCACTTGCTATCATTAAACTCTGGAGCCGTAAAACGGTTGACTGCGAGTGGTGAGAATGATTTCCCCCGTTTCTCAGCTGATGGTGAAGCGATACTGTATATCAAGCAGGAGGGTTCACGCAGTTCAATCGGTGTGATACGTTTTGGGGTTAATAAAAGCTTTGCATTTCCTCTTAAAATAGGAAGAATACAGTCAATCGATTGGTAGCGTTAATAATTTTTTCGGTATCATAACGCTATATTTATTTCCTGAGGAGATGTCATGATAAAAAATGTTGCTTTTTTAAGCGCAACGGTTGCAATGTTGATTTTGAGCGGATGTAGTTCAAAAGAGCCTGCAATTGATGCAACAGCAAACGGAAACGGAACGTCAGTTGGAACAGCAAATGCCAATACAAACGGTACGACTGGAACTGATAGTGGTGCGGTAATCGCTCCGATTACGAATGCGAATGCAAACGATGCCGGTGCGGCAGGTGCAAATGGTGCTAATGGATCTGACGGTCAATTGGTAAGCATTTTATTTGACTATGACAAATTTGATATTCGTGAAAATATGCAAGATTCTATGGCAAAAGATGCCCTTTTAGTTAAAGGCAAAACTTTCAAACTTGAAGGAAACTGTGACGAATTCGGAAGTGATGAGTATAACTATGCTCTTGGTCTTAAACGTACTAATGCGGTTAAATCAGCATTGGTAAACAGCGGTGTTAATGCTGATTCGATCACAATGGTAAGCTTTGGTGAAGGAAATCCGGTTTGTTTGGAAAAAACTCAAGAGTGCTGGGCAAAAAATCGTCGTGTAGACTTTAAACTTCCATAAATGCGCTCTTTTGTAACCCTTTCGCTTTTACTTTCAATTATCGCTTCTGCTGCCGAGCCCTCGGTATTCGGAGCAGGCGATCTGAATGCTCCCAACCCTTACGGTCTTACCCATGAAGAGAAATTGATTCTTGAAAATAAAAAAGAGCTTCAGAACGTAATCCAAAAAAATAATGCCCAAAACGCTAAGGTAGAAACGGTTACTGAACGGCTTGACGGTATGCAGGGGATTATTGAGGGATTGAGTCAAAGAAGTAATGAGAATACACTTGCACTACGAAATCTTAACGAGAAATATGCCGCAGAAAGCAATACATCGCTGAATGTAGAACAACTTGGAAAACAGGTTGCCGCCAATACTGAAAATATTGCCCAGTTTAAGACATTGCTTGAAGAACTGTCGCATGTTGTGGATGGGATCAATGCCAATTACGTTACCAAAGAGCAGTTTAGTGCATTGATCAAACAGCTCAAGGTGAGTGTACCTGGTACTTTGGCTGTATCAGCTCCTTCTGAAAAAATGGATAGTTCCTCGATAGAGCAGCAGGCAAATAAACTTTTTACACAAAAAAAATACCTTGAAGCACAAACTTATTTTGAAAAAATGGTTCAAAAAAAATATAAAACTTCCGAAGCATTATTTATGATCGGGGAGACTCTTTTTGAGAGACAATCCTACAAAGAGGCAATTTCATATTATAAAGATAGTGCATCTCGTAACGACAAGGCGCTCTTTATGCCTACTCTTTTACTTCATTCGGGTATTTCAATGGAGAAAACCGGTGATAGTGCCACCGCAAAAGCGTTTTATCAGGCAACCGTATCAAAATACGGCGGAAGTGGTGCTGCTAAAGAGGCGAACGAAAGACTCTCTAAGCTCAAATAGCTATATGGCTATTTTCAGAATGGTTAGAGGTAAATGTGCTAAAATCGCACAATCTAAATTTAAGGCATTAAAATGGCAATTGAAAATAATCAAATCGTATCGATTGAATACGAAGTACGTGACGGCGGAAACGTTGTAGATAGTAATGTCGGTGGTCATCCGTTGACGTTTATGTTCGGAAAAGGGCAAATTATTCCTGGTCTTGAAGCAGGTATCGCGCATATGAATATGGGTGATAAAGGTGACGTTCTCGTAAAAGCGGCGGATGCATACGGCGACTATAACGAAGAAGCGCAACAAGAACTTCCCCGTGAGCAATTTGCGGGAATCGATTTGAACGTAGGTATGACCCTTTACGGTCAAGGTGAAGACGGTGGAACGGTTCAAGTTATGGTTAAAGAAGTTCAAGAAGATACTGTCATCATTGATTTTAATCACCCGCTCGCAGGGAAAGATTTGATGTTTAGCGTTACTATTTCTAATGTACGTGATGCATCTCCTGAAGAGGCAATGACAGGTATTGCTGCTGAAAATAAAGTTGACGATAGCGGATGTTGTGGAAGCGGCGGTAATCACGGCTGTGGATGTCACTAATTTTTTAACGGCTTCAAACGCTTCGATCGAAGCGTTTAAAACGGCAAATTTACTCAAGGGTCTTGGCGTAAATGCTATTATTTTCGGAGAACGCGGCACGGGTAAATTAACCCTTGCCCGCTATATCCTTCCTCATGCACCTATTATTGATGCCGGTCATTTTGATGAGCTCTTAGACGCACTTGAATCGCACAGTGATGTAATTATTCATCGTCTCGATAATGTTGCCAATCTTAAACGTCTTATTGAAACAATCCAAAAAACACGCACTCGTGTTATTGCAACCGGTGGTTTCCGTTATTCCCAAGACCAATTGGATGAGATTTTTACAATACGGCTCGCTTTACCTCCATTGAGTGAGAGAATTGAAGATGTGGAGGTTTTGATTGATGCTTTTGTCAAAGAAGCACGTCAGACACTTGGAAAATCTGAGCCATTTGATCTAAGTGGATTTATCCCCGATCTAAGTGAAAATGCAATTTCACTGCGGCGGCAGGTTTATTTGCACTATCTTTTTGACAGCATCAACGAGAATGATTTGATGGGAATTATGGAGCATTATCTCATCGATAAACTGGGCAGCAATAATGACTATCGACAGTTTTTGCATCTGTATGAAGTGCCTCTTATCCGAGCGGGGATTAAACGGTATAAATCACAATTGCAGCTTTCAGAGCGCTTAGGGCTCAACCGAAATACGTTACGTAAAAAAATTGCGGATCATTCTGAGTATCAATTAGAAATCAAGGAGAATTAATGTCAAAAAAAATCGCAATGATTTTTCCCGGTCAAGGGTCTCAAAGCATCGGGATGGGGAAATCGTTTTATGAAAACAGTTCGCTTGCACGCGAAATGTTTGAAAAAGCCGGTGAACGGATCGGAGTTGATTTTACCAAACTTTTATTTGAAGCAAATGAACAACTGGATCAAACTGAGTATACTCAGCCTGCTATTTTACTTGTATCGATGATTGCCTATAAATTATTTCAAGAAGCGCACCCTACAACTGCCATAATGTTTTTAGGGCACTCTTTAGGTGAATTTAGTGCTTTGTGCGCATCCGGAGCGATTGATTATGTTGATGCGGTTGAGTTAGTACATCAACGTGGAAAACTGATGTCTCAAGCGTGCGAAAGCATTAATGCCGGAATGATGGCGATTTTGGGTCTTGATGATGCGGTCGTTGAAGAACTGTGTGCGAAAGCCAATGCTGAAGGTAAGCAGGTATGGCCGGCAAACTTTAATCAAAACGGACAATTGGTTGTTGCCGGTATCAAAGAAGACCTACAATCAATGGAAAGTGTCTTTAAAGAAGCAGGAGCGAAGCGCGCATTACTCCTTAATATGTCGATTGCCAGCCATTGTCCGCTTCTCTCATCGGCAATGGAACCGCTTGGCGTTGCGATGGAAAAAACGGTTTGTGATAGCTTTAGCGCTCCTATCGTTTCAAACGTGACAACTGAAAAATATGCGACTAAAGAGGATGCGTTAAAACTGCTCAAAATCCAGTTGATTCAACCGGTTAAATATAAACAATCGATCGAAGCAATCGCCGGTGAGATCGATGCAATGATTGAGTTTGGCAACGGGGCTGTACTCAAAGGTCTTAATAAACGTAATGCTCCGGATGTTGAGACATTCGGAATTTCAGATATGGATTCACTCGCCAAGGTATGTGAAGCACTGTAATGAAAATTTCACTCATTCAATCTGCACCAAAGCTGAACAGAATAAATCTAACAGAGGTGTTAGCCATCGTTGAAACGCATTCGGATGCCGATGTCGTAGTATTCCCTGAACTGGCTTTGAGCGGCTATATGCTTCAGGATAAGCTGTTTGAAGATGCGTGGAGAGTTGATGAACTGGAAGGGTTGGCACATGCCAGTCAAAAATGCGATATCGTGATTGGAGCGGCATTGTGGGATGACGGGCGTGTGTACAACAGTGCTCTTTATTTTTCCGAAGGCAAATTGATTCACATTCACCATAAAAATCACCTTCCGACCTATGGCATGTTCGAAGAGGGGCGGTATTTTGCATCAGGTGATGAGATACGCTCCTTTAAGACTCCGCAGGGCAATGCTGTGATGGTGATTTGTGAAGATATATGGCGTGCAGAGTCTATTGCCGCGATAGCCGCATCGGAGGCTGAGATTGTTTATGTTCTTGCAGCTTCTCCGGCGCGTGATTTTGGTGAAAACGGGATTGGTATTGAAGCCCAATGGAATGCGTTACTTACATCAACGGCCCTTTTAAGTCATAACTACGTTGTTTTTGTTAATCGCGTCGGATTTGAAGACGGTTTGGGATTCTGGGGTGGAAGCCGTGTTATCTCTCCTATTGGAGATATTGAGCAGGTACTACCGCTTTTTGATAGTGCGGCAGTATCGGTTGAACTGAATAACAGTCTCCAAAAAGTGGGACGTTATATAGCCAAAAATTTCTGATCAAGGGTTACAATGAAAATAGCCATTATGGGTGCAATGCGTGAAGAAATCGATCCGATTTTAGAAACAATCGGTGAATATACATCCGAAGAGCATGCCGGAAATATTTTTTATAAATGCAGTTATGCAGGGCATGACCTGACCATTGCGTATTCGAAAATCGGTAAAGTGTTTTCGGCAATTACCGCTTCGGTCATGATTGAGCGTTTTGGTGCACAGGCACTGCTGTTTAGTGGGGTTGCTGGAGGAATCAGCAAAGAACTCAAAATCGGTGATCTGATTATGGCAAGCGCTTTGTGTCAACATGATGTTGATATTACTGCATTCGGGCATCCGTTCGGGTTTATTCCGGAAGGATCGGTTATGATCGAAACGGACAATGATCTTCGCTCCCTTGCGGCAGAGATTGCGGTCGATATGGACGTTGAACTCTATGAGGGAATTATTGCCACGGGAGATCAGTTTGTCGCCAGCTCTGAGCGTAAAGAGTGGATTGAAAAAACGTTTAACGCTGATGCTTTGGAGATGGAAGGCGGTAGTGTCGCTTGCGTGTGCCACAATTTCGGCATACCGTTTTTTGTTCTTCGTTCTATCAGTGACAGTGCCGATGGAGAAGCAGGAGTTGATTTTGATACTTTTCTCCAAAGTTCGGCAAAAGTAAGCGCAAAATTTATTTTAGAGATGGTAAAACGAATTGGCGATTAAACTTAGCAAGAAGATTATGCGCCAAATTGGGCGTACCAATGGAACATTCGGGCTGATCGAAGAAGGGGATAAAATCCTCGTTGGACTGAGCGGCGGTAAAGATTCCCTCACAATGGTCCATGCAATGATGGAACAGCAGCGGCGTGCCCCGTTTAAATTTGAAATAGTTGCTGTGACGGTGACGTACGGTATGGGTGAAGATTTATCGGCGTTAATCGCTCATTGTACAGAACATGGAATTCCTCATAAGATACATGAGACCAATACCTATGAAATTGCAGGGGAAAAAATACGCCAAAATTCATCCTTTTGCAGTTTTTTCTCGCGAATGCGACGTGGTGCTTTGTACAGTGCTGCAGAGAAACATGGGTGTAATAAAGTAGCATTGGGGCACCATCTTGATGATGCGGCAGAGAGCTTTTTTATGAATATGATTTATAACGGTCATTTGCGTGCCCTTGCGCCGAAATATAAAGCTGGAAATGGGTTGATCGTCATTCGTCCGTTGATTCAATTACGTGAGCGTCAGCTTGCGGCTTGTGCTTTGGATAATGAGATGCCTACCATCGGAGATGAGGCGTGTCCGTCGATGCGGTTTGATGTCAAGATGCCTCATGCGCGTGCTTCTATGAAAACAATGCTGTTTGAGATGGAACAAAAATACCCGGATCTGTTTGTCTCAATCAACTCGGCATTCGGTCATATCAGTGATGATACTTTTTTTGACCCTTCACGGTTTAATTTATAACAAACTTACTACTTTATGGTCGGCGCGGCTGAGTGAGAGCTGTGCGATCTCTTCTTTACTGAACCATTCAAACCCTTCCTCATGCATATCATTAAGACTCAGATAAACGTCAGCTTCGAGGGTAAAATGGCTGTAGGTCTGTGTAATGTGTCCTAAGCTTTTGATATGAGAATTCCTTAATTCTTCACACTCGTAAAATCCCCATAGTCCCGATAAAAATCGTGTCTGACGCTGTATGAGAGCGTAACGGTTTTCTCTTTGGTAGACAATAATGTTTCGGTGTCGTATCGGTTTGGTTGTTTTATTTTTAGGTGTCGGATAGAGGAGGGGAGTGGACTTTCCTTGGCATGTTGTTTCAAAGGGACAAAATGCACATAATGGTTTTTTACTCAAACAAACTGATGCTCCAACATCCATCATCGCTTGATTAAACTCAAAGGGGTGGTCGAAATCGAAGAGGGTATAGGCATATTCCCACAGTCTTTTCTCATCACGCTCTTTTAGTACAAAATAGCGGTGCAAGATCCGTTTCACATTGGCATCCAGAATCGGTAATGGCTCTTTGTAGGCAAAAGAGGCAATCGCGTGGGCAGTGGAACGTCCGATACCCGGCAGTGCGATGAGTTCATGTGCCGTGGTTGGTAATTCTCTATTGCACAGTCGTGCAGCAGCATGTAGATTGCGAGCGCGGGTGTAGTATCCTAACCCTTCCCACATTTTTAGAACATCATCCACCTCGGCTTTGGCTAAATCATTAAGAGTTGGAAACCGCTCCAAAAAGGGGAAATAAAACCGCTCTAACACTGTTTTAACCTGTGTTTGCTGGAGCATAATCTCGCTGAGATAGATGTGATAGGGATTATTTGTCGTTCGCCATGGCAAATCGTGTCTGCCGTTTTTCTCGTACCAACGCAATAAAGAGTGTTGAGGGGTAAGTATCATGGCGATATTATATAATTGCACTATTAAGAAGGGGTTTTATGATAACGGTAAGTGCGATTAGTTCAGATACAATCGAGATCAAAGGGTCGAAATTTATCGCTCATCTCATGCCGATGTCAATGTATGCAGATGAGATGAAACGTTTGAAGGAACTTAATCCCAAAGCGGTTCATTGGGTAAGTGCATACCGTTATCTGAATAAATTTGATCAGATCGTTGAATACAGTGGTGATGATGGTGAGCCTAAAGGGACATCGGGTAAACCAACATTATCAGTATTACAAGGGCATGAACTTATCAATGCTGCTATTATCACGGTACGTTATTTTGGCGGGACGAAGCTGGGCCCCGGCGGATTGGTACGTGCCTATGCAGAAGCGGCGAATGCGGCGTACGCACAAGCAAAGTTCCTTCCCTATGAAAAATTATTTATCCAAAAAATCGAATGCGACTACTCGAGTGTCTCAATGGTTGAATATGAAAGCACTCAAAAAAATATCCGAATCCTCTCCAAAGAGTTCGGAGAGAAGGGGGCGATTTTTGAGATTGAGGGGACGGGGGAAAATAGTGAAGCCTTTTTTGCCGTTTTGGGACGCTCAATCCAAAAGCTCTAGTTATTCTTTACTCCACAATTTCTCATTGAGTTTCAACTCTTCTATTAGTCCTATTGTATTTTGGAGGGTATTTACATACTCCATTGCCTGTTTGTAGTCGAGTAGCGAGGTAAAGACAGCCGGTTCAAAGAGATCTTTCCCCGTCCCGATTCCTATATGGATATGGTTATGGACGAATGAGATAAACAAGGGATGAGAAACTCGACGCTGAAAATCTAAAATCCGTTTCATCATTGAGTGGGAGAGGATATAGTGTGTTTCGATTTGGTCGCTTCCATAGACAACAAAATATTTTTCAAATTCAGGATCATCAAGGCGGATGAGATCATCACGGCTGAAATTGATCGATTGGAGCCATCCGCCGATAAGTGAGCCGAAATTCTTTTCCGCTTGGTCGGGGAGGATTACCGTTTTACTTTTGAAATTTTTATTGAATTCGGAAACTAAAAAAAGCCCCCGAAAGAGGGTATGCCACTGAGTCCGTCCCTTCGAATCGCGGGTTTGATACTCGGCATGGACATCGGAAAATTCAAGCGGTACTCCATCGATGGAACCTTTAACATAATCGTTTCCGCTGTAGCGGTCTATGGAGTGCTGAAACAGATTGGAGCGTTCAAAAAGATATTGCGAAATCATAAAATCAGGGTTGTAAAGAAGATGGGGATCGATTGCACCGATAAGAGGTGTGATGACGCGGGCTTTAAAGTCTTTGGCGTATCCGCTGGTCATAAAACGGTAGGTGATTGAGGCAATAACGATGAATCCGATGACGACGGCGATCATAAGAGGGTGAAGTAAACCGAAGTTTTTCCCCATCCACAATGCGGTAATACTAAATACTACAAGACCCATTCCTCCGTACCATTTGAGCTGAGAAACGATTCGTTTACGTGTTTCTTCGAGCTCATTGAGGGATGGATAGAGTTCTTTGTAATAAAAACCGGTGAGTTCTGAGGTCGATTTCATCGATTAAAAAGGGCATTAACATCTACATTTTGCCGCTCAGTAGCGGTGATTTCAAATACGGCACGACGTTGTAGATTCATCCATCCCGCTATGAGGTTGGTCGGGAACATTTCGATGGCATTGTTGAGATCGGTAACCGCTTGGTTGTAGGCACGGCGTGCGGCGGAAATTTGCTCTTCGATTTCGTTGAGGGAGCGCATCAGGTGCATGACATTTTCGTTGGCTTTTAGATCGGGATAGGCTTCCATCGCTACGGTGATCGATCCCAATGCGGCGGAGAGTTTGGCATCGAGGGCAATTTTTTGATCTTCACTGATCCCCGGTTTCATGGCTTGCGCGCGAAGTTCGGTTACTTTTTCCAATGTTGATTTTTCATGTTCCATATACTGTGAAACAGAGGCAACAAGGTTAGGGATGAGGTCGAAGCGTTTTTTGAGTACCGCATCGACTCCGGCGAAAATATTATCGACCTGATTTTTTTTGCCGATAAGAGAGTTATACATTAAAATAGCGATTAAAACGACGACACCGAGAACGATTAGTAAAACACTCATCATATTTCCTTTGGATGTAATCCTCTATTTTAAGGGAACTTTTCTAAAAATAGGTTTATAGTATTTCAATTAAGTATGTTTAAAAGGAGGAAAGAATGAGAGTCAATTCCTATCTTTTTCAAAGTCCCTATTCACAGCCTGTTCAAGTGGGACGTCCTGATCCGATGGCCAAAGAACAAAAGGTGGAACTTACTTCGCAAAATCCGGTGCAAGAGCTTAAATCGACCGTTCCTGAACAGGCAAAGATCAAACCTACGCTAGATTCCGGAGTATCCATTAATATTACTGCGCTAGCGGGTAGTGAGGGGCAAAAAGCGGTGGATACCTTTAATAATGCAAATATAAAAGTTCAGGCACAAAGCACATATCAAAACAGTTAAATAATAGGATTTGAATGAAAAAATATATTAGTGCGTTATTGTTTATATCATTAGTATTATGTGGAAGTGAATTACCCAAAGAGGTAAAAAGTCATCAAAAGATTCAGAAACAAGTATTACAAGCGCCTCAAGCGATTAATATTAAATCCGTTAAGAAAAATGAAGAACAGATAAAAAGAAAGTCGTATCCACGTGGGGTCATCGAAACGCATTAAGAGTTGGTGTTTGATCGTACAATAATTGCAATCTCTTTGGCACTGATAGCCAAAGGAATATGTTATGAATCCTCAGAGTGCCAAACGATCTCTAGCCCATTTATGTGAACGTAAAGTTCCCGTTTTTTTGTGGGGCCCTCCTGGGATCGGTAAATCCTCCATTGTTGCTCAAATTGCTCGTGAAGCTGGGATCGGTTTTATCGATCTGCGTCTTTCTCTTTTAGATCCTACCGACCTTCGCGGTATCCCATTTTTTAACGCTAAAAACGATACTGCCATTTGGGCACCACCGGCATTCTTACCGGATGGAAAACAAGAACGGGGAATACTGTTTCTTGATGAACTAAATACCGCTGCACCGATGGTTCAGGCTTCGGCTTATCAGCTGATTTTAGATCGCAAGATCGGTGAATATCATCTACCCGATGGATGGGCGATTGTTGCTGCCGGAAATCGTGAGAGTGACCGTGGTGTTGTTTTTCGAATGGCCGCTCCGTTGGCAAATCGGTTTGTCCATTTGGAAATGGAAGCAAACGTCGAGGATTGGAGAAACTGGGCGATTGGCTCAGGAATCGAGTCATCCATTATCGCTTATATCTCACACCGTCCCGATGCCCTGTTTGTCTTTAATTCTGAAAGCAGATCTTTTGCTACACCGCGAACATGGCAGTATGTTCATGACATTATGGCCTCAAATCCTGAACCTGATTTAGTGATGGCGATGGTTTCAGGAGCAATCGGCGAGGAGTTAGCCGCGTCATATCTTGGATTTAGAATGGTTGCATCGCAGCTGCCTGATCTGGATGCGATACTAGATGGAACATGCTTTGATATACCGAGTGACCCTTCCGCCTTACATATCCTCTGCACCGCACTCACAATGCGGATTAACGACTATACGGGGAGCAAAAAACTGAATAATCTCATCAGCTATTCACTAAAACTCCCCGGAGAGTTTGCGGTGATGATTATCCAAGATCTTCGTGCCCGTAAAATCGAACTCGATCATGTCGAGAGTTGGCCATTGTGGATGCGTCAATTTAATACATTGCTACGATAATGTCACACGAACAACTGCTCCTCAAAGCAAAATCTCTTTTAACTGTCAAATATCCCTATTTCGGGATGCTCGCTTCGCGACTTAATTTTGAGCCTAGTGAGGGTGTTTCAGGATATGCCAGTAATGGAAAGCGGTTTATCTACAATGTCGCATTTTTAGAGCGTCGAAGTGTCGAGGAAGTGATGTTTATCCTCACCAATGCCGTAATGCACCATGTCCTCTCTCATCAGCAGAGAAAACTAAATCGCAGAGGTCGGTTGTGGCAGTTAGCGACCGATTATGCTATCAATAACTTACTCTTAAAAAGTGGTCTGCATATTCCTGTAGGGGCAAATTACAACAAAGAGTATGAGGAGATGTACGCCGAAGAGATCTATGATGCTTTGAAAAATGATTTGAATCACGGGGAAGAGGATGCATTCGGTGAAAGTGGTGATAGTGTGCCGCAATCAGAATCTATCTCTCAAGACGCAGATGACTTGTCAGGCTTTGCCAATATCGACGGGATAGCAGATGAGATGGATACCGCTGATGAGTCGCAGTGGCAATATGCAGCGTCGATCGCTCAGGAGGTGGCACAGCGCAAGGGGGCTATGCCGCTAGGGTTAGAGAGACTTGGAAAAAAGGTAAAGCCTAGTGAGGTGGATTGGCGGTTTGAGCTCTATAACGCCGTTAATCGTCACATGCGTAATAACTATGCCTTTATGCCTCCGAATAAAAAGCATATTCATCGCGGTATCGCCCTACCATCACTTACCAGCGATACCCTAAGTCTTTGTGTCGCGATCGATACCTCAGGTTCCATCGATGATCAACTTTTGGGAGCATTTATGGAGGAGTTTAAAACCATCATGCAAAATTTCCCCTCGCTCAAAATAGAGCTGATTATAGCCGATGCCAAAGTACACGCTCATCATACGTTTCAAGGGGGAGAGCGAATGGATTTCAGGCTTAAAGGAGGAGGGGGAACGGACTATCGTCCAACCTTTGACTACGTCGAAGCCAACTTGCCGATGACGACGATGTTGCTCTATTTTACTGATGGAGAAGGCTCATACCCGCGTATTCCGCCGAATTATGAAGTGTTATGGGCATTATCACGAAAAGCAAAAGTTCCGTTTGGACGGGGATTAGTCATTTTCGATTAAGAGCATAAATTATTTAAGTGAATTTTGAATTGTTAAGAAAGAGTTAGAAGGTAAAGGTGGCGCAGCGGACGGGACTCGAACCCGCGACCTCCTGCGTGACAGGCAGGCATTCTAACCAACTGAACTACCGCTGCAACCTAAACGAATGGTGGGAATTACAAGACTCGAACTTGTGACATCTACCTTGTAAGGGTAGCGCTCTACCAACTGAGCTAAACTCCCGAGAGTTTTAAAAAAAAATCGAAATAACATATGGCGCAGCGGACGGGACTCGAACCCGCGACCTCCTGCGTGACAGGCAGGCATTCTAACCAACTGAACTACCGCTGCAGCCAAAAATTATGGTGGGAATTACAAGACTCGAACTTGTGACATCTACCTTGTAAGGGTAGCGCTCTACCAACTGAGCTAAACTCCCAAATTAAGATGAAAATCATCTCATTTGTAAAATCAAATAACATTTTTGAAACAAGTGGCGACCCCTAAAGGATTTGAACCTCTGTTCCTACCATGAAGTGATAGTGTCCTTGGCCACTAGACGAAAGGGTCACTGAAATCAACAATATGGTGTCCCGTGATGGATTCGAACCATCGACCCCTTCATTAAAAGTGAAATGCTCTACCAGCTGAGCTAACGGGACCTCTTCAACCATCGAAACTCGGTGATTGTGAGGGCGAAATTATAGGGGAAAGAACTCAGTTTGTCAAGGAAAAATGAACGATTAACTAAAAAACAATTCTCGATCAACATTGAGGAGCATTTTTACCGCCATGAGAACACTTTGTTCTTGGATGTAATTACGATCTCCCTCGAAATGAAATCGCTCGGTATGAACCGATGTTTTAGAGCGTGCACTGATATAAACCGTACCTACCGGCTTAGCGTCTGTTCCTCCGGTAGGCCCAGCAACACCGCTGATGGCTAAAGAAAAATCGGCATAGCTGACGTTCATAGAACCTTCTGACATTTGGAGAACGACTTCTGCACTTACCGCTCCGTGGTCCTCGATAGAGTCATCATCGACGGCGAGCCAGTTCGCTTTTAGGGTATTGGAATAGGTGATAAGTGAACCCTCAAAAATATTGGATGCTCCGCTTTGGGAAGTAAAAAAGTGGGCTAAGGAACCTCCACTGCAGCTTTCGGCAAAGGAGAGCTTTTTATGATGGGAACTGAGCCGTTCGATGATAAATGCGGCAATATTCGTTGCACTGATTACTTTATGGTGCATAAGTCCGCGCGCGGAAGCGATGAACTGAGATAGGTTTCCGTGGCGGCGGGTATGAATACGGATTTTGAGCCACCCTTCAACGAGTTCACTAAATTCCAACTTTACATCGAAGTTCTGTGCTAACGGTTCGAGAAGGGTTTGGGCACTGAGAAGCTCTTCGTTAAAGAGGTGAATGGTTGCTTGACGTGATTCATCATCGATAAGAATCGGTGGAAGCGTTTTACCCTCTGTTGCCAAGATTACATTGATTTCAGAGCTGTTGTGACTCAGTAGATAGCTACCGTTTTCGAGGATACTGGCACGGGAGGGAATGAGCATCTGTTCTTTTAGTATTTGGTTATCAGCAGTAACTGTACTAAGGAGTTTCCCGACAATAGTAAAGGTATTTTTGCTTGTGATAATGATGAGCTTGGATTCGCTTTTTAAAAGCCCTTCGAGGTGTAAAAAAAGTCCCTTATCCGATTCTTCGAAATAACTGATTGAATCAATGGAAGCGAGGCGGTTTTTGATACTACGGAGTATATAACGCTCGAATGCTTCATTCAAAATCAGTCGATTACCTACGAAAATAACATCACGTTTCATGGTTTTCCCGAATATAAATTTGAGATAGTATAGCACAGTGACAGCAAAATTTAATCACCTGAGCGCTATAATGCACCACTTTTTATGTAAGGTAACAGATGGATTATAAAGAGACCCTCCTTCTACCTCAGACCGAATTTCCGATGCGCGGAAACTTGGTTCAAAATGAGCCAGCACGTTATGCTGCGTGGATTGCCAACGATGTTTACGGCAAGATGAAAGCTAATCGCAAAGGTGCAGAGAGCTTCACCTTGCATGATGGACCTCCATATGCCAACGGTCATACCCATATTGGTCATGCCCTCAATAAAATTCTCAAAGATATTATTGTCAAATACCACTATTTCAACGGTAAATCAGTCCGTTTTACTCCGGGTTGGGATTGTCATGGTTTGCCGATCGAACAGCAAGTTGAGAAAAAACTGGGCGGTAAACAGAAAAAAGAGCTTCTCAGCACCGCAGAAGTGCGCCAAATGTGTCGCGATCACGCAAGTGAATTTGTCGATATTCAACGCGCGGAGTTTAAAAAACTGGGTGTTATTGCCGATTGGGACAATCCGTATCTGACAATGGATTCCAAATTCGAAGCAAATATCTACCGTACTTTGTGCTCCGTTGCCAAAAAAGGGTTATTGATCGAGCGTTCAAAACCTGTGTACTGGAGCTGGGCTGAACGCACGGCGCTTGCCGAAGCGGAAGTTGAATACGAAGACAAAGAAGATTATTCGATCTACGTAGCCTTTGAACTAAATGATGATGCAAAAGTGCGTGCCGGGATCGAAGGAAATGCGGCTATTGTGATCTGGACTACAACACCGTGGACACTTCCGGCGAATACAGGAATTTCACTAAACCCGGATGAAATGTATGTTCGAACCAGCGATGGGTATATCGTGGCTGAAAAACGCTATAACGCACTTATCGAAGAGGGTGTATTCAGCGGCAGTATTGTTCAAAAAATCGAAGCGAAAAAGTTTGAAAATCTTTATGCGATCAATCCTCTGAACGGCCGTGGTTCGCACTTGGTCTTGGGTGAGCATGTTTTGATGGAGAACGGTTCTGGATGTGTTCATACGGCACCTGGTCACGGGGAAGATGACTACCGTATCGGTCTTCGCTACAATCTCGAAGTGGTAATGCCGGTCGATGAGACGGGATGTTATGACAATACGATCGTTCGTGAAAAACTTCTTCCCAATGCCGAAGAATTTGTCGGAATGCATATCTTTAAAGCCAATGAGCCGATTATTGCTCTTTTGGGTGAAAGTGCGTTAAAAGTTTCAAAATTCCGTCACTCCTATCCGCACTGCTGGCGTTCTCATACCCCATTGATCTACCGTGCAACGAAGCAATGGTTTATTAGTGTGGACGGGACTCCTGAAGGTGAAACAAAGACCCTTCGCGAGATTGCACAGGCTGAAGTGGCCAAAACAGCTTTTTACCCTGAAAGCGGACGTAACCGTTTAGGTTCAATGGTTGAAAATCGTCCCGACTGGTGTATTTCACGGCAGCGTGATTGGGGTGTACCGATCGCATTTTTTCGTATCAAAGCGACCGGTGAAGTAATTCTCGATGAGAAAGTTCTCAACTTTATCGCGATGATTTTCGAGATGCACAGTACTGATGCATGGTACTCTATGAGTATTGAAGAACTTCTCTATCCGGGATGTTCGTATAAAGCGGATGAACTCGAAAAAGTCTCTGATATTCTCGATGTATGGTTTGACAGCGGTTCAACGTGGAATGCGGTGCTTAAATCACGCAACTACGATGCAGGAACATATCCCGCCGATTTGTATATCGAAGGGTCAGACCAGCATCGCGGATGGTTCCAATCTTCTCTTTTCTTGAGTACGGCAGTTGAGCATATCGCTCCGTACAAAGCGCTTCTTACCCACGGGTTCACCGTTGATGAGAAGGGTGAGAAGATGTCGAAATCCAAAGGGAATGTTGTCGCTCCCGAATCGGTTCTTAAAGAATACGGTTCAGAAATTTTACGTCTGTGGGTGGCAATGAGCGATTATCAGGGAGATTTGAAAATCTCCGGTAATATCCTCAAACAAACGGCGGATCAATACCGTAAACTGCGCAATACCTTCCGTATTATGCTTGCCAATCTTGACGGACTCGAAGCGATTGTACCGTACAGTGAAATGGGTGAGATCGATAAATGGATCGTATCCAAAGCGAAAGAAGTATTTGATGAAACGCATCGTCTTTTCGGAGAATATAACTTTGTTCAAGGTATGAGCGGTTTGAATTATTTCATCGTGAATGAACTCAGCGGAGTCTATATTGATATTACCAAAGATCGTATGTACTGTGATGCAGAGAGTTCAATGGAACGTCGCTCCACTCAAAGTGCGATGGCGATTATCGCTAAATCAATGCTTGGACTTATCGCTCCGATTTTGACCTATACCGCTGACGAGATTTTTGAAAACGCTCCAGCGATTTTAAAAGGATCGGCAAACGATATTTTCGATGTTACCTATGTTTCTATCGAGAGTGTTGAGAGCAGTTGGGATGACGCAACGATGAAAGTTATCCGTGAAAAATTCAATGAAGTCGTGGACGGATTGAAAAAAGAGAAAGTGATCAAAAATACTCTTGAACTCGTTATCTCAACCACGTCATCGTGTGCTAAAGCGATGAAAAAAGCGGATATTGAAGAGTATTTGGTTATCTCTAAATGGTGTGCCTGTGAATTGAAAGATATTTTAGGATCGTTTGAGTATGAGGGGGATAGATTTAATATTGCCCTTGCGTCCAAAGCTAAATGCCCTCGCTGTTGGAAATATCACAGCGAAAAAGAAGAAATGGTATGTCTACGCTGTGCTTCTGTCGTTTCGAGATGGATGGTCGCGGAATGATCGATGTATCTCAACCTGTACCGATGAGCTTTGTTTTTGAAACGATCGGTGTAATTTTCGCTGTCATTGCCTTGGGTATTATGATGGTAAAACAAGCAAAACGTAGAAAGGAAAGTGTATGATAACACTCAAAGAGGCGTTAAAGCTCTCAAAAGAAGAACTTAACTCACTCAAAGAAGAGTTGAAAACCAAAATTGCCGCGAATCCAGATCTTAATGCTTATATCGATGTCCTAAACGTCGGTGAAGGGATTCCGATCGCGATAAAAGATAACATCCAAGTTACGGGATGGTCGGTAACATCTGGATCAAATATCCTCAAAGGGTATATTGCTCCGTACAATGCAACGGTTATTGAAAAACTATTGGCTGCCAATATGTCCCCGTTTGGGCGTACCAATATGGATGAGTTTGCGATGGGCTCAACCACTGAGAGCAGCTGTTACGGTAAAACGCTTAACCCTTTGAATCATAACTGTGTTCCGGGAGGAAGTTCAGGCGGTTCCGCTGCGGCTGTGGCAGCAGGACTTGCAGTTGCGGCTTTGGGAAGTGATACGGGTGGGTCGATCCGTCAACCGGCGGCATTTTGCGGAATCGTCGGGATGAAACCGACTTATGGACGTGTCAGCCGTTACGGTTTGGGTGCATATGCGAGTTCCCTCGATCAAATTGGACCGATGACCCAAAACGTCGAAGATGCGGCAATTTTGTATGACATTATTCAAGGTTACGATCCAAAAGATTCGACAAGTGCGGATCGTAATGACGAAACGGTGAGTGATAAGCTTGATGCTAACGTTAAACTCACGATCGCAATTGTCCCTGATTATGTCAAAGATGCCTCCGAAGATGTTCGCAAAGCGTATGCCAAAGCGGTAGAAGCGCTTAAAAATTCCGGACATACAATCGTCGAAAAATCGCTTATGGACCCGAAATACGATATCTCAGCCTACTATATTACGGCGACGGCTGAAGCAACGACAAATCTTGCCCGTTATGACGGTATCCGTTACGGTAATCGTGTAGAGGGTGATAATCTCAAAGATACCTTCCTTCAAACCCGTTCGCAAGGTTTCGGTGCCGAAGTGCAACGTCGTATTATGCTCGGAAACTTCGTCCTCTCTTCAGGCTACTATGATGCGTATTACGTTAAAGCGCAAAAGGTACGTACGTTGATTCAAGAGGAGTATAATAAGATCTTTGAAGAGGTCGATTTGATACTTACTCCAGTCGCTCCGCGAACAGCGTACGAATTCGGTGCTCTCAATGATCCGCTTGAGATGTATTTGAGCGATATTTATACCATTTCGGTTAATCTCGCCGGTCTTCCTGCGATCTCTTTGCCAATTGATACAGCTGAAAATGGGATGCCTGTAGGTCTTCAACTGATAGCCGCTCCGTATGCGGAGCAAACACTCTTTAACGGGGCACTTAGCCTCGAAACTCAATTACAAGGATAAACTCATGAATATTCGTAAACGCGCCCTCACTTTTGAAGATGTATTGCTCATCCCGAAATACTCTGAGGTTCTTCCTAGAGAGGTGAGTTTAAAAACCATGTTGACTCGCAATATTTCCCTTAATATTCCGATGGTCTCTGCGGCGATGGATACGGTAACCGAATATCGTGCGGCGATCGCAATGGCCCATTTGGGCGGTATCGGAATTATCCATAAAAATATGGATATTGAAACCCAAGTAAAGCAGATTAAAAAAGTAAAAAAATCTGAAAGCGGTATCATTATCGATCCGATTTTTGTCCATCCGAACGCTACATTGGAAGATGCCGAAGCCCTCATGAATGAGTTTAAAATATCCGGTGTTCCGGTTGTAGATGAACATAATAAATTGCTCGGAATCTTGACTAATCGTGATATGCGTTTTGAAAAAGACTTGTCGAAGTTGGCTATCGACGCGATGACTCCTATGCCGCTTATTACTGCAAAAGCAGGGATCACTTTGGCGGATGCTGAGCAAATGATGCACGTTAATAAAATCGAAAAACTTCCTATCATCGATGATAACGGGTTGCTAAAAGGATTAGTAACAATTAAAGACATCAAAAAGCGTATCGAATATCCTCATGCTAACAAAGATGATTTCGGTCGTCTTCGTGTCGGTGCCGCAATCGGTGTGGGACAGCTTGATCGAGCTCGTGCTCTTGTTGATGCCGGTGTCGATGTTTTGGTTCTCGATTCGGCTCACGGTCACTCAAAAGGGATTTTAGACACCGTTAAAGCAATCAAAAAAGAGATGGTCGTTGATATTATCGCAGGAAATGTTGCAACGGGTGAAGCGACATTGGCACTTATCGAAGCTGGTGCTGACGGTGTCAAAGTAGGTATCGGACCGGGGTCTATCTGTACGACCCGTATCGTAGCCGGTGTCGGCGTTCCTCAAATCTCGGCTATTGATGAGTGTGCAGCGGTAGGACGACAACATGGAGTACCGATCATCGCCGATGGCGGTATTCGTTATTCGGGTGACATTGCTAAAGCGCTTGCCGTTGGTGCGAGCGTTATTATGGCTGGCTCACTTCTCGCCGGAACCGAAGAATCACCGGGCGATACCATCATGTATCAAGGGCGTCAGTACAAATCATACCGCGGTATGGGTTCTATCGGTGCGATGACCAAAGGTTCAACTGATCGTTATTTCCAAGAAGGGACAGCGGCTGATAAATTGGTTCCGGAAGGGATTGAGGGGCGCGTACCGTTTCGTGGAAGTATTGCTGCGGTAGTTCATCAAATGATGGGTGGTTTACGCTCTTCTATGGGGTATTGCGGATCAGAGAGTATTGAAGCTTTCTGGGACAAAGCGGAATTTGTTGAAATTACCAGTGCAGGGCTTAAAGAGTCTCATGTTCATGATGTTATCATTACACAAGAAGCACCAAACTACCACGTATAAACTCCATTTATATGGCTTAATCCTACTAAAATAGTAGGATTACTTGGGAAAAGTGTAAAATCACGATACAATAATTTACAAAACAATGTAAAGGATGATTATGCAACTTCAAACTGAAGCGCTTCACGCAGGATATGACAAAGACTCTCAAAGTACGATGGCAGTGCCCATTTATCAAACGACTGCATACGAGTTTCGTGATGTTGAACATGCGGCAAATTTATTTGCTCTTAAAGAGTTGGGAAATATTTATACACGTCTGAATAATCCGACAACCGATGTTTTTGAAAAACGGTTTGCGCAACTTGAAGGAGGTGCTGCAGCTTTAGCCGGTGCAAGCGGTATGGCCTCTATCTTTTATGCAATTGCCAATGCGGCTGAATCGGGAGATAACATTATCTGTGCCCGTCAACTCTACGGCGGGACATTGACTCAAGCGTCGTACACGTTAAAACGTTTCGGAATTCAAGCCCGTTATTTCGATGTGCAAAATCCAATTGAGATCGAAGCACTGGTCGATGATAAAACCAAAGCGATTTTCTTTGAATCATTAACCAACCCTAGCATCGATGTGGCTGATATTTCTGCAATTACCGCGATTGCGAAAAAACACGGCATCCTCACTATCGTTGATAACACGGTAGCGACTCCGGTCCTTTGCCGTCCATTCGAACATGGTGTCGATGTCGTAGTTCACAGTGCTAGTAAATATACGACGGGACAAGGGCTTGCTATCGGTGGGATTATGGTTGAGCGTAACGGTTTGATCGATTTGATCAAAGGAAATGCACGCTATCCGCAGTTTAATGAGCCGGATGAGAGTTATCACGGTTTAGTCTATGTAGATGTACCGTTGCCTCTCTTTACCCTTCGTGCGCGTCTTTCGCTTTTGCGTGATTTGGGTGCAGTAGTATCCCCGTTTAACTCATGGCTTTTTATCCAAGGGATCGAAACACTCTCTCTTCGTATGCGTGAACATTCACGTAACGCTCAAGTGGTTGCAGAGTTTTTAGAGTCTCATCCGATGGTCAAAAAAGTGAACTATCCGGGGTTGAAAAGCAATAGCAATTATGCTAATGCACAGCGTTATTTTGATAACGGTATGGCAAGCGGCTTGCTTAGTTTTGAAGTGGAGAGTTTTGAAGCGGCGAAAAAAATCGTTGATGCTACAAAGCTATTTTCACTGGTTGTGAATATCGGCGATTCCAAATCAATCATTACCCATCCGGCATCGACAACTCATCAGCAATTATCTCAAGAAGAGTTAGTGGCATGCGGTGTCCCATCAGGGCTTATTCGTCTGAGCATCGGGCTTGAAGCATCGTCCGATTTGATTGATGATTTAACTCAGGCATTGAACGCGTAAAGGGTCTTATGTTAAATCTGCAAATTCACAGTGAGCATTTTACCAACCCTCTCTATTTGGAGAGCGGGCGTATCTTGGAACCGTATGACATCGTTTATGAGACGTACGGGGAGCTCAATGAAGCACGGGATAATGTGATTGTGATTTGCCATGCCCTCACAGGTTCTCATCATGCGGCTGGGACGTATGAAGGGGACAATAAAAGTGGTTGGTGGGATGGACTCATAGGTCAGGGAAAAGCGGTCGATACCGACAAATTTTTCGTGATCTGCACCAATGTTATAGGGAGCTGTTTCGGCTCAACCGGGCCGATGTCACCTCGTTATCCGTACAATGAACCGTACCGTTATAAATTTCCGGTTGTTACAATTTTGGATATGGTTAAAGCACAGCGGATTTTGTTTGACCGTTTGGGAATCCATCAGGTGCATGCCGTGATCGGAGGATCGATGGGAGGGATGCAAGCCCTCGCATTCGCTGTCTATTTCCCGAATTTCGCCAAAAAGATCATCGCTATGGCGACGACTGCAGCAACGCAAGCATGGGCGATAGCATTTAATAAAGTAGCCCAAGAGGCAATCCTCAAAGATCCTGAGTTTAAAAATGGCTATTATGATCCCGAGGTGATTCATGAAAACGGTCTTTCAGGTATGGCAATAGGACGTATGGCGGGACATATCAGCTTTTTGTCCCATCAGTCAATGGAGAAAAAATTCGGACGTGAATACAAACGAACGGACGGTTTGTATGAGCTGTTCGGCAAATTTCAGGTCGAGTCGTATTTGGAATATAACGGCTATAACTTTACAAAGTGGTTTGATCCACTATCGTATCTGTATATCACCAAAGCAATCAATATCTATGATCTCTCACGGGGATTTGATTCACTCGAAGAGGCGTTGAATAAGATTAATGCCGAACTTTATTTGGTAGGGTTTGAAAAAGATATTCTTTTTCTCCCCTCAGAGATGGAAGCGATACATACGTCTATGCGAGCATTAGGGAAAACCAACAGTGATTATCTAGAAGTTACGAGTGATTACGGTCATGACGCTTTTTTAGTGGAAATTGATAAAATAGAGAATTACATTCGGGAGGCACTATGAAGAGCGAAGAAAGTTTTGAGACGAAGATTAGCAATGCTAAAGCAGTTTTAGAAAAACTGATGGATCCTGCATTACCAATGAACGAGAGTGTCAAAGCGTATGAAGAGGGAATGAAAGAACTCCGCGCTGCGGAAACGATGCTCCAAAACGCTCAAATGCAGATCCAAATTATCAAGAATCAGGAGCAATAATGCGCGTAGCCATACTCCAACTTCCTTCCATCGGCATGGGGAGCAATAAACTCGAAAATTATGCTCGTGTCGCGAGTCAAAAAGGGGTAAAACTCATTTTAATGGGTGAATATCTCTTAAACCCATTTTTTAAAGAGTTGATTCAAACCCCTGTGAGTATGATTGCTGAACAAAGTACACATCAAATAGAAACACTAAAAGCACTGGCTCTCAAATACGATCTTACCTTTGTCGCTCCTATCGTCACGGTGAAGAAAAAAGAGTGTACTAAAATGATTGCAAAAATCAATGGACGAAGTGTTATGTATTATCCTCAGCAATTTTTGATCAACTACCCTCACTGGAATGAAGAAAAGTTTTTTAATAACCCGATAGAGGCGGTAAAGCCTCCTATGGTTTTTGCGTGTGAAGGGTTTAAATTTGCTGTTATGGGCGGTTTCGAGACCCATTTTGATCCGTTGTGGGAAGCTGTCAGTGCAAAAGCAGTCGACGTTGTATTAATCCCGAGCGCTTCAACATTTGAATCGCATAACCGATGGCGTGAGTTGATTAAAACACGGGCGTTTACCCACAATTGCTATATTTTGCGTGCCAATCGCGTTGGAGAATATTGTGATGAGAAACATGCATGGAAGTTTTACGGTGACTCAATGGTTGTCTCTCCTGATGGCGAAATAGAAGCAGATTTGGGGAATACCGAAGAACTTTTAATTATGGACTTGGATCGTAAAAGTCTTACCGAATCACGAAAAGGCTGGGGGTTTAAAGAGGCGTTACGAAAACGGAAATAGGGTGAAAAAGTTAATTTTTCTCATTATTATTTTTACCGCAAGTCTTTATGCTTACCTTTTGCCAGCAAATCAGTATATGTTGGTCCCGGTTGAGAAGTCCATATCGTACATGGAGGATAAGCAGGGAAATTTAACGTACCGGCAGGTACAACATGAGTCTTTTACTCCCTATAATGAAGAACACAGTATAAACTTTGGATTTACAAAATCCGTATACTGGTTTAAAATGGATATTCAAAACTTTTCTTCCGGCGACATCTGCTGGTGGATGAAAATCGATTATCCTCTTTTAGAGCTAATTGATATCTATCTTATTGCTCCCGATGATCATTTGATCAAACACCAACGGATGGGGACGTCTCAACCTTTTGCCTCACGTGAAATTGCATCTCATCATTTTATTTCTGAGCTTCCTCTTCATGATATTGCGAATGCAACTTTATTGATACGGGTTAAAACGCAAAGCTCGATGCAGCTGCCTCTCTTGATACTTCCCTCCAGTGGTCTCACGGAAGATATTGAGCAGAATAATTTGTTTGTGGGGATATATTACGGTATCTTTTTTATTGTTCTACTGTATAACATAGTTCTATTTGTATATACTAGAGACCGTAATTATCTCCGATACATCCTTTTTATCGTCTCTTTTATCCTTTGGCAACTCTCATTTGACGGTCTAGGGATCAAATATATTTGGGGAGATACACGGTGGTTGATTGATCATGGATCGAGTGCATTGATTGCTTTTACCGCGTTTTGTGCCCTCTATTTTAGCCGCCATTTTTTAAATACCCCTTTGTACTCACCCAAAACAGATAAAGTGATTGTTTTTGTTATGGTGATTAGTCTGTTGATGTCAGCAGCATCTTTGATATTTCCCTATGGAGATGTTATTCCTATCAATGCTGCTCTAGCTTCGTTGATACCGATTATTTTGTTGATTGCCGGATTGGCTGTTATGCGACACGAGTACAGAGCTGCCCGTTTTTATGTTGCCGGATGGAGTTCGTTTTTAATTGCAACCATCATTTTTGCTTTTAATAAATTTGATTTGATTCCTACTTTTTACGGTGTAAACCATGCACAGCAGATCGGATCGGCAATTGAGATGATTTTTCTTTCCCTTGCTCTTGCAGATCGGGTTTATCTTTTACAGCGCGAATACATCGGAAAGCTCAATCGGCTCAATGATATGCTTAGAGAAAAAGTTGAGATAGCCTTGAATGAAGCACGCCTTAAAGACCGTCTTTTCGTACAGCAATCCAGACTGGCGGCCATGGGGGAGATGATCGAACAAATTGCCCATCAATGGCGTCAACCGTTGCATACTCTGGCCCTCATCAATCAAGATATGTATGTCAAGCACAAACTTGGGGTATGCGATGACCTCTGCTTTGAAAAAAGTCATGAGAGTGTTGATGAACATTTACAATATCTTTCTAAAACGATCGATGATTTCCGTAATTTTTACAAAACCGATAAATCCAAATCACTTGAAGATATTGGGGATTTGGCACTGGATGCACTGCGGCTTAGTGACGTATTTTTAAAATATGCAAAGATTAAAACGGATTTGAATATTTCATCATCGCATAAAGTAAATATTGCCAAAAATGAAATGCTTCAGGTTTTGATGAATCTGATTAAAAATGCACATGATGCGATTGTGGAACAACGGATAACGGATGGAAAAATCAATATAAACGTTGAAGATGATGGTAGCGGTGTAAAAGTGAGTGTAGAGGATAACGCAGGAGGGATTCCTCCGAATGTAATGGAGAAAATTTTCGATATCTATTTTACGACAAAAGATCCGGAATATGGAACCGGGTTAGGATTGCATATGTCTAAATATATTATTGAAGAGAGTTTTGGTGGTAAAATAACGGTAGAAAATATTCCGGGAGGAGTCCGTTTTATTATTTTTCTTTTAGGGGAAGAGGGACAGGCATTACCTATTAACGATGATATTCACAGGAGAAACGTATGATACATTATTTCCACCGTCAAGTTCAATTATGGGGAGAAGAGACACAAAAGTCACTTCAGTTAAAACGAATTGCGATTATTGGTAGTGGCGGGCTTGGAAGCTCGTTAGCCTTTGCCCTGGGTGCATCTGGGATCGGAGAGATCCATATGGTGGATTTTGATGAAGTGAGTCTGCATAATATTCATCGCCAGATTGCTTTTAAAATGGGGGATGAAGGGAAATACAAGGCCGAAGTATGTGCAACATTGATTGAAGAACGCTGTCCTTATGTTAAAGCATTTGCGCACGTTTGTAATTTTGATGAATTTACCCAAAAAAATATAGAAGTAGATTTAATTATTGATGCTACCGATAACCTTCCCTCTCGCGGTGCAATTAATATGTATGCAAAAGGTAAAAATTTACCATGGCTTTATGGATCGGTTGAAGCATTTAACGGTCAGGTGTGCTTTTTTGAGGAAGCCTCGTTTAATGAGCTTTTTAAGATTACACAGAAAACTCCTGCCGGGATTGCTGCGCCGATTGTCATGCATATTGCATCACTTCAGGCAAACTTGGCATTACGCTATTTAGCAGGGCTTAGTGTTAAAAAAGACACGTTGTATTATCTTTTCTTTAATAATGAAGGAGAACTGGTAACGCAGAAATTCGCGTTACCTAAATGTGAAGCTTAAAGGGTAGAAATATATTTGGCTAATGCGTCGATTTGCACGTCATTAAGCCCTTTGGCTTGACCTTGCATAACAGCTTTCATCTCTTTGCCATATGTACCGGACTGGTACCCTTTTAGAGCATCTTTACTTTGAGTTTCTTTCCATCCTGCAATTATTTGTGACTTCCCTAATGCTGATTTCTCTGCTTTGCTTCCATGACAGGCAGCGCATTTCTGTCCAAATAATCCTCCGCCATCAACAGAAGCTGTTTCCGTAGTGACAGAGGCCTTTACTATTGTAGGTGCTGATGTGGTTTTGGCTGGTTCTGTAACAGGAGTTGAACTTTCATTAGCTTCTAATGCTGGAACGATTGACTGGGTTGTTGTTTGAGGTACTGCAGTCGCTACTTCTGTCTGTGTAGAATCACTGCATCCAATTAAAAGAAGGGAACAAAGAATGGGAAGAAAAGTTTTCATAAAGAATACTCCTAAAATAATTTAGGACAGTTTACGATAAGTTAGATTGATTTTGTTTTAAGAGAGAGAAGTAAAACGGGAAAGTTTCGCACCGAAGTGCGAAACACTCATACTAAGTAAAAACTTATTTAGCAGGAGTTGCAGCAGCGTCAGCAGCAGGCGCAGCAGCGTCAACAGGCGCAGCAGCGTCAACAGGTGCAGCAGCGTCAGCAGCAGGTGCAGCAGCGTCAGCAGCAGGTGCAGCTTCTTCAGCAGGCATAGCAGCTTCAGCTACTGGTGCAGCAGCTTCTTCAGTTTTAGCAGCATCGCTGCATCCGATAAACATTGCAGCTAAAAGTAGTGCAGAAACGATTTTCATCATGTAAGGCTCCTTAAAAAATATGACGGAAGTATACCACTACTCCCCCCATTCTTGTCAAGTGGTTTTGAGTAAATTTACAAATATTTTTTAGAAGTCCCTAAAATAGGGGGTTCTAAAAGATTATATTTTTATCAAATTAACCAAATAAAGGGGATAATCGGTGACAATCTAAAGATAAAATCTTAGTTTTTTTGGGTTTTTGAGCTCTGTTTACCTATGGTTGTCTTTTCAGAGGCATTTAAGGTTAAGGGAAAAGGTTGTTTTTACGATTAGAATTTACCCTTTTTGAGTAAATAAATTTTGTATTTTGAAAAATATACTACTACTCTGAGAGTAGTAATAATTAATCTTAGAGGTTTTAACGTCCGGCGGGAAGGAAATTAGGTAATGGAGGTGTTTGCTCCTGATTCCACCCTCCTCCTAACGCTTTATAGAGGGCGATAGTCGAAATGAGAGCGTTTTGTTTGGCAATGAGTAGCTGTTGAGATGCTTGCAGCCATTGTTGCTGAACCAAGAGCATATCACTATAGGCGATTGTTCCGACTTGATAGCGCAGTTTACTTTGCATAAGCGCTTTTTGTATTGCTGCTGCACGTGCTGTTTGAAATGTAATCTGCTCTTTAGCTTTAGAAGCTTGCCCGATTGCATTGTCTGTGTCGTTAAAAGCACTCACAATGGTTTTTTTGTACACGGCAAGGGTCTGGTTTCGATCTGCTTCTGCGGTTTTGATTTGTCCTGCTATTAAACCTGCTGAAAAAATAGGGATGCTAACAGAGGGTGCAATCTCCCATATTTTTGCGGGATTAGAAACGAAATTGCTTAATTCCATACTCTGAACTCCCAACATTCCTGTTAGTTTAATGCTGGGGAAGTATGCGGCTCGAGCAACACCGATTTGGGCATTCGCTGCAATCAAGTTTTGCTCTGCTGAAGCAATATCAGGCCGTTTGTTTAAAATATCAGACGGCAAGGCAGCAGGGACGTCAGGAAGAGCAATGGTTTTTAATGTTGACACCGTGACTTTCGACGGATTACGCCCTAAGAGGAGATTGAAAGTTGCTTCTTCAGCAATCTTGGTCGCTTCGAGTTGGGATAAGGTAGCTTTAGCACTTTCTACTTCTGAAAGCGATTGGAGCAACACACTCTCAGCAATAACACCGTGTTTGTATTTAAATTCATTAAGGTTAGCAATGTCCTGAGTGACTGTAGCGTTTTCACGTGCTAAAGCGATTTGTCCCTGAATCGATGAGAGTTTAATATAAGATGCCGCAACATTGGATACTATGGAGAGTTTGAGTGTTTGTGAAGCGTATTGTGTAGAAAGAAGTGTTGCGCGGGCCGCTTCATTAGCACGGCGTACTTTTCCAAACAAGTCAATCTCATAACTTGCTAGCGATAACGATCCGGCATAGGTCGATGTGATCCCTTCTCGGAGCTGATAACCACCGGTAGAAGCATTATCAACCGATTTCCGATCCAATGAGCTGGACGCATTAATCTGAGGATAGAGATACGATTTGGCCTGATCAAATTTTCCCAAAATAGCATCTACGGATGCTTGGGACGCTTGGATATCGTAGTTTGCGGAGAGTGCATTTTCTATCGATTGTGTCAAACTTGGATCATTAAACTGTTTCCACCATTGTGTATCCATCGTGTTTGTAACGGTTTTGTTAGTATCGTTATAGCTAAATGTATCAGGAACGATAATTTCAGGCCGTGCATAATCAGGGCCGATCGCACATCCTCCCAAATAGAGGGAAGATAGAACGGCAAGGCTTAGCGTATAGTTATTCATGGATAGCTCCTTTGTCCGGGGCAATTTTTTCTTTGATGGTTGAAACCCAATAATACAAGAACGGGATGAAATAACGCTCGATAAAGGTTGCCGCCAGCATCCCGCCAAACATGGCTACCCCGATCGAGAAGCGTCCCGCAGCTCCGGCACCGGAACTGAAGATGAGCGGCAACATCCCTGCCAAAAAGGCAAAAGAAGTCATCATCATCGGACGGTAACGCAAACGTGCCGCTTCCATCGCTGAATCATAAATACTCTTGCCGCTGTGTCGTTGCTCTTCGGCAAATTCGACGACCAAAATCGCATTTTTTGCCGAAAGGGCGATAAGTGTAAGCAATCCGATCTGGAAAAAGACGTTGTTATTGAGAAATGGAATCAACCATACTACCGTATATGCCCCCATAATACCATACGGTACGGCGAGCATAATCGAAATTGGCAATGTCCAGCGCTCATATAATGCCGCGAGGATAAGATAGACCATTACCAACGCAAATGCCATGATCATGAGTGCTTTGGAACCGACGAGTTTTTCTTGGAGGTATAGCCCTTCCCAGTCATAGCTTACAGTGGAGGGGAGAACACTATCCCCTTTGGCTTCCAAAATTTTGATCAGATCACCTGAACTGTATCCCGGTGCAGGTGAACCCATAACCGTAGTACAGAGAACACCGTTAAAGTGTTCGATCGACGAGGGTGCACTCGACATTTTAGCTGTGACAACGGAAGAGAGAGGGATCAACTGACCGCTGGAAGAGCGGACCCATGCACGTCCGATATCCTCAGGGGTTGCACGATAGGGTGAATCGGACTGCATCTGTACCCAGTAGGTTTTTCCGTTTTTATCGAACTGGTTGATATACATCGTTCCGATTGTCGCTTGGAGTGTTTGGAACACATCGCTGATGGAGAGTCCCATCATCTTCGCTTTTTCACGATTTACTTCAATAGAGAGTGTCGGAGTGTTAATATTCATCGTCGTCATCGGATTTTTCATACTCGGCTCGGTGCGCAAATCAGCGACAAATGCGTTGGTTGCATCAGCAAGGGAGTTAAAATCATTACTGCCCGGTTGCAGGAGTCGAAGGCTGAACATATCGGATGGTCCCATACCGCGAATCGACGGCGGAGGCATGGCGAATACTTTTGCCTCTTTGATACTACCGAGTTTTGGACCGAGCGAATTTAGGATACCAAAAACTGCCAATTCCTTTGTTGTTCTCTCTGACCACGGTTTGAGTCGGGTAAAAATAACGGCGGAGTTGGGCTCTTGGGAAAAGGTAAGGATGTTAAGCCCTGTGATAGCCGTGTATTTGTAAATACCCTCTTGTTTCCCAAGAATCGCTTCTACTTGTTTGACAACCTCTAAGGTACGGTTGGCCGTGGCCCCTTCAGGAAGGTTGACGCTGGTGATAAAGTATCCCTGATCTTCCATCGGCAAAAAGGCACTTGGAAGGGTTTTATGGAAAAATCCGATGAAAAAGTAGGTTGAAAGATAAATAATCAAAAAGATAAATGATTTGCGAATCATGAAACCGGATCGGCGGACATAATTATCGGTCATATTTGCAAATTTACGGTTAAACCAGCGGAAAAAGCGAGCCGGTTCTTTCTCATGATGTTTGAGAATCAGGGCACCGATAGAGGGAGCAAAGGTGAGTGCCATAAACCCTGAGAATACGACGGAGATCGCGATGGTTGCGGCGAATTGTTTATAAAGCTGACCCGTCATACCTCCCAAAAAGGTGGCAGGGATAAAGACGGCACACATAACGAGGACGATGGCGACAACGGGACCGGAGATTTGACCCATCGCCTTGATCGCCGCTTCACGAGGAGAGAGCTTCTCATGCTGGAGTATCCGTTCCATATTCTCAATAACGACGATGGCATCGTCGACGACAATTCCGATGGCGAGTACCAGCCCAAAAAGGGTAAGGGTGTTTATCGAATACCCTAAGAGATACATCCCGATAAAGGCACCCGTGAGAGAGATCGGGATTGAGAGGATCGGGATCATCGCGGCGCGGGAACTTTGTAAAAAGAGATAAATGACCAAGCTGACCAAAACGATCGATGCAAGAAGCGTAAAGACAACCTCTTCGATCGAAATTTTGACGAAATCGGTTGTGTCGTAGGGGATGTTGTACTCAATCCCTTTAGGAAATTTTTTGGAGAGTTTTTCCATTTTGGCGGCGACGGCGGCAGAGGTATCGAGTGCATTGGCATTGGTATCGGCAAAAATTCCGATCATTGCTGCCGGTTTACCGTTGACCCGTCCGAAAAATTCGTAGTTTTGGCTCCCGAGTTCAACACGTGCAACATCTTTAAGCCGAATCATAGAACCATCGGTTTTTGAGCGAATGATGATATTCCGGAACTCTTCCGGAGTCGAAAAACGTCCTTTTGAGGTAAGCTGAAGTGTCCACATTTGCTCATCGTTCGTCGGTGCTTGACCTAAACGCCCGGGTGAGACTTGGAGATTCTGATCTTTGATCGCCGTAGCGATTTCGGAAGTACTTATTCCCAATGATGCCATTTTGTCAGGATTGAGCCATACGCGCATCGCGTAATCACGTTGACCGAAGATTTGGCTTCTCCCCGCACCGGGGATTTTTTTAACCTCATCGAGGAGATTGGCGGAGATGTAGTTACTGATCCCTGTTGCATCATAGCTTCCATCCGGTGAGGTGATAGCCACGATCAGCAAAATATCGGAGGTTTTTTTCTGTACGGTTACCCCAAGATCACGGGTCGTTTGAGGAAGTTGCGCGATAACGGAGTTGATTCGATTTTGAACGTCAACGGCTGCCAAATCTTGATTGACTCCGATGTTGAACGTACAGGTGATCGTAGCGCTCCCCGGAAGGGCTGCCGCTTTGGAAGACATGTACATCAACCCGTCTGCTCCCGAGATTTGAGATTCGAGAGGCGTGAGAATGTTGTTCGCTATGGTTTGCGCATCGGCACCCGGATACTGTGCCGAGACGACAACGGTAGGAGGGGTGAGATTCGGCAACTGTGAGATAGGGAGCGTTTTAATCGCCACAAATCCCAGCAACATGATCATCATTGCGATAACAGTTGATAAAATAGGGCGGTTGATAAAATATTTACTAAACATTACTTATACCTTAATTTGAACGCTACAGGAATAAAATCCCTGTAGCTACGCTGGCCGCTATGGCACTAAAGCTTGCCTCTGACGAGTCAGAAGTTTTTATTTGCCGCTCGGAATGATTTCCGCTCCCGGTTTGAGTTTAGGAAGGGAGTCGGCAGCAATCTTATCACCTGCCGAAACACCGCTCTCGATCAGGATATTCTCACCGACCCATTCTCCTGCTATGACCGGTTTTGGGCTAACCGTATTATTGGCTTCGATGGCGTAGACAAATTTCCCTTTTTCACCCGTTAAAAGCGTTTTCTGAGGAACATATAGGGCGTTTTTCCACTCCATCCCTTTGACTTTGACTTGGACAAACTGTCCCGGGAGAAGTTTATGATCACTGTTGTCGATCACGGCGCGATAGGTGATGTTTCCGGTGGTCGAATCAACGAACGGTGCGACAAAATTGATCTCTCCTTTGCGTGCTAGGAGTGAACCGTCACTGAGAATCAGCTCGATTTCGTATTTACCGTCTTTTGGTGCGATGAGTTTACCTGCGGCAATCGCATTTTGTCGGGCAAGTTTTTCGTTTTCGCTAAAAGTAAAGTTAACGTACATCGGATCGGTTTGGTAGAGTGTTGTAAGTAACCCGTTTGCTCCGGCGGCGACGTAAGTACCGACATCGATTTTGGATTTATCGACAAATCCGCTCATCGGAGCTTTGATTACGGTATAACTGAGATTTAATTTTGCCTGTTCCAAGGATGCCTTCGCCGCAGATAGTGCCGCAGCAGCGTTTCGCTCGTTGGCAGTTGCGGTATCGAGTTCTTGCTGACTAGCTGCGTTAGCCTGTGCCAGCGGTTTGATTCGGTTTAAGATTGCTTTGGCATTGGTGTAGTTGGCGGATGCAAGTTCATAGGCCGCTTTGGCACTCTCAAGAGAATTTTTTAAATCCGATGGATCGATAACAAATAATGTATCTCCTTTGTTTACCGCTGAACCCTCAGTGTAGGAGCGCTTTTGGAGGTATCCGTTTACACGAGCGAAAACTTGTACGGTATTAAAGGCCTGAGTTTGCCCTGTTGCTCGCAGAACAGCCGGAAAATTACCGGCTTTTACTTCGGTAGTCGTTACGGGAACCGGACCTTCCGGCGGTTTCTCCATCCCTTTTGCTTTGGGGCGTTCGCATCCGCTCATGGCAATGATTAGAGCACTGGATAGGGCGATAGTGGTTAGACGATTCATTCGGATTCCTTTGAGGTGTAATTAAGCATGAGACACATTTGTTTTAAGACGCGTAGAGTAATGGCAAGTTCTTCGGGATCAATCCCTCGATGGATATAGCAAGTTGCTTCAGCTAAAACAGCCATCGTTGGTTTTTCTAAAGCAATTCCTTGAGGAGTAAGGGTGACAAGATTACACCGTTTGTCCTGACAGGCTATTGCTCTTTGAATAAGGGAGCGTTTTTCCAATCCTACGATCAGACGGGTAATACTTGTTTTGTCTTTACCGACAAAATCAGCAATATTTTGTTGGGTTGAGCTCCCTTCTTTCCATAAAAAGACCATCACTTTAAACTGTTCAATCGTCATATCGATTCCGTGTAAGGCAAGTTGACGAGTGAGAAAGTTGCGTGCGGCCATAGCGGAATGATTGGTCATACATCCCAATGATTCTTCGGTCGGGCATTCGCATCGATTCATGAAATTCTCCTAAATAGTTGAATATGCAACTAATTGATCGAATTCTATTTTATTTGGGTACTGAAAGTCAAGAGCAATATGTTAATAATGTTAATACTTAAGCTAATGATATGCGCTATAATCCGCCGATTTTTATATAACAAGGGTTTTAAAAAATATGTTTCGATTTATAGTAATTGTGTTTATGTTGATAGGCTCGTTGTGGAGTGCAGGATTAGAAAAAAAAGTTCCGATTTTGTGTTATCACCGTTTTGGTGCTGAGGTTGCTGATTCGATGACGATCAAAAACTCTTCGTTTTCGGAACAGATGGAGTGGCTTAGAACGCACGGGTATACGGTTGTTTCTCTCGATACGGCCATGGGCTATTTATCGGGTAAAGTGAAAACAATCCCTGCAAAATCGGTTGTTATTACGGTAGATGACGGACATAAAAGCGTCTACAGCGATATGGCTCCAATGGTCAAAAAATACAAAATTCCTGTTACTCTCTTTATCTACCCGAGTGCGATTTCTAACGCCAAATATGCGATGACGTGGGAACAGCTACGCGAGCTTGAGACGACGAAACTCTTCCGTGTCGAGTCACATACCTACTGGCATCCGAATTTCAAACATGAGAAGAAAAAACTCTCAAGCGAAGAGTATGCCAAATTTGTCGACAAACAGCTCGGCGGCGCGAAGAAAAAACTTGAAGAAAATATGGGACATGAGATCAAATATCTCGCATGGGTGTTTGGGATTTACGATGATGCATTACTCATCGATGCTAAGAGAGCGGGATATGCGGCGGCGTTTACAATTGATCGCAAGCATGCTGCTTCAAGCGCTAATATGATGACTGAGGGGCGTTATATGGTTATCAGCAAACACACGATCAAAGATTTCGAGAGAATGGTGGACGGGAGCGAAGATCGGATGCCCAAAGGTAAAAAAGAGGGTGCAAAGTATTAAATTACAGACTCTTATCGCTATAATATAGGCAACTATTCCATTATAAAGACCGTCCTTTGCATTTTGAACCGTACCCATTTGAAAAACTCAGCTCCCTTTTAGAGGGAATTACCCCCAATAGTGCCTATTCTCCGATCGCATTGACCATCGGTGAGCCGCAGTTCGAGACCCCTGCATTTATCCAAAAATCGATTTGTAAGCACTCCGAAGAGCTTCGCCGCTATCCGAAAACGGCGGGTGAAGCATACCTGAATGACTCGATGCGCGGTTTCGTCGAACGCCGTTTCGGGGTAAAATTGAAAGCCGATGAATTGGTCAGCTCATTCGGGACCAGAGAAGTGCTCTTTAATTTCCCTCAGTACTATTTGTTCGATAAAAAAGAGCCAGTCATGGCGTATACCAACCCGTTTTATCAGATTTACGAAGGGGCGGCGATTGCATCACGCGCAAAAGTAATTCACCTCAATTTGACGGAACAAAACGGCTTCAAACCGATCATTAATGAAGCTGAGCTCGCTGAATGCGATCTCGTGATTTTGAACTTCCCGAACAACCCTACGGCATCGATTCTCGGCCTCGAAGAGCTGGGACAATGGGTAAAACTTGCCCTCAAACACGATTTCTGTCTCATCAACGACGAATGCTACAGTGAGATCTATACGGCTGAAAAAGTCCCTTCGCTTCTCGAAGCTTCGGTATATGTCGGTAATACCTCATTTAAAAATGTCCTCGTCATCAATTCGATCTCCAAACGCTCTTCCGCACCGGGACTTCGCAGTGGATTTATTGCGGGGGACGCGGAGATTTTAAAAGGGTATGCACAGTATCGCACCTACGTTGGATGCGCTTCACCTCTACCGCTTCAAGCGGCTTCGGCGATGGCATGGGCGGACGAGTATCATGTAGAACGTGCCCGCGCGGTGTATGCTGAAAACTTCAAAGCGGCGCAGGAAATTTTGGGTATTGAAACGTCCGATGCGACGTTTTATGTTTGGCTCAAAGTACCTAACGCACTCGAATTTACCCAAAGATTGTATCGTGACTATAACGTCAAGGTATTACCGGGAGAGTTTTTGGCACGTGAAGATGCAAACGGTGAAAATCCCGGCATCGGCTATATCCGTATAGCCCTCGTCGAAGAGACGGTTCGCACTATACAAGCACTTAATCGCCTGAAGGAGGCATTGTCATGAACGAGTTAAAAGATAAAATTTTCCAAGCGCAAAGTGAGGGGGATATCGCCTCGTTGTACGTTCTTGAATCCCAAGTCCATGAGAGTTTTGATGAAGATACGTTAATGGCCTATTATGCCAATATTCTCGATTTGGCGTTGGAGCGTCTCACGAATGCGCTGGAAAATCTCGAAAAACTCGATATGAATGAAGTGCAGGATTTTGCGACCCTTCGAGCCTTGTACGAATACGCGATCGAGCATTACAGTGCGGGAAGTGCGACCGATGCAAGTGCCTTGTTCGAAGTTATCGGCGGAATCACCAATGACGAGCCTTTTACTAAAGCTATGGCAATCCATCGTGCCGCTTGCGATGCACAAATCCCGTTTGATGATTTTATCGACGAGTATGTTGATATGCTTGCAACCCAAAACGGCGGGAAATTTTATATCAGTTTTTTCAAAAAGGAGATCGGAGCATGAAAATTTATTTCATCGGGATCGGCGGGATCGGGATTTCGGGTCTGGCAAAATACATGCGTTTTAGCGGCCACGAGGTAAGCGGATCGGATATGAAAGCAACCCACATTACCCAACGTCTCCTTGATCGCGGTATCACGGTCACCATCGGACATGATGCGGCTAACATCCCGCAGGAGTGCGATCTCGTTATCCACTCGGCGATTATTCGTGACACGAATGTGGAAGTGATCGAAGCTAAAAACAGAGGGATCGTCGTTTTGCACCGTCGTGATGCACTCTTGCGTATCCTCAAAGAGAAAAAAGTTTACGCAGTATGCGGTGCGCACGGTAAAAGTACGACAACGGCGATTTTAGCCTCGATCATGAGCGGAAGTGCGATCATCGGTGCGGAGTCCAAAGATTTCGGCTCCAATGTCCGATATGACGGAAGCACCGACGTGATGCTCTTCGAAGCCGATGAAAGCGACGGAAGTTTTCTCAACTCCAACCCGTACTGTTCCATCGTCACCAACGCCGAGCCGGAGCACATGGAGTATTACCACTACAACATCGACGAGTTTCATAACGCCTACCGCCATTTCGTCGAGATGGCACCGATCCGTGTGATCAATGCGGAAGATCCGTTTATGGCGACATTGGAGTGTGAGGCGATCCGTCTCTATCCGAGTCAGGATATCTCTAACATCCGCTATACCCTCCTCGATGATGAGCCTTACACCCGCTTTACCCTTAAAAATATGGGTGAATTCGAAGTGTGGGGATTCGGAGAACATATCGCGATGGATGCGTCGTTAGCGATTTTAGCGGCGGCTCAGACGATGAGTGTTGCGGCTATCCGTGCGAATATCCTCCATTTCAAAGGGATCAAAAAACGGTTCGACGTGATTTTCAAAGGGTCAGACCGTGTTATCATCGACGATTACGCCCACCACCCGACCGAGATCAAAGCGACAATGGAATCTCTCAAAATCTATGCAGAACTCAAAGGGTTCAAACGTATCATCGCCATTTGGCAACCGCACAAATACTCTCGTACTATCGATAACCTCGATGCGTTTGTCGCGTGTTTCGAAGGGTGTGCTGAACTCGTTATCCTCCCTGTATGGGCGGCGAGCGAAGAGCCACGTGAGATCGATTTTGCAGGTCGTTTCGGACACTATAACCTCACGATGAGTGACAAACTTCACCGCGCAGGCGATACCATCGAATCGATCATCGGCGATGCCGTGGTTCAAACGTACGATCACGATCTCATCGTTGGATTCGGGGCAGGGGACTTGACCTATCAGCTTCGTGGAACCAAGTGAGATTGTGCGTTCAATGAGTTCCCTTTCTTCCAACCTCGCCGAGCTTTTCGGCAAGCTTGATCTTCTCCCTCATATCACCTCATTAGAGCAGTTTTTCTCCCGTGAACAAAATATCGCTATCCCAGGAGATCAGGAACGGCACTACCGCTATATTCAAGCCCTCGATGCGTTGGAGTTCAAAGCCCCGCCCAAGAGCGTAGGATTTGAATCTATCATCAACCACCTCAAAAAGCAGGGGGTTTTACGCTTCGAAGAGATCCATGAACTCCTCAAAGTGGTTCGCTATTTTAGATTGATGCGTAACCACGAGTTCGCAGGCCTTATCGGCGAATGGATGGAGACGATTATCATCCCCGAAGTGTTCAGTGAGATCGATGAGTATTTCGATCATGAGGGGAACTTCATCGAATCCCGTGACGAGGAACTCCATAAAATCGCACAGCGGATCAAAGCAATCAAAACGGAGATTAACGAGTCGATCAAACGGCTCTTTCACACTCAAAAGCTCACTCCCTATCTCGTCGACACCCAAATCCACTACATCAACGATGAAGAGTGTTTGTTGGTGCGCGGCGGATTTAACCACGTCCTGAAAGGCTCAGTCGTCGGACGGACGGGGGCGGGATTTTTCTACGTCGCCCCTGATTCGGTGCTCCGTTCCAAAGAGCAGTTGCGTTATGTGTTGCAGGAGCGGGAAACGAAGCTCTATGAATATGCCAAGCGCTTTAGTGCGAAACTCTCTAATCTTGTCCCTTTTATCGGATTTATTGACCGTGAGTTCGACCGATATGATCACTATCAAGCGCGGGTGTTGTTTGCCCGAGCGAGGGATTTTGCGATTCTCAAACCCCAAAACAACACCGACATCGTCCTCGAAGAGTTCTCCCATCCCGCCATCCACAAACCCAAACCGATCAGCGTCGATTTTCGCTCCAATCTCCTGATGATTACGGGGGTTAATGCTGGGGGTAAAACGATGCTCCTCAAATCGCTCCTCTCGGCGGCATTGATGGCGAAATATCTCATCCCGATGAAGATTAACCCTCACAAATCGCGCATCGGTAGTTTCAAGCGGATCGAAGCGGTCATCGACGATCCCCAAAGCGTGAGCAACGACATCTCCACCTTTGCAGGGCGGATGGTGCAGTTTAGCCATCTCTTCGAGCATAAAAGCGCCCTCGTCGGAGTCGATGAAATCGAGCTGGGAACCGACAGCGACGAGGCGGCGGCACTCTTTGCCATTGTCCTCGATGAGCTGATCAAACGGGGTCAGAAGATCATCGTCACCACCCACCACAAACGTCTCGCCGCACTAATGGCGGATCGAGATGATGTGGAGCTAATGGCGGCGTTGTATGACGAAGAGCGGCGACTTCCGACCTATGAGTTTTTACAAGGGGTGATCGGTAAGAGCTATGCGTTCGAGACGGCGTCACGCTACGGGATCAACCCCGCCATCATCACCCGCGCCAAATCGCTCTACGGTGAAAACCACGAAAAACTGAGCGTCCTCATCGAGAGGGGGAGTGAGTTGGAGCGTGAGCTGAAACGGAAAAACCGCGAAGTAGACGAACGACTCGAATCGCTCAAATCGCAAGAGCGCGATCTCAAAGAGGCGCGGGAGTATCTCAGAACCGAGCTGGATCACGAGAAAGCGAAACTTCGTACAGGTTATGATGAAGCAATCCGTGAAGCTAAAGAGGCGGCTAAGGGGATGGATATGGCGGCAATCCACCGTCAGCTCAACAAGGCGCAGGCGAAACTCCCTAAACCTGAACCGATCAAAATCGCCGAACCTGAACCGATCAAATACGAAATAGGGCAGAGCGTGAAATACCGCACTCAGCGGGGAACGGTCGTGAGTGTCGGAGCCAAAGATGCGATGATCGAGGTGGAGGGGATGCGTTTACGGGTCAAACTTACGGATCTTAAACCCAGTGGTAACCTCCCGAAAAAGCCCAAGGTCACCGTGACTTCACAGATCGACCAAAAAAGCGGTCTCAAACTCGATCTTCACGGTCTACGAGGGGAAGAGGCGTGCGAGCGGATGGATAAATTTCTCTCCGATGCCCTTTTGCAGGGGTTTGATGAGGTTATTATCTATCACGGGATCGGAACGGGGAAACTCTCTTATGCCGTCAAAGAGTTTCTAAAAGCTCATCCGAGTGTGAAAAGCTTTGTCGATGCTCCTCAACATTTGGGTGGATTTGGGGCGAAGATTGTTCGTCTTTAAATATTCGTTCGTCCTGAGTTAGTCGAAGGGTGCTTCGTAATCCATTTCTCCGTCATCCCGTGCTTGATACGGGATCTAATATACACTTTAGATGCTGAATCAAGTTCAGCATGACAAAATATCTTGCTAGGGATCTATCTCCATTCCCTTGCAAACTTTTACATTTCACAGTACAATCTTTAAAAATATTTCATTTTGTTTAATTTTGATAGTTAAATTTTAAATTTAGGTATATTTTTGAAAAAATAAGACAATTAAATATTATGGAGAGTTAAATGATCAAAACCCCTATATATTTATTCTATTTTTCTTTAGTTTTCGGAATATTTCCACTATTAGTTACATTAATATCAGGTGCAATTGCAAGCCTTTTTGGATGTCAACTGAATGAAGCTACATGTATTTGTGTTATATTAGGACTAAATATTGGACCATTGCTTGGTAGTATGGGTGTAGTGGGTTGGTTTTCTTTTTATACTATACCTTTAGCTTTAGGTGGAATTTTATTTTCATTTATTTGGGCTATTGCCAATAAATTTTCCAAAAAAAATGATAGAAAATAGGTAAAAAAGGGAGAAGCTACTTTTTAAAAGATAGATTTACCCTAAAGGGCACTTCGCCCGATCATGTCGGAAATGACGGAATGTATAAACTTTCTAAAATTCCTGTATAATATTCCGTAAGATTACACGGGAGATTACGATGGTAGCCTATAAATCCAACGAAATGATGAGTTCGACCGATGTTGCGAAAAACTTCGGAGCAGTCCTCTCCAAACTCGCAAACCACGAAGTCGATAAAATCTGCGTACTGCGTAACAACAAACCCGAAGCGGTCGTCCTCAGCGCACTCGAATATGAACAACTCCGTGATTATCGCTATTGGAACACGATGAGCGAAAAAGAGTATCTGCAAAAAGCACATGAGAGTATCGACAGTTCACGGAGCTATTCGATAGAAGAAGTTGATGCCTATCTCGAACGGATCATCGACACGTATGAACGTTAGAATTCTCCCCTCTTTTATCGCCAAACTTCAGTTTGTTTTGGAAAAGATTGCCGAGGATAAAAAAAGCGCGGCACATACATTTCGTCGAGAGATTTTGCGTGAGTGCTATAGCCTCAGCGATTTTCCCTACCGTTGCCGCCGCTCGATTCATTATAACGATGACAATATACGCGATTTGGTTTTTAAAGGGTATACGATTATTTATAAAATCAAAGATGATGAGATAAAAGTGTTTGCGCTGACAAAATATGAAGATTACAAAGATGAAATTGGCTCATAAGCCTATATTTCCCTCGTTCCCACTTTCCAAGTGGGAATGCAGTTCTTTAGTATTGATAATTTTTTTCTTTCATAGTAAAATCTATATTGAAATATATAATTTTATGTTATAGTAAAAAAATATTATAAAAAAAGGGGTCATCATGAAACGTTTTCTCCTATCAGCGGTAATTGCCGCTGCAACTCTCACAGCTTCGGCACAAGCTGCCGATGTTGGTGTTTCGATTAGCATCGGGCAGCCCGGCTTTTATGGCCAAATTGACATCGGCGATTTCCCACAACCAAGAGTCCTCTACGCTCAACCGATAATCGTTGAACGGGGGATAATGATGAATCGCCCGCCAGTCTATCTGCGCGTTCCGCCTGGGCACGCCAGACATTGGAGTAAACATTGTCATGAATACCATGCCTGCGGCGAGCGGGTCTTATTTGTGCGCGATGACTGGTACGAACGCGAGTATGTTCCCCGTTATCAAGAAAGACACTATGATCGCGGGTATGACAACCGTGATCATGGAGATAGAGGCCGGGGTAATGATCATGGGGACAGAGGTCACGGCAATAAGCATGAAAGAGACTAAAAAGTAAGGGGTAGAGACTACTTTTAGTATCTCTCGTCCCCACTTTCCAAGTGGGAATCCATCCCTTTTCCCCATTCACCTCCCCTTGTAAACTTTCTTATTTCACAGTAGAATCTTTACAAGTCTGTCATTGTGTTAAATATTGAGTACCAATTTCTAATATTTGGATATTTTGAATATCCTTTTATCTATTGAGTTTTCGGTAAAAGGCATACTATAGGAATGAAGAAATGAGAATCAATAATGAAAAATCCTGATATGGACGACTTGTCCGTCGATCAAGCACCATTGAATGACACTGGAATTCCAACTTCTTCGACACGGATTCATTGGTTTAGTCATGTAATAGAATCGCCCATCCTGTTTCCGACAATTATCGTTCTTGTACTAGCCACGATCTGGGGGACGACCCTGAGCCTGATCAAAGTCGAACAAACCACGGCCAAGCAAACCGCAGTGGCATCGAGCCATGAACTGTCCGAGACTTATGAATCACAGGTCGTGCGCGCACTGCGCGAAATCGACCATACACTGAAAGTCGTCAAATATGCAAATGATTTCTTTAGTACACAGGACGTATTGCCGAAGTTGAAAGCTAGGGATCTATTGCCGCCGCCGTTGGTGTTCGTCGTCAGTATGGCGGACAGGAAAGGCGATGTCGTGACCAGCACCAGTCCCTCCGAAAACGCCAATGTTGCCGACCGGGATTTTTTCCGTAGCCAACTCCAGACGGATTCCATCTCGGTCGGTCGTCCGCAACTTGACCCCGATACCGGAAGGTGGAGTCTGACATTCAGTCGCAGGCTTGACTCGGTCAATGGAAAGTTTGCCGGTATTGTGATGGTCTCGGTCGACGCGGCCTATTTTGTCAGTGGCTATGAATCCTCGAAACTAGGAGCGCATGGCATGCTCGGCATTTTCGGTGAGGATGGTATATTCCTTGTCAGGCGCAGTGGGGAAACAGTCACTGCCAACGAGAAATCTAACGTCTGGGATGGCGTGCGGCGCTACACCAATACACATAGGCTCTATGGTTTCCCACTGAGCGTGATCGTTGGATTATCCGTAGACGAACAATTGGCGTCTGCTCAGCGGAAGAAACAAGTCTATCTTTGGCGGGCGGCAGCCGGCAGTTTTATAATGATCCTGATTATCGCGGTGATGTGGCGTATGAGCCATCAGCTTGCGTTAAGCCGTCAGCGTGCCGTCGAGGAAGATATGGCTCATACAGCGCGTGTCGAATACCTTGCCTATCACGATGGTCTCACGACGTTGCCGAATCGCAGCCTATTCAGTAAGCTGTTGAGCCATTGTATTTATCAGGCGCAACGCTATAACCGGAAATTTGCGGTGCTATATTTCGACTTGGATCATTTTAAAAATGTTAACGATACCCTCGGACACGAGGCTGGTGACCAACTGTTACAAGAAGTCTCAATAAGAGTAAGGGCTTGTCTGCGTGACAGTGACACTGTCGCCCGTATGGGCGGCGACGAGTTTGTTGCCTTGCTGCCGGAACTAAGTGAGGAAAAGTACGTAGTGACTGTGGCCCAGAAAATCCTTACCGCCGTCGCTTCGCCATTCATCCTGCAAGGCCAGGAAGTCCACGTGACAGCAAGTATCGGCATCAGCATCTATCCGCAAGATGGTATGGACGAGCAAACGCTGCAAAAAAATGCCGATATAGCGATGTATCAGGTGAAGGAAGAAGGCCGGAATAACTTCCAGTTTTATTCCGAGAAACAGAACGCGTAGTTGCTTGAACGGCTCATATTGGAAGCGGTTCGACGGCAAGCAGCACTAAAAATGCCATTATCGCTATGGGCAGGGCGTTAAAACAAAGAAACTCTTGCGGGAGAGACGAATCGGATTATTTGAGGATCGCCTTGACACTGTCATCCATCAACTTTTGATCGATGTAGCCGATGGCATCGGGATGTTCGACAATGAACTTTTTTACCTCTATATCATTTGATACTTCCTGCGGCGGCTGGCCCCGGCCGGTGAAAATAATCTTTGACCAGAATGCCTTTATCTGCGAGGGGGACTTGCCGGCGAATTTGAAGTAAAACTCCTCGCGGGCGGCAGAACCTTCGTTCTGATCGACCGGCACGGCTTGATGGCCATTAGGAAAGCGGTTTGCTTTGCCCAAAAATATATCCACGACTTGGTTTTTGCTCAGCGTGCTCATGGGACTTTTGGCTGAAACCACAGCCACTATATCGGCCATAGCCTCAGCTGAGACTAAACTCAGGGAGAATGCGATGATGATAGATCCTATGCGATTCATATTAATCATAATCGGCCTCATCAGAATACGAAATCAATTGAGGTGCTGAACACGTTGAAACTGCCGCCCGTCTGAAAACCCGGCTGGAGGTTGATCAATACACCATTTGAGCCGGTGTCGATACGGGTGTGATCGTATTGCAGTTTGAGGGCGGCATTAGTCATGAAATCCCATCGCCCACCGATGGAAATAGTCTGCTGAGACGGAATGGATTCGAGGACAGCGCTCAGACCTGCGTTAAGGGCTGCAGCAGCAGGGGCAGCTAAACCAGGGTCGGAACTATTGATATGGGTCTTCACATGGGCGAAAGTGAGATAGGGCGTGAACTTGTCAATCCGGTAACCGCCGCTGGCATACCAGGCATTTCTTTGGATAGTTACAACCTTACTGTTGATAACACACCATTCACCCATCACGAACCAGTCGCCCGGATCGTATATTCCGCCGAGACTGATGACGGAAAGGTGCACTTTGCTGAGATCATATTTATCTGCGAGAGCGATTCCTTCCGCCCCGAATTGTCTGAACCCATCAAATAGCGGTTTGTAGGCATCGACGATTGCGTTGGATTGGAGATACGAAATGTGTGCGGTTGCGGCATCGTATTCGCCTGTATAGGTTATGCCCAACACGTCCTTTGCTTTGGCGGTACCGCCGCCGGAGGGAAGGTTGACTTCGTTTTGTCCGTAAATTCCCTGCAGGGTATTCGTAAATTCACCGATGCGCATTCGGTAACTGGTATCTATGCCATCACTGTTGCTGACAGGTAAAAGGCCATAGATTTCAACCGGTGTCCGCGCCCAAGGATTGGCATAGCCCACCTTGCGAAAGTCGGAAACTAGAAAAACCGGTAATACGATCCTGCCAATACGCACATTGAAATCCGGCGTAACCTGATACTTGATATTTGCCCACTCTACATGGGGCCGGTAGGTGTTGTCGTAATTCTGCTCCGCGATGACCTGCAAGACGGACGAGAGCTTTGGGCTGAGATCGACGGTGACCTGTCCCCCAATCAGGCTGTCAACATCTGCGCTCCAGTCATGGCTGTAACCGGCGCCGTTTGGCTTGAATGCGGAAGAGGTAAAATCCGCCTGATTCTCGCTGGAATGAACCACACCCAAAGTGCCGAAACCGCTGAACGAAAACATCGGCGTTTCTAGTTCGTCGGCGCTCGCACCGGCCACGTGCAACGCCGTCGCAAGCAGCGCGATGTATGTCAGTTTATTCGATATGCTTTTAATCATATTTGCTCCCGTGAAGGTATCAGCCACCTATGGTAACTGAATCAAACTGAGTCGTTACCACTGTTCAAACTCGACCGGCAAGAGGTTACCATTTCATTATAGCCACGCTTTCTGAGTGGTGCAGTTCTTTATACGCTTAGTGAATTATTGTACCTAAATAATCTTCAATTCTATGCAATAGACCAATTTTATGAACGAAAAAGATTACACCCCCATGAATAACTCTCCACTTCTAAAACAGTATAAATAAGGTTTGACAGAGTCAGTCTTTATAATGTTAAAAAACTTTTATTCCAAAAACTTTTAAAAGGTTGATGTGCTATTGGATTCGAGGCAAAAATCCTTAGTCTTTGATTTAGGTTTGAAAAAGATAAAATCATAGTAGCAAAAATGGATACCTCTAAAAAGTAGGAGAATAGTGTGTTTAAAACCCTTTTTCGACCTTTATTCAATGCCATAAACTTTAATAAAATCGAAAAACTTGCCGAATCGGGAGACTCAGATGCCCAAAATAAACTGGGGGTTATGTATCATTTAGGCTCTTATGTCCCTCAAGATTATAAAAAAGCAGTTCTGTGGTATACCAAAGCAGCTAATCAAGCGCATGTTCAAGCACAGGCCAATTTGGGTGAAATGTATGAGTATGGCAATGGGGTTATACGTGATGATACAAAGGCGGTATTTTGGTACACCAAAGCTGCCGGAGCTGGAGATGTAAATGCCCAAAATGCACTGGGTTGGATGTATGAAAAAGGCAAAGGGGTAGAACAAGATTATGCCGAGGCCGTAGAGTGGTACAGTAAAGCTGCCTCTCAGGGAACGGCTGATGCTCAGTACAATCTCGGTGTAATGTATGATGCCGGTAGAGGGGTATCACAAGATTACCGTAAAGCATTGAATCTGTTCCAAAAATCTGCCGAACAAGGATACGCCCCCGGTCAAACGAGCTTAGGGATGATGTATGCTGAAGGGCATGGTTTAGAGAAAAATATACCCATAGCTATTGAATGGTATCATAAAGCAGCAGAACAAGGATATGTGCTCGCTCAAAGGTTGTTGGGTGATTACTATGAGGCAAAGAAAAATATTGCAAGAGCAGTTCATTGGTATCTATTGGCAGCAAAACAAGGTGAATCTACCGCACAAACGAATCTTGGATTGATGTATGGTGTCGGGCAGGACATTATGAAAAATGCGGTTATATCCTATGCGCTGTTGGAAATGGCTTCAGCAGGCGGAAACGAAACGGCGATGGATATCCGATATGTGATTGCCAAAGAACTCAATTCCGCACAAATTGATGAAGCCCATTTACTGGCACAAGAACCTGAAGAATTGTGGAAACGGATTGAGAATACAGTCCAAAAATGATTCCAGTATAGATAAAATAAAAAAATATTTAGATGATGAGATTGACGAATGACATATAACGACTACAAAACGGCCGTAGAACAACTTAAAAAATACTCGTACCACTATTACGTCCTCGATGATCCGATCACGACCGATGAAGAGTACGATATTCTCTATCACAAGGTGGTAGCGTATGAGCAAGAACACCCGAGCGAAATCATTCCCGATTCACCGACACAGCGGGTAGGGGATATCCCACAGGACAAGTTTGACAAAGCACAGCATCTCAGCCGTATGTGGAGCCTCGAAGATCTCTTTAATCGCGAGGAGTTGGAGACGTGGGTAAACCGTATCACGAAAGGGTACGGGGATGTCCGTTTTTACTGCGAGCCGAAATTCGACGGTGCGAGTCTAAATTTGATTTATGATAACGGCGTACTCACTCAGGCGATTACCCGAGGCGACGGTGTCGAGGGGGAAGAGGTTACCCAAAACGCCAAAACGATCCAGAGTATCCCCCTCACCATCGAGTATAAAGGGCGTATCGAGATTCGGGGGGAAGTGGTCATTTTCAAAGAGGATTTTGAGAAGATCAATCTGGAACGATCCCGTAACGGCGAATCGCTGTTTGCTAATCCGCGTAATGCGGCGGCGGGGAGTCTCCGTCAGCTCGATACCCGCATCACGGCGTCGCGCCGTTTGGTCTTTATGCCCTATGGAATCGGAGCCAACACGTTGGAGATCAAAAACCTCTCAGAGCGGATGGAGTGGGTGTACGCTCTAGGGTTCCGAAATCCGCACATGACCCATTTGTGCGAGAGTGCGGATCAAATTGAGACCTTTTACCATGAGATGCGTATTGAACGGGATAACTTTGCGATGCTTCTGGATGGGATGGTGATCAAGGTGGATGCGATTGCCGTGCAGGACGAACTGGGCTATACGGTCAAAAATCCCCGTTGGGCGGCAGCGTATAAATTTCCCGCTATCGAGAAATTGACAACGCTCAAAGAGGTCATCATGCAAGTAGGGCGCAGCGGCGTCGTCACCCCGGTTGCTATCGTCGAACCGGTCGATATCGAAGGGGTTACGGTCGAGCGTTCAACGCTTCATAATTTCGATGAGATTGAGCGAAAAGATATCCGTATCGGGGACAAGGTCATAATACTCCGAAGCGGTGATGTCATCCCGAAAATTGTCAAGGTGATCGCAAGTGAGCGCAACGGAAGTGAGCAAATTATTCACCGTCCGCTTCATTGTCCCGTGTGTAATTCAGAGCTTCTCGATGAGGGGGCATTGATCAAATGCCAAAATCTCGGATGCGAAGCGCGGGTGGTTAATTCCATCATCTATTTTGCCTCTAAACAATGCCTTAACATCGACGGGCTTGGGGATAAGATCGTCGAAGCGTTACACAGTGTGGGGATGGTGAGAGAGCTAAGTGATCTCTTTAGCCTCTCGATGGAACAACTCTTATCTCTTGAAGGATTCAAAGAGAAAAAGAGCCGCAATCTGATCGATGCGATAGCGGCGGTTAAGGGGTGCGATTGTTGGCGGTTTATCAATGCATTGGGGATCGAGCATATCGGCGAAGTGGCTTCAAAAACACTGTGCGGTGCATTTGGAACGGCGTTTGATACGGCAACGCGCGAAGAGATTTTGGCATTGGAGGGGTTTGGAGGTGAGATGGTCGAATCGATCCTCGAATTTGTCCGTGTCAATCAGGAAAAAATAGAAACACTGAGAGATATTTTAAATCCTGTTGCACCGATAAAAGTGGAAGCGGCAGAAAATCCGTTTAAAGGGAAAAGTGTCGTTATTACGGGATCGATGTCGGTGCCGCGCGATAGCATTAAAGCGATACTCGAAGAGCTTGGGGCAAAAGTTGCTTCGTCGGTTTCGAAAAAGACCGATTATGTAGTGTACGGCGAAGATGCGGGGAGTAAGTACGATAAAGCGGTGGAACTCGGAGTTACTTTGCTCACTGAGCGTGAGTTTCGTGCGCTAACGTCGCTTTCCGATAGTACCCCGACGGCGCAAGGGAGCAGTGTACATCCAAAAAATAGCCTTTTTGATTAAATAGGCGAGATACCCTTTGACCTTGATCCCTCCGGGGAGCAATCCTGCTCCATATTCCCCTCCGAGGGCGATCATCACCCCTTGATTTTTAAATCTAAACGTGCGTTTTGGTTTTCCACTGAGGGAACGTAGAATATTTTTTGCTACGTGTTCAGCTCCCCGTTCCGCAAGCTGCGCGGTAGGTGGGATGAATTTCCCGTTTTCATCGAGAGCTTGGGTAATATCACCGATGGCATAGATATTGTCATGTGAAGGGATATTGAGCATCTCATCGATGACTAAATGCCCTTTCTGATTGGTTTCAAAACCCAGATATTGAGTGATGGTTGATGCGGCGATTCCCCCCGTAAAGATCATAAATTCGAAATCGAGCGTTTTGCCGTTATCGAGAAGAATTGCATTTTCACGTACTTCGCTGATTCGGTTGTTGTGCCATACATGAACCCCCAGTTTAATGAGTCGCTCATAGGCACTGTCGATGAGAAAAGAATCCATTCCAAACAGGATGCTTTCATAGGCATCGATGAGGTACACATCGATCCCGCGACATCCGAAATTACCGTTTTGATAGAATCGGTTTGCATACGCGGCCATTTCAGCGGCGATTTCTACCCCTGAAAGTCCTGCTCCTCCAATGACAATATTAAACGGTTCGACATCACATCCTCGTGTTTGTGCTTCGATACGGTTGAGCAGTGCTTTCTCAAATTGCTGTTTGAAATCAAGCGCAGCGGGGATACTTTTAACGCCGTGAGCATGTTCACGAAGACCTTTGATGAAATCGGGAAAATAGGTTCGGCTTCCGGTTGCGATGATGAGGTAATCGTATTGAATGTTTTGTGTTGGAGTAGAGAGAGTATTCGACTTCGTATCAATTGCGTTTACTTCTTCACAAACGAACTTTACCAGCTCGAAGCTTTTGCATAGCGAGGGGAGATCGATCATCACTTGTGACATATCGACTTTGTTGGCGATAAAATCGTACACTTCAGCTTGCATGTAATGGTAAGGGTTTTTATCAATTAGAGTGATGGAAACACGACTGTTGTTAGCTAAATGCTCTGCTGCACGTATACCGCCGTATCCGCCCCCGATGATAGCGACATGAACGCTCTTCATATAGATTTCCCCAATATTTTTGTGCAATGGTATCGCATTTTCAGAGGTTCTCAACTGTTATTGATAGGTAAATGGCTATAATTAAAATAAGATTTAAAAAAGAAGCTCCTTGTATACTTGTGAGGGATTAGGTAGAAGAGACGATATGCATGAAACAATACAACCGTTATCTTGTTCGATTGAAGATCTCGCAATAGAGGCAGAGTCGTTTCCATCTTCACAATACCTCGAAATTTTTACCCTTCAAAACCAAATATTAGAATTGATAGCATTGGGTGTAAATGATTCTGAAGTCTTGCATCGTTTGTGTGAACTTGAAGAAAAACTGGTTCCCGGAGCGGTAGCATCGATCATGATTCTGGATGAAGCTACAGGATTGATGAACGTTTTGGAAGCTCCTAGCATTCCTCAATCAGGTATCGAAATGTTAAACGGGTTGCGTCCCGGTCCAGGTGGCGGATCATGTGGGAATGTTTTGTATACCCAACAAGCCCAATTTGTCACGGATATCGAAAATGATGTGCGTTGGGACGAACTCAGATCGGTTGCGGAAGCTTTCGGGTTAGGTGCATGCTGGTCAATGCCGGTACGAAGCGAGGGAAATATCATTATTGGAACGTTTGCCCTTTCATCGTTTGAAAAACGTATTCCCGATGCTTTTCATAAGAGTCTCCTCGAAATCGGAGCTTTTATCGTCGGTATTGTCTTAAAGCGGCGTGAACATGGTATCCAGATAAAAGCACACAAAGAACGAATCCGTATTTTAGGTGCCGCTTTTGAAAAAGCGCGTGAAGGGATTATGATTTCCAATGAATGCAATCAGATTATTGAAGTCAATCAAGCCTTTGTCGATGCATTCGGATATACGTATGAAGAAGTACTCGGGAAAAACCCGAAAATCCTTGCCTCAGGCCGACATAATCATATTTATTACGAACAGATGTGGAAAGCGATCAATGAAGAGGGTTATTGGAGCGGAGAGATATGGAATCGTCGTAAAGATGGTTCAGAGGTTGTCCAGTGGATGAGTATCTCGGTTATTCATGATTCTCAGACAAAAGCGAAAAGTTATTTAGCGCTGACTCTCGATATCAGTCAACTCAAAGCGAGTGAAGAGAAACTCTCTTATATGGCATTCCATGATCCACTTACCGGATTGGCAAATCGGACTAAGCTTTTTGATCGGATTGATCAATTCATTAAACGTTCCCGACGCAGTCATGCGATCGGGGCATTACTGTATCTTGATCTTGATCGGTTTAAAAATCTAAACGATTCCTTAGGGCACACGGTAGGCGATCAGATGTTGGTTGAAGTGGCGCAACGGCTTTCCTCACGTATCCGTTCACACGATCTTATTGCACGGGTCGGAGGAGATGAATTCGTTTTGTGGCTGGAAGATCTTCAAAGCGTCAATGAAGCGGAGATTGTTGCGGAGAAGTTTTTAAGTATTTTTAACGAACCGTTTGAAATAAACGCTCATGAGTATCTATTGCAGGGGAGTATCGGAATCGCATTGTACCCCCAAGACGCTCGTGAACGGGATTCATTGCTCAAAAATGCCGATGCGGCAATGTATCGTGCAAAAGAAGACACAAAACGTCATATTGCGTTTTATCGTGCACAGATGACTCAGCAGGCAAAAACCTCTCTTCGACTCGAAACCGAACTGTATCAAGCGTTGAAAAATCGCGATTTTGAGCTTTATTATCAGCCTAAAATCGATGCACACAGCGGAAAAATCAGAGGTGCTGAAGCGCTGATTCGATGGAATCACCCTACCCGTGGTCTTGTCATGCCAGGAGATTTTATCCCTTTTGCCGAACAAACATCGCTTATCTCACAGTTGGGTGAATACGTTTTGGAACGAGCATTCGAGCAGTTGCGTATTTGGCGAAAACATTCGAATGTAGAGATGTCAATGTCAGTCAATATCTCAGGACGACAACTCAACGATGATGATGTCAATTCGCTTTTACGGATTATAGGGATAAATATCGATTTAGCCCCATTGATCGTGATTGAACTCACCGAAACCTTTTTGATGCATCATGCTCACAGTGCGGTTGGGATGCTAGAGAGGTTGAAAAACTCCGGAGTTAAACTCTCCATCGATGATTTCGGAACCGGATATTCATCACTGGGATATCTCAAACGCTTTAAAGTGGATGAGCTCAAAATCGATCGGTTGCTGATCAACGATATTGAAATCGATCCGAATGACAGAGTGATTTCCAGTGCAGTGATTGCGATGGCTCATACTCTTGGGCTAGAGGTTGTGGCTGAGGGAGTTGAAACATTGGCTCAGATTGAGATCCTTCGTGAGAGCGGATGTGATCTGTTTCAGGGATTTTATTTTGACCGTCCACTCGATGCGGAGACATTTTTTGAGCATTATTTACAAGGAAATGTATGAGACTTGATAGTTATTTGGTTGAAATGGGGCTGGTAGAGAGCCGTAACAAAGCGCAGCAGCTGATAAAAGAGCATGCCGTAAGTGTGGATGGGAAGATTGTTGATAAAGTTTCATTTGACATAACAGAGGGGATGAAGGCTGAGATAGCGGACACAGAGATGTACGTGAGCCGTGCGGCTATCAAGCTCAAAGGCTTTCTCCCTTATACCGAATGGAATATTCGGGGATTTAGAGCACTCGATATCGGTTCAAGTACGGGAGGTTTTACCCAAATTCTTTTAGAAAACGGTGTATCAAGCGTAACATGTGTCGATGTCGGAAGTGATCAGCTGCATACGAGTTTACGAAATGATGCACGTATCAGCGTTTATGAAAATACGGATATACGGACATTTTCGAGTGAAGTACCGTTTGAGATCGTGACGTGTGACGTTGCCTTCATTCCATTGGAATTGATACTCGAATCGATAGATCGATTAGCGTCAAACTATATTATCGTACTTTTCAAACCGCAGTTTCAAGTTGGGCGTGAGGTAAAGAGGGATAAAAATGGTGTTGTCAAAGATGATAAAGCAATTGGAAAAGCGATGATTCGCTTCGAAGATACCTGCGCTTTGATGGGATGGTTATGTATTGCTAAAGAGGTTGCCCATATAGCGGGTAAAGAGGGGAATCAGGAGACGTGTTATGCCTTTATCAAAGGTTGATTCGATTAGTATCGGCGGATTTGACGGGATGCACATCGGACATCAGTCCCTTTTTGATGAGTTAGGGGATAACGGTGCGATAGTGGTGATCGAAACGGGGTATGCAAACCTGACACCGGGGCGTGATCGCGAGCACTATACGCATTATCCGATCATTTATTATTCGCTCGAAGATATCCGTCATATGGATGGAGAAGAATTTGTTAATATGCTTAAACAACGATTTCCTCGTTTGGCGAAAATAGTTGTCGGATATGATTTTCATTTCGGTAAAAATCGCCGTTATTCGCATGCTAACTTGCATGAACTTTTTAAAGGAGATATTCGGGTCATCGAACAGGTTTGCCTTGATGATGATTCGGTTCATTCGCATAAAATACGAAACAAAATCCAAATCGGAGATATTAGCGGAGCAAACCGTTTTTTGGGACATAATTATACGATTAAAGGATTGGTGGTAAAGGGGCAGGGGATCGGTAAAACCGATCTTGTCCCAACCATTAATTTGGAGTGTAAGGGCTACTTACTCCCTTATGAAGGGGTTTATGCGGCGTTTACACGCATCGATAATGAAGAACATTTTCATCCCTCTGTCGTATTTGTCGGGCATCGTGTAACGACGGACGGGAGTTATGCAATCGAGAGCCATATTTTAAGTGAGACTATTGAACCGTGTTCAAAAGCTTCCGTCAGTTTTGTTAAATTTTTGCGCAAAAATCAGAAATTTGAATCACTCGATGCACTGAAAGAAGCTATTAAAAATGATATTGTATTGGCCAAAACGGAGCTGCGTCATTTGAGTTTATAAAAGTATAAGATATTTTTTAAATCTAAAGTGCTACTATTAATCATATCGATTAAGGAGCTGTAGATGAAAACACGTGGTTTACTTATGATCGGGCTTGCATCATTATTGATGTCAAATGTATACGGTGCCAAAACCGTCAATAAAATGGATAAAATTTATAAAGAACGATGTGCGAACTGTCACGGTGTAAAAGCAAACGGGGTTCCGAAACTTCATGAACAAGCAGGAACGACGGTAGAAGAAGCCGCTGCCCAGGGGGCTGCTTCCCAAGAGAAAAATAATATCTACGGTCCTCCTCTCAATGTTTACACCAAAGATGAACTTTATCATAAACTGATGGACTTGAGAAACAAAGATTTTGACAGCGGTACTTATCACTCGGTGATGCGTAAAAATTTGAAAGTCATTGAAGATCGTGAAGGTAAAATTTCCGATGAAAAAATGGCTGATTACATTTTTACGACGTTTGGTTCCAAATAAGCTTCCCTTTTTCCCCGGTTTATCTGGGGTCTTCTATCGTATGCCTCTTTTTTCTTCCATTTATGTCGTATCAATTACTTTAAAAATGGATCGATGATGATAATATAAGCGCAAAATAGGAGTTTCGTTATCTGAGTTTATAGGAATTTAATCTCAATAAGGATAGAATTCCACTAATTTTCTATGCAAAGGAACACTACTTATGGGTGAGTTGTTTACCTTCTTCGGCCTTATCAGCCACGAACACACGTTTATTTTTCTCACGCACATGTTGCTGACTGCGACAATTGTTCTTGTGATCGCAAAAATGGCGACGTCAAATCTTCGTCTTGTTCCTACCGGAACTCAAAATGTTATGGAAGCGTATCTTAGCGGCGTTCTTGCTATGGGTGCTGATGTTATGGGTAAAGCGGAAGCACGCCGCTACCTTCCTCTTGTTGCGACTATCGGTCTTTTCGTCGGTATTGCGAACGTTATCGGAGTTATTCCCGGTTTTGAAGCACCGAGTGCGTTTTTGGATTTTACCCTTGCTTTGGCATTGGTAGTATTCACATACTATAACTTCGAAGGTATTCGCCGTAACGGTATCATCAGTTATTTCAAACACTTTATGGGTCCTGTATGGTGGTTGGCATGGTTGATGTTCCCGATCGAGATCGTTTCACATATCTCTCGTATCATTTCTTTGAGCTTCCGATTGTTCGGTAACGTCAAAGGGGATGACATGTTCTTGATGGTATTGTTGATGTTGGCTCCTTGGGTTCTTCCAATCGTTCCATTTGCATTGTTGACATTTATGGCATTCTTGCAAGCGTTCATTTTCATGATGCTCACGTACGTTTACCTCGGCGGTGCAGTTCTTCTTCACGACGACCACTAAGCCACTGCTATGAAGCGAAGTACGTATGACGCACTTTTAAGCTTCCTTGGCGGGGTCTCCTGGGCTTTCGTTATCATTGGAGCCTTGATCACCTTTAAGTCGTTTCTCTTTTTAGGTCTTGTCCCCGCATTGATGTTTACATTCGTTTTTCTGTTTTTGGCACTTTTTTTGATCTTAGTATTGGAAACAATGTCAATGTATCGTGATCGCCATGACATAATGCTCAAACAAACGGCACTTCTCGAAGAGATTCGAGACAGTGTAAAGGAAGTTTCAGAGGAAGCGTGAAAACTTATCTAATCACCGATCCTATCTACTATGGCAGTGAGCATTCTGCGCTCACTGCTTCTCTCGAAAATATTTTTATTCGTACAATTCCTGATTTTACCCTTTTCCGTGATAAACAAACGATCAATTATCCAATCCTTGCACAGGCTTTTATTTCGGTATGCCGTCATAATAATGTTTCTAATGTTCTCTTGCATAGTGATTATCGTCTTGCGCACGATTTGGGTGCGGACGGGATACATCTCACTTCGACACAGTTTGACGAGATAACAGACGCGAAAGCCTTAGGACTTTATGTTATCATCAGTACCCATACTTACGACGAAGCACTAAAGGCTCAGAATTTAGGTGCTGATGCGATCACTTACAGCCCGATATTCACCTCTCCGAACAAAGGAGAACCCAAGGGTTTAGAGGATTTAAAAGAAATAGTGGATAAAATAGAAGTACCTATTTTTGCGTTGGGCGGAATTGTTACCCAAGAGCAGATAAAAGCGGTCGAAGAGTGCGGAGCCTACGGCTTTGCCTCCATCCGCTATTTTATATAAACCAAGGAATTTTTCGTATGTTTGAAACCATTATCGGTTTGGAAGTTCACGTCCAGCTCAACACTCAGTCTAAACTTTTTTGCTCATGCCCTACCAGCTTTAACCATACTCAAAACACGAACACCTGTCCGACTTGTCTCGCATTGCCGGGTGCATTGCCTGTTCTCAACAAAGAGGCAGTTCGTAAAGCCGGGATGTTCGGTACAGCGGTGGGTGCAACGATCAACCGTACCTCTTTTTTCGACCGTAAGAGCTATTTCTATCCTGACAGCCCAAGTGCCTATCAAATTACCCAACTTTATACCCCGATCGTTGAACACGGAACATTAGTTATCGATTTTGAAGACGGAACCCATAAAACCATCCGTATCAACCGTGCGCACATTGAAGCAGATGCGGGAAAAAACATTCATGACGGTGCTATTTCAAAAGTGGATCTAAACCGTGCAGGGACACCGTTGCTAGAAATTGTCTCTGAACCCGATATGCGTTCTGCCGAAGATGCAATACTGTATCTCAAAAAGCTCCACTCTATCGTTCGTTATATCGATATCTCGGATGCTAATATGCAAGAGGGATCATTCCGCGTCGATGTTAATGTTTCTATCCGTCCAAAGGGAGATGAAAAACTTTACACTCGTGTTGAGATCAAAAATATCAATAGCTTTCGCTTTATTCAGCGTGCGATTGAGCTCGAAGTAGCACGCCAACGTGAAGCGTGGGAAGATGGTATTTATGAGCAAGAGATTGTCCAAGAAACCCGTTTGTTTGACCAAGTGAAACAAGAGACCCGTTCAATGCGCGGTAAAGAGGAAGCAGCCGATTATCGCTATTTCCCTGAACCCGATTTGCTCAAAGTGATCGTAGATGATGCAATGTATGCTGATGTTATCTCAATCCCTGAACTTCCCGATGCAAAAAAAGAGCGTTTTGTCAGTGAATTCGGTCTTCGTGAATACGATGCAGCCGTTATCACGGCAGATTTGGAGAGTGCTCACTATTTTGAGTCGATGCTACAGGAAGGGATTACAGCCAAGAATGCTGTTACATGGCTCACCGTTGAGTTACAAGGACGTCTCAAAGGGGGAATGGGTGCGCACGAATCAGCCGTTAGTGCAAAAACCCTAGGAACCCTCGTCAAGCGAATCGAAGAGAGTGTGATCAGCGGAAAAGCGGCTAAAGAAGTTCTCGATTACCTTCTTGAGAACAATGGCGGCGATATCGATGACGTTATCGGGAAATTGGGACTCAAACAGGTGAGTGACACGGGTGCTCTCGAAGCGTTGATCGATGAGATTTTGGCAGCCAATACCGATAAAGTGCACGAGTATAAATCAGGTAAAGATAAACTGTTCGGTTTCTTCGTCGGGCAGGCAATGAAAGCGTCAAAAGGTTCGGCAAATCCTAATACGCTGAATGAGATACTCCAATCTAAATTAGCGCAATAAGGGAAAGGGATGTTCAGCCAATGGATGGTAGGAATCGCCTTTTTTCTTCACGCGTCTTCCCGCTATCGGCATGTGAAAAAGTTTTTTCACAACCTTCTCGAAAATCCTTCCTACCCCTATAAAAAGTTTTTTGATTATACGATGATGGTATTGATCATCATCAGTGTCTATATCTTGATCTTGCATGTCAAACATGATGTGAGTCCTAAATGGATTTTTTTCAATAACTATGTTGTCTCGTTTATCTTTTTTATTGAGTATTTACTTCGCTTATGGATATTCAGTGACACCTCAAAAATAGTTATAGAACAGTATGAGCATGACGTATTTATACAACGCCGTTTTAACTATTTCGACGCATTCCGTTCTATAGTAAAAAATAAACTTTCTTTTGTCACTTCCACATCGGCCATTATCGATATGCTGGCAATCATGCCATTTTTCCACGAATTTAGGATACTTCGGGTATTTATCTTATTCCGTGTTTTTAAGCTATTCCGTTATTCCAGAAGTTTGACGCAGCTTGTTTCGATCCTCTCGTCTAAAAAGTTTGAGATTTTCACCCTTGGCATTTTTGCTACGGTTATTATCATGGTCTCCTCGGTATTGATCTACGTCATGGAAGCACATAATCCCGAATCGAAGATCAATACGCTCTTTGATGCCGTTTATTGGTCGGTTGTGACCATCTTTACCGTAGGGTACGGTGATTTTGTTCCGGTAACAGATGAGGGACGTATCGTTGCTATGGCGATTATCGTAGCAGGGATTGCGGTTATCTCTTTTGCAACATCGATCGTGGTATCGGCATTTACCGAAAAACTCGATGAGATCAAAGAAGAAAAATTGATCGATGATGTGGGCAAGATTGACCAGTTTTATCTGATATGCGGCTATTCTCCCCTCTCAGCAGAGGTGGCTCGGCAGTTTATACGCCACGGGAATAAGATTGTAATATTGGAACGGGATAAGGAAAAAGTTCAACAAGCGCACAAAGACGGTTTTACCGCATTGGCGTATGATTCCGGATCGTTGCACTCCTATAAAGCGATTAAGATTGATATTCCCACTCAGGTGAAAGCGGTCATATTACTGCGGGATAGCGATGTTTTAAATGTCTATACGGCTTTGACGATTAGGGAAATCTCACCAACTGTTATTCTGCTTTCAATTTTGCATCAGGATGAGAACCGCCGTAAACTCTCTTTGGCAGGAATTAATGAGGTTGTATACACGCAAGAATTAATCGGCCTTATCAGCAAAGAAGTGAGCGGACGACCGGTTGCATTTGAGGTTATTCATGCGTTAAGATCTGAAAACAGCGGTGTATTTATCGAAGAGATCGGATTGGATAGGATGATGGCAGAACGTTTTTTTGAGGTTGCCAGGCTCCCGTTGTTTTACAAACGATTGATTGTATTGGGAATATACAAAACATCGGAGAGTAAATTTTTATTTAATCCATCGACAGACTTGACAATCAATGAGGGGGATGTCGGTATTGTCATCGCTACACGCTCCTTGATCGATGAGTTTAAAACGCTCATGTACCAAAAGGGGAAAAAATGATCCATAACAGTGCATTGGTGTTTGGATTTAATGAGTATGCCAAACAAATCACTTTGCAAATATCATCTGAATATCCTTCATTTACAGTATTTGTAATGAATGAAACGGAAAAAGCGGCAGCTCGATTAGCCGGTTTTGAAGCAGAACTTTTTGATCTGAGTGAAGATTGGAAGAGTATTGAAGATCGTTTCGATATTAATGATTTGATTATCTTTTGCGCTTTGGATAACGATGCCGAAAATGTCTTTTTAACGATTTCATTGCGTGCAACGTTTGAGCATATTCCTATTATTGCTTTAGCCGGAGATCATGAGAGTGCCGAAAAAATGAAAAGTGCCGGAGCGAATAAAGTCATGCCTATTTTGCAGATTACTGCCGGCATTATCAGTGAAATGCTTGAAAAGCCGACGGTTACCGAAGTTCTGCATGATATTTTTTATGAAGATTCCGCACTCAAAATCGCTCAGATTACTATTCCGGAAGAGAGTTTTGTGGTGGGAAAACATTTGCATGATATTGACTGGGGAAGTGAGTATGACGTATTGGTATTAGCTATTGTGGATCACCAGTTGGGTGCAACCTTTAGTTTCACCTCACGTGGTCATAACCACCATATCGATCCCGATGACATCTTAGTGGTTATCGGGTATGAAGATAAAATAGCTACATTTTCGAGGGCAATGGGAGTAATGATATGAAAAAAGTGGGGGTCATCGGAGCAGGTAAATGGGGTGAAGCCCTTAGCTTTGCGATGAGCGAAAAAAATGATGTTATCATTACCTCTCGTACCCATCGGGATTGGACTAATTTTAGAACACTCGAAGAAGTTCTTGCGTGTGAATATCTCATCATTACCGTTCCAGCTCAACAGATCGGGAAATGGCTGGAAGAGAATTTTATCTTTAGCGGACAAAAAATCCTCGTAGCGGCAAAAGGGATAGAAGCCTCAAGCGGGCGGTTTTTGAACGAAATCTACATGCAATACGTTCCGAGTGAAAATCTTTGTTTCTTATCTGGGCCTTCATTTGCGGCGGAAGTGATCCTCTCTCTTCCCACCGCATTGGTTATTAACTCGACTTCTCTCTCTACCGCCCGAGAATTTGCCGCATTGTTTCCGAAGTTTATCCGTACGTATGTGAGTGAGGATGTAATCGGTGCCGAGATTACCGGGGCCTATAAAAATGTCATTGCTATTGCAGCAGGGATTTGTGAGGGGCTGGGACTTGGGCATAATGCGGCAGCCAGTTTGATTGCACGCGGCCTTGTAGAAATGGAGCGTTTTGGTCGGGCATACGGTGCCAGTACCGAGAGTTTTTTAGGCTTAAGCGGTGCAGGAGATTTGTTTTTGACGGCGAGTTCATCGATGTCACGTAACTATCGTGTGGGCTTAGGACTTGCACAAGGATTGAGTAAAGAGACGGTGTGCGAACAAATCGGAGAAGTGAGTGAAGGGATCGGAACAGCATATGCTCTCCATGAAATCGCCGCTTCACGCGGTGTTTATCTTCCCATTGCGGCAGAAGTATATGCTATTTTAGAGGGGAAATCTCCTCGACAAAGTTTACAAGATTTAATAGAAAGGTAAAAGGTAATAAAAATGCTCGTTCATATCGTCATGTTTCAGTTTAAAGAAGAGAATAAAGAGGCCAATATGTCTCGGGTCAAAGAGATGCTTGAAGCATTGCCCTCTAAAATAGAGACGCTTAAAAGTATGGAAGTCGGGATCGACATCAGCCGCTCTGAGCGATCATTTGATTTGGCACTTATTTCAACGTTTGATGATCAGGCAGGATTGGATATATATGCTCCGCATTCGGCGCATCAAGAGGTTGTCAGTTTCATAAAAGAGGTAACGACGCTTTCTAAAGTGGTAGATTACATAAAATAATTTTTTCTCACTCTTATTATTGGGTATCAGTTAGCTAGTTATTAATGTTTTTGTAACAATATCGTCCTATAATGGTACAAACCACTCAAGGAGTATCACATGAAAACGTTACTAACTGTTGTATCGGCTGTAGCCGTATTGTCTACATTTGCTTACGGTGAAACTGCCGCAATGAACCAAGAAAGGGTACAAGTTCAAAACGAAATTCAAAACAAATTTCGAACGATGAGTACGGATGAACTGTTGGAAAAACGGGGAACGATGACCACTCAGCAGGAGCGTGAACAGCTTCATAATGAGCTTATGAGCCGTCAGAAAACAATGACGAAAGAACAAGCTGAGAAGTTTATGAACAAACCGGAAAATCGTGTTCCGAAAATGAAAAACCAAGGTTCAGGCAAAGGGATGATGCAAGGCGGCGGTATGGGCTCAGGCATGGGCGGTGGCGGAATGGGTGGTGGCGGAATGGGTGGCGGAGGGCGTTAATCGCCTCCACTAAATATCTACTTCCTACTCGAGTGAATATACTGCCTTTAAAGTATAATCTTCATTCGATTGCAGTGTGATGATGTCATCACCTGCATTTGCCGTTTCAACACAAACCATTTTTTTGTAGTCTTCCAGCGCTAAATCTGCTTTTTGCTCACACACCCGTATCCACGGATTCCACACGACCGCAGTTTTACTCCTCTCGGATTCAATACGTATGTTTCGCTTTAGTGTATCGTCTTGAATCACGATATCACCGCCAGCAGTGGGATAGACACGGTCGGTTTCGGCATCGATGCGGATGGCTATACCCTCTCTCTTGTCATGTCCGTTATCGGTTTGATCGGCATAGACCAATCCCTCTAGCCCTGTAATACTGACATGGGTGATATCTCCTATCGCAAAATAGGTATGTAGCGCCTGTGTAAGTTCCAATGGTGTATCTCCGAGATTGCGTGTCGTGAGCTCCATAGTGAGTTGTTTGCCTACGGTGACTTTTAGAGTTAGGCGAAAACGGTGCGGCCAAAGCGCATAGGTTTCAGGGGTATCGGTAATCTCAAACGTAATAATGCACTCTCGATCCTGAGTAATGACTGAGGATGCAACACGCCACATACGGGTACGAACTAATCCGTGATCCGGACGATTTAGCTGTTTCGGATCGGGTCCGAACCATGGCCAGCAGATCGGTACACCGCCTCGGATGGGAGTCCCCTCTTGGAAAATCGCTTTTTCGCTGAGAAACAGCAGTCCATTGTCGTTGTTAGCAAAACGGCATGATAGGAGTTGAGCACCGTACGGAGTGATTGCGGCAGTAGCGTCAGGCGTTGTGATGAGGGCGACAGGTATGCCTCCGGGACCTTCTTTAAAGACGAGATAACCTGCATTGAAGTGCAGTGAGTTGAGAGTCTCGATATCCATAAAATAATCCTTAGCTGTTTTTAAGCGCTTCGATCTCTTCGGCTTTTTCTTCGATAGTAAGCAGTTCGTCCACTTTTTCTTCATAGAGGGCTTTGGTCTTTTCCAGCTCTTCGGCTAACACACTGATCCCGATTTTTTCGTATTTTTTCGGATCGGCGAGGGAAGCATTTAGCTCATCGATCTTGGCTTCGAGTGCTTCGATTTCAGCAGGGAGTTTTTCAAGTGCGCGTTGTTCGTTGAAGGTGAGTTTGAATACTTTCGGCTTTTCGGTTTGCACCGTAACTGTAGCAGTTGAAGACTTGGAAAACTCGGCCTCCATCGCATCCATTTCAAGTAACTCTTTTTCATCTTCGAGATATTCGCTGTAAGGCTTATAACTCTCTTCGATGGTGCCGTCGCCTTTGAAGATAAAGAGTTTTTTCGCAATCTTATCGACGAAATACCTATCATGGCTTACGAGGATAACCGCTCCCGGGAAGTTTTGAAGTTTCTCTTCGAGAATGTTGATGGTGGGGATATCGAGATCATTGGTCGGTTCATCGAGTATCAGACAATCTACTTTTTTGGTAAATAGCAGGGCGAGGGCAACGCGGTTTTTCTCTCCGCCGCTGAGAACTCCTATTTTTTTATCGAGAAATTCACGCGGAAAGAGGAAATTTTTGAGATAACCGTAAACGTGATAATCCTGCCCTTGCGCATCGACACGATCTCCTCCATGAGGACAGAAGGTTTCGATGAGGTTGAGATTATCGTCCAGCATCTCACGGTGCTGATCGAAATAGCCGATGGTGAGTTCTCCTATCTTGATGATTCCGTTGGTCGGTTTGAGACGTCCGAGGAGTGCTTTGAGGAGGGTTGATTTACCGCTTCCGTTGGGACCGACGACGGCGATGACGTCTTTTTGCAAAATCCGCGTCGAGAAATCTTTAATGAGAGTTTTGTCCCCGAGTGTAAGCCCCAAATGTTCAATCTCAAAAAGCATCTTTTGTCGGTTTACCCCTTCTCCACGATTGAAGTGTTTTGCTTCGCGCTCCAACTCCAGTTTCATTTTTCGGATACGGCTTGGATTGTTTTTGGCATCTTCTCGTAGCTGCAATACGCGCTGTTTCCGTCCTTCATTCCGTTTCAGACGCGCTTTTACCCCTCTGCGGAGCCACTCATTTTCACTTTTTAGGAGTTTGAGGAGATTGTCGTGCTGCTGCGCCATGGTGCGAAGCAACTCCTGCTTTTGTTCGAGGTAGTTGCTGTAACCGCCGCTAAACTCGCGCAAGGTGCAATCCTCGACTTCGATTGTTTTGGTGGCGATTTGATCTATGAAATAACGGTCATGGGAGATAAAGAGGAGGGTAAAGCGCTCTTTGAGGATTAGCTCTTCGAGAAATTCAACCATGTAGACATCGAGGTGGTTGGTCGGTTCATCGAGCAATAAAATATCAGGTTTAAGGAGGAGTAATGAAGCTAGGGCGACACGGCGTTGTTCCCCTCCGCTGAGGAGTTCGACGTTTTTTGTTTCATACTCTTTGAGCATAAAATGGTGCATAATACGCTCGATTTTATCATCAAGATTCCACGCATTGTGATGATCGAGAAAGGTAGTGAGCTGGGATTGTTCTTGGAGCAAAAATTCATTATCGAACGCTTCTGCGAGGAGGATGGAAATCTCATCGAAACGGACTTTCGCCGATTTGAGTTCCCCTAACCCCGCTTCGATCGCTTCACGGACGTTGTGGCTTGGATCAAATTTTGGTACTTGGGAAAGCATTTTGATCTCGATTCCCTGACGGTTGATACGCTCCCCTTCATCAGCATCGAGCGAGCCGTGGACGATTTTCATCAGGGTTGATTTGCCGCTGCCATTTTTACCGACAATGACGACCCGTTCCCCTTCGTCGATATGGAAGTTGATATTCTCTAAAATTTTTTGGGCTTCGTAGTGTTTACTGACACCCAGGAGATCGACTAATGCCATTAAAATTATTCCTTAGGGAGAGTAAAACAATGATTGCGTGATAAATACCATGTTGCAATCGCGTAATCATTGTAGGGAGTTTCGCGTTGAGCTGGAGGGATTGAGTCATTCCGGAGTTTGGATCGGATGATCCCAAAGACGATGAATCCTAATAATAAAGTTCCAAGAGCTATAAACCAGTCGCTCATCCACCAGGTGAGCAGGGCAATGAAGTAGTTCCCGTAGCTAAGGGTATATCCCATCATTCGCGCTAGTAGTCTACACTGGCGTGTTGGTAATGTGGGGGTTGGATCAATATAAAAGGTTAAATGCTCATTATTCATGTCTGGAATTATAGCGGATAGGAGTTTAACGGCGGTTAATAGGCTTTGGTTTTACTGTTACCTGTGCTGATTTAAGGGCGCTTTGAGATGAAAAAGGGTCGTTCAAGACAGGAACCAGAGTGTTGATCGGAGTTTGCGGATAGCCAAAGGGAGCAAAGAGGTGCTTTGGTGCTAATGTTCCAAAACGAATAGGGAGTTCCAATGATCCAAGTTCATTGTAAATTACAGCAATATCTCCTTCTTTTAGCCCTTTTTCTTTTGCATCAGATTCATTGATCAGAAGATAGGCTGCTTCTTCGTCTTTGAGCAGTTCGGCGACGTTTCCGGTGCGGGTCATTGTATGCCACTGCTTTTTGGTTCGTCCAGTGAGGAGGATGAATTCATTCTCATTTAACTGTGGGGCAGACGAGATGATCGGATGAAATTGCGCTTTATGGGTCGGTGTAGCAAAGCGTTCATCTGCATAGAGACGTTTATCTCCCCATTGGTAAGAAAGGGATTCGTATTCTTGGGTACTTTGATCGCATAGCCGAGACTCAGTCAGTACTTTGTACTCATCATAAATTGCTTTAGTATTTGGATATTCAAAACCATTAAATCCAAGTCTCTTAGCAACCTCACAAACGATTTCACTGTCACTTTTAGCACTGATTGGTAATGGTTTAAAGACTCTAACTCGTTTGATAAAACGCTCCGAATTGGTCATGCTTCCCTCTTTTTCTCCCCATGAGAAGGTAGGAAGAACGAGATTGGCAAGAGATGCCGTCTCACTGAGAACACAATCTTGGACAACCAAAAAGAGCTCTGAATTGTTGAATGCACGCTCCGTTTTTTTCATATCAGGAAGGGTAAGAAGCGGATTGGTACAAGCAACCCATAAAAAGCGGATTTCATCGGCCAATATAGCGTCAATGGCATCGGTGATGGTGATGCCGGGAGTAGGGGAAATCGTATTTTCGGGAAGATTCCAATGTTTCTCACACGTTTCTCTGTCGTCCGAATTGCGTACATCGCGATATCCCGGAAGAGCGTTAGAGAGATATCCGACTTCCCGTCCACCCATGGCATTGGGTTGACCTGTGAGCGAGAGGGGAAGCCCCTTTTGAGCATTAACACGTCCTGTAGCTAAAAATAGATTGATGAAACCGAGATTACGCATGACACCATCGACAGCCTGATTGAGCCCTTGACACCATAGCCCGAGTATTTTTTTCTGGGATGCAAAGAGTTCAACAAGTGCTTTAGCATCGTTAAGGGAGAGTCCGCAGGATGCGATGGATTCGGCAAACGGTATTTCTATGGCAGGATTAAGCGTTTGTTCAAATCCTTCGGTAGCACGATCAATAAATACGGTATCACATGCACTTCGTCGATAGAGCTCGGCTAAGAGAGCGTTGTAAAGCGTTGTATCGCTTCCGCTGGAGAGACCGATCCATAGATCGCTCTTTTGGGCTGTTTCGGTATATATCGGATCGATGACAATGATTTTTGTATCCGGATGGGCTTTTTTACGAGCCAATATCCGACGGAAGATGACCGGATGTGCCCATGCAGGGTTGGAGCCGCTGATGATAATGGCATCGGCATCATCGATATCGGCGTAATTGCCCACTGGGCCGTCACTTCCGAAGGCCATTTTATGGGCGACGACAGCGGTTGCCATGCAAAGGCGGGAGTTCGCATCGACGTTGTTAATTCTCAAATATCCTTTGATGAGTTTTGTAAAGAGATAGCTTTCCTCGGTAAGGAGCTGTCCTGAGAGATAAAAATAAAGGGCGTTTCTTGGAAGATCGGAAATATTTTGGGCGAGGATGGTGATCGCTTCATCCCACGAGATCTCCTGAAAAGGTTTTGTCTTATCCGAGCGATAGAGCGGGGAGGTCAGACGATGGATATCGAGCGCTTTGGCCATCTGAACCGGTTTGAAACATAAATCCCCTTGGGTAGAGGAGTTTGTTTTATCCCCTTTGACTTTGTACCCGTTCTCAGTACACTCAACATTAAGTGCACATCCCGTACCGCAAAACGGGCAGCCGGTTAAGGCAGTGCTATTTGCTTTCATGGGCTGTTTTCTCGATATCGTTAGTGATCTCGGTAAAAACTTGATACCGATTGATAGGATTGGGATGGATCATTTTCTCGATAATTGCTTTAAAAGGCAGATAGCGTTTATCCAATACTTTTAAATCAAAAGCAAACGGTTTTTTCCCTTCCAATAAGGGGTCTTCAACATCATAGGCTTTGCCTCCGGTGATGGATTGAACGAGGGCCAAACCAAAGGCATAAATTTCATCACTCTCTTTATGGTTTCCACCATGGGTTTTGAGATTAAAATGAAGTATAGATTCAAGAGATTGAAGCGTAATAAAACGGTTCCATCGCATCAAAAACCCGATCGCGTAGTTGCTGTAGCGGATTTGCAGGCGGTGGATAAAATGTTCTAAACTCTCTTTAGAGACTCGTAGATCACGGTATTCACGCATTAACTCGGCAACAAATTCACGAGCCTCTTCGAGGACGATCCCTTTGAGCAACAGATGAGCTTCTTCCCCCTCACCGCTCAAGCTTCCGCCGATGAATATATCGACTCCGAGTACCGTTTTTCCGTTGCGCGGCACTTTGCATCCGACAAACCCCAAATCTCCGGCACCATGTACTCCGCACCCTTTGATACATGCTGACCAGTAAAGGCGTACTTTTGCATCCTCTAAAGGGACTTCACGACTCAAATATTCACCCATATCAATTGCATCGGGTTTCCCCGGAATGACACCGAAAGGACAGTGTTCTGATCCTGCACAGGCGATGAGGTTCGCCATATAGGGTGAGGGACGGTTCGGATATTTGAGAAAGAGAGGGGAATCTAACGCCTCGCTCTCATTACTGATTCCGGTGATGATGAGGTTTTGCTCGATCGTGAGGCGGATGCCTCCCCCTTGCGATTGTGCAATATGAGCGGCATGGAAGAGATCGGTACCGCTAAAAACACCGGAGGGGACAGCGGCATAGAGGGCAAATGTACCATCATTCAGCGCAATTTTTCCGTAATGATCCCCCCCTTCGAGTTGGGCAAGACCCATACCCGCTTTAGGCATCGGATGACCTAACTGCTCTTCAATTGCATCTCTAAAGGTATTCATTCCTACGGCTTCGATCAGAAACTTCAAACGGTTTTTATTACGGTTATCTCGAAATCCATAGGTTTTAAAGAGTGTTGCCACCGCTTCGAATACGGTTGCCGCTTCGTCCGGTGCGACAAACATATCGGCGTCATGCGCCAAACTTCCTACCCGTCCTCCCAGATAAAGGTTGAACCCGTACATTCCCTCTTTTTGTGCGAGGGAAAGGGCGAAATCCTGACCAAAAATATTACAACGGTTGCTAAGAGAACCGTTAAGCCCGATGTTGAATTTGCGAGGCAGTGTCGTAATCCAGTCAGGATTTTTTAAAAAGATCGATTGAATCTGCTCCATAATCGCTTTAGTGGAGATAATATTATCCATCGCCAAGCCATCGAGTGGATCGATGAGGATATTGCGGAAATTATCCACTCCGGTTTGATAGCTTGTGAGTCCGACGTCTTCTAACAATTTCAACGCTTCAGGGATATCTTCGATACGCAGGTAACGTAGCTCGATTTGCTGGCGGGTGGTGATATCGATGTAGTCTTGACCGAATGTCTTTGCCACATACGCAACGACCAGTGCTTGTTCAACACTGAGTCCGCCTCCGGCGATCCGTACACGAATCATAAACCTCTCAGGTGTGGCGGGACGATCGAAAACTCCGAAACTTTTAAGGACAAAATCTTTATCCTCATCACTGATCGAAGCGTAACCGCTTTTGGAATAACCAATTAGCCGTTCCCATGCTTCGGTTGCACTAAAAGAATCTTTGATCGTTTCGGTTTTGTGCCGTTTGGCACTGCGCTCGGCATTAGCTTGAGAGAGCGATGTCATGACATTCCTCCTTGGATTCATATTGGTAGGTTGGGAGAACCTGTGCTAAATTAACGACATTGCCGAACACCAAAATAGCCGGTTTAGGAGCTCCTTTGGCAGCAGTAATCAGTTCACCGAGCGTCGTGATAACAGAGCTTTGGTAGGCAGTTGTAGCATTAGAGATGATAGCAACAGGCAATGAAGAATCAATCCCTTTATCCAATGCCTCTTTGACAATCTGACGGGTACGGCTTAATCCCATTAGGACAACGGTGGTGTGATCTTCGACACTTAACATAGGAATCCATGAAAGATTTACCCGATCCCCTGAGAGATGGGCAGAAACTACCGATACACCCGTACTAACGCCACGAGCAGTGGGGGCAATTCCGGCTGAGAGAGGAGCTGAGAGTGCCGATGAAATTCCCGGGATTACTTCGGTCTCAATGGCATTTTGAGAAGCGTATATAGCTTCTTCCGTTCCTCGTCCAAAGATGTAAGGGTCACCGCATTTGAGCCGTCCTACTGTGAGACCCTGCAGTGCATATTCAGTAATCATGGCATTGATCTGATCCTGAGGAAAACTGTGTTTCCCTTTCTCTTTTCCTACAAACACAACTTTTGTTCGTGAAGGGATCAGTGCGATGATTTCATCGGTGAGAAGATGATCGATCAGAGCGACATCAAGCTTATTGATGGTTTTAAGTGCTTTGAGGGTTAGCAAATCTGCATCACCCGGACCGCATCCGATCAAATAAAGTTTTCCGTTCATCATAACTTCCTTGCAGTCTATATTCAGACTTTTTTATCTGTAAAAATAATAGTGTAAAATATCAATAAGTAAAACAAATTTATGATTATTTTTTAATCAATACATTGACTTAATTTAAAGGATCAAAAAATGGCGCTGTTTCCGATGTTTGTTGATATAAAAGATCAAGATTGTTTAGTGATCGGGGGAGGGGAAGTCGCATTGCGTAAAATCGAGCAATTGGTGAAGTTTTCTCCCAAATTGAGTGTTATTGCTCCGTCGATTCATGAAGAGATTCGCTCTATCGCAGAGGAATATCCGATTACACTGATAGAGAGAGCCTATGAACTGCAGGATTTAGAGGGACGCTTTTTGGTCATCGGGGCGTTGGATGATATAAAGGAGCAGGAAAGAATCTATGAAACGTGTATGGCAACCAAAACTCCCGTCAATTGCGTCGATTCCCCTATGTTGTGCAGTTTTATTTTTCCGGCATTGATCGTCGAGGGCGATTTGTGTGTGGGGATAAACACGGCGGGGCGTGCACCGGCAGTAAGCTCGGCATTGCGTAAATTCTTAACGTCGGTTATACCTGAGGGGATTCATGATCTGATCGATAAGGTACATGCAATTCGTCAAAACGAGCCGGTAGGTAAAGCTCGTCAAGAGAAGATTATAGGGATTTGTCGGGAGTTTTTTGATTTTCACCCCAAGGGGTGAGGATTAGAATTTATATCCGAGTTGAAGCCAAATTTTAGTGACGTTTTTGGTATAAGTAGCGACATCGCCGCCTTGGAAATAGGCAGCCTTAGCTAAGCCAGTCAAACCTTTAACTCCCGGAATGGCATTGGTATACAAAGCGTCCCACTCCGAACCTAAATCACTTTTGCCGCCCATAGCAACATCGGTCTCAAAATCATGATAAACGAGCATCGCTTTCCCAAGACCCGCAGCCGTATAACCTAGGGTTGCACTCGCATCGCATAATCCGCCGGTCGGGGTTACGAGGAACTTGTCTGCCCATCCGTTGAATTTATGCAAAGTTGCCAACGGTGTTTGAAATGCTGTTTTCCCATCACTACCGGTTGATCCGCTCAAGAACTCATATCCCGCACCGACGAGAAGTCCGTTGATATTGGCTAGTGCATCGAGATTGTAATACGTGGCATCGGCTTGAGCATTGGCTACTCCTTCGGTCGTATCACGGGATGCATCCCCTTGACTTGCATACTCGGCACGATAATCGATTTTAGCCATCGATACCGGAATATTACCCGTTAGTGCCAATCCCATAGTATCATGAAGTGAAGAGAGCATATAGTCATACGCCGTTACTTTGAGCATATCATTTACTTTATACGAACCGTTTAAAAGAATCGAATCGGTTTCGCTTACCGGAAGATTGGTGATCCCTTTGATCCCCCATACATAGCCGCCGATCAAGGTTAAATTATTGATGGTGGTATCACTGATAACTGCTGCATCAAAGCTCTGCATCATCTGTCTCCAGTCCACTGAACCGACAAAACGTTCATTATCCAAGTTAACAATCTGACGACCTACTTTAGCCGCAGTTTTTCCCAGTTTGTATTGGAGATACGCTTGTGAAAAACGGGTAGTTTCGGGATCTTTAACGATCTCGTAACCTGTATGCCCATTGGTTGAACTGTTATAGTTTTCAGCTCCGATACTTTGTACGGTTGTACCGTCAAGTTTCATGCTTAATCCATCGATCCCGAGCACTTTGGCTTCTAAACCGAGAGTTGCACGAACAGTAAACGCATCCGCATCTTTTTTAGTCGAATCCTGTATGGAAACACTCTCATAACGAGGACGAATCTCTCCATTCACTTTTGCATCACTAAAGAGGGTAAATCCCTCTGCACTGAGTGCATTTGGCAACAATGTTAAAACAGCTACAGCTGATAATGTGATTCTTTTCATCTTTATATTCCTTGTTTAAATGTTTATTCGTCATCTTTGGCAAATTTTGAGTAGAGAAACTCGATAATTGCTCCACGGCACCGAAGGTACTCCTCGTTATGCTGTAATTCCAAACGATTACGGGGACGCGGAAGATTGACTTCCAATATCTCTCCGATGGTTGCCTCAGGGCCATTGGTCATCATGATGACCCGATCACTGAGAAGTACTGCTTCATCCACATCATGGGTGATGATGACGACGGTATTACCCGTTTGCATCTGTATCCGCATTAAGTGGTCTTGGAGATTGGCGCGGGTGAGAGAATCAAGCGCGCCAAACGGCTCATCCATCAACAACACTTTCGGCTCTATCGAAAGAGCCCGTGCAATCCCGACACGCTGTTTCATCCCTCCGCTGATCTCACCGGGGTATTTGTCTTTGGCGTGATCGAGATTGACCATATCGATGTATTTCATCACATGATCCCGAATTTCAGAGGGGGACAAATCTTCACCCAGAACTTTGCGAACCGCCATCTCAATGTTTTGATAGACACTCAGCCACGGAAGTAAGGAGTGATTTTGAAACACTACAGCACGTTCCGGTCCGGGAGCGGTGATGTGTTGGTCTTCGAGTAAAATCGTTCCGTTACTGATCGTATCCAAGCCCGCTATGAGGTTGAGGATCGTCGATTTTCCGCATCCTGAGTGTCCGATGATCGAGACGATCTCGTTTTCACGGATATCGAGCTGAACGTCTCGAAGAGCAACGTACTCTTTGCCGCCGCCGAGAGGAAAAATCTTATCGACGTGATCGATCTTTAAAAAAGGTTTTGCACTCATTTGAGTCCTCGCTTGCGATAATCAAAGAAATCGGCGATAAGCCCCATCAAGGTATCGAGAATATACCCGATAACCCCGATGAGAATGATGCCGATGATAATATGGGCATAGTTGAGATTGTTGTACTCATCCCAAATCCAAAAACCGATTCCTACCCCGCCGGTGAGCATTTCTGCCGCGACGATAACCAGCCATGCAATCCCCAGTGAGAGACGCATTCCCGTAAAGATAAACGGTACGGCTACGGGGAGAATGATCTGAAAGACTCTCTCAAACGGGGTGAGTTGAAGTACCCGAGCCACGTTGAGATAATCTTCACTCACACTGCGTACCCCCAGCGCCGTATTGATAATGATCGGCCAGATTGAGGTGATAAATATGACGAAAATCGCCGTCGTATTGACCTCTTTAAACACGAACAATGCCAACGGAAGCCACGCAAGCGGCGATACCGGTTTGAGAATCTGGATGTAGGGATTGAACGCGGTATACGCGTTTTTAGACATACCGATCAACAACCCTACGGGAACACCTACCGCGATAGCGATGGCAAATCCTCCGAAAACACGTGCGAGTGAATTCCCCAACTGTAACGCGATCCCCTGATCTCCCGCTCCGTTGTTATAAAACGGATTGGAAAGGACGACGAGAAGTTCTCTCCACACATCTGAGGGGGTAGGAAACCCTGGAATTTTTATCGCGGTATAGGACCATATCCCAAGCACGACCCCCAGAAGGAGTAAGGGAAGGAAAACGGCATTTAAATATTTTGGAACCATTGTTTCTCCTTTAGACTTATTTCGCGGATACTTTCCACGTATTCACTTTCATAAGTGCTTCTTTGGTAATTTTCGGCGATTTGATCGGGGCGTTAAAGATATAATCGACCGATTTGTTCGGATCAAATGTTACGCCGTCGATAAATTTCTTTTCCACTTTCCACTGGGTGGCAGGGAGGGCGTAATTGACCTCTTTAGCCGCTTTAGCAAACAGATCGGGACGGTAGACGCTTTCAACCGCTTTTTTCATGTCAATCGCGTGATCGAGTTGTCCCCAACGGATCATTTGAGTCACTTGCCATAAACCATGGCTGTAATAGGGATAAAGAGCCTGTTTCTTACCGAAAACGTTGAAGTTCGGCATCGGCGTATTGACACCGTTGGTGAACATATAGGTTCCCGTCATCGAGTTGTCGATAACATCCGACGGTGCGTTAACGTAAGATTTACTTGAGAGGATTTTAGACGCCTCACGACGGTTATCCCATGAGGCATCGAGCCACATCCCCGCTTCGATGACCGCTTCGATCATTTGTTTGGTGGTTTCGGGATATTTATCGACAAACTCTTTTTGAACACCGAGCACTTTCTCCGGACCATCTTCCCAGAGTTGGTATCCTGTAATCAAAGTTTTACCGACATTTCCCATAACTGTACGTTGATTCCACGGTTCACCGACACAAAATCCGTCGATATTTCCGGCGGTCATGTTCGCGACCATTTGAGGCGGTGGAACGACTTTGAGGGCAACATCGGCGTCAGGATTAACTCCTCCGGCTGCCATCCAGTAACGGAGATGGTAGTTGTGCGTACCCGTCGGAAAGGTCATACCAAATTCAGGAACTCCCATGGTTTTGGAAGCGATTACTTTTTTAAGCGCTGCGGCAGAACCTTTTTTCGTAGCAACCGGATCGGCCGCCATCATGGCGTCATACATTTTATTCGATACGCTGATGGCATCGCCGTTTTGCCCCAATGCCATCAAGGCAACCATGTTTTTTTGACTGCTTCCGACACCCAGCGTCGATGCGATCGGCATTGCCGCGAGCATGTGCGATGCATCGAGCTCTCCGACGGTCATTTTGTCACGAACGTTTGCCCAAGAAGCTTCTTTACTTAGCTCAACATTGAGACCGTGTTTGGCAAAGAATCCTTTTTCTTTCGCGATAACCAGTGCCGCACAATCGGTGAGGGGAATAAACCCAATTTTGAGATCTGTTTTCTCCGGTGCCGCCATGGCGATAGTGGCAGCGAGGGATAGCAATAATGCACCTTTTCCTAAAACATTCAAACCTTTCATATGAAAGCTCCTTAATAAGATTTTTTTGTCCGAAATAATTGTAGAGCAAAATATACGAAATAGATACAACTTTATGATTAAAAAATAATCAATATACTGTTTATAGTTTGTTATCTGCTACAGAAGTGTTTGAACCGATCTATTGGTGGGCGGTTGCAGCTGTTAGTGTGATTGTTTTATTGGCAGAAGAAGGGAGAAAGTGACTGGTACGTCTTAAAGCCGTTTAATTTTGCGAAGCATTACATCATCCACAATTTCATTCAAACGCATGGCAGAGTACATTTCTAACATTTCTTGACGCCATTTATCCCATTGTGCGTGAAGCGCACACGGAGTTTCAGCTTCGCATTCACCGATCCCAAGTACGCACGCATCGAAAAACACCGATCCATCCACCGCTTCGATAATCGAGAGAAGGGTAATCTCTGCGGGGTCACGAGCAAGAGTAACTCCCCCTGACGCTCCCCGTTGAGAGATTAAAATACCGCCATGGACGAGTTTCTGAAGTGATTTTGCCATAAAAGGAAATGGCAGCCCTAACGCATCACTGATCACTTGTATTCGATGAAATTCTCCGGCAGGGTGGGTCGAGAGCCATACGGCGGCACGGATCGTATCTTGGCAAGCGGAGGAGAGCATGGAAAACCTTTAAAAGAATGTGATGGAGAATTGTGACATATAAAAAGAAATTTTGGGTATTGGATAGGAAAAATATCGAAGTGAGAACTAAGTTGCGATCAGTAAAATGCGAATCATGCAAAAAATAATTATTAATCAAAAATTTTATGGTTCTATCGAACTGGAAAATAGCGAAGAAGCTGCGCGCGTTTTTTCCAGAGTAAAAAATGCTTTTGGAGCGGGAAAGAGGATGGAAATCGGTATTATTTTCCCTCCCTATAAGCTCAAAGCATTGGAGAGTTATCAAAAGGGTGGGGCAAGGGAGGAATTGGCAGATATTGAGCTTTATATTGAGCTTGGCAGAATATTGAAATTTGATACATCGGATGCTTTGAAACTCAAAAATAAGATTGAACTGACCAACGATATCGCCCATAATCACTATAATATATCCAAACGTCTGACCCTTATCAATAAACAAAAAGCGACACAAAATGAGGGGCACTATTTATTTTGGGATATCGAAAATTTTTCCAATATTGGATCGATGTTTAATGACGTTATTGAAAAGTTTACTATCCCGGATAACCGAATTTACGTAGCTGCCAATCCCGATTCACTTTATTTGTTTAAAAGTACGTGGGAGGCAGATTTATATGATTACAAAAAAACACTCAATTCCTTCAACTTTACCAAGTGCAATCATGGGAAAAACGTCGCTGATGATGTGTTATTAGGATCTTTTTTAGGATTGTCACTTAAAAATACCAATGTGTATCTAATGACATTTGATCGCGAACTCAAAGAGCGATTTTCGGCGGTTACCGATCCAAGCAATAATCTCTATATCCTAGAAAAATAAGGTCACTTTTTTCTTGAAGATTATTTGTAGCTTAGATTATCACCTCATGGGGCTTTCCATTGGAGTTGTAGATCATATTTATCCATAAAATGTCGATATAAATAGACATTATGGTATATTTTAAGAACTAGGACGGAGAAAGTTGGTTTTATGTTAAAAAAATTTATCAAATGCTGTCGTAGAAATTTTTTCTTACAGATAACCGTTCTATTTCTTCCTATAGCGATTGGGATTATAGGGATGGCTATTTACAGTTATGATGCTGAAAAAAAACGAGAATATACCCTTAATGCATCGAATCAATTAGCCATTCTAAATATGGGAAGAAATTCTATCCGCCAAGCTTTGGATAGAGTCAAGTATGATGTTCAATATCTTTCCCATTATCATGAGTTTGAGGATTATGTTATGACCGGCTCGTCTGAAATGGTGGTGCATCTGAGTCATGATTTCAAATTTGTGATGGGAAATCGTCGTGTTTATGATCAGATTCGTTGGATCGATGAAACTGGAATGGAGCAGTTTCGGATTAATTTTAATAGCGGTTCTCCTGCCCTTATCTCTTCTCAATATCTTCAAAATAAAAAAGGGCGTTACTATTTTTCGGATGCGATGCGCTATCACGAAGGGGAAACTTATTTTTCTCTATTTGATTTAAATGTGGAGAATGAAAAAATAGAAATTCCCTATAAGCCGATGATACGTGCCGCTACACCGGTTATAGATAAAAACGGTCATAAAAAAGGGATATTTATCATCAATTATCTAGGGGATGAATTGATTCGTAAATTTATTGATGCAACCGCTATCTCTAACGGGGATGTAATGTTGCTCAATAGTGAGGGATATTGGCTCAAAGGGATAAAAAATAGCGATGAATGGGGGTTCATGTTCAATCGTAACGATTTGTCTCTCGCACATCGCAATCCGTCTGTGTGGCAACGAATTAGCAAAGAGGAAGAGGGACAATTTGTCGATGAAAAAGGATTATGGACATTTATGACGATTCATCCACCGGTAAATACGCGGGAGGAAACCGAAAAATCGACATGGAAAGCCGTTATACTGCTTTCCACTGACAAACTTTATGCCAAATCCGATACTCTTTTTTTCCATCTCTCTATATTTGCGGTGCTGGGGTTGATCACGGCAGGGATTGGGAGCTTCACTCTGGCATATCTATACCGGAAAAAGCAGTTGACACTCAAAGAACTTTCCAAACTGCATCAAAGAACGGAAGGGATTTTACGCGCTGTTCCTGACATGATTATGCAAGTCGATAAGGATAAACGGTATGTATGGGCTAATGATATAGGGATCGAGTTTTTCGGCGAAGATGTAATTGGAAAAGAGGCGCCGTATTATTTCGAAGGGGAACAAGATACTTATACGATTGTTCAGCCTCTCTTTAGCGGTGAAAATCATGCCGTTTATGTCGAAAGCTGGCAGCGGCGACGTGACGGTGAAAAACGTCTTTTAGCGTGGTGGTGCCAAACACTTAGAGATGAAGAGGGCACCGTCACCGGAGTCCTCTCGACAGCTCGGGATATTACCGACGAATATCAAATTCAGAAGAACCTGAAAGAGTCTGAAAAAAAATATAAAAATCTTGCTCAAGCGATGGAACAGGTCGATGATATTTTGTACATCACCGATAAGTTCGGAAATATTTCGTATGTAAACGGTGCGTATTGCCGTCATACCGGCTACACCCAAGCGGAAGTTCTCGGACAAAATGCGCGCATTTCAAAATCGGGAATGCATGATCGTGAGTTTTATAAGGGATTGTGGACAACGATCCTCAGCGAAGAGGTGTATCGCAATACGCTGATAAACCGAAAGAAAAACGGTGATTTGTATTATGAGAAAAAAACTATTACTCCTCTCAAAGATGATAACCAGCAAATAGTTGGGTTTATTTCAAGCGGAAAAGATGTTACACAAGAAACGATGCTGCATCAGGAGGTCGAGCGTATCGCTACGATCGATAGTCTTACGGGCATCTATAACCGTCGTAAATTTGAAGAGCTTTTTACCCTCGAAAGTGAGCAATCACGTCGATTTTACTATCCTCTTTCTATGATAATGATTGATATTGACCATTTCAAATCGGTTAATGACACGTATGGCCATAATGTTGGAGATGAGGTACTGAAACAGCTAGTAAATATTGTGCAGGAGAATATTCGTATAATCGATATATTTGCGCGATGGGGTGGTGAAGAGTTTCTAATATTAAGCCCGAATACGAATTTGGACAATATCCGAACATTGGCTGAAAAATTACGTATAGCGGTTGAAAAAGCAGTTTTTCCAACGATCGGGCATGTAACGATCAGTTTGGGAATCAGTACTTTTGGTAAAGAGGATTCTTTCAGCGGATTATTCAAACGCGTTGATCATAGCTTATATTATGCAAAAAAGCATGGAAGAAATCAGATAGGGATAGAATCGTACGATGAGACTTTTGATTGAATCCAGCTATCTTATTTTGAGACATAAAGCCAAAAAGTCAAAGTTTCGAGTGCCAAAAGGATAAAAAAACCGATTTTGTAAAACGTTACAGGGGAGCGTTCGATGAGCTGCGTCTCTTTGCAGAAGAAAGGTTTCACTTTTTCGGGTGATTTAAGTTCGTAAAAAAACTCAGAATAGTGACGATAGCGCATATCCGGTGTGATCGCGATGGAGCGCATAATGACGGAATCCAGCCACAGCGGAATATTGCTGTTGAGTTTGATCGGATTCTTCGCTTTTTTAAACGTCGGATTCTGGAACGGTTCAATCTCTCCATAGGGGAATTCTCCCGTGAGCGCCCAATAGAGTGTCACCCCGATCGAGAAAATCTCAGTCGATTCGTTGATAACGCTTCCGCTAAAGCGCTCAGGTGCGAGGTAGGTTGGTGTTCCTGCACGGGAATTCGTCGAAAAAATCTCGACAATAGAGCCGAAATCAACCATTTTAAATTCGACTCCAGCTTCACCATCTCGTTGGTATACGAGAATATTTTCAGGTTTGATATCACCGTGCACGAGACCTAAATGCAGCAGATGTGCTTCGGCACGATGGAGGAATTTTCCCAGTGCGATGGCATTGTCCACCGAAAGAGGGCGGTTTTTAAGATACTCTTGCAAATTTACCCCCTCCACCAGCTCCATCAGATAATAGCGCATACTTCGCACCTCAGGAACCCACGCATGACCGAACGCTTTGTGGGTGATCTGTTTGGCAACCCATGCTTCACGGACAAAGGCATCAAGAGCTTCTTCATCATTCGACATGGGGAATTTCATCACGTATGTTTGCTCTTCTTTGGTTACTTTCCAAATACGGCCATGTTCCATCATAGGGCTGATGAGCGTGTATCCGTCGATAATTTCCCCGACACTGAGAGTTTCAGGGATGGGAAGGGGGATATTTTTGATGGCATGAAGGGGATCGAGGGATTCGATGCGGAAAATCTGGAGTGACATATCATCGCGATCACTCGGCTCACACGTTTGGGCTGCATGTTGGATAATCGTGGAGGAACCCAACCCTTTTTTCAGCAGTTCGAAAAAACTCTTTTCATCCAGCAGATTGTAAACCCCATCACTGCAAAGAATGAGCGTATCCCCGATCGCAATAGGGGTGGACATGATAACAGGATCAATATTTTCACTCAGTCCGCACGCCTGCGTTAAGACATGAGATAAGTATTCATCGTCCATCGTGTGATCGTTGCTGAGGCGGCGAAACTCTCCTTCTGCGGTGAGGAGATAAATGCGTGAATCTCCGAGGTTGAGGGTATAGAGGGTTTCCCCTTCGATGATGGCGAGGCAGAGTGTCGTGAGGAGTTCGATTTGGCCGTATTGAGCCATTGATTCTTTGAAAAGGAGACTGTTGATGTGGCGGGTAAACACTTCCATCGTTTTGGGAATATCCCACGCTTTGGGACGATTTTTGAACTGATCGATAAAAAATTTGACGCATTGGCGTGCGGCAGTCCCACCCCGCTTGGCACTTCCGACCCCATCGCACAAAACACTCACCAAAAGAGCATTATCGATGATGGTGTAAGCACACGCATCGTCTCCGGTGGTGTGCGGTTTGGGGAAAAGGTATTCGGAAGCTTGTACTGCGAGCATTTAAATCCTTGCGCCGGTGTTTGCGCCCCACGTTGTTCTCCAACGTGTTTTGACTAAGCTGATCCCTGAAATGGCGATCATCACCATTCCTGAAAAGATCAAAAATCCGGTTCCGTAGCCATCAAACGTGCTCTGGGACCATCCGAAGGTTTTGATAAGCGCAGATCCGCCCAGACCGCCTGCCGCACCGATAAGTCCCGTCATAATACCGATATCTTTACCGAATCGCTGCGGCACGAGCTGAAATACCGAACCGTTTGCCATTCCGAGATTTGCCATAATCAAAAACATCACCACAATCGCTGCCCAAAACGGCAGAGCAACAAACGCACTGATCAGGGAGAGAACGACAATCATACCGAAAAAAATGTAAAGCGATTTAATTCCACCCATCTTATCGGCGAAAGCACCGCCTACAGGGCGAAGCATCGCACCGGCAAAGATACAAAGCGCGCCGAAATAGCCGGCGATTACTTTGACATTCCCTTCATTCATCACATCCAGTCCGAATGCAGACATGTCCGTTTGATAGGTATTCATCAAATAGACTTTCATATAGTTGGCGAATCCGATGAACCCTCCGAATGAGACCGCGTAAAAAAGGTTAAACCACCAGGTATCACGATCTCTCATCAGTTTCATATAATCACGCAGTTTCTTCGGATTAGGTTTATAGACATTTGCGGGAGCATCTTTTGCTAAAAATACATACGCTACCAATACAATCGTAGAGAGGACGGCACCGACGAGAAAAACCGATTGCCATCCCCAAATCTCTGCAATTTTAGGGGCGAACAAAAAGTCGATGACAACACCGATATTTCCAGCCCCTGCAATACCTAAAACCGTCCCTTGAAGACGGGGAGGGTACCATTGACCCGCTTGCGGTAAGGCTACGGCAAACGATGCACCTGCAAATCCAAGACCCAGCGCTACCCACAACAGTTGGTTATACGTGATCGAGTCAGCACTCGCATAGGCAAAAAAGAGGGTGCAAATCACGATTATCTGAGAGACCAACGCCGTTTTCTTCGGTCCGAACTTATCGACAAAGACTCCCAATACAATCCGTAACAATGCTCCAGCTAGAACCGGAACGGCCAACAAGGTCGCTTGTTGCGCATCATTGAGGGCAAAGCCGCGTGAGTTGAGTGTTTCTGCGATCTCGGTTGCTAATGGCCCCAGCATGGTCCACATCATAAAACTAAAGTCGAAATATAAGAAGGCGGCGAGCAGTGACGGCCAATGCCCCTCTTTTTTTAAATCTCCGAATTTCACTCTATACTCCTATTTAGGATTTTTTTATCTTGATAATTGTAGCAGTTTTAAAATACTAAGTAATCAGTATGATGGTTAAAAAATAATCAATCAAAAAATTAGTGTCACTGTTGTTTATACGTTAATACTTCTAAAGATAAAATTCTGAAAAGCAAAAGGATGCCAATATGACAAATAAAACAGTGATATCTTTTATTTCAGTACTTTTTATTACAATGGGAGCGAACGCAGGACAAATCGATGGTAATGCCGTACTAGGCAGTATGGTGGGTGCCGGTGTCGGTTCGGCTGTAGGATCTTCAGCAGGCGGTAGAGACGGAGCAATCATCGGCGGAGGATTGGGCGGTGCCCTCGGTGCAGCAATCGGTAGCAGGAGAGAGCCTGCACGCGTAGAGAGTCGGTATGATCATCGAAGACATCATAGACATCATGAACACAGACATGAATATGATCGAGATTAATTCAACGATTCACGAACAATTTCACGGTATAGTATAAGGATTACATGTAAGGGAGTCTCTTATGCTCAGTGAATTTAAAAAGTTTCTTATTTCAGGAAATGTTGTTGATATGGCAGTTGGATTTATTTTCGGTGCGGCGTTTGCGACCGTTATAAAATCATTGGTTGCCAATATCATTATGCCTCCGATCGGATTATTGATGGGCGGTGTTGACTTTTCATCGCTGTTTATCGCACTGGACGGAAAAGAATACGTTTCATTGGCAGCTTTGGATGCGGCTGGCGCTCCGGCCATCAAACTCGGCCTTTTTGTAAATGATGCGATTTCGTTTACCATTTTGGGATTTGTAATGTTTATGATGGTAAAAGCCTATAATAAGCTCAAATCTGCCGAACCTGAAGCCGAACCAGCCGTTGTGACAACCAAAGTATGTCCTGAATGTGCTATGGAGATTCCGTTGGCGGCAAAAACATGTCCGCACTGTCATACAGCGCAATAAAATTACGCTTTTGTATCGAGTACGTTTCCGCCTAAGGCAGTGATTTTTTCATCGATTTTTGCTAATGCTTTATCGAGTGTCTCGTAGGAGATATCGGGGAGTTTGCCTCCCCATAACTTTTCTGCTTCTGTAAAACCGCGAATAATACCTTCTCGACCTGCTCTGAGTTTTTCGAGATCGTCGCCTCCTGCGTTTAATACAAAATCCGATAATCGTGCCGAGGTTTGGGGTACACCGAAATAGCCTTCCTCACTCACTAAGGCTTTGGCCTCATCCGGGGTCAGATCCGTGATCGGTTTGCCGCTGTATCCGATCGCATTGAAATCGACATCTTTTAAAATATCACGAATTTTTGTCAGATCGAGTGTTGCGTTTTGAGCTTTGATATTGTCAGAAGAATAGCTCTGTACTTTCAAACTGTATTCGACAAGATAGGCTTGTGAGATGGCTTTCGCTGATACCTCACCACTTTGGATTTTTTCTTTGAGCGTTTTTGTATCTGTTTCGCTCATCGTATTTTGGAGATAGGTATTAACGGCTGTTGAACTATTAACCTGCATAAGAACTCCTTTTTAACTGTAGATGGTAATATCGTCAAAATCACTCATACCGTAAAGCATCGATCGGGTTAAGACGGGCCGCTTTTCGTGCAGGAAAGTATCCGAATACGATCCCAACAAGTGTCGAAAATAAAAATGCGATGACTACTATTGTCGAATTAAATACAAATGGGAGATCAAAAAAGAGATTGATCCCTACACCGACCCCGATGCCCAAAGCCATACCGATAATACCTCCCAGGGATGATAGAACTACTGCTTCAACCAAGAACTGAAGCAATACTTCCCGTTCGAGCGCGCCGATGGCGAGACGAATACCGATTTCACGTGTTCGTTCTGTGACGGAAACCAGCATGATATTCATAATACCGATCCCTCCGACTAAGAGACTAATCGCTGCAACCGCACCCAATAAGAGGGTAAGCATTTTCGTTGTTGAGGAGAGAGTTTGAACCACTTCACGCAAATCTCGGACATTGAAATCATCTTCATCTCCCGTATGAATATGACGCCGCTCCCGCATAAGCGATGTGACAGCCGATTTTATATTTTCGATTCCTGAGGCATTTTTAGCTGAGAGCATGATGATGGAAATGTCTTGGTTGCCACTGATGCGGCGTTGGAACATACGCAGAGGAACGACGATAATATCATCTTGATCCATACCGAACATAGATGCTCCTTTGGGATGAAGCACTCCGATCACTTGGCAGGAAAAATTTTCCAACCGAATGGATGCATCGAGAGGGTCTTGGTCGCCGAAAAGCTCTTTGTGTACTGTTTCACCGATGATACATACCGATTTCCCCCCCTTTAGCTCTGCTTGAGTAAAGGGGCGGCCTTCATCAAATTGCCAATCTTTAACGGTGAAATAATCATTATCGCTTCCATCGATGGAGGTGGAATAATTCTGGTTGCCATAAACCGCCTGCATCCCTTTTGACGCGGCAGGTGCGACCCCTTTTAGTCCACCAATTTCACGACGGATAGCAATAATGTCATCATGGGTAAACCGTTTAGCCGTGTTGTCTCCGCCGGGACCGTGCCGATCTTGTCCCGGACGGATAATGAGCATGTTACTGCCGAGTTTGGAGATACTATTAGTGACATAAGCAGTCGTTGCATCTCCGAGCATCACCATAGCGATGACGGATGCGACACCAATCACAATTCCCAATGTTGTGAGAATAGAGCGCATTGCACTGCGTCGGATTTCGCGTAATGCCAAGAGAAAAGCATTCCAAATCATGATATACCTTTGGTATCGAGCAACCCGTCGCGAAAGTGGATCGTACGGGAGGCATATGCCGCCATATCGACTTCGTGCGTGACCATAATGATGGTAATTCCTTTATCACGGTTAAATGATTGCAGCAACTCCATAACTTCAATGCTTTTAGCGGTATCGAGATTTCCCGTAGGTTCATCGGCAAGCAAGATGAGCGGATTTGTCACAATCGCTCTTGCGATGGCGACCCGCTGCTGTTGACCGCCGGAGAGTTCGGCGGGAGTGTGATGCGCGACATATTCGAGTCCGACGTTGCGGAGAGCGTCCATCGCCATTCTTCGACGTTCATTAGCGGGAATACCGCGATAGAGGAGGGGAAGTTCAACATTTTCAACCGCAGAGGTTTTCCCCAGCAAATTGAAGCCTTGAAAGATGAATCCGATGTAGTTGCGCCGGAGTAAAGCTAGCTGATCTCGGCTGAGCATTCCGACATCGATCCCTTCAAATAGGTATTTTCCTTCGCTTGGGGTATCCAGACACCCAACGATATTCATGGCGGTCGATTTACCGGAGCCGCTGGGTCCCATAATGGCAACGAATTCACCTTGACGGATTGTAAAATCTACCCCTCGCAAGGCGTATGCTGTGGCCTCTCCTGAACCGTAATATTTTTTGACCTCTTTAAACTCGATTACGCAAGAGTCTATATCCTTCATGGCTACTCTTCGATTCCGGTGATCAGAAGATCGCCGATTTTGAGCGGTGAATCCAATAAGATTGTTGAAATGCCGTCTGTTTGTCCGATCTGAACTTTGACCTGTGTCGGTACCCCTTTTTTCAAAATCCAGACATGATCCCCTTTATTGTTTTCATCGGTTGCGTGTTTTTTCTTATCATTGTCATCGCCGTTTTTAGAGACAGGAGGGATAAAACGCAATGCGGCATTCGGTACTACTGTGACATGCTTTTGGGTACCGGTAATAATAGAAGCATTTGCCGTCATACCGGGGCGTAAGAGCAGATCATTATTTTCTACTTCGACGACCGCTTCATAACTTACGACACCGTTCACGACTTCGGAGTTTAACCGCAGTTGCGTAATTTTTCCTTCAAACTCGCGATTCTGATACGCATCGACACTGAATTTTACGCTTTGATTTTCTTTCACACCGCCGATATCCGCTTCATCGACACTGACGATCGCTTTCATTTTTGTCAAATCTTCCGCCAGTGTAAACAAGACAGGTGTTTGCATCGCGGCAACAACGGTTTGTCCCGGTTCGACTTTTCGGGCTAAGACGATCCCCTCGATCGGGGAGACGACCAGAGCTTTTTTGAGGTTTTCTTCATCGGTTTTAAGTTGTGCAAACGATTGATCCACTTGCGCTCTTGCGGCGGCAAGGGATGCTTTTGCCTGTGCAACAGCCGTAACAGATGATTGCATCTCTTTTCGTGATGGGTAATTTCCTTGTGTGGATGCGTACATAGTCAATGCACGATCGTTTTCAATATTAGCATTGTCCAATCCGGCTTTTGCACTCTCTTCATTGGCTTTTGATTTCATCCAATTGGCTTTGGAACTGGTAACGACGGCACTTAGTTTGGTGGTATCGAGCCGTGCCATGGGTTGATTGATATGGACGCGATCGTTATAATCGACCAAAACTTCACTGATCGTACCGGAAACTTCGATCCCGACATCAACGGTATTGGTAGGTTCTAAATTGCCGGTTGCCGAAACCGTTGTTGTGAGGTCTTGAACTTTGAGTGCGACAGTCGTGTAGGTAACGTCATTTTTGGCATTACGCTTCATACCGATTACCACGACAGCTATAATAATAAGAAGGAGCAAAAGGGCTAATGAAATTTTTTTCCACCGTTTTGGAGTGGTGTTTTCACCTATTCCGAGGGTTTTTTCAATAGCGGTCGGATTGGATTTCATAACGGATTCTCCTGTGATTGTCGCATTTTATAGTGCAATGATGATAGTTCGGTTTGGATATTGACTTCATTGATTTTAATTTCAAGTTCTTCGATTGATTTGGTGTTTTTCAATGTTTGCAGATCGTACCCGGCTTTGTATCCGGCCTTGACAGCGGCTTGGGTAGCATTGATTAATTCATCGTAAAATTTGAGATTGTCATGCGTAATAGAAATAACACGCGTATAACTCTCAATCTTGGCAACCGACTGTTCATAGATCCCTTCCATTTGTCTTTTCGTATCGGCGACGAGCGCTTGTTGTTTCAAGTAAATGCTTTGGGCTTCTTGGGTAGCGGCAGAGGCATTATAGGTCAGCGGCATCGAAAGTTGTAACCCAAAATCGTAAAAATTACCGTGATAATCGGCAGAAGAGAGTTCTTGTGCATTATAACGCTGATGTCCGGCATCCGCGATCAGAGTGAGTTTGGGGAGATAGGAACTTTTAATCTGACCGTATTGCTGTGCACTGCTTTGGCTTTGGGCATACGCATAACGGATATCCCATTCCTCGTCTAAAAAGTTCTCTTTTTTGCTCAGTGTAAATGTTGGGAGTTGAATTGATTCGATGGGTTGATTGCTTAGTTTGGAGGCTTCGAGACGTTGTTGGGCGAGGGTAAAGCGAATTGATGTATTGTTTTTAAGTTCACTGCTTTGATTCATCAATGCATTATTGAGCAACGTGATATCGATATCACCCGCTTCATATTGCTTGCGTTTTAGAAAAATTTCGATTTGGGCATTTTTGAGTTTGAGTTCGCTTTGCTCCAGCAGCAGAATGTTTTTTTGATAGGTTAAAACCGCAACGGCCAACTCTTGACGAATTCCTGCAATCTCTTTTTGCATCCCAATAGTATCGGCATTTTTTTTGGCATCGGCATATCCGATCGAATACATGATACCGCCCGATCTGAAAATATCCTGTGCAATACCGGCACTGAGACTTTGACGGCTATCATGCATACCCAATGAAGCCGATTTTTCGTAGGTATCAGATCCTTTTAGATTGATCGGAGAGAGCCAGTCATAATAGAGCTTTTCATATCCGGCACCGATTTGCTGCTGTTGTTGTTCATAGTAATGCTGCTTCTCCGGTGAAAGGAGGAAATCTTCCTCCCCCAAGAGGTTGGCAGTGATAAGAAAAGGGAGTATCGTTAAGTATCGTTTTTCCATGCCATCATAGTATTCCTTTTTCGGTAACAAAAAAGTAAATCGTATCAATGAAATATAAACGGATAAAAAATAGTTAATAAAGGAAAAAAATTATCCTTTAAGTATAAAACTTTTATGATTGATAAAATTTTTTAAAAGGACAAGTATGAAAATTATTGTTGCCTTGATCAGTGCTGCCGCAACGCTTTTGGCGATTGAGCCGATTGTTACCGTGCAGTGGCTGAATGAACATAAAAATGATACCAATTTACGAATTGTTGAAGTCTCAGACGGAGATATGTACGCTTTGGAACATATTCCGGGAGCTGCCCATACGGCTATCGGTAAATGGCGCTTTGATAACGGTACCTTTCTCTCTGTCCGTCCGGAAGGAGAAATTGAAAAAGAGATTGGCGCTCTGGGGATTGATACAAACGCTGATGTGGTATTGTATGCTCCGATCAATGAACCCAAAGATGTTCTTAAAACCAGTTATATCTATTGGGCACTTAACTATCACGGGATTAAAAATGTTGCACTTTTAGACGGTGGACTTAACGCATGGAAAAATAGTAAATTAGACTTAACCCAAGCAGAACCCTCTATCAAACCGACCGCGTTTAAAGCCTCAGTGGATCAATCGAAAATCGCCGATATCACCTACGTCAAAAACCACCTCGGCAAACTTCCGATGATCGATGCCCGTCCGAGTGATATGTATCTGGGTGTCACGCCGACACCTACGGTACAACGTAACGGACATATCAAAGGGGGGATGAGTTACTCATGGAACTATTCGGTGGACAAAGAGTATAGGCTCAAACCTAAAATGATGTTGGAATCGGTATTTAAAGAGGGATACGATCTGGATAAAAACAAAGAGGTACTTGTCTATTGCACAGGGGGGTTAGAGACATCGTTTAACTATTTCGTCCTTAGCGGCGTTCTTGGCTATAAAAACGTTCGACTCTATGATGCGTCGATGAAAGAGTGGGGAAACCGCGAGGATACCCCTATGGTACAGTACCGTTATGAGATGTTTAAAAAATAATTTTACTTCTTTAACGCCGTCGGGTTGCAGAGATATTCTTTATCTTTAGCAACCCGCGCGCATTTCTCACAGATAAATTTTGGCTTTTTGACAATCTTGATGATTTTTTTGAAATCGGTAGTCAATTCGTTTTTTGTGAGTTTGCATAGTGTTTTCATTATAAGCTCCTACTCATTCGTGGTGAGCTTGTCGAAACAAGAATACCCTTCGACAAGCTCATGGTGAACGGAATCAGTTTAAACACTCTCGTTTAAAATATTCACGTCCTACTTTGCACAATGGACACGCAACCGGCGGTTTTTTCCCTCGGTGGATATGTCCGCACACTTCGCAGACCCAAATTTCATCTTCATCACTGGCAAAGAATCCATCGGCGATGAGTGCCTCTTTGAGCGCGGCATATTCGCGTTCGTGTTCGACTTCGACTTTGCCGATGGCAGTAAACAGCCGTGCGAGATCGTTATGCCCTTCGGCTTTTGCAATCTCCGAAAATCCCGGATACATGAAGGTGTGCTCATAGTTTTCTCCACCCATCGCGCTGTCGAGATTTGCAGCCGTTGTATCCACTTCGCAGCCGTGTATGAGTTTATGATATGCTTTGTACTGCGCACGGGCATGATACATCTCGTTAAATGCCGCTTCACGGAAATGGCGCTCTATAGCATGCCACCCCTCATCATGGGCAATATCGGCAAACAACTCGTATTTGTTGCGTGCCATACTCTCTCCGCCGAACGCTTTCATCAGATTCACTGCGGTGAGACTTTCCGTAATCATCTCCATCTCATTGCCGCAGCAGACGAGGGTCCCCCCTCCGACATTTTGAACTTCGACTTCGTTTCCACAGGTGTTACAGTGGTAGGTTTCATATTGGCGCATGGTGACTCCTCTTACTTCGTACATGAGCAAATGATAGCAGAAGAATTAAAAATAGAAGCAACTATTTAAATAATAATGCTTATCACTATTGACAAGCCATATCCCTTTTTGATATTATGATACTAATTATCAATAAAAGGAGTTTCGGCATGCGAAAGATCGGATTTACCCTCACGAATCATCGTACAAAAGAGATATTGCCTCACAGTTACCATATCCATTCTCTAAGTGATCGACGAAAGATGTTTTTTTCAATGCTTAATACGATGTTGCCTCAAAAGGCTCAGATGAACGTAAGTCATTGTAAAAAAGTGAAGCAAGATGTTTATACATTATTGCGTGAGAAAGTGATGTCATTTTTACCGATGCATCGCTTGGGTCCTGAGATTTCTCAACCGATTATGAGGATTCTTATTCATGAGAGCGGTGTGATCAACCGGTTTCTCTATCGCATCGATACTCCTCTGGGGGATTATCTTTCTTCACGGGGCTACAAAGGGATTTTGTATTCAACCTCCGGATTCGATCATCCTGCAACAGCATTGGCTGCATTAATGATGCAGAATGGGAAAATCGAGATGATGCTTGATTTGGACGAACTCTTTACCCAAACGGTCTTTAAACGGATCAAACCACAAGACGGTGCTGTGATTACGCGTGAGAATAGTTTTATTCATATCTCTTCGGGTGGACAGATTACACGTCTGCATCCTAGATGGAAACGGATGAATTCTGATTCTTTGGCTCTACGTCGCAATCATATTGAGACGGCTTTTGATGAACTAAACCGTGATGCAATTGATTCGTATTATCTCATCTACCCCAAAATGGATGACTTTACACGTCATATCCTTATTAAAAATTCAGATGAAAATCCGATCAAAATTATTCCCTATTCATTTACATTCTGCACAAAGGTAAAACATGGAATCCAATAATGTGAACAAGCCGGTCGGTAATCTTAAAATACATCGTCTCATACGGAGCGGACGAGCGTGTTAAAAGAAGAACAAGTAATTGTTTCGTCATCTTCAACTGAGTATAATGTCACGGTTATAGACGCTAAAGTGCTGTTTAAAAATGATAATTCGATACGTATCGTTCATGGCAATGAAATCTATACCTTGAGAATTACCAAAGGCAATAAGCTTATTCTCACCAAATAATCGGTGCATTTGCACCGACTCTCCAAGGAATATTGTGTTTTATCGTCCCCTGATACTTTTTACCTGTACCTTTTCTCTTGCATGTGCACAGGAGATTATTCAACTCGATAAAATCGCAGTCGAAGAGAGCTATAGCGTCATCGAAGAGCGTAAAGACAATTCCATAGCTAAACGTATTATCAAAGGTGAAGAACTGACTCAATACGGTGATATGAATGCTTTGGAGATACTTAAACGTACACCGGGCGTGACGATCAGCGATGGCAAGGGAAAAAAAGGTTCTCCCGGTAAGGGGTACACGAAAGTGTTGATCGACGGAGAAGAGGTATCTTCGACAAAACGGGGTAATCCGCTGGAGCAGATCAGCCCCGAGATGATTGAACGTGTGGAAGTTATGACCAACGGTTCAGCCGAATATACCGCCGAATCAATGGGGGGAATTGTCAACATCGTCCTTAAAACCCCCTCTTCGGAAACCAAAACAATGGCTAAACTCACTGCAGGAGCCTATGCAGGTGAGCCGATGAGCTCACTGTTTGCACAGCAAGAGGGGAAGAACGGGAAACTCTCTTACCTTTTTAATACGACTCTCGCGGATAATTCGCAAGACGATACCACCTCAATCCATACCAATACCTATGATGAAAATACCGATACCGACGGACGCTTCCGATCCCTCAGTTTGAATGGTAAACTCATCTATACCCCCTCATCGAGCGATAAATATATGTTTGACGGCGCTCTCAATCGAAGTGACTACCATAAAAACAGTCTCAAAAACCGATACGGCGGTGTCAATGAAGTTATTCACCAAAGTGATGACGGAGATGCTTTAATGGTTTGGAGCAAGTTATCGGGTACACATAATCTCTCGGGAACCGAGCTCGTTGAGTGGAAACTCAAATATCATGAAAACGATTCAGACGGGATAACCCGCAGTGATAACGGGACAATACTGCGTGAGCAGAATGATGAAGGCTCATTTCGGGTGCTTGGCGCAGAGGGAAGTTACTCACTGGCGTTAGATGAGCATTTTATCAAAACAGGGGCTGAGATCAAGCAACTGCATCAGCGCGATGATGTTGTCAACTATACGAGCGGTATAGTGAGCTCGAACGATCATCAGCGTCTTCGTGAAGACAAAGGTGCATGGTATGTTCAAGATGAAATCAGTGTCGGTGAAAAAATGGTTATCACTCCAGGGATTCGTTTTGAGCGATCGGTTCGGCATTTTGATCAGACGGTCAATGTCGGTTATGTTGCCCCTTCGCTTCATGCCCTTTACAAACTGAGTGAGAACGATAACCTTCGTGCAAGCGTTGCCAAAACGGTGAAATTGCCCCGTTTGAGTGAACTTTCCGCTTCCATAGACAGTTCACTGGATCAAAATGATCTAAATCACCCCGATGTCACCGGAAATGCAAATCTCAAAGAGGAAAAAGCCCTCAGTTACGAGGTGCGTTATGAACACTTTTTTGACGATAAAGGGATCGTGAGTATCGGCGGATTTTATCGCAATATCAGCGACAAGATTGAAAAAATGACCACCTTTGAATCGGGGCGATACGTACAACGTCCTTATAACTCGGGAGAGGGGAAACTGTGGAGTTTGGAATTGGAACTCAAAAAATCGCTTGATCGTTATGTGAGTGGTTTGGGAATTTTTGGAAATGCGACGTTACAAGACTCATCCCTGGTTAGTAATGGGGTGAAGCGTACTATCAAAGGAACCAACGATTATCTCTACAATGTCGGGATCGATCACACCCTCAAAGAGTATCGTATCACCTACGGCGCGGCGTATCGCTATGTCAGCGGATACGATGACCCTATCGATGAGAACGGTGTGTCTGAATCGCAAGCGGGGTACGGAACCCTCGATTTGTATGCGACCAAACGGTTGAGTCCGACCTATAAGCTGGGGCTAAACCTCAAAAATATTACCCAAGAGAGTATCACTACCACCTCTAAACGCTATAGCGGAGGCGTTCTAAGTGAAACCCAGATCGACAATGAAAACTCCCGATTCCATTTCCTCGTTACTCTAGAGGGGCGCTGGTAAGCGCCCCTTCTCCTTTTTGGAACATCTTCTACTCTCATTAATGGAGTCTTAACGTTTACGATTGATTTAATTAATAATGCTTATCGATATTGACAAAAAAAGCTATATTGGTTAAAGTTCTGCAATTGAAAGTTATTATCATTAACTTTTTCCATAACCTATTTAGCCAGCAAACGCTTTTAATTCTCCTTTCAAGCTTGTAGCCAGCCACTTCCATAACTTAAGGAGTGCCTATGGCCTATCACAACCGTTTTTTAAATACACAAATGCTCCCTATCGGAGCGATGTTGCTTAGTATGAGTGCGAGCTCGTTGTTGGCATCTAACAGTGATTCCAATGCTACGATCAAAGCGATCGATATTCAAGATACGATAGAGGTAGAACTTCCTCGCTATCAACCGGGAGTCTCTAAAACGGCTAAAACCGGTCAATTAGCACATGATGTCCCTCAAGCGATCACGGTAGTAACGAAAGAGTTACTGCACGATAAATCAGAATTTACCCTCAAAGAAGCTCTTAGTAACGTCTCCGGTCTTACTTTCAATGCTGCAGAAGGTGGTCGTATCGGGGACAATATGAATTTGCGAGGGTTTTATACCTTTGGTGATTTATATCTCGACGGGATTCGTGATGTTGCTCAGTACAATCGTGATACGTTTAACCTCGAATCGGTTGATGTACTGCGTGGTGGCGCGGCGATGCTGTTTGGCCGAGGTCAAGCAGGTGGTGTTATTAACCAAGTTAGTAAAGATGCCGAAGCAGAAAATTTTGGAAAACTATCAATCACTGCCGGCACGGAGGATTATAAACGTGCGTCGACAGACATTAATGTGATGATAAATGATACGACGGCGTTAAGACTTAATGCGATGGGAATGGACTCGGGGAGTACTCGTAATGATGTCTATAATGAAACGACAGGTATCGCTCCGACGATTACCTTTGGTCTCAATACCGATAACGAGTTTAGTCTATCCCATATGTATATGAAAACCCATATTACACCTGATTACGGTGTTCCGTTTGATAGAGCGACACAGCGTCCGGCAGACGTAGGCAATGAAGTCTATTATGGATTTACAGATGATTATGAAGATAATCGCGTCAATATAACCACTGCGAGCTATACACATAAATTTTCCAAAGATACCCAGCTGCGTACCGTAATTCGACATGCTGACTATCTACGTGATAACTGGGCAACGGCACCGGGCGGATACGATACAACCAGCGGAGCAGATAATGAGATTACCCGTGGAACCAAAGGAAACGGTGCTAAAGAGAAAACCGATACATGGCAAAATGATTTTACGACCAAATTTGAAGCCCTAGGATTTAAACATGAAGCCCTTGTCGGGACAGAATTTTTGAAAGAAGAGCAAGTACGTTGGGGACATGATGGATTGTCCTCGTATTATCCAAATATTACCGATGCTAATGGTCCTGCCAATGGATTACCCGATAGCGCTACCGGTCGATATGTGGCAAGCAATGGAATAATCTATTCACGTACCAGCGCAACAGGTGCATGGGCAGCACAAATGCCAACTACAGCGGAATCAGGCTCAACTTTGCCGGATGCGTATAAGGCAATTTACGGAAATAAAGAGCGTAACATCAGCGGCGGATACAAAGGGCGTACATGGGCAGTCTATGCTCAGGATATTGTTGAAGTGGTACCGAACTGGAAAGTGATGGCTGGTTTTAGAAAAGACTGGCTAAATATGGACTATTACACCGGAGCAGATATGGTTCAAAACGGTGAGTTGCATTTTAACGAGATGAGTTACCGTGCCGGATTATCGTATCAACCGAACAAGCAACAGCACTATTATTTCGCATGGAATAACTCGTTTAATACGACAGGGGATCTGTACTCCTTTTCAAATGCGTATGATCCTGAACGCAGTGAAACCTATGAATTAGGAGCTAAATTCGAGCTTTTTGAAGGTGATCTTTCATTGCGTACAGCGATTTATCGTACGATCAAAGAGTGGGAACGCAATACTGACGTCGCCAGCGCCTCAAGTAACCCGATTTTATCGAAAGAGCGTCATACCGATGGGATAGAGGTTGAAGTGGCAGGACGCCTATCTGATAACTGGGATATTTTCGGTGGAATTGCTCTGATGGATCCTGAAGTAGACGAAGTTACTCCGGGTAAAGATGATATGTACATCGGTCAAAAACCGCCGAACTCTACGGATTATACCTTTAATCTTTGGACAACGTATACGTTACCGCTTGGCTGGAAAATTGGTGCCGGTTTAGAAGGAAAAGGGGATCGTGCAGTTTACAGCTATGCCAATGAGAGTGCATCGAATGTGTTTAACCCAAATACAGCTGTGAGTTATATCCGATACGATGCGATGATCGCGTATATCCAAAAAAACTATGCAGTGCAACTGAATGTGAAAAATCTCTTAGATACAACGTATTATGAATCCGTATATATCAATGGCGGTTTCGCAGTACCGGGAACGGGACGTACGGCACAAGTGACACTGGATTATAAATTCTTTTAAAAGATATTACTCCCCCAGCGGGAGTTTTGGATTGAGAAGATAGCGATTTTTTCACTTCAAAACTTAGGCAAAGGAAAATAAATGTTACTCCATATACCCAATGTTCTTACTCAAGAACAAGTAGCACAATGCCGTGAAATACTAACATCCTCTACATGGGTAGACGGTAATGTTACCAGCGGTACACAGGCGGCGAAAGCTAAAAATAATTTACAGCTCCCCGAAGAATCCGAAAGAGCAATTGCGTTGCAAAAAATCGTCTTGGACGCACTGAGCAATAACGCGCTGTTTTTTACGGCGGCATTGCCAAAAAAGATTTTTCCACCGTTATTTAACTGTTATACGGGTGAGTTTAACACGTTCGGAAACCATGTAGACAATGCAGTACGCACTATGCGTGGCGGTGGGAAGAGGGTGCGGAGCGATCTCTCTTTTACCCTCTTTTTTTCCGATCCTGAGGAATACGATGGGGGAGAATTGGTAATCGAAGATACGTTTGGGTCTCAAGTGGTCAAACTCCCTGCTGGAGATTTGGTTCTCTACCCCTCATCGAGCGTCCATCGGGTTGAACCGGTGACACGCGGAGCACGTATTTCGTGTTTTACGTGGTTGGAGAGCATGATTCGCGAAACGGATCGCAGGCGATTGCTGTTTGATTTGGATATGTCGATCATGGCGTTTCGTGAGCGGCTAGGGGATGATCAAGATACAGTAAAACTGACCAGTATCTATCATAATCTGCTTCGTACGTGGGCCGATACCTAAACAATAGAAAAAAAAGGAGATAAAAATGGAAGAGTTAAAATTAGTGGTCGATTATGCGACATTGGGAATTTTAGGTTTGATGAGTGTTATCGCGTTTGCGTATGGGTTTGAACGATTTTTTTATTACCGTTCTATTGATATAGCTGAATATAAAACGAAAAATGAAGCAGAGGGAGAGTTGACCAAAAATCTCACATCTATCTCTGTAATCGGCTCAAATGCTCCTTATGTTGGGCTTCTGGGCACGGTTGCTGGGATCATGGTCGTTTTTTATGAGATAGGTCAGGGTGGTGGGATGGAGCCCTCACAGGTAGTCATCGGTCTCTCTTTAGCACTCAAAGCAACGGCATTAGGACTGTTAGTCGCGATTCCGTCGATGATGATTTACAGTGCATGTTTGCGTAAAGTTGATTTACTGATGGGAGCGTGGGAAGATGCGCGCGCTTAAAAGAGTAGAGGGGATCAATGTTGTTCCTCTGATTGATGTTGTTTTGGTCCTTTTGGCAATCGTTTTAACGATTTCTACGTTTGTAGCATCGGGTGCCATAAAACTTGATTTACCGAAAGCAGCGAGTGCGAAGGAGACTCCACCGCAGAAAATTGAAATCGCAATCAATGAAAACGGGAGTATGTTTTACAATGGTAAAGAGATGAGCCAACGTGAGGTAACACAAGCTATTGCGACTCTGGGCAGTGATTCGAGGGTCAGTGTTTTAGGGGATAAAAAAGCATTTTTTAATGATTTTATTTTTATTCTGGATCAATTGAAACTTCAACACATCGAAAAAATTTCGATTATTACGAAGAGGGAATCATGAAAACGAAACGCTCTTTTCTCCTCTCCTTATTTTTACATGCAGGTATTATTACAGGTGCCGTTGCTCTTTCAACTCTCCCCCTGGAGGAAAAAGAAGCGGAGGTTGTTTTAGAACTTTCTCTTAGTGAGCCTTCGCCCTCTAGCGAGGTACAACCCGTCGTGAAACAAACGGTATCACAGCCGCAAAAAAATCAGCTTGCACAGAACAATATCACCCCCTCTGTGACACCTGAACCCATTGTAGATGAAAAACCTGAGCCGATAGTTCAAAAAGAGGTTGTTGTACCTCCTCAACCAGTTGCTATAACACAAGTGACGCAAAATGAGCCAAAAATTATTTCTATGATCAAACCAGCACCAGTCACTCCTAGCATTGACATAGATGAGCAGTATTTAGAGGATCATCTCTCAACGATTCGCGATGTTTTGGTGAAATATCGTAAATATCCTTCACAAGCCGTCCGTTTAAAGCAAGAAGGAGCTGTGAAAGTAACGTTTCGACTAAAACAAAACGGAGAAGTGGAAGATATCAAAATTGTAGGCAGCTCAGGATATGAATTATTAGACGAAGATGCATTAAGATTGATCCAAAAAACAGCAGAATATTTTCCAAAACCTCCAAAAGCAGTAAGAATTACCGTCCCATTAAACTATGCGCTGAAAGTTCGTGCTTAGTTAGCGTAAAAATAATCAAACTTAAGCTGTCAATTTAGGGATAAATCGTTAACCATTTGTAGGTTAAGATGGTTAAGATTCTTTTAATATCATTTATAAGGAGATACCTATGAAAGACAATGAGCCTACCCTCGAATCGATTGATGACTACAATACTTTAAAGGGTTCTAAAAAACGGGTTGTATGGACCGTTATCCTCGTAGGATTGATGATCGGAGTTATTCTCCTTGTGGCCAAAAGCTATTACGGCAGTGTAAACGATTCTATTCCCGTGCAGGAGACTATCGGTAAAGTTCCCGTAAAATAATGGTAAAATCACGTTTTTTTTACCAAGGAAGTTTATGATCGCAACCATTATCGGTATCTATACCCTTTATATTTTCATCAGAGTGTATGTAAGTGTCATGCAGATCGGTTATATCAATCAGGTTAAACGCAAAGGCGCTGTACTGATGGGTGAAGTAGAGTACCGTGATGCTGCAAATTATGCCGTTGCCAAAGAGAAACTCGGTATTGTAGAAACTTTTGTCGAATTTCTCCTTTTCTTAGTCTGGATGGGCGGGATGATGGCATGGTTGGATAGTGCGTTAGCGATAGAGAATGCAGCGCTTCATACGATCATTGCGGTGATCGGAATGATCATGATTAATTCACTGGTTCAGCTCCCTTTCGGATGGATCACTAAATTCAAAATTGATGCACAATACGGTTTTAACCGCTCTACGAGTGCGCAATTTATCAAAGACACCCTTATCGGAACGGTTTTGACGATTGTAATCGGAAGTTTGATGGTGTGGATTGTTTCAATGATTATTACGTCGAGTGCATTGTGGTGGTTATGGAGTTTTGCCTTTATCTTTGCCGTAGTGATCGCCATCAATATGTTTTTCCCGACGATTCGGGCCCTTTTCTTTGATAAAGTGACTCCGTTAGAGAACGGTGAATTACGCGAAAAGATCGAAGAGCTGATGGCTAAAACGGGGTTTGTGAGCAGCGGTGTGTTTGTGAGTGATGCCAGCAAACGTGATGCGCGATTAAATGCCTATTTCGGCGGACTAGGGAAAACGAAACGGGTCGTTTTGTTTGATACATTGATTGAAAAACTCTCTCCGACCGAACTGATAGCGGTATTGGGGCATGAGCTTGGGCACTTTGCCCACGGTGATTTGTACAAAAATATCGCGATGGTGGGGGTTATGCTTTTTGGGATGTTTGCGTTGTTTGGCAATCTTCCGGAAACTCTTTATATGGAACTCGGCGTGGCACAATCTCCGCAGATCGTGATGATGCTTTTTATTCTCCTTCTTCCGGTTGTTAGTTTTATTATGATGCCGCTGATGGGGATGATGAGCCGTCATAACGAGTATGAAGCCGATCGTACCGGTGCGGAACTCGGCGGTGCGGAGTATCTCGTCAATGCGCTTAAAAAACTGGTTGCTGAGAATAAAAGTTTTCCCCTTTCTCATCCTCTTTACCGTTTTTTCCATACGACTCATCCCCCGGTAGTTGATCGGCTTCGGGCTTTGGGGTATGATATCCATGCAACGGTTGATGAAGGATATCCCGATCCATGTCCAAAAGATTAAAAGAACTTCACGAAGAGATTACCCAAACTCTTAATGGGGTTGTCGAATCTCCGCGACGTGAAGCGGAACTCATGTTAATGGCATATTTGGGTAAAGATCAGCTCTATTTCATTACCCATCAAGATGAGATGATTGATGAGAATTCCCCTGAGCTTTTAGAGTGGATAGAGAAACGAAGCTGTAATGTTCCTCTCGAATATCTTACTAACCGTGTCAGTTTCTACTCCAGAGAGTTCTATATTGATGAAGGTGCATTAATTCCACGTCCCGAAACAGAGCACCTGATTGATGAAGTGTTGGCGTGTACTGCAGCGGATGAAGCGATAACAGTTGTCGAAGTAGGGGTTGGGAGCGGTATTATCTCTATTATGTTAGCTCTTCATCTCCCTAACGCCCGTTTTATCGCCGTAGATATCTCTCCGAGAGCGTTAGCGGTAGCACGCCGTAATATCGAACTGTTTGGACTCAGTGATCGAATCGAACTGCGTGAGGGGGATTTACTCTCCTGTGTTAGCGAAAAAATTGATTTGCTTGTCTCTAACCCTCCCTACATTGCGCAGGATGCACCACTGGAATCGAACCTCTCGTATGAGCCGCAAAATGCTCTTTTCGGAGGAGAAATTGGGGATGAGATCATTCGTCGTTTGATGGATGAAGTGTATGTTCGCCATATCCCACTATTTGTGTGTGAGATGGGATATGATCAACGGATAAAAGTGCAGGAATATCTAAAACCATTTTCGGTACAATCGTTGGAATTTTACAAAGATTTAGCCTCGTTTGACCGAGGATTTGTATTAAAGGCAATTCATGAATAAAAAAGCACTTATTGACAGTACGTATCTCTTATTGGTCGGTATGACGGCCGGAGCAGTTTTCATCTTGGGTGTATTTGTCGCCGCAGTCGTTTTTCACTCCGAGATGTATTTGACACTGCCGCTTCTTTCTCGATACGAAGAGGGAAAAATCATGGGTGAGATTTTTCGCCGGTTCACGTACTGGGCCTATTTTATGACAGCCGTTATTGCGATTTATGAAGTCTCCCGATACAAAGTGATGCAGATAGATAAAATATCGATTTTAAGCGCATTAGGATCGATCGGAACACTGCTTTTGTTTAGTGCCGTATATACTCCAAAAATTTTGGAATATCAAACGCAAGGCGAAGCGGTAATGATGCAAAACTCTTTTGAAGCGTTGCACAAAGCAAGTGAAATCGATTTTAAAATTCTTCTGGTGAGCCTCTTAATTTTATTTATGCGTCGAGCGTATGTAATGGTGGCCAAAAAATGATCCGTTTTGAAAATGTGACCAAACGCTTCGGCAAGCGGGAGATTCTCAAAGGGGTAAACCTTGAGATTGAGAAAGGTAAAACAACGGTAATTTTTGGAGTATCTGGAGGGGGAAAATCGACGATTATAAAACATATGGTCGGTTTGCTAAAACCCGATAGCGGTACGATTAGTTATAACGGAGCACGGATTGATAATGTTGATGAGACAACATTGCGGGAGATTCGTAAAAAGATCGGATTCTTATTTCAAAGCGGTGCCTTATTTGACAGTATGAACATTAGTGAAAACGTTGCCTTTCCTATGCTCGAACACCAAAAATTGACTCCAAAAGAGTTAGTCTACAAAATCGATGAAAAACTCACTATGGTTGGGCTTGATCCCAAAATCGTCAAATCCCTTTACCCTGAAGAACTCAGCGGCGGAATGCGTAAACGGGTAGGGCTTGCCCGCACACTCGCATTAGAACCGGAGGTTATTTTATACGATGAACCTACTTCGGGTCTTGACCCGGTTACAAGTGATTTTATAACCCAGATGATTTGTCGTTTGCGTGATGAGATCGGTATGACTTCAGTCCTAATCAGCCATGACATTGCCGAGAGTTTCAAAGCAGGAGATAATTACGCGATGTTATTTGATGGCGTCATTGTCGAAGCAGGGGACAAAGAATCGTTTCAGAACTCAACGAATGCAGTTGTTCAACAGTTTATCCATGCACGTTCCGAAGGACCGATAGCGTTTCATTAGAATAATTTGATACAATGACATATTATGATCTAAAAGAGGATATATGACAAAACAGGATGTTTTGAACTATTTATCATCACACAAAGAAAAATTTCAAAAAGACTTTGGCATCAATAAAATAGGACTTTTTGGCAGTTTTGCGCGTGATCAAGCAACGCAATACAGTGATATAGATTTGGTTATTGAAATGAATCCTAAGAGTTTAGAGAGACGTATTGCATTTAAAAAACAGGTAGAGTCGGATTTAAACCGATCATCTGATGTGGGTTATATGAGCACATTGCGTAGTTTTATAGCTAAAGAAGTCTCAAAAGATATAATTTATGTCTAAAAGAGTCGTAGAGTTTTTTATCGTTGATATTTTGATCGCTATTGAGAAAGTCAAACGCTACACCTCTGAATTTAATCATTCTCAAGATTTTATGCACGATGAAAAAAGTTTTGATGCGACGATGCGAGAATTGGAAATTATCGGTGAAGCAACAAAGCATCTGATCCGTGGAAATCTTTTAGATAATGAGTGGCAGATTGTTGTCGATTTTCGTAACGTTATAGCGCATGAATATTTTGGAATAGATAGTGATGAGATTTGGGAAGTGATAACGATTTATTTGGATAAATTTGGAAATGAAATTACCAAGTTATTTGAAAATAGCGATAAAGAAATTTTGGATGACGTTATAAAAAGTAATCTTGAAGATTTTAAATACAGTACGAAAACAGTTGCATTATTAGAAAATTTATTGAGAATTGTAGAAATTAAAAAATAGAAGATTTTATCTCCCTCCAAACTTCTTAGCCCACCACTCTTGCGGTGTAAGGGTCTGCTCTTTTAAAAAGCTTTCTTCGAGATTATATTCATAGTTGGAACAGTATTCGAGCAATAGGGCATAGGCTTCATTGATTTGGGTGCTCATAGCATGCGCAGTATCGGGATCGTCGGGATGCTTGTCGGGATGCCATTGCTGCATCATAGATTTGTAACGGGATTTGATATCGGAGAGGGTAGCTTTGTCGTGGAGGCCAAGGAGCGTTTTGGCCTTCACTAATGTGTCAAAAGAGAGCATGGAGAGGTGAATTAATCTTTTTGTTGACGCATAAACGTCGGAACATCCAAGAAATCTTCACTGTAATCGCCATTGGCTACCATTGCAGGGCGTACAACGACGCGAGGTTTAATAGCGGCAAGAACCTCTTTGTTTTCAAATTCGTGGTTATTGATTCCCATCGCCGCTTTTTTCTCAAAACCGGTAGCTACAAGAGTGATACGGATGAAATCTTTTGGAAGTGAGTCATCGGTAGTTGTACCGAAGATAACATCAGCAGACTCATCAACACTTGTATGTACGACATTCATCGCTTCACTAAGCTCCATAAACGGGAACTCAGGGTGCATACTGAAGTGTACCAATACACCGAGAGCGCCGTTAACTGACATATTGTCAAGCAACGGAGATTCGATAGCATTTTTGATCGCTTCGTATGCGGCATTGTCCCCTTGGTATTCACCCACACCCATGAGTGCCAATCCACGGTGGCTCATAACGGTTTTGAGGTCGGCAAAGTCAAGGTTGATGTCATTGTCACCGCTTGCAAGGATAACACCTGACGTACCGCTAACGGCACGTGCAAGAACGCTGTCAACGATTTTAAAGCTCTCTTTGATTCCGAGTTTCGGATCGATGATAGAGAGAAGTTTGTCATTTGGGATAACAACAATACAATCGGATTCATTTTTAAGCTCTTGAAGACCTTCTTCAGCAAGCTTAAGACGCTTTTTACCTTCGAATGAGAACGGTTTGGTTACCACTGCAATTGTCAAAGCACCGATTTCTTTAGCGATTTTAGCAATGATCGGAGCAGCACCCGTACCGGTACCGCCACCAAGACCGGCTGCAACGAATACGATATCCGCACCTGATAATGCATGTGCCAAATCTTCGTAGCTCTCTAACGCCGATTCTTTACCCACTTCGGGTTTCATCCCCGCACCCAATCCTTTGGTGAGTTTAGCACCCAATTGGATTTTAGTTGCCGCACTGCCTTGTTCCAAAACCTGAGCATCAGTATTCGCGATAATCAGTTCAATACCCGGAATAGCCTCTTTCAGCATATAGCCGATCATATTTCCACCGCCGCCGCCGACACCGACTGCTACGATACGTGCTCCTGTGAGAGTTGTTGATTCTTCAATTGAAAATGGTTCCATGCTTGCTCCTTGACGTGATTAAAATAGTTGAGTTGCCCAATTCCAAAACTTGGAAATTGGGTTTGGTTGATCGGTTTGAGCAGGTTTATTAGACCCGATATTAACCATTTTTTGAGCTTCCGCTTTTTTCTCTTCCTTCAACGGTGGCGGTGTTGCCGCTGCCGCTGGTGGAATAGAAGAAGTAGAAGGCTCGAATCGTGGCGCCTCTTCGTGGATTGGATACTGAACATGAGCTGCTGTAGGCTCTTCGCCGGCATGGCGCATACGTCGATTGACGTCTATCTCATATGGCGTATAATTTCCGGCCATATATTTAACCAGGCCGACCGCTCCTGAATAGGCAGGGTCTCTAAGGGTATCAAAAAGTCCTCCGACATCGGTCGGTTTTGCAAGACGAACCGGCATGTTGTCTAAAATAGCGACGGCAAGTTCACGGAGCCCTTCGATTTTGGTAAATCCACCGGTGAGAACAACTCCGGCTCCCATATGATCTTTGAGACCGCTTTTTTCAATTGATTGAGCGATAATCATCAGTGTTTCTTCAACCCGTGCGTAGATAACGTTATGTACTACTTCAAGAGAGACTTCATGGGTTGACGTTTCATCACCGATAACCGGGAGTTCAATCAAATCATTACTAGGCGCATACAGTGAGCCGTAGCTGATTTTTACGTTGTCTGCCGTATGAAGAGGGGTGTGCAGTGCCATTGACAAGTCGTTTGTAATATGGTTCGAACCAACACCCAAAAAGTCGTTATAACGGATTGCATGACCGGCATGGATAACGATGTTGCTCGTATTACCGCCCATATCGACAACGGCGGCACCGAGTTCTTTTTCATCGTTGTTGAGAACAGCGATAGCAGATGCATAACCGCTAAGCACAACACTCTCGACATCGACGCCGGCAGCCTTGACCGCTTTACGCAGATTGTTAAGATTGGATTTTTGAGTGGTAATGATATGCGTTTCAACTTCAAGACGCGCGGCATTCATCCCAAGAGGATCTTCGATGAAATCTTGATCATCGACTTTGAAGTTATACGGGAGGGCGTGTAACACTTCAAATTCATTAGGGATGTTTGCATTATAAAGAGATGTGTGCATAACACGTTGAATCTCGTTGAGTGTGATCTCTTTGTTCGGGATATTGACGATACCGCTGGAATTGAGACTTTTTGTGTAAGCACCGGAAATGGTTACAACGGCGCTTCGAAGCTCGGTTCCTGCAACTCGTTTCGCATCATTCAACGCGCTCTTGATCGATTTGGATGCAAGCTCGATGTTTGTAATGCTCCCTTTACGAAGACCTTGTGCTTTTGCAATACCGGCTCCGATGATTTGTGCAACATTATCATCATCGATTTCCGCAATGAGCGCACAAACTTTTGTTGAGCCGATATCAATGGCTAAAACGGTTCGTTTCAAATCAAATCCCCTCTACATAGATTTCAACTGGGTACTTGCTCTCAAGTGCTTTGATCAGCCCTTGATCCAACAAATTTCCCTTGAGCTTGAGCACGGTATTTTCATCCGCTATTGTTTTGTCTTGTAGCAACTTTTGTTCCAAAACGTTATAGATAACAACATTTCCACTCTCCAAAGTAACAAAACCTTGTTTTTGTTTGGAAGTAAAGAGTTTTGTGAGGAATTCTGACCCCTCCGTCGCACTCAATCCCGCTAATTTAGAGCCATCAGCATGGGTGATGAAATCGCTTGTTGTCCCTGTAAATGTTTTATAAGTGTTTTGAGCTAACTCTTGCAGTTTGGTTTTTTTAGCTTCAGCGGTATAGAGTGCACTAACGTCTGTTTTTGCTTCATCAAATGTTTTAATGCGTGACGGATTCATTTTTTCCAGTTTCACAACGATGTATTCATTGCCGTTTTTGCGTGGTTTCAAAAATGGTTTTTGATCGTTTAGATCCATTATCTCTTTTGTTAACTCAGGACTAAAAGGTGATAATGAAGCGTTAATGGCTACTTTCTGAGCTGTGATCCCGGGTTGAAGAGCACCTTTTTTATAATCGATATACAGACGAAGTGCTTCTTTCTCGGTTGCTTTATTATTTAATGCAGATAAAATGGTGCTTCTTGCATCGGCAAGCGAGAGAATCTTTCCACTGCTGTCTTTGAGAAGCTGGCGGTTCATTTCATAATAATCACTGATCTCTTTTTCAGAAGGGGATAGTGAATGTCGGATTTGGGTTACGAAGGCAATATCGTAGCTAGGCTCGGTTTTAAACTCTTTTTGGTGTTTTTCCCAGAATACTTTGAGCTCGCCATCACTTGCAGTGAGAGAAATCATAGCGGGGGTAAGCAATTTATAATTGATTTTATCTGAAACACTTAACGCGCTGTCAAGAGATTTTTGTTCGATCGGCTTGTTGCCCGATGCGAGAAGGTAGAGTGTTTTTTGGATCAATAGCTCTTTTCTTGTTGACGCTTCATATTCTTTAATGGTTAAGTGGTTTTGTTTTAGAGTCTCTTCGTAAGCTGTTTTGCTAAACGTGCCGTCTTTCGCAAAAAGCGGTTGAGATTTGATAATGTTCCAAAGCTCTGTGTCGGTGACAATGAGACCGTAGCTTTCAGCCAGGTTTAGTACAAGGGCTTGATTAACAAGTTGGTGAAGCGCTTGTTTCTGAAGTCCAAACTGCTTTGCCTGTTTTTCATCAAACTTTCCTTGGAAAAGTTGATTGTATTGGTTAAAAAGATTGGAATAGCTTTTTTGCAATTCTGCGGAAGTGATAGATATGTTTCCTACTTTTGCGACAGCACCGGATTTATTTCCGTAACTGTATTCTCCCCATCCGACGAATCCGGCTCCGATAAAGGCAATCGTAGAGATCCAGATCGTAATGACCAAGTATTTTCGATGGCGTTGCATCCAAGTAATCATATTAAACGATCCTATTGTAAAATTCAGATATTCTATTCAGTTTACCATTAAACCTGGATGAAAATAGAGAACAACTAACACATGTTATCACATAATAACTCAAACTTAAAGGTTTCGGATGAATAATTTAGAGATGTCAAAGCGGGATTTGGACGTTTTGTGGCATCCGTGTACCCAAATGAAAGATCATGAAACGATTCCTCTCGTACCTATTGCAAAAGGGGAAGGAATTTATCTTCACGATTTTGACGGTAACCGATATATCGATGCTATAAGCAGCTGGTGGGTAAATCTTTTCGGTCATTGCAATCCTTATATTAACGGGAAAATTATCGAGCAGCTCTCACGACTCGAACATGTTATTTTGGCCGGATTTACCCATGAAAGTGTAATACGGCTTTCTGAACGTCTTGTGGCATTATCTCCTGATGGACTAACACGTTGTTTTTATGCGGACAACGGTTCGAGTGCGATTGAAGTGGCGTTGAAAATGAGCTACCATGCTCATAAAAATCGAGGAACAGAGCGTAGCTTGTTTGTGTCTCTCACTGATAGCTATCATGGAGAGACCCTCGGTGCGTTGTCGGTCGGGGATGTTGCGTTGTATAAAGAGACATATGAACCGCTGTTGATTCGAGCGGTTCAAACCCCATCTCCGTCAAATCAGACTCCCGAAGCTGCCCTCGAAGCGGCGGATGCATTTCGAATATTGTTGCAAGAGCGAGGAGAAGAAATCGCGGCATTGATCGTTGAACCGTTGGTTCAGGGAGCCGGTGGGATGAAAATGTATCATCCTCTATTTCTTTCAGAAGCCAAAAAAATCTGTCAGGAATTTGGGGTACATTTTATCGCCGATGAAATATTGGTCGGATTTGGTCGGACCGGAAGTATGTTTGCGTGTGAACAAGCCTCCATTACTCCTGATTTTTTGATTCTCTCCAAAGGGCTTACGGGAGGATATCTTCCGCTGTCGGTCGTTATAACAACTGAGGATATTTACGGAGCGTTTTATTGTGATTATGATCCTGCACGCTCATTTTTGCACTCACACAGTTATACCGGAAATGCGCTTGCCTGTTCCGCTGCCAACGCGACATTAGACCTTTTTGAAACCAATGATGTGATAACAAAAAATCAAGAAACAATTACGTTTATGGGTGAGCAGTTGAAGCGGTTTGAAATGTTTGGGTGTGTTAAAGAGAGTCGTCAATGTGGGATGATAGGCGCGGTTGAATTACAGGGATTTGACTCTCGTGAGCGAATCGGGCTGAAAATACATCGGCATTGCTTAGAAAAAGGGGTATTGGTGCGGCCTTTGGGGAGTGTAATTTATGTTATGCCCCCCTATGTGATCTCTCTTGAAGAGTTAAAATATGTTTTTGATGCGATAGAAAGTGCATTGAGAACGATTTGTGCTAACGAAAACTAAGGAGTCGTCCATGTTTACGTTACGTCAGTTGGAAATCTTTGTCGCAATGGTTCAATCGTCTCGGGTGATTGATGTCGCTGAACAATTAGCTATGAGCCCATCGGCCGTTTCCATGGCGGTGCGTGAGCTTGAAAAAGAGTTGGGGGATGTGTTGTTTGAACGTATCGGGAAACGATTGATTCTCAATGAACGGGGACGCTATTTTTTTGATCATTCTGCAAGCATATTAGAACATTCTCAACAGCTGTATGATCATTTTCGAGACGATTTAAGTGCCGGGCATTTGTATATTGCCGCGAGTGTCACAATCAGTAACTATCTTCTCCCTAAATGGATCGGAAATTTTCGATCTGACCATACACAGGTCAAAGTCTCACTGAAAACTACTAACAGCACCGATGTGATCAATATGGTACGGGAAGGAATCTGTGATTTAGGATTTATCGAAGGGCGCTTTAGCGAGGGAGACCTCGCGTCAGAGTCGTTGATGACTGATGAACTTGTGGTGGTCGGAAGCGATCCGAGACTGAACGATCGGGAGTACTACATTGATGAATTGGCACAGAAACGGTGGATTTTACGCGAACGCGGTTCCGGTACCCGAGAGATATTCCTTTCTCAGATTGCACCGATTGACAAAGAACTGAATATCGATATGGAATTTGAACATAATGAAGCAATCAAGGGATATTTGCTTAATGATACAGAAGCTCTCTCCTGTTTGCCGCGAATCAGTATCATAGAAGAACTGAAAGAGGGGAAAATGTTTGAAGCTCGTATTAAAGGGCACCGATTTGAGAGAGAATTTCGTCTTGTATGGCGTCAAGAGAAGACTATGAGCCGTACGATCAGCGATTTTAAACGTTATGTTAGTGAGCATAAGCTATCATAATGGCCAATAAAACCAAAGGTAGCTCAGTGCAGGAAACGCCTCATATCCCCGTCCTTTACCGCGAAGTGGTTGATGCGTTTGCCCCCTGTGAAAAAGGTATTATCATAGATTGTACGATGGGATACGGTGGGCATTCCTCGTTGTTACTCGATAACAAACCCTCGCTTTCTTTGATCGGCATCGATCAAGACCCTACGGCTATCGCATTTTCATCGCAGCGGCTTGCTCCGTACGGGGCGCGTGTCGAGATACGTCAAGGACGTTTTTCAGAGGTTGCCGCAGAAGCTATGACAGAGAAAGGTGATAATATTTGCGGTATCTTGGCAGATATCGGCGTCTCTTCGCTTCAGCTCGATCAACGTGAACGGGGGTTCTCATACGAGAGCGATACCCTCGATATGCGGATGAACCCTAATGCGCAGCTCAGTGCCTCCGAGGTAGTAAATGAATACTCGCAGGGGGCATTAGAAACAATTTTGCGAGAATACGGTGAAGTAACTAATGCCCGAAAAGTGGCAGAAACGATCGTACAGCGTCGACCGTTCGCTTCGGCTAAAGAACTTTCCCAAGCGATTTTTCATCTCATGCCCAAAGGGAAAAAAATCCATCCTTCAACTCTCGTTATGCAGGCGATTCGGATCGAAGTCAACGATGAACTTGGGGAATTGACCCGACTCTTAGACGCGATTGAAGCATCCGTGATTAAAAAGTTACGTGTTGCAATTATCACCTTTCATTCGTTGGAAGATCGGATTGTTAAAAATCGGTTCAACAAATGGTCTAAGAACTGTATTTGTCCCGATGATGCGATGCGGTGTACCTGTGGGAACAACCATTCTATCGGAAAAGTGATTACGAAAAAACCGCTAACGGCGCAAGAGGATGAACTTCGCGCCAACTCACGAAGCCGCAGTGCAAAACTAAGAATATTTGAAATACGAAGAGATTGAGTATCCATGAGTGAAAAACACGATATTTTAGATGAAACCCAGCATATTATCTCGCCCGATGATTCGATGGATTTCCGATTCTTGGTAAGAGTTGGTTTAGGCATTGCGTTTGTGTTGATGCTTGTATTTCCAAAAATTTTTATTAACACTCAAATCTATTTTAAAAGTCGTGAAATCTCTACTCTAACTCATGAACACGATGCGTTGTTGGAAGAAAACCGTCTGATCAAATCCAAAGTAGAATCCATGAAATACAAAAGCCAGATTTCAGATACACTTTTTTAAATTTTTGTATGTTATTCCCAGTTTAATCGGGAATCCAGTTTAATAATCCAGTAAATTTATCTCATTCTTTTATTTTTTCTCCTCACTTCTTTTTTTTACGCACCTAAGAATTCAGATGGTATAATCGCCCTCTTAAATTGATACTTTGGAGATACGATGTATAATTTGTTTGAAGACGAAGACGATATTTTCCAAGGTTCACCGAAAAGTAAGTTTTTGGATATCGTTTTTAACGCAAATCGAGATTTGGTTCATAATGAACTGGAGCGATTGATGACACGTATGGCGGCGATGGAACTTATGTTGCAAGAAGCACATGGTGAAGATAAAATCGACCGTGTACTTCAGACGATGCAGTTTGAACGTGCCGATGAAATTGATATGATGGCCAAAAATCTTTATATCATTTCAGTTGGAAACGTGTTAACGCAAAACGAGTAAGATCGTAGTGAAACGATTTTTCGTCTTTTTGTTACTCGGCAGTGTGTTGTGTTTACACGCCGCTGCGTGGAGAGAACAAAAAAGTTTTATCCTCAAAAAAGATCAGGTTGTTAAAATTTTGGTCAAAAGTGAGGGATTAGAACGTATCTTGAGCTTTCGCTGGACCCTTTACACGGATAAGGTGCTGGTTGTTCATGAGAGTTTTGATCGGTTTGTCGGACAGCATATGCTCTCTGCCACGTACGGTAATCAAAGTTTTCAAAAGCGACTTCTGCCTCCTAAGCGAAGCGAACTGGATATTCCCTATACCGTCGTCGTTTTTAAAAAATTTGACGAAGGAAACAATACGGCGCAAATGGATCTTCTTTTGATCGATAAAGAGAAGCGGATCGTGTTGGATTATTTAACGGAGAAGTGATTACAGGTAATGTTGGAAAAAGTAGAAACACTTATCGCAAAACTCATCAGTGAAGTCGATTACCCGAAAGCGAGTGCACTTTTTGCCGAACTCTCCGGAGGGAAACGGCTTCGTGCACGGCTTATTTTGACGATTGCCCCTGCGGCGCCTGCCGCACCTTTGCTCGGTGCAATCGTTGAGTTGATTCATGCTGCGAGTCTACTGCATGACGATGTTATTGATGATGCGATGCTGCGTCGCGGAGTACCGTCGGTGAATGCAACACAGGGGAGCAAAACAGCAATTATGCTCGGTGATATTCTCTATTCCAAAGCGTTTAGTGAGTTGACTTCCTTTGATCCTTCTATCGCTCGTGCGGTTGCGGAATCGGTTACACGGCTTTCAGTGGGTGAGATGATGGATGTCGAAATGGCGGAGACATTTAATAGTGATCGTGATCTCTATCTCAAAATGCTATATCTAAAAACGGCAACACTTATCGAAGCATGCGCTTACAGTGCCGCGATATTGGCAGGAAAAGATGAACAAGCCCATGCGACCTATGGTAAAAATTTAGGCTTGGCATTTCAAATTGTCGATGATATTCTCGATATTACGGCAGATGAAGTGACGCTTGGTAAACCTTCTTTGAATGATTTTTCAGAAGGAAAAGTGACATTGCCGTACATTGATCTTTATGATGAGTTAAATGATGATGAAAAAATTCGTCTTGTAAGCAGTCATTCCAAAGTTCTAAATGAGAACGAAAAAATGTGGATTCGTTCCAAAATGGATGACTTCAAAATTATTGAACGCTCATACGCCCATGCGAGAATGTTATGCGATGAAGCGATCAGCGCTATTGGAGAGGATGTGGCTTTACGTGCTATCATCGAAACCGTCATCCAAAGAAGTCATTAAATGCACTATTTGATTATCAGTTTTTCTCACAAAAACTCTACCATCGCTATTCGTGAGAAGCTTGCCTTTGTGGATGAGATGCAACAGCTTCAATCGATGGATAGACTCAACACTACTGCGGCTATCAGCGAGTCTATGATTCTATCTACCTGTAATCGCGTCGAGATTTTTTGCAGTTGTAATGATACCGATGCGGCCAGTGAATCTGTATTTGAGCTTTTAAGCAGCCGTTCAGGGATGTCTCGTGACGAATTGCATGGGCGTGCCGATATTTTCGACGATGAGGGGTGTATTCATCACCTTTTCAGTGTCGCGAGTTCACTTGATTCGATGGTAGTAGGTGAGACCCAAATCGCAGGACAGCTCAAAGATGCCTTTAAACTTTCCCAAGAAAACGGTTTTTCGGCGCAAAAACTTTCGCGTGCAATGAGTTACGGATTTAAGTGTGCCGCCGAAGTACGCAATGCGACCAATATCTCTTCCAAGCCGGTTTCAGTGGCAAGTGTCGCCGTAGCAAAGGTTAAAGAGAGCGTAGGTGAATTGAACGGGAAAAAAGCATTAGTCATAGGTTCAGGTGAAATGTCGGTTATCACCTGCAAACACTTGATCGCGCAAGGAGTGGATGTCACCATTATGAACCGGACGTTCGAGAAAGCCGAAGCTATTGCCAGAGAGTGCAATGCAAGAGCACAATCGTTTGAAGAGATTGCGTATGCAATCAACGAAAATGAGCTTTTATTTACGGCAACCGGATCGATTCACCCTATTATTACCGAAGAGATGATCAAACCCTGTTCGTATGATCGGTATTGGTTTGATATGGCTGTTCCAAGAGATATCGAATGCGATGCGGAAATTTGGGGGATTCATCTCTTTAGCGTTGATGATCTCAAAGAGATTGTTAATGAGAACATTGCTCTGCGTGAGGATGAAGCAAAACTCTCCTATGTGATTATTCGACGTCATGTAGTCGGATTTTTCGAGTGGTTAAAAACCCTGTCGATTGAGCCGCTTATCAAAAATATGTATCTTAAAGCCTATCGTGCCGCAGCTCGTGAGACGGAGCGTGTTATCGAGAACGGATATATCCCCCAAGAACATGCCGAAGCAGTGCAAAAAGCGACGGAACAAGCACTGAAACGATTTTTACACCCGTTCGCACAGCGGATGCGTGACGGTTCGGATGCAATGCGGGTGGATGCCCTGATTGAATCGATGAGCTTTTTGATGGATCAAGATGAAGGCGAAGAGATGAGCCAAACCAGCTGTAAATATTACCCTAAAGGAAAATAATGCGTTTTTCAAGAGCCTATATCCCTACGACAAAAGAGTCACCTAAAGATGCTCAGCTACCCAGTCATATTTATCTCTCACGAGCAGGATTTGTAGCACAGGTGGCAAGCGGTCTGTATAATTTTTTGCCGTTGGGAAAACGGGTACTTCGTAAAATTGAGAATATCATCAATGAAGAGATGGCTGTATGCGGTGCATTAGAAGTTGATTTGAGTTTTGTTACTCCGGCAGAGTTGTGGCAGGAGAGTGGACGAATCGAAAAATTTGGAAAAGAACTTCTCCGTTTCCGTGACCGTAAAGATAATCTTTTTGTCCTCGGACCAACTCACGAAGAGATGATGGTGAGCATTGTCCGTAACCGTGTGACGAGTTACAAACAGCTTCCTTTGAATGTCTATCAAGTGAAAACCAAATTTCGTGACGAAGCACGTCCGAGATTCGGTCTTATGCGTGCACGTGAATTCGTCATGAAAGACGGTTACAGCTTTCACTCTTCCACCGAAGATTTGGATCGCGAATTTGATGCGATGGAAGCAGCATACAAACGTATTCTAGAGCGTCTTGGTCTTGAATTCCGTATCGTTGAAGCGGACAGTGGAGCAATCGGAGGTACAGGGTCAAAAGAGTTGATGGTATTGGCGGACAGCGGTGAAGATACGTTGGCAGTGTGTGATACATGCGAATACGGCGCTAATGTCGAAGCAGCACGCCGTGCACCTCGCACTGTAATTCCTGAAGCTCCGCAAGCTGATTTCGCCCGTTTTAAAACGCCGAATATTAAATCAATCGAGGATTTGAGCAACTTTTTCCATGTCGATCCGTATTACACCCTTAAGGCCGTTGTGATGCGTGCCGTCTATACAGAGGGAAGTGAACCGGTATGTTTCTTTATCCGCGGATGCGATGAGCTTCAAGAGGTAAAAGCACGAAACAGTGTCGGTGCCAATGATTTGGTCGATATCAGCGAAGCAGAGCTTATGGAAATCGGGTTGGTTCCCGGTTTTATAGGGCCGTTGGATCAGAATAAAATCCGTTTTGTGATGGATAACGATACCCGCGATGCTACGACGATGATTTGCGGTGCGAACGAAGCGGACTACCATTTCGTCGGTGTTGATTTGAATGTTATGAAAGACGTGGTATTCGCCGATTTGGTAACGGTACAAGCAGGTGACGGATGTCCTCATTGCGGTGGTAAGATGGAACATACCAAAGGGATTGAAGTAGGGCATATCTTTAAACTCGGTACCGTTTATTCCGCTCCTCTCAAAGCGGAGTATCTGGATGAAAACGGCCGTTCACAACCGTTCATTATGGGAACGTACGGGATGGGTGTGAGCCGCCTTGTCGCTGCTGTAATCGAGCAGCACCATGATGAGAAAGGGTGTATCTGGACACATGCTACGGCTCCGTATCTCGTGAATGTTATGGTTTCGAATATCAAGGAAGAGACACACATGGCGTATGCTGAAGAACTCTATACCACCCTTCAATCCCGCGGTATCGAAGTGATTTTGGATGATCGCAAAGAGCGATTCGGATTCAAGATGTCGGATGCGGAATTGATCGGATTCCCTTTTACTGTGATCGTCGGTAAAGAGCTTGAAAATGGATTAGTTCAAATCATGGTTCGCTCTTCGGGTGAGATGATTACCGTCGATGCAGCAAATGTTCTGGATAAAATTGAGGAATTGCGCAGATGATCTATTTTGTGATCTACCTTTTTTTAGAGGTGATCGTGACGGTGGATATTGCCGGACGTATTGGCGGACTCGCAACGTTTTTAGAAATTGTGGCGAGTGCATTTCTAGGGATTATGATTCTGATGAATTTTCGCCATACGCTGGGTGAAAATCTATATGCGCTTCAAACGCGTCAAATCACAATGGAGAGCTTCACCAAACGGAATATGACGGCCCTTTTAGGGGCTGTTTTGCTTATTCTTCCCGGTTTTTTGGGTGATATGATCGGTGTTTTGATGCAATTTTCCCTGTTAAGTTCGTTTATTGTTAACCGTTTTTCGAGAAAATACCAACCACCAACTCAACCAAAGGATGATAATGTTATTGATGCCGAAATTATCGACGATTTTCCTTCTCTGCGCTAGTCTAATGGCGGCTACCGATGCTGAGGTAGTCTCATTTTTGAAAAAAGGGATCGGAGGTAATCCGAATGTTTCCAATCTTCAGATTGATGTGAACGGTAAACAAAATCTTGCCGCCATGAGCGGATGGCAAGCTTATTTTGTGACGATTGAGGCAGATGTAAAGCAAGGTAGCGATACGCGCCATATTAATCAAAACGGCACCTATTTTGTAAATGGAAATGTTATCGCACCTGAATTGGTCAACCTCAAAACGGGTGAACGGTACAATGACACCATAGCTCCTACGTTTAACGGCGCATTTTATACGAAAGTAAATCGTATCAGCGGTGATGCCAATGCTCCCCATAAAGTAGCGATCTTTTCTGATCCGCTTTGTCCGTTTTGCCGTAAGTATGTACCGGATGCTTTAGCATACATGGCAAAATATCCTAAAACATTTGCTGTCTATTATTACCATTTCCCTTTAGCCTCATTGCACCCTGCATCCGTAACATTGACCAAAGCGGCTATTGTTGTGGATCAAAGCGGAACGGATAATGCGGTTTTAAGCCTCTATAAAGTGGATATAAGTCCTAATGAAAAAGACGATCAAAAAATTTTGGATGCCTTTAACAAAACATTCGCAACCAAAGTGTCCGTTGCGGATATCAAACGTCCTTCGGTAATCAAGCAGTTTGAATTTGACCAGAAGGTAGCTCAATCAGTGATGGTGGCCGGAACACCGACGGTTTTCTTTGACGGTCAAAAAGATGCTTCGAAAAACAAATACAAAGAGATTAAGGTTAAGTAATACATGAAAAAACTCACCATTGCAACGCGCGGAAGTAAACTGGCTCTTTGGCAGTCCCACCATATCAAATCGGTTATCGAATCACACTTTAGTGATGTCGAAGTAGAACTTAAAATTATTATCACATCAGGGGATAAGATTTTGGATGCGCCGTTGGCAAAAATCGGTGGTAAAGGGCTGTTTCTCAAAGAGATTGAGGAGTCTATGTTACGAGGCGAAGCGCAGATGGCCGTACATTCATTGAAAGATGTTCCGACAGTAATGCCTGAGGGGCTACTCCTCTCGGCAATCACGACACGTGAAGATGTTCGTGACGCAATGTTGAGTGAGAAATATCCTAATATTGTATCCCTTCCGCAAGGTGCTGTTGTCGGTACCTCTTCATTACGCCGTCGTATGCAGTTGATGAAACAGCGCCCCGATTTGGTGATTAAAGATTTACGCGGCAATGTCGATACCCGTATCCGTAAACTCAAAGAGGGTGAATTCGATGCGATTATCCTCGCGGCAGCCGGAATCAACCGTCTCGGTTTTTCGACGCTTGTGGAGCATTTTTATCCGATTTCTCTTGAAGAGATGATTCCGTCTATGGGGCAGGGCGCTTTAGGCATCGAGACGGTCAATGAACCGTGGGTTTTAGAGATCGCTTCATTCTTAGAAGATCATGACAGCCGTATTGAAACAAGTATTGAGAGAGGTTTTGTTGATACCTTGCAAGGCGGTTGCCAAGTTCCTATCGGTGTCAGTGCACGAGTACAGAGTGATGGAAGTGTCGTGGTTCGTTCACTTCTCGGACTCCCGGATGCTTCTGAAGTGATGGGCGAGATGGTAACGTTGTCTCAGGGTGAAACGATTCGAGCAGGTGAAGCGATGGCTGAGCGTTTGATCGAACAGGGAGCGATGGAACTGCTTCACCGTGCCGAAGTTATGGCAAACGAGGTTTAATCCGTGACATTACAAAAAACGATTGATCTGCTAAAATCCAAAGATGAATTACGCATTATCGATACCCCTCTTGATATTTATCTTGAAATTCCCCATTTGGCGTATGCTGAAGTAAAAAAGGTTGATGGCGGTAAAGCTCTTCTCTTTACCCATCCGGTCGATAAAGCAAGCGGAAAAAAATTTGACATTCCTGTCGTGATGAATCTGTTCGGTTCCTATCGACGTACCGAATTGCTTTTCGGTCGTGAAGTGGAGGGGGTCGCAAGCGAGATCGAAAAACTGCTCCACATGAAGCCGCCGCAAGGATTCAAAGAAAAAATCGGGATGTTGGGTGACTTGTTTGCCATGAAAGACATCTTTCCTAAAAAACTCAAAACACGCGGAAGCGCTCAAGAAGTTGTAAAACAGGGGACGGAAGTTAATCTATATGATTTACCAATCCTTACCACTTGGGAAGAGGACGGCGGTCCGTTTATTACGATGGGACAAGTTTATACACAGAGTTTGGACGGTGGATTGGTCAATCTGGGAATGTATCGACTCCAAGTGTATGATAAAAATCATTTGGGAATGCACTGGCAGATTCACAAAGACTCATCCCACTTTTTCGATCAGTATCAACGTGCCGGTAAAAAAATGCCGGTATCGATTGCGATCGGAGGAGATCCGCTTTACACTTGGTGTGCGACAGCTCCGTTGCCTTATGGGGTCAATGAACTGCTTTTATACGGTCTTGTCAAAAAAGAGTCTCCTAAACTTGTTGAGTCACTTACGACACCACTGTATATTCCTGAAGACGTTGATTTTGTCATCGAGGGGTGGGTTGATACGGAAAAACTTCAACTCGAAGGGCCGTTTGGGGATCATACAGGATATTACACTTTGGCAGAACACTATCCGGTTATGGAAGTCAGTGCGATAACACACCGTAAAAATCCTTATTATCTTGCTACGGTTGTTGGGAAACCGCCGTTGGAAGATAAGTACATGGGATGGGCGACCGAACGGGTATTCTTGCCGTTACTCAAAACCAATGCGGCTGATCTGATCGATTACCATATGCCGGAGAATGGGGTATTCCATAATCTGATTTTGGCGAAAATGAAACCGCTTTACAAAGGGCATGCGAAGCAGTTTATGCACATTTTTTGGGGATCGGGACAAATGAGCTTCGTCAAACATGCTCTCTTCTTCGGAGAAGACGCACCGAAACTTACCAACTACGAAGCGTTGATAACATATGCGCTGAACCGTTTTATCCCTAAATATCTCTTTATTTCTGAAGGGATCACCGATGCTCTTGATCATTCAAGTCCTGAGTCATTGGTGGGAGGCAAATTGGGAATTGACTTTACGGCATCACATTCCCCTATCGCTCCCGAATCCATTGATAGCTCGGTATTAATGGAACAGGTTCAAAATCTTATTCCCGAAGTTACGGCAGTTACTCAATACATGCGCCATACCGCTAATCCGATCACAGTAGTGAGTGTCCGCAAAACACGTTCACTACAAGAGTGCTTCGGAGCGATCGAAAAACTCTCTCCCTTTATCCGAATCGTTGTATTTGTAGATGAGGATAAAAATGATATCCATAACCCGTATATGCTGATATGGAGGGTAACGAATAACATGGATGCGGCACGCGATGTCTACCGCGGAGAGTCTATCGTAGCGATTGACGGGACAACGAAAACTGCACTGGATGGATTTGAACGGGAATGGCCGGGAGATGTCGAATGTACCCCTTCTGTAGTTGAACGTCTGAAAGCGCTTTCGCTCTGGGATTTAGATTCGAAATTAGAGAAGAAATATCAGCTTTGACGCTTTATTTTCCCTTTAATAGGGGAGTTAGCTTAAGCAATTTATTAGATTTAGTAATGTAATATAGTCGATTTAGATATTAACCAAATAGGGAAAAATAATTCCGATGCGCAAGTTTTATGCTACAGTAGCGATTACACTTTTAGCCAGTTCTACGTTTCTCAATGCCGCCACGTATAAAGGGCAAAAAATTTACATTGAGTCATGTAAAGAGTGCCATGGTGGCGGTCAAGCATTAGCGGCATCAAAGAAACAGCGTGTATGGGAAACTATCATGGCAAATAAAGGGGAAAAATTGGCCCAAATCCATCTTTCTTCGAAAAAAGCGGAAGCTTCTTGGGCTTACTTTAATGATCGGGGATATTTCAAAGATGCTCGACATCTCGAAGACTTCTTGACCGAATACGCAAAAGACAGTGGTAATGTCCCTGCCTGTAATTGAATTAACCTTCCATCCCTGAGGGGATGATTTTCTTCTAAACCAAACTTCGCTAAAATACGCAACTTTTACACACCTCGGAGATACCATGGAAAAGATGTGGTCCGGACGTTTCGCGCAAGATGCGTCAACCCTTTTAGAAAAATTTAATGCTTCAATCATGTTTGATCAAAAACTTTATCGGGAAGATATTGAAGGCTCTGTCGCACATGCGCAAATGCTTACCCATCAGGGGATTTTAACCCAGGAAGAGCTGAGTTCAATCGAATCGGGGATGGCACAAGTCTTGAGTGAAATCGAGTCCGGTGCTTTCGAATGGAAAATCGGAGATGAAGATCTGCATATGGCGATTGAAAAACGCCTTACCGCCATTATTGGTGAAGCCGGTAAAAAACTTCATACCGCGCGTAGTCGTAATGATCAGGTAGCACTCGATTTTCGCCGTTTTGTACTTCGTAAAAACCATGAAATTGTGGGGCAGATCAAATCGTTGATGGAAGCGATTATTGATATTGCTCGAGAGCATACTACGACGTTGTTGCCGGGAATGACCCATTTACAGCATGCTCAGCCGATTAATTTCGCGTTTCATCTGCTCGCATATGTATCGATGTTTAAACGTGATTGTGAACGTTTTGAGAGCAGTGCGGCGCGTAATAATATTTCCCCGATCGGATGTGCCGCTTTGGCAGGGACTCCGCATAATATCAACCGTGAAATGACCGCAAAAGCACTCGGCTTTGAAAGTGTCAGTGTCAACTGTCTCGATACGGTCAGTGATCGTGACTTTGCGCTGGAAATTTTGTTCAATATTTCGACATTGATGATGCATATTTCTCGCCTTGCCGAAGAGATTATCCTTTGGTCGAGTTATGAATTCCGTTTTGTGGAACTTTCCGACGCTTATTCGACGGGCTCTTCGATTATGCCGCAAAAGAAAAACCCCGATGTCCCGGAACTTCTCCGAGGAAAAACAGGTCGAGTATTTGGAAATCTGATGGGATTATTGACCGTTATGAAAGGGTTGCCTCTCGCATACAACAAAGATACTCAAGAAGATAAAGAAGGAGTGTTTGACAGTGTAGAAACCGCTGAAATCTCTCTTGAGATTTTGCGTGAAGCCCTTAAAACGATGACGATTAAGCCTCAAAATATGGCACGTGCTTGCAAACTCGGTCATCTTAGTGCCACTGATTTGGCCGATTATTTGGTTGAACACTGCGATGTCCCGTTTCGAGAAGCACATCATATTACCGGACGTGCCGTTGCTCGTGCAGAAGCTTTGGGAATCGATTTGAGCGATATTGAATATGCAGAACTGCATGCGATTGATAATCGAATCAAAAAAGATGTTATTGCTTACTTAGCGATTGAGCATTCGATGAATGCCCGTACGTCACAGGGCGGAACTGCCGAAGTTCGTACGCTAGAACAAATTATTTATTTTGACCATTATCTTAAGGATGTGAAATGAAGATCACGGTTAGCCACCAAAGTGAAATGAAATTTGAGGCCAAAACGGAAAAAAGCAGTTTTATTATCGACTGTCCGCAAATCTCCCCAATCGAGTATTTTTTAAGTGGGATTATTACGTGCAGTGCAACCGATGTGGTGTTGCTTCCAAAGCAACAAGGGTATGAAGTAACAAACCTTGAAGTCAGTGGTGAAGTAGTGCGTAATGAGTCTGCACCGCGTAAATTTAATGCCCTGCATCTCGAATACCATTTTGATTCCAATGCGGACGATACATTGGCCGCACGTTGGGTTATGGCGAGCTTGGAGACGTACTGCTCAACGATTAATACGATTCGTGATACCACGGCGATCAGCTATACAATTATTCATAATGGTAATGTCATTCGGGAAAACGAAAAGATGATCAGTGGCGGAGGAAGTGCCGTAGATTTCGGCTCCCTCCAAGGGTGCAATGCGTAATAAACTCCGTTCGCCCTGAGCCCTGTCGAAGGGTGAGTTCATGGTTCGACAAGCTCACCACGAACGGGCTTGTGTTTTAAATCAAAAAAAATCCTTCGGATCAGCATCCGCAAAATGTCCCCAATGGAGTTTTGCCCCTCCGACGATATGAAAATGAAGATGCCCCACCTCTTGACCGCCGTTTTCACCAATATTGCTGATGATACGGTATCCGCTTTCCTTAATTCCCAATGTTTGTGCCACCTCTTGCATAAACGTTGACATTCTTCCCATAACATCCCCAGGAATATCATTAAAACTTTGATAATGTGCTTTGGGGATCGCTAAAACATGGACGGGAGCTTTTGGATTGATGTCATGAAACGCGTAAAATTCATCGTTTTCAGCGACTGTATTTGAGGGGATTTCTTTACTCGCTATTTTACAGAAAAGACACATAATAAACCTCTTTTTTTCTGCTATTGTAGCACATGGTTCGTCCCTTGAAGCTATTTATAAAAGAGATTTGACTACAATATCTTCTAAATTGAAAGCTGTTTCAGAAATAATGATTACGTATTTAAAAGCTTTCAGAAAACCATCAATGGAGACTCTATTTTGCAAGAGTGGTATGACGCTATAAAATCGGCTGACTCGATTGATAAAATCGAAGAGATCCGAATCGCTATTTTCGGAAAAAAAGGGATAATGAACGCAGAGTTCGCCCGTATGAAAGATATTCCTGATGCAGAAAAAGGGACATTTGCTAAAGAATTGAACATCCATAAAGAGGGATTGAACGCTTTGTTGCTCGATCGCAAACTCTTTTTGGCGATGGAACATTTGCAAGCATCTATGAAAGCGGAAGCGATTGATGTAAGCCTTTATTCTCCGATCAGTGAGCGTGGATCTTTGCACCCTGTAATGGAAACGATGGATCGAATTGTCGAATATTTCGTTGCTATGAATTTCTCGGTACAAACGGGACCGATGGTAGAAGATGATTTTCACAATTTTGAGGCGTTAAATCTTCCTAAATACCATCCTGCGCGTGATATGCAGGATACTTTTTATTTTAAAGACTCGATGCTGTTGCGTACCCATACCTCTCCGGTACAAATTCGTACAATGCTAAGTACCAAACCTCCGATTCGGATGATTGCTCCGGGTGCCGTTTTCCGTCGTGATTACGATATTACCCATACTCCGATGTTCCACCAGGTAGAGGGATTGGTCGTTGAAGAAGCAGGAAAAGTGTCGTTTGCTAATCTTAAATTTATCCTTGAAGATTTCCTAAAAACAATGTTTGGAGAAGTTGAAGTTCGTTTTCGTCCTAGCTTTTTCCCGTTTACGGAGCCTTCCGCCGAAGTTGATATCAGTTGTATTTTCTGCGGTGGAGAAGGGTGCCGAGTATGCTCTAAAACCGGATGGCTTGAAGTCCTCGGATGCGGTATTGTCGATCCGAATGTCTTTAAAGCGGTCGGGTATGAGAATGTTAGCGGATATGCGTTTGGTTTAGGGGTTGAGCGGTTTGCAATGCTGATTCACCGAATCGGCGATTTACGCTCTTTATTTGAGGGAGATACGAGATTATTGGAGCAGTTTAGATGATCGTTACAAAAAATTGGTTAAACGAATGGATCGATCTCTCAGGAATCAGCACAGAAACATTGCTGAAAACGTTCAATTCTATCGGTCTTGAAGTTGATCGACATGAAATAATTATGGTGCCAAACGGTGTCGTTATCGGTTATGTAGAACAATGTGAAAAACATCCTGATGCGGACAAGTTAAATGTATGTCAAGTCAATGTAGGCAATGAAATACGACAAATTGTTTGCGGGGCATCGAATGTCCGTCAAGGAATTCATATTGCATTGGCTACAGTAGGTGCAGAGCTTCCCGGCGGTCTTAAGATCAAGGAAGCAAAACTTCGCGGTGTTGAATCGCTTGGAATGATCTGCTCGGCGAAAGAGATTGGATTGCCTTCTTTGGGCGAGGGGATTATGATCCTTGATACGAGCATAGGAGAGATGGTCCTCGGAAAAAATTTGAATGAATATCCTTCATTCAATGATGATTTGATCGAGATCGAACTTACAGCAAATCGCGGTGACTGTTTGAGTATTCACGGTATCGCACGTGACTTGTGTGCAGCATTTTCCCGACCACTTAGAGAAGTGAATCAGAAAGAAAAACAAGATGGTCGATTGGGTATCGGACGTATTTTGCAGCTTCATCATAATGAAACGTTTAATACGGATCTTTTATTTGGGGCAGTCGATGTAAAAGAGCTGCAAGTTCCTTTTGCGATTGCTTTGCGTTTGGCACTTATCGAAGGGGTATACAATACCGCCGTCGATGCATTACTCCTGTATTCGACACAAAGTACGGGTGTCATTTTACGAGCGTATCCGTTTGAAAAATTTGGTGATTCGGAAACAAAAGGGATTATTACCCTCGACAATGACGATAACGGTTTTGCTGCATTGTACGGGAAAGAGAAAGTTTCCGTGATCGGTGTATCGCAAGAAAAAGAAGCTCATTTCAGTGCTGAGGGCGGATTAGCGATTATCGAAGCGAGTTATATCGCGCCGGATATTATTGCCAAAAAAATGGGTGAGAAAAAGGTTCCAAGCTGTCCCCATTATTATCGATCTTCACGCGGTAGTGAGCCAAAAATCGAGATGGGTATCCGATATGTGGCTGAATTATTTGAAAAATATTCACCTTCACAGGTATACGGCGGGAATATAGAGCTTCTTTCTTCGTATGAACCTCGTATTATTAGCATGGGTGAAGAAGAGTTTGAAGCGTTTATCGGTTTAAAGATCGATAAGACAACGATTACCCAGATTTTCAAAAATTTAGGGATGGATATCGGTAAACCGAAGGGATCGACTTTTGCGATTTCCGTTCCAAAGTTTCGTCATGATATTGTAAATAAACAAGACATAATCGAAGAGATCGTCCGTATTATCGGTATTGATAATATTCCGTCCAAGCCTCTTGTATTTGCAGAAGCAAATCAAATGGGTAATGATTTGACTGAGTATAAAAAAACACGCATGTATCGCCATCGTTCTGCTCAAAGCGGATTTTACGAGTCTGTTCATTTTGTCTTTAATGAACGCCTTCAGGTAGAAAAATTCGGTTTTGTATGTACTGAGCCGTCCAAAGAGCTTTTAAACCCTATTACTGCAACGTTTGATACCCTTCGTCCTACGTTATTGGTAGGTCTTTTGAATTCAGCTGCGGCTAATGTTAAAGTGAACCAAAAAAAGATTGCTCTGTTTGAGACAGGTATGGTATTTGATGCAGAACGTCATGAATCCAAGCGTCTATCGTTTATTGTTTCAGGAGCGATGGAAAATGAAAAAATCTCCAATGCGGGGAAACCTTCCATTATCGATTTTGCTGCATTTACCAAACTGATTTCGGACGTATGCGGATCATTTGAATTGATTTCACATACTCCGAGCCACTCTTTGGCTCATCCGTATGTATGTGCAAAAGTGATAATCAATGGTCAGGAAGCCGGTGAACTTTTCCGTCTCCATCCACAAGTAGAAGAGGAATTTGACCTTGCACAAACGTTTATGTGCGAACTCAAAACTGATTGTCTTCCCTACGGATTGATCGAAGCACAACCGTATTCAAAATATCAGGCATCTTTTAGAGATTTAAGTATTCTTATTCCCAAAGATGTAACGTACCAAACCATCAAAGCGGTTATTGAAAAAAATATTTCCGTACAAGTTCGACGCTTTTACCCTGTTGATCGCTATGTTTCGGAAAGTTTGGGAGATCACATGAGTTTGACGTTGCGCTTTGTATTGCAATCAGATGAAAAAACGTTGGAAGAAGAAGATATTACTGCCGCTGTAGAAGGGATATTGAATGCTCTACGCGAAGAGCTTGGAGTAAATTTGCGATGATGCGTGCTAAAGTTTCTCCGGCATCCCCTTTTACTTTTAAAAGTGATGCGATTGCTCCGGATAAATCGATCTCACATCGCTGTGCAATGTTTGCCGTTTTGGCAGAAGGTGAAAGCCGGATTGAAAACTTTCTCCGTGCCGAAGACACCCTAAATACCCTTAAAATAGTCGGTCATCTGGGGGCTGAGATTATCGATGACGGCTCTGTTATCACGATACGCTCACACGGTATTAAAGAAACCTCTGAAATCTTAGATTGCGGTAATTCAGGGACAGGAATGCGTCTTTTTTGCGGACTACTCAGTTCAGCAGAGGGACATTTTATCCTCACGGGAGACGAATATCTTAAACGCCGTCCGATGAAACGGGTAACTCAGCCGTTGCGCACTATCGGTGCGAAACTCGATGGACGTAATAATGGCGATCTTGCACCGCTATCCATTCGTGGTGCATCACTTAAAGCATTCGATTATGTCTCTCCGATTGCTTCGGCGCAGGTAAAAAGTGCGATGATGCTTGCTGCTCTTCGTTCCGACGGGGTCTGTACATTCAAAGAACCGGAACTCAGTCGTGATCATACAGAGCGGATGCTTCGCGGAATGGGTGCTCGTGTTGAAATTAACGGCTTAGAAACAAAGATTTGGCCTTTGAACGCCCCGTTAAAGCCTCTTGATATTCGTGTGCCTGCCGACCCCTCAAGTGCTTTTTTCTTTGCGGTAGCAGCGGCCATTACTCCCAATTCTTCAACTATTATTGAAGGGGTTACTCTCAATCCAACTCGAATCGAAGCGTTTAAAGTCCTGGAACGCATGGGTGCCAAGATCAGCTATACTTTGACGGATGAGCGGTATGAGCCGATTGGGACGATCCGAGTAGAAAATGCACCTCTTCATGCGGTCACTGTCGAAGAAAATATTGCATGGCTCATTGATGAACTTCCGGCGCTTTCTATTGCGATGGCATGTGCAGAGGGTAAAAGTGTTATCAAAAATGCTGAAGAGTTACGGGTAAAAGAGTCTGATCGCATTAAAACGGTTGTGGATAATCTTAACCTTTGCGGAATAGAGACGGAAGAATATCCAGATGGTTATGCCGTAGTCGGCGGAGAACTTCGCTCAGCACGTGTGAACAGTTTTGGAGATCACCGTATTGCAATGAGTTTTTTGATTGCAGGACTACGATGCGGTATGGAAGTGGAAGATATTGAGTGCATTAATACCTCGTTTCCTAACTTTTTTGAATTATTGGGCAGTTGCACAAAGGTAGAGCGATGAAAATTGAACTTGCGGAGAGCTACGGATTTTGTTTTGGTGTAAAACGGGCCATTAAAATTGCTGAAGAAAACCGAAATTCTGCGACATACGGCCCACTGATTCATAATGCCAATGAGATAGATCGATTAAAAAATGATTTTAATGTTGCATTGAGCGAAAATTTAGATAGCTTCAAATTTGGTGAAACGGCGGTTATTCGTACCCATGGTATACCGAAACAAGAACTCTCTTTGTTACATGAACGACATGTAAATGTTGTTGATGCAACCTGTCCGTACGTGACAAAACCGCAGCAGATTTGTGAAGAGATGTCGGCTCAAGGGTATGATATCGTGATATTTGGAGATGAAACACATCCGGAGATCAAAGGGGTTAAAAGTTATGCTAATGACCATGTTTACGTTGTTAACAGCCCTGATGAAATCGATGCTCTCCGTTTACGAGAAAAAGTTGCTACGGTAGCCCAAACTACTCGAAAAATTGAAGACTATCAACAAATCGTCGGAAAACTGATGTCTTCGCACAAAGAGGTACGTGTTTTCAATACGATTTGTAACGCTACTTTTGATAACCAAGATGCCGTTCGTAAGCTTTCTCAGGAAGCTGATGTAATGATTATTATCGGTGGAAAAAACTCTTCGAATACCAAGCAGCTTCATTCGATTGCAAAAGATTATTGCAGTGACAGTTATCACATTGAAAGTCAGGATGATTTACAAATGAACTGGTTCTCAGGTAAAAATTTCTGTGGTATCAGTGCCGGAGCATCAACTCCTGACTGGATAATTGACGATGTTGTTACCAAAATAAAGACCTTGACAAACTCCTAAATTCTGCATCCTAAACTGAAAACAAGCATTTTTTCGCTATAATCAGCCAATTTTTAGTTACAAGGGAATAGGCATGGCTTTCGATAACGAAGCATTTGAAGAAGAAAATTTTGCTGAAATGCTGGAGGCATCGTTCAAAGAGCAAGAATCCACACGCATTACAGAAGGTGAAGTAGTAGAGATCCAAGAGAGTGACAACCGCGCGTTGGTAGGCGTCGGTGAAAAACTCGAAGGAATTCTTTCATTGGATGAAATTCGTGATGCAGAAGGAAATCTTCTTTTTAACGTTGGCGATAAAATTATGGTAATGGTGATGGGACACTACAATGAGCGTCCAAAAATCTCCTATAAAAAAGTGCTTGAGCAAGAGAAAACACTTGCCTTTATCAATGCGCATAAAGAAGACTTTGAGTCTATCGTTATTGAAGCGTTGGTGACCAAGAAAAATAAAGGTGGATACCTATTGGAAGCGGATGATGTCCATTTCTTCCTTCCTCGTTCACTTGCTGCGTTTAAAGAGACCGATCAAGTAGTCGGTAAAACGATCAAAGCACAAGTGGTTAAAGTTGATCCGGCTGAAGCTTCAATCGTTGTTTCTCGCCGCAAACTTTTCAATGATGAGCGTAAACGCAAGAAAGAAGTGATTGACGCGTTGATGGAAGAGGATAAAGTTATCCAAGGAACCGTCAAAAAAATCACCAGTTATGGAATGTTTGTTGACGTCGGCGGGATCGACGGGTTGGTTCATTACAATGAAATCAGCTACAAAGGGCCTGTTAACCCATCGAAACTTTACAAAGAGGGCGATATCGTCAACGTAAAAGCGATTGCGTACGATAAAGACAAGCGTCATCTTTCACTTTCAATCAAAGCGGTTCAATCTGATCCATGGCAAGAAGTTGAAGAGGCGTTGGAAGAGGGTGATACCATCACGGTTACCGTCAGCAATATCGAGCCGTACGGTATTTTCGTTGACCTTGGTAACGATATCGAAGGATTCCTTCATATCTCTGAAATTACATGGGATAAAAATATCAAACATCCGAAAGATTACCTCACAGTAGGTCAAGAGATCGATGTTGAAGTTATTGAAATCAACTCTAAAACCCACAAATTGCGTGTATCGTATAAACGTCTTCAACCAAAACCGTTTGAAGAGTTCACCAAAAAATTCAAAGAAGGTGATACCGTTACCGGTACTGTTACCTCTTTGACCGATTTTGGTGCATTTGTTAAAGTTGGTGGCGTAGAGGGATTGTTGCACAATCAAGATCTTTCATGGGACAAAAATGTCAAATGTAAAGAGACTCTCAAAGTCGGTGACGAAATCGAAGTAAAAATTGCAAAAATCAATGTGGATGATGAAAAAATTTCGTTGAACCGTAAATCACTCGAAGAGAGCCCGATTGACCAATTTGCAACAAGTCATAAAATGAATGAAGTGGTTCAAGCTACCGTTCGTGATGTAAAAGATTTCGGTGTATTCGTTTCATTGGAAGGGGGCGTTGACGCTCTTATCCGTAACGAAGACCTTTACCCTCTTATCCCTGAAGAACTTGAAATCGGACAAACCATTGAAGCTGCTATTTTAGTTATCGATGCTAAACGTGACCGTATCCGTCTTTCCGTTAAAAAGTTGGAACGTATTAAAGACCAAAAAATGTTGGATGAAATCAATGATAACGATTCACACAGTCTTGGTGATTTGATTAAAGATCAATTGAAATAATAGTAATGCGACGTGCTGCTTATTGGCTGTTTCCCCTTATAGCCTTAACCGTAGCAGTTTTTATCGTCGTTTTTATGATCCAGATTAATCCTGCAGCACCTGTTTTAAATGAGAGACCGGGTGAAGCAGAGACAGAAGTCGCATCGCATTTTAATCCGGAAATCGGAAACTGGATTGAGCGTTTCTCCACTACTGAGGAGAAAGGGTATTTTTATCCGGTAAATGAGCTCACTCTAGAGTTGGATGCGAATGATACTCATGGCCAATTCTAATCATAGTGAATCTGTATCCCTTGTAACAAAACTAAAAACCTACCAAATCACGGCGACTTTTTCGCCGTTCACAGAGGAAAAGTAATGGAAAAATATAAAATTGTCGTATGTGATCATATCCATGAAGAAGGGCTGAATCTTCTCCGACGTGACGATCAAGTCGAGATGATTTTTGCCGCAGACATGGATAAAACTGCACTTTTAGATGTAATCAAAGACGCCGATGTCGCAATTACTCGTAGTTCAACGGATGTGGATGATAAATTTATCCAAGCGGGACGCGGACTCAAAGCAATCGTTCGCGCCGGTGTAGGTGTTGATAATGTCGATATCCCGGGATGTTCTAAAGAAGGGATTATCGTGATGAATGTCCCTACTGCGAATACCATCGCTGCGGTTGAACTCACCATGACCCATATGCTCTCATGTATGCGTATGTTCCCATATTCTCACGATCATTTGAAAAATCAGCGAGTATGGAAACGTGAAAAATGGTATGGATACGAATTAAAAGGGAAAAAACTGGGTGTGATTGGTTTCGGTAACATCGGAAGTCGTGTCGGTATTCGGTCGAAAGCATTTGAGATGGATGTAATCGCGTATGACCCATATATCCATTCATCTAAAGCAAGTGACGTTGGTGTTAAATATACCACCAATTTTGAGGATATTTTAGCCTGCGACATCATTACTATTCACACTCCGAAAAATAAAGAGACTGTTGGTATGATCGGGGCGGATGAAATTGCTAAAATGAAAGACGGTGTGGTTTTAATCAACTGCGCACGCGGCGGTTTGTATGATGAAGATGCTCTGTATGATGGTCTTAAATCAGGAAAAATCCGATTTGCCGGTATTGATGTATTTAACAAAGAACCTGCCATCGATAATAAACTCCTTGATTTGGACAATATTTGTGTCTCTCCGCATTTGGGTGCCAATACGTTTGAATCTCAATTGGGTATTGCTCTTGAAGCGGCACAACAAGCGATCGAAGCGGCTAAAGGAATTGCGTATCCACATGCCTTGAACTTACCGATCGATGAGACAAAAATTCCATCATTTGTAAAGCCGTTCTTGGAAATGAGTCAAAAAATCGGTTTCTTAGCTTCACAAATGAATAAAGCACCGATTGTTTCTATCAAAGTAAGCGGTCGCGGCGATATCGCCGAATACGTTAATTCTTTAGCAACTTTTGTGACCGTAGGGGCTTTGGCAGATATTTCAGGGGATACGATTAACTACGTTAATGCTGATTTCATAGCCAAAGAACGAGGTATAAAAATCGAGACGGAAGAACTTCCGGCAAGCACTGTTTATAAGAATCTTGTAACCGTAAAACTTACTACTGATAAAAATGTTATCGAGATCAGTACAACTATGTTTAATGACGATGTACAACGTATCGTTGATATCAACGGTTTCGGTGTCGATGTGGAGCCGAAAGGGAATATGATTCTCTTCAAAAATACTGATGTTCCAGGTGTTATCGGTCAAGTAGGGACATTACTTGCTGCGCATGAAGTTAACATCGCCGATTTCCGTCTCGGACGCAACAAAAGCGGTGAAGCGCTGGCCGTTATCATCGTTGATTCAGCCGTCAATGACAAAACCATTAAAGAACTTTCAGCACTCAAAGCTTGCATTAGCGTTTCTTACGCTCGTATTTAATCTTTTTTCCCTTCGGGGAACCTTCCTTCTTCTTTTCTTGATATTTTCTTTACTATTTCCTCCTTTTATTTGAGACTTTTTTGACCGACTTTAGGGATATCATTATAGATGAAATTTATTCTGTAATGGAGTCAGAGATGATGATTGATATGATTGTAGGCGCTACGCTTGCGGTTTCTTTACTACTGTACTTCGTTTATACCCTTGTAAAGATTGAGGAGCTGTAAATGGAAGGTTTGGATATAGGTTTGTTCGCGTTATTCGCGTTCGCGGTAGTTGTTTTCGGATTTTTTCTCGGAAACTATGTGTATAAGATTTTTGATGAAAAGAAAACGTTTCTCGATCCCGTGATGAACCCGATCGAAAATCTCCTCTTTCGTATCAGCGGCATCCATGCTGAAAAATCTCAGAGTTTTAAAGAATATACCATTTCGTTGATGGTTTTTAACCTATTCGGTATTTTTATCCTCTTTTTTATCCTCTTTTTTCAAAGTGGTATGGGACTTAATCCCCAAAATTTTTCGAATTTGAGCTGGCATTTGGCGCTGAATACAGCGGTTAGTTTCGTGACCAATACGAACTGGCAAAGTTACAGTGGTGAGAGTACGATGAGCTATTTTTCACAGATGGTTGGATTAAGTGTCCAAAACTTCCTCTCTGCCGCAACGGGTGCGGCTGTGGCTGTTGCTTTGATGCGAGGACTAACCGGAAGAGGAATCGGAAATTTTTACGTCGATATGACGAAAACGACGTTGCGTCTTCTTTTACCGATTGTAGTCGTGTATGCGGTATTTTTAGTGTCGCAAGGGGTGATCCAAAATCTTTCAGCGTATGTGGATGTAACCACCATTGAAGGGGGAAAACAAACCCTTGCAATGGGACCGGTAGCGAGTCAGGAAGCGATCAAAATGTTAGGAACCAACGGAGGGGGATTTTTCAATGTCAACAGCGCACATCCGTTTGAGAACCCGAATGAATTGACCAACTTTATCCAAATTTTCTCGATCTTTTTGATCCCCATCGCATTGTTGTTTGCGTATGGTAAGTTTGCCGGAAACCGCAGAGAAGGGATTGCGATCTTTGGTGCTATGGCGCTATTGTTTGCGCTGACACTCTCGGCTACCTATTATGCCGAATCACAAGGAAACGCGATGCTGACACAGCTTGGTGTCGAAGCAGGCCCTAGTATGGAGGGTAAAGAGGTACGGTTTGCACTGGGAGCATCGAGTTTGTTTGCGACCGTAACGACGGCGGCATCGTGCGGTGCGGTTAATTCAATGCATGATAGTTTCTCACCGCTCTCAGGTGGGGTTTTGATGCTACAGATGATGGTTGGAGAGGTGATCTTCGGCGGTGTCGGTGCAGGATTTTACGGGATGATGATTTATGCGTTGCTCTCCATGTTTATGATCGGTTTGATGGTCGGAAAAACCCCGATGTATTTGGGCAAAAAGATCGAAGCGTATGAGATCAAAGCGGTTATCATCGCGTTGCTTCTCCCCTCGGCAGCGATTTTGGGCTTTTCAGCTATAGCGGCAAATTGCGCTGACGGATTGGCGGGTCTAAACAACGCAGGGCCGCATGGGTTGGGAGAGATACTCTATGCCTATACCTCGGCAGCGGCGAATAACGGAAGTGCGTTTGCTGGACTTACGGCCAATACACCGTTTTACAACGTGACATTGGCTATCGCGATGTTTATCGGACGATTTGGGGTCATTATCCCGATGATCGCGATTGCTGCGAGTATGTCAAACAAAAAAACATATGCCCTCTCATCGGGTTCGGTAAAAAGTGACAATATGACCTTTACGATCTTTTTGGCATTCACCGTTCTTATTTTGGGTGCATTAACCTTTTTACCGGCGTTGACGTTTACAGCGATTGCGGAGCATGTTCTCATGTTGTCCGGCAAGCTGTTCTAAGGAAATAGAATGAAAAAAGCAATTGAAATTAATAACAATGAAATATTTAAAGAAGCATTGAAAGAGTCGTTTATTCGTCTCAATCCGAAACACCAGATTAAAAATCCGGTGATCTTTGCCGTGACGCTGAGTTCAGCATTTTGTACGGTTTTATTTTTAAGCGGAAGTTTTGACCCTGCGGACTTTTGGTTTAATCTACAGCTTCTTTTTTGGCTGTGGTTTACTGTCTTGTTTGCCAACTTCGCCGAAGCATTGGCAGAGGGGCGCGGGAAAGCACAAGCATCGAGTTTACGTCAAACTCAAAGCAATCTAAAAGCCAATCGTTTGGTAGGTGATAAAACAGAATACATCGATGCATCATTGCTCTTAAAGGGTGATGTGGTTATCGTCAAAGCGGGTGAGTTAATCCCGATTGATGGTGAAGTGATCGAAGGTGTTGCCAGTGTCAATGAGAGTGCGATTACCGGAGAATCCGCTCCCGTCATCCGTGAGAGCGGTGGGGATCGCAGTTCTGTGACCGGAGGAACGACGGTACTATCGGATTGGATCAAAGTGCGTGTTACGGCGGCGAAGGGGGAGAGCTTCTTAGATAAGATGATTATGCTCGTAGAGGGGGCAAAACGTCAAAAAACGCCTAATGAGATTGCGCTAAGTCTGATTCTCATCGGATTTAGTTTGATCTTCTTGCTTGCGGTAGCGACACTTCAGCCGATAGTAGGTTATTTTCACAGCTCGTTTTCACTCCTCGTACTGGTGGCACTGTTTGTCTGTCTGATTCCTACCACGATTGGCGGATTACTCAGTGCAATCGGTATTGCGGGAATGGATCGACTGCTTCGTAAAAACGTCATTGCCACCAGCGGTAAAGCGGTTGAGACAGCAGGGGATATTTCCGTATTGCTTCTCGATAAAACAGGGACGATTACCTTCGGAAACCGTATGGCTAGCGAATTTTTCACCCTAAAGGGTGTCAGTAAAAGCGAACTCCTCTCGTATGCAATACTCTCATCTCAAGCGGATGAAACTCCTGAGGGGCGTAGTATCGTTGCGCTTGCGGAGAGCATGGATGCCAAGAGTGTATCGTTAATCGGAGAAAAGACATGGATCTCTTTTAGTGCCGATACCAGATTGAGCGGTGTGAATGTAGAGGATATTCATATCCGAAAAGGGGCGATGGATTCGGTCGCTAAATTTGTCGAACTATATGGTGGAATGCTCGATGAGGAGTGTCGAGGAATTTGTGAAAAAATCGCCAAAGAGGGGGCTACTCCTCTCGTCATAGCGGTTAATGGCGGAGTTCTTGGTGTTGTGATGCTCAAAGATATCGTTAAACCCGGTATCAAAGATAAATTTGCCGAGTTGCGATTGATGGGGATTAAAACAGTCATGATTACTGGAGACAACCCTCTCACGGCTGCGGCGATTGCGGCAGAAGCGGGTGTGGATGATTTCGTCGCCGAAGCGACACCGGAGACCAAAATCCGCCTTATTCAAAAATATCAACAAGAGGGGTATCTCGTCGCTATGACAGGGGATGGTACCAACGACGCTCCCGCATTGGCGCAAGCTGATGTTGGGCTGGCAATGAACAGCGGGACGCAGTCGGCAAAAGAGGCGGCGAATATGATCGACCTCGACAGCTCTCCGACGAAACTGCTCGAAATCGTCGAAGTGGGTAAACAGCTCCTATCGACACGCGGAGCGTTAACGACGTTTAGTATCGCCAATGACGTCGCGAAATATTTTGCCGTCATTCCGGCAATGGCGGTCATTATTTTTCCATCCCTTGCGGTGCTCAATATTATGGATTTGGCGAGTCCGAAAAGTGCGATCCTCTCGGCGGTTATTTTTAATGCCTTGATTATTGTGGCGTTGATTCCGGTTGCGTTGCGCGGAGCGGCGTTTAAAGCTCAAAGCGAAGAGGCTGCATTGCGCCGTAATCTCGCTATTTACGGATTAGGGGGGATTATTACCCCATTTATCGGGATTAAACTCATCGATATGGTGATTAGCGCCCTTGGTTTGGCATAAGGAGAAAAAGATGTTTAAAGAGATAGAAAAATCGGTACTGTTATTTAGCGGTTTAACCTTGATCTGCGCCCTTGCTTATCCATTTGCGATAAATGCAATCGGAGCGGGTGCATTTGCAGACAAAGCGGATGGTTCTTTGGTGTATAAGGGGAAAACCCCTATAGCTTCGACCTTAATCGCCCAAAATTTTACCCAACCGTATTACTTTCACCCGCGCCCATCAGCGGCGGGGGCAGACGGATATGACGGTACATCATCAAGCGGATCGAATCTGGGCTATACCAGTCAAAAATTGCATGATGCCATCAAAGGGCGAGTTGAAACGTATCGCACCGAAAATAATCTAAGTGCCACACAAAAAGTCCCTATGGATGCGGTAACGACGAGCGCTAGCGGACTTGATCCCCATATCACCGTGGCTAATGCACTAATACAAGCAAAACGAGTCGCTATAGCACGTGGTATTGATGAGACTCAAGTGATCAATATCCTTCACAAAAACATTCAACAGCCATATTGGGGTATCATAGGAAAAGAGAAAGTGAATGTACTCAATCTCAATTTAATATTAGATAGAAAATTTGGAAAAGTTAAAATCTAAGGCCGAGAGGCTCCTCGAAGAGGTACAACAAGCCGAAGAGGGAAATTTTATCCTCTATCTCGGCGCGGCGGCCGGAGTCGGTAAAACCTATGCTATGCTCTTAAAAGGGCGTCAGCTCCAACAAAGCGGTATTGATGTGGTCGTTGGGTATCTCGAAGCGCACGGACGTGTAGAAACCGAATCCTTGGTCGAAGGGCTGGAAATCATTCCCACCAAAAAGATCCGTTACGGCGGAGCAGAATTTGGTGAAGTGGATATCGATGCCATCCTCAAACGCGACCCAGAAGTGGTGCTGATCGATGAACTCGCCCACACCAATACGCAAGGCTCCAGTTACGAAAAGCGCTATCAGGATGTCCTCGAAATTCTCTCTCACGGTATTGATGTTATTGCCACGATGAACATTCAGCACATCGAGAGTCTCAACGACATTGTTTATTCGCTGACAAATGTTCGAGTGATCGAAACAGTGCCCGATAGCATATTGGAGCGGGTCGATAGTTTTCGGCTCATCGATACACCGCCGGATGAGCTGATCGAGCGGCTTAAAAACGGAAAAATCTATCCCCAAAACCGTGTCGAATCAGCTCTCAATAATTTTTTTACCGAACAAAATCTCAGCAAACTGCGTGAACTTACCTTACGTAAAGCGGCTCTCAAAGTAAGCGATGAACTCAACGAATATTCAGTTGCCAAACGTGACGGTAGACGTTCTCAAACCAACACGGTAATGGTCTGTATCGATCATCATGAAGAGTCGATGGATGCGGTGCGCTATGCCAAACGGCTTAGTGATTCACTCAAAGCGCCATTGATAGCATTGCAAATTACTTCTGATGCTCCCGGAAATTCCCAAAAAAGTATTCAGATACGTAAACACATCAAACTGGCTGAGAGGCTTGGCGCAACCATCGTTTCAAAAATTTCGGGAGATAAAACCGATGCAGTAATCGAATCAATCGAAGAGTACGGCATCACAGAGTTGGTGATGACCCGTCCGAAAAGCCGCTTTTTCGGGTTATTGTTTCCAAATTTGACGAAAAGTGTGATGGATCGGAAACCACAATGCATTATCGATGTTGTCCCATTTGAGAAAAAACATCCCAACTTTTTTGAGCAGATCAAACCCTTTGAGCAAACACCAACGAATCTTAAATATTATTTGGCCTGTTTGGCACTCTTAGCCGGTATTACCGGATTCGCCTTTGTCGCAAAAGAGGCACTGGGTATCGTTAATATCACATTGATCTATTTGCTCGTAACACTGTTTTCAGCTGTCCGGTATGGAGTAACCTACTCCTTTTTTACGGCATTGGTCGGGGTATTGCTCTTCGACTTTTTATTTATCGAACCCTACTACACGTTTAGCGTACATGACCTTCGCTATACCCTCTCCTTTATTATCTTTTTGATTGTCGGCTATACGGCGGGTAAACTCTCCGATGGGATCAAAGCGAAAAACAAAGCAATCAAAAGCGAAGAGACACGCTTTAGACGACTGTATGAACTCAGTTCTGGGTTAGGGGATTTTGAAAATGAGCAAGATGCTTCGGCGTTTGCGGTTGGAAAATTGTATTCCATTTTTAATTCGAAAACGGTTGTCTTTATCCCTGATGAATCTGATAAACTTAAAGTTGTTTCAGCAATTATAAACGGCGATATGCTAAGCAATCGTGAATGCGAGGTGTATCGTATCCATCCTAACGATCAAGCGTGTGCGCAGTGGGTTTACCGTAATGGCGAGAGTGCCGGAAAGTTCACCAATACGCTTCCTAATGTCGAAATGACTTATTTCCCATCCAAAGCGTTTGATAAAACAGTCGCAGTGGTTGCAGTAGAGCTTCCCGTATTGGATGGTCCGACGTATGAATTACTCTCTGCATTTATGAATACATTCGCGGTTTCGCTATGGCGGATCGGTCTTTCACGCCAAAATAATCATATCAAACTGATCGAAGCGTCGGAGAAATTGACCTCGGTGCTATTTAACTCGGTTTATCATGAGCTAAAAACCCCTTTGGCAGCTATTTTAGGCTCCGTGAGCACGATCAACAGCCCCGATGTGACTGTTTCTGAATCATCCGAAAAACAGTTATTGGAGAACATTGAGGAGAGCGCATTGGGGATGGAGCGTATTCTTAAAAATCTTTTGGATTTTGCACGAATTGAGAACGGATTGATACATCTCAAAAAAGATTGGTGCGATATTGGAGATATCCTCAGCAACGCCTATCAAAAAGCGTTAAAACAACATCCACGTGAGGATATAACGTTTAATTTTGAGGTCGATGCACCTCCTATCAAAGTGGATTTCTCACTGTTAGAGCAGGCGATGCTCAATGTGTTTGATAATGCGTTAAAATACTCAAAACCCGGAGAAATAAAAGTCAGCGTTGCGAAACGGGGTCCTAATCTTTTTATTATCGTTTCCAATCCGAGTGATATCGACTCCTCAGAACTGGATAATATTTTTGAGAAATTTTATCGGGCGGAAATTTCGGCCAAAATTAAAGGCTCAGGTTTAGGGCTGTCTATTATTAAAGGGATTGTTCACGCACACAAAGGGAATATCAATGCGACAAAACGACACGGTGAATTAGTGTTGACGATCATCCTACCCATCGAGTCAAATGATGGGCAAATGAATTCGGAAGAGGGATAACGATGGCAAATATTTTATTGGTCGAGGATGACAGCGGTATCCAAAAAATGTTGTCTATTTCGCTCGGGGCGGCTGGATATGAATTGGTAAAGGCAGACTCTATCAAATCAGGTCTTGTAGCACTTACTCAAAACCCTGTCTCCTTGGTGCTTCTTGATCTCGGTCTCCCCGATGGCGACGGCAAAAAATTTATCCAAGAGGCGAAGATGTTCAGTGATGTACCGATCATTGTCGTCAGTGCACGTGATATTGAGTCTGAAAAAATCGAAGCGTTGGAGATGGGGGCGGACGACTATCTCACCAAACCTTTCAGTATCGGCGAATTGATCGCACGGATCAAAGCATTATCACGTCGTGTCAGAGAAAAAGATGAATCCATCCATAATGAGATTAGCATCGGAAAACTCACGATTAATCTCGTGAATAAGACGGTTACACTTGATTCCAAGCCGGTGAAGTTGACGAAAAAAGAGTTCGAACTCTTAGCACTGTTTGCAAAAAACAGGGGGAAAGTATTGACCCATACCTTTGTCCTTGAAAACGTGTGGGGAAGAGGCTATGGAAAAGAGACCCATTATTTGCGAGTATTTATGGGGCAACTTCGGAAAAAAATTGAAGAGAATCCCTCGATGCCGCAATACATTGTTACCGAATCTGGGATGGGGTATCGGATGAATGAACCAACGATAGAGTAATCATTTCACCCCTCTTGGATACATCGTTAAGGTTTAAATTTTTTAACATAGGAAAATTATGGAAAATGTAAAATTGTTTTTTCAAAATAGATTGAATTTAGAGGTTTTTTTAGCCGCTGTACTACTTCTGATAGCTTCTATTTTTGGCTTTATTATGGAAGTTGTTATTTATGCGCTCTATTTTATGATATTTTTAGAAATTGTAAGGGTTTTGAGAGGTTTTATATATGAAAACAGAGTAAAACTAAGAATTTTAATAGATATTTTTATTATTTTGGCTCTTAGAGAATTTATCGTAAATGTAGTGAAAATAAACAAAGAAGAGTTCAACAGTATTTTTGATGTATTTGCAAGTAGTACCAATTATCATATACTTATTTTTAGTGGTGTTTTGGTATTTTTGTTTGTCCTTAGATTTTTGGCAAAAGTTACATCTCCAGATGAATACTACAATAAAAATTGCGAAAAAACCAATGAAGTATAAGCTCACTTCTATGTTAATATTTGAATGATATAGCCTCCTTTTAGCACCCCTAAGTTATAATCAATTACTTTATTTTGTGTGGAGTTTGAATGAGTACAGAAGAGATCGGGGCACTGCTAAGCGACAAATCAAAGCTCCTTTCCGAAATCTATTTCGAACTTCAATCGGTATGTGAAGCCAAATACGGTCCTGATACTCTTGTTATTATCGAAGTAGGCTCGTTTTTCGAGGTTTATGAGGTCAACAACGAAGCAATGAAAATCGGTAAGGCCAAAGAAGTTGCCGAATTTCTCAATATCCAGCTCACCCGTAAAAATAAAACAATACTTGAAAACTCCATCCAAAACCCTCTCCTCGCCGGTGTTCCTACCGTTTCCATCGAGCGGTATCTCAGCCGTTTGGTGCAGTCGAAAAAATACACGATCGTCCTTGTCCGTCAGCAGGGTGAAGTTCCCCATATCCGCCGCTACATCTCCAACATTATCTCTCCGGGGACGAATTTCGACTATATTGCCGAAGCGAGCGAGAACTATATTGCCTCGCTGTTGATCGATCAAAATAACGGTGTCTATTCCGTAGGGTATTCGGCGATTGATGTGGGAACAGGGAAAACGCTCATCAACGAGATCCACGGAACTCGCGAAGACAAAACCTATGCTCTGGATGAAGTGTTTACGCTACTCCAAAGCTACCAAACCTCCGAAGTGGTGGTGACGTTTTGTGCCGGAGATATCGATCGGGATGAAGTAACCCGTTATCTGGAGATCAAAAATCACCATCGAACGTCGATGAATGAGAAGCGTCTGCGGATTGATTACCAAAACGAACTGTTCGAGCGGATTTATCAGATACGCTCACTCCTTAGCCCCATCGAGTACCTCGATCTGGAGCGTTATCCCTACGCTTCGGAATCGCTTTGTATCCTTATCAACGTCATTATCGATCACGATGCGGGGATTATTGAAAAGATGAACCGTCCTACCTTTTTGGGGACGAATCGCTATATGTATCTGGGAAATAATGCGGCAGAGCAGTTGGGGATCATTTCACGCGATCATGATGAAATGACACTCCTCAAACTCATCGATAAAACCTCCACGGCAATGGGAAAACGGCTACTGCGTGAGCGGCTTCTCAATCCTATCTGTGATGTTAAACTCCTCGAAGAGCGGTACGATTTAATCGATAAGATGAGTGATCACATTGCACCGTTTGAGACGAAACTCAAAGAAGTGTATGATCTGGAACGGATTTTACGCCGTCTGAAACTCGGAAAGCTCCACCCGTTTGAGCTTGCCTATTTTTACGCATCGCTTAGTGCGGCGGAGAGTTTATTTGAGGATGCCGCACGTTTGGGTGTTGCTTACGATAAAGCGAGTGCGCAGGAGTGTGCTCATTGTGCCTCTGAGCTTCGGCGAGTATTTAATATCGAAGCGTGCGCTAAATTTCGGCGTGACCAGATTGATGAGAACCTATTCAAGGAGGGGATCGATCCCTCTATCGATGCTTTGGAACAACTTCAAAGCAACAACCTTTCGAAATTGAATACGATTATCGGACATATTGATACGTTTTTTGAATCCGGGGGATCGTATGCCTCTATCGGATGGTTAGAGAGTGAGGGGTACCATCTTTTAATGACCCGTAACCGTTATGTGAGTGTCGAAGAGGCACTCCATAACAGCTTCTTTACGCTGGACAATCAGCATTACTTTTTTCGCGATTTTCAGGTTCGTAAACTTAAAACAGCGGTGAAACTCTCTTCGACCCTTTTGGATGAACTCTCTATCGAAAATGCGGGAGCCAAGTCACGTATGATCGCTCAGGTAAAAGAGCGCTACCGTGAACATCTCGAAGAGATTGAACGACGCTTTTCCCATGCGATCGAACATCTGATCTCGTTTCTCGCTGTCGTGGATGTGAGTTTAAGCGGCGCGAAGTGTGCAAAGCAATACCGCTATATCCGTCCGTCCATCGTCCCCTCCCCAAAAGCGTTTATCGAGACGGTGGGATTGCGCCATCCCCTCATCGAATCGCGAGAAGAGAACGGGATATTTATCCCCAATGATCTTTTTTTAGGTTCACTCGATCAGCACACCTATGAAGAACACCCGACGATTGAAAACGGCGAGGATGTCAAAGGGGTGCTTTTGTACGGCATCAACTCCAGCGGGAAATCTTCCTTGATGAAGAGTATCGGACTCTCGGTCGTGATGGCGCAGGGGGGATTTTTCGTTCCGTGCGCCATGATGCGCTTCTCTCCCGTCGATAAGCTCCTTACCCGTATCGTTTCCAAAGACAACCTTTACAAAGGGCTTTCGACGTTTGCCGTAGAGATGCTTGAGCTGCGCAATATCTTTAACCGTGCAACCGAAAATACCCTTATTCTAGGTGATGAGATCAGCCACGGGACGGAGACCGAATCGGCTCTCGCCATCGTCGCGAGTGCGATTCTCAAGCTTCGAGAGATCGGGAGTATGTTTATCTTTGCTACCCATCTGCATCAGCTCTCATCCCTCGAAGAGATTAAAAAAGCGCGTGAGATCGTGCTGCTTCATTTGGGTGTTTATTACGATGAGGCGAGCGATAAGCTGGTGTATGACCGTAAGCTCAAAAGCGGAAGCGGCTCAACACTGTACGGATTGGAATTTGCCAAATCGCTCCACATGGATGAGACTTTTCTGAAAAAGGCGTATGAGATCCGAGGACGGATCACCGATAAAACCCATGAAGCTTCGATGCTGAAGCGGGAGAAAAAGAGCCGTTATAACAACAAGCTCTTTTTGACCAAATGTGCATTGTGTGATGAAGCGGTTGATGAGGTGCACCACATCGTCCCTCAGGCGAACGCGGATGATGGCGGTTCTATCGGGCACTATGGGATGAATCACCGCTACAATCTTATTCCTTTGTGTGCTAAGCACCATCGCCTTGTCCATGAGGGAAAAATTTCCATCCATGGCTTTGTAATGGGTGAGGACGGTTTACGGCTCAGTTATACTGAGAGTAGTGAAAAATAAAAGTGGTATAATCACTAAAAAGAGGAGATGGCATGACAAACGTTCAATCTGTTTTACACAAACGGTTTGAGAAGGCAGAAAAGCATTACGAAGCATTCCGTGATTATTGTCATTTGATCGAAAAACTCTCCTCCGTGAAAAATATTTTTACTATCGATGTTTTTATTCAGATGCCCCCAGAAGAAAAAGCGATTCTCGACGCCTATCTCAAACGATTTGCGTCATTGCAGGATTTTTTAGGGGCGAAAATATTTCCTCTTTTGATCGAAATTAGCGGTATGGGAACGGTCAAAATGTCCGAAGTCCTGTTTATGATGGAAAAAGAGGGAATTATCGACAGTTTTGATAATTGGATGGAGTTGCGCGAAATCCGAAACGAACTCGAACATGATTATCCTGATGAGCTCCAAGAGGCACTGGATGATCTGAAATTTTGCGTCGATCATTTCGGGCGGTTGGAGAGCTATTATCTAAATTCCAAAGCGTTTGCGGAGAGGTTTACTTCATGAGACTCCCTGAAACACTCAAATCTTCTATACTCAAAGCGATAGAGGAGTCTTTCGGGAATGTCGAAATCTATCTTTTTGGCAGTCGTACCGATGATACGAAGCGTGGCGGTGATATCGATATCGCAATTCGAACGGATATGACCCGTGAACACTTCCGCAAACACAAGATAGCGTTTGTATCGTTGCTGATGCGGATGGGGTTTGATCTGAAAATTGATTTGGTTCAGTACCACGATTCGATGGATGCACTGCTCAAAAGCGAGATTTGCTCCAATGGAATCAAACTCTAATTCCTCTCTATTAGGCCATTACTTTATGCATCGGGTGTGAATAGGGCTGGATAAGCTGCAAATAAATTTTTGGAATGTCGAGGATTGAAATCATCTCATTTCCGAAATCCTCGGCACGATCAGGAATAATGACCGCTTTGGTCAGTGAATTCTCATTTTTCAAAATATTGCTGTAGTGACTGATAGAGCGGATCGGAATTTCAGGGCTGCTGTAGATGGCATCCACAGCCAATCCCAGATAAACGACTTGTCTTTCTATTACGGCTTTTACCAGAATGATGGTATCACGCTCTTTGTCGTACTTTTTCTCCATCCCAAGCAATTTAGCGAGCGATATAACACTCACCATCCGTTTCTCATAGCTGATGACGCCCAGATTGTATTCGCTGGCATGGAGTATTGAGGTAAGCTCTTGATGAACCAGAGAACAGACAACATTTTTTGATTCGATTGCAAAGAGCGATCCTCCCACAAAAAAGGTTGATATTTCGGAAGTCTCTTCGGTTCCGTTGGCTTTAGGATACGTATAGACACGTTGCGTAGGAGCTTCACTTTCAATGGCTTGAATCTCACCGATAGGCCGGTAGAGGAGTGCGATAATGTCATTATCGTATCCGTCGCTTTGTTTGTATTCTCGGTATCCGTTTGAGCAGGTTGCGCCGAGTGTGTAATAGGTTCCGTTATAAGGAAGGATCTGTGCATCGCTTTGTCCCGGGGTGAGTTCTAAGATCGATACCGGAAGATGGAGTATCTCTCCTACTTTGATGGTTGCGGTTGTGGTAGAAATGACACGGCCGCTTCGATCGATAAAGAGGGCAAACATCCCCTCAGGAATTACATGATTGTCATCTTTGGGGAGGGTATCGTGCAACATCGCTTCGAACTGAGATTCGGCATCAAAGACGATGCCTATTCCGCCAACATTTTCCTCATTAAAATTGCGGATACAGGCATTATAGATATAAGTTGAACGATTGGAATAATAGGGACTCGATTCGAATGCTGATACGACATATTCTTGGGTGGTTTTAAGTTCTAGCGTTTCCAGTGCCCATGAATATCCTACTTTTTTCCCGATTACAGCATTGTCGCCCGGATTGGAGACAGCTATAATTGTCCCTTCACGATCGTAAATGAACATTGCGCTGTAGACGGTATAGAGACCATTGATATAACCTAAAATGGTATTCATTTTTTCACGATTTTCTTCACTTACATTGATATTCGATAAACATTCGCGGAAGGTTGTTGTCAGCGCCCACCATCGGCAATCATTGGCTCTCTCATACAGGTTCCGATCCATGATATCAATCGCGAGGGAGGATTGGAACTTTAAATCTTCAAGATACTGGATCAGCATCGCCGTGTTGAGATTGGCGACAGTATGATCAAAAACTCGTTTCGTCTCTTCACCTGTTTTCGATATTTCTGAGAGGAGCGCTTTGGTAAAGGGGCTTTCATGACCGACTGAGTTGGCTATTTGGACATTTCCGTTCCATACGGTAATATCGAGTTCGCTTTGAATTTTTTTTGCTTTATCCAAGATATCTTGAAGCTCTTGCGGATAGTAGGTTTTTGCATTGGCAACCCTATCAAACAAATCATTTTTTAGAAATGAGGATCGTGAAGAGGAACGAAATGCTAAGTGAAGGGGAACCATCGCATGCCCGATCCATCCTGAACCGTTGTATCCTTGATATCCGGTTGTTTTTACCGCTTTGTAGAGGTATTCGAAACCGGTATAATAGGTTTGATGATCCTCATTATTACGCGGTGGAAGATTTGAGCCGATCGGAACATGATGGGCAGAGGATGAGGCAATAACCTCTCCGTATGGACTGAGAAGTTCGAGAGCGATATAGGGATTATCGCGGGTAAGTTTGTGAAAAATACTTTTTAGCTCATTTTCAAATCGGAAAATCAGACACAATACTCCCAACGGTTCATCATTCTTAGGATTACAGACACGGTAGGAATAAATAAGTGAGGGTTTATGGTGGGTGAGATCACTTGCACGATAGGTTTCGACATAGCCTTGATAGGTTCGCAGTGATTCTTGCAGTAGTGGATCTTTTGAAACGGTGATCGGATTGCTATGATCGAGCTGTACGAGCACTTTGCCTTTTGTATCGAGGAGAATGATATTTTCATAGACACTGTATTTTGAGACGTATTCGGCAAAGCGTTCCGTTAGGGCTTCTTTTTTCTTTATTTTAATTTCGCGTTTTTCGTCTGAAGCAGACATATCGGTTGAGTGTAAAAAGAGAAGGTAATCGCGGATGTCATCATCGGTAGCGAGAAATCCGATATCGGCAGTACGTTCAAAAAGGTTTCGGATCAGAATATCTATCGCTGTTTGAGCTTTGGACTCGAGTTCATTGAGACTTTTATTGAATGTCTCTTCTATCAGACGTTTAAGTGGTTCGTCGAGTAAGTCCTCGAACGCTTTACGCGTTTCACTTGTGTCCATTCCGATATTGGACATAGAACCAAGGAGCGTGAGTAAATCCCATTTTCCTGAGAGATTATTCATATTTTTTTCAAAATTTTGAACATCGGACATATAACTGATGAGATGACTGCGTTGCATAAGTGCTCCTGTACAAAAATGATATGGATTGATTTGTGATGACAGTATAAAGAGCAATGAAAAAAAAATAGAAGGATGATTGATCAAAAAATAATCACTTTTTAGTGAGTTACATTTTGATTACAATCTATATGATTAAGAAACAAGCTTTTTGGAATAGAGCAAAGTTGTTCGCTAGGAGGAACAACTCAGTTTTAGATTCGTGTGCTGTTGCGGGGTAACTCCGGCATAACGCTCAAACTTATTATGCTCATCATACGGATTTTGTGCCAACATAAGCAGATCGTTAACGAGGGTAAAATCATCTTTTTCCGCCGCATCAATCGCTTCTTGAAGAATATAATTTTTGAGAACATATTTTGGATTCGTGCGAAGCATGTGTTTATGCCGTTCCTCTACCGATGAGGTATTCAAATTCAATCTCTCATCATATCGATCACACCATTCGTTGAGCTGATTCGGTGCAAGAGTCATAGAAAGCAGCGTTTCTCGATTTCCATCGTATCGGCTCAATATACGGAAAAATGGGGTCATATCGATGCGCCCGTTTTCCATGACCGTAAATAAAGATCGCAGCAGATCGCTGTCATTTTCATTCGGTATATCAAGACCAAGTTTATCACGTAAAAGTTCCATAAGACGGGTCGTGAAATAATCGCCGTATTTGTCCAGTTCTAACTGGAGCTTCTCTGTAGGGATGAGAGGTGAGAGGGCATGGGCAAGACGCTCTAGGTTCCAGTATCCGATTCGGGGCTGATTGTCATAGCTGTATCTGCCTTGCGCATCGGTATGGTTACAGATATAACCGCTCTCGAAGGTATCCATAAAGGCGAAGGGACCGTAATCGATGGTGATACCTATCGCAGACATGTTATCGGTGTTCATGACGCCGTGGTTAAAGCCGACCGATTGCCACTGTGCTATCATTTGTGCTGTTCGTTGCACGATTTCTGCGTACATTTTGAGATAGGCGTTTTCACTTCCTACAAACTGCGGGAACGATTCTTGGAGTAAAAAATCGGCTAAACGTTCGAGTTCTTTGTGTTTATTGGTATGGAAAAAATACTCAAAACTTCCAAATCGTATCCATGAGGGTGAGAGACGTAGAACGATTGCTCCGCGCTCCCACTTCTCACGCGCTACGCTCTCATCGGAACTAATGATCGCCAATGCACGACTGGTTGGAATTCCCAGACCATGCATCGCTTCACTTATCAAATATTCACGGATGGAAGAACGCAGTACCGCACGACCATCGCCTTGACGGGAGTAGAGGGTTTGTCCGGAACCTTTGAGTTGGAGATTCCATCCGTTAGCACAGCCTAAATTGATAGCGCGACCGTCTCCGAGGCGTTGTACATAATACCCAAACTGATGACCGGCATAACACATAGCATAGGGGCGTGAACCTTTTAACAAGAGTGTCCCGTTGAGAAGTTTTTCGAGCTCTGCATCGGTGAGATGAGAAGGGTCAATTCCCAAAAGTTTGGCTGCTTCAGGGTTGAGACTGACAAGTTTCGGATTTTTGAGAGGTGTGGGTGCGACTTCATGGTAGAAGATCGGATCGAGTGACAAATAGGGAGTGCTAAGGGTTAGGTTGGATAATTTCATATCAGAGTTTTACCGTAAGAAGTTAAAACCCAACGAGGGGAATAAAAGGAGTTTTATTTTTTTAGGATTCTAAGAGAAGTTTTTTCTCATCACCCTCTTGTCGCAGTCGAATATGGGTTACTTTTCCCTTGGGTGAGATAGCATATTCTTGATGGGTTTTAGGATCGATAAATAGAACCCGATTATGTCCGTTATAAATATTGTTGTGGGTTACTACTGCATGTATATCAGCTGCATAGAGTTTTTCGAGTTCTTCACACAAGGTATGAAGAGAAAGTTCATCTTCTTTTAGTTTTCCAGAAAAATCTTTGAGCGCATTTACTTCTGCTTTGTATTGTATCAAACGGACAATATCTCCTTTTGCCGGCTCGGTACCATTTTTTTGTGCTTCCAAGACACGTTTCTGAAATTGTTTGATGCGGCTGTTTTTTTCTTTGAATGAGAGTTGTTTTGCACTGAATTCTTTGCTTTGCTCTTGTAAACGCGATGTTTTATCCCGTATATCGATCTCTAATGACGCGATTTTTTCGTGATAGCTCTCAATAGCGTCAGGATTAATGATGAGGTTATTTCCCTCACCTTCGATGTTCTGGATTTCAATAAGTTCCAACGCTGTGATTTTAGCATTGGAATGAAGCGTATCGATATAGACTTTGTTGGCAATAATTTCTCCTCCTGCCATCGTTTTGATACGAACGATTTCCGCTTCGATTTTCCCTGCTTCCAATATATCGATATTGGCTTCTTTGGCTTTTAGATTACCGCGATGGAGGTGGATATTGGCAACTTCAGTGACATTGATTTGCGATTTTTTATGGGTTTGAGCCCCGATATTCAGTTTACATGCTTGAATTTTGGCATTCCCACCGACAGTACCGCTGACATCAAGCTTTTGTACATCGATATTGACCCCTGAACCGATAGAGTCCTCATTGGAAATTTTCTTTTTGATTTTAAGTGAAATTTCTTTATCAATTCCGGCTTCAATGGAACCGGTTTTTTTGAAGCTGGCAGATTCGATTTGGAGTTCTTGAGAAATAGTAAAAATCCCTTTATGTCGTTGCACGTAGCCGGATACGCCAGCGTAAAAACGGATACTGCCGGAATCTTCATCACTGGTAATCGTTTTTTCATCAATGAGAATATATTTAGCATATTTGACGGAAGGTTCGGGAACCTGAATATGATTTCCGTCACAAGCACGTCCGTCACGTCCGTGTTTAGGAAAAATATATTCTAAAATCAGATCACCAGGCTGAACTCCCTGAATAAGGCTATTCGTGTTACTGAGTTCTTTATAGTGGAGCAAAACCTTATCATTGATCGGTTGAACCGGAGGGAAACATTCGGCAATAGGAAGACGATAGGGCTCTTTCAGCGGCCCTTCTTTTTGGATTTTAAGGAGTAGACGATTGATCTCTAGATCTAAATTAACATCAAATATTCCAATCATTAATCCATGTCGAAGTTCTCTTTTTACGATAGCTTCTTTGATCCACTCTTGAACCCCTTTTTTGAGAGGGATAGTTGATTTCGGATCGATGATAGCGACCGCTTTGCTCTTGTATTTATCGGTGGCAATAGAGAAGTATAGATTGAGATAAGGATGTGGTTTGAATTCTCGTATACGGATTTGATACTCTTGACGAAGTGAAAAAAGATTGGAACGTATTTCGATTTCGGTGGTGTTTTCTAAAAGATTATTTCCTCTGAGATACTGCCACTCTTCATCTACCGTCCCTTTGAAATAGGTTTCGTATGAGAGCAGATCGAAATCAAATCCATCAGCAGATATCCCTTGCTTATTTGCCGCATTCAGCAAATCACTCATAATATTGGTTGATAGCTGAATGATCGGGGTTATCACGGCGGGTTATGGCTCCATTATCGATACCGCTTTGCGTTCATGGAAGTTGAAATGACGTTCCAAATCAGAATTGTCGATTAGAACAGGCACAACCAAGAGCGACGCGATGACGGCTGCTATTGTACCAAAAATCAGTGATACTCCAAGCCCTCCGAATACGGCGTCACTTGCCAAAAGAGTGGAGGCGAGGATAATTGCCGCAGCGGTGAGAAAAATCGGTTTTGCACGGGTAGCGGTCGCATAGGCAATTGCCTCTTTTTTGTGCATCCCTTTGTCCAGCATCAACGATTTGGTAAAGTCGATTAGTAGAAGTGAGTTGCGCGAACTGATTCCTATCAAGGCGATAAATCCGATCAATGATGTTGCGGTCAGGAAGAACGTATCGGCAGTAAAGATATTCATAATGAAATGGCCGAAAATAACCCCGATGATGGAAAGGAAACTTCCCAACAATACAATACCGCTGATGACAAAACTTTTGTAGTAAATAACCATGAGTAAGAAAATAAGGATCAGTGCCGCGATAAAGGCACCTCCGAGATCGACGAAGGTGTCGAGTGTCACTTTCATCTCGCCGTCCCATTTGAGATCATAAATTTCTTTGGTCTTTTTATCAACGAGTTGCAGGTTGAACAATCCCGTTTTGGTAATTTCGTATTCATCGTTGAAGGTATCGAGAATAACGTTGCGTGCCGCCATTAATGGATAAACCTGTGAAACCATATCGGTTTCGGCTACAACATTGCTCATTTGATGAAGATCTTTAGTCATAATCATCGGATTGGATTTGACCGCTATGATATCGACGATCTCAGTGATGGGAACCATCATCCCCATTTGGTTGAGTAGTTTGAGGGAAGAGAGTTTCATCTCAATCGCGGTTTTATCTTTGGAAGCGAACTTTTTCCCTTCAGGGGTCAATGTTAAGAAAATTGGGATTTGATCAGTTGCGCTTTGGGAGTTTTTAACGGCAATCCCCATCCCCTCAAACGCAAGGTACAAAATATCGTTGACGTGTTTAACATCAAGACCTGATCTTGAAATTTTATCGGTGTTAACACGAACTTCGAATTTATCATAAATCTCATCTTGCATGATATCGATATCGACAAGACCGTCTGTTTTACGGAAAACTCCCTCGACACGTTCGCTCAAATGACGAATCCCTTCGGCTTTATTTCCGTAGACTTCGGCAACAATCGCCGCCATGGTAGGAGGACCGGCAGGGGGTTCAATAAATTTGATATTGGTTTGCGCGTATAAGCTCTCACATTGTTTGAGGATAACAGGACGAAGACGTTGCACCATCATATAAGACGGTTCGTCACGGTTATGCTTTTTGGTCAGATTAATGACCACTTCGGCGACGTTTTCGTTGTTTTTAAAATGGCTTCCTTTGATCAGCCCGGCAAAATCAAGGGGTGAACCGCTCCCTAAAAAGACCTCAGTATCCAATGCCTCTTTTTCATGCTGTAAAATTCCGACGACACATTCGCTCACTTGACGGGTTTGTTCGATGGAACTTCCATTCGCAAGATCAATGTAGACGCTGTAGGTATCGTTGTTTTTTCCCGGAAGCATTTTAGCCAAAACGAGTTTGGTCGGAATGAGGGCTACCGATAAAATAAAGGCAATCAGTGTTCCCCATAACACCATTCTTTTTTTGGAGGGTGTGTTGAGAATCAGGAGTAAATAGTTTTCAAATTTTTTGTACATCAGTGAGAATCTCCGTGGTGTTCGGGTTTTTTAAGCAACCGTATCGCCAAATACGGGGTGAAGATATAAGCGACAAACAGGGATGCCACAAGTGCAACGGGGACGTTGGCAGGGATCGGTTTCATAAACTGTCCCATCATTTGACCGACAAATGCCATCGGAACCATCGTGAGAATAATGGCCAAGGTCGCGATATTGGTCGGTGCGCCGATCTCATCGGTTGCTTCGATCATTAGCTCATCGGCATCTCGATCGGCTGCCCCGGGTGCGTGGAAGTGACGGTGAATATTTTCGATAACGATAATCGCCGCATCCACTAGCAGTCCCAGACTGAGAAGGAAGGCAAAAAGGGTGATACGATTAATGGTTTGCCCCGTTAGATAAGCGATAAAGAGGGTGATTGCCAAAATCGCCGGAACGGTGAAGGTAACGATCAGCGATTCGCGCCAGCCCAAAACAAAAACAAGCAAGATAGCGATGATAACGATAGAGAGGAGCAAGTGGAATACCAGCTCATTGACCGCTTCGTTTGCCCGTTCTCCGTCATTACGAGTGATAACGTAGCTGATTCCCTCGCTTTTCATCTGTTCTTTGTACTTTTCAAGTTCTGTTTTTACCGCTTCGGCAATGATAACGGCATTCGTCCCTTGGAGTTTGGATACCGTAAGGGTGATTTGATCTTTCAGCGGTGAGAATTTTCCATCTTCACCCTTGACACTCACAAGCGCTGATTTGAAGTTTTGGATATCTTGTCCTGCGCTGATAGTTGCAACGTCACGAAGGTAGATCGCTGATCCGCCGTATTGGGCGACGATGATGTTTCCGACGTCTTCGACACTGTCGATGGCATTACGAACCCCGATCATCACGATTTGGTTATCTTGTGTTTTTCCTTTAATCTCAGGAACGTTATAGGCCAATGATTGGGTAGCCATCACGATTTGTCCAAGAGAGAGGTTGTATCCCGCTAGGCGGTTTATATCCACAAGGACATTATATTGATGTTTTTTAGCACCCTTGATATCGGTAACAGCGACGTTAGGAAGGCCGTTGATATGATGTTGAATCTCTTTGACATGGTCGTAGAGCAGGGTAGGATCCATTTTCGGATTATTGGAATAAAACGCGACCGAAACGATCGGGATATCGACATCGATATCGAGGGGTTTGATAATCGGCTGCATAGCACCTTTGGGGAGGATACTCATGTTTTGCATGATTTTGTCGTATATTTTGAGGTTGGAATCCTCTTTGGCCTCACCGATAAAAAAGGCGGCATTGATGACGGCAACATTGTCCATCGCCATGCCGTGGATATGTTCAATCCCTTTGACCTCTTTTAGTTTTCGCTCCAAGGGTTTGACGATAACGTTTTCAACTTCGTTAGCGGTTGCTCCGGGGAGGGCAATAATGACGGTAGAGCCGCTGACAACCATTTGAGGATTCTCTTCACGGGGCATAAGCATAAGTGCCATGTAACCGATGAGAAGGAGAAAAATTCCCAAGATTGGAGTGAGGGGATTGCGTAAAAACCCTTTTGCAAGTTTTCCGGCAGAATCTTTAGGCTGATAGGCTTGTGGTGTATGCATCATAACTCCTACTCGATATCAACAGTAGCATACATGCCGGGATAAACGGTTTGTTTAGCGTTAAATGAGACTTTGATTCTAAAGCTATGGGTCATAGGATTGGAACTAGGGATAATAGCACTTACCCGTCCGCTACCGTTAAATCCGACCGATGGGATAGATATTTTGACCGCTTTTCCGACCGGTACGAGGCGTAAATTATTTTCAGCTACTTCCACTTCGATTTTGAGAGCGTTCAAATCGGAGAGAACGATTGCCGGCATCCCCGGCATTGCCATTTCACCTACTTTGATATTTTTTGCAACAACAACACCGCTATTTGGTGCCGTGATACGGAGGTAGTTGTACTGGTTGTTAACCTCTTTGAGACGTGCTTTGGCTTGGCTGACTTGTCGTTCACCGATTGAGATCATATTCTGGAGGTTCTTTTTTGAAAGTTCGAGATTTTCAACTTCGAATTTAGAGACCATGTCTTGAGCCAAGAGACGTTTATTACGCTCTAGATTGAGTTCAAGGTTCGCATATTGATTTTGATACATTTGGAGTGAGAGTTCGGCTTGAGCGATTCCTAATTCCACTTGGGTTTTAGCTGAGTCGATCTCTTTAGAATCGATCGTATATAAAAGCTGCCCTTTGCTGACACGGGAACCCTCGGAAACATTGACACTGGTGACAAATCCCATATTGCGGCTGGTGATCATTTTTTGGTTATCGCTGATAACACTTCCTGAGAGGCTGAGTCCTGCGGCACTGAGCGTTGATGCAAGGGCGAGTGAGGTGATCCAAAATTTCATTATTTGACTCCGTTACTAAGTTTTTCAAGAGCGAAAATACGCTCGTTTCGTTGATTTTTAACCATTTGAAGGTTGAGGACTTTTTCGATTTGTTGTGATTGCTTGATAATAACATCGCTCATCGATGCGAGGTGCTCATGATAACGCCCCTCATAGTTTTTATAGATTTGATCCGCTAAATCCCGCTCTTTTTCCAAGCTGTTAACCTGAGAATTCAAGCTATCGATTTCAGTGCGGATTTTATCAAACTGCAATGCAATCCCTTTTTTGGCCAATTCTACCTGAGTCGTTGTTTTGAGCTTTTCGATACGGGCTTTTTCAAGGCTGTTTTTATCGACTCCTCCGTTAAAGAGGTTCCAGCTGAGTTTTGCACCGATGGTAAACGCTTTATGATCGTTAAAATCTCCTAAAAAGCTATTGTCTGCACTCGAAGCTTCGGCGAATGCACCAATTTGAGGAAGAAAAGGAGCATAGGCTAAATCGACCATTTTTTCGCGAATTTCCAGTCCAGTGGAAGCTTTTTGCAGATCGGTATTGCTCGCTAACACTTCAGTCTCTGATAGTGCAGAAGCGGGATAGTCTTTTTTAGGGAGTTCAATTTCAGTAACGTTTTCGTTTAGAAGAAAACTGAGGTAATGGTAGAGGAGCTTTTTATTGGCTTCCATCTCAGTGATACTGCGTTGCACGTTTGCCTTTCGAGCTTCAACTTCGAGAAGATCGACTTTTTTGGCATACCCTTCTTGAATCATCATTTGGGTGGTATGTTCAAGTGTCACAATATTTTTATGGATGGTTTTCATTTGATCGATACTGCTTTGAAGAAGCGCCATATCGTAATAGCTTTTACGCAGTTCGTAGCGCTTTTCGGTTTTCATGTGATCGGCGTCGAGTTTTTTGATTTTTTCCATCTTCTCACTGATATTTCCATAAGCGCTTAATTTGCCGCCGGTATAAAGGGGAACCATATAGGTCAGTTTACTTTGGAAATAGTTTTGGTAGCCGGGATAGTTTAGGTCTTTGGGTTGCACAGAGAGAATATTGGGGTTGGTATTATCAAATTGTGCAAATCCAAAATCTCCAAATGTCGCTTCTCGTGAGCTGAGTTTAAATCCGAATACATTTCCCGCATCATTTGAACGGCTTGCTGTTTCGGTAAAATCGAGTGAGCCGTACTTGTAGCCCTTTGCAATTTCGGTATCGCTCTGCGCACTTTGAAGATCGAGATTAGCGGAACGGATTTCAAGGTTGTTGTTTTCTAAAATTTCCAATGCTGCGGGCAGTGAAAGGCCCGATGCCATGAGCTGAGCGGAACCGATCAGGAGCGTTGCACCGAAGATACGTGAAAGGGTATTCATCTAATGAATCCTTGTAATGTATTTGTGATTATAATCAATCGTATAAGGAATATTATACACGTTAACGAATTTAATAGAGCTAAAAACACTCAAAACAAGGAAGTGTTAATAGGTAAGATAATACCATAAGTTACATCGGGTTTGAAATTCGGCGCAGTTTCGGGTAAAATTCGGACAAATAAAGATACAAAAAGGTTTCCTGATGGCAACAATCGGTATGGGTGATATCAAAAAAGGTGTACGTTTGGAGATTACGGGTGTTCCGTATAAAGTAGTCGAATTCCAACACGTTAAACCGGGTAAAGGGGCGGCATTCGTCCGTTGTAAAGTAAAGAGTTTCTTGAACGGTAAAGTGATCGAAAAAACGATCCATGCGGGAGACAAATTCGAAGTACCTAATTTGGTTCATACCACGATGCAATTTTTGTATGACGATGGCGAAATGCTTCAGTTTATGGATAACGAAAGCTACGAGCAACTCGGTCTTACGTACGATCAATGTGAAGATGCGATGAAATGGATCAAAGACGGCACCAGCGTTCAAATGATCTTCCATAACGGAAATGCAATCAGCGTTGAAGCACCGGAAATCATGGAACTCAAAATTGTTGAAACTCCGCCAAACTTCAAAGGGGACACGTCAAGCGGTTCTAAAAAACCGGCTACACTTGAAACCGGTGCGGTTGTACAAGTACCTTACCATGTTCTTGAAGGCGATATTATCCGTGTTAACACCGTTGAGGGTGAATACATGGAGAAAGTTAAATAATCTCTTCTCCTCCCGATTTTTCGGGAGTACACTTCACTTTTTTTCTCTTTTCTAAATCAAATCATTAATTCTTATTTTTATATTTGAGAGTACAATAATGACATTAATCCTTATGATCCGGAGTTACCTATGCCTAAAGTTTTAGTTCCTATCGCAACAGGTTTTGAAGAAATCGAAGCCGTTTGTATCATCGATGTTTTGCGTCGTGGGGGGATCGAAGTTATTATAGGATCACTCGATGAATCGCTGATGATCAAAGGGGCTCACGGCATTACGCTTCAAGCTGACCGTCCGATCGATGGATTGAGTTCCGATGAACTAGACATGATCATTCTACCCGGAGGGTGGGGAAATACCAAAATACTGGCCACTAATTTGGCTGTTCAGTCCCTTTTAAAACTAATGGATTCAAAAGGGAAAGCTATCGGTGCAATTTGTGCCGCTCCGTATGCTCTTTATACCGCAGGTGTTCTCAAAGAGGGGTACACCTGTTATCCGAGCATCGAAGAGAAAATTGACGTGGCCGGATTTCACGGTGAAGCTTCGGTTGTCGAAACGGATAATATTATGACATCACGCGGTCCCGGGACGGCAATTTGCTTTGGTTTGGCTATTGTCAAAAAACTTGTGGGCAAGGATGTTTATGAGGATCTTCGAACTGATTTGTTAGCCGAATATTGTGCGGCTTTATAACTTCCTTTTTCTCTTTTTAATCTCTCCCTCCGTATGGGGAGAGGTTCATTTAGCTTCAAGTGAAAGTTACTCACAAGAAAATGCCGCCGAGTATTGCCGTACTTTGGGCAATGGATGGCGTCTAATGAGTATTTCTGAAATCTATCTTCTCCCTAAAACCACCCCTTTTAATCTAACCTATAGTTATTGGTCATCGGATCAAACCGCTGCTGATAACACTGAAATCGGTACGGGGAGTCAGGGGGATGGCGGTATTATTCCGATGCTTGGATACAGCTTTTTCCCAAAAGAACGCAATATTACTCTCTCTCCGGGGTGGAAACGGATATCTGCCGCTTGTAGTAATGAGGTAAAGAATAAACGAGTACAGGAGTATAGTCTCATTCCAGAAGGGACTAGAGATCCGTTCTCCGGAATTATCTGGCTTTCACTGGATGCCATCGATAAACGGCTTAAATACACGCATGATGATGCCAAAGAGATGTGCGAAAACCTCACCCTTTATGGCCGTTCTTGGCGTTTGCCGACGGTGGAAGAACTGTATGGGATTGTCGATTATGCGTTTACCCGCCCGAGCGTAGATATGAAGTTTTTCGGGGTAATGATGCAGCGATATTATTGGACAAGTGATTCTTTAAACGATAAAGAGGCGTATGTCGTCGGATTTAAACTCGGAGGGATTGCGACCGCTCCGAAAAGTGAAGCGGTATATGCACGGTGCGTGAGTGAATAATTATTCTGAATGCTAGTGATTCAGAATATCCAGTGTTTTTTCATAGGTTTGTAATTTTGATAACTCATCATTGAGATTTTCGGTTAGCAACGACTGAGAACGCAATTCTTGTGAAACAACTTGGCTCTCATGGGATAAACTTTCCATTTCATGAGATAGTTTTGAACTTTTAGAGGCCATATCGATAAGTCCGCTGCTGACACCACCCATGGTATCACTGATACTTTCTACTGCTTGGATAATAGTGCTGACGGATGCGTTCGTTTCAGAGAGACTTTTCTGGGTTCGTTCAGCCAGTTTTCGTACTTCATCGGCAACAACGGCAAATCCGCGGCCGTGTTCACCTGCACGTGCTGCTTCTATTGCGGCGTTGAGGGCGAGGAGATTGGTTTGATCGGCAATATCAGAGATAACACTAAGAACGGTACGTATTTCACGTACGTTACCGGTTAAACTTTCTACTTCTGAGGAGAGATTACTGTTATCTGCACTGCTTTTTTCCATATTGTTTGCGAAAATGGTGAATTGATCTTTGACATTTGTGAGTTGTGTCCCGATCGTATCAATCGAATCAACGGCATTGCGGATGGAGTTACCGATGGTTTGTATCACGGGCATACTCTCTTTCATTTGAGTGAGCATTGCTTTATTGATATTATCGATCATGTTTTGTCGATTGATTTTACGTAGAAGGAAATAGCTTTTAAATCCGGCATATTTTTGGACAAAACTATCAATATACTCATCATTAAACGATCTATTCTCAACATGGTAAAAGAAAATTGCCGTTAGCGTTTGGTTGATATTAACCCCCAAAAGTTCACCAAATGTTGAGAATCCGGCTACGGGGATATCGTTAAAAGCACGGAGATTATTGAGCTCTTTGGTATTGAATAAACGTCGTAAAATACAATCGTTGAAGATGGCTCCGATTGCTTTGGGCTTGTTGCGGCTAAAATCAGAATAATTCTCAGATGTTGTTTGGACAAAATCCGTTTTTTCAAGGAGAATCAGTTCTTCTCCGGCCTCAATATCACAATAAAAATGGATGGCATTGGAAGCTATGTCTATCGAAGCAATGGAACGAACATATATCTCACCGTCGATTTCGATACCGAAGGTGAAGTTTGCCAGTTTGACATCCAATTGTTCTGGTGAACACTTAAAATGCGCTGTCAGTGCATCAACGGCACTGATTTGCGTATTGGTTTTTAAATCCAAAAATGCATTGACAATTCGTTTGATAGGATTGGCATCCAATACCGTAAATTTTGTCATTGATTTTCGGAAGTTTTGACTTTTGAAAATTCCGAATCGATAGGCAGGATTAAATTTGATAAAAGTAATGAGTGCATGGTGACGTAATGCACGTGTTCCATCAAATAAGTAGGTGTTTTGAAAATCGAGTTTTCCTCCTGCACTCCCTCCTACGAGAAGACAGGGAAAGCTGCCGACATTGTAGACCGCTTCCATAAAGAAACTCTCGCTGGCAGATAGACCGTCGATGAGTGTATATCCGAGCGTATCTTCATGATTCATTTTAAACGGGACACGAACACGTCGTAGCTCATCAGAGATTGCCGCAACTCTGTCTGCTGCATTTTTTGAGCTGCTTCCGATGTCTTCACTTTTGAGAGGGATCGATGCTACATAAACATTACTAATCATCTCTTTTGCAAACAGCATCAAAACGATATTGTCACCGGTTCCGGCATCGGTTTGAGAATAGAGGTGAGAGAGGGGTGTTGATTTGTCAAAACTGCATAACTCACCGGCGCTAGTGGAAAGGATGAGGGTTGTATCACTGGGTAGTGTTTGTTTGAGTCGTGAAGATACGGTGGTAAAATCGAGGGAAGGAGAGACAAATCCGATAACCACTTTAGGGATAAGAGGGAGGCGTTCAAGTTTACCGCTGCTAATTTCCGATTCTCGTAATGTTATAGACATCATAGCATTGTCAATCTGATTCACAATTTTTTCTTGCGTATCAGCAGTTTTAAAAAGACCAAACATCATATTTCCTTTATATTAATTTTAGTTAAGCATGAAATCGGCTGAGTTGGTTGTTTAGACCTTCTACAACATGGGATAAATGTTCCGCAGTACTGGCAATTTCTTCGATACTTCGAGCATTGGTACGCGTTAACTCATTAATATTGGCTAGACCGGATGCCATGGTTTCGACTTCAGACATATTTTTATCGGCATCTATAACCAGTTTTTTGATAGCTTCGGTCGTTTGTTGTACAACAGTGACAGCCTGAGCAATGCTATCACCAACAAAGTGGGATTTCTTTTCGATTTGTTGAATCTGTTTAACATTTTGTCCCATTTGCACAGTTGCTTCTTCGATAGAGCCGACAATCAGTGAAATGGTGGCGTTGGTCTGTGTCAAGCTCCCCTGTGTCCGTTCCGCAAGCTTTCTGACTTCATCGGCAACAACGGCAAATCCGCGTCCGTGTTCACCCGCCCGCGCTGCTTCGATGGCCGCATTGAGTGCGAGTAGATTGGTTTGATTGGCTATATCACCAATAACGGAGAGTACTTCACTGATTTGGTGTGCAGTAGTGGTCAATTCATGCAGTTTGTCGGCAAAAATTGTTTCGACTTCTGCACTGCTGCGAATCATCAAAATCATATCATCAAGTTCACGTTGGGAAAGGATGAGCGTCTCATTGGCGGATATGATTTCGTTGCGGGTTTGTTCATTATCCTGTTTACTACGATTGAGTTGGGTAATGAGATGTTCGGTATTAAAATGGATATGTTGAACCAATTGGGCTTCATCTTCCATTCGGTGTCCGATATTAAGCGATGTCTGTGACAGCTCTATGGAGACGGAAGCATTTTCCTCGGATGAGCGTTTAGCACTTTGTACCATGTGTTGTGTCGCTTCAATAAACGCGTTAATGGAAGCTGCAGTTTTCCCGGGTTCATCGTCTCCGGGGATATTTAACCGCTTGGTAAGATCACCATTACCGGTGGCAAGTTCTTGAGCCATGGTTTGCATCATGAAAAGTTTGGTCGTGATTGAACGGCGAAGACCTATAATGGAAAAGAGCAAGATTACGATAAGGAGAAATGAAATTCCAATCATGCGAGTAGCAATCACCGTAAATTCATTTTCAACATCGTCAACATAGACTCCGGTGCCGATAATCCATCCCCATTGATTAAAAAGACGGACATAAGAGAGTTTTGGCAGAGGGGTATCATTACCCGGTTTGGCCCACATGTAATCAACATATCCTTCGCTATGCTCCTTTGCAACTTTTCCGAATTCAACAAAAAGGTTTTTTCCGTTTGGATCTTTTATATTTGATAAATCTGTATTGTCCAGCTTGGGTTTGATCGGATGCATGATTCCGCGGATATCGGTATCAAGGATGAAAAAATACTCTTCTCCACTGTAGCGGAGATTTTTGATGGCGTTTTTAGCAGCCTCTTGAGCTGCTGCCTGTGTCATTTTTCCCTCAGAAATCTCTTTATCATAGTAGGACATTAATGTGCATGCCGTATCGATTTGCGTTTTCAACATGTTTTTTTTGGAATCCAATAACTCATTTTTAACGGTCGAGAGTGAAAAGGCGACTAAAATGATCAAAATTACGGGAATTACTACCGCTAAAACGGTTAGTTTCGTCTTGATTGTTATATTATCCGTCATGTTGTATCCTTTAAGGATGAAATTTCTTTCCCCTATTGTATACAAAATATTTCAAATTAGACGAATAAAATAATTATAAGTCAGTCATCTTATATTAAATACTACAGGAGAATGAACCTCTTAGAGAGAGTGTGGTGTATAATCACAAATATTTTTCATAGAGGTACTTATGAGCCACGATTCTTCCCTAAATCAGCAGGCCCTGCGCTATCATGAACAGCCGTTTCCCGGTAAAATAGCGACTCTTATTACAAAATCTTTTACGACGCAGAGCGATTTGAGTTTGGCCTATTCTCCCGGGGTAGCCGCTCCGTGTCTGGAGATCCAAAAAAATCCCGATGATGCGTATCGCTATACCGCAAAAGGGAATTTGGTTGCGGTTATCTCAAACGGGACGGCAGTACTAGGATTGGGAAATTTAGGGGCACTGGCTTCCAAGCCGGTAATGGAAGGCAAAGTGATCCTCTTTAAAAAATTTAGTGATTTGGATGCGTATGATATCGAGGTGGATGAAACCGATATCGAGCGCTTTTGCGATACCGTGGCGGCGATTTCTCCGACGTTCGGAGGGATTAACCTCGAAGATATCAAGGCCCCTGAGTGTTTTGAGATTGAACGTCGTCTTATCGAGCGTCTCGATATTCCGGTCATGCATGACGATCAGCACGGTACGGCGGTAATCTCCTCGGCAGGGATCATCAATGCGGCACATATCACCGGACGCTCTTTGGAAACGATGAAAATTGTTATCGTCGGAGCGGGAGCGGCCGCGATTAGCTGCGGGCGAATTTACCGCTTTATGGGAGTGCGTGAAATCTATATGTCCGATTCCAAAGGGCTGATTCATGCAGGGCGAAGTGATCTAAACGCGCAAAAACTCGAATTTGTGGCAGCTGAGGGGATGAACCTTTCGCAGGCATTTGAGAATGCGGATGTTGTTGTCGGGCTATCGGCTCCGGGAAGTTTTACGGTTGCGGATGTAAAACGTATGGCTCCAAATCCTATCATTTTTACCCTCGCGAATCCGACTCCTGAACTTTTTCCTGAAGAGGTTCGCGCCGTACGTTCTGATGCGATTATCGCGACCGGACGGAGCGATTATCCTAATCAGGTGAATAACGTCCTCGGTTTCCCATTTATCTTTCGCGGAGCGATGGATGTGCTAGCCAAAACGATTAACATGGAGATGAAAGTGGCGGCGTCTCATGCTTTGGCATCCCTGACACGTCAAGAGATTCCGGAATATTTGAATGATCTGTATGGAACACAATTGGAATTTGGTGCTGAGTACATTATCCCCAAACCGTTCGATAAGAGGCTTATCGTCGAAGTTTCTGCCAGCGTTGCGGAAGCGGCGGTCAAAAGCGGTGTGGCACGGGTAAAAGAGTTTGATCTTGAAACGTATCGAATCCAACTGGCTAAGCGGTTGGACTAAAGTGAACAAAGATGTCTAAAGGGGGGCATATACGTCTGAATCTCATCAGTTTAGGCGGTTTTTTTCTGCTTGCTTTATTGGGTTATACGGGTTTTCATGCGTATGATACTTTGACATGGTTTATGGAAGTTCTTCCCGTATTGATTGCGTTGCCTGTTATGTTGTTCACGTATCGCCGTTTTCCTCTAACATCACTCCTTTATGCCGTGATTTTATTCCATTCCATTGTTCTTATATTCGGAGGAATGTATACGTATGCCCGTGTCCCATTCGGATTTGAGATCGCACAATGGTTCGATCTTACTCGAAATCCGTACGATAAAATCGGCCATTTTATGCAGGGTTTCGCTCCGGCTTTGATTGCACGTGAAATCTTGATTCGCGGAAACTATGTCAACGGACGCCGTATGTTGAACTTCATTGTGATATGTATTGTACTTGCGATCAGTGCGTCGTATGAGCTGATCGAGTGGGGTGCGGCACTTTGGATGGGGCAGGGCGCGGATGAGTTTTTAGGGACACAAGGTGATATTTGGGATACGCAATCGGATATGTTTTTTGCTTTGATAGGAAGCAGTGTTGCTATCAGTTTTTTCTCTCGTTTTCACGATAAATTGATTACAAAAGTGGGTGATAATGAAAATTCTTGTTGATGCGGATGCCTTTCCAAATGCACTCAAAGAAATTTTGCTTCGAGCTGTACTAAAGCGCAAGATTACGACGATTTTTATTGCCAATAAGCAAATCGGAATTCCGAATGTTCCTTTTGTCTCGATGGAAGTAGTGGCGCAAGGCCCCGATGAAGCGGATCATCGTATCGCCGAGCTGTGTGAAGCGTGTGATTTAGTAATAACGGCGGACATTCCTTTGGCTGATCGGATCGTGACAATCGGAGCAGTCGGTCTCGATCCGCGAGGGACGATATACGATGAGAACAACATCAAACACCTCCTCGCAATGCGTAATCTGATGGAGGAGCTGCGCAATAATGGAGAAATCACGGGTGGCCCCAGTGCTATCGGAGAAAAAACGGTGAGAATGTTTGCGGACGGGTTGAATAAACTGCTTTCGAAACGATTGTAAAAGCTCCCCTTTACCCACGAAACACTATAATCGTTTTACTTTTTTTCAAGGCATTTTTTCATGAGCACAATCCCTCCGTTTACCCACCTTCATCTCCATACCGAATATTCTCTTCTCGATGGCGCGAACAAGATTTCAGCTTTAGCGGCGCGAGTCAAAGAACTGGGGATGACTTCGGTCGCGATGAGCGATCACGGGAATATGTTCGGGGCGATTGATTTTTATCAACAGATGAGAGGGGCAGGACTCAAACCGATCATCGGGATGGAAGCCTACATCCATAACGGTGAAGATTTGGGAGACAAGACGATCAAACAACGTTTTCACGTTTGTTTGTTTGCCAAAAACGAAGCGGGTTATAAAAACCTCATGTACCTCTCGTCTCAAGCCTATATCAACGGCTTTTACTACTTTCCCCGCATTAACAAACAGCTCCTTCGTGAGAACTGTGAGGGGATTATCTGCACCTCGGCGTGTTTGCAGGGAGAAGTGAACTGGCATCTCAATACCAACAGCGAACGTAACGTTAAAAACGGGGCGTTAGGGTACGATGAGGCGAAGCGGATCGCGTTAGAGTACAAAGAGATTTTCGGGGATGATTTTTACATGGAGATCATGCGCCACGGGATAGCCGATCAGCTCTTTATCGACGAGCAGGTGATCCGTATCTCTCAAGAGACCAATATCAAACTGATCGCCACCAATGACACCCACTACACCTATGCGGGTGATGCTCAGTATCACGAAGCATTTATGTGTATCGGGATGAATAAACTCTACGACGACCCGAAGCGGATGCGCCACTCCGTTCATGAGTTTTACATCAAATCCCCCGAGCAGATGGCACGATTGTTTGCCGACATCCCCGAAGCGCTCTATAACACCCAAGAGATCGTGGATAAGTGCCAGCTCGAACTCAAACTCGGAAACCCGACACCGCCGAATTTCAAATTTACAACCGAATATGCCCTCGAAGAGGGGCTAACTATCGAGGAAGATTCGGAGTACTTTATCCACCGTTGCCGAATCGGTTTGGATATACGCCTCGAACATGTCCCCGCTGAACGCCATCAGGAGTATCGTGAGCGGCTAGAGTTTGAGATGCAGGTGATCAACCAGATGAAATTCCCCGGCTATATGCTGATCGTTTGGGATTTCGTCCGTGAAGCCAAACGGATGGGGATTGCCGTAGGACCGGGGCGGGGATCGGCGGCGGGGAGCCTCGTAGCCTATAGTCTTGAGATTACCGATATTGACCCGATGAAATATGATTTGCTTTTTGAGCGTTTTCTTAATCCTGAACGGGTATCGATGCCCGATATCGATATGGACTTCATGCAAGCGCGTCGCGGCGAGATTATTGACTACGTGGTGCGTAAATACGGGCGAGAGCAGGTGGCGCAGATCATCACGTTTGGTTCACTGTTAGCCAAAGGGGTTATCCGCGACGTTGCGCGTGTTTTAGAGATGCCTCTCTCCCAAGCCGACATGATGGCGAAACTGATCCCCGATGAACTGGGGATTACCCTCAACGGTAAAACCAAAGGGGGAGAGTTTAAACCCGGAGCATTCCAAAAAGAGCCGAAAATTTCCGAACTGATCGATAGCGATCCTCAGATAGCGCGTGTGTGGGAGTTTTCGAAAAAGCTTGAAGGGCTTAAACGCAATGCGGGGATGCACGCGGCGGGAGTCGTTATTTCCAACGAACCGCTTTGGAAGAAAACCCCGATCTACAAACCCTCAGGCGAGGAGACGTTTGTTACTCAGTATTCGCTCAACTATCTCGAAGACATCGACCTGATCAAATTCGACTTCTTGGGACTTAAAACGCTTGATGTTATCGATAACGCGATCAAACTGATCAAAAAACGGTACGACGTCGAGGTAAACTGGCACACGATCGATGAGAACGATCCGAAAGTGTACGAAGTTATCCAAAGCGGTGACACCATCGGGATGTTCCAGATCGAGAGTTCGGGGATGCAGGATTTGAACAAACGGCTCAAGCCCAGCGTGTTCGAGGACTTGATTGCGGTACTCGCCCTTTACCGTCCGGGACCGATGGAATCGGGGATGTTGGATGACTTTATCGAGCGTAAACACGGTCGTCAGGCGATCACGTACGTATTCGCCGCACTGGAGCCGATCCTAAAACCGACCTATGGGGTTATCGTTTACCAAGAGCAGGTTATGCAGATCGTTCAAACCATCGGGGGGATGAGTCTCGGCGGTGCGGACATCGTTCGTCGTGCGATGGGGAAAAAGAAACTCGAAGAGATGCAAAAATACAACCGTGAGTTTAGTGAAGGGGCGCAACAGCAGGGGCTAGACTACCAAAAAGCCTCCGAGCTCTTCGACTTGATCGAAAAATTCGCCGGATACGGATTCAACAAATCCCACTCAGCGGCGTACGCGATGGTTACGTTCCAAACGGCGTGGCTTAAAACCTACTACCCGCAAGAGTTTATGGCGGCACTCCTCACCTCTGAAAAAGACAACACCGACAAAGTCGTCAAATACATCGACGAAGCCAAACGGATGAAAATCTTTCTCGGTGCTCCCGATATCAACCACTCACAGCTTGAATTCTCCGCGATTACCAAAGACGGTCAGGATCAAATCCTCTTCGGTTTGGGAGCGATCAAAGGGGTCGGGGAAGCGGCGGTCGAGTCGATCCTCGAAGCCAGAGCTGAGGGGGAGTTCAAAGATATTCAAGACTTCACCAACCGTATCGAACCGCAAAAAGTGAACAAGCGAGTGATCGAGTGTATTATCAAAGCGGGGGGCTTGGATCATTTTGGATACTCTCGCCGTGCACTCTTGGAGCAGGTCGAAACCCTCGTCGAGACGGCAAAAAAAGGTTCGTCTTTGAAAAAAGATGCCCAATTTAGCCTTTTCGGGGATGATGAAGAGGTGACGGCAGTCGAGTTGAGCCTCAAAAATATGGACGAGTTCGACCTCAAAACGCTGCTGGATTTCGAGAAAGACACCCTCGGATTCTACGTCTCCGGTCATCCGCTCGATAACTTCCGCGAACAGATCGACGCGATCAACTATACCCTCTCTAGTGAGGTTGAGAATATCGAGGACGGTTCCACTGCCATCTTTATCGGAAAAGTCGAAACGATCACGAAAAAGATGTCGAAAAAAGGGTCTATGTTCGGACTGGTGAGCCTCATGGACTTCCACGGCAATATCGAAGTGATGCTCTTCAGCGACAGAGTTGATCAGCTCGAAGCGATGGATCTCGATGAGCCGATTGCATTCAAGGTCAAAGTAACCCACACTGAGATGTTCACCCGCATCAGCGTCACGAAGATTATGACCCTTAATGAAGCGAAAAAAGAGGCGAAAAAGGTAGAGACGAAGATCGTCGAAAACCTCCCGCCACAGGAGCCGTTGCTGTTGCGTATCCGCCTCAGTGACAACTTAGAGACATTAGAGAAACTCTATACCCTTATTCGTCGTCATCCGGGACGCCGTGAGATCAAACTGACCATCGTTTCGAAACTTGCCGATGTCGTCATCGATTCGGCGATACGGGTGGATAATAAGGTGATCGAAGAGTTAAGTGTTTTAGAAGATGTGGATGTAATATAAAAATATCAAAAGAGCTTTTCGTTTATAATCTAGTATTCTTAAGAGGTGGATATGAGTACTTATCAAATAGCAATTAATGAGTATAACCCAGAAGATGATGATGGTAAACATAAGCTAATCTATGCTTATTTTGGGCTTGCAGTTTATATTGGTCAATGCTTGGAAGAAACTTTTTCTATGATGCTGTTCACTGATAGAATAATTAAAAATAAAGTCAAAACAAATAAAGAAGTTAACGAAATTATTGATTTAATAGATAGTTCAAAAAAAACAATGGGTGCCTTTATCAATGAAGTGAAACAAAGCTATTTATTATCTGATGAACTTAGAGATAAATTGGCTGAAATACTTGAACGTAGAAATTATTTGGTACATAAGTATTTTAAGTCTGAAATACAGAAATTTGCTTCAGAATTGGGTCAAAAAGAAATGTTAAATTATTTTAGTAATTTTATAGATGATTCAAAGAATATTGATAATGAATTGAAGCCGTACTATTCGGAACATCTTAAATATCTTGGAATAACCGAGGAAATGGTTAACAAGATGATAGATGAAATAAAAAGTGGTAAAGGCGAAGTATGAGTCAAGTTATTTTTTATACTACCGAGGACGGAGCTACTAAGATTGATTTGCGCTTGGAAAATGGTACGATTTGGCTCTCTCAATTAGAAATAGCCGAACTTTTTCAAACCACCAAACAAAATATCAGCAAGCATATTCAAGCTATTTATGATGAAAATGAGTTAGAAGAAAAAGCAACTGTCAACCATCAGTTGACAGTTCAAAATGAAGGAAATCGAGAAGTTTCACGCAATATCGCACTCTATAATCTTGATGTAATTTTGGCAGTTGGCTATCGTGTACGTTCGGTTCGTGGGGTGCAGTTTAGGCGATATGCTTCCACTGTGTTGAAAGAGTATCTTCAAAAAGGATTCGTACTTAATGACGAGCGATTAAAAAACCTCGGTGGCGGTAACTACTGGAAAGAGTTACTTGATCGTATTCGAGACATTCGTTCCAGTGAAAAAGTGATGTACCGTCAAGTGTTGGAGTTGTACGCTACAGCAACAGACTATGACCCTAAAAGTGAGAATAGTCTCACTTTTTTTAAAATCGTACAAAATAAACTGCACTACGCCGCCCACGGACATACCGCCAGTGAGGTGATTTATCTGCGTGTGGACAGTGACAAACCCTTTGCAGGTGTGACAAACTTCAAAGGGAGCCAACCGACACAAGCCGAAGCGATGGTTGCCAAAAACTACCTTAGTGAGCAAGAACTCCGCGTACTCAATAACCTCGTTTCGGCGTATTTTGACTTGGCGGAACTAAACGCTATCGAAGAGCGGGAAATGCGGATGGAAGATTATGTACGGGAACTGGATAATATCCTCTCATCTACGGGGCGAAAATTACTCACCAATGCGGGAACCATAGGGCACACCCAAGCCCAAATCAAAGCCAAAGTGGAGTTTAAAAAATACAAAGCCAAAACGCTGGAACAGGTCGAAGAAGAGTACCTAGAAACTATCAACACCCTAGAGAAAACAGCCAAAGCAGAGAGCCGTAAAGCATGAGTCGCATAATGGAATTGCTTCAAGTCAGCGGAGCCATTATGGGGAATAATAACAATCTGTCATATTTTGGAGTGAATTCTCGTCCAAAGCTATAATATTTATAGATTTGCGCGAAGGAAAATGCAATGGAAAAACAATTGATAACCTCTCTCCATAAAAGCTTCGAAGATGCGGTGCATGAACAAGAGGGTGTAGAATTTTGGTATGCTAGAGAATTGATGCGGCTTTTGGAATATACCAAATGGGACAACTTTAAACAAGTTATCGAAAAAGCGAAAACGGCATGTCAAAATTCAGGACAATCGGTAGTAGACCATTTTCCCGACGTCGGGAAAATGGTAGAGATCGGAAGTGGTGCACAAAAAACGGTTGATGATTATATGCTCACCCGCTACGCTTGCTATCTCATCGCTCAAAACGGTGATCCGCGAAAAGAGCGTATTGCGTTTGCCCAAAGCTATTTTGCCCTCCAAACCCGCAAACAAGAACTTCTCGAAGAGCGTATTTCCCTCTCCGAACGGCTCGAAGCCCGTCAAAAACTTACCGCTACCGAAACGGAACTCTCTAAAAACATATATGAACGGGGAGTTGATAATCAAGGGTTCGGACGTATCTGCAGTAAAGGGGATAATGCACTATTCGATGGATATAATACGCAAGAGATGAAAGCAAAGATGGGGATACCCGAAAATCGTCCTATCGCTGATTTTCTCCCGACGATTACGATCAAGGCAAAAGACCTCGCAACTGAGATTACCAACTATAATGTCAAAGCGCGTGATTTGTATGGTGAACAACCGATTACGAGCGAGCATATTAAAAATAATAGTGAAGTTCGGGAACTGTTGGGCAAAAGCGGGATTAAACCCGAAGAGCTATCCCCCGAAGAGGATATTAAAAAGCTCGAACGCAGAGTGAAAATGAATGACAAAAAACTAGCACAAAACACTCAAAAAATAGAGAGTAAGGATAAAGGGTAATGCGCGAATTTAACGAAGAACTGATCCAATTTATCGATGCTTCCCCGACACCGTTTCATGCGGTAGCATGGTTGGCGAAGATGTTGGAATGTCATGGGTTTATCCGTCTTGAGGAAGATCAAGTCTGGAACCTCGAAGAAGATAAGGATTATTATGTAACCCGAAATGATTCTTCGATTATCGCGTTTACCTATCCGCCGTGTAATGAAAAAGGGTATACCATTGTCGGTGCCCATACCGACTCGCCTCATTTGCGTCTCAAACCTAATCCTCTGACGACGGTAGCAGGTGTCAAACGGCTCGGTGTCGAGCCGTATGGCGGAGTATTGCTCAATCCGTGGTTTGATCGTGATCTGGCGCTTGCTGGTCGTGTTGTTTATTTGGAAGGCGATGTGCGCCGTGAAGCGCTCATAAATATCCTTTCTCCCATCGCCGTTATCCCCTCATTAGCGATCCATCTCGATCGTGAGGCTAACTCTTCCCGATCGATCAACGCACAAACTGATATTGTTCCGATCATAGCAACCGGTGATGTTGATTTTGATAAATTTATCCTCTCCCAAATCCAAGAAGATATAAGCGGATTGACTCTGCTGGCACATGAACTTAGTTTCTATGATGTTCAAAAAGGCTCTTTTATCGGAATAAACCAAGAATTTATAACATCGGCACGTTTGGACAATCTCCTCAGCTGTTACATTGGGATGAGTGCTCTGATGGAAACCTCTTATCCGATGATGGTCGCCTGTTTGGATCATGAAGAGGTGGGAAGTGATTCTCATGTCGGAGCAGGGGGGACGTTTGTGGAAGAGATACTCCGCCGTATTTCCGGAGATAAATTCACAACGTTGATGCGCCGTTCGCTGATGGTATCGTGTGATAATGCTCATGCCCAACATCCGAATTTCCCGAGTAAACATGATTCTGAACATGCTCCGCTTTTGAATCAAGGGGTTGCCGTGAAGATTAATTCGAACCAACGTTATGCGACTTCTGCCCGGACACAGGGACGGTTCGTTCAATGTGCCAGATCGCTGCATATCCCTATTCAAACCTTTGTGACGCGCAGCGATATGGGATGCGGTTCGACGATCGGACCGATCAGTGCAACCCGTCTGGGGATAGAGACAATCGATGTCGGCGTTCCGACACTCGCCATGCATTCGATTCGTGAGCTTTCCGGTGTCAGTGACGCCTACGGACTTTATCGTATCTTAGTGCATCTGGGTGATTTCTAATGTCTGATGCCATTTCCCCCTCCGAACTTAAGGCCCTTATCGATCAAACGTACAAAGTTGAAGAAGAGTACGTGGCATTGCGCCAGTCGTACGAATATCTTCAAAGTACCATCGAGCAGGTGATTGAGTTTCTTCCCAATGCGATTTGGATTGTTGAACAAGACGGTTCAATTTTTTTGCAAAACTCTCAAGCCAAAGAGCTTGATTCTTTATTGGAGACACTTCGTTTCGGGGAAGAAGATTACGAAGTGAATTTCAAAGAGAGGTCGTATCTGATCAAATCAGCGCACCACAACGAAAAGCATTTACTCAGTGCAACCGATATCACCGAACAAAAGCGCAAAGAAAATCTCGCCACTATGGGTCAAATGGCGGCTCATCTCTCCCATGAGATCCGAAATCCGATCGGTTCTATTGCACTGCTGGCATCAACATTGATCAAACGGGTTATCCCTGAAAACCGACCTATCGTAGAAGAGATCCAAAAATCGCTCTATCGGATCGAGCGGATTATTAAAGCGACATTGATGTTCTCCAAGGGGGTAAGCGCTCAAAAAAACCGACTTCGATGGTCTCAGTTACGTGAAGCGCTCACGAGTGCTATCGGCTATTACAGCTATGGAAAACCGATCGAGTTTATTTTTCCGGAGGAGGATTTTGAACTTATAGGTGATTTGGATCTCCTCTCGATGCTCTTTAGTAATTTTGTCTTTAATGCGATCGATGCGATTGAATTGGATGATGAAGAGGAAGGGCAAATAGAGATTACTTATCGAAAAGAGAATGATATGCATACCTTCGAGATTTATGATACCGGAATTGCTATCGAGAATAAAAAGTGGCTTTTCGAGGCGTTTAAAAGTACGAAAGAGCGTGGTAACGGTTTGGGGCTGGTATTGGCAAAAAATATTGCCGAATCTCACGGTGGAGAGATTGCGCTATGCGAAGGGGAACGTAAGGGGTTCCGTATTACTCTCTTATCCTAGAGGCTTCGGCTCGCTGATGTAATATCCCTGTAAATAGTCGACTCCTAATTCTGTACACTTCTCATAAACCGCTTTTGAATGGACAAACTCCGCTACGGTTTTAAGTCCCAAACGTTTTGAAAATTCGGTGACGGCCGAAAGTACGGTTTGGGCGTTAGTGTCGCTATCAATATTTCGGATTAATGAGCCATCGATTTTTAAGATATCTACATCAAGACGTAAAATATGGGCGAAATTCGAATAACCCGTACCGAAATCATCGATAGCGATACGGCAACCGAACTGTTTGACCTCGGCAATAAATGAAGAAACTTCTTGATAATTCTCAATCCCTTCACTCTCTAAGAGCTCAAAAATAATCCGGTTACTGTGGAGTGACGTTTGGATTTTATGCATTAAAAATTCTTTGGTAGGTTTATCGAAAATATCATCAACTGAAAGATTAATTGAATAACGGTGAGGTGTAGTCTCCACCATTTTAAATACTTCATCAATTACGAATTGCGAAATCATCGGATACAAACGTGATTGTTTCGCAGCAGGGAGAAAATAGCTCGGAGCAATGATCGATCCGTTGGCATCGATCATTCGGATCAGGGCTTCATACTCGACTATTTCTCCATTTATCGGATCGATAATCGGCTGATAATGGAGGCAAAAACGTTTTTCTTCAATCGCTTCTTTGACTTTTTTACTCCATAAAATATTATTTTGATATTCCTGTTTGATTTGCATAGTCTCATCGTAAAGCATATAGCTGAGATGTCTTTTTTTAGCGGCTTTAAGTGCCATATCGGCATTGGACAGAAGGCTGATAATGTTTGTTCCCCGAATGCGCAGGGCAATATCCATTCCCATGGTTAGGGTAACGTAGATACTGGCACCGTGCACGTCATAATATTTAGACTGCAGGTGATGAACGATTGAAAGACGCGATGCTTCGAGCTGCGATGAACTCATCGGTTCTGTGACCGCGATAGCGTATTCATCAGAAGGCATTTTATACAGCTTCATCGGCAGTGTTTGAATCGCTTCTTTTATGGATCGACTCAATGCCAAGAGTGTGTCATCGCCGATTGCATGCCCGTAAAAGTCATTGATCTCTTTAAAATTATCGATATTTAAAAGAATAAGAGCATAAAAACGGCTGGCATGAATATCTCGAATAAGGGCATTTCGATTAGGCAGGGAGGTGAGATGGTCGCTGTGGAGCTGGTGCTCAAGTTTTTGATTTAGTTCCCGGGTGATTCTGGCATCACGATCGATGCGGCGAATCAAAATCCTAAATCCGTAATGGAGTACTACAGCTACGATTGTGAGGAGTAAAAAGCTGATGATTAGAAGATTGCGTATTTCTTTGTGATATTCATTGACATCATTGGTGACATCGAATGCGCAGATCATCATCGCAATGGTCTCATTTTGGTAATTGGTCAGTGGCCGTGATGCAATGACATAATTCAGATGATCGATTTCATAGCGATTGCTTTGTTTAAAAGTAAAAGTAGCCGGAAGTTTCTCGAAAAGAGGATTATTAGAGGATACGAGCGAATAGCCGTGGTAACTTATTTTTTCATCATTTGGCAATACCATTTTAAGTTTTTTGGTATCGAATGCAATGGCACTTTTGATTCCCGAATGGGCATTAAGCCGTTTTTGAACACGATCGATTCTTGCAACTGTTTGGATAATTCCAATGAATGTATTGTCTTTAAAAATAGGGATGATTGTCACCAGTGCAACATCGTAGAGAGTGACGTCCAAAGAGCTAATCTGCTTTTTATTTTTAATTGCATACGCTAATAATGGGCGTTTATTGAGGATATTATCCCCATATTTATGAGGGTCTTGTAGACGTAAAAAATGGATGCCATCTGCACCGACAAATCCACTTACATCTACTTCTCCACGTCTTTTTGCCTCTAGAAAATAAGGGAGAGTGAGTTGATAGAGCTTATTGCGGTCATGTGCTGCAAACGCATCAACAATATCACGATTCGAAGAAATTTTACAGGCTAATTCGCTAAGTCCCTTTTGGGTATCAAACAGTGATAAATCAAAAGAATTACGAAGCAAAGAGCGGTGGGCGGCAGTTTTTTCATCCAAGACTTTTTTTTTGTCTTGAACAATGGTGCTTATAAAAATTACAACGAGAAGGACAACCAGCGTCATAGCATAGAATATCGCCCGTTGTTTGATCTTCTTCACCCTCACCCTTTATCACCTATGTGTCATGAAAGATTATAACATAGGTGAGTGGCGATTGTGATGAAAAAGTGTCTAAAAAGAGCAAGTTATCTAGAATTTTGGGAAGAGAATAGAACCTAAACGAATCATGTTGGAACCGCATTCGATCGCAAGCTCAAAATCACCGCTCATCCCCATGGAACAGATGGTTGCAGTCGGTAGAGTATCAAAAATACGTCGGGTTGTTTCAAAACTTTTACGTACAGTTGTTGGATCATCGACGTGTGCTCCGATACTCATAATCCCTTGTAAATGGAGTCTTGGGCACTCCTCGCTGATGCGTGCATAGTGATCTGTAAACTCTTCCGGAGTAAAACCGCTTTTAGTCTCTTCGTAGGCAGAATTTACTTGCACCAATGCACGAAGGATCTGATTCTCCCTTTCTAAACGTTCATTCAATGCGTATGCAAGATCCAAAGAGTCGATAGAATGGAGCAGATGAGGACGAACACTTAAAAGATGGTTGATTTTATTTTTTTGTAACGTACCGATGAAATGCCATTCGATAGGGAGCTCATCCAAGGCTTCACTTTTAGTTACGAGGTCTTGAACTTTGTTTTCTCCGAATGCCCGTTGCCCGATTTCATAAAGCGATTTAATTGCATCCGCATCGACGTATTTACTGGCGGCAACAATTTTGACGATGTGATGATCGTTTACGCGTAAACGGGCTTTTTCAACCCGCTCGATGATGTGGTCAAAATGAAGTTTTTGTTCCAGTGTTGTCATTGCATTAACCTCGTAATGTCGTTATAGAGCCCCAGACTCATAAGCCCGAGCAACAGTACCCATCCACCGATAGTAAGCTGCGTAATGACTGCTTCACTAGGAGCTTTACGACGGATCATTTCATAGAGATTAAACATAATATGTCCTCCATCGAGTGCCGGAATCGGAAGGAGATTGAGAACTCCCAGATTTACCGAAATAAGTGCAGAGAAAAACAACAGACTCATCCATCCATATTCTGCCGCATCGGCAGTGATTTTAGCGATGCTGACAACTCCGCCGACCTCTTTGGCAGGTACGATGCCGGTGAGGAGTTTTTGGACACTTTGAAAGATCATAAGCGAAGAGTTATACGTTTCTCTACTGGCATAGGATACTGCGCTAATAGGGGTGAGTTCTAACGTATGAAAATCACCGGATGGGGCGATCCCAACCATTGGCTGATAAATCGTCTCTTTGAAAATATTATGAGTTTGGGTTACTCTGGGGGTTACTATGACACTTAAAAGCGTATGGTTTCGTTCGATTTCAAACGTAACGGAGTGTATGGAGGATTTGATTGTATCGGAGAGTTCATTCCACTCTTGAATACTCTCTCCGTTGACTTTTCGGACGATGTCCCCTTTTTGGAGTCCGGCTATGTGTGCGGGGGAATTTTTGACTACTTGTCCGATGATAGGCGAGAGAGTTTTTGGCCCCCCTAACGCTATTGCGTATAAAAAGAACCATGCAAGGACGAAATTAGCCAGAGGTCCTGCGAGGAGGATGATGATACGCTGCCACGGCTTTTTACTGTTATAGCTGTCGTTGTCATTGCTGATGGCGCTCGGATCGAGATCATCCTGCCCTTTCATTTTGACGTAACCGCCCAAGGGTATCGCAGAAATTTGCCATTGGGTATTTAGCCAACGAAAAGAGGCCAGTTTTTTACCGAAGCCGATACTAAATACTTCGACGTAAACACCGAAAAATTTTGCGGCAGAATAGTGTCCGAACTCATGGAAAAAAATCAAAACAGAGAGGACGAGAAGGGCTAAAATCCAAGACATATTATATTTTTCCTTTATAGGCTTTACTAAAACCGACAAGATATTCTGCACCTGAATAGACCGTTAGGGCAACGGCGATCCAGAGCAGCATATTACCAAACGGCCAATGCATCAGCAAAAATCCGATGGCGATCATCTGTGCGACGGTTTTGACTTTACCCGCCATAGATGCACTGACATCGATCCCCTCAGACATGGAGAGGGTTCGTAGTCCTGTGATAAAAAGCTCACGAACGATGATAATATAGATTGCCCATGCCGATGCTGCACCGCTCATCATAAGGCCTAAAAATGCGGCGAGTGTGAGCATTTTATCAGCGAGGGGATCGAGGATTTGCCCGACGATGGTGATTTGATCGAGTTCACGAGCAACGTATCCGTCAAAAAAGTCAGTTGTGCTGGCGATAACGAATAGCAATGTCGCGATGTAATAGTTCCAGCTAATATGCCATCCCATATCGGTGAAAAGTTGAGGGTTGAGGATAATCCAAAACATCACCGGAGCAATGAGAAGGCGGATAAATGCTAAAATATTTGGGATATTGAACACCAAGATTACCTTTAAGGCAGGTTATTATAAAGCGCAGTTGACTGCGCGTGGGCTTTGCGCCGAGCAAAAGTCAGCGTTAGCCTAGACAAAGGGGCTTTGCCACTTTAGCATGTAAAATTAACGGAAGGTGGTTCCGCCGTCAACGATAATCGTTTGACCCGTGATCCAGCCTGCTTCTTCGGTACAGAGAAAATAAACTGCTCCCGCGATATCATCCGGGCTTCCCATACGATTTAGCGCCGAGCGTTTGATGGTTTCGGCTTTGACCTCTTCGTAGTTGGTGAATGCTTTGAGTGCATCAGTATCGATTGGTCCGCCTGATACGGCATTGACACGGATATTCATCTCACCGAGTTCGACTGCCGCGTAGCGTGCCATCGCTTCGACGGCTGCTTTGTTGGTTCCATGACCTGCGTAGTTTTCGATGTAGATGAGATTTCCGGTGCTTGACATGGTGACAACGGCACCGCCGCCTACTTTTTCCATCCGTTTTGCCGCTTCTTGGGTTCCTACGACAAATGCATTGACGGTTGCAGTGTAGATGTTATTCAAACCGCGTGGTTTTAGACGCATAAACTTACCGTATCCGCCGACAACCGGACGACCGTAAATCATAGCGTTGCTGACGAAAAAATCGACACGGTCAAAATCGGCATCGATGGCTTCAAAGAGAGGTTTAAATTCATCTGGCTCTAAAATATTCAGAGGATAAGCACGGGCTTTTACACCATATTTACTTTCCCACTCTTGGGCTAAAATAGCAGCTGTTTCACCATTAGAGTTGTAGGTAAAAGCGATGTTAACACCCTGTTGAGCAAATTTTTCGGCGATGGCTTGTCCGATCCCTTTGGTAGCTCCGGTGATTACGAGTGTTTTACCCTTCATATTTGACATTCTTTATGCTCCTGCGATGTTATAATTTTTTAGAACTTCTTCGAGTTTTTTCATATTTTCAGTGCTCGGTACGACGAGGGGGAGCCGATACTCTAGCGTATCAAGTAACCCCGTGATGTACATGGCGGCTTTAATCATCACTGGATTAGACTCTAAAAAGAGTGCTTTGTTAATAGGAAACAAAGTATCGTTCAGCGCTTTTGCTCCGCTCATATCACCGCCAAGTGCTTTGGCAACCAGTTGGCTTTTTAGATCGGGGAGGAGGTTAGAGGTAACCGAGGTAATTCCTGCTCCTCCGCACGCTAGAATAGCGTAATCGATAGCGTCATCTCCGCATAATACTTTGAGCTCCGGTCGACGTGAAAGCAGTTCTATGGTGCGTTCGATGCTACCCGTCGCCTCTTTGATTCCGTAAATGTTTTTTACATCATCGAAAAGACGGATAACGGTATCGGCACTGATATCAACCATCGTTCGCCCCGGAACGTTATAGAGCATAAACGGCATTTCGCTAACTGACTCTGCGATTGCTTTGTAGTGCTGATAGAGGCCCTCTTGGGAAGGTTTGTTGTAGTATGGTGCAACGGAGAAAATAGCATCGACACCGCACTCTTGTGCTGTGCGAGCTGCTTCGATCGCTTCAGCGGTGGAATTGCTTCCCGCCCCGGCAAGGACTTTGGTGGAGGTTCCTTTGCAAACTGCAACGGCAATTTCTATACAGATACGATCTTCATCATACGTCAAGGTTGCGCTTTCCCCTGTCGTTCCAACGGGACAAACGGCATCAATACCGTTTTTGATTTGTCTTTTGATCAAATCAGCGTATTTTTGCTCATCAAGTTTCCCATTTTTAAAAGGGGTTATCAATGCTGTTGTTGAACCGGTTACTAGATTCATTTTTGACCTTTTCGTAGGATTATCGTAGTTGATTTTTCAGGAATCAAATAATGTTTGGCGACCGTTTGTATATCTTCGGGTTTGAGTGCTTCGATGGAGGATTCATAGTTCATCAGTGGAGTGATATCCCCGCGTGCAAGGTAGCTTCCGAACAGATCGGCAACCGATGTCGAACTCTCCAGTGAGTAGATGAAGTCGGATTTGGTGTTGATTTTGATCTTGTCGAGTTCAGCTTTTTTTACAGGTTTATTTTGGAGACCTTGGATGATTTTCCATATCTCTTTTTCTACGGCTTCGGCTTTAATACCATTGTTACAGATGGCTACAAAGAGAAACACTCCTGAGTCGGCATTTTCCATGTTATAGGCATAGATTTGATTGACGAGCCGTTTTTCATCGACCAAGGTGCGATACAAACGTGAGCTTTTTCCGGAACTGAGCATTTCGCTCATCGCAGAGAGTTTGACCTGATCGGTATGCTGAAAATTGGGGATCGGGAAGCTGATAGCGAGCATCTCAACTTCGCTCTCTTTGTGAACCATGACGCGGCGTGCACCGTCTTGTTCAGGTTCGATCGTTTTGACTGCAGGGATATCAAGGGTATTGGGAACATTGCCGAATTGTTTTTGGGCTTCTTCAAAAACGGTTGGGGCTGAAATATCACCGGTCACGACGAGAATGGCATTTTTCGGCTGATAATAAGTTGCGTGAAAATGTTGGATATCTTCCAGCGTCCATGTTTGAATATCGTTCATAAACCCGATCGGCATCCAATGGTACGGGTGATAGACGTAAGCGCTGTTAAAGAGGCGGAAATACATATATCCCATAGGATTGTTATCGGTTCTCCATCGGCGCTCTTCCGCAACAACGTTACGTTCCGGTTGGAACTCGTCGTCTTTGAGATTCAGATTTTGCATCAATTCGGAAAACAACGAAAGTGATTTCGGGAGATTTTCGGTGCTTGATTTAATGTAATAATGGGTGAAGTCAAATCCGGTGGAAGCATTGTTCATTCCCCCGATACTTTTGACCTCTTCGTCAAACTCGCCCGCTTTGAGGTTTTTTGTCGATTTGAAGTTCATGTGTTCCAGCATATGCGCTATGCCGGTTTTACCCATCACTTCGTTACGGCTTCCCACTTTATAAAAAATGTCGGTGGAGATGACTGACGAGCCGTTATCCATAGGGATGGCAACAACTTGCAATCCATTGGACAAGGTTTTAGTTTCATAGTGGGGAAGGGATGATGCCATAAGGGTTCCTAAACTCAAAATTATTGCGACGAAAATTTTCATCGTCGATCGGCGCCGATTGCTTCGGTAATAGAGCTGTAGCCGTCTTGGGCGATTAGATCGATCAAACCGCTATTGATCTCTTCGACTACTTCAGGGCCTTTGAAAATCAGCGAAGTATAGAGTTGTACAAGTGATGCTCCTGCGCGAATACGGCGGTAGGCTTCTTCAGGGGTACTGATGCCGCCGACACTGATAAGGGTAGTTTTTCCAAACAGTTCGCGTGCGATAGCATCGAAAATATAGAAGCTTCGTTCACGGAGTACTTCACCGCTGAGTCCGCCCATCTCTTCGGGTTCACTGACTAGTGAGTAGTCGATGGTGGTGTTGGTAGCAATAATTCCGTCTGCGCCGCTCTCAACCGCATGGACACATAATGCTACCGCTTGATCTTCAGACATATCCGGAGCAATTTTAAGCAATATCGGTTTGGAAGTGATCGCTTTGGCTTCACTAAAAAGTTGAGCGATAAACGCTTCGTTTTGAAGATCGCGCAACCCCGGGGTATTGGGAGAAGAGATGTTAATAACCATATAATCGGCATATTCATGGAGTGCTTTGATCAAGGTTGTATAGTCTTTGATCGCATTGGCTTCGGACGTGATTTTATTTTTTCCGATATTGACACCGATAGGTGTGCTAAAGGGGTAAATATTTTTTAGGCGGTGAGAGATACGGAATAATCCGTCATTGTTAAATCCCATCGCGTTTTGAAGGGTATCCTCTTCGATATGGCGCCATAGACGGGGGCGCGGATTTCCCTCTTGCGGTTTCGGGGTAAGGGTTCCGATTTCGGTAAAACCGAATCCGAGTGACATCACGCCGTGAAACATGGTTGCATTTTTATCAAATCCGGCTGCAAGTCCTACGGGATTGAGGAATGTTCGCCCAAATAGCTCTTGAGAGATAGAAGGGTGGGTGATGAAATGTTTGGCCATCCATCCGTTGAATAGAGGAGGACAAAAGCTTGCGCTTCGGAGTACTGTCTCAGCGAGGGTATGGGCACTTTCAGGTTGAAGTTTAAAAAGCCAGGGTTTTAAAGATTCGTAATCAAACATACCGTTCGCCTCATCATGGTTAAAGTTGTCGCGATTATACTCAAAAAAGGTTGAATGGTTTGTTAATCAAGCGAGTCATGCGCCTTTGCAGGAAGAGAAGCAAGATGATCACTAATCTGCGAAGCAATCATCTCCGGCGTGAAACCGCTTAAAGTGAGGGAACGGTCGTTAGTTCCCAATGTTCCGTAAAGGGTCGGTGCACTGGCTTTAAACAGAGCGATTGTCGGAACTCCTGAAGCGCTGGCTAAATGCATCGGGCCTGTATCACCGCATACAAAAGCGTCCATTTGAGATAAAACGGCTCCCAGTTGTCGTAGATTGGACTCTTTAAGTGCATAAAGTTCTTCACTCAATTTTTCGGGGACATCAGGGGAAAGAATATCGATAAATAGAGTATTTGGATTGAGTTGTTTCATGTGCTTGTACCACTCTTTCCACCAACTATTTTCAATTTTCTTTTCGAAACGGGCATCGCGAAACATACCGATAATTTGTCCGTTTCCTTCTCCTTTATATCCTTGTTCCAAAAGTCTTTTGTTTAGATATTCAAGTCCTTTTGTTTTTTCTTCTTTACTTAAGGCAATATCCATTTTCTGTGGAAAATCATGTGCGGAATTTCCGAAAGCTTCCATCAAATACAGAGGCTTGAGTGCTTCATGAATTAAACCTGAGGGAGAATTAACAACATGGGTTGAGGGGGACCAGTTTCCAGGAGAATTAAATCCGAGTTTGTAGGTGCCGCGAGCTAAAAAAGTTGCCCCGCGATCACTGGCCGAACCGCTGTTGAGGTTGATGACTAGATCGTAGTGTGTGGAACGAAGTTGTTGGATATATCGGTACAAATGAAACGGATTTTTGAGGAGACGACGGGGAAAATCAAATACATTTTGGACATTTTCTGACCCTTTTAAAAGAGAAGAGGGGTATTTTGCCCCGATAAGAATATCGATTTTTACATCAGGAAAACGTTGTTCAAGAGCACGGAGTAAAGGGGTGGTAAAAAGGATATTTCCGATGCGGTAGTTGATCCGGATAACTAAAATACGGTGGATTTCTTCGGTTGGAATAGTCTCATGTTTGGCATGCGTTGGAAAAAGAAGTGCTAAAATAGCATTTAATCCGTTTTTGAATTTTTGCCGAATGCGTGAATGAAGCGGTAAACCCATGCTAATGTCCTTTAACTTTCACTCAGTGTTTGGCTGAGGCGCTGATACTCTTCAGAAGAGTTCAAAAGATGTAGATGGGTCCCTTCTGCAACGATTTTTCCTGCTTTAAACACAAGAATCCGATCGGCGTCTTGAACGGTGCTGAGACGGTGGGCGATGAGGATGGTAATCTTGTCTTTGGTGTATTCTTGGAGGGTATTTTGAATTTTACGTTCAGTTTCATTGTCGAGTGCGCTGGTCGCTTCGTCCAAAATGAGAAGCGACGCATGTTTATAGATGGCTCTGGCAATCGCAATTCGCTGTCTCTGCCCACCTGAGAGATTAGATCCGAACTCCTGCATTACGGTATAAATCCCATCGGGGAGTGATTGGGCAAATTCGAGTGCGTCTGCCATTTCAAGTGCTTCTTTGACACGTGCTTCATCGACAGTATCGCCGTATGCGACATTTGCTGCCAGAGTGTCTTGAAAAATATAGACCCGCTGGGAAACAAAAGCGATTTGGGAACGGAGTGAATGCTGCGTATACTCTTTAAGATTATGCCCGTTGATAGAAATCGCTCCGGAAATCGGATCATAAAAACGAAGAAGAAGGTTAACAAAGGAACTTTTTCCCCCACCGCTTTGCCCGACTAAGGCAATCGTCTCTCCGGCTTGAATATTGATGTTAATATTGTCTAATGCCGTTTTCTCTTCAAATTTAAGGGTTACTTGATCAAATTGAATGTGTTTTACCGCATTATTTAGGGCTAATTGCCCATCCGTAATTTGGTTTTGTAGATCAAAAATATGAAATACCCGCTCGCTTGCCGCTTGGGCGTCTTGCACTCTCCCAAGGATATTACTAACCCCTTTAAGCGGTTGAAACACAAGGCCAAGAGCTGTTAAAAAGGCGGTGAATTCGCCAACGGTCATTGCTCCGCTATAAACTTGTTTCCCTCCAATATAAATAACGGCGGCGAGTCCGAATGCGGCGATAATCTCCATCATCGGAGAAATTAATTCACTGGTATAAGACGATTTCATATTGAGTTTGAAAAAATGGACGTTTTCATTTTGAAAACGGTTCAATTCGTATTGCTCGGTTGCATTGGATTTGATGATTTCGGAGTTGTTAAACACTTCGGTCAAACGTGTAACCATATCGGCGTTTTTCTCTTGAGAGCGGTGCGCAAGTCGTTTGAGCCGTTTAGTGATTTGAAGCAAAGGAATCACGACAGTCGGCATAACGATCAACGCCCAAAATGCAAGGGTGGGATTGAGATAAATAATATAGCCGACGAGGGAGACAACGGTAAGGCTTTCCCGTATAAGTTCAGGCATCATCGAAGAAACGAAGTATTGAATTCTGTTGATATCGTTGGTGATACGTGATATAAGCTCGCCGCTTCGGTTGGTATAGAGAAACTGCATATCCATATGGACCATTTTGGCCAGCAGTTCTTCTCGGATCTTTGAAATAATATGCAGTCCGATGTAGGTATTGAAAACCGATTGCATGTATCGTCCGGCTGCTTTTAGGACATAAATTCCGACCAAAAGCATAGGAATGATGTAGAGCATTCGGGCTTCTTTTTTAATAAACATATTGTCCATTAACGGTTTCATAATATGTGCGGTGGCTGCTGTTGCACTGACGGTTAAAATGATCCCGATCAAGACCATTAAAAATTGGAATTTATATTCTCGGATATAGGGCCAGAATCGTTTATAACTCTCTTTCAATCTCGTATCTCCCAAAAAGTTCCCACAGGGGTATCCATAATTGAAACGCCAAGCGCCGTGAGCTCATCACGTAATGCATCCGAAGCGGCAAAATCTTTGATTTTTTTGGCTTCGCTGCGTTGTTTGATGAGGTTGTTGATCTTTGATTTTGTATTTTCATCCAAACCGAATTGAAAATACTCAAAAGGATTTTGTCCTCCAAAGCCTAATATTTCCTCAATCGCAGCGAATGATGAGAGTACACTTTGACGATAGCTTTTGTCTTTTGGATTTAGATCCAGTGCTTCATTTGCCTGGGCCATCAGTTCATCGATTTGGGCATAAGCACGTGAGACGTTCAAATCGTCTCGCAGAGCTTCGAGCAGATTTTTTTTGAAAGAGGTTTCGATCAACTCGGCATTGAGCCCGAAAAGACGTTTTTTGAGTCGATATAGCCGATCAAGTCGCCGTTTTGAGGCAATCAAATCTTCTTCATTGAAGTTAAAATCACCGCGATAATGGGTGCTGAGAAGGTAAAAACGGAGTACTTCGCCGTCATAGGCTTTGAGGGCATCTTTCAGGAAAAAACTATTCCCTAGACTTTTTGACATTTTTTCACCGTCGATGGTGACAAAACCGTTGTGCATCCAGTAGTGTGCGAGTTCATGATCGCTGGCACAGCGGGTTTGTGCTGCTTCGTTTTCATGGTGAGGGAAAAGTAGATCCGCTCCGCCGCCATGGATATCGATCGCGTATTTTCCTTCGCCTTGACGGACATAGCGCTCAATCATCGCCGAACATTCCAAATGCCATCCCGGACGACCGCGCCCATAGGGAGAATCGAAGGCTACACCCTCATCACGTACGGCTTTCCAGAGGGCAAAGTCGGCGTCATTTCTTTTTTCACCCACTTTTTCAACACGGCTGACATTTTCTAAACTTTGGCGGTTTGATAGGCTGAGATACCCTTTATCACTTTGGGTGTCGAAATAGATATCACCATTGCTGATCGTATAAGCGTGTTTTTTATCGAGCAGTTTTTGAATCATCTCGACCATCGCATCAATCGATTCGGTTGCTTTGGGCTCCAGTGTCGGTTTTTGGACGCCGATAGCTTCCATATCACGATGATAGGCAGCGGTATAGCACGTTGAAAGTTCGGTGGTGCTGATCCCTAATTCTCGTGCTTTATTGATGATTTTATCGTCGATATCGGTGATATTTCGGGCAAAAAACACGTCATATCCCTCTGCCTTCAAAACACGTTGCAGAAGATCAAAAACGAGGGCGCTTTTGGCATGTCCGAGGTGAGCATCGTCATACACCGTCGGTCCACAGACATAGAGTGATACTTTCCCTTCTATGAGCGGTTCAAACTTTAGTTTGGTTTTTTGTACACTGTCATAAATAAACATTATGCCCTCGTCCTTATCGTATCAGGTTGATAATAAATTGGTTTAAAATGTAAAATAGCACGCCGAATAGTACCATTGCGATGGTGAAGTAAAGGGTGTTTTTTGTTTTTAATATTTCGAATAATACATTCCAGCCTACTTCACGCATCGTGAGGATCATCTGTACTGCACCGCCGATACTTCCTGCCAAAGCGAGGCCGGCGGCTCCCAGAGGTTTCATAAGAATAAGAGAAAAGATGATGTTAATGACGAGCGATGCGGCGGCAATTTTAGCCGCTTTGATGTGTTTGTGCATCGCATAGAGGTACAATGAAAATAGTTTGGCCAAACCAAACGGTACCAATCCTATCATATACATCATTAACACATCCGCTGTTTTGTGGGTGTCTTGGATCGTAAATGCTCCCCGTTCAAACAACAGCCAAACAATAGGTTCCGCTAATAGCATCCCCCCTAAAACCGATAGTCCTAGCAACACACTTAGAAGCCAAAACGATTTATGGAAATTTTTATAGGCGAGTGTATGGTTCTCATTTTTTATCGCCTTGGCAATACTGGGAAATAATGCTGTGGTGATGGCTAATGCGATGATCGCGAAGGGGAGCTGAAAAATACGGTTGGCGTAAAACAAATACGATACTGATCCCGCCGCTAAAAAGGAAGCGAGAGAGGTATCGATAAAGGAAGCAATTTGAGCGGTCGAATTGCCTAAAACCGAAGGGAAAAAGAGGGAACTGAATTTGGATTCTTCCGCTTTGACATCTTTGGAATGACGGTATTTCCATCCTCCGACGAGGAGCTTCATAAGGCCTTGCTGCCGGATCGCATAAAGATGGGTGATAACTTGCAACGCTCCTCCTGCTAGAATCGAAAAGCTGAGTGCATAAACGATCGTTTTAGGGTCACTGTGGGTAAATAGCATAAGGGTAATAATCATAGCGATATTGAGCCAAACCGTCGAAAAAGCGGTTGTAAAAAAATGTTCTTTGTGCTGAAGAAGCGTACCTAAAAAAGTGACAATAAAAATAAGATCCAAATACCAAAAATTGATCGTGGTAAGGGGGGCGGTTTTGGAGATGAGATCCGCATTCCAATCCCATGCCAGCATCTTGGTAAAAAAGGCAGGAAACAGGGTTATAATGAATGAAAATCCAATGATTACAATCATAAAGCGGATAAATATTGCAACCGCAAAAACACTTTTTTGACGTGATGCAATGTAGGAAGGCATAAAGCTTTGGGTGAATGAGCCTTCGGCAAAAATCCGTCTAAAAAGATTCGGAAATTTAAAGGCCATAAAAAAAACATCACTCCATACACTGGCACCCAATACGGATGTCATTAAAATGTCTCGGATAAGTCCGGTGATACGAGAAATGAGAATGCCAAAAGAGTTGGAGAATATTGATTTAAACATACGTAGTTAAATGCCTAAAATAAAGTTTTACGCAATTTTAACCGATAAGTGATTAAAATAGGGTCACTGATGTAAAGGATAAACTATGGGGCTGTTTACCAAAGAGGGCGAACACGAAGAAACAATAGTGCATATAAAGCCTATTGTTGTCCGTACTTCTAATGTTGCCAAAGAGCTTTTACAAGCCGCTCTTAATTTTAAAGTCTCTGTGCATACTCTCGACTTTAATCTCCTCGAAACTCAAACCTTTAGTAAAAAAGTGGTAGAAGGACCGGCAGAAGATTGGGTCGAGCTTTCATACGATGAAATAAAAGAGTTGAAAGAAGATTTTTTTTTAAATCCGAAAGTTGAGCTCAAACAAGTGTATGAAATCGAAATATTTTCGATCAGCGAGCCGACATTGCTGGATACGATCGATATGTCGATCGGGGGAAACCCGAGCCTGTGTAAAATCTATTTGACGATTAAACCGGGGAGTATTGCAACCTATTACGAGCAGTTCCAAGAAGATTTTCTTCGATTGGTCAACAAGAAAAAACTTCGGGCAAATATGATGATCGGGTTGTTTGATTCGATGATGTCTAAAAATCTCGAAGAGCTTTTGGCTAAAATCAGAGTTCAAGGGGAATTCCATTTTGAGACACAAGAGCGTTTTCTTATCGGACAAAGTTATGAGCCGATTGAAACGATTAATGACAAGCTGATCCTCCATTACGAAGCTAAACGAAAAAATCAGGATGAACACGGACGTATCGATTATGCGAAACGGGGATACGTAATCAGTGCCGTTGAAAACGAACTCTTGATTGAATATATTAAACCAAAAATGGGAGAGAATGGGCGCAATTGCCGTGGAGAATTTATTGCTCCCAAGGCTCCGGTTGTCAAGAACGAGCCGACCTTTAAAACGGGGGAGAAAATTGCGGTAATTGATACGCCCTCAAACATTGAATATCGAGCCAAATCAGGAGGGTATGTCACCTTTGAGGGTGGGGTGTACGATATCAAAACCGAAGTGGACGTTAAAGAGATCAGTTTTAAAACGACCGGCTCAATCGATACTCAGCTGGATGCGGATGTATTTATTAATGTTACTCAAAAAGATGCCCTCCAAGATGCGATTGGAATGGGGATGGATGTAACGGTCAATGTGATCAATATTGACGGAAATATCGGATCAAATGCCAAAGTTACGGCTAAAAAAGCGACAGTAGAGGGACAGGTTCATCAAAGTGCGACCATTACCGCTGATGAGTTGAAAATTAATATCCATAAAGGGGCCGCCTTCGGTAAAGTCGTCAATATCAACCGATTGGAACATGGTACTGTAGATGCCGAAAAAGTATTTATTACCCAGGCTACGGGTGGAAAGATTCGGGCGAAAGAGATTACGATTGAAATATTGGGCTCTAACGTTAAAATGACTGCATCCCATAAGATTGAGATCAAAAATCTTCAGGGGGGAGAAAACCTGTTTGTCATTGATCCGCTGCTTAACGAATCCATTGATAACCTGTCCGATCAGACGAAAAAAATGGAGCAAACCAAACAAGCGTTGAAAGAGATTCAAAAAGAGCTTGCCGGGTATGAACGCACATGGCATGAAAATACACCGGTGATGGAAGATCTTAAGCGAAAACTGATCCACTACAAAAAAAATGGGATAAAAATGCCCGTTGCCTTTGTCGAAAAATATCAGCAGCATCAACAGTTTAAAGAGAAACTTGAAGCGCTTCGCAGTGAACTGAAAACGAAAGAAGATCAGTATGCATGGCTCAGTGAAAAACATACCGCTCTTCAAAGTGAGATATTTGAAGCACGCATCATTAATCACGATCGTTGGAGAAATCACAATGAAATTATATTTAAACTGATTGACCCGCCGATTGAAGTTTTATACGTTCCGGTTCATAATTCAGAAGAGAATATATTGGGATTGGTCGAGGATGGTAACGGGGATTTTTCTATAAAGGTAGTGGCATAATGATTGTTGGACTCGAAGGAATTATTGAATACAAAGAACCGTCGTTGGTTCATTTGAATGTTAATAGTGTTATTTATGAGGTTTTCATCTCTTTGCATACGTACAGTGCGATCGGTTCTGAAAAAGTGCGTTTGCATATTCATCATGTTATCCGAGAAGATGCACAGCAACTTTACGGATTCACTCAAAAAAGTGAAAAAATCTTATTTGAAGGGATGCTAAAAATCAACGGAATTGGGCCTAAAGCGGCACTTGCCATTTGCTCGACCTTTACGCCGGAGCAGTTTGCAGGTATTATTTCATCTAAAGATATCAACGCACTCAAAAAAGTCCCCGGAATCGGACCTAAAAGTGCAGGGCGCATCATGGTCGAACTAGCCGGATTTGATGCGGTACTTTTAGGATCAGGTATGACTGCTACAACGGCAACAACCGAAGCGTCTATGGCTCTCGAATCTCTCGGTTTCAAAAAAGAACAGATTGCGAAGGCTCTTAGTGCGTCTAGTGCGATCGATACGGCGACGTTGGTCAAAGATGCATTAAAACAACTCCAAAAACTCTAAAGCAAGGAAAACAATTGAAATTAGCTATTTTATTCGGCGGAGCCAGTTATGAACACGAAATCAGCATTGTTAGTGCGATTACCGTGAAAGGAAAACTTGAATCAAAATTTGAACTCAGCTTTATTTTTTGCGATCAGGATCATAAATTTTATTTGATCGACGGTGCCAAAATGAAAGCGATCACCTTTTCACGAGGGGAACACCGAAAAATGCCTCAGATTTTCCTTACCAACGGCGGGTTTGAACAGCGTGGAATGTTTGGATCGAAAAAGCATGAAATGCCGATTCTTAATTTGATTCATGGCGGAGATGGCGAAGACGGTTCCATCGCATCTCTCATGGATTTTTTCCATATTCCGTTTATCGGTCCTCGTAAAGAAGCGTCCATGATTAGTTTCGACAAATATTACACTAAATGGCTTGCAGCATCGTTAGGGGTTAAAACGCTTCCGTATGAAGTTCTCCATAAGGAGGATACGCGTGCCGTAACGACTGCGTATCCGTTTATCGTTAAGCCTGCCCGTTTGGGAAGTTCGATCGGGGTCAGTATTGTTCGTGAGCCTAGCGAACTCGATTATGCGTTGGATGTTGCATTTGAATTTGATAATGTTCTTTTGATCGAGCCGTTTATTTCGGGAGTCAAAGAGTATAATCTTGCCGGCTTTAGTGCACGCGGTGAAATTACCTACTCAATTGTTGAAGAGCCTCAAAAAGCGGAGTTCCTTGATTTCGAGAAAAAATATCTCGATTTTTCCCGTTCAGGGAGTGTTGAGCATGCTGCGGTGAGTGATACGTTGGTGGCTCAATTGCGAGAATCATTTGCGAAAATCTATTTACCTTTATTTGAAGGGGCTCTTATCCGCTGCGATTTTTTTGAGATCGAGGGAGAAGTCTATCTTAATGAAGTTAATCCGATTCCCGGATCAATGGCAAACTATTTGTTTGAAGACTTTAGCGGAGGAATTCAAAAACTTCTCGGTGCATTGCCCGATAAAAAAGCGATTCGGGTCAATTACGACTACATCCACTCGATCTCTCAAGCCAAAGGGAAATAAGCGTGGCGGTTAAAACGGTTCAATACAAACAGCATACTTTCTCGATCAGTTACGAGATTCTTAATCCGGGTGCCCATTACGATATTATTTTTCTCCACGGATGGGGATCGCATAAAAATTTGATGAAACATGCTTTCGGAGCTCATTTAAAGCAGTTTCGTCATATCTATATCGATATGCCGGGATTTGGTAACAGTACGTGCAATATGAAACTCACGACTGAAGATTACGCGACGGTTTTGGAATCATTTATCTCGATGATTGAAGCGGATAAGACGATTATTTTAGGACATTCATTCGGCGGGAAAGTAGCAACTTTGCTTGCTCCCGATTTGTTGGTATTGGTTGGATCGGCAGGTATCTTGGTTCCTAAGCCGTTTAAAATACGAGCCAAAATAGCCTTGTTTAAACTACTCAAATTCACCGGACTCACTTCACTTCGCCGCTTTTTTGTCGCGCCTGATGCGCAAGGGTTAAGCCAGCCGATGTATGAGACGTTTAAACATGTCGTAAATGAAGATTTTACCGATAAATTTGCTGCATTTAAAGGGAAAGCATTGTTATGTTTTGGTCGTCAAGATACGGCAACGCCTTTATGGACAGCTTATAGCATCGCTGAACTGATAAATGATTCTTATGTCGTTGAATTTGACGGCGATCATTATTTCTTTTTGGAACAGGGTGCTACGGTAGCCAAAGAGATTGAAAAAGCAGTTTTAAAAAACTTGGAGCATTAAGGAAAAATAATGGATTACACGCAAATTTTTGCATTTATTACTAATATTTTATTTGTGATGACATTGGGATGGTATTTGATTACCAATCTTCAGTGGTATGATTATCGGATTGAGCGGGTCGTATTACGTCATCATAAAACGTGGTGGCATATTGTCTATTTTATCGTTCCGTTTATTGTCTATTATACGATTCAAGAATATTTTTGGATCTATTTTTACGCAGCATTTTTCCCTGCAATTATCCTTTGGCATCGTAAACTCGATAAAAAAGTGGTTTTGACATGGCGGGTAAAACGTTTTTTAATCCTTCTTTTCTCGATTACCCTTTTCTTGGATATGCTCTTAACGTTCAAGGGATTAGCCGATACCTACAGTGTATTCTTCCCGTTACTCCTTACCTATATTGCTTCTTGGGCTACTGAAAAGTTTTTATTTATGGCCTATAAGCGAGAAGCATCGCGCAAAGTTGCGTCCATGAGCGAGTTGACGATTATTTGTGTAACCGGAAGCTATGGCAAGACATCGATGAAAAATTTCATTGCACAGGTATTAGGTCAAAAATTCAACGTGTATGCAACACCCCGCAGTGTTAATACTCTCGGCGGTATTATCCGCGATGTAAATGAGTCACTTCCTGCGAATACTCAGGTGTATATCTGTGAAGCCGGCGCGAGAGAAGTGGGCGATATTTATGCCATCACACAACTGCTTCAACCACAAATTGTTGTCGTCGGCAAAGTAGGACCGCAACATTTGGAGTATTTCAAAACATTAGAACGGATACAGCGCACCAAACTCGAAATTATCCAATCCAACCGTCTCAAACGGGCATTCATCCATACGTCTGTGACCGATGAAGCACATGAAAAAGTGACTTTTTTCGGAGATGAGATTCATAATCTGAATGCAACATTGGAAGGGATCGATTTTGATATGGCCATTAACGGTGCTATAGAGCATTTCCATACATCGGTCCTCGGTGGTTTCCAAAGCATCAACATTAATGCAGCGATTTTAATCGCATCCGAGATGGGAATGGCGAGTGATGAGATTGTCTCAGCGGTAAAAAAACTCAAAAGCGTCGAACATCGACTTGAGCGGATCGATGCAGGGGGTAAAATCATCCTTGATGATGGCTACAACGGAAACATCGACGGGATGCTCGAAGGGGTACGGCTATGCTCTCTTCACAGTGGTCGCAAAGTGATCGTGACGCCGGGATTGGTTGAGAGTACCTATGACCTTAACAGTGAGCTTATCAATGCTATTAATGGGGTTTTTGATATTGCTATTATCACAGGGGCGCTTAACGCCGCACAGTTTGATAAAGAGTTACGAGTGCCTCAGAAGATTATGCTTGCTGATAAATCACAAATGGTTAAAACACTGGGCGAAGTGACACGTGCCGGTGACATTATCCTTTTTGCGAACGACGCACCGAATTTTATCTGATGGACAATATTCTTTATGCCCCATGGCGAAATGATTATATAATGGGTGAAAAGATTGAGGGATGTGTTTTTTGTCATATCAGTACACATCCGGAGGATGAGGAACTTCATGTTCTCTATCGCGATGAACACTGCTTTATCGTGATGAACCGCTACCCTTATACTCCTGGGCATTTCATGATTATTCCCCACTATCATACGGATTCCCTCGAAGCCCTTGATCCGAAAGTATGGCTCCATATTACTGCATTAGCTCAGCGCGGTGTACAAATGCTCAAAGAGTCATTCGGTGCTCACGGTGTTAATTTAGGGATGAATTTAGGAAAAGCGGGTGGCGCAGGGATTGCAGAACATATTCATCTGCATTTAGTTCCACGTTGGGAACGTGATACCAACTTTATTACGTCTATTGCACAGACACGAGTTTATTCTACTGATTTTGATACGATATATTTGCGTCTTAGAGAAGAGTCTAAACGCTATTTTTGCTATTAAAAATAGTAAAAATTAGTAACAAATAAGTAACAAGTTTATTGAATTAAATTGTTTTTTTATCTTTTTCTGATATAACATAGACAAAATTTATACAATGAAATTTGAGCAAAGTGTTATTTGGTGACATTTCAAGGACATTTGAGTATTATAATTAGATGAAATATTCAGTAGATGTCGAATTTACGAGGAGTTCAAAAATGTTGAATCGAAAAGTTTCATTATCAAAAGTTGCCGTTATGATGTCTTTGTGTGCTTTTTCGGCATTGCACGCATTGACATTGCAAGAAGGTGTTGATGAAGTACTGTCAACTCATCCGGTAGTTCAAGAGCGATTACATAACTATCGTGCAACATTGGAAGATTTACGTATGACGGAATCGCAGTATCTTCCGACACTTGATTATTCTGCAACCATGGCCCGTGAGAAGACCAAATCTCCAAGTACTTTAAATCAGAGCCGTTCATTAACGTCGTATGAGCATTCATTGCAAGTGACCCAAAATCTTTTTAACGGATTTGGGACTACCTATGAAGCCGATTACAATAAAGCCCGTATCCTGGCGGCTGCAAACCACTATATCGAAAATGCAAACGATGTGGCATATAATTTTACGAACAGTTATATCAATGTTTTGAAAGCGCGTGATTTACTCAATATCGCAAAAGCAAACGTTCAATTCAATGAAGACATTTATACGAAGGTCAACAAACTTTACGGAGCGGGAATGACAACCCGTTCAGAAGCTGAAAAAGCGGATACGTCTCTTTCGTTAGGCAAATCCAACTATGTTGTTGCCAAAAATAATCTTGATGATGCTCTCTTTAATCTTGAACGTATATTGGGTCGTCATGTAAATGCTGATGAACTGAAAGAAAATAATTTCAGCGGTACGATTCCGGCTTCGATTGAAGATATGAAAACTTTCGCAAGAACCCATAACCCCTCAGTATTGGTAAGCGAATATAATATTAAAGCTGCGAAAGCGGAGCGTGAACGTTCATATCAAAATTATTATCCTAAAATCGATGCATTCGCCCGTCAAAGCTGGGCAAATGACATCGGCGGATTGGATGGACACGATGATCGAACCTCATTAGGGCTAACCCTAACGTATAATCTTTATCGCGGTGGTGCTGATGAATCTCAAATTCAGAAAAATTTGAGCAAAATCTATCAAGAAAATGAAAATAAGCGTGAAACGGTTCGTAAACTGGATGAACAGGGTGAACTTTCATGGTCGGCTAAAAACTATCTCGCAGAGCAGCTTGTGCACCTTAAAAGATATGAAACAACCAGTGCCAAAACGCTTGAATTGTACCAAAAAGAGTATGATTTAGGCTGCCGAACGTTGTTGGATCTTTTGGTCGCTCAAAATGATCATGTAGCGGCACAATCGCAGATTGTTCGCGCCGAAAATGATTTGTTGTTTGCCAATTATCGTATTTTGGATGCAATGGGTTCTATGGTACAAAACGTGTTAGGTTCTAAAGCTGATCCGTATACTCAAAAAGTGGGTTTAACGGTACTGGACAGTCGTCTGGATAATGATGATGCAGTTGAAAATCTTATTTATGCGGATCGAAAGATTGACAAATACAAACGAGATAGTGAATAATACTTCCTTTATTCTGTCATAACGATAGGATGCGGTATTTCAAGAGTAAGGCTAATGTGAATGAGTGAGGAATTAGAGGAGCGGATTGCTGATCCGGAGGGAGCGGCATTCGGTGTCGATCCGTTGTTACAATGTCTGGTATTATTTACTCAACTGTATCATAAGCCTTATACTGCCGAAGCGCTAATGGCAGGGTTGCCAACTTCACCGTGGGGTGGGGCGCTTCATCTTTACAGTCTAAAATCATCCAAAGGTCTTTTCGCCCGAGCCGCAAGTCGTGCAGGTCTCAAAAGTACCCTTGTGAGCAGAAAACTTTCGGATATTTCTCCCTTACAATTACCGATGATTTTATTGCTAAAAAATTCTCATGCATGTATTTTTGACTCTATTTCAGCCGATCGCAAAACATGTAAAATTATTCTTCCTGCTGAAGAAGCGATTGAAGAGAGTGTTCCGTTTGAGACATTGGAACAAGAGTATACCGGGTTTTCATTTTTAGTAAAAAAACCATTTGTCTACAATGAAAATGATGCATTGACTTTAAATGTCAAATACAAACACTGGTTTTGGGACACTATTAAACTCTCTAAAAATATTTATCGTGATGTTATTTATGCTACGGTACTAATTAATCTCTTTGTTTTAGCCACTCCACTTTTTACAATGAGTGTATATGACCGTGTTATCCCGAATAATGCAACTGAAACGTTATGGGTATTTGCCATCGGCGTATTAGTCATTTATGTTTTGGATACCTTTCTCAAATTTACACGTGCAATGCTCTTGGAGAGTGCGGGTAAAAAAAGCGATATTATCATGTCATCGATCATTTTTGAAAAAGTACTTGATCTAAAAATGGCATCACATCCAAAATCAGTGGGATCGTTTGCTAGCAATTTAAAAGATTTTGATTCTATCCGTTCATTTTTGACCAATGCGACATTGACAGCGTTGGTTGATTTTCCATTTGCGATTCTTTTTTTATTGGTAATCGGATACATCGGCGGATGGATGGTTGTCGTTCCTCTCATTATGATTGTATTAATCATTGCGTATGCCCTTTTTATTCGCGTCCCATTACGAGAAAGCATTGAAGAAAGTCATAAAGCATCAGCCGCTAAAAACTCTATTCTTATCGAAGCATTACAAAATATTGAGACGCTTAAAACATTAGGTGCTACAGGACAAGTACAGTGGTCATGGGAAGAGGCTACGGGGGAAATTGCCCAAAAAAGTTTGAAATCCCGACTCATGTCTACGTCGATTTCAACGGTCACCGGATTCTTAACACAACTCACTACCGTTTTACTGGTTATACTCGGCGTATATTTGATCGGTGAACACGAGCTTACTATGGGTGGATTGATCGGTATTATTATTATTGCCGGACGAGCTGTGGCTCCGATGGGGCAGGTTGCTGCATTGATTGCAAATTATTCCGATGCTAAATCAGCGTATGATGTCCTTGAAGAGATTATTTCACAGCCATCGGAACGTCCACATGGAAAAAAATTTATTAATCGTCCGACCCTTATGGGAGAGATTGAATTTAAGAATGTGAACTTCGCCTACGATGAATCTGATCATAAGGCGTTGGATAGTGTATCCTTTACCATCAAGCCGGGTGAAAAAGTGGCTATTATCGGACGTATCGGTTCCGGCAAAAGTACGATATCCAAACTGTTGTTGAACCTTTATGAACCTACGGGCGGATCGATCTTACTTGATGGTATCGATATCAAACAAATTGATCCGGCTGATTTACGTAAGAATATCTCCTATGTGGCTCAGGATATCATGCTTTTTAAAGGAAATGCAAAAGATAACATTGCGTATCGTTCTACCCGTGTAAGTGATGAACAGATGATTCGAGCATCCGTTATCTCAGGTGCCGATGAATTTATTCGTAAACATCCTAAAGGGTATGAAATGCCTATAGGTGAGCGAGGGATGGGGCTTTCAGGCGGTCAACGCCAAAGTATCGGTATCGCACGTGCTTTGTTGTTTGAAGCGCCTATAGTTATTATGGATGAACCCACCAATGCAATGGATCAGTTAAGTGAAAATCGTCTGATGGGTAATCTAAAAACGTATTTACAAGATAAAACAGTCATTATGATTACGCAAAAAAATACGATTCTTCCGTTGGTAGATCGTATAATTGTGATGAATGAAGGGAAGATTTACCTGGATGGTCCGAGAGATCATGTACTAGCAAAACTTTCAGGGGGTACAGCATGAGGGTAAAGAAACGCTTTTCTTTTAATGCCAATGATTATCAATTCATGCGCAGTCTTTCAGCCGCTGTGTTGGAAGACACCCCATCACGTCTTCGTTCCGTCCTCCTTTTTTGGATCGTTGCAGTAGTATTTTTTCTTTTATGGGCCGGGCTATCGCCAATTGATGAGATTGTTAGAGGAGATGGAAAGGTTATTCCCGGTGGGGAAAATCAAATGATTCAGCATCTTGAGGGTGGAATGCTTAGCGCCATATTGGTTAAAGAAGGACAGAGAGTCAAAGCAGATGATATCCTTTTACGCGTTGATAATCTAAAGTCTTCTTCAACGTATGAGAGCTCTCAATACAAATCAGCAGAGCTAAGAGCAAGGCTTGTTCGCCTTCGAGCAGAAGCACACGGAGGTGCTTTTTCACCTACGGCAGATGATATGGCAAAAATTCCGATGCAGATTATGCAAGAGCGAAGCTTGTACATCTCTAACCTGGAACGGCTTAAATCTCAAATATCAGGGCTTAATGATCAGTTCGCTCAAAAACAAAATGAAAAACTTGAAGCTCAGGGGCGTATAGCAGAACAAAAACATGCTCTCTCCTTTATTAAGGAAGAGGTAGCAATCTCTGAGCCGATGGTAGCTCAAGGGATTAAGCCTCGTGTTGAATTTTTAAAACTGCAGCGAGAACTTAGCGACGTAAGTGAAAAATACAACGCATTGGTCGCTTCCATCCCACGACTCAATGCGGCAATGAATGAAATCAGCAGTAAAATCAGAGAAACGCGGTCTGAATATACTACGAAAGCACAATTGGATCTTAATGAAGCTGAAACCGAGTACAAACGTGTCGGTGCGGAGAGCTCAGAATTAGCTGATCAGGTAACCCGTACGGTCATCAAATCACCGATTAACGGTATTGTCCAAAAACTTTATGTTAATACGGTCGGCGGGGTTATTAAACCGGGAGACAATTTGATCGAAATCGTTCCAACCGAGGGAGGATTGTTAGCAGAAGCCAAAGTCAAGCCGGCCGATATCGCCTTTATTTACCCAGGTCAGGATGCGATTGTCAAAGTAACGGCATACGACTTTTCCCTTTATGGATCATTGCATGGAAAAGTCGTTACGATCAGTCCCGATACGGTGACGGATAAAAATGACAATGTCTATTATGTCGTAAAAATCCAAACCGATAAAAAATACCTTGGAACAAAAGAAAAACCGCTAAAAATTATTCCGGGAATGATGATCAATGTTGATATTATCACGGGGCAAAAGACCATTTTACAGTACATTTTAAAACCGATTTTAAAAGCTAGACAGTATACCTTTACGGAGCGATAAATGAAATTGTATTTAGTATCGAACGACATTACTTTAAGAGCGAGATGGATGGGAATTCTGAGTGGTTTGCATCCTACCACTTTTTCTGAATGTTCGTTCGATATTAAACCTCCTTCTATCGTGATGATATTGGACAGTGTCTTAGCCAATATTTCGGAAGAATATCTTAAGAATTTGTTTGAAAATCGGGTAATGATTCTTTCTGTGACTCCCAATTTTGCAGAGGCGCAGAAATTTTTGGCTTTGGGGGCAATGGGTTATGGGAATGCTATGATGCATGAATCACATTTGTATTCAGTGTACCAAGCTTTGGAAGAGGGAAAAATTTGGCTTCATCCTGATTTTATTACTTTGATGATCACGCAGATCCACGATCATAATCAGCATAAAGAAAAATCATTGGAAATACTGGATTCTCTGAGCAAGCGAGAACGTGAAGTAGCTTTATTACTCGGTGAAGGTGCAACGCATCAGGAGATATCTGATGCATTGGATATTACCGTACGAACAGTCAAAGCTCATGCAACCGCAATTTATCAAAAACTCGATGTTAAAGATCGTCTAGCCCTTTCTCTTCTTCTGCACGCATAAATTAGTACCTTAGTACAATAGCATTGTTTTTCCTCCTGCGCTACAATTGAAAATATAAAAATTTCTCATCAGAGGTAATCATTATGGCACGCGTAATTGGATATGTAAAATCGTTTGAGCACGGTACTTTTTTCGTAAAAGATGCAAAAGGGCATAGTCATCAGTTAAAAAGCGGTGAAGCTATTCATGAAGGCGAACTTGTTTACGGTGCAAAAAGTAATCCAAACAATGCAAAAATCATTATCGATGTAACGCTTCAGGGTGCAGGCGATTTAGTAATTGCCGGTACTGGTGCCCTTAATTTTGATACCTCGTTGCTAAAAGGTATTTTTGTCCACGATGATGCCGTAGTGTATATCAACTCGATTAAGGATGCATTGGCATTAAATGGAAATACAGCTCCTGATAGTGAAACAGATAAAAAGCATATCGATGTTACACCGGGGGAAGAAGATAGTAAAGAGGATGAAACGGCAGCCGGTAATGTTGTAACGGATACCGAGCATACGACTGATACGTTTGCTGTTCGTGACGGTTCGACACAAGATGTCAGTACATCAGTCAGCGGTACTGGTACAGGAAGCACGGGTTCTACTAGTTCCATCCAATCGACTGTGGTCACTTTCGTACCGCTTATTACCGTCATGGTACCACTAAGTACAAATGATAAGACCCCTACGATTATTGGTGCATCTAATCTAATTGGGGCAATTGTAACGTTGGTAGTTACTGATAGTGAAGGAAATGAACAAATCCTTTATACGGTTGTTCAACCAAACGGCACTTATAGTATCGATGTTCCTCAAGATTTAGCAGTAGGTGAATATTCCGTTAACGCCAGTGTTAGTGATGCGGCAGGCAATAGTGTACATGACAGTGATCAGGGTACTATTAACCTCTTTGCACCTAGTATTTCACTTGATAATTTACCGGACGTAACAAATGACAACACGCCAACTATCTCAGGAACAAGTGATCAGATTGGTGGGACAGTAACGCTGATTGTGACTTCTCCTGGCGGTGGGCTACAAGTTTTACATGCGCTCGTTCAGAATGATGGCACCTTTAGTACCGAGGTTCCGTCTTCATTACTGGATGGTACTTTTACCGTTGAAGCCCGAGTATACAGTTCGGATGGAATCTTAGGGGAAGATATTGAAAATGCTCAAATCGATACATACGTTGATGTGCAGGTTTGGGCACCTGATAACAGCAATGACAATCAACCGACGATTTATGGAACCAGTGATGAAATTGGTGCAACCGTATTCCTTAAAGTAACCGATTCAAATGGACATGTGCAAGAAGTGACAGCTGTAGTTAATGAAAATAAAACATACAGTGTTGAAGTTACAGAAGCGTTGGCAGATGGAGCATATACTGTTGAAGCCAGAGTACAAGATGCTGTTGGAAATGTAGCGAATGCCACTGATAATGGTAGTATAGATACCGTTGTCCCTACTCTCACTGTAGACGTAGCAGAGAATACTACGGACACTACGCCGACAATCACGGGAACAAGTGATGAAATCGGAGCCACAGTAACTTTGGTCGTTACTGATAGTGCAGGAAATGAACAAATTTTATATACGGAAATCCAGGCAGACGGCACTTATAGCATCGATGTCCCTGAAGCATTGGCAGAAGGTTCTTTTATAGTCAATGCGAGTATCTCAGATCCTTCTAATAATGAAGTTACTGCAAATGATATTGGAACTGTAAATATTGATTACGCACCGACGGTCGTCGTAACCATCAACGCTACCCCGGTAGAAAACACCGCGGCAGCGGGCGACGTGATCGCGACCAGCGCAGGATCGGATGCGGACGGAGATACCCTCGTTTACAGCCTCACCACCAATGTGGGTAACGTCTATGCGATCGATCCGGCAACCGGAGCGGTGAGCTTGACCCAAGCGGGAGCCGACCTGATCAACGGCGGCGGTAACTTGCCAAGCGTCAACGTGACGGTCACCGATCCTTCCAATGCGACCGGAACCGACAGTGAAGCCGTACCGGCAACCACCCAAGCAAACGACGCACCGACGGTCGTCGTAACCATCAACGCTACCCCGGTAGAAAACACCGCGGCAGCGGGCGACGTGATCGCGACCAGCGCAGGATCGGATGCGGACGGAGATACCCTCGTTTACAGCCTCACCAC
>NZ_JAQTNN010000001.1:212695-402909 GCF_028713855.1 Sulfuricurvum sp.
CGGTGAGCTTGACCCAAGCGGGAGCCGACCTGATCAACGGCGGCGGTAACTTGCCAAGCGTCAACGTGACGGTCACCGATCCTTCCAATGCGACCGGAACCGACAGTGAAGCCGTACCGGCAACCACAGCTGTTGCTGATATTCCTACTCTAAGCCCTATAGCTGGCATTAATGCACTAAATGAAGGTGCTACGGTTATTTCGACTGGGAATAGCGATATTGTTGTGACACAATACGATATGGGTGGTGGGGTAACTCAAGCTAATCTAGAATCTGAATTAGGTTTGGCAGCGGGTTCTTTGGATAATCGTTTTGATCCAACGGGTGCAAATGTAAATGACCCGGGATATGTTAATATTATTGACGGAAAAACAACGGAAGCTAGCTACGATATGAATTCGGGCATGACGGTAAGTTGGGATTACACATTCAAAAACGGAGAAAACCTGCAATCGGAAGTAGCAAACGGTTATAATGACCAGGTAATTCTTGTTGTAACAGATCCGAATGGGGTAAAATCCTATGTAATGGTTGATTCATCAGAAAATAAATTCCCTAATTTAACGATTAGTGATACCTATAGTTATACTGCAACAATGGATGGAAAATATACGTTTGATTGGTTAGTTCTCAATAGTGGTGATACCTATAAAGACTCTTCTTTATCCCTTTCGAATGCTAATTTTACTGTTGGTGGAATTGCGTATAGTGCACCAATTGCATTAACGGCGTTGGCTTTAGCTGCTTCTCTTAATGATACAGACGGATCAGAAACATTAAGTGTTACGATTTCCGGAATACCAAGCGGTGCAATTCTAACGAATGGAACACATAACGTTGATGGTAGTTGGACATTGACACCGGATCAGTTATCTAATTTATACATTTTGCCGCCGGATAATTATACAGGTACGATGAATCTTACTCTGACTGCTACTGCAACAGAAATAAGTAACGGCGATACGGCAAGTACAAGTGAAAATTTCAATATTACGGTGAGTGAAACAACATCAACTGTGACAACTGGTTCGGAAGCATCTCAAACGTTGAATGGAACGACTCAAAATGATTTAATTCGCGGATATGCCGGAGATGATACGATCAATGGCGGTAACGGTAATGACATGATCTTCGGTGGAGCTGGAAATGATACACTTGACGGTCAAGCGGGTAGTGATTCATTGTATGGAGGGGTCGGTAATGACACTATCGTGTACGATGCATTGGATATCGTCATCGATGGTGGTGCAGGTAGAGATACGTTGATTTTATTGAGTGGTACGAGTATCGACTTTAGTGCATTGGACAGTAGTAAGATTAGTAATATGGAAGTGATCAATCTAAGTCAAAATGGAAATCACACTCTAACAAATCTCTCTTATTCTGATGTTATTGATATGACAGACAGTAGCCATACACTAACAATTCTTGGTGACAGTGCAAACGATAAAGTGCAGTTAACACAGGCTGATGGTTGGTCTAATAGCGGGACAGTAACCGAATCCGGTCACACCTTTGATGTGTATACATCCAATGGCGTCAATGCCACGGATCCGACCGTAACGGTAAAAGTAGAAACTGTCATAACTGATACAGTTATTTAAAATTACGTTATTATAAGGGATGCAAAATATATTCACCCTTTTCTTCATTATGGCGGCAATTGCCGCCATTCTCCTCAGTTCACCAGAATTTTCTATTGCCAAAGTATTTTTAGATAAGATTGAAAAAGAGTATGGTGTATTCGCTAAGCGGCGGGCTTACGCATTGGTTTCCATGATGAACGACGTTAAGGATGCGGATGAAATGGAAAAAATGGAAAAAGTGAACGATTTTTTCAATCAAACCCCCTATGCATCGGATAAAGAGACATGGGGTGTAAGCGATTACTGGGCGACCCGATTGGAGTTTATCGGCAAGGATAAAGCCGATTGTGAAGACTTTGTTATTGCCAAATATTTTACCCTTAAAGAATTAGGGGTTCCCACTTCAAAACTCTATATGACTTATGCCAAATCGATCCGATATAAAAGTGCGCACATGGTACTTACCTACTATGCAACGCCAAAATCGGTACCTTTGGTACTGGATAATTACAACTACAAAATTCTTCCAGCATCGCAACGTGACGATTTGATTCCGATTTATAGTTTTAGAGGAGATGAACTTTTTAATGCTAAGCAAGCCCAAATCGGGAAGTTGGTTCCTGCCGCAACCCATCAAAAACGTCCGTGGGACGAACTTATTATCTCTCAACATAAGGAATAACGATGAGCTTATTTAAACAACTGGTGCTGATGCTCGGACTCTTTTTAGGAGTTATTTTGGTCTCGGTAATGATGCTAAATTTTAAAACAGCAACTGAATTTGTCCAAAATCAGCTCTATACCGATGCGAAAAATACAGCACATTCATTGGGGCTTTCGCTTTCGAAAGTTGCTGATCCTTCCGATACATCTACTATGGAAACGATGATCAACGCGATTTATGATAGCGGATATTATCAGCGTATTCGTTTGGTTGACATTGATGGTAAAGAGGTTTACAACCGCGAGAGTGATATGCGTGTTAGTAATGTACCTCAATGGTTTATCAAGATGGTTCCGATACATAATGCTATTGCAAAAAGTGATATTATGATAGGGTGGAACCGTTTCGGTACCCTTGAAGTGAGCGGTCATACAGGAAATGCGTATCGACAGCTTTACGATACAATGATCGATTTGGTAAAAACATTTTTAATGATAGGGACTGTTGTTTTTGTATTTCTCTATGTACTTCTTTCTCTTAGTCTCAAATCTCTTAAACGGATACGTGAGCAGGCCAAAGCGATTATTGACAATGAATTTATTATCGAGAAAAAGATCCCTTTTACCACCGAATTCCGTTCTGTTACAATCGCGATGAATGCAATGGTTGAAAAAGTAAAAGATATTTTTGATCGGGAAAATGAGACCTTACGCCGTTATCATGAACTTCTTTATAAAGATACGGAAACAGGTCTTTATAATCGCCGTTATCTCACTGCCAAACTTCCCGAGTATCTTCAATCAGATGTTTCATTATCTTCGGGAGTTTATCTCCTTGTGAGCATAGATGAGATTGACCGTTTCAAACGTGAGTGTGGATATGAACACTATAACCATCTTATCAATACATTAGCTGATGGACTAAATACAGGGTTGAGTCCCTTTCCATCGTCATTGATTGTACGCCTCAATGAGAGTGATTTTTTTGCAACTATTCCAGCTTCAGGAATTATATCTGTTCAGCTTTGTATTGAAAGTCTAATGGCACGGATGCGGACGCTCATAGAATCGATAGATAATCATCTTGTAGAATATTTAACAATTGGCTGTGGAGTAGGTATTTACAGTGAAAATGATACCCTTAAATCACTTTTATCGCGTGCGGATCATGCGGTAACACAAGCGAAACTGCAAGGGAATTTCACAGTCGATTTCAATCTAGAGGGAGATGAAACTTTAGTATTGGGTCGTGAAGAATGGCGTTCTGAATTGCTGAAAAGTTTGGATGAATCACGTATGCTTTTGGCATTTCAAAGTGTAGTAGAACAGCGTAGTGACCACTTGAACGTAATGCATGAAGAGATATTTTTACGTTTATTGGATCGTGACGGAGTTATCCATTCGGCGGGATATTTTATCCCTGTTGCTACGAGTTTGGGGCTTATCGATGTATTGGATCGCTATATGGTTGAAAAAGTGTTTAAACACATCAAAGAGCAAAATCCTGTTACTCCGTTGGCCTTGAATCTCAGCGGTGATTTTGTGAAAAAATACGTCAATATTCAGTGGTTACGAACTCAATTAGAGATATTTCATCGTCAAAGCAGTCTGATACTTTGGTTTGAAGTGAGTAATACGACGGCTTTGCATGAGCTCGAAGCGGTATCTGCGGTCAGTACCATGATAAAACAGTTCGGCTACCGTTTTGGAATTGACCATTTCACGATCCCCGAAGCAGGGGCATATTATCTTCAGGCAATTCGTCCTGATTATGTAAAAGCTAACGGTGCTTATTTGCAAGATATGATGTTTGATAAAGATACCGGTAAAAGCAGAGAGAGTTTTAATAATATTACCCGAAGCCTCGGTATTTCGATTATTGCGATTAACATCGAAGAAGCTCAGGATGTTGAACGCTTAAAAGCTCTCGGTATCGATTGCTTCCAAGGAACTTATATTGCTCCTGTCTCTTTATTACAATAACTCACCCCTTTTTACGGGTGAGAACAAACGCAAAAACAGCTATAACAGCCAATAAAATATAAATATTTCCCTGTTCAATCATACTTTTCTCCTAATAGTTTTTTCATAATTTCTATGTGGTAACTCTCTTGGTAATTGATAAACTCAAAAAATGCAGAGAGTTTTTCGTCTGTGATTGACGATGAGAGTTTACGACATTCTTCTTTGGCACTCTCCTCTTCGAGTATCCCGGAACGGAGAAATTTCCCCATATCGGTGATTTCATAGGTTCGTGGATGGAGTGTTCGAGGAAGTGCCAAAATGCCCATTTTTGCCATCATCTCTCCAAATGAGCGTAAATGAAAGTGTGATTCATCAATGAGATCTTGAAAATGGCTTACTTGGAGTGGAGTTGTGGCACGGATTTGTCGGTAAAAATAGACCATGATAAGTTCGTACTCTTTATACAGCTCTTCAAACAAAAAGAGGGTTAACGAATCGATTTCAGAAGCACTCAGCAGTGCATCCGGCCAATGACGGGAACGGTTAAATGCACTAAGCGGTTCATCCAATGAGAATTTGTTTAGATAAGCAGTTAGCGTAATAAGGATATACTCTTCATCATGGCGCATCCGCTCAGATAAGGGTGTTCCACTGTACAACAGATGAAGCGTTTTAATTTCATTGATCGTCGTCCGAAGAAGAGTAAAAAATGATTCACCCTCAATACTAAATTTTGAATCACGCTCATAGTCATATGCGGAATTGTTTTCATACAGTGACTGAGCAAGCCATTTGAGATGGCGAAATTCGATTTGGGAAAATTCGTAAAGACGATTTTTAACCCACGGATCCTTTACCGAAAAGGAGATAAAGGCCATACGCAGCCAAAGTTGGTGTTTGCGTCGAAAGAGTGTCGCATCAATCATTCTTCTACCTCACATTCCATATCGATTTCAATGGCATAAAGTTCTTCTGTTGAACCTTCGATGCAGTTGCGTTCATGAATTAAAGCCGCTTCAAACGCCGTAAGGACCATATCCGCACACGCTTGTTGTTTTGCGGGTCCAAATGATACTTTATCACGAAGTTTTATTGCCGCCTTTTGGGCATACTCAAGCGATTCTCCCTTAATCATTTCGGTAAACATTGATCCTAATACAACGGTATCCTGACAACCGTTGGTAGCATAACCGACTTCTTGAAGTATTTCGCCCTCTGTTTTGATATAAAACATGACAAATTCACCGCTTCGTTCACTGTGTCCAACCCCTATACCTGTGGGAGCTTTCAGCGGGCCATAGTTGCGCGGATGCATGAGATGCTCGATGATCTCTTGATTTAGATTATTTTCCATTTGATTATTATAACGCAGGTTTTCGTCATTCCCGCGAAAGCGGGAATCCAGCTAAAAAAAAGTTCATCTTAAGCACAAAAGATGGATCCCCGGATCAAGTCCGAGGATGACGACGTTGTGGTACAATCGCGTTATGAAAACAATTACCCCTGAACATCTTCGCTATTTACCCACTACCCGTGCCGAAATGGATGCACGCGGCTGGGATGAATGCGACATTATCCTCATCTCCGGTGATGCCTACATCGATTCTCCGTTTATCGGCGTAGCCGTTGTGGGACGGATATTGGAGCGAGAAGGGTACCGCGTCGGAATTATCGGACAGCCCGATATCACTATGGATGATGTGATGCGCTTGGGGGAGCCGAAACTTTTTTGGGGGGTGAGTGGCGGGAGCGTTGATTCGATGGTCTCCAACTATACTGCAACCAAAAAATTTCGCAACAGCGACGACTACACTCCGGGTGGTGTCAATAACGCACGACCTGACCGCGCGACGCTCGTATACACCAATCTTATCCGCAAACATTTCAAAAACACCGTCCCTATCGTACTGGGGGGAATTGAAGCGAGTTTGCGTCGCGTGAGCCATTATGACTACTGGACGAACAAACTCCGTAAGCCTATTTTATTCGATTCTAAAGCCGATTATCTCATTTATGGGATGGGGGAGGGGGCGATTGTCGCTCTTCCTAAAGCGTTAGCTTCCGGTGAATCCCCTCATAACATTCGAGGGGTGTGTTATATCGCCAAAGAGCCTCGTGAGGGGTATCTGACGTTGCCATCCCATGCAGAGTGTTTGGAAAACAAAGAGCGTTATATTGATCTCTTTGATATGTTTTACAACCATAACGATCCTATCTCTGCAAAGGGATTATGTCAGGAAGTGGATGGGCGTTACAGTATCCAAAATCCTCCCGCTGATTATCTGGATGAGAACGAGATGGACGCGGTTAGTGCGTTGCCTTTTACCCGTGAACTTCACCCTTATCATCGACCGAAGGGGACAGTAAAGTGTTTGGAAACAATCAAATTCTCTATCATGACCCATCAGGGGTGCTGGGGGGAGTGTAATTTTTGTGCGATCGGTGTTCATCAGGGGCGTACTATCCGCACCCGTAGTGAAGAGTCGATTGTAAAAGAGGCAACCCAGTTTACCGAGTACAAAGATTTCAAAGGGATCATCAGTGATGTAGGTGGTCCTACCGCCAACATGTATGGTTATGAGTGCAACAAAAAGCTCAAACACGGTACGTGCGATCATCAGAGGTGTGTCGATGATACCCATCTGTGCAAATCGATGAAAGTGGATCACACCCGTGTTATTAACCTCCTGCGCCGACTTCGGGAAGTGCGGGGGATTAAAAAAGCGTTTGTCGCTTCGGGGGTTCGCTACGATCTGATAAATGAGGATAAACGCCAAGGGTATGAGTATCTCAAAGAGATGGTGAAGCATCACATCTCAGGACAGATGAAAGTTGCCCCTGAGCATACCTCGGATCATGTTTTGCATCTGATGAACAAACCCGGCAAACAAACCCTCGTCGATTTTAAAAAGCTCTATGATAAATTGAATAAAGAAGAAGGTAAAAAGCAGTTCTTGACCTACTATCTTATCGCCGCCCATCCGGGATGCACCGAGAAAGATATGCACGATTTGAAGCGCTTTACGACCGATGAACTCAAGATGAATCCCGAACAGGCACAGGTCTTTACTCCGACTCCTGGAACCTATTCGGCGGTGATGTACTACACCGAGATGGATCCGCAAACGCGTAAAAAAATCTTTGTTGAAAAAGATACCGCGCGCAAAGAGAAACAAAAACAGATCGTTGTTGCCAAAGACTCTTTTAAAAGCGGTTTCGCGAGTTAAATAGTGAGCGTAAAAATAGTGGAACAATTTTTGCGCTCTTACCTCTCTTTTAGCTTTCATTACCTACAATAACCACTTCAAACTCAATACTACGGAACCTCTTTGCGAATCGATAAATTTTTAAATGCGGTCAATCTGACCAAACGCCGTGCCGTAGCTCAGGATATGATTGGCGAGGGTGTCGTCTACATCAACGATAAAGCGGTAAAACCCGCTAAAAACGTTGCGGTAGGGGACATTATCACTCTCGTGTATCTCGAAAAACAGATGCGTTATGAAGTGCTGGCGATCCCAACGATCAAATCGACCCCGAAATCACAGCAACATCTCTATGTCAAGGAACTCTCATGATCGCTACGAAATCCGATTTTGAAGCACTCTTTGAACATAGAATGGATGATAATGAGATGCGGGAGTTTTTACTCTCTCTTAGTCTCAATGAAGAGACCTCTTCGGAGATGATTGCAACGGCGGCAGAGGTGATGCGTACCCACTCGATCATCCTCGAAGTCCCTGCTGAACTCAAACCAAAACTCATCGATGTGGTCGGAACAGGGGGAGACAAGAGTGGGAGTTTTAATGTAAGCTCTACCGTCGCCCTCGTCCTCGCCGCATCGGGCGCATATGTCGCAAAACACGGTAATCGTTCTATTACTTCCAAATCGGGGAGTGCGGATGTGCTCGAATATTTGGGGGTGAAACTGGATCTGAGTTTAGAGCAGAGTTCGGCACTTCTCCAAGAGTGCGGATTTACCTTTTTATTCGCTCAATACCACCATCCGGCGATGAAGTTTATTATGCCGATACGCCGCTCGATCCCTGAAAAAACGATCTTTAATATCCTTGGACCGCTCACCAACCCTGTCGGACTCTCTAAAATCCTCTTGGGAGTATTTGATGAGGTATTCGTTCCTAAAATGGCGGAAGCGGCGCGAACGTTGGGGATGCACTCGGCGATTGTGGTGAGTTCGCGCGAAAAGATGGATGAAATCAGCATTAGCGACATCACCTATGCGGGACATTTGAAAAACGGTGTAATCGATTATTTCGAGATCGATCCGCAAATGGTTGGGATCAAAAAAGCTCCTTTTGAAGCGATTCTCGGAGGAGAAGCGGAACAAAATGCTCAGATTCTCACCAATATCTTGAATAACCGCGCTACCGATCCTCAACGGGATATGGTTTTGATTAATGCGGCTTACGCCCTTGTAGCAGAGGGGATGGCACGTGATGTTCAAGAGGGGCTTGAAATAGCCAAAGAGACCCTTCTAAGCGGGAAAGCGGCTAAAAAATTGGATCAAATCGTGTCGGTATCATCTAAACTATGAATAAGCTTACTTTAGAAGAGTTGCCGCAACTTTGTTCTGACATTACCGAATTACTTCCCAATGGGGGTGTTATTATTCTCCAAGGAGATTTGGCCAGTGGTAAAACGACCTTAACGCAGGCTTTTGCCCACTATCTTGGGATGAAAGATTCAGTCACTTCTCCGACTTTTTCTCTGCAACAGCGTTACGGCGAGAAGCTCTATCATTATGATCTCTATAACTACGGATTCGAGAAATTTTTAAGTCTGGGGATGATGGAAGAGTTGGAGAGGGATGGTTATCACTTGGTCGAGTGGGGCGATGGTGCTCTTATTGATTTAATTAAACGATGCGGAATCGATTGTCTTATTTTAAAAATTACCAAATGCGATGAGCAATCGCGATATTATGAGGTGCAGCGTGCATGAGTTAAAAGTCGATCATTTGGTCAAAACAATTAAAAATCATGAAATCGTTCGCGGTATCAGTATGGAACTGCGTACCGGAGAAGTAGTAGGGTTGCTCGGACCCAACGGCGCGGGTAAAACAACGACGTTTTATATGATTTGTGGATTGATCGAAGCGACAGGCGGTAAAGTTTATATCGACGGTGAAGATGTTTCCAACCTACCGCTTCATCAGCGTTCACGAATGGGGATTGGTTATCTCCCGCAAGAGGCTTCAATCTTTAAAGACCTTACGGTCGAGGAAAATCTTATTATTGCGGCTCAAGCAGGAAAACTGAGCAAAGAGATGGCGGATAAACGGATTGAAGAGCTATTAGAGATGTTTAACATTGAGCCGATCCGTAACCGTCGTGGGATCAATCTTAGCGGTGGAGAGCGTCGTCGAGCCGAAATTGCTCGTGCACTGGTAAATAAACCTCGTTTTTTACTTTTGGATGAACCGTTTGCCGGAGTAGACCCGATCGCAGTGATGGATATTCAAGGTGTAATTTCGCAGTTGGTGGAGTATGGAATCGGTGTGTTGATTACCGATCATAACGTTCGTGAGACGTTAGCGGTATGTGATCGGGCGTATGTTATTAAAAGCGGTGAGCTGCTGGCTTCGGGGACGAGTGATGAGATCGCCAATAATGCCGATGTTCGTCAACATTACCTCGGTGAATCGTTCAAGTTTTAGCGTCCATGTTACGGGTTAAAACAAGCGTCGAGCTAAAAAATAAGCTTTCCAATACCCTCCGTAACTGGTTGCCGATTTTGCAATCCAGCCTCAGCGACTTGGGTGAAGCGATGGCTCCGTTTGTTGAGGGAAATCCTCTCATCGATGTCAAATCGGGATACGAAGAGTCTTTTGAGTTAAGAATCCCGAAAAAAATCCAATACGGCTATGTCCAAAATTCGCACAGCGAGGCGATTGAAGCCCTAACCATTCAGCACAAAAGTTTGTATGAAGTACTTGAAGAACAGATGGATACTTCATTGTTTCCGACGCCGATATCGCGTGTAGTGGCGACTCATATTATCGAGAATCTGGATGAGGGGGGCTATTATGAGGGAGACTGTGATCTCTTTTGTGCCGAAAAAGGGATTACTCTCGATCAATTTGAAAAAATTCGTCTTCGATTCATCCATATGGAACCCGTTGGTATCGGTGCACGAAATGTCAGCGAGTCATTTTTATTTCAACTTGAATCCGCAGTAATCAGTGATGAAGGATATACCCTTGCACGAGAAATTATTACCCATTTAGAAGAACTCGGGCGTTACCGTAAAGAGTCTGCATTTGAGGAAGCGATGAGGATTATCGGAAGTTTCAAGAACCCTCCTGCAATCGACTATCTGGAAGATTCAATGCAGGTAATACCCGACCTAATGATTCATAACGATCCTGAAGAGGGGATTGAGGTACGGTTGAATGATCGTTACTATCCTGATATAACTATCGACGCGGCCTATGGGGTCGATCATCCGTTTGTCCGTGATAAGCTCAAAGAGGCAAAAAGCCTTATTGATGCATTGGAGATGCGTAAAGCGACATTGTATAAAGTAGGATTGATGATTGTCGAATATCAGTATGACTTTTTTACCGGAGGTGCCATCAAACCGCTGACGCTTAAAACATTAGCTGATGAATTCGGTCATAACCCTTCCACTATTTCCCGTGCAATTGCGAACAAATACATCGCGTGCGATCGCGGTATCTATCCGATGAAAGATTTCTTTACCACGGCTATCGATGAGGATGTTTCTAATGCTGCGATCAAAGAATATGTCGGAGAATTGGTCAAAAATGAATCCCATAAAAAACCGCTGAGCGATATGAAGCTTTTGGAAATGATCCAGGATAAATTTAAAATCACTATGGTTCGACGTACCATTGCCAAGTATCGCAAACAACTCAATATCGCCGGTTCAAGCGAGCGTAAGCAACTCTATCTTTTAGGTCGATAGTGAAAGAGATACAAGCGTATTTGGATGCTGAGGTAGAAGCTCGTAACTGTGTGGACGAATTGTGCGAAGAACGACCAGACCCTCTGATGATTGCGCGTAGAACAATGGATCAGCATCACGCCCTCACATGTGCTTTATTCGCCTATGGCAGTGCCAAGGCTATCGTTGCTCTTTTAGCTTCTTTTAACGATGATTTATATGATTTGGAAGAAACTTTTTTACGCAAAAGGCTGGAAGGCAAATATTATCGTTTCCAAAATACCGAAGATATTATTCAATGGTTTTGTACGTTACAAAAACTCAAAGCGGTTGGGGGGGCTGAAAAGGTCTTTATGCGAGGATACGGTGAAAATTCTCTATTAGAAGGGATAAATACCTTGATAGTAGCTCTTTATGAACTAAATCCGTACCGTTCCAGGGGATATGAATTTTTGATTGGCAAACCGATCGTAAGCATTGCCAAAGCTTCAGCGATGAAACGTTGGATGATGTATTTACGCTGGATGGTACGCCATGACAGTTTAGATATGGGATTATGGAGCGGCGTGAAAAAAAGTGATTTGATTATGCCTTTGGATACCCATACGTTTAATGTGTCTCATCGATTGGGGCTTTTAAATCGTAAACAGTGCGATATGAGAGCCGCACTCGAACTCACAGAGACGCTCAAGCGATTCGATCCCTCTGATCCCCTCAAATACGATTTTGCTCTTTATCGTATCGGGCAGGAAAAATTAGGTTAAAGGCTTAAAGCAGCAGGCTTACCGGTATAGTATCCTTGAGAATAGGTAATACCGATGGTTTTGACATGTTGAAATAACTCTTCGGAACTGACAAATTCAGCAATCGTTTTAATCCCGAGTTTAGAAGCAAAATCAGCGATTGATTCAAGGACTATTGCGTGTTTTGGATTGTTATTGATATTTTGTATCAGTGAACCGTCAATTTTAATGTAATCAATATCAAGGCGGAGAATATTTTCAAGACTGGAATAGCCTGTACCGTAATCATCAATAGCAATTTTGGCTCCCAATCTTTTCATACGATGGATAAAATGGATCACCGCATCAAAATTATCAATCCCCTCAGATTCTAATATTTCAAAGACAATACGATGTGCGGTATCAGTCTTTACTATCATCTCTTCGATAAAACGGACGGTATTGTGGTCCTCTATATCACGGATTGAGAGATTAACCGAGAATTCTTCATTTCTATCTTTAAACGTATTACAGGCATGCTCTATGACCGTGCGAGTAATTTGGGGATAAAGACGGGTTTTTTGTGCGGTTTTAAGAAAATCAAGTGGAGGAATAATATTGGCAGCTTCATCAATCATCCGGACCAGGGTCTCATACTTTTCGATTCGTCCGGTTTGGGTCGAGACAATAGGCTGGTAAAAACAGGTAATTCGTCCCGAATTGAGTGCTTTGTGAATGGTTGCCGTGAGCGCGATATTAGCTTGATATTGCTCTTCAACATGATTTTCACTGCTGTAGAATGCGATATGGTTACTCTTCTCTTTGGCTTGATGCAATGCGATATCGGCATGAGCGAGAGAAATTTCCGGTTCGGCATCAATTCCTATAGTGATACTAAGGGAGACGGTCTCTTCACCGACACTAAATGGGTGATCAATTAGACGGTTGAGCAGACGATGAGATAGTTCTATAAGTGCTTCTTGGGTCAATTCTTCGTCGATAAGGATGGCAAATTCATCCCCGCTCAGGCGGTACGGATTAAGATCAACTGTTTTAAGCCAATGCCCCATTTGCCGAAGGAGATCATCCCCGATCGAAAAGCCGAAAAAGTCGTTGATTTCTCGAAAATTATGGAGGTTGATAATAATTAAGGCATTGTAGGTATAGCGATCCATATCGTATTGGAGACGATGACGGTTCGGGAGTTCAGTGAGAGGATCTTCGAAACTTTGAGAGATCAGTTGTTTGGTCTTTTCTTCTACTTTGGTCTCGAGTATTTCATTTACTTCACGGAGTTCATCGGTGGCGGAACGGACTTTAGCTCGTAAAAATGTTGCAGTACCTTCCAATGTGTTGCGATAGATGAGCAAAAACGGTAATGCTCCTAAAAAAATAATGAGTGAAGTCGCGATTGCTTTAAAGGCCGCCGCGTTAGATAGTTTTTGAATAGAGCCTACTTCGATATCAGCACCGATGATGTAGCGATAGCCTGAAGGGGTGGTGTAAGGGATAAATAGACTGCGAAACTTCCCCCATTGATCCGATTTTTCTTTCATATCCCAGACAATCTGATTGGTTTTAAGGGCTTTGATCATATCGGAATTGGCCGGATAGATATCAAAAAATCGGGTTAAATTTTGACCGCTGACGAGTTCGTGATTTCGGGCACTGCTGGAGGTAAATCGAAGTTTTCCGGTATTATCTAAAACCAATGAATAAATATACTCAACCCCCTGGGCATGGGCTAAAGCGGTGAGAGCTTTGATGGTATCCGCATCTTCAACGGCAGAGGGAGATGTTGTTAGTACTCTATCGTGGTAATGATCCCCGATGACAACATTCGCTGATATAACAGCTTTTTCAAGAGTAGAATTTATATTTTGGTTAATCAGTTTTTGCTCATGATCAAAATGATAATAACCTAATGCGATCAAGGTTGCAATAAAAAAGAAAAATGCGAAAAAAAACTTTTTAGCATCAAGTTGCATTTAAACTCCTACTTCATAACAAAGAAGTGTATCATATTTAAATCAAAAAAAATAATAGGGCACATATTAAATTTTTTTTTTACGCAGTATGTAAATGTGGTACAATCTCATCCTAAAATTAAGCAATATAAGAAGTTTGCACGGTAATGAAAAAAATATTAATCATCAGTGACGGAGCTATCGGTCACCATTATATTGAACGCGTTATCGGTACTTATACCAGTGAAAATCTTTATTACATTGTCCAAACACAAGAGAATGATTTTCAAGGATTTAATCCTGCACGATTCAAGTTTTTTCAATTTGATACGACCAGTTTCTATAAAATTTCTAATCTTTTAAAAATGGATTTCTGGCAAGTTGTTTTGGTGATGGAAAACATAAACGATTTGGAACATACGATTAAAAATATCCGAACGTATAAACCCTCTATTCGAATTATTGCATTGGATCTGTGGAATGCAACCAGTCCCGATGATGATATTGAGTGGGTTAATATGCAAGAACTCATTGCCGCAAACTTGATCGATTATCTCCCAAATATCCCCGTTTTGGCCAAAAATATCGGTTTAGGCTCCGGGGAAATTATGGAAGTCCTGGTTCCCTTCGGGAGTTCGTTTGTCTATCGTCATATCGGTTCGATTGAACAAAAAAATTGGAAAATCGCCGCTATTTATCGTAATAGACAGTTAATCATTCCCAGTGACAATAAAATGATTCAGCCGAACGATACGTTGGTATTAGTTGGAGATCCTACGGTGCTACGATCGATTTATCGAGCGATTAAGCGTGAGCTTGGGCAGTTTCCGGCTCCTTTTGGATCTAAACTTTATCTTTATATTGATATGAGTATTGAAAAAGCATCTTCGATTATGGCGTTGGTTCGACGCAGTGTCTACATCCAAAAAAAGCTCCGTCAGCCTCTTATTATTAAGGTAATCAATCCGGGCGATATTGATGTTTTACGGATGATTAAAGCCTCCGTTCAGGGTAATGTAACGATTGAAATATGTTATGACGGAAAGCCGGATGAGGGGATGATTCTTAGCGATATTAAAAAATACCATATTGGTCTGTTTTTGGTTTCTCATAGAGCTTTCGGATCACTTTCCATCCGTAAAAAACTCTTTGCCGGAAATGTGCCGGTACTGAAACTCGCTGAACGTTCTTTCTCATCGTTGAGTGAAAGTGTCGTTATTTTGAGTGATGAAGGACATATTGAAAACATTTCAACAACCATTTTTGACGTTTCTTCGCAGTTTGGATTTAATTTGGAATTGATAGATTATACGAATGAAGAAGGCGCCCATAAGAGTGAAGTAATAGAGCATTTTAATAACCTTTCGGCAATTTTTTCAAAATCAATTCACGTATCGAAACAAGAGACAAATCCTATTCGGGAATTGCGTGATCGAGAAAATTTTCTCCATGTTTTGCCGTTCACCTCCAAAATGTTTATGAACCCTGTCAGTGCCTTTTTTTCGACTGATCCCGAGGTCCTTTATCGAAAATTAGGCCGCTACCATCAGCTTTTTATTCCTACACAAATTTAAAGCTTACAGAGGCTTTTAAGTCACATTTTTGTATCATTTAGCCATTACGTATAACTTTATTCAGCAGGTTTTTTCATGATGCTCTCTATCAATCTCAAACGTGTAATTGACGATTCATATTCTATATATATTGGCTCTTTGCCAACTATATCCCATGAGGGGAAGGTCGCTATCCTCACCAATCCTAAAGTTGCAGGTCTGCATCTGCAAACACTCCTTTCACGGTTACAGGCAAAAGAGATTTATATTATTACGATTCCCGATGGTGAACAGTACAAAACGCTTGAGACAATTGAGTTTATTTTAGACCGTATGTTCGATCACCGACTCAACCGTAAATCGCTTCTGATTGCATTCGGCGGCGGTGTTATCGGAGATATGGGCGGTTTTGCATCGAGTTTGTACAATCGCGGAATCGATTTTATCCAAGTCCCTACGACACTTCTTTCTCAAGTGGATGCGAGTGTCGGAGGGAAAACCGGAGTAAATAATCGATTTGGTAAAAACCTGATCGGTGCGTTCCATCAACCGCGTGCCGTCTATATTGATCCGAGTTTCTTAACTACTCTTCCTGCACGTGAATTCGGAGCGGGTGTTGCGGAGATCGTCAAAATGGCGGTAACCTTCAATGCATCGTTTTTCGAGTGGCTGGAGAAGAACGATTTGCGTGAAGGGGATAATCTTCAATATGCTATTACCAAAGCAGTCGAGACCAAAGCTGGTGTTGTTGAAGAGGATGAAAAAGAACAAGGCCTTCGTGCCGCACTCAATTACGGGCATACCTTTGGTCATGTGATTGAAAACGAAACAAAATACGAAACGTATTTACACGGTGAGAGCGTTGCAATCGGTATGGTAATGGCCAATGATCTAGCCTGTGAAGCAGGACTGATGAGTCAAAATGAAGCGACACGAGTAAAAGAGCTTCTTATGAAATACGGCTTGCCGCTTTCGTATGACATTGCAGATGTCGAAAAATTTTATCAAGCCTTTTTCTTGGACAAAAAAAGTGCGGACACTGTTATCACGTTCATCCTCCCGTGTGGAATCGGCGATGTTGAGATTACGGATGCTGTTAAACCTGAAATAGTAAAAAAAGTTCTTTCAACTTATCATCGTGTGAACCAGAACGCATGAAATTAGCATTATCCTTCCTGCTCATATTTTTTACCTTTACGACAGCGTTACATGCTGTGACAAAACAAGAACAATTGAAACAAAAAGAGGAAAAAGCACTCCAGGCTGAGCTCGACGCTTCGGCAAAAAAGGCTGAGTTACAAAATACGCAGGACGAACTTAAAAAAATCCAGAAAGAACTTGCACGTGACAGCAGTATCTGGATAAAAAGCTACAACTCGTATATGGCGTATCAAGAGACACGTAAAAGTCTTCGCGACGTTAAATTTCGCATTGAACAGCTTCAAGACCGTGCCCCGAGTGTCGAGCGCAAATTAGAGACGGAAGCGCTTCAGGCTAAACAAAAGATTTTAACCGATCAGGTGGAACTTCTCAAAGCACAGGGAACATCACCTTTCGTCTCCTTGCTTAAACCTGATGAAGCAGGTACACTCCCCTCGATTACAAACCCTTTTCAAATTGTTACCGGCCTTTCGTATATCAAACGGCTGAACAGTCAGTACCATGATTATGTCTTACGCGAAGAGGAACTGCAAGAGCTTATTTCCCTTTTAGAACGCCAAGTTGCTTTGTACAAAGATATGATCCGTCTGAACACAGCCGGGGATTACGAAGTGGAGTTGGAAGCAACGCTGCTTCAGGTAGAGAAATTCAAACTTGCTCTTGATACGTTGATTTCCACCGCCGATGTGTACGAAAAACGGATTGAATCAACCGAAGCAAAAATCAACAAAGAGATCAAAGACCAAATCTACAAACTGCTCAATATCGGATTGATCATCCTTATCTTGTTTGTACTATCGTTTTTACTCAAACGGGTTATCAAACGCTATATCGTTGATAATGAACGGTTTTATACGGCGAATAAGATACTGACCTTTGTCAATGTTACTCTCATCGTCTTAATTTTGATGTTCAGTTACATTGAAAACGTTGGTTATTTGGCTACAGTACTCGGATTTGCTTCTGCAGGTCTTGCTATCGCGATGCGCGACTGGTTTATGTCCATTTTAGGATGGCTGGTTATTGTCGTCGGCGGAACGATACATGTCGGTGATCGTGTCCGTTTCGAGAAAGACGGAATGATTTATTTGGGGGATGTATTAGACGTCTCATTGCAGCGTATTACTCTCATGGAAGATGTTACGTTCACGACGCTTGAAACGAATCGCCGTGCAGGTAGGATTATTTTTGTTCCGAACAACTACATTTTTACCTCGATGATTGCCAACTATACCCACGGTTCGCTCAAGACGGTGTGGGACGGGATCGACATCATCATTACCTTTGATTCCAACCACAAAAAAGCGGCACATCTTGTCAAAGAGATCTGCCGAAAATACTCCAAAGGCTACACCGATATTACCCGTAAGCAGATCAATAAACTTCGCGATCGCTACAGTCTTAAGAACAGCAATGTTGAACCTCGGGTATTCACCTTTATCGAGCCAAACGGAATGAAAGTGAGTGCATGGTATCTAACCAATGCCTATGCGACATTAACGCTTCGAAGTACTATTTCGGGGGAAATTATTGATGCCTTTAATGCCGAGTCGGATATTACCATCGCTTATCCGACACAAATGATTTATACCTCGCAAGCTTCCCCTAAATCTCCTATGCCGATTGAAGAATAATGAAACAAAAAGTCTATTTTAAAACCTTTGGTTGTCGAACCAATCTGTTTGATTCGCAAGTAATGATGAGTGCTTTGAGTGATTATGAAGTGACAGAAGATGAAACTCAGGCCGATATCGTTGTCGTTAACTCCTGTACCGTGACCAATGGAGCCGATGTCAGTGTACGCGGCTACATTAACCAAATCGAGAAGCAGGGTAAAAAACTCTTTTTGACCGGGTGCGGCGCTCATACCAAAGGGGAGAGTCTTTTTAATACCGGAAAAGTGCAGGGGGTTTTCGGACCATCCGAAAAGATGAAAATCAATACACTCCTTTCACAAGAGAGCCGGTTTTATGAGATAGGGGATTTGAACTACATCGATGATGCGATTGTTGATGAATTTGTCGGAAAATCACGGGCGTTTATCAAAATCCAAGAGGGGTGTAACTTCCGATGCAGTTACTGCATTATTCCCTTTGTGCGTGGTGATGCCCGAAGCATGGATGAAGCTAAAATACTTGAGCAAGTATCACGACTTGCCTCCAACGGATTCGGTGAGTTCGTCCTGACCGGAACCAATGTCGGCAGTTACGGACAGGGTGAGGGACGTAATATTGCAGAACTCATGAAAAAAATGTCATTGATCCGAGGGGTTCGACGAATACGGGTCGGATCATTGGAACCGATACAAATCAATGAGTCGTTTCGGGAGATTCTGGATGAGCCGTGGTTGGAACGTCATTTACACATTGCAATTCAACACAGCTCGGATGCAATGCTTCGCATTATGAACCGTCGTAACCGATTTGCCAACGATGTAGAATTATTCGGTATACTCAATGCTAAAGGCTTTGCCCTCGGAACTGATTTTATTGTCGGTCATCCCGGAGAGAGTGATACGATTTGGGAAGAAGCGATGAAAAATGTTAGAGAACTTCATCTTACCCATATTCACCCATTCACCTATTCCAAGCGTGATGGAACCCCGAGTGCAACCATGAAACCTGAAGTAAACGGAACGGTTTCGGCCAAAAGAATGAGCGAGCTAACGGGCATTATCGAAACGAATAATCGTGCTTTTCGTGATAAGATGAGTTCTGTACCTTTGGAAGTATTGGTTGAGTCGAGTGAAGCGGGCAGAAATGTCGGATATGATCAATTTTACAACAAAGTCATAATTAAAAGCAGTGAAGATCTCAGCGGTGACTGGATCACACTGGATACATATGAGGTAGACGATGAATGTAACATGGCCAAATTTTAATCGTAATCAACTTATTCTCGCGGCATCCGGCGGGATTGTTATCGTCCTGCTTCTTTTTGCATTATTGCGTGATAGCGCAGATGTAGTCACCCTTGATCAAGCTAGCAAACTAATTGAAAATAACCAAATCGAAAAAGCGTTTAGTGAGGGAGAATATACCTATTTTGCAACAAAAGATAATGGGGTCGTAAAAATTGCTTCATCGCAGTTGCCCCGTGAGCTGACATCTCATCTCATCATTGAACCCAAAGGGGGGAGCGGATGGGGTTGGTTTTTCGCCTTTTTCGTTCTAATCGGTGGAGCAGGGTATTGGGCTTGGAAAAGCAAACTCGGATTTGAGGATGATGTACCGACAGAGACGACCGTTGTAAAAGCGGTATCTGAGCCTGAAGCGACATCTTCCAATGTCACTCCGGTTAAATCAACCGTACGATTCAGCGATATCGGAGGTATAGGCGATGTTAAAGAGGAACTCGAAGAAATTATCGACTTTTTACGCAATCCGAAACGCTATTACAGTTTCGGTGCACGTATGCCGCGTGGAGTTTTACTTGTAGGACCTCCTGGCGTGGGTAAAACGATGATCGCCAAAGCGGTTGCTGCCGAAGCGGATGTGCCGTTTTTCTATCAAAGCGGTGCCTCATTTGTACAGATTTATGTTGGTATGGGAGCTAAACGGGTGAGTGAGCTTTTTAACGCCGCCAAGAAAAATGCTCCATCCATCATTTTTATCGATGAAATCGATGCTGTCGGTAAAAAGCGGGGCGGTGATCGTAACGACGAACGCGAAGGGACACTCAATCAACTCCTTACCGAGATGGACGGGTTTGAAGATACGAGCGGGATTGTCGTAATCGCAGCAACCAATAACATCGATGTTATGGATGCCGCGTTGCTCCGCGCCGGACGGTTTGATCGCCGTATTTTTGTAGAACTTCCCACCGCATCAGAGCGTGAAGCGATTTTGAACAAATATCTCCGTACGATCCCTCATGAACTCTCTATTAGTGATGTTGCGAAAATGACCGTCGGATTTAACGGGGCTTCACTTGCGGCATTGGTGAATGAAGCGGCATTGTTGTGTATGCGACAAAACGAGATTCAGGTGAAGCAGGAACACTTTTTAGCGGTGAAAGACAAAGTGATGTTCGGGAAAAAGAAAATCGCAATGCTGAGTGATGAACAACGACGCTATCAAGTCCGTTATCAGGCCGGAAAAGTTTTTGCCGCGACATGGTTTGATCTTCCATACGAGAAAATTACGCTCACTAATGATGCGATCACCCCTCCTACCGCTGAGCCGCAGTTGCGTCATGAGATCGAGGCACATGTACGAGTACATCTTGCAGGGATTGCAGCATCGCATTTACGCTTTGGGGAACATGCGAGTAATGCTTCTCACGACCTTGGTGTGGCAAAAGAATTGATACATGCGATGGTATATGACTACGGGATGGGAAGTACTATCCAACCTACTCATGAGGATGAAGCAAATCTTACTGAGCGTCTTTATAATGAGATGAGTGCTTTGTTAGAGCGGCATGAAAAAGTAGTTTCAAAATTTGAAACAATTTTAGATGAGTATGAGCATATATCCAAAGCTCTTGCGAAAGCAACGATGAATGAGATTTTATAGCGGATTTGCCCTCACAAATGATCAGAGTTTTTTCGAAAACTATCTGAAACACAGTGAGTATACGGTAGCCGGATTCAGCTATGGAGCAATTAAGGCCGCGCAGTATGCAGCAGAAGCTTACGAGCGGATCGATACGCTACAACTTTTTTCTCCCGCTTTTTTCCAAACCAAAAAAGAGTCGTTCAAACGGCTTCAGATGGGGGGATACCTCAAAGATCCCGAACACTATCTGGAAAATTTTGTAACCAGATGTTTTGCACCGTATCCTATAGCGCCGATGAACTTGGGTGATAATGATGCCGAATCGTTGAGAGAGCTGCTCTATTTTGAGTGGACTCACGATCTGATGGATAGGATATGTGCCAAAGGGACAGCAATAGAAGTTTATTTGGGAGTTAATGATGAGGTGATCGATGTTTCAGGGGCACGGGACTTTTTCCTTCCGTATGCCACGGTTACCTCGATTAAAAGAGCCAACCATTTTTTACAGGAGGGGCTGTGAAATGGATGAAAATCTGAAAAATGAAGTCATTGAAATAATTCAAAAACAATCTAATTGTTCAAAATTGAATTTTGATATAAATATATTTGATCAAGTACCGCTAAATGCTCATCAGTTTCCAACTATAGATTCTACTTTCAAAAAAATTGATATTATTTGTTCAAATACTAATTTTGATTCTTTTATTTCTATCAATGATGAAATTAAAAATATATATTCTGAAATAGAGAAAATAAACAGTACATATTTCGTAAGCTTTATCTTTGACAAATGTCATATAAAGTTTTGGAATGAAAATGTTAACTTAGATTGGCATATACTCTTTAATGAGTGTAAGCTAAACGTTTATATAGAAAATTCAAAGATCTATCATATTCATTTGTTAGCTAGAAATTTTCAAAATTGTGAATTTGAACAAATTAGTTTGTTAAATGATATTACAATTATCCATATTGATTTAAATTTAACTTCCATAAAGATGTTACAGTTGGTAAAAACAGAAATTTTGGATAACGAAATTAATAAAATTGAGCTAAATAATTGTGAAATTAATGAAATGACGATTATAGACTCTACCTTTAAAAGAGACTTTACAATTTATAAGACTAAAATAAATATCATAGCAATCAAAAATGTTGATTTTGAAGTATTGTCAGAATTTAATGAGGTTACTTTTCAAGAAGAGTTTGATTTAAGTGAAATAACCTATAAAGGCTTTGCATTATTTGACAAGTGTATTTTTAATACAAAAGCTAAATTTGAATACATTATATTTGAAAAGTTTGTCTCATTTAGAGGCTCAATATTTAATAAAGGATTGAATTTAGATTATACGAGCGGCGATAAAGAGATTAATTTTTTTGGAATAAATGGGCTTGAAAGTAAAGAATCCAGAAAAAATACATCACGGGAAACATATCGTATTATCAAATATAATTTCGAAAAGATTGGTAATAAAATAGAAGCAAATTATTATCATACATTAGAACTAGCAAGATATAGAAATGATATTTGGAAACACTCGTTACTTGACGGTATTGTGTCATTTTTTCATTGGCTCAGTTCTAATTATTCAACTAATTGGTTTTTATCATTATTTTGGATCTTCATAATTAGTATTTGTACGAATTTATCTCTTGGAAATGATTTAATAATTCTCAATAAAATTCAATTTGAGTGCATTTTTAAATACATTAATATTTTATCAAGTATCAATGATTTTAATAATTCATACATAATTATGGTATTAAATAAGGTGTCTTTAGGATATTTATATTATCAATTTTTGACAGCAGTTAGAAAAGATACGAGAAAATAGGCAATGATGAAAAACGGAAGTGAGGCTTTAGCCTCGCAAAAAGAGATGCAAGAGGAAGCTTATGCGGGACTAAAGTTCCACCTCCGAAGTGACAACAATATAGGCGGGACTGAAGTCTCACATACAATTGGAACTGACACTTCAATGTCGGAAAGTCATGTAGTAGGCGGGGTTAAAACCCCACTTCCGAGAAAATTTACTCATTTGCCACATATTGATTTGAAAGGGTATTATCAGTTTGTGACATTTAGAACATTTGAGAGTGTTGATGAATTTGTGCGGAAGTGGGACTTTAGTCCCGCTATGAGCAATAAAGAAAAACAACAAAAGATCGATGAATATTTGGATATATCTATCAAAGGAGCTTACCTTAAAGATGATGTTTTGAAATATTTATTTGACTTTCTAATCAGTAATGATAAAAGGCTGTATGAGCTTGTTGCATTTTGTATTATGAATAATCATGTGCATATTCTTTTTAAACCATTGGAAAATTTGAGTAAGGTTATGCAGAAGATTAAAGGTACAAGTGCTAAAAAAATTAATGAGATTTTAGGTAAAAATGGTAGATTCTGGGCTGATGATTATTACGATAAGGCAATCAGAGATGAAAAACATTTTTCAGTGGTGTATGAATATATTAAAAATAATCCGTTGAAAATAGATGAGATAAACAATAGCGAGGCTAAAGCCTCACTTCCGAATGGGACTAACACTTTAGTATCGGAAAATAGTATAGGCGAGATTAAATATTCATTTCCAAGATTTTATGGAGTTTTTGAATGACTATTACTGCCTAAACCAAAATTTCCACACTAACTTAGATGAAATAAAAACAGGAGAAAAACAATGATCAAAATAGGTGTTATTACCGCTTCAGACCGTGCCAGTGCAGGAATTTATGAAGATATCTCTGGTGTTGCCATTCAAGACACTATGAAAGACTATCTAAAATCGGAACATGAGATTGTGTATCGCTGTATCCCCGATGATCAATACACGATAGAAGAGACGATGATGGAGTTGTGCGATGTTGAGGGGTGCTGTCTTGTGGTCACTACCGGTGGGACAGGTCCTGCAAAGCGTGATGTTACCCCTGAAGCAACCGAAAATGTGTGTGAGAAGATGATGCCGGGATTCGGTGAATTAATGCGTCAGGTTAGCCTTAAATACGTCCCTACCGCGATTCTATCTCGTCAAACTGCCGGTATTCGTGGTAAAAGTCTTATTATTAATCTTCCCGGTAAACCTAAATCGATCCGTGAGTGTCTGGATGCGGTGTTTCCGGCTGTACCGTATTGCATTGATCTGATTGAGGGACCGTATTTAGAGTGTAATGAAGAGATTATCAAGGCATTTCGACCAAAACAGTAACTTGGTATTAATGTGTAAATAAACAGAGTTAAGATAAAAACTCTATCGATGACGGAAGTTGTTTAGGGGCTTTAATCCGAAGCTGTTTGTTGATATTCATCCGTCCGTATACCACTTCAAAATCCGAGGGGGATACGCCGAACTCTTTTGCTAAAAAGCGGACCATATGATCGGTTGCTTTTCCCGCTACGGGTGCTGCGGTCACGCTTACTTTGAGCTGATTCCCTTTAACTTTTCCTATAGCATCTCGTTTGGCACTTGGAGTTCCCAAAATATTGAGCACTAAAATATCTCCTTCCCATTGATAAAAAATATTGGCAAGTGTTTTGGCTTTCACAAACAGACCTTCTGTAAGTTTTTTTGAAATAAAGAGGCAATCCATTCTTTGACAGCACCCCTTATCCTCCGTCTAAAACGTTTTAGATAGGGCATTTCTGGTTTGTTTAGAACATAAATCAAAGCTTTTTTTAGTTCATTATCAGTTTGATTTTTTTCGAGCTCATCCAGATTTTCTTGTATAAAAGCACGTGTACCCACATCATGCGCAACTATTTTTACAATTTGTTTAATATCTAACGCTTCAGTAAATGTAGTACATCGACTTAGTGCATTATTTATTTTAAGATTGATCATTGTCCGGATACATTTTTCGCATCGCCCGCAGTTAAAGCTGCTTTCAGGATTGCTCCAGCATACCCGTAGGCTGTTCATAGCAATGTCATATTTTGCAATAAGTGCAACTTTCTTCACTCGTGTCGCTTCACAACCATCGTGGATAAATTCAAGACTATCCGAACTCCATAACGGGTCTAAAATAGGATGTGATCCCCAAGGAAATAAATTTTTATAGGTGAAGCTTGAGGGTATATAAATTCGGTGTAACGTTGGAGATAGAAGATGCCCTATTGCTGCAAGGGCAGGTCCATGTCCGAGCTTTCCCCAATCTACATAGAAATTAAGGAGTTCACGGATATTCGTTTCAATTTCAATAACATTTTTACCAAATTCATTAGCGACTTTACGGATCATCTCTGATGTTTTATTTCTTAGTACGGTATCCTCGAGCTGAATATCCAAGCCATGTACAAAGATCAAGTCGGTTATCTCCTCTTGATGCTTTAAAAAAGTATAAAAAGAATCGACGCCTCCGGTGAAAAAGGCACCAACTCTCTTTTGTGTGAAAGAAACAGTTGTTTGATATGTTGAACCTACGACTTCAATGTTCTTAAAAGAAGGCTCCCAAACGCAGTAAATATCTTGAATCGTGGATAATCCTGAGATAAATTTGGTAGTGATTTTGCCATTGGTAGATATTTTCCCTCCACCCATTTTCATGCTGGGTAAAAGTGCGCAAGCTATAAAAGCTTCTGTATTACCGGAAAGAAGATTGCTCTCATCATTTTTAAAATAAATGTTAAATGTCTTATCTTTTATTTGAAAGTCCACTGTGACTAAAGAGGTTGGTTGTATGGTGTTGCAAGAAATACTACATACTGAGTCGATCATATATCTGCCTTTGATCCGCTTATCAGGTGATAAAATTTTAGCTAAGATACAGTGAAAAACGTATTAAAACGAGTACAGAGGAAGCGGAAATATAAAGAAAAGAAGGAAAGTGGTCCTTTCCCCAAGGGGAAAGAATATTAAACGAAATTGACTTTGGTAACGTGGTGGTTAAGTCCTAGCTCTACAGGAGTGCATCCGAGTGCAAGACCGACCATTTGAGGCATGTGCAATACAGGAAGGTGTACTTCACGACCGAGTGCTTTAGAAGCACCGTGATTTTGAACGTCGAGTTTGAGATGACACAACGGACACGGTGTAACCATCCAGTCCGCATTGGCATCCATAGCCCCTGCAATTGCATTACCGGTTAAGATCGCTGCGGTACGCGGTGACTGAAGTTCGGCATGGAAGCCGCAGCATTTGTTTTTCTCTTCGTAATTAACATTGACACCGCCGCACGCAATGATAAGATCATCGAGTGAAGTCGGATTGTAAGGGTTTTCTCCGCCGTTACTGAGATTTTGAAGCTCTGAAGGGCGAATGTTGTGGCATCCGTAGAACGGAGCGATATTGAATTGGCTGAGTGGTACTTTCACGTTAGCCGCCAATTTTTCCAAACCGTAATCTTGGATAAGGGCATATAGGAAGTGGGTCACTTCGGATGTCCCTTTATACTCCAAGCCAACTTCTGCGAGTTTAGCGTTTACTTTCACTTTTAACTCCGGATTGGTATCGAGACGGTGTTTGGTCATTGCTGTGTTGAGCTGGCAGGTATTACAGATGGTAACCATTGTAAGACCCAGTTTTTCCGCATAGCAGATGTTACGTGCATTGAGTACGAGGGATAAAAAATCATCGTAATCTTGGAGGTGAGATGCACCGCAGCAGCTTGCTTCGTCTAATAATACCAACTCGATTCCGAGCTTGTCGGCAATTGCCATTGTCGATTTTAGAAGCTCCGGCGTACTTTCACGCGCCGTACATCCGGTGTAGAGGGCGTATTTTAGTTTTTCCATAATCAGCTCCTAAAATTTCACAGTGGATGAAGATTTAATCAATTTTTTGATTTCATCCAGATTTTTTGATTTCGGCATATTCCACGGCATAACGATTTTGCCGTTTTTAAACATGGCGATCGCTTCAGGGATATGTTTCATTACGCCGAAATTGCCTTCAGAGTAACGTACCAGTTCACCCTCATCGAGCAAACCGTGTTTTTCGATCGAGTGGGCAAAACCGACGGCATGGCGGGTAGCGACATTGTTTTTAGCAATGTTGGCTTCAAATACCATATTATGAAGTTTGGTAATTTTTTCGATCGGGTTGACTTCTTTCGGACATACTTGCGCACACTCCATACATTTGACACAATCCCAAACCCCTTGAGTTTCTTCATTGACAATGTGCAAGCGCTCTAACGAAGCCTCATCACGAACATCGGCGCTGAAACGGTATGCCGCTGCAAAAGCAGCCGGTCCGATAAACTCTTCATTGATCGCCAATGCCGGACATGAGTAGTGACATGCACCGCATTGGATGCAGTAGTCGGCTTCGAGAAGTTTTTCAGCATCATGTGGACTGACGAGATGCTCCGACGCAGGGTGTTCTTCGATATCGCTGACGAGATATGGTTTAATCGATGCGTGTTTATCCCAGAAGTCTTTTTTATCAATAATGAGGTCTTTAACAACCCTTTTCGTACTAAGCGGTTCAATAACCAGTTCACTGCCGAAAACGTTAATCAAATCAAAAAGACGTGATTTACAGGCCAAAATACCTTTACCGTTTACTTTGATCGAGCACACACCGCAGATACCGTGACGGCAGCTGCGACGATAGGAAAGGCTTCCGTCGTGATCCCATTTGATGCGGTTTAGGATGTCTAGAACCACCTCTTCGTGGGTTACATCCAAAACGTAGGTGTTATAGTAAGGAAGGTAATCGGTCTCTTCGTTGAAACGGAAAACTTTAAATGTTACTTGTTGCGATTTTATCGTATCCATGTGAGTCTCCCTTAATATGATCGTGCTTTGAGTTCATGGCGACCGAGGGTTACATCCATGTAATCAAGCGTGACATTACCGGTTTCATCCATGTATGCCATCGTGTGTTTCAAGAACTGCTCATCATCACGTGTCGGGAAATCCTCACGGAAATGAGCTCCACGGCTCTCTTTACGATCCAATGCACTTGCAACGATAAATAGTGAGTAATCAAGCATATGACCGAATTCGATCGCTTCTTGAAGCTCGGTATTGAAGATTTTTGATTTATCGGCAATACGGATATGTTGGTAGCGGTTACGTAAATCTTTTAGAATTTCCATTTGAGCAATCAATGTTTCAGCGCTGCGGAAAACACCCGCATTGTCAGTCATTGACTGCTGAAGCTCGTTACGAAGTACAGAGACTGATTCTTGGCCATTGTTGGTCAGAACCCAATTCATTTCATTGATCATACGTTCGGCGTCCGCTTCAGTAGCAGGATGCAATGCAATGCCATCCACTTCATCTACCATTGTTTTACCGACAAATCGTCCGAATAACAATGCTTCAAGTACTGAGTTTGCACCGAGGCGGTTTGCACCGTGAACGGATGAACATGAACACTCGCCGGCTGCGTAGAACCCTTCGACGAATTCAGAGTTGTTTTTACGAACGTGACCGTGTTTATCCATCGGAATACCGCCCATCGAGTAGTGAGCGGTTGCCGAGATCAAAATCGGCTCTTTAATCATGTCAAGACCGAGGAAGGTGATCGCAAGATCGCGAAGTTCCGGCAGACGTTCCATGATTTTCTCTTTGCCCAAATGGACAAGATCGATGAATACGGCGTCTTTACGTGGACCGACACCGCGTCCTTCACGAATCTCTTGGATGATTGCACGGGCAACAACGTCGCGAGATGCGAGTTCCATTGCGTTGGGTGCGTATTTTTCCATAAAACGCTCACCCAGTGAGTTAAGGAGTTTACCACCCTCACCGCGAGCCGCTTCAGAGATCAAAACACCGTTTCCGGAAAGTCCTGACGGATGAAATTGTACGAATTCCATATCTTCGAGAGGAAGACCGTGACGCGCTACGAGTGAAAGACCGTCACCGGTGTTTGCGTGAGCATTGGAATTGATTTTAAAGGCACGAGCATATCCGCCGGTTGCGAACATAACCGCTTTCGCATTGAAAATCGCTTTTTCGCTGTTACGGATGTTATAGGCACTGACACCGTACACTTTTCCGTCGTTATATAACAAATCGGCAACATACCACTCATCCCAAAACTCAACGCCCTCACGGAATGCTTGTTCATAGATGGTTTGAAGGAGGGTAAGCCCTGTACGGTCTTTTGCAAAACAAGCACGTGGTGAAGATTGTCCGCCGAATGGGCGTTGGGCAATGGTTCCGTCTTCGTTACGGCTGAATGCCGCACCCATACGCTCAACCCAACGGATCGTTTCCGGTGCTTTTTCACACATAAACTGTACTACGTCTTGGTCGGCAAGGTAGTCTGAACCTTTTACGGTATCGAACTCATGAAGCTCAACGCTGTCTGCGTCACTGAACGCAGCATTAATTCCACCTTGAGCAGCACCTGAGTGACTGCGCAATGGGTGTAGTTTTGTGACGACGGCAACTCTCTTACCGGCTTTTTGCAACTCGCGAGCTGCGGCACATCCGGCTAAACCAGCTCCGACAATAACCGCATCATAAGTATAAATGGGAATACTCATACGCCTTCCTTGTTCATAAAATCTGTGGATGATTATAGCGTGCCGCTCCTTGTCCAAGATTAAAAAGGATTATAGAACAGGATAGGGGATGAAAGTGTGGTTTGTTGTCCAAAATAGTAACAATATGGAGATTTATTCCACACATAATGAGTGGAAAAGTTACACTTTAAGGTAGGACATAGCGAATAGAATTAGAACATCATCGTATTTGAGCGACGCGATTACCACCATTTTCTTTGGCTTTTTCAATCAATTTAGCAGCATCTTCCACTGTTTCATCGATAGATTTTGAAGGAGGTTTGAGTAAAAAACCGGCACTTAGCGTGATTTTAATCGGTCCCAGTTCCGCATTAAAACTGGATTCTTGGACAGATTGAACGATTGTTTCACACTCTTGCAAAGCAAGTTGTTTGCTGTTTCGGGAGAGGAGGAAAGCGATTCGGTCATCTTCCATGTGCGCAATAACGTCAAGTGGTTGTTCATAAAGAGAAATCATATCTCCGAGCTTTTTAAATAGGTTTTCTATATCCTCTTTAGCAAAGGTACTGATAATTAATTCGTACTGGTCAATTTCAAAAAGGGCTAGAAAAACCATATTCCCTCCCTTTCCTGCTTTTTTTGCGTTAAAAAGGGCGGTAAGTCCTTTTGCATTGTTAAGCCCGCTCAATGGATGAATCAGTGTTGGGTTAAGTGAATTTTGGAAAGATCGTCGTAATAGCCGTTTAAGGATAAAGTCAACTTCTTGCGTTGCAGCCTCTTTTTTTGAACCGTCTGTATCGATTGAGCATGCTTGATCAATATCTCGATAAATCTGATTGAGACGATAGCGGTAAAGAAAGAATATGACTAAAGTGGAAAAAAATAATATGATAGCGGTCATTTTTGCAGTGGCTATAGATTCATTAATAACATGAATCTGGTAATCCATCATGCGGTCGATATCAGCTAAAAATGCTCCTCGTGCATTCATCATGCGAGTGTTTTCAGAGGCTCGTGAAGTGCTAAGAGATTCACCCCATATTAAGGCAGTGTCACGAAATGCTGCTGAGGATATTTCTAGTGAACGAAGTAGAGAAGCTTGTTCTTCGTTTGATCTAACGAACACATCCAGAAGGGCTTCCTGTCCGGAGAGTTTCACTGAGAGGTTGATCTCTGATACCGCACCGTTGATCAAAATAGCGGCCATTTTTTGATCACTTAAATCCGTGTTGATAATTTTATCGATTAATAGATGCTGATTTTTTAACGCGCCCAAGCGTTCGCTGTATTGTGAAATATGGAAGAGTTGTACACCCAGTACCGCAACACCAATACCTAGGATCATCAAGACAACTTTGAGATTAAAAAAAACTTTTCGAATTGAAATCATGATAATCTCCCCTCCCTTTTATATAAATCAATTAAATACATTTTACCATATCGGTGTCAATATAATAGTGTTTAACGGTTTCATAATCTGATTTCGTTTATAATAAGAACATTTTATTTAAACAGGTGGATCCGCCGGCGTGAATGTTGAAAACTATTTTATTTCTACCTTTCGTTCTTCTCGCAAGCACATAGGAGATGATGGGGCATGCATCGGTGAGTGGGTTTACAGTAAAGATGTTTTTTTTGAAAATGTTCATTTTAAACGTCGATGGTTGACACCGTATCAGATCGGATATAAGGCAATGATCGTGAATATTTCCGATGCTATTGCGATGAATGCGACTCCTAAATATGCTTTACTCGGAGTAGCGATGCCGCGTTCGATGAGCCTACATCAGATGGATGAGCTTTCATGTGGGTTGCAAGCTGCTGCTTCAGAATACGGTATTGAAATCATCGGAGGGGATACGATCGGTAACAGCAAGCTGGATTTGTCGATTACGGTTATTTCCCAAACAAGCAATCCGCTTTTGCGCCGTGGGTTAAAGAAAGGTGACATAATTGCCCATACCGGGACGATAGGGAAATCGGCAAAAGAGCTGAAGTATTTGCTTTCGGGGGGCAAAACACATACCAAAAGCCGTTTTGCAGCTCCTGTGCTACGTCAAACTTTTGTTTCACAATCACGTCGCTATTTACGATGCGGAATGGATATTTCAGACGGTCTGTTCAGCGATATCGGGAAACTTTGCAGTGCCAATCGGATGGGAATTCGATTTACAAAAAAAGTTCCTAAAAAAATAGGATGCAGCGGGGAAGAATATGAGATGCTGATCGCTTTTTCTCCTCGCAGACTGCAAACGTTACGCCGTGTTGCGGCGCGTACTCGAACGGCTATTACCCCAGTGGCTTGCGCTGTACGCGGAAGTTATATCAATCGCTGTAAAGCACATCATTTTTAGGAGTTTCATGGAACGTCAATACTATCTGCCTCACAGCGTCATCGAATTTCATTTTCGTCAATCACCGCGTGATTTCGTCGTAGATGAGATACCTCTTTATCCTTTTAGCGGAGAGGGGGAACATTTGGTTCTCCACGTCCGTAAAAAAAATCTTTCTACCTGGCAAATGATCGATATTTTCAGTAACCATTTGGGAATCAAAGGGCGTGATATCGGATACGCAGGTTTAAAAGATAAAAATGCTCAAACGAAGCAGTATATTTCACTTCCGCGCAAATTTGAGGGGGTGTTGGAAAGTTTTGAGCACGAAGGGATCAAAATCCTCGAAAAAACCTACCATAACAACAAAATTCGGATCGGTCATCTCAAAGGGAACCGCTTTTTTATCCGTCTTAAAAAAGTTAATCCGACAGCGGCAATGAAAATTCAAGAAGCCCTTAAAATGATTAAAAAGCAGGGGATGCCTAACTATTTCGGGTTTCAGCGTTTCGGATTGGACGGGGAGAATTATAAAAAAGGAGAGGCGATTTTGGCAGGTACGCTTAAAGAACGCAATAAAAAATTGTCTCAATTTTACATTAATGCGTATCAGAGCTATCTATTTAACGACTGGTTGAGCCGCCGTATCGAGATATCCAAACTCGTTGAGGGATTTGGAATTGATGAGTTGACTAGAATTTTGCCTTTTCCCAAAGAAGAACTTGAAGCTATGAAAGCTCAAAAACATCCGTTTAAGTTGTTACACGGTGATGTAATGATGCATTATCCTTACGGAAAACTGTTTCATTATGAGAGCAGCGAGGAAGTAGAACGATTTGCTAAACGTGATATCTCGGTCAGCGGACTTCTCAGCGGTAAACGTGCAACACGTGCCGTCGGTTTAGCAGAGAGCGTCGAAAAAGAGTACGACACGATTACCAGCGGTATCGATGGAGCACGCCGTTACGGATGGATTTTTCCTGAAGAGATCGAGGGGGAGTACAAAGAGAACGAAGCCTGGTTCGAACTCCATTTTACCCTTCCAAAAGGGTGCTATGCCACCGTATTGATCGAAGAGATCGCCAAACGCCCAATCCAAACCGATGAAACTCAGGAGTAATCATGAAGCAACATTTTACCTCGGCATTGTCCCAAACGTTTGGACGTTTCGCGTCCAAAGAGCATAGGAAAAGGTTCCAGACAGCTATCAACCATGCTTATGTCAAAGCGATGGGACTGGATATGTCTGATTTTGAGTTACCCGAAACCTATCCTAGCCTTAATGCCCTTTTTACCCGAAAATTTCGGCATAAACGTTCTTTCTCACATGATCCGCTTGATATGATCAGTCCTTGCGATTCGCTTATCACCGAATGCGGAACTATCGAAGATGATTTGGCATTGCAAATCAAAGGGATGCGATACAGTATTGATGGCGTGTTAGGTGATTGGATTTCGCCCGAGTCAAAAAAAAGTGTTTACAACGGAACTTTTGTCAATTTCTATCTCTCTCCGCGTGATTATCACCGTTATCATGCTCCGATCGATATGCAGGTTCTTCGTACGGTTCATATCCCCGGAAAACTTTATCCGGTTAATATCCCATCGCTTAAAAAACAGGTCAATCTTTTTATCGAAAATGAGAGGGTGGTGTTAGAGTGTTTAAGCAGTGATGGAAAACGATTTTTCCTGATTCTCGTAGGAGCGCTCAATGTGGGCGAGATGGAAGTGAGTTTTGAACCCCGTATACGAACTAACGGTGTCCTCACTCCGAGCCAATACAGTTATAAAGACCTTTATTTGAGCAAAGGCGATGATTTTGGATGTTTCCGTATGGGATCGACTATTGTAATGTTGTGTGAAAAAGAGATGCTGGAACTTGGAATCTCGACTGGGCATAATGTCCGCTTTGCACAGACAATTGCAAGGATTAATGCTTCGAAATAATATCCAAACGTACTTGCAAATGCCCCTCGTGCTCACGTATTTCAATAGTACTATCGACGGGTGGATGCAGTTTACTCAAAGCACCTTGTACAGAATGAAAAACGTGGAAAAATTTTGGAAACATTGGAGCTGTGACATAATCGATATGTCCTTGTTTGATTTCATTAGCTATGACATTGATTCCGGAGTAATAGACCGTTTTATTGATAGAACGGCTAATTTGATAATTGCGTAGCAATTCAATATTACGCACTAGAACATCACGCTCTTCTTCGCACAGAACTTTGTTCTCATGAGCCCTGCTTAATTCATCGGCAATCTCATTCTCAGTGATTAATCGTCGTTCTTCGATCTGAGAGAGGAGGGTAGAATCTTTACTCTTAATAAGATCGAATATCGTATCCGTTTTTAACGGATCGGCCATAGTAAGATAGGTATATCGCTCATCTGATTGATAGTTATGGTCAAGTGCTTGAATCAGTTCTGCAACGACACTGAGATAGGCAAATTTATCTTCTTTGTTGAGATCGAACGTAATACCGTGTGCAGAGATGAGAGGTTTTGGACCGGCGTATTGAAGAGGCATAAATTACTCCTTGGCGCATTATGCCTCAAAATATGAGGCATCAATTTTAATTATTATACATTAAATCTGAAGTGCATGATATCACCATCAGCCACAATATATTCTTTACCTTCCAAACGCATTTTTCCGGCTTCTTTGGATTTGGCTTCGCCGCCGCAGGCGACGAAGTCCTCATAACCGATAACTTCGGCGCGGATAAACCCTTTTTCGAAGTCGTTATGGATAACGGCTGCCGCTTTAGGTGCTGTAGTGTTTTTGTGAATCGTCCAAGCGCGAACTTCTTTGACTCCGGCGGTGAAATAGCTCATGAGCCCGAGTTTATCGAATCCTTTGCGGATTATTTGCTCTAGCCCTGATTCTTCGACACCCATATCACGTAGGAATTCATCACGCTCATCATCTTCCATACCGACAAGTTCTTCTTCGATTTTTGCACAAAGTTTGATCACTTCACAGCCGTGTTTTGCAGCATGTTCACGGAGACGTTGAACAAACTCGTTGTCTTCGGTCAGACTATCTTCGTCGACGTTCGCTCCGTACATGATCTCTTTGGCACTAAGAAGTCGAGTTTCGCTCATTAGTTTTTCATACATTTCGCTATTAGCTTTCGGAAAGTTACGAGCGAGGTTCCCCTCCGCCAAAAATTCTGCCAACTCTTCGGCAAATTCTGCCATAACAGCAGAATCTTTATCGTTTTTCGCCTGTTTTTTAAGTCGTTCGATACGGTTAGTCAACACTTCGATATCAGCAAAGATCAGTTCGTTTTCGATGATCTCGACGTCAAGTAACGGATCGATACGTCCCTCGGTGTGAACGATATTATCATCTTCAAAACAACGGACGATTTGCAAGATTACTTCGGTTTCACGGATATTCGAGAGGAATTTATTCCCCAACCCTTCACCTTTACTTGCTCCCTTGACGAGACCGGCGATGTCGACGAAATCGAGGGTTGAGTATTGGATACGCTCAGGATTAACGATTTTAGCGAGTTCATTCAAACGGATGTCAGGAACCGGAACGGTTGCTTTGTTCGGTTCGATCGTACAGAACGGATAGTTCGCCGCTTCGGCGTTTTGTGCTTTGGTGAGTGCATTAAAGGTGGTCGATTTGCCGACGTTTGGTAGTCCTACGAGTCCGATTGATAAGCCCATTGAGTGTTTCCTTAATAGTGTTTCGATGCGTAAAGTATTGGCACAATTATACAGTAGGGTTGTTGAGTGGGGACTGAGGGGAGAGGGAAGATGTTTTGTCTCCGTTCGCCCTGCGCGAGTCGAAGGGTGAAACGTTCATGGTTCGACTGGCTCACCACGAACGGGGGATTTATTTGCAATGCTCCATGAGCCAGTTAAGCGTCATTCGAACACCTGCACCTGTACCGCCGTAAGTGTGGACATCCCACGCGCTTTCGGTATAGGCTGAGCCTGCGATATCAAAATGGACCCATTTTTCTTTCATATCTTCATCGATGAAATTATCGAGGAAGAGGGCGGCTGTAATTGCACCCCCGTAAGGTTTGCTAGAGACATTACACACATCGGCGAGGTCGCTTTTAATCAGTTTTTTAAGATGGCGGTTGAACGGGAGCATACCGCAGTATTCTCCTGAAGCGGCTCCTGCTTCAATCCACTCCTGTTTGAGGGCTTCATTGTGTCCCATAACGCCTGTGGTATAGGGTCCAAGTGCAACCATACATGCACCGGTGAGGGTAGCATAGTCGAAAAGGAAGTCTGCTTTGACATTCTCTTGCGCATATCCGAGTACATCGGCGAGGACGAGACGTCCTTCGGCATCGGTGTTGCGCACTTCAATCGTTTTTCCGTTTTTAGCACGGAGAACATCATCAGGTTTGTAGGCATTGCCGCTGATCATGTTTTCGACTGCTCCGATAAATGCGTGCACTTCGATATCAAGTTTCAGCTCGCTGACCGCTTTGATAATTCCCATAACGGCACATCCACCGGCTTTATCCATTTTCATTGTTACCATCGATGTTGCTGCTTTGAGACTAAGCCCGCCGCTGTCATACGTGAGCCCTTTGCCTACGAGAGTGATTACCCGTTTCGGATTTTCGGGTTTGTAAGCGAGATGAATCAGGCGGGGAGGGTGGGCTGAACCGCGTCCGACGGAGAGCATAGCAAACATTTTTTCGTCTTCAAGACCGTTTACATCGAGGATAGTACATTCGAGGTTATTGCTTTGAGCCAGAATATCGGCGGTAATAGCCATTTGCTTCGGTGTCATATCATCGGGAGTTTGATTAACCAAACTGCGGACAAAATTGGTTGCTTTAGCAATGACGAGGGTTTGAGTTAAAATAGTTTCTAATGTATCGATCGCATTGGATGATCCATCATTGTTTTCATTTGAAAAGATTACTTCGGTCAGTTTAGAGGGTTTCGGTTCTGATTTGTAGCTTTCAAATTTATAGCTTCCCAAAACGACCCCTTCGATTAACGCACGGAAGCGTTCAGGGGTGTATTGCGAACATTTGAGAGAAGTGTACGCATAGCTCATTGCACTTTTGACCGCCGTTGCCATTGCGGATCGATAAAGCTCATCGCTCATCTCTTTGTCGATACCGCATACGAGCAAACGGTGCTCATGCAAAGCACAGAGTTGTTCTTGCTCCGCTTTGAATCCTGCTTGGGTTAAAAGGGCGTGGTGAGGGTGGGTTTCAAACGTTTTGGCATCGACAAATTCCAACGTAAGTTCGGCTCCGATTTTTTCAAGTGGTTGATTATATAGTTTGACGTTCACGGCGTTTCTCCAAAAGATTTTTTTCAAGTCGGTTCATATTGTAGATGATTCCCCAAACAAGGAGTCCGATCATTGGGATGGCAAAAAACCAGTGCCCTTTGACCCATCTGAGGATATTCAAAATTTCTGCACCGTAATAATAAGCGGGAATTATGGTAATACTGGCCCAAAAAATAGCACTGATAAAGTTGATAATGGCAAATTGGCGGCTTGAGTATTGTGTTAGACCGATCGCCATCGGGATAACGGTACGCATCCCGTACATATAGCGCTGGACAAAGATTACCGGCCAGCCGTATTTTTTGAGTAACAGATGGGCAATAGCAAATTTACGACGTTGGGAACGGAGTTTGTTATGGATATATCGTTTGTTGAATCGCCCGATGTAGAAATAGATTTGATCTCCGATAAATCCGCCAAATCCACCGACCGCTATTGAGATTGGCAAAGACATATCCCCCATATGAGAAAAGATTCCGGCCATAATAAGCCCCATTTCCCCTTCTAAGATACTCCAAAAAAAGAGGACGATGTAGCCGTATTCTCTAAGCCACCCAATTAACAGTTCTTCCACGGATAGCCTTATTTATCAAAATTTAAAATTTGTTTTGCCTGCATCATATCCTTGTCTCCTCGACCGGAGAGGTTGACGATGATGAGTTTATCTTTGATATCGGTCATTTTTTTCAAATAAGCGACGGCATGGGCAGTTTCAAAGGCAGGAATGATCCCCTCGGCGCGGCTAAGCCATACAAATGCATCGAGTGCTTCGGCATCGGTAATATTGTCATAACTGACATTATCGTTATCTTTATGGAATGAGTGTTCCGGTCCGATTCCCGGATAATCGAGTCCTGCTGAGATGGAGTGGGCTTCGAGTATCTGACCGTCGTCGTCTTGGAGGAGGTAGCTCATTTGGCCGTGAAGAACTCCCGGACGACCTTTTAGGAGTGAACAGCCGTGTTTGTCTGTATCGACTCCCAAGCCTCCCGCTTCGATTCCGATACAGCGAACCTCTTTGTCTTCCAAAAAGTGTTGGAACGTTCCGATGGCATTGGAACCGCCACCGATGCAGGCGATAACGTAATCGGGGAGGCGGTTTTCTTTTTCCAAAATCTGAGCGCGCGCTTCACACCCGATAATTGCCTGAAAATCGCGTACCATCATCGGATACGGATGAGGTCCTGCCACGGTGCCGATAATGTAGAACGTATCACGTGCATGGGTAACCCAATGACGGATTGCGTCATTCATAGCATCTTTTAGGGTTTTAGACCCACTCTCGACTGCATGAACTTTTGCTCCGAGAAGTTTCATGCGAAAGACATTGAGTTCTTGACGTGCTACGTCTTTGGCTCCCATGAAAATCTCACATTCCAAACCAAGCAGCGCAGCAATGGTAGCTGTCGCAACACCGTGCTGTCCTGCACCCGTTTCGGCGATGACCTTCTTTTTACCCAAACGTTTAGCCATCAATCCTTGCGCGATAACGTTGTTAACTTTGTGCGCACCGGTATGGTTCAAATCTTCCCGTTTGAGATAGATGGTAGCACCAAGTTCTTCAGAGAGGTTGGCGGCATAGTATAGGGGGCTTGGACGGCCAACGTAATCGGTAAGATATCCGTCAACTTCTTTCCAAAACGTTTCGTCAAAACGAATTTCGTTATAGGCTTCTTCGAGTTCCAGAAGGGCAGGCATTAACGTTTCAGGGACATAACGTCCTCCAAAAATACCGAAATGGCCGTCAACGGGATCAAATTTTGAGGGTTTTGGGATGTACATTAATCAACTCCAATTACAGTATAGACTTCAACAAGTTCGCGTAGTTTGGATTGTCCGCTTAAAAAATCAAGACCCATCACAAAACACGCTTCGACACACTCGGCTCCTACTTTGTTGATAAGATTGGCTGCCGCATACGCCGTTCCGCCGGTAGCGATTAAATCATCGATTAGTAAAACGCGAGGTTTTGAAACCTGTGAAAAGGCATCGATGTGGATTTCTACTTCATCAACGCCGTATTCAAGTGAATATTTTTCGGATACGGTAGTGTAGGGGAGTTTCCCTTTTTTACGGATCGGGACAAATCCTACACCTAACATTTGAGCAAGTGCTGCACCAAAAATAAATCCGCGTGCATCGATCCCGGCGACATGGGTGAGATCATACGAAGCGTAACGCTCTGTTAAATGTCGCATTAACAAACCATACGCTTCCTTATCGGAAAGGAGGGTCGTAATGTCTTTGAACACAATTCCCGGTTTTGGAAAATCAGGGATATCGCGGATTGCGTTGATCAAAACGGCTCTGTCACTCATGCTGAGATTCATAGTGGTTCCTTGAAAATTGGTTAAATTAGCGCGTCGATACGCCCTTCGAGCTCTTTAATTTTACTTTGGAGACGATCGGTTTCGGAACGATGTTTTGAATTGCGCTGTTTGAGTGATTTAAGCTCGTTGCGCAGATTGTTGAGCTCTTCGCTGAGAATATCCACATTCCCCAGTGCACGTTGAAGCTGAATTTGATATTTTCGGATTAATACTTCAGCCTCTTTGAGGGTCAATTTCATCATCTCGCTGGTGCGTTGTTCTTTAACGGTGATACTGCGAAAATAGAACATCTTGACCAAAAAGAAAAGGGCACCCAGTGTAACAACCGTGAGCAATGACCACTCTAAAAACATACCTTATCCTTTGATAGCCTCTAATTTATCGACTCGGCCGCAATGGCGCCCGCCTTCGAATTTTCCGGCAATCCATGCATCAAGTATCGATTCGGCAACCCCTTGTCCGACAATACGTTCACCGTAACACAAGACATTTGCATCATTATGTCCTCGGGCAACCGTTGCCGTATAGGCATCATGGCATAACGCCGCGCGAATACCATGATGTCGATTTGCCGCTATGGACATTCCGATTCCTGAACCACAGATTAAAATCCCATGTGACGTAGAATCGGCAAGAACGCTCTCACATACTTTTACCGCATAATCGGGATAATCAACTCTTTCTTTGGAAAAAGGCCCTAAATCGATGACCTCATGACCTTTGGTACGAAGAAGTTCAACTGTAAAATCTTTTAAATCGATTCCGGCATGATCGGTTGCAATATAAAATCTCATAGATTTCCTTAGTTTAATAATAAATGTAATACAGCTTCAATCGGCCATATTACCAACGGTATCTTCAGTGGAGTAACCAATATGATGATGATAACAATCATTCCATAAGGTTCGGCTTTGGCGAAAAATTCAGCAACGGCACGAACTTTATATTTTAATGCCAGATAACTTATAAAATGAGACCCGTCAAAACCGGGAATAGGGAGAAGATTGAAGACGGCTAAAACGACGTTGATCAGCATCAGTTTCATAACAAACAAATAGAAGAAAAGATATCCGATTCCATCCGCTTCTGTTGGTTGCGCAAGAGAGAGCAGCATGATTGAAGAGAAGGTTGCTAAAAACAGATTGTAAACGATTCCTGCCAGGCTTACCTGCATTGCCGCATTGTATCCTCCGTTACGGATAACAGTATGGATATTGACGGGAACCGGTTTGGCCCATCCGAATAAAAAACCGCTGGAAGCACCCAGAAGTAAAGGGACAAAATAGGTCATTAAAGGGACGAGGATTGATCCGAACGGATCAATATGGATGAGAGGATTGATGCTGAGTCTTCCGCTGTTTTTTGCGGTATTGTCACCGTATTTATGAGCTACCCATCCGTGCATGATCTCATGGCCGATAATGGCGATGAGCAGTGCGATAATCGCAGCAGGGACTTCGAGCAGATTAATAGAGTTCATGGTCGTTGGCATCTTCGCGTATTCGCTCCGCTACAGCACGGCTTAATGGTACTTTTTGTTCCAAATCGGCAGGTGTTTTTCCGATACGGTCCCAACGTACTTTATAATCGGCATCCAAACTAAAATAGACGAACCATGGGGTTCCCTCGATTAGACCATAGGGAACAGCACCCCAGAATCGGCTGTCATTTGAGTGGTCACGATTGTCTCCCATCATAAAATATTGTCCATCCGGGACAAGAGTAGGGGGGAAGTCAAAAATGAAATCACCGTTTTGAATGAACGCGATGTTTGGGTCGTCTTTGGTGATACGATCATCGTGGTGAATCCCCGGATGTTCTTTGGTATATGGGTCTTTTACCCACAATTTCCCGTCTTGTTCAATAAGCTCGTAGTTTGAAAAGGCTTTTTTGGCGTATTCATCCCCTTCACGCGGGTGAAGATAGAGGACTTTATCTTTTAAAAAGAGTTCATCTCCCGAAAGGGCAACACATCGTTTGACGTAATGGAGCTGTTGGTTGTTCGGGTAGCGGAAGATAATGATATCTCCTCGTTTAGGCTCATCCCCATCGAGGATATGTCCGTCTGTGCCAGGGATAAGGGGGATTTCGAGAAAGGGAATATGGGGTGTTGATATACCGTAGGCAAATTTTTTCGCGAACAGATGATCCCCTATCAGAAGGGAGTCTTTCATCGATCCGCTGGGGATACGAAACGCTTGCGCGACAAAGAAAATAACGAACAAAACGATGATAATCGTCCCAGTCCATGTGTTGGAAAAGCGGTAGGCGCGATGAGCGGCAGTGAATATTTTTTTCTTCATAAGGTGGGTTATTTACTCTCTTCTTTGGCATGAATTTGGGCAGCTTTGAGGGTATTGCTGAGCAACATGGCGATGGTCATCGGTCCGACACCGCCCGGTACAGGGGTAATATACGAAGTTTTAGGGGCAACGGCGTCGTAATCGACGTCTCCGACGAGACGACCGTCAGGGGCACGGTTGATTCCGATATCAATGACGATGGCCTCTTGTTTTACCATATCTTCTTTGATCAGATTAATAACTCCGGCACCGACGAGGACGATGTCGGCTGCAAGGGTGTGTTTTTTCAAGTCGTCGGTGAAGATATGACAGATTTCGATCGTAGCATTGGCGTTCAGTAAGAGTGCTGCCATGGGTTTACCGACAATATTAGAGGCTCCGACGATGCAGCAGTTCTTCCCTTTTGGGTCGATGTTGTACTCTGCCAACAGCTCCATAACACCCAGCGGCGTACAAGGGACGAAGCCGTCCAATCCTGTTGCAAGGCGTCCGACATTATACGGATGGAACCCGTCAACATCTTTTGTCGGGGCAACCACTTCGAGGATTTTCGTTGTATCAATGTGGGAAGGGAGGGGAAGTTGAATCAAAATACCGTCAATATTGGGATTTGTATTCATCATTTCGATGGTTTTGACGATTGCATCTTGGGAGATGTCATCGGGCATTTCATGGGTGACGGAGTAAAATCCGGCACGGTCACACGCCTTTTTTTTCATCCCGACATAGGCTTGACTCGCGGGGTCGTGGCCGACCAAAATCACTGCCAAACCGGGGACTCTTCCGGTCAGAGATTTGAGTTCTTTGGCTCCTGTGGAGACTTTTATTTCGATTTTTTGTGCGAGCGCTTTACCGTCAAGTATTTGCATTTAATCACCGTCAAATTGTTTTTGGGTATGATACCGAGTAAAGACTAATAAACGGTTAAAGGGATCAAGTGCGCGGGTTTTTTGTTCTATTTTTAGCCTTGAGTATATCGCATGCAGAGTCGTTTATTACGAAAGAAGAGTATGCGAGCGGGTTGTATCATAATCCCCGTGGAGTAGGGTGTCAGTTGTGTCACGGTGAGAAAGGCGAAGGGAAACTGATTGCCCGTTATCGGGATGAGGGGGTAATGAAAACCTTTGCCGGGAAGCCGATTAACAAGCTGTCGTTTAAAGAGTTTGATGAAAAGGTTAACAGTCGTATTGTAGGGATGCCTCGCTACTATCTGACTGACAGCGAAATTCAAATTCTCTATTATTATCTCCATCGTGAGGAGTTCCAACGTGCCGCTCAAAAACATCGAAAAGCTCACTGATCTCATCACTTCAGGCAATCTCGAAGCACTTCGAGATTTAGCTATTCCTCAATTTAGACATCAAAATCACACGCAATCATTTCGTTCTGCCATGATGCTCTCACCCCATAACCTCAAACATCTGACCAAAATCCCTACCCTTAGTGCCGAGTGCTTGATGCTTAATCTCGAAGACGGAGTCAGTGCTGAACAAAAACCGTACGCGCTTGCTTTATGCGCGATCGTTTTGTCCTCCAATCCGGTATGTGATAAAAAACTGGTTGTTCGTGTCAATCCGCTCGACGAGGGTGGGGCAGAAGAGATATTGTATCTCAACCCCTTTATGCCTGATGCTATCCGTGTTCCGAAAATACGTTCGGTGCAAGAGGTACATAGAATCCTGACGTTGGTGGATGAGGGGATTGAAATCCATCTCTCCATTGAGACCAAAGAGGCATGGCAGGCGCTTTCACAGCTCGCATTCGACCCAAGGATTAAGGCGTATTATCTGGGAGTTCTCGACCTTTTTGCCGATCTGGGGCTTTCCCAAGCGCTGTTAACCCCTGAGAATCCGACAGCGCAGTATATCCTTGCGCATTTTTTGATTATCTCACGTGCTTGCGGTGTCAAACCGGTCTCTTTTGTCTATCAGGATTACAAAAACAGTGAGGGATTACGAAACTGGCTGGATATGGAAAAACTGATGGGATTTGATGCCAAAGGGTGTATTGCCCCTGCCCAAGTGGAATTGATCCATGAAATTTTCGGCTACAGTGAAGGGGAGATAGAGCGTGCACGTGAGATTGTCTCTCTTTTTGAAGAACATCTATCCAGAGGGATTAGCGGATTTGTGGATGAACGGTACGGCTTTATCGATGAGCCGATTTATAAAGGGGCGTTGGCAGTTTTAAATCCGCGTTAGTTTATTTTACGAGAATCCATACCCGTATCCGAATCAAAGTCGTCTGTTTCGGTCGCGGATATTGCGAATGCGCCAGTTCGATCGTCTCTACTGTCAACTCATCCAATAATGATCCTTCTCTCTCGTTGTACAAAGAAAGCCCCGATATCGAACCGTCAGGGTGGAGATAAAACTCAACGATATTGTTCTCTTTTGTATCTATTTCTTCATCGTATTTACTTTGGAGTAGTCTATTTCCGACGATATCGTTGATTTTTCGAATTTTTTGGAGATTATTGAGCAGGTAGTGTTGCTCAGTAGCCGATAACTCAAAAAACTCGTCTCCGTAGTGATGGAGGATTGATCTGGGCAGCAGGTTTACATCCTCGCGGGTTAATTTTTTTGTATCTTCATCCGTTGGCAGAGATATGGAGCTATTTGTTTCGGTAGGGGTGGAAGATGAGATCAAAACATTTGAAGGTTTTGATGCCACAGGGAGGGTATGGTTTTTTGGGTGGATCAATGCGGTTATAATCGGCTGTGAGAGCAATGGGTTAGAAAATGAAATGGCGATTCGCTTTTCATGGATGGGATGGATAGGCGGAACCGGCGGTGTATGCCGCAGTGAAAAGAAAATAATAGCAAGAAGAAGGATATGAATAGCAATGGCAAGAAGCAATGAAGGGAATAAAAAAGGCTTGGAAGATTGCATAATAGGATTTAGTATCCTGTGAGGTTATACCAAACACGATACCGGATCAGCGTTTTTTGTGAAGGTCGCGGGTACTTGTGATAGGCAGAATTAATGGTCATAATCGTGGTGTCATCCAGTATCGATACTTGTGAATTTTTTAAAAGACGCAAATCAGAGATACTTCCATTGGGATAGAGATAAAATTCAACCATATTGATATCGTTAATACGGAGGTTATCAGGGATTTTGGAACGTCCGAAGTTATCCAAAACCTCTTGTGTAATACGGCGCATGATCTCTTGGTTATCAAGAATGTATTTTTGCTCTCCCTCGGAGAGTTCATTGAATTTATCACCATAGAGCTGTTGAATACTGTCATTGATTTTGGCAGTACTTTTGATATTGGCTGCCGAACCGTCAGGTCTGGAAAGAGTGTCATGAAGACTGAACTCTTTTTTTGAAACCGTTTGATGTTCGATTGTGGCAACACTCTGAGCAACATGACGCTCGAACGCTTTTTTAGGTTCAATAACTGGGATACTGACCGGTGGGGCAGGGGTTATGACCGGTTGTGTTGGTTTTGCCTTCGGTGTCACAGGTTTAGGTGAAAATTGAGCCTGTTTAACTAACTGCTCGCCGTGTGGGATTGGACGTTTGGTAGGGGGTTTTGGGACTTCACTTTTGATAATAGCCTCTTTTTCGATTCCCGGGCGTTCTTTGATCGAGATTTTAAAGCGCTCTTCTTCGGGGTTGGAAGGTTTCATCTCAGGAGGGGGAACGGGTTTAAATTGATCCAATAAAATAAGCAGTAAAATGACAATAAGATGAACCAATAAAGCAATTATTAGTGCGTAAAGAGAAAAAGACTGGGTTCGCTTCATGGTCTCAAAAAGTATTTAGATAAGGCACCTTAGTGCGCAATGATGGGAATTGTATCTAGAATTTCCTAATGGAAGAAGTGTTTCGCATAATATGAAGTTAAGGGCTCCTCATCCTTCGTCAATTATGCGGATGAGGATGGCTGTAAAAGTGATTTTCAGATGGTTATATTTTGATCAGGCTCACTGAGCTGTTGTTCTTCTTCCGGCAATACGTCGGTTGCAGATTTATCCGGGAAAAGTTCTTTCCAATTACGAAATATTTCCATGTAATCAATACTTCCGGAGCTTTTTGGATCGAGTGAAAATTGCGGAGTATTGAAGTTATTCAATAAGGTTATATTTTCAATTCCGAGTGCAAATTTTTCTTCTTTATCCGATGCGTTGACAAGGGCTTGGATGAGTGCAAGTTGACCGTCGGAATTGATACCAAAATCGAAATCTAATTGAATATTCACATTTTCCAGAAGAGGTGCCAGTTGTTTTGGATCACTTAGGAGCATATAGGAACCGTACATCTCTTTGGTAAGCATCGATTCGGAATACATTTTTTGAATTAAGGTATCGGTGATGGTTAATATTAAGGTAATCGATTGATTCCGATCAAGAGAAAGATGTACTTTTTGGAGACTTCCCGAGAGTTTCTCATTAGGTGTCAGAGGTGCATACTGGAAATATGATCCGTTAATATCGCTGAATGCTTTAATCATCCCCTGTTGCGTAGCACTGTTAAGACTACGCACTTTTGTTTCATCAAACTGTTTCATAGACTCTTCGCCCAATAGGGTACTAATAAGCGAGTCGTTGAGATCAAAGCGTATCAGTTTTCCTTCATCTTCTTCTTTCATAGGAAATATTGTGTTTAGAAACGTTTTGCCCATATAGAGAGTTTTCGTTGAATAATCAAATAAAAATGGAAGTTTGATAGATGCTTCTACATTGTCACGGTTGTAATGAAAATCATACGTCGCTTCCGATTTAATGGTATCTGAATAGTCAACAGCACCGTTCATTCGAAGGGAACCGCCACGGATCACATCGATCCCTTTTTGGAGGTAAAGCGAATTTAGAGAGATGTTTTCATCATTGAGGGTATCGTCATCTTTTTTGGGAAAGACTATTTTAGTAATACGTGTTGATGATGTGTAGTTATATCCGGTAGCATCAAATGTTTTATTGAGCGCATTTTTTAGAGATTCATGAGGTGTTTTTGCTGTACAACCTCCGAGTATGAATACGAGTAACACAATTTTGATCATGTTAAGTGCAAGATTAGACAACATAAAAACACTCCTTATAATACGATTAAGTTTGAATTATATCATTAATCATAAGGATAAGATTGTATATTTAAAGATGATCGGAGTAGTCACACGATCCATCAATCTCCATTGTCTCTTGTATAGCACGTTTCAAATCTTCCGCATAAGCGAACAATAATACAGCATCACAACCACATGCGGCGGCGATTTCATCAAGCTCATCTGCATGGATAGAGGGATCACGCAGACGTTTGAACTGATCTGCCGTGATATCGATATGAACGGTACCGCTAAGAGATCGGAGGGTGAGGATCATCCTTCCATGCTCCGCAACGCTTCGTCAATCTGCTCTACTGCCAGCGATTTGGCATTTTCGATCTCTTTGTTATCCCACCAGTATTCAATGATGGCATGTTCAATCTGTTCGATTTGCTCCATTCGGAGATTGGCGAATACTTCATACGAACTAACCTCTTCTTTGCTAATCCCTTTGGATGCGGCAAGCTTATTGAGCGTCTCGATGATACTTTCTTCGAGCGGTTTAGGATTGATTTCCAATCGTGCGTGATCAATCCATGCGCGGATCTCCTCTTCGAGATAATCATGTCCCCACACTTGATAACACAACACACGATTGGTGCTGTAAACGATTTTCTCATCTTCACCCAAAACATCCGATGTTTTTACGGCATCATCGTAAACATATACTTCGATACGCTCATTATCATGTAAGGTGCAGGCACGTTCAAATGCATTGCGTGCATGTTTCAAGATTTCACTTTTTAGGTTTTCATTTATCATTATCAACTCCTTTAATATTAATTCATATAAGGTATATCAAGATTCGAATCACGATCATTTGCTTCGTAATCATAGGTTATTGCTTCACGTATAGAGGCAATTTTTTTCTCCAGTACGATTCTTTGCAAAGGATGGAGAGCCGCTTGATTGATCAGCGATTTGATTGTTGCGCGATAATGCATGGTGATGATCGGATGCCATGTGTGCTGATTTGTATTGATACGTTCGATCAATTCCTGCAATGCATCACGATCATTCACCTCTAAACGCGGCAGCTTACGCATCACGTTCCGTACAAACTGCCTTGTAAAGTAGGGTTCCCCCATCTCTAAAAGTTCAGATGCCGCATCGATATCAGCACTGTTTTCACTGTAGCTGTAGGCGTAACGAAAATGTTCACATACCGCTTCAATGTATTTGGGATAGTGGCGTAATACCATTACCAGATGGGTCAAATCCTGATCGATTAAAACCTGAAAAAGGGTAATCGTATTTTTCCCCATACTCGCCCAGTGAGGTTCACCGCTCTTAACACTGTCTTTATCCAAAATTCGGCGATATTGGTCGATTTCGCTGATATCGGTCAAAAGACGTGCAGAGGATGAAAAACTGCTCATGAGGCTCGTGACGTACCGTTATGATAATCCCACAACCGTTTATAATGGCTGTCCAGCTCTGATAGCGTTGAATCGACCGTGATAAGCTCATTTGTACGTTCGAAGCGTTTGCTGTGGGCTTCATACCATTGTGCCATTTCCGTTTTAAGTGCATTGCGTTTAGCAACAGTTGCGACGATTAAACGGCGTATCTCTTCCATCTCTGAGGTGATGATTTCATTCATGAGTGCACCCACATTCACACGCACCTGCACTGGTCCCGGGATCGAGATAGGTCGAAGCATTGTCTGGAGTGACGCGTATTAAACTTTCGGACAAAGCAACATCGATCGCGCATTTTAAGCTCATCGTCTCTTTTCCTAGCCAATAAACTTCGATTCCTTCACGTACCATTACATGAAACGGACCGTCGCCTAAAAAACCGTACAGTGCCGATTTGGCACCAGATTCAGCGAGGAACGAAGCGGTTTTGATTCCGTTGCCGCACCCTTCATTGGTGATGATAGTGCTTTTTTTCGTGAGCGGATCGACTAATGCAAAAAATTTGGCATTACCGAATAGTTTTGTACTCATCGTATCCGGCGCATCAGTTTCGACGGGAATAGCAATCATATTTGCTCCTTCTGTCTAAATTTTAATAGCAATATGCATTTTCTATTCTTCTATTTAGAATGGCAATTGCAATGTAACTTTCTAAAAAGAGCTGCACATGGAAGAACTTCGAACTCATTATCACTACTTTAGTAATGAAGAGGGCGACGGTTATGAAGTATACAGCTGTGATGTTCCAGAGCTCAAAGGGTATGGCGATACCTATGATGAAGCGATGAACGATTTACGTAGAAATTTAAAACGACATAAGGAGAAGAGTATGGAAGCACAATCATTGATGGAGACAGCTATAGCGGCCTATGATAAAAAAGAATATATGACAGCCAAATCGATTTGGGAAGGTTTGAGTGCTACCAATACGGATGCAATGGTCAATTTGGGAACCATGTATGTTAAAGGATTCGGCGTTCCAAAAAGCATCTCTATCGCATTTACATTATTCGAACGTGCAGCTGCGTATGGACATGAGACCGCTTCGTTTTATATGGGGGGGATGTATGAAAACGGCATCGGTGTCACTGAGGATAAAGCTGAAGCTATCCGTTATTACACCACCGCAGCTGAAGCCAACATGCCGACCGCTCAACTCAAACTCGCCTTATTGTTTCGTGATGAGGATGTTCTAACTTCGATGAAATGGATGATTCGTGCTGCTCATGCAGGGGAAGCTCAAGCGCATTCGTTACTCACTTATGTCAGTAATATGTCACAAGCGACCGACATAAATGTCGCATTTCGAATGATGGATGAATCGTCCCAACGTGCGAAAGTCGAGATGGTTATCGCTGAGAACCTCGCTCCGACACTCGCGAGTGACGGCGGTGGAGTCGAGCTTGTGAACTATATCGGTGGTGATACACCTGAAATTTGGCTCCGTTATTTGGGCGCGTGCTCAGGATGCCATCTCGGACCTACCTCGACAGCGGGGATGATTTTAGAGCAGTTTGAAAACGTTATTGATAAAAAGATTGTTATTTATCTTTGGTAAGGAGTCTATTATGAACTCATTTTCTGCGACGGTTGAAGAGATTAAAAGTGATGAGTTTTTCAGCTGTATCACCGTACGTGCTAATGATATGGAATTAAAACTTCTTAAAACCGAAGTACCTAAATGGCTCCATATCGGTGATGAGGTGGAATGCCGTGTCCAAGAAGCGGCCATCGCTATCTGCAAGGGAGCTAAAGAGGGGAGTGTCTCTATCGAAAACCATCTTTCCGGTGAACTGCAACATTTTCGTAAGGGTTTGGTTCTTAGTGAAGTGAGCGTAAATACTCCTTGCGGAAAACTCAATTCGCTTATTACAACCGATGCCTTCGAGCGGATGGAACTTTGTGAGGGGTGCAATGTTACATTGCTACTTAAAGCAGTGGATATTAAGCTTATGCCGCTTTTAGATTCAACCTCGTACGAAAATTGCAAAGATAAATTATATCAAGCCAACTAAGGAGTAAATTATGGCTGTATTAATAACTGACTTATGTATCAACTGTGACGCCTGTATCGACGAGTGTCCTGTTGCAGCGATTGCAAGTGAGGGTGATTCACCACGTGAAGATTGGGAATATACGTATGTAAAACCTGAAAAATGTATTGAGTGTGTCGGTCATGCTGAAACACCTGCGTGTGCAGCTGCTTGTCCTACAGAAGGATGTATTGTATGGGATATGCCATATACTGCTGATTACAATGACTATTATGTTAACAGCTCTGAGTATGTTATCGGTTCTAGTAAAAAACGCGGATTGTTATCTCCTGAAGTTTCTCCGCAAACATTCCGTGATGATATCTCTATTGCAGCTCGCGAAGCGCGTGAAGCAGTAGCGGTTTAAAGGATAGGTTATGCTAATCGCGTTTGCTTCATCTGATGGTGTAACGGTCAATCAGCATTTTGGATGGTCGAAGAGTTTTGAGCTTTATCGAATCACTGAACAAAGTGCCGAATATGTCAAAACACTGGACAGTTCACATGATGCGATCGAAGATGAACACGAAAAGCTTGCCTACAAAATCAGTACGGTTAAAGAAGCAGACATTATGTACTGTTCTCAAATCGGTCCTACCGCCTCAAAAATGGTATTGGCATCCAAAATATATCCGATGCGCTCAGGAGAGAACGATCGAATCGATGAGACGATTGTGAAACTCCAAGAGCTGTTATTGGGCAATCCGCCGCCGTGGTTGCAGCGCATTGTTCACACCACTAAAGATAAGGAACTACTCTAATGTCTGTAATTATTGATGATACCTGCATCACCTGTGATGCGTGTTTACAACAATGTCCGGTCAATGCGATCGTAGATGATATGAACAATCCGACGGGGAATAAACGTTATTACGTGGCTCCTGAGAAGTGTATCGAGTGTGTCGGTGTGTATGATGATCCGCAATGCGCGGCGATTTGTCCGAGTATCGGATGTATCACGTGGGATATGCCGTATACCAAAGAATTCGATGCCCATTTCCTCAATGGTGAGATGTATAAACTTGGCGAGAAAAACGGTGTTCCTAAATCTCCGGCATTTAGAGAGAAAAAATATCGCAAAGACATTCCGAATGAGATGCGCGGTGTCGGTCATTTCGTTCAAGAAGAGCCTGAGAATCTCGAAGAAGTAGGGTGAGAGTGAAACCGATCGAGAAAGTGGCTAACGATCTCGATACGTTCGCACGTGATTGTGCGGTTACGGTTGCTCTAAAAATTACCGATGATTCGTGTAAGATGGATGATGAACAGCGGGCTATTTTTATGGCTTTGTATGATGCATTGCCGCCTTATACCAGTGAAATGTTTGATGAGGAAGTGTATGTTTTGATTCGCCAAGCGCGTGATCTTCCGAGTGCTTCTTTATTCGCACGTATTAAAAAAGAGCGCGAAATGGCCATGGCCATAATCACGCAAGAGAAAATGAAATCCTTCAAATCCTCTGTTCGGGCTTCTTTATTGATTGCTGAGCTTACGAGCAAATAATTTAAAAATATAAAAGTTTATTTTGAATAAGTTATTTTGGCTTTTTCATGCAATGAAGCCATTTTTTTATCCATAATTGCTTTGAATTTATCCATTTTTAATCGTTCTTCAATGAAATTTTTGACGGTATCAAATCCCAATTTTTTTGCGGCTTTTCTATCTTCGATGTAGATGACATGGTAGCCGAACTGACTTTGTACAGGATACGATGAAAGTGTTCCCGTTTTCATTGCGAAAGCGGCATCATTAAATGACGGAACCATCTGTCCTCTCGGAAAATATCCTAAATCTCCGCCTCTAGCCGCACTCGGTCCGACTGATTTTGATTTGGCCTGAGCAATAAATTCATTTTTTAGTTTTTCACCGCTAAGTGTTTTCAGACTCTTAATAACTGCTTCGGCTTCAAGTTTTGTTTTCAATAAAATGTGACGTGCATGAATTTTTTCTTTATCGATAAATTCGTCAGGATTAGTATCAAAATAGCTCTTAACCTCTTTCGGGTCTATTTTTATCGTTTCAAATTGCTCTTGTTCCCACAGTTTTGCTGCGAGTTGTACCTTTAATTTATTGATGAGGGTTTCGAGCTCTTGCTTATACTCTTTGGATTCAAGCACCCCTGTTTTTTGTGCATCATCATAAACCAACTCTTGGGTAATCATCCCCTCGATAATCCGATGGCGTAATTCGTTTTGTTTATCAGTACTCAGAGAATCAAAACGCCCCTGAGTCCCTTCCATCATTACTTTATTCACTTCCTCAGATGTGATGTCATCACCATTAACCGTTACCAATACAGCCGCCGATAAACTATATCCCATAAGCAACAAGATGCCCATGCTCAACGCGGCATAATATCGTTTCATTTTTCTTTCCCTTCCCCTCAAGGAGTATCGTAAGAGAGTGCCATATTGCTGCACCCGCGTGTTTCTTTAGCACGACACGCTTGCGCGTATAGGGTTGAGGCTTTGTATTTATTCTGAGCTACTCCCACTCCATTTTCATACATATTTCCTAGGTTCAGACATCCCGTGCCGTTACCGTTTTCACATGATTGGGTAAATGCACTGATTGCATCGGTATAACGCTTTTGATCTAATGCCGCTTTGCCCTCAGATAACGCATCAGCGAAACACGCCGTTGCAACTCCTACTATCATTAATCCCACACTCTTTTTCATAATTCAATTTCCTTATTTTCGATTTTTTTAGACTAACTATGACCCGTATGACCATTATTGTTTATGGGCACTCCTTTGATCGGATTTATTCGGGAGAATAGTCACAGAGCAGGTCATTCCTGCGGTGAGATTCATCCCTTTTGGAATATCATCGATATGGATACGTACGGGGATACGCTGAGCCAAACGCACCCAGGTAAAGATCGGATTGACGTTTGCCACTAGCCGTCCGTCGGTTGTGTTATCACGGTCAGCAATCCCACGGGCAATGCTTTCCACATGTCCTTTTAGTACGTATTTAGTCCCCAACATCTTCATTTGTGCTTTGTCTCCGATATGAATGAGAGGGAGTTTGTGCTCCTCAAAATAGCCGTACACCCAAAACGATCCGCCGGTAATGAGGGCAATGCGCTTCTCACCCGCTTGAACATAGTCCCCTTTGCGAAGCAGTAGATTCGATACCCACCCATCAGTTGAAGCGCGAACAGCGGAACGTTCGATATTAAGTTTTTCGGTCTCGACCTGTGCCATCGCCTCTTCGTATTTGGCGCGGGCGATTTGGGTATCGTAGAGAGCGTCATCGCGATTTTCGGCGGATACGACTTCATCATCCGCGGCACTCCGGCGCGAGGATTGATGTTTTTTCATCTCATATTCGGCTTTACGCGTTTGTGCGATCGCTTCTGCCGCAGTGAGCGCATGGTGGAAACGAACCTCGTCAATTTGATACAGCAGATCTCCTTTATGGACGAACTGATTATCCACGACGGCGACACGGCTCACTAATCCCCCGACATCCGGTGCGATCATCACGACATCGGCACGGACACGACCGTCTCGGGTCCATGCGCTGTTCATGTAGTTGTCCCACAACATCACCCCTAAAAATACGGCGAGTGAAACGACTGCAAAAGTGATAGCAAAGCGAAAAAGTTTGGCTAATTTGGTGTTCTTGTTCATAGTGTTCCTTTAACGATAAATGAGTAAGCACGGGATGGTAAAAATGCAGACAAATACGGCTGTGCGAAACAGCCCTGGATGCCAAACATACGTATAAAAGCCGGTATCAGACATAACTCGATCAACCAAAATCTGCACTACGGCACTAAATGCGAAAATAGGGAGCAGTGTCGGCATCTGGATACCGAACAAGGTAATATCTAATGGCATGTGTCCTCCTTGATAAGAGGGAATGTAGTCGAATTTAATACTATCGTGCGTATAAGTGCGAATTCAACGATAAGTATTTCATAACGTTTTAGTTGTCCTCTCTCAGTTGGATAAGAGCCGCTTCGAAGAGAGTTGATCGTTTCATTTAATTCCTCTAGTAATCCTGCCCGACCTGAATCAGAAGGTTCTTCAAAAAAGTCTTTTATTGACTCTAATGCCATAGCCAGAGAGTGAGAATGAAACTGCGGCGATATCCGCTTGAGACTTCGCCGAATAGTTAAAATAGAACGCCCGATCTCTAGTGTCGCAAGAAGCCATTCGAAAACCAAACGGCTGGAACGCATGTTTAGCCTCCCTTGTGTCGAAAACTGTTGAACCAAATCGCGTCCGGTGCTTTCCAGTGCGCTTCTCTCTATCGTTAATTCCCCCTCACACACCCGCACAATCTGACGACGAAGTATTTTTGCTACCCGCTTTTGAGTGAGAGAGCAAGACCAAAAATTGACGAGCAAATAGGCCATCCCGCCAAAGATTACACCGATCAATGCTGCCAAAGAGCTCTCTAAATATTTGGTAGGGTCAATTTTATACATAGGATCAAGTGCGCATTGGCTCATAAACATAAAGACAAACCCGAATGAAAAAATCGCAAGTTTCGGCCGTGTTGTCATCCATCCGACAAAGGCTAAGACCGGAGCAATTAGAATCCCCAAAGTGAGAATATCCGACGTATACGCCGGAATGATAAAAAAGTCATACACTCCGGCGAAGCCGAGGGCTAATACAGAGCCTTTAAAAAAATCTTTGACCCCATCGATGGGACTGGGAAGTGTCCCGAGCAATAATCCGATAACCACCGCCATAGTGATCGTCAGGGTGGCATAAGGCCATGCCGTCCATATCCAAAACATCATGCTCAAAAGCAATACCCCGCTCCCGCGCAATGCCGCCAAAGCAACCAAAACATTATCCGTATGGGTGGAGAAGCGGACAAATCGGCTCAACTCTTTGCTTGCGGCACCGGATTGACGATGTTTCAGTAGTGAAAGATACGTTACACAGTGGTTGTTAAGTTCGTTTAAAAGACGGATAATCAGATAAGCTGCCGATGTATAAGTATCATCATCGCCATATCGCTTTTGCTCTGCCTCATAACGCTCCTGAACGCAGGTTTTAGCTTCTATAAGTTCCCCGATGACACGATTCAAATCCTCAGGATCAACAACGGTATTCGGACGTGTTTGCAAGGCTGACGCGATCGGCGCATACAGATGTTCCAAAGCCTGCAATAACGGTTGTTCTTCCTCTTTGATCGCCGCAATAATACTTTTGAGAGAATGAAATGTCGTAGAGAGATTCATGTACTCATGATTGAGATGGCTGTAATGCTGACGCTCTTTTTGATCGCTTCCGCTCTCATACGCGCTGTTGATTCGCACAGCGTTCAGCCCGACGACACCGCTCGAAAAACGTGATACCGAAGGGTTGGTTTCATCAAATGCCGAAAACACCGCTTCCGGTTCAGCGAGGGTGGAGAGGATATTACCGAAACGTTCCCGCTCAGCCGTGAGAAGCGACTCGGAGAGATGGCGCGGAAAAATGATGTCGCTGATAATCGTAGCACACATGATCCCCACCACCACTTCCGAAAAACGTGAGACTGCGATGTCAAATACCTCCAACGGAGTCTCGATCACGGGGAGAGCTACAATACAGAGGGTATATCCCGCCAAGACAAATCCATACGATTGGAAATTGCGATATTTAAATCCTGCCGCCGTACAAAGACCAATCCAGAGGGCAAAAAAACCGATAAACCAGATAGGGTCCTGCGCAAAAAATCCCATCATTAACAAGGACATCCCCACCCCGACGATGGTTCCGACAACACGATAATAGCTTTTCGAAAACACCAACCCGCTTTGCGGCTGCATCACGATAAAAACGGTAAAAATCGCGGTTCTAGGATCGGGAAGATTGAGTTTCATCGAGATCCATAATGCGATCAATCCCGCAATCGTCGCTTTGACCATGTAGATCAAAATCGGAGCATCGATACTCAGCCATTCGTTGAGTGCTCGTCGCCACGGGAGGGCAAACACTACGTTCATAGAGAGGTTAACGGCTCGCATTGGTATCCTCACGGTATCCGCCCCCCATCGCTTTGATCAGATTGATCTGAAGTTCTGTTTTGGCTTCATTGAGAGAGAGGGTTTCGATTTGTGCTTCCTCTATGATTTTTTTGGCGCCTAGATAGGGGAGCTTATTACTCAACCCAAGCAGTCGCTTTTTATACGCGATTTCCGAATTTGCTTTTTTAGCCGCCATTTCTTCTTCATGGAATTGTCGTTGTAACTCTAAGTATTTGGATTGTTTGAGGAGCAAAACAACCTCATTCGCCGCTTTGATAACAACCCCGTTATAGTCATACACTGAAGCATTGTAATCACTAACGCTGTTTTGTAAATTTGCTTTTCGCATCCCCCAATCGAGCAGGGGGAGGGAGAATGCAACCCCGGCTGATGGAGTATACGACGAGTGATCGAATAATTTCGCCCAGCTAAATGAGGTAAATCCGATAAGCCCGGAGAGGCTTATGTTTGGATAAAACTGTGCTTTGGTCTCTTCTATGGTGTGGCTTTTGCTTAGAGCCGTGTATTTTGCGATGGCAACGTCAGGACGGTGAGCTACGAAGTTCAGCATAACCTCTTTAGGAATGGGAAGATTAAATCCATCATGGATATGGGGAACCTGTAAGGTTTCGGCACGTGAGGGGAGAAATCCGCCCAACACGCACAATGCCTCTTTTTTCCCTTCGATGGAGCGCTGCAGTTTTTCTCGATCCTGTTTGATTCTCGAAAGGGCACTTTTTTTATCATTGATAGCTATGCCATCAATCAGCCCCAGTTTATGTTGTTTTTCCAGTATCTTTATCTCTTCTTTGGTCGTTTGGTCTATGCTGTTTAACACAATCAACTTTTGCTCATCATAGTTCCAAGAGAGATAGGTTTCACACATGGCACTACTAAGAGCGATTTTAGTCGCTTCGATGGCGGCTCGCTGTGCTAGTGCCGTGTTTTGGGCAGCAAGGATACGGGAACTGCGTGCATTCCAAAAGTCAAAATCGTAATCGAGAGATAATTGCGGCTGGTATTGATTATTGGTACTTCCCCCCAGCGGTGCGGGGAAAATATGATTTTCACTGAAACGTTCCCGGATGACGCTCGCATCAGCGGATAGATGGGGGAGATTACGAGATTGGACGGATTCGATAACCGTGTTGGCCTGAGTATATCGCGCTTCGAGGCTTTGTAGACTCGGTGCAGACGATAACGCTTCCTCTATCAGAGAATCGAGTTGCTTATCACCGAAATTTTTCCACCATTCACGTACGAGGAGGCTATCGTTATGATTGAAAAGATCGAGACTTTTTTCCAGATCATTTGTAATAACCGTATCTTGCAACGGGGACGCTTTTTGGATTGCGGGGACGCATCCCAGTAAAAGGAAAGCCGGTAGAAACGTAAGCAGAAGGCTTCGGTAGTCCATTATTTTGTACTTTTGAGATTCTCGTATATCAATTGGAGCATGTGAGAGAGCTCATCTTTTTGTTCGGTGGATAAACCCTGTAACGCTTTATCCATTACCTCTTCACCCATTTTAACGAGCAAATCGCGAAGCTTTTTTCCCTCAGGGGTAATCGTGATGATGTAAGCCCTTCGATCATTCTCTTTGGCGGAACGTTTGACCAGCCCTTTTAACTCCAGTTTATCGAGCATGAGAGTGAGATTGGATTGTTCGAAATAGGTGTCTTGTGCCAGCTCTTTTTGAGTCAGTCCCTCTTTTTCGGACAATCGGATCAGAATAACCCGATGAGCATACGACAGAGCGTACGGTTTGAGCTCTTTATCGAATTCATTTTTGAGTACATTGCGCGCTTTGGCGATAAGAAAGCCTATCGATTTATCGGATTCAAAACTCATAGATGATCCTTTTTGAATAATTTTCGGGATTGTAGAGCAGCGGAGCTTAAATAGTTATTATAATAACTATTATCTAGGTAATTATATTCTCTTTCTAAGAGAGAGGTTGAATTATTCTGTTTCAAACTATTTTTTTTAGTATATTTAACAATATTGGGTAATATGTCTTCTATAATTAACGACTTGGAAGGTAGAGGAAGGGATTGGATGCAGAGATTTGTCTATTTAATTATTTTAGCGGTTGTATTACTGTTGTTCAAAGCATTTTTTTTAGATGAGTATTTAGAAAATAGGGCAAAAGAAAATAATACTTCCGTTGAAGCAGTCCCGGATGAGCCGGCTTCGATGGCGAAATCGGAGAATAATATTAGTGTTAAGCATTCAACAAAAAGTTTCGAAGAAAAAATGAATGATACTCCTTTAGATCGATTGGGAGATTCAATAGCTAAAAAGCTTGAAAATAAATTATAAAATAGTTTATTTTTGACGTGAAAGAATCACTCCGCTCATGACGATTAAAACTCCTCCCATAATCACCATCGGTGTCGGGAGGATATCCCCTAACATTATTCCAAACAGCGTTGCAAACAGGATAACAGAGTAGCTCACCGTGCTGATTATTCCTGCTTTGGCGTAAAAATAGGCACGGGTCATATAAACCTGTCCATATGCGGCAGTAATCCCTATCAGTGCAATCCATACCCAATCCATCCGCTGCGGCATTGTGAAGGGCGAGAGGGCAAAGGCAAACAGTTCCGAGGTTACGTATTCAGCCGCAATCATTAGCATAATCGGAATGAGGACACCGGAAATCATAAATGAGAGGACAACGGTTCGCTCATCATAAAACGCTTTGAGACTTCGGACACTGGTATAAGCCAACGCCGAGAGCAATCCGGTCAATATTCCCATGACGTGAAGATAACCAAACTGCAACCCGCTGAGTATTGCAACCCCTACAAATCCGATCAAAACGGCTAAAACAGCTCGTGATGATAGCTTCTCACCCAGTAGAAAAAAAGCAAGCAAAGCGGTAAAAATAGGCTCTGTTTTGGCAAAAACAATCGCATTTGAAAGGGTAGTCGCACTGATGGTGTAAAAGAAGGTCAAAAGTGCAATGGTTCCGATAATTCCGCGAAAAATGAGAGTTAAGGGTTTTCCGCCTACATTACGAATAGGCTTAAGCATAACCAGTGCCGCGATCACAATCAATCCGATACCGTTACGCCAAAAGGTCACTTCGACTGAGCCCATAGAGCCGGAGAGGAGTTTGGCAAATACCATGGTGAGGGCAAACAAAAAGGAAGCGATAAGCATATACCCTATGCCTCTGCGGGTGTCAGTCAGGTGTGATTTCATGGACGGGATTGTACCATGATATCGGTTTTTGGATACAATAGATTTCTTTTATAATTTTAGAAACTATGGAATTATTGTAATGTTTAAAACAGCTAATTTTTCAGGTGATTTTTGGGGCGGAACAGCAGCTATGTTGGTGGCTATGCCCGCCGCAATTGCTTTTGGTGTGACGATTTACGGAACGATTGGCGGACACTACGCTGCTTATGGTGCGATAGCAGGTATTTTAGGGGTTGCATTAATCGGAATTACGGCTTCTTTGGCAGGCGGTACCCACCGTTTGATTTCTGCTCCAAGTGCTCCGGCAGCGGCAGTATTATCTGCTTTTGCTCTCGAATATATTAATCTCGATTACGGACCTGATTTGGTCTTTGTGATGCTTATGATCGTCGCACTTCTTTCAGGGGTATTTCAAGTGCTTTTTGGGGTGGTCGGGCTGGGTCGGTTGATCAAATACATGCCTTTTCCCGTTGTAAGCGGCTATCTCAGCGGGGTAGGGCTGTATATTATCGCTTCTCAGACGCCAAAATTTCTAGGGTTTCCCCAAGGGGCAGATTTTTGGGGGTCCCTGCAACTTTCAGCCGCATGGCAATGGGAAAGTATAGTGGTTGGATCGGTAACCATCGCTATTATGCTTTATGCGACTAGGTTTTTACGCGTTATTCCGGCAGTTATCGTGGCATTGATAGCGGGAATCCTGACGTATGGCGCATTGGGGACGATGGACCCTATTTTATTTCAAGCGAATAATCCTCTGGTGATTGGAGAACTGGGCGGATCCGGTGGGATCGATATGGTTCAAATGTTGGTAAAACGGTTTGAAGTGTTGGGAAATATTTCATTGGATGAGATGAAGATTCTCTTTTTTCCTGCTTTGACCCTTGCGGCATTGTTATCGATTGATACCCTTAAAACCTGTATTATTTTGGATTCAATGACCCATTCTTTCCATAATTCTAACCGCGAGCTCATTGCTCAGGGGAGTGGAAACATCCTCTCTTCTTTGGTCGGAGGAATGCCCGGATCTGGGATGATGGGCGCAACAATGGTAAACATCTCCAGCGGTGCGACAACACGTCTATCGGGTTTTATTGAGGGGATCATGGCGGTTATCGCTTTTCTCTTGTTGGGGAGTTTTATCGCATGGATTCCGGTTGCTGCTTTGGCAGGGATTTTGATCGTCATCGGTTTTCGGATGATTGATCGACACAGCATCAAACTTCTCAGATCACGCCAAACGGCACTTGATTTTTTTATTATCGTTTCTGTTGCCATCAGTGCTCTCTCGATCAGCCTGATCGCCGCTGCGGGAGTCGGTTTATTCCTGGCAATTGTTTTGTATATCGTTCAGCAGATAGGATCATCGGTTGTCTACCGTCATCAAGACGGTACGGAGGCGCGGAGTAAAATTGTCCGTAGTAAAGCTGAAGATGCTGTCTTACGTCAAAAAGGGGCTGAATTTTCGGTGTATGAACTGCACGGCAGCCTCTTTTTCGGAACGGCGAATCAACTTTATACGATGCTTCGTGAAGATTTGCAGACAAAAAAATACATTATTATCGATATGAAGCGGGTACAGACGGTCGATTTGACCGCTGCACATATTCTCCTGCAGATTAAAGATATTCTTCACGATAAAGGCGGATATCTCATTTTATGCCGATTACCTCATAAGTTACCGACGGGGGAAGATGTGGAAAATTATTTCAATCATGTCGGACTTCTCAAACACTTGAGTCCGATTATGGTTTTTGATGATTTGGATGATGCGGTCGAATGGGCAGAAAATAGAATAATCAAAGAGAGTGTTATCGGATCGGATTCAGAGAAAATACTGGAGTTGGAGGATTTTGATCTTTTCAAAGGGAGAAAAGCTGAAACGCTCGATGAGATACGGAGTTTGGTGGAGAGCAGGTCGTATAAAAAAGGGGAAGTGATCTATTCAGAGGGGGAAGGAAATGGTGAAATATACTTGATCCGACGCGGATTGGTTCGCCTTATGCTCCCTTATCCCGATCGCAAAAATGTTCACCTTAGTACCCTCGGGAAGAACAATTTTTTCGGAGAATTTTCCTTTTTGGAAGGGGCGCCGCATTACACTGATACTATTGCAGGTGCCGATACCGATTTATACTGCATTTCGCGTGAAGCGTTCGATATGTTTTCCGTACATCATAAAAAAGCGGCCTTTCATTTTATGCAAAGCCTTGCCAGTGTATTAGCTGAGCGGCTTCGAATGACACGTGCCGAATTGGGTGCGGAGTACGACGTCTAAAAACGCTTATCAATCAAAGCAGATTAACCCGAAATGCTCACGAGCGCTAGAGGTGTAATCGACTTCCCTTAGTATCGCTTATCTCCCGTAGTACGATATCATTGTCGCTTTACCTATGGAATGGGCATTAATCATATACCCAGCCAATGCCGGTGAAGCTTTAGAATCCAAATCGAGGTGATCGACATTGAGTGCATGGACGGTGAACATATAACGATGAGGTTTGTCCCCTTTGGGTGGACACGCTCCGCCAAATCCGGCTGATCCGAAATCGGTAACACCTTGAATCGATTTGATAGCGGTATGTTTGGTGATATTTCCAAAATCAGCCGGTAACGACGTAACCGTTGAGGGGAGGTTAAAAACAACCCAATGCCACCAGCCGCTTCCCGTAGGAGCATCGGGGTCATAGACCGTTACCGCGAAACTTTTTGTCCCTTTAGGGGCATCGCTCCAATGCAGTTCCGGAGAGATATTCTTCCCCTCACACCCGAATCCTGAAAACTCTTGAGTTTTGGTGAGTTGACCGGAGAGATCGTTGCTATGAAGGGTAAACTCTCCCGCTAAAAGCGAGGTTGTAGTCGCCAAAAAGATACTTGTTATCAAAGATATAAGATGCATACGTGACTCCTTTGAGTATTATGACTATATTGTAGCATTATGAAATGTATGGTTAGTTTAATTTATCACATTAGAGAACGATTTTTGCTTGTCAAAGTTTGTACTTTATATCAGGAGTTCGTGATGAATATAACCGCTGCATTAAATTCGGTAAATACCATTTCCTCTGTCATCTTGAAAGATACAAGCGTTTCCCAAGACTATATTGATGTAATTAACAAACTTCATCCGGTTGTCCCCTATCAGACACGCGATGAGATCAATAGCAATGATGCGGCATTGGAACAATTTAAAAAAGATATATCTACAAAAGGGGCGGCTCAGTTTTTAAGTGATCTGAATGAAGAAAAAATCAAAACACTTGTCGAAGAATATCGCCAAAAATTGTTGAAAGAGAAAGAGGCAAATCCTGAAAATCCGATGGATATTAACAAGATGGTCAGCGACTATCGAAAACTTTTGCTTAAAGAGATGATGGAAGCGCAAAAGGCAGAACACGAGAAGCAAAAAGCTGAGCAGAATACCAATCCATTAGAATCGCAAACTCTTTCAACAGCGGATATTTTTGACAGTATTAAAGAGAGTGAGGTTAAATCGTCTAATGAAAAGACGGTTGATCTTTTGGAATTGATGATTAATACTGTGTGTATTGAAACGGATAAAAAAGAGAATGAGGCTTAACTAAATTACAGCTAATTTTTTATGAAAAACAGCCAATTCCAGAGAATCGATTTTTTGATCCCATAAATCAGACTCAGGAAATGCGATCATCTCACCTGTACGAATATAGCCTCTTCTCTCATAATACTCGATCAATTCCGCGCGGTGAGTGATTACCTCCATGATCGCTGTACTAACTCCCCATTGTTGCATGGCTTCGGATTCGGCGTAGGCTAACAGCTCTTTACCGATTCCCCCACCTTGAAGTGAAGGCTCAACCGCAAATAATCCGAAATGGACGGTATCGGTTTCGCGATGGGCATGAATGGTGGCAAGGATCGTTTCGTCAGATCGGGCAATAAGAATCAGTGAATCAGGATTATTCAGCAGTTGGATCAACCCCGCCTCATCGATCCGTTTCCCATTTAACAGATCAGCCTCGGTCGTCCATCCCGCGCGGGAGCTATCACCGCGATAGGAGCGGTTTATGAGGGAGGTTAGGGCAGGGATGTCGTTGTGGGTGGCATGGGTGAAAATCATAATAAGATTGTAGCATAGTAGATTATGCAAGCTCAATTTTGAACGTATTAAAAATAATATCAGTTGCCAACATCCGTGTCGCATGACTCACTGCATCGAGAATATCGCTATCACTCCATCCCATTTCTCGCAAGGTATCCAAATCATCTGGGTTAACCGAGTGTGCAATGCGGACTGCTTTGATCGCCAGTAAGAGCATGGCTATTTCGCGTTGGGGAAGGTTTGCTGACTTTGGATCTTTACGCATTTCTGCCACCTGATCGAATGTCCATCCCGCTAGATTTATTAACATCCCCGTATTATAATCGATACAAAATTGGCATTCTTCCCCACTGGAAACCATGATTCGGATTGCGGCGAGCAGGGGCATCGAGAGAGTTGGGTGCTTCATATAGAATTTTATAAAATCCATCTGCTGGCGTAGCAACTCGGGGCTGATGCTAAGTAGCTGTGCATTGTTGCCGACGGTTCTTCCCATCGCTTCGATAACTTTATAGAGTTTGGCAACCTCACCGGTTGCTTCTTCGGGTGCTATGGTTTGAATGAGTGGCATGTGAGATCCTTTTTGGATGGTGTTGACTGTTTGGTCAAGTGTCATTGTAATACGATTTGACCAAATAGTCAAGAGGGTATGCTATAATTTTGTCATGAAAGAAAATACACGACAGAGATTAATCGACGCTACCTATGAAGAGGTTTATTCGCACGGCTATCAAGGTGCGGCATTAGCCGATATACTCGCTAATGCGGGGGTACATAAAGGCTCTATGTACCACTTTTTCCCCAACAAAAAAGAGATGGCACTCTCCGCGATAAAAGAGAAAATAGCACAGCGATTTGCAACCCGTTATCAAGCAATCAAAGAGAGTGACGGAGATTATCTAAAGCAGTTGTTTGTGATGCTTCGAGACGGCAATATCCGAGACTTTAAACGGGGTTGTCCTCTCGCCAATCTCGTCCAAGAGATGTCCAATATCGATGAGGATTTTGATCGTACCCTCAAAGTGATCTATGCCCAATTTCGCAAAGTGTTCAAATCGATTTATGATGAGGCGGTGAGAGCAGGGGAGATGCGTGAGTGCGATACACGTCAACTCGCCCTTTTTTCGGTAGCATTACTGGAGGGGGCGATTCTCTCGGCAAAGGCTTCGGGAGATTCGCGGGATTATTTTGATTCGGTGGAGATGTTGATCAGTTACATTGAGAGTTACAAACATGGATAATACAAAGAATACGAACAAGTACATTATTTTAATGATTATCGCGATGCTCTTTTGGGGGTTTGCGTGGACGGCGGGGAAAGTCGCGGCGGAGCACTCCAATGCCCAAGTTGCCGCTTTTTGGCGTTATGCGATCTCATTTATCAGTATTATCCCCGTGATTTGGTACATGAAAATACCTCTCATTACCGATAGAGCTGGGTTAATCTATATGGTGATTGCGGGGGTGTTGACCTCGCTGTTTAACTATCTCTTTTTCGCGGGACTCTCACACGGCGATGCGGGTTATGGCGGGACGATGGTCACGTCGCTCGCTCCCATCATTACCTATGTCCTCTCGATATCGTTTTTGGGAACCAAAGTCTCATCCCGTCAAATCGGTGCCCTCTCCATCGGTATATTCGGAGCGCTGATACTGCTTCGTGTCCCGTTCGAGGGATTTGCGTTCTTGAATGTCGATAGTGCCTATTTCCTCGGTTGTGCTGTTGTGTGGGCATTAGTGACGGTAGTCTCCCAAAAAGCGGCGGTACGTGCAGATTTGATGTTTTACACACTCGTCGTTTTCGGTATCACGACGTTTATCAATATGCTCTTTGCCCTGCCGCACCGACCGTTCGATTTTGTGGCGTATGACGCGGTATTTTGGTGGACGATCCTCTTTATCGGGGTGATTCCGGGGACGTTTAGCACGGCGCTTTATTTCGTCTCGGCGGGAAAGGTGGGGGCGCACCGTACGGGAGTATTTATGTTTATCGTCCCTGTGGGGGCTATCGTGTCGAGCTGGGTTGTGTACGGCGAGACGTTGGCGGTTTCTACTCTTATCGGGTGTTTGATGGCATTTGCGGCGGTGATGCTGTTTAATATGAGAAAAGCGAAAGGAGCTATGTGAGTATTTATGCTTTGCAATCTCCGGCAGGCGGGTTTTTGGATGAAGATCTGAATCATTTTAATAAAGTTTTTGATGATTGGTGCGTACAGTTTGATAATTTTGAGGATGCTGCCACCATTGCGAGTACATTGGATAAGAAAAGATATTCTGATGTCGTCGAAATCACTCCTTTGAGCTATCCTAAGTATTTTTTTCATAATTTACAAGGGATCATACATGCAACACGCGAAGTAGAGGGGAATATTGTCTGTATTGTGGAACCTTTTATGGGATCGAATTTTCGTATCGCGGTTTGTAATTTGGAAACAAAAGCGGTGAGATTAACGGCAACAAAGTATAAAAATACGATGAGCGTCGAAGGTGCATTTGCGAACTTTACGATCAAAGATGACAAAGATTCTGAAATCTAGGTCAAGATCGGGTCAACAACCTGATCTCTATTTTTAAATTTAGTTATAGGTATCACCTGACCCTTATTTTTCTATTTTTGCTAAGTTGGAACGAGAGAGTACTCATAATAGATTAGTCAATTTTTGAATCGTAATCCACAAAGTAAATCTTCAATGTGTTCTTATGCACCAATATAAAGCAGGGTCGATCGTGATCAAACTCTACGACTACCAAATGATACTTACCCAATTCACTGACATACGAAAACCTTTGCGAATCGCCATCGTCTTTGCCTTTGTAAACGTAACTTTTTAAGCTTAAGTCAGGCTTTCCAGCAGCTTTAAAAATAAGTTTATCTGAGGACTTCTTAACGCCGTTTGGCAATATTGTCGTTTTGCTTTTCTTTAAGAATACATCACCAGCATTTTTGATTTTTAACAAAGCTGAAGCGTTGGACTCTGATATACGAGTAACGTAACTTTGATCGAAGATATAGCCATTTCGTCCATCAAAATCATGCGGGTACGCACGGCTAGAGATAATGAATAAAACAAGCACGATAGCAACAGTATATTTCATGAAATTTCTCTTAGTTATATCGATATATTTCAAATATTTTACATCGTTTTTCTTAAAAGAATTTCCGCAAACGCTTTAACGGCAGGCAAAGCGAAAAAAGAGCAAAATTCCCAAATCATAAGATAATTGGAACCCCGATGACAGCCGAAAATTTTAATCTCACAGACTACCTCTCCCGTATCGGCTTTGATGGGGAAGTGCATCCCGATGTCGCAACACTCACTCAGTTAGTACAAAAGCAACTGCGAAGCATTCCGTTTGAAAATACCGAAGTGCAGGCGGGACGAATCCCCTCGATGGTTCCCGAAGAGATCGTCGATAAGGTGCTAGTGCATCAACGTGGCGGGTACTGCTACGAGATCAACGGCGTGTTTGCCATGGCACTCACCGCAATCGGATTCGAGTGGTATTTCGCGGGGGCGCGACCGATGTTTTATCCGATGAGACGACCCAAAACCCATATGGTGGTGATCGTACGTGTCGAGGGGAGAGATTATCTTTGCGATACGGGATTTGGCGGATATGCTTTACGCGCTCCGATGATGATAGAAGAGGGGGAAGCGGTGCAGGACGGTGATCGTTTCCGTATGGAGCTGATCGATGGTGAATACGTTGTGAGTTCTCTCGTGCAAGATGAATGGCAACGTCAATACGGCTTTGCATTACAACCGCAAGAGTGGATCGAGTTTAGCCTCGCGAACTACTTTAATGCCACTCATCCTGATACCATTTTCACGCAGAAAAAACTCGCGATTATGCAGACACCCAACGGACGTAAGATCCTTGTGGATAATGAGCTAAAACTGATCGAAGAGGGGAAACTCGAAAAACTCGAAGTGGAGTACACGAGTGCACTCAAAGAGTATTTTGGACTGGATCTTTTCAAAACGACATAATAGTTGAAACGTTTATAAAATGATGCTACGATAATCGAAAATATCCAGGAGGACTATAAAATGAATCCATTTACAACGCACGGTGCATTTAGTTGGTTTGAACTGTTAACAGGTGATGTTGAAGGGGCAAAAAAGTTTTACGGCGACGTCTTTGGTTGGGAGTTTAAAAAAGCCGATAACGTCGATTTTGACTATCAGTTAGTAACATTAAACGGTCAAGAGATGGCAGGTATTATGGATCTAAAACATTGTGATGATGAAAAAGTACCGCCGCATTGGGGCAATTACATAACCGTCACAGACATAAAAGCCACGTTAGAGAAGGCAAAAGAATTAGGGGCAAATGTTATTGTCGAGATTACGCCGATACCGAAAGTCGGTGATTTCGCTATCATCCAAGATCCGCAAGGAGCGGTTATATCCATGATAGAGTATAAGATGGAGTGTTAAATACGCAAGGATCATCAATGAATCTAAAAAAACTAAAAGAAGCTGAGGAAAATTTCTTCGCATTTTATCCCAAAGGATTCGAAGACGAAGCACTCCAACTGATCATCAAACGGCACAATACGGCAAAAATAGGTCAAAGTGTACGGGAAATGTTTGCACCTGATCGTTTCGCCCGCACCGAAGAAATCTGTGAGAATTTTGCAAAAGTCGTCTCCAAATCCTCACTGGTATCGCTCTTCGAAAAACCCAAAGTCAGAGATATGGTTAAGCAGATGAGTATGGAGCAGCAGGATATGCTTGCCATCGGACTGTTTGAGCTTTTACACGCTAATCCAGAGAAAGGTTTTGAAATCTTGGTTGATGTCTTGTCGACCTATAAGCTTGCGAAATGGTCGATCGTGACGCTGATTTCCTATTATTATGCAAGGGACAAAGAATTTTTTATCAAACCGACTACGACGAAAGATATTATCAAATTTTTTGATCTTCAGGGATTGGTATACAAACCCCGTCCGACGTACGAGTTTTACTCGAAGTATACAAAGATACTCGAAGAGATGAAGTCGCACGTGAGTCCATTAATCGGCGAAGATAATGCCGGATTTACCGGATTTTTGATGATGGCGATGAAATAAAAAGATTTATACTTAAATTGTAACTTGAAGTTACAAAAAAAACATACAATAGACATATTTATACATAGAATTTATTTTTTTTGATAAAATATTTTTACATCAATATTTTTATTTTATATTATTACGTGTTATCTCTAAAGTAATACGAAAGTATTCAAGGATTAGGAGAATGGCTAAAGATAAACATATTCTTCAAAATGATCTTCACGAAATCCACTCTGTCAGTAATACGACCAATATTAATTTGCTCCAAACTATTTTAGAAAGTTCACCAAACATTATGATCTTTGCTTTAGACAGAGAATATAAGTATATAGCATTCAACCATGGGCACAAAGAGGTCATGCAGACCATTTGGGGCAAAGAGATTGAACTGGGTTTAAATATGCTGGAGATTATAGTTCGTGAAGATGATATCCGAAAGGCTAAAGCTCTTTTTGACAGAGCACTTAGAGGTGAATCATTTGTCGATGAGACGGAATACGGTGATGAAGTATTGTCTCGAAAATTTTGGCAAACTTTTTATTCACCGATCTACGATGATGCCCATAAAAAAGTGATCGCTCTAACCTGCTTTAATCTTGATATATCGGAACGGCGGAATATTGAAAATCAGCTTCAGCTAGCGGATTTAGCGTTAAATATGATCACCGATGCTGTTTATTTGTTCAATGAAAAAAGTGAAATCATCTATGTTAATCAAGCCGCTTGCGATTCACTGGGATATACTAAAGAGGAAATGATCGGTAAAACACCTTTTGATATTGATCCGGTTATTACTATAAATGAGTTAAAAAACATTAGAAAGACGATTCGTCTTAAAAAAGTAATCCATTTTGAAACTAAACATAAGCGACACGACGGCTTTGTATTTGATGTAGAAGTCACCACCTATCCATACAATGATGGTCAATACGGCTTACATATTGTCAAAAATATCACCGATCGGAAAAAAACCGAAGAGAAATTAAAACTTCTTGCAAGCGTCTTTACGAGTGCAAAAGAGGGGATTGTTATTACCGATACAAAAGGAACCATTGTCGAAGCTAATGAGGCGTATAGTCTTATCACAGGATATTCAAACGATGAGGTTGTAGGGCAAAATGCGGGATTTCTAAAATCCGATAAACACGATAATGCATTTTACAAAAATATGTGGAATGAACTCATCCGCAATAAGTATTGGATTGGTGAAATTTGGAATCGGAGAAAAAGCGGAGAAATTTTTGTAGAGAGACTGACCATTTCTGCCATTAGCGATTCAGAAGGGAAAACGTCAAGTTATGTTGGATTGTTGACGGATATAACGACAGGAAAAGATTATGAATCGACGTTGGAGAGGATGGCATTTTACGACTCTTTGACAGGATTGCCGAATCGCTTGTTATTTGCTGAGAGAATCAATCAAGCCATGATGATTTCAAAACGTCTTAACAGCATGATGGCAGTCTGTTTTCTGGATTTGGATGAATTTAAACCTGTTAACGACGATTTCGGGCACAGTGTCGGCGATACATTGTTGGTAGAAATGGCGAGTCGGATGCAAAAGTGTGTCAGAGAAAGTGACACGGTTGCCAGAATGGGGGGAGATGAGTTCGCTATATTGCTTTTAAATCTAAATACAGTAGAAGAATGCGAGACGACCATCACCAAAATTTTGGATAGCATTATTGAACCATTTATTGTCCCAAATAAAGAAGCTGTCAATGTATCCGCAAGTATCGGTGTAACGTTGTATCCGCATGATAATGCCGCTTCCGATACATTGCTTCGACATGCGGATCAGGCTATGTATGTGGCAAAAGAAAGCGGTAAAAATCAATATGTTTTTCACAATTAATCTATACGTAGGATTATGTGTCGCTTGACATATGTCAGCCTCACATGATGATTATCTGTTTACTTCTTTTCAAGCAATATTTTGAGGAGTATCAGTCCTTTTTTTCTCTGATTTCTTCTTGCAGAACTTCCATTAGCTCTTTGTGGGTATAGCGGCTGAAAAGATACGATTTGGCATTAAAAAGAGTTTCAAACATAATTTTCCAAAGGGTCGAAAAATTCTCATCGGTGCGTCTTTTGCACAGCTGTTTTTGTAATTGGCACTCTAAATCAGCCATTGCTTTTGCTTGGTTGACATATGTTTTGAGCAGCGTGTAATCAAGGCCTATTTCGATGTAGTCTTCAATGAGACGTATGATCGATGCCTCTTTATCGGTAAAGTCATCTGTATTGGTCGGAACCAGGATATTGTCTTCCAGAAGTTGTTCCAATAAGACAGCCTCAACATCGAAATAATCGATAAACTCTTGTTTAGTGTAATGTTTTGCCGTGGCCGGAATACCGCTTAGCGTCTCCATGAGAGGTGCAAGCATCGAAAAAGAACTCGCCATCGATTGATTTTTATGCTGCAAAATTCCTTTGATCTGTTCGATGGAACTTCCCATCTCTTGCTGCATGTATTTGATGTATTTAATGAGTTCAACGTGCTCTTCACTATAGCGGTGGACATTGGATTTGAGCTTTTGGGCTTCTGGAAGCAACCCTTCTTTGATGTAGTATAAAATAGTCGATTTCGGAACATGGGTGAGTTCTACGAGTTCTGATATTTTATAATCCATGATTTCCCTTGATTAATACGTATATAAGAATTATACCCTATAATTCAAAACGTCAAGTGTTACTCAACGCTTTTTGTTTATTTGCTTTAATATTTATCTGTAACTATCGAGGTTTTTCTAATGGTTCAACCGCTGCTCAAATATCCGGATTCAAGAATTCGTCTTATCTCGGCTAACGTCCGCTTTTTTAATGATGAATTGCTTCAATGGATCACCGATATGGTCGATACGATGAAGGAAAACGATTTGGATGCGCTGAGTGCGATTATGATCGGTATCCAGTACAACGTTATTGTTATTAAAAATGCTGATACATATCTTCCGTATGTTAACGCACGTGTGATCAAATGTATCGGAAACGTGATACAAACGGAGCGAAGTACCTATTATGAGGGTTTTAGTGTAGACGTTGAGCGCTTTGAAAATGTAACCGTCATTTATGAAGATGAAAAAGGGGAACCGCATCATCAGGATCTTTCCGGTGATTCGGCACGTATTTTCCAACATCAGCTTGATTATTGTTTTGGAAGTACCTTTGTTGATCGGGTTGATCGGGAGATGAAACAACGAATTAATAATCATCTTGAATTCGGACTTGTAGCAAACGGCAGTTCCTGTCCGATGGTATTCGTCCGCGATTATTTCAAACGGGGAGCAAAATATGTGATGGCCCTTATTGCTCTGAGCTTCATCATCCCATTTTTCACTTCTGCCGGAGTGCGTGAGCTGATTTATCGGATCGATACCTATCTTCTCCTCGCCGTACCGGTATTGATGATCGCATACTTTTTCTATGCTTTGTATGAGTCCCGACTTTATAAACAATGTACGAGCTGCCAGATAGGCAATATTATCGGCACGACCGCGATTATGGCAACACAGCTTCTGCTCGTCGGTCTCGGTGTATTTTTCTGGGTTGCGCCGTAACTCTGAAGTATTTAAATCGCATAAAAAGGAAAACAATGGCACATATAGCATTACCCGAATTTGAAGAGATGAGCCCTGCTGTCCAGGAGAAAGCCCGCCCGATTTTAGAAAAAACGGGAAAACTGGGGGAGATATTCAAACTGTTGGCATTGGATGAAAAGATCTATTTTGCAACGGATGGGATGATTCAACGCTTTTTACTTGATGAGACGACACTCTCTTATGATATTAAAGAGTCTATTGCCCTTTTGATCTCAAAAGAGAACGGCTGTAAGATGTGTGTCGATGTCCATAAATCGATTGCAAAGATGTTGGGACTCTCGGAACAGCGGATCGAAGAGGTGTTAGAGGGTGTAGATGCTATCTCGACTAGTGATGCCGAAAAAGCACTGCTTAATTTCTGTATCAAAGCGTCTAAAAAAGAGAACTATAAAATTCTCAAAGAAGAGATCGATGCTCTAAAAGTGTTAGGATACACGGATGTTCAGATCGTAGAAGCGGTCGCGATCACCGGCTATTTTAACTATATTAATACCCTGTCCAACGTCTTCGCTCTGGGGCAATAGTCCTAGTGCGAGCTTTTTTCGCTCTCCAGCCGTAATAAAAACTCTTTTTTCTCTATCCCTCCGCTGTATCCTCCCAGTCCGCCGCCTGTAGCAATGACACGATGGCAGGGGATGAGGATTGCTATGGGGTTACGACCGTTGGCATTAGCGACGGCACGGGTTGCTTTGGGATTTCCGAACCGTTTTGCCTCCTCAGCGTAGGTGATCGTTTGGCCGTAAGCGATTGTGATCAGTGTATTCCAAACGCTCTTTTGAAACGGTGTTCCTGTCGGATTTAAGGGGAGGCTAAAAGAGGCTCTTTTGCCAACGAAATATTCTCCCAGTTCCTTTTCCAGTTGTAGCAACAGCGGATGATCGCTATGATCGTTCATAGATACCTCATCGGTAAAATCAAGCGAGATAATTGCTTCGCCGTCGGTTACTGCGATCATAGTGCCAAGCGGGGTATTGATGTAGCGTATCACGAGTTAGATGTGTGGAGTGGCGAATCGCTGTGATAGGGGACTTTTCCGGAAGGGACGGCATGCGCGGCAGTATCGAGATGGACATCCTGATCGTCGAAAAAGATGTGGGGTTTGAAGGCCTTTAGAACGCGGCTCTTTTCAACCCCTCCCAGAAAAAATGCTTCATCCACATAAACTCCCCACTCTCGAAGTGTTTTAATGACTCTCATTTCAGCCGGTGAACTGCGTGCGGTGACGATGGCGATGCGAATAGGGGAGTATTCGACGCGAATCGGCAGACGGTCTTGGAGTCGGGAGAGTTTTTTTAGCAGAGTCGCGTAAGGCCCTTCACCCAAAGGGGTGTCCTGAGCGGCATCTTCGGCGGCATGGAACGCTTTTAGCCCGTGTTGTTTGTAGAGGAGCTCACTGCTGTCATCAAAAAGTACTGCATCACCGTCGAAGGCGATCCGAACCTGTCCTTCAGGAGTTGAACCTATCTCCTTCGGAGGTGCTTTGACGACGGCGGCGGCACAGATACGGCTGTCTATTACCTGCTGTGCATCGGGAATATCGGTTGTGAGGAAGAGATCGACGTCAAAAGCATCCAGATAATCGACGACCGTCTCTCCGGCGGTAAAGGCTGAACGTGAAATCGGCAGTCCCATTTTACGGATTGTATTAAGGACACGCAGACCCGTTTCTGGACTATTTCGCGACATGATGACCACTTCGACGAGAGGAGTCTCTCCCTCTTTTTGATATCGGTTTAGTTCGAGAAGTGCTTTGACGAGTGGAAAACCGGTTCCTTGGTCGAGGATATCGTTTTCCCGTTCGGACATATATTGACGGTACACTTCGATCGCACTATCGGGATCGTTTTGATACTGTTCTTTAAAGACGCGGTCGGATTCGGATAGGTCAAACAGCGCCGTAGCGGTGATACCGACGACGAGCGTATCGGAGAGATCGAGTGCCATCGTATTCCTTTGGAAAAATTGGCTCATTATAGAACAAAATATGGCATGAAGCAATTAAATTTCTCTGTTGAATGACTTATGCTATTATATTTATGATATAAAAAGCGGAGGGTATTATGCCGGTTTCACGCTGCGGATGGGTCAAACTGAGTGATCCTGTCTATGTCGCTTATCATGATGAAGAGTGGGGGAAGCCTTTACACGATGATCGAACCCTTTTTGAACTCTTTAGTTTAGAGACCCAATCGGCAGGTTTGAGCTGGCTGACGATCCTCAAAAAACGTGAAGGGTATCGCGAAGCATTTGAGGAATTTGATCTGAATAAGGTGGCACACTATGGGGAGGCAGACATAGATTGCATACTCAACAGCGGACTTGTGGTAAAAAGCCGTCCCAAAATTGAAGCGATTATCACGAATGCACGAGGGTTTTTAGAGATTCAAAAAGAGTACGGTTCCTTGGATACGTATTTTTGGGGAAAAGTGGGCGGAAGAGCAATTATTAATGATGTTTCTGATTACAAAGAAGCGGCGTGTACCTCAGATATTTCCGATACTATTACAAAAGAGCTCAAAACACGGGGATTTAAATTTATCGGAACGACTACCATGTACGCGTTTATGCAAGCATGTGGGATGATCGACGATCATGAAAATAGCTGTATGTGCAAACAAATAAGGAAATGATTTTAAATGAATTCGATAGTATTATTCGACAATGTCCAACTCACGTACACCCAATCTCCGGTCCTAAAAAATATTTCGCTTCAAATCGATCAAGGGGAGCACTGTGTTATCCTTGGGGCAAACGGTTCTGGGAAATCGAGCCTTATCAAACTGATTAATTGCGAACTGTATCCGTCTTATATCGATGAGCCGTTTAGAAGAGAGATATTGGGTAATGAACGATGGGTTATCACTGAATTACGTAAGCATTTAGGGGTTGTTACGAACGATCTGCATACCCGTTTCGCATTTGAGAGCGGCTATCTCAGCGGGTTTGAGACGGTACTGAGCGGTTTTAACGGAACGATAGGGTTGTTTGATCATTTAGAGGTGACTAGTGAGCAGATCGAAGCGGCTGAACGCGCCATGATGCGGTTGGGAATCGAACACCTGAGAGAAAAACATTTGAGTGAGATGTCGACGGGAGAGCTTCGAAAATGTATCGTAGCTCGTGCGCTTGTTCATCCGGTAAAAGCGATTTTGCTTGACGAACCGACGGTAGGACTGGATATTAAATCGCAGCTTGATTTTATAGAGATGATGCGCTCTTTGGCTAATAGCGGTACGACGGTTATTTTGGTGACACATCATATCGAAGAGGTATTTGAAGAGATCACTAAAGCGGTATTGTTAAAAGAGGGAGTAATCTATGCAGCAGGAAAGAAAGAAGAGGTGTTAAACAGTGACAACCTATCAACTATATTCAACACGTCGCTAGAAGTAGATAAAAGATATGGACGTTATTCGATACATCCTAAAACGTAAAGGTTATACTCATGAACCCTGCGAAAGTCATTCGTGAAAAAGTCGAAAAACTGACTGATCTTCCCAATGTCGGTAAAACGGTTGCCGCTGATTTTACCCGAATCGGTATTACTCACCCAAATCAGCTTCGCGGAGAGGACCCGTATGATTTGTATGTTCGATTTTGCAAAGCGTTTGGGGAGAAACAAGACCCGTGCATGCTCGATGTGCTGATGTCGATCACCGATTTTATGAACGGAGGAGAGGCTCGTGTATGGTGGGCTTATACCACCGAGCGTAAAAAGCGCTACGGAGAGAAGATTATTGTCTGTTAAATAATACGTTACACGTCTTGTGTGAATTTAAGCATTTTGAAGGATAGTGGCGATTGTCTGGGAAGAATATTCTTCTCCCATACCCCACAATAGTGCTAACCCATGAGCATTTTCTGCAATTTCACCAATACGCTCTTGCGGAATATTTGCAGCTGAGAGGGTAACCGGTGCACCGATAGAGTTAAACCAATTTTCCAATGCACTGATTCCTTCATCTGCTGTTTCGAGTCCGAAAACCTCTTTGGCAAAGCGTTCAAACTGAGCCGGATTTTGCCCTTTGTACCATTTCATCCATGCCGGTATTACAATGGCTAAACCTGCACCGTGAGCGATATTAAAGAGGGCAGAGAGGGCGTGTTCGATCATGTGATTTGGAAAACTTCCACCGCCAGTTCCTGAGTTTGTCAAACCGTTGAGTGCTTGTGTAGAAGCCCACGCAAACTCGGAACGCGCATTGTAATTTTGCGGATCTTTGAGAAGGATTTCAGTTGTTTCAATAACTGTTTTGACAATTGATTCGACGAGTCTGGACTGAAAGTGGGGATGATCGTCGGCGGTAAAATAGACTTCAATGGTATGTGCAATAATATCGGTTGCCGAATAAGCCAGATATTCCGGTGTAACGCTCATCATCAGTTCGGGATTGATAATCGAAATTTTAGGGTTAACGAATACGGACGCAATGGAGTATTTTTGTTTGGTCGTATCGTTCATTACGACTGAGTTGCCGTTCATTTCACTGGCAGTTGCTGCAAGGGTCATGACTGCATAGACAGGAAGAGCAGCCGTGATAGATGCTTTTTGGATGAAAAAATCCCATACGTCTCCATCGTATACTGCTCCTGCAGCGATCGCTTTAGCCGAATCGACGACTGAGCCTCCGCCGACTCCGAGAACGGCTTGTAGATTATGTGATTTTACTATTTCGATTCCATCATGAACGCGGGAGAGCAGGGGATTGCTTACGACTCCATCAAGTTCTTCAAATGTGATTCCTGCTGTTGTGAGACTCTGAACAATTCTGTCGTATAAGCCGTTTTTTTTGATCGAACCCGTTCCGTAGACGAGGAGGAGACGTTTGATCCCCTGCTCGGCGATCATTTCTCCGATGTTGTTTTCTTTTCCGCGTCCGAATTCGATTCGGGTAGGGTTGTAGTAGGTAAATGCGTTCATTAGTTTCCTTGTTAAATATACGTTACGAGTTCACTTAATTCAGATCTGTGTATAGGGGGCTGTTCATTGACACGGTATCCAAATGGAATGAGTAAGGGAACTCCATAAACCTCCGTATCAATCCCCATGATTTTCTCTACCGCATCACGATCAAATCCCTCCATCGGACACGAATCGATCCCGATCGATGCAGCGGCTGTCATCATGTTTGCCGCCGCGATATACACTTGGCGCGACGACCAGCACTCCAACACTTCATCACTGCGAGGATCGACGAATCCTGCGTACATTCCGAGCAGTCCATCAGGATAGTGGAATTTTGCAAATTCGTCTTGGATATAGGCATCGGTACTACGGACATTCTTTTTATAGGCAATCGCGATCAGTTCAGAGGCTGTCGTGATTTGAGGCTGATTCCATGATGCAGCTTGAATTTCTTCACGCATCGCGCTGTCGCGGATAACGAAAAACTGCCATTGCTCCATCCCGAACGAGCTGGGGCTGAGGCGTCCCGCTTCGAGGATAAAGGTTAGATCCTCACTACTCATTGTTTTAGTGTTATCAAACAGTTTGCACGCATGACGGAAGTGCATCGCATTTTCAAAATCGTTTCTCATGGAAAATCCTTATTGTATTGTTTGGTTTAAATGGTGATTTAATCCGTGTAGGACACTGTTTATATCAAATTCTGATTTATAGACATCATGCACGGAGAAACTTGCATACGGTTTAACGCCGCAAAATTGGAAAGTTTTATGAAGCCCTACATTAGCTTCATCCAAACTCAATCCATTAAAAAAACCTTGCGGATTATCAAATTCACTTTTCGGGCAGTTATAGGTAAAACTGAGCATGTATCGTTTTTCACTCATTAAACCGCCGCTTCCATAGGTTTTGGATGGATCACTTTGGCTTCGACCGTCATTGATATAGGTGACCGTATTTACCCCAGCTGAGAAAATCTCATCAATGTACTTTTTACCCAGCCACGGTAATCCCATCCAATAGACAGGGGATTGTACAAAAAAGAGATCAGCCCATTTGAATTTTTCCACCTCTTCAGTTACATTATATCCACTATCAATATTAGTTTCCTTGACTTCATAACCGTTTTCTAGAAAGAAAGTTTTTGCCTCATTTAGAAGATCTTTTGTTAAATTGCCATTGGCAATTCCTTCATATTTTTGATGCAGATTTAATAACAATACGCGTTTCATAGCTAACCCTTCAAAGTTATATCAGGTGAGATTTTATATAATACAGTATTTTAAGTCAAGAACGTACTAAAAAGTACTGTACATACTAAAAGGTAACTAGTGAAGAAAGACGAAATACGTTTTAATTGCCCATTTGAACTTACTATCGAGCTTATCGGCGGGAAATGGAAGGGGCTGATCCTATGGCACTTACTTGAACAAAAGGTACTTCGTAACGGCGAAATGCTCCGTCTAATGCCACGTATAACCCAAAAGATGCTCACTCAGCAGCTTCGTGAGATGGAAGACAATGGACTAGTTAGTCGTGTGATCTATGAACAGATACCGCCGAAAGTTGAGTACAGTCTTACCCCGCACGGTGAAGCACTACGTCCGATTCTCGACATGATGATCGAGTGGGGTGTTATTTATGCGCATGATAACAATATTACAATCGCGTGCAGCAGTAAATAAAGGGAAAAATATGGTTTCAGTTAAATATCTTCATCAAGTACAAGCGGCATTGCTCTCTGGTTTTATGAGTTTTATCATGTCGGGGGCGATCACATTCATCAATCTAGGATTTGTTCACGGGTTTGTCGGAATATGGATTCATGCTTGGCTAGTTGCCTATGCTATCGCGTTTCCGACGATTCTACTCGTATTTCCATTTGCCCGTAAATTGGCGATGAAGATTGCGGCGAAGCCTTAAAAGAGTATTATTTCATTTCATAGTAAAATTACTAAATATTATTCATTATTGTTTAAATCCTATTGTGAAATAATGACCTTCATATCTTATGAGGAGTTGGTTATGAATTTACTTGCACCTATAAAAATCGGTAATTACCATTTGCGAAATCGAATATTTATGGCACCGATGACACGGTGCCGAAGTGTTTATAACAATGTTCCAAACGATATGATGGCTCGCTATTATGCCCAAAGAGCATCAGCCGGACTCATCATCACCGAAGCGACTCAGATTTCGACAAAGGGTATCGGATATCCTTATACGCCCGGTATTCATACCTCTGAGCAAATAGAAGGATGGAAACAAGTAACCAAGGCGGTACATGAGAAAGGGGGGATAATATTCTTGCAGCTTTGGCATGTCGGGCGAATCTCTCATCCTGCATTTCATAACGGTGAACTCCCCGTTGCTCCATCTGCCATTAAACCTGCCGGCAGTATCTATACCTATGATGGGATGAAAGAGTTTGTTACACCGCATGCTCTTAGCATTGATGAGATTAAAAGTGTTGTACAAGACTATGTAACAGGTGCGAAAAATGCGATAGAAGCAGGATTCGACGGTGTGGAAATCCATGGGGCTAACGGTTATCTGATCGATCAGTTTTTGCGTGACGGAACCAATGATAGAGAAGATGCCTATGGGGGTTGTGTCGAAAACAGAGCTCGGTTCCTTTTTGAAATTGTAGAAGGGATTTGTGCCGCTATCGGTTCAGACAAAACAGGTGTGCGACTCTCTCCCAGCGGCACATTTAACGATATGAAAGATTCCGATCCTCAGAGTCATTTTTCTTACATCTGTGAAAAACTCAATTCGTTTAATTTAGCGTATCTGCATATTATTGATGCACTCGAAGGTGACATCCGACACGGTGCAAATGTTGTTGAACTGAGTGTTCTTAGAGAGGCATATAACGGTATTTTGATTGCGAATGGCGGTTACACTCTGGAGAGGGGTAATATGTCAATTCAAAACGGCCTAGCCGATGCAGTTGCTTTTGCCGTACTCTTTTTAGCTAATCCGGATCTTCCGGAACGGTTTAAAAGCAATTCTGAATTAAATACCCCTGACCCGGCCAGTTTTTATACGCAGGATGAAAAAGGGTATTTGGATTATCCTGCTTTGCAATGCGATTGAAGATCAATCTTAGAGACTTTTTCTAAAAATTAGATTTTTCAGACTTCGTTCTTCCTCTATTTCGGGAAAGCTCTCCCTATTTTGTAATCGTTCGATGTATTGAAAATCAGGGGCATTTTCACGGAAAAGAGCCTTGATAAACTCACTCTCTAACTCGGGAGCGTTGAGCGCTGACAAAACGATACACTCCTGCGCGGCGAACTCATGGAGTCTGCGGATAATCTTCTCATAATCACTTGTGGCGGCGAATGAGCCTTTTTGGAAGCTAGGGGGATCGATGATGATCAGATCATACGGTCCCGCTTTTCGGATTCGGCTCCATGATTTGAGGATATTGTAGGGCATGAATGCTGCTTTTTTCGTATCGAGTCCATTAAGGCGGTGGTTTTCCCGACCAATAGTGAGAACATTTTTGTTCATATCGACGTTAACAACCGAGTGCGCTCCCGCTTCGATTGCGACAACCGAGAACGAGCAGGTGTAGGAGAAGAGGTTTAAAACTTTTTTCTCTTTTGCATGTATTCGAATGAAGTCCCGTCCGATTTTCATATCAGGGAAAAATCCGATGTTTTGGGCACTTTGAAAATTGACGTGATATTTGAGTCCGTTTTCGATGGCATAAGTCTCTAAGGGTAATTCACCCTCTATAACGGTTGTTGGAGATGAGGGAAGATAACGCTGTTGTACAGCGAGAGCTTTCCATTTGCCCTCAGAGGCATAGAAATCACGTAGCATTGACATCATTGCTTCTTCCTCATCGTTTGTGTCAAACAAGACGGCAAAGAGAACTTTATCTACGCTGTCCACGGTGAGAAAACGGTATCCACTATAGGTATTTCCCCGTCCGTGAAACAGACGGGTGTATTCTTCGGTTACAGTACTAGCATTGGTACGTAAGAGGCGGTGTAAATCGTCTAAGGTCATGTAAATTTGTTACGCGCCGATCAAAGATTCATAAGGGAGATTCAACCGAGCGTGTAAATTACGAATCATCGAGATAGAGAGTTGACGTTTATGGTTTAGTACTTCAGAAACTTTGGAACGTGAACCGATAATCGGGGTCAAATCTTTAGCCTCTAATCCCATCTGCTCCATTCGAAAGCGAATTGCCTCTATAGGGTCACATTGGGGAATTGGGAAATGTTTGGCTTCGTAATTCTCGACAAGTGTTGTCAAAATATCGAGTTCATCCCCTTCGGGTGTGTTGAACTCAGCATCCATCAGCATTTCGATACGCGACAGTGCTTTTTCATAATCGGCTTCAGTTCGGATTGGAAAAATATTCATCTTAAATCTCCTCTGCTTTAATTTTGTCATATTCGGCATGCGTACCGATAAAACGGATATAGACGGTTCCATAGGGATAGTTAATCTTTACGATCAAACGATATTTATTTCCGCCGATGTTAAAAACGACACGGTTATCCCCTAAAAAACTCGCCGTTTTATACTGGGCTTTTATATCCTGCGGTATTGACCACTGTGCTTTTACCGCTTCGGCGTACCATGCGCTGAGTGGACTCAGTGCGTCAGGGTGTTTTTCCCAGAAATCGAGTAATGTCCGTTTTGTGATGACTCTCATGGGAAGAAGTATAACGTATATTTCCCAAAATGGGAATAATTTTGAAAATAATGTATAGAAGCTGGATTCCCGCCTTCGCGGGAATGACGAGAGAACTATTTTTTAATCGTATAAAGCTTACGAATTTTCGCATCCAACGGTGCAAGGGCTTTGTAGAGTGCCGGTACAACGAGGAGACTGGTCAGTGTTGATAGCAATAGTCCACAGATGACGGCAACCCCCATCGGCCCTTTGACTCCTGAGCCTTCACCGACGGAGAGGGCTAGGGGGAGCATCCCGAAACACATGGCCGTCGTCGTCATCAAAATAGGGCGTAGACGTGAGAGTCCTGCTTCCACGATCGCTTCATCGAGAGGTTTCCCTGACTCCAAGAGGCGGTTTGCGGCATCGACGACGAGGGTGGAGTTTTTCCCTACCAGTCCGAGCAGGAGCATCAATCCCATCATACTAAAGAGCGACATATTCATCCCTGCCGCCCACAGACCGATAAATGCCCCTGTAAAGCTCAGTGGCAATGCACTCATGATGATGAGCGGCTGAAGAGGTGATTCGTACAATGCGGCGAGGATGAGATAGATCATCACGAGGGCTGCACCGATAGCCACGCCGAACGCTTCGTTACTCTCTTGCATATGTTTGGCATCGCCGTCGAGTTCATAGGCTACTCCTTTGCCTAACCACTCGTTTTGACGCTCATTGACGATTTTGACGAGTTTATCGAGCGGGAGGGCTTTGGTAATATCGGAACCGACGATCACTTTTTTGAGACGGTCGAACCGTTTGATCGTGGTTGGTGCGTAACTCTGGGTGATTGATACCACTGCCGAGAGCGGCACGGTAATCCCTGAAGAGGTACGGACATTCAAAGTGTTAAGTGCTTCGATATTTTCGCGTTTGGTATCATCTAGACGCATTACCACATCGTACTCTTTACCCCGTTCACGGATAAAGGTGATGGTTCCATCCCCAGAATAGGCGCTGGCAACGATACGGGCGATATCATCGACGTTGACTCCCAGACGTGTGGCGTTTTGGGTGAGGACGGTGATGCTTAGCTGTGGTGCTTTAGGCTGAATGTTGCTTTGAACATCCGTTGTCCCCTCAATACTTTTGAGCAGTTTCATCAGTTTTTGAGCTGATGCTTCCGCATCGTCCATATTTTGGGCTTTGAGGATCACTTGATACGGAGTGTTGATCTCATAGCCTCCGATGTCGTTTACTTCAGTAACACTGGTCATCGTGAATCCTTTTAAACTATTCAACATCGAGCGGATCTCTTTCATCACGTCGCTTTGGCTCCGTTCACGCTGATGAAGTGGTTTGAGACGGACGTAAAGTGCCGATTCGTTCGCTTTTTGATCATTTCCCCGTCCGACGTAGAGGGTACAGTATTCCACTTCGGCAATTTTTGCGATACGGTGCTGAACGTCGAGAGAGAGCTGTTTCATACCGCCGATGCTGGTTCCGACAGGAGCTTTTAGGGTGATGTCGAACTGGCTTTTGTCCTCTTTAGGCATGAATACCATCCCTAGTGTTCCTGATAGGATGATGGAGACGATGAAAATACCTAATGCACTAAAGAGAGTGGTCTTTTTGTGTTTCAAAACGCTCAGGATGAGAGAACGGTAGATCTCTTCCATGCGGACAAAGAAAAACTCTGTTCTGTGATAAAAGCGGCTGTGTTCTCCTTTGGCGATTTGGGAAGCGATCATCGGGATGAGAGTCACGGCGATGACGAATGATACTCCAATAGCGGCGATGATTGTTACCCCGAAACTGGTAAAGAAACGTCCTACTATCCCACTCATTTTAGCGACGGGTACGAAAACAGCGAGGAGCATGGAGGAGATCGCGACGATGGAGAATATGATCTCATTTACCCCTTCGATGGCGGCATTAATACGATCGCGTCCCGCTTCGAGCCGTTTGAAGATGTTTTCGATCACGACGATAGCATCATCAATGATGATTCCGATGGCGAGGGTGAGGGCGGTGAGGGTGAGGAGGTTGAAGGTTTGACCGCTCCATCCCATGATTGCGAATACCCCGAAAATGGATACTGGAAGCGAAACAGCGGCAATTAGAGTGAGGGTGAAGTTGCGTAAGAACAAAAAGATGACGAGTGAGGCGAGAATGGAACCTAATATAAGGTCGAACTGAACACCATCGAGGGTATCACGGATATATCCTGTCGTATCTTGCAAGGGAGTAAGTGTCATCGTCGGCTCTAACGCTGAGAGGGCAGGGAGCCCAGAACGTACGGCATCGGCGATGGCGATATCATTGGCACCGGTCATCTTTTTGACCATCAGTAAAACGCCCGATTTTCCATCCAATGACGCAAAACTACGCTCTTCGGCTAGCGTATCACTGACCGTAGCCACATCGCCTAAATTCAATCCTTCGCGTATCCGAAGTCCAGATAAAGCTTCTACTGTTTTGCTGTCGTTATCGATTAGAATTTGGAACTCGTGCTTGGGATCAACCGTTTTTCCTCCATCCATACGGATGTTTTGTGTACGGATAAGGTTGGTTAGATCGCTCATTGTGAGAGAATATTTGGCAAGAAGTGCCGGATCAGGTGTGATTCGGATCTGCTTTTTGCGTAAACCGGCGACCGTTACACCTCCTACGCCTTCGATGCGCTGTAAGCGGGGTTTGAGAATCTCATCAGCGTGTTTCATCACCTTCTGGGTGTCGCTACCTGCTAAAAATAGGGTAATAACAGGAGAAGAGGTGATCGAATATTTATCGACGGAGGGTTTATCGACTTCATTGGGCAGTTGAATACTGGAGACTTTATCGCGGACGTCATTGACCGCTTCATCGAGGTCTTTGGAAAGTTTAAACTGGGCGACGACGACACTGATACCTTTAGAACTGTCGGAGCTGAGGGTATCGAGTCCTGATATACCGCTCACTGCTTCTTCGATCTTGTCACTTACCTTACTCTCTACGATATCGGCATTTGCCCCTTTGTAGGTAGTGGTGACGATGACAATCGGAAAATCGACGTTGGGGTAGAGCGCGGATGGCATATCACCACGTTCGACCAGCCCGAAAAAGATCAGGGTGAGGGCGAACATGATGGTTGTGATAGGGCGGGTAATGGCGATTTTATGCATAATGATCCCTATTTCGCCATGATTATGCCGTCGCCGAACGTACCGGGACGGAGACCCAACGCATCAGCTTCAGCAGTCATTTGACGGTTTTTAGTATTAATTGTGGGATAAATTTTTACGATTTTTGAACATTTACCCGTTGATTTACCATCGATAGAACTGCAAAAATGATCCCCTACCTTCACTTGTGAGCCGAATTTGGAATCGTACTGGATAAGGAGTTTGGTTTGATCGCTGATGAGTTTAAACAGCGGCGTTCCTCCCATGGAAGAGACCATATCCCCTATCTCTATATTTTTTTCAGAAATACTTCCTGCAAACGGAGCGGTAAGGCGCATTTTGGAGAGTTTTTGTTCGGCATAAGCGACCGATAATCGGGTTCGTTCTTTTTGTGAAAGTTTTGCGTCCAATTCGGATTTGAGTTTATCGAGGGTATTTTTATCGAATACTTGTGCACTTTTTTCATATCGTACGTATTGATCACTCAAAAATTTACACTCTTTGGTGAGTGATTCTAAATCAGCTTTAGCCATTTTCAGCGAGAGCTGTTCTTCGGTGCTGTCAAGTTCAAGAAGGAATGAGCCTTTTTTGACGTGATCACCTGTTTGAACGGAGAGATTTTTAACAATCCCCGACGCGTTCATCCCCAGTGACGCTTCACGATAGGCTTGGGCCTCAAATGTGGCGTAAACATCGCCCCATAGAGAGAGTGCGGTTAGTGTTGATATCAAAATAATTTTCATTTTTTCTCCTTGATTAGTGTTATAAGGTCAATTCCATAGGCATACGCGGCACTGGCTTTTGCTACTTGGAGGGTATTGAGTGCATTATGCACTTTTGCACGCGAATAGGTAAGGTTGGTGAGTTCACTGAGATAGGTCGTTGTATTGACCAATCCCGCTTCAAAACGTTTCTTGATAAAACCGAATGCTTCACTGCGCGCTTCTTCTTCGGCAATGGCCGCTTCATAGGCATGTTGAGAAGTTTGAATCGACATGAGGGCGATATCGGCATCATTGTTCAGACTTTGGGTTTTGTAATCGAGTAGATTTTTGGCTTTTAGGGTATCGATACGGGCTTGTTCACGCTCTTTTGCGATTCGTCCCATATCGAACAGGGTCATGGTAAGGGAGGCGGTTATTTCGTTTTGGTTGAGGGGTTGGAGATTGGTCCCCCCCATAGTATCGTAGCCGCTGTATTCCATGTATTTGTGTTTTGCTTCAAGAGTGATTGAGGGAAGATAGGTATAACGATCTTCGGTATTACGTAAAATATCGATATTTGCTTGATCACTTTGCAGATCATGGCGCTCTAACGTCGTCAATGTTGGCATGGCAAGCTCTTGGTACTGAAGCGGCTCATGGATCGGTGTTGCACTGAGGAGTTCGAGATGTTTACGATGTTTTTCAAGCAGCATTTTGAGATTTTGTTCGTCATAATCGGCTTCCAGTTTCGATGCGATCAGCGATTTGAGAATATCGGTCGTGGCAAGATCATTTTGTACGAGTATCTTGTACCGTTGCACTTCGGAGAGAAGTTCCTTTTTTTTATCTTGATTAACGCTCAAGCGGTCTTGGGTATCGAGATAGTCATAATAGGCCGCAATGGTTTCCATAAGGACATTTTGCTCTTCTTGTGCCATCGAATGGGTTGCTGAAGCCATTGATGCATGAAGTGCATCGAGAAGCGCCTCACGGCGAAATCCATCAAAGATGCTGATTTGAGCGCCTAGTTCTGCACCTTGGATTTTATTGGGTTCGAAGGCGGGTGCTTTATCTTTTTTCTTATAGAGTGCCGTTGCAGTAACCGTTGGGAAATAGGCTGTTTTAGCCTCATCAAGCTGTTCTTGAGATTTCTTGATCTCCAGACGTGCGGATTCAACGCGTAAATTTGTTTTGGCACTCGGGAGCAAAGATGTGAGGTCAGAGGCTATCAATGGCAAAAGGGTGAAGGAAAGGAGAACAAAATGTCTCATGATTATCCTTGGTAAAATATATGTTGACAATGTTAACATTAAATGTGGACAATGTCAACATAAAATGTGCACTATTTGTATTATGCATGTTACAATGTCGTTATGAAAGAGAAAAAGACCTCCCCCTACCATCATGGAAACCTCAAAGAAGAGCTCTTACAGACGGCTTTGGAGATGATTGACAAGGAGGGGCTTGATACGATTACACTCCGAGAATTGACTCAGCGATTGGGCACCTCTCGAACAGCAGTGTATCGTCATTTTGCAAGCAAAGAAGCGTTAATACTCGGAGTAATCGAAAAAGGGTATGAGCACCTTAATTTGCTCTTTACCCCTATATTTCAAGATCGTACACATAGTGTTGCAGTGCGGTTTGAAGCGATGGGGAGAGCCTATCTCGATTTTGCAATAGAACATCCGAATCTTTATCGATTATTGTTCGGAGAAAATTTTCGTCAAGAACGCGAAGAGATATGCGATTATAAAGATGAGAATCAGGCAACAGGGTTGTATGCTCTGATCGGTTTGCTTACTGAAGCCCAGGAAGAGGGAATCATCGCTCAGGTCAATCCTATGGTTCAGGCGGCTATGGTGTGGGCATCGATTCACGGCCTCGCATCGCTGTTGATCGACGGACATTTGATTATGAGTGATAATATGGAAGCGATTTATGAGTACAGCATAGGAGTACTTCTAAAAGGGCTGCAATAATCATGGGTATTATTGAAAAAACCGCTTCTACTCTCATGAAACGAGCGGTGAAAAAGTATCTTCATCTAAAACCTACCCAAAAATCATTGCCTACTGCACCCAACGAAAGAGCATTGCTACTTTATATTCATATCCCTTTTTGTCTAACATTGTGTCCGTATTGTTCCTTTCATAAATTTCGCTTTGACGAATCGAGTGCCAAGCGCTACTTTGAATTGCTGCATCAAGAGATGCGTATGGTTCATGCTTTGGGATATCGGTTTGATTCGATCTATTTCGGCGGGGGAACGACAACGATACTCCCCCATCAGCTGGGAGAGACGATCGATTTGGCAAAATCGCTTTTTGCAATTCGTGAGGTTTCGTGCGAGAGCGATCCCGCGCATCTGAACGATTTGGAAAATGCCGATTTGCACGGAAAGATTGACCGTCTGTCGATAGGGATACAAAGTTTTAATGACCGCCACCTTCAAAAGATCGGACGCTACAAAAAATTCGGTTCCGGTGATGAACAGTATGAGAAGGTATCGGCCGTAATGGGAGATTTCCCGATCGTCAATATCGATATGATCTACAATTATCCCGACCAGAGCGAAGAAGAGCTACATCGTGAAATCGATACGATATTGAAACTTCGTCCGCCGCAAGTGACTTTCTATCCTTTAATGTATGCTCCGGGGATACGGGATAATCTTAGCAAACGTTGGGGAGCCCTCAGTGATGCTAAAGAAGTGAAACTCTACCGTATCATTATGGAGCGGATGAGAGAGGTATATACACAACGCTCTGCATGGGCATGGTCTTTGGAACGTGAGGGAATTATCGATGAGTATGTAATTGAACGGAGCGAATATGTCGGTATTGGGAGCGGGGCATTTAGCTTTATCGACGATACTCTTTATGCCAATACCTTTTCACTTCCAATCTATGCCAAACGGATATCTAAAGGGCAATTGCCTATCACCCATGCAACGACTTTTCCAGAGCGTGCAATACGCCAATATCGGATGATGGTAGAACTTTTCGGATTGCGTTCATCGAATGAGCATTTATGGATTGAAAGTACTTTACTGAGAATATGCGGGATGTACAATCAAGAACATTTGAATGAGAGGGGAATCCATCTCTTTTCCGTCATGATGCGCGAGTTTTACAACGGGATGGATTATGTCCGTGAAACGATGCGTACCAATCTTACTAAAGAAGATGGTCTGATCAGGGATTGATTAGATAAAGCTGTCCGTAACAATCACAAAACTTTTTACATCCACAAGAGTAATAGATATTTTTGCCCGTTTCGAGTGAATAGCTTCCGAAATTGGTTTTGATAACGTCACCTTGGATTCTCTCTATCGTGATTGCTTTAACAAGACATGAATCCATAGGATCGAGACGGTGATACTTTTCGCGCGTGGAGTGAACCCATAAAATAGGTGCTGGTACACAAAGGGAACGGACATGTTCACAATCCCATTCGCGGGTTGCACCTAATGCCTCTAGTTCTGAATCGCTGATATTGCGATAAGGACGCATAATGACTCCCAATAGCTTTTAGGAACTGATATGCATATTTAATTCATGAAATTTATAAAACGGTTATACACGAATCATTGCTTTGTTGAAGAGCTTTATGCGCACGTGAGATGATGCTGGATATATCATCATTTTCGCTTTGTACACTGGTACCAATACGCATACTGATATTTGTAAGAGTTTGAAAAGGTTCTTCACGCATTACCGTAAGTAATTTACGGCTGAATTTCATAGCATTATCGGAAGAATCAATGAGATAGGCTAATAAAAATACTTGTTTACCCCAACGTACAAGCATATCACTTTGACGTATATTGGATTTGATACTAAAACAAAAATCATGCAAATAGTGTACGGCTTCATTATCAGAGGACATGAGCTCGATCATGGTGATACCGATCAGTTTTTTATTAAAGATTGCCGCTTCAAAAAAACTTTTTGATGTGTGATTAAAATACTCTTTATCGTAGGCGCCGCTCTCTTTGTCGATACTGACGTCATTTTCGATCATAATCCGCTTTATTAGGTCTTGGGAAATATCGGTAAAGGTGACAATACTGTAGTTAGGTACAGGTGATTCAACGGATACGGAAAACGCATGAGGTTCGATACGATAGCTGAGCATACTGATGATTCGATCATGTTTAGGGAGTTGCATAAGGGCTGTTGTCCAATCCTCAGGATTATCGCTTTTACCGGCATGGAAATAACTGTCATGAGGGACAAAACGGTTCAGAAGTGAACCAAATTCTCGCAAAAACCCTTTTGCACATGAAACATTGGAAAAATCAAGAAAAGCTTTATTAAAAAGAATGGGAATACTATCACGCATTAAGACAATAAGATTTTTTTGGGTGTTAATGGCTGAGAGAAAAAGGTGACTGCAAACGTGATCTTCCTCTATCATATATACTTCATCTTGAGAAATTTCCATACATCTACCTTCGCCTTATTTGAGCTAATAATAACATATAGAAAGGGTAAATGGGGAATATTTGTGAGAAAAATGGTCTTAATTGACCACTTTCTCGTTTGTGTAAGAGTAGGTTGAGGAGATAGAGCGCAGACGTTCCGCTGCTTTCATAAATACGTCGATAGTATAGTCGATTTCATCTGCCGTTGTAAATCGGCTGAGGCTGAGACGGATTGCTGTATGAGCAAGTTCCGGATCTTCTCCGATAGCGTTCATAACGGGGTTGGCTTCGAGGGATTCAGAGGCGCACGCACTTCCGGTGGATGCTGCGATGCCGGCACGGTTGAGATCCCAGAGCATTGATTCACCTTCGATACCGCGAAGAGAGATGAGAATGGTATTCGGTGTACGGCGAGCGCGATCACCCACCACGATGGTATCGGGAAGCTGAGAAATGGCGTCTTCGAGACGGTCACGCAATGCGCGTACATCACTGTTCATTTTGTCCAAGTGACCGACTGATTGCTTCATTGCCAATCCCATACCGATGATGTAAGCGACATTCAGTGTTCCGGCACGTTTGCCACCCATTTGTTCCCCACCGTGGAGGAGATTAGGGAGCTCTGAGCCTTTTTTAACATACAACCCCCCGATCCCTTTAGGCCCGTGGAATTTATGGGCGGAAAAGGTGAGATAATCGATCGGCGTTTTGGTGAGATCGACTTTGACTTTTCCAATGGCCTGAACCGCATCGGTGTGGAATAAAATTCCACGCTCTTTTGCGATAGCAGCAACTTTTTCAACAGGGAAAATCATCCCGGTTTCGTTGTTCGCCCACATCATACTAATTAATATCGTTTTGTCCGTTATCGCCGCCGCAACACGCTCAGCGCTTACATAACCGTAGGCATCAACGTCTACAAATGTGATCTCAGCACCATTTTCTTCGAGGAAGTGGAGAGTTTCGAGGACGGAAGGATGTTCCACTGCTGAAGCGATAATATGATTTTTAGACGGATCACGGAGGATATGTTTGAAAAAGATCCCTTTAAGGACGGCATTATTGCTCTCAGTTGCGCAGGAAGTGATGAGGATGTCATCGGCATCGGGCGCGTTAAGCGCATCGTACATATAGCCCATCGCTTCGTTGAGATACGGACGAACTTCGATACCGTATTGGTGCAACGAGTTCGGATTCCCGTAGAGATCCTCGAAAAATGGCTGCATTTTTACTTTTACGATAGGATCGAGCTTGGTGGTGGCATTGTTATCTAAATAGACGCGTTTCATAGATAGTCCTCATAATGTCGGTTAATATGAGGAGAGATTGCAAGATTTGTTCGAGATGGAAACAAATGTTATATTTTACTTGCAGTTATTGGATGTGAAAGATCATAGGTGAATATTCTAATTTTATCGGAAATAGGATTTTGCCACTTTCTAAGTTTTAACTCTAATTCATGTAAAGTTTCTTTTGGTTCATTAAAGAGGTTACCTTTAAAACTAAAAATACCAAAAGCCCCATATTCAGCATTAAGATTTTCCATATAAGCAGGTAATTGTACTTTAAGTCCATGTTCTAAATCAGACGCATGTGCACGTTTAAATTCTATACACATTTTCACATTTTTGTGATTTTTTAACTGCCCTATAAATACGAAATCTACATTTCCAACACCAGTAGTGTATTCTGGAACAACTTCTATATTTGCTGTAATTGCCGCATCGTAAACAATATAATGTATTGCTGCATGTAAATCTGTCTCATCTTTTGGTTTTTTATCAATTATTTTTTTACCTTTTTTTATTACATTCCAAAAAATATCTTTGGAGGGATGTTGGCTGATTTTTGCTTGAATTTTTTGAAGGACTTCATAACATTGTTGTCTAAATAATTCAACGGTTTCATATTCTTGTCTTGGAATTAAGCTTTGTATATAGGCCTCTTTTATTGTATTGTATGGTGTTGTAAAATAATCAATATCTAATGATTCTTCTAGTAAATAAGCCTTAGGGCTTCCAGTTAGTTCTCTCAAAAATATTTGAAGTTTTGTTGGACTCCAACTACAAAAGACTACTAAATTATCTCCATAGGTGTCAAAATCAAATCTGTCAACATCAAATACACAAACATTGCTATTTCTACTCAAATAAATATGCATATTATTGATTTCTAGTGAGAGATTATAATTTTCATCTAACACAGAGAAAATGATTCCACCAGTATTTAATGCTTGACTATTCGTTTCAAATTTAATAGTAGCTTCTGATTTTAGTAGATCAGAGTTTGTCAAATATCCATTTATTGTATCTGTAATGGTTATGTTCAATAGAAAACCTTTAACTACTTATTGTCGTTAATCATCTGCTCGACAGTCTCTTTTAACGTATGAATATCGTTTTTGCATACATCATAGACCGCTTCGGCATTGAGATCGAAATAGTGATGGCTGATGATGTCGCGCATCCCTTTGACCGATTTCCAATCCACCGCAGGATAATTGGGTAGCAGTTTTTTGTCGGTGATTTTGTCGATATTTTTGAGACTTTCACCGATGGCGATCAACTGCATACAGATGGCATCGAGTTTTTCATGACCTGCTTCATTTTCTAAAAAATCATCGGGGGATTGGATCGGTTCAAAGCGTTTGATGATGCGCTCGGTCGCGCCGTGAATCTGAGTGAGGGTTTCGATCAGCAGAGCCTTTTCAGGCATAGATCGCTTCTTTTTGGATACGTTCTTTTAAAAACGTGTTCATGCTCTCACGGTAGCTGATGAGGTCGACATGGGTGTGCATCAGTTCTTCAAGATCAAGACGGATACGGGAGAGTTTAAAAAGGTTCGGTTGTTTGGTTTCGATGACAACATCGACATCGCTCTCATCGGTCGCTTCATCGCGTGCGACAGAGCCGAATACTCCGATTCGGAGTATTCCGAACTCATCAGCATGATGCTGTTTGTACGATTCTAATACTTTGAGTGCTTCTTGTCGTTTCATGCAATGATTATAACCTATCTGTAGGGCGTATTTCAATTAGCCTTTCTTTTGTATGGTTTTGATGAGATTTTAGCCATATTATCGGGAGAATTAATCCTTGAATATCGTTATAATTGAACTTATTCGATAAAATACGGGTTTTATTTAGTACAGCATTACGATTGAGAAGGTTTTTTATATGAACGAGAGCAAAGATTTTTTACGAACCATCGTCGAAGAGGATTTACACGCGGGCAAATACAGCGAAGTTGTAACCCGTTTCCCCCCTGAGCCAAACGGCTTTCCCCACATCGGACACGCCAAATCGATCGCGATCAATTTCGGAATCGCGCGGGACTATAAAGGGCATTGTAATCTTCGGATGGACGATACCAACCCGACGACGGAAGACACCCGCTACGTTGAAGCGCTCAAAGATGCCGTAGAGTGGCTCGGATTCCAGTGGGAAGGGAATGTCCGCTATACGTCGGATTATTTCCCTGAACTCTATCAATACGCTATTGAGCTTGTCAAAATGGGAAAAGCCTACGTCGACAGCCTCACTGAAGAGGAGATCCGAGAGTATCGCGGGACGGTGACCGAAGCGGGACGCCGCAGCAAGTACTCTGAGCGCAGTGTCGAAGAGAATCTCGATCTCTTGGAGCGGATGAAAAACGGTGAGTTCAAAGACGGTGAACACGTCCTCCGTGCCAAGATCGACATGAGCGCGGCGAATATGAAGATGCGCGATCCGCTGCTGTACCGTATCCGACACGCCCACCACTACCGCACAGGCGATGCGTGGAATATCTACCCGATGTACGATTACGGTCACTGCCTCTCGGATTATCTCGAAGGGGTTACCCACTCTATCTGTACGCTGGAGTTTGAAAACAACCGCGACATCTATGATTGGGTACTCGATACGCTGGGGCTGACATCACCGCGTCCGTATCAGCACGAGTTCGCACGTCTGGGGATCAACTACACCGTCATGAGCAAACGAAAGCTCCTTGAACTGGTCAACGAAGGGTATGTGAACGGTTGGGACGATCCGCGCATGTCGACCATCGCAGGACTTCGCAGACGCGGGTATACCCCTGAGTCAATCTTGAACTTCTGTCATCAGATCGGTATCGCAAAAGCCAACTCGATGGTCGATGTGGCACAGCTCGAGTTCTGTATCCGAGATGATCTCAATACCAAAGTACCCCGCGTGATGTGTGTCCTAGACCCGCTCAAAGTGACGATCGAAAATTACGAAGGGAGCGAAGAGCTTGATGCCTCGTATTACCCTGAGGATGTACCGAAAGAGGGGAATCGAAAACTGCCGTTCTCCCGCGAGATATACATCGAACGTGAGGATTTCAGTGAGAATCCCCCTTCGGGCTTTTATCGTCTCACACCTGAACAACCCGTGCGCCTCAAACACGCCTACATCATCACCTGCAAAGAGGTAATAAAAGACGCCTCAGGCAACATCACGGAGATCATCGCAACATATCATCCCGACTCCAAAAGCGGTTCCGATACGAGCGGTATCAAGGTCAAAAGTGCAATCCAATGGGTCGAAGCGAGTACGGCTAAAACGGTCGAGGTGCGACTCTATGATCGTCTCTACACCTGCGAAGCACCGGAGGGGGTCGAAGATCTCAATCCCGATTCGCTCAAAATCATCAAAAACGCTCTGGTCGAACCCGCTCTCATCACCGAAAAACCGGATGTCCGCTTCCAGTTCGAACGTCAGGGGTATTTTTATGCCGATCCGATCGACTATACCGACGAAGCACCGGTATTCAACAGAATCGTAGGGCTGAAAGACTCGTGGAACAAAAAGAACAAAGCGGACGAGAGCACAGCCAAGCTAGAGCGCAAAGCGCCTGAGAAAAAGGTACAGATCGACGGTGAAGTAGCACCGATGAGTGAAGCCGAGCAGGCGTGTTATGCGAAGTATACAAACGAGTTCAAGCTTAACAGTGAAGTGTCGAATATCCTTGCGCGTGATGAGAAACTCGCCGTATTCTTCGAAGCGGCTCTTTCAGTCCATAACAGCCCAATAACCATTGCCAACATTGTGGCTAATGAGGTCGCCAGAGAGCTAAAAGAGAAAGACGCAAGTGAGCTGAAATTCACCGCCGCGCAGATCGCCGAGCTGGTCAAAATGATTGATGATGAGATCATCTCGAACAAAATTGCCAAACAAGTCTTTGAAGAGATGGCGCAAAGCGGTGAGAATCCATCCAAAATCGTCGAAGCGCAGGGATTGGTACAGATCAGTGATCCGGCGGTGATTGTGCCGATCATCGATGACGTGATGGCGAAAAATCCCGATAATGTCGAAAAGTACAAAGCGGGCAATACGAAACTGTTCGGGTTCTTTGTCGGGCAGGTGCTTAAAGCGACGGGAGGAAAAGCAAATCCTCAGGTCGTCAATGATCTGGTGGCGCAGAAGTTACAATAAAGTAGGAAGAAGTTCACGCTTCCGCGTGATCTTCTTTTGTTTTATAGACGTAGATTGGTTCATTTGTTGGGTCTTCGATCACTGCTTCGGTAATCGTAAGACTTTGCAGATTCTTTTTTGACGGGCAGCTAAATTGCAATGGCAACATCGCTTCTTCGATGATACTGCGTAACCCGCGTGCACCGACACCGCGATCGATCGCTTTTTGAGCGACCGCATCGAGGGCTTTCGGCTCGAAATTCAGCTCGATACCGTCCATATCAAACAACGCTTGGAACTGTTTGATGAGGGCATTGTCCGGCTCTTGGAGGATTTGAACCATTTGTTCTTTAGTAAGTTCACGCAGTTGGGCGACTACGGGGATACGTCCGATAAACTCCGGGATAATTCCATAATGAACCAATGCTTTCGCATCTATTTTTTTCTCTTTGACTTCGCCTTTTTCAGCGGTTTTGCTGAATCCTACTTTGTTCGACTTTTTCGTATGGGAATCGGGAACGAGACCGACGAAAGCACCTCCGCAGACGAAGAGAACATGAGAGGTGTTAAAGAGGACGGTTTCGGTCGTAGAATTTTTGCGGCTACCTTTGACTGGGACATAGACTTCGGCACCTTCGAGGATTTTGAGCAAACCTTGTTGTACCCCTTCACCGGAAACGTCACGTCCCATCGTCGAACTCTCACCTTTACGGGCGATTTTATCGATCTCATCGATGTAGATGATTCCCCGTTGTGCCAACTCGATATCGTAGTTTGCCGCAGCGAGAAGGCGTGAGAGGATGCTCTCGACGTCTTCACCCACATATCCGGCTTCGGTCAATGCTGTCGCATCGGCGACGGCAAACGGCACCTGCATGATCTTGGAGAGTGATTTGGCGAGCAAGGTTTTACCGCTTCCCGTAGGACCCACGAGGAGGATATTGCTTTTTTCCAATTCTACGTTGTTATAGACCGGATTTTCGATCCGTTTGTAATGGTTGTAGAGGGCAACGGCAAGGACTTTTTTTGCGTCTAATTGTCCGATAATATACTTGTCCAAAAACTCAACAATCTTTTCCGGTGTCGGAAGCTGTTGCTGCATTGCGGAGCGCTGTTCAAAACGGACCTCTTTTTGCAAAATACTGGAGCAGGTAGTGATACACTCATTACAGATATGAGTTGTCTCCGAAGAGAACATTTTTTTCACTTCACTTTGTTTACGACCGCAAAATGAGCAGGTTTTTTCTGGTGTACTCATCACACATCCTTTGCACTGAATTTTGTGAGAATTTCATCCGCAAGACCGAATTCGATCGCTTCTTTGGCTTCCATATAGTTGTCACGGTCGGATTCTTTTTCGATCACTTTGGCACTTTTCCCTGTTGCTTCAGCGAGGATGACATACAAACGGCGTTTGAGGTTGAGGATATGTTTGGTATGAATCTCGATATCGCTCGCTTGCCCTGAATAACCTCCGAGAGGTTGATGAATCATCACTTCAGCATTTGGGAGCATGTATCGATGACCCTTGTCACCGCAGGTAAAGAGTACGGCTGCCATCGAAGCAACCATCCCCATGGCATAAGTATAAACCGGAGCGTTGATAAGATTCATAGTATCTAATATGGCTAATCCTGACATCACTGATCCGCCCGGTGAGCTGATGTACATGTGTATCGGCTCTTCGGAGTCCATCGCCTCCAGATAGAGCAACTGGGAGACGATAACTCCCATCATATGATCATCGATCGCTTCGGTGATAACGATCACCCGATCCCCTAAAAGTTTGGAAAACAGATCGAAATAACGCTCTCCGCGAGGCGAAATATCTTTAACCGTAGGTATCATAGGCATATTTAGCTCCTTAAATAAATGCTTTAATGAATTCAGGAAGTGACATAGGAATCACTTCGAGGTTATGTTTGTCGATGAACTTTTTCTCTTTTTTACCTAACTCTTTGTCGGTGATGACGTAACCGCCTTCCAAATCCAGAGTCAACTCATTGGCAACCATGCGATCGGTATCTCGGTCGAAGGATGTCCCTAAAAAGAGGTATTTTTTCGTTTTACGGTAGGTTTTTAATACTTTTGGAACCGCAAACCCTCCCATCGCTTCGGTGAGCCAATCGACGTAATCGGCATCGGAAATGACAAAGGTCGGATTTGGCAGCGGTGAACCCATCGGTTTAAAGAGGATTTTTTCAGCATTGTCGAGAACTTCATCGTCTACGAGAAAATATTTTTGGTTTTCGACATCGTATTCGTATACTTCATAGCGGTTTAAATCACCCATGATACGTGATTTTCCGATGATAAGACAATGCGGTGTGAATGCCAAAAGTTCTTGGAACTTGGTGTCGCGGTTTGTATCGACGATATAGCGAGGCAACATATCGACTGTCGCTTTGTGTAATGGTGTCGGCTCGTATGGTTTGGTATAGATGTGGTTGATAAGCTGAGTCATGTACTCAACACCGCGACGTTGTTCGAGGTGCATCGCAGCACGGGAATATTCGAACATCAGACGCGGTGTCATCGCTCGTCCATTGTTCATTGCCAAAATGAGTGAATCACTATCGAAGGGTACGATCTCTCCCTCTTTGGTAGTCATCCCCTCAAATACCCCTAAACCGAAGTAGGGGATGGTAGTCTGGTTCCGTAACTCTTTTTTAATCGTTTCAAATAGTGTATCCATCGTAATCCCTTTTGGAGCTTTTGATAAACGATTGCATTTAGTGTTCTTGTTCTAAATAGGAGTAAAATTATCTTATTTGTAGGTTTTTGGTTTGAGAAGAAAAAAGAGGGACAAAAATGTCACCTCAATTTACCCGTGACACCCTTTTCCCGTATAACAGCTGTTGGCCGCTACAATTTTTGCAAGAGTTTTATCGATATTAAATGGATTATTTAGATCATTTAGAATTTCGTGATAGAACACTGCACCGTCTTTTGAAATGATAAAGAGCGATTTTGCAAGTTCTTTGTTTGAAAGACGGACACCGTAATAATCTCCGTACGCTTCATCATAATCATAGCCGCTCAGCCACTCTTCAAGAGAGGGTATTTCATGTTTGTCATTTGCGAGAATAAGCGCTTTAGTGATTCCGCCCAATGCGTTGAGCGAGAGGAGGGTGTCAATATCTTGTAGTTGTGAAATGAGTGTATCATCGACAAAGGGGGCGCTAATGAGGAGCTGTGTCGCACCGTTTTGTCCGCCGATAGAAAAAATTTCTCCCGCACGGTTTTTCAGATCGACTTTTTCCGACGCGTAACCGACGTCGAGAGGCATATCTTCGAGAGTGAGGATGGAATTATTATGATTGATTTGCACGATGAACCCTTTTGAACACTATTATAATGATAAAAATGCATTTAGCGTTCTTATAGACTAAAAACTTAGGCTACAGGGTGAATATATTGAAGACTATTGGTGATTTCGGTACCGATGAGAAAGTGATTGATGGCTTCTTCGGCTGTTTTTACAAATGGGGGTAACTTGTGGATTTTGATCCCGACATTTTTCATAGCGAAGAGGGTATTGAGACAGTATTGATCTACCAGTAAATAATCACACTTTCCGATCACTTCAAGCAGAGCATAATGCTCACTGATATGGTGAGGATCTTGAGCGATATCACATTCGCACTCACACGCTTTCATCTTCGGGTCTCGTACCATCTGTCCTTCGTATTTTTCCCACGGATTGAGGCGTGTTGCATGATGGCGGTAACGTATGTCTTTGCGTTCACCCAAAACCTCATAAACGGCAAACATAGTTGCACTGCAGGGATTTTGGTGATAAACACGTTTCATCGCGTCCATCGGAATGGCTACCATCATTATAAAACTCCTTATATTAATTATTAAAATGCAAGTTCTGTTCTTAATGATTTGAATAAGGAATAAAAATTTATTCATGTATATTCAGTTAATATCTTATAAAATAGGGGCAATTATTTTGAGGATGCTGGAGTTTGAATGCAGTTGTTTAATCATCAATATGAAACTGTTGAGAAGCTCGAACTTTTTGTGGACACTATCCTCTTACACAAAGGTGCTATGTTTATTCAACTCTTTAGCGGAGTCATGGATAAAACGCGGATTCAACCGATTCTTGATAGTTTAACATCAAAACTTCCCTCTGCCGTATTGATCGGTGCAACAACCGCCGGAGAGATTATCAATGGGACTATGACGTCAGGGGAGATTATTGTCTCTGTTTCTCTTTTTGATTCTACCGTCATTAAAACTTATTATTTCCCGAAATCGGATTTCTCTCACGGAGTACGTGCCGCGCAAGAGATTTTGAGTGATCGTACCAAGGTATGTATTGTTTTAAGCGAAGGGCTTAAAAGTGATTCGGAATCATTTTTGAACGGGTTTACGTCGATACGTAATGACGTGGTAGTTGCAGGAGGAAATGCAGGGGATGATTTGACATTTACCCGCACGTATATTATAAAAGAAAACACTATTTATGACGAAGGTGTTGTTATTGCCGTGTTAGAGAGCGATGTATTAGAGGTGCATCCTACCTATTCGCTTAATTGGACGATGATCGGCAAAGAGATGACGATAACTCGTGCTGAAAATAATATCGTTTACGAGATTGACGGCAGAGGAGTTAGGGAACTGTATACCCACTATTTAGGAGAAGAGACCATTGAGCAGATTCCAGCCAGTGCGGTCGAATTTCCGCTGGTAAAAGTCGAGGATGGGGTAGAAATTGCTCGCTCCATGATTGCGCAAACTGGCGATGGAGGGTTTGTTTATGCCGGACATTTTCATAACGGGGAAAAAGTACGTTTTGCGATAGGAAATGTTGAAGAGATCATGGATAATGCTGTTGATATACGCGAAGCGGTTGCTACGTATTCTGTTGAAGCAACGTATATTTACTCCTGTTCGGTTCGAAAGCTATTTTTAAAAGAGCAGCTTAATTATGAGTTTGGATTGATTGAAGAAGTTGCTCCTACGGCAGGATTTTTTACGTACGGTGAATTTTTTCATTCCCCTTCCGGCAATCAGTTACTTAATATTACGACAACGACCCTCTCTCTGAGTGAATCACATGAGAGTAATATCCCTAAAACTAGTGTACTGAAGCATCATAACCGTCATACGATGCTTAAATCCCTCACCAACTTGGTCAATGAAACACAAAGTGAACTTGATGACAGCATCAAAATTCTCGATCAATACAAAATGGTGCTGGATGAGAGTTCAATCGTATCAAAAACAGACGTGGAAGGAGTTATCACCTACGTTAATGATGCTTTCTGTAAAATTTCGGGCTATACGCGTGACGAACTGATCGGACAAAAACATAATATTATCCGTCATCCGGATAATGATGCGGAACTTTTCAAAAACCTTTGGAAAACGATCAAAGAGGGTAGGATTTGGAAAGATACATTTAAAAATCTCTCTAAAAACGGAGAAGAATATTACGTAAAAACAGTCATTGCTCCTATATTTGACGATCGGGGTGACGTTGTCGAGTTTATTGCTGCCCGGGCTGATGTGACAGAGCTGATCGTCAAAGATCAAATTATCCGCCGACAATTGATCGATACGCTCAGCGGGTTAAAAAATCGTACGGCATTGCTTAGTGATTTGGAAAACGAAGACGATGATGTTGTATTGATCTTATTGAATATTGACAGGTTTTCAACGATTAACGACTATTTCGGCTACGAAATTGGAGATCAATTACTCAAAGCCTTTGCAGCTCGGCTCGAAACAACGATGGGACACGGATATTTTTACCGGATTAGCGGAGATGAATTTGCCATCATCTGTATAGACCATAAATTTGACGATACATTAAGGGATCAAGTTATCGAGTATATCAATAAGCTTGAAAATTTTAAATATCAGATATCAGGGCATGAACTTTCTATAAATGTTTCCGGCGGAATTGCACATGCCCCGTATTCGGATGTGTACAATCTCGCCCATATGGCACTTAAAGAGGCAAAAGAACAACGGGCAAAATTGATTTTTTTCAACGATAATACAGCGTTGACTGAAAAAACACGGAATAATATTTGGATGTTCGATAAAATTAAATCGGCGATCGAAGAGGATCGGATCGTCCCCTATTTTCAAGGGATTGTCGATAATAAAACCCGAAAAATTGTAAAATATGAGTCTTTAATCCGTCTAATCGAACCAAATGGGACAGTACTAAGTCCGTATTGGTTTTTGGAACATGCCAAAAAATCAAAACTCTACGATAAATTGACCCGAATTATGATTGCTAAAACATTTGCCGTTTTCGAAAATCTAGACTATGAGTTCTCTTTGAATTTAACAATGAACGATATCGTATCGGATGAAACACGTCCGTATATATATAAGATACTCGAACACTCGTCTGCAGCAAAGCGGGTGGTTTTTGAGATTGTTGAGTCTGAGGGGATTGTTAATTATCAGGAAGTGATTGATTTTATTAAAGCGGTCAAACAATTCGGTTGCAAAATCGCGATAGACGATTTCGGTACGGGATATTCGAATTTTAGCTATTTGAGCAAACTCGATGTTGATTACATCAAAATTGATGGATCGCTGATTAAAAATATTAACCTTGACAACGACCACCTCTACACTGTCGAGAGTATCCTCTTTTTTGCTAACAAGAAAGGGATTGAGACGATTGCTGAATTTGTCGAAGATGAATCTATCTTTAATAAAGTTTTAGAATTGGGGATTGACTACTCTCAAGGTTACCTCTTCTCCACTCCACAACCGACAATCGAAACATAATCTCTGTACGCTTCGGTTGTACCTCCTACAAAAACGTCACATTTTGTTGAACTCTCCTTTTTAAACCCATAGAACATTCATTGCATTAACTCTTTTTAGAAAATGGTTGCCGCCGGATGAGGTTGAGAATCATTGAATGACACTTAAAAGGAGTTATTATGAGTTGTTCCTCAAGCGGAAATGAATCTTTTATGCCCGAAGATATTCAAGCGAAGATACACAATCATCCATGTTATTCAGAGGGTGCACACCATCACTATGCACGTATTCACGTCGCGGTAGCACCGGCATGTAATATCCAGTGCAATTACTGTAACCGTAAATATGACTGTTCCAATGAATCTCGACCGGGGGTAACCTCTGAGCGTTTAAGTCCGGAAGAAGCAGCGAAAAAAGTACTTCTCGTCGGCGGTGAAGTCCAACGTATGAGTGTACTCGGGATCGCAGGTCCGGGAGATGCTCTCGCAAATCCGAAGAAAACATTTGAGACATTCGGAATGGTTCGCCAATTTGCACCGGATTTGAAACTTTGTCTCTCGACTAACGGTTTGGAATTGCCGAACTTTATCGATGAGATGGTGGAATACAACATCGATCACATCACCGTTACGATTAATAGTGTTGATGAAACCGGTGAGATCGGAAGTCAAATCTATCCGTGGATTTTCCATAACAACAAACGTATCTATGGAAAAGAAGCGGCACAAATCCTCCTCGAAAACCAACTCGAAGGGATGAAGAAATGTGTCGAAAAGGGGATTTTGATCAAAGCTAACTCGGTTCTTATCCCGGGTATCAATGACAAACATCTTCCGGAAGTTTCTAAAAAACTAAAAGAGATCGGCGTGTTCCTCCACAACATTATGCCGATCCTATCTGAGCCGGAATTCGGTACAGCGTTTGCCCTTGCAGGAGTACCGAGTGCTACCGATCAAGAACAAATGGCAGTCCAGGAAGCGTGCGGTATGGATATGAAACTCATGCAGCACTGTCGCCAATGCCGCGCGGATGCAGTAGGACTCATCGGTGAAGACCGTGGAGCGGAGTTCACCAAAGATACCTTTGCAGGACTCAGTTTCGATGAACTTCAAATCAAATATGATCTTGAAGCACGTCAAGCAGCCCAAGCGAAAATCGAAGAGTTTAGATTCTTCCTCGATCAGGCTAATGATCGTGTCCGTAAAGAGAAAGAAGAACTTAGTTCAATGGGTGTCACTATCCTTGTAGCCGTTACGACTGCGGGTGAGGGGATGATTAACCAACACTTCGGAAGCGTTAAAGAATTCTTAATTTACGAAGCAGGTGATAAAGGTATCCGATTTATCCATCACCGTAAAGTGGACGCAGAATATTGCGCAGGACCGGACGGTACTAACCCTCTCGCTCCGATTCTAGAAAAACTTAAAGATGTACAGCTGATCCTTACCGCAAAAATCGGCGGATGTCCGCAGGATGATCTAAAAGCGGCCGGTATCATCGCCGATCAAAGCTACGCGTATGAGCCGATCGAGATTTCGGTACTCAAAGCATCCCGTAAATACTTCGGTATGGATGAAAACGCGGAAGTGAATTAAGGAGCCTATCATGGCACTCATCAACGATACCACTTTACGCGACGGGGAGCAGGCTCCTTATGTCGCGTTCAATACCGAAGAAAAACTCCGTATTGCTACATTGTTAGATGCCTGCGGTGCGGATGAACTTGAAATCGGTATAGCGGCAATGGGTGTCAAAGAACGCGAAGATATTAAAGAACTTTTGGCTCTCGGGCTAAAAGCTCGAATGATGACGTGGAACCGGATGAAGATGGAAGATCTCGATGCTTCACTCTCGTGCGGTATTAAAGCGGTCGATCTCTCTATCCCTATTTCAGATATTCTTATCGATGTTAAATTCGGAGGCAGTAAAGCCAAAGTCTTATCGGAGCTTGAACGTGTCGTTACGGCAGCAACCAAAGAGGGTTTATTTGTCTGCATCGGCGGTGAAGACAGCTCACGTGGAAGTCATGAATTCATCCGCGACGTGATGGGGTTAGCCCGTGAGTGCGGAGCAGGACGTTTTCGCTATTGCGATACAATCGGTATTATGACACCGACACAAACATATCAAACGATTAAATCATTGTGTGATCTTAACCTCCTCCCGATTGAAATGCACACACACAATGATTTTGGTCTGGCGAATGCGAATGCCCTCAGCGGTATTGACGCGGGTGCTATCAGTATGAATACAACCGTCATCGGATTGGGTGAGCGAGCGGGTAATGCTTCGTTTGAACAGATTCTCATGACACTCAAACATCTCTACGGTGAGGCACGCTCCATCGACCCTCTCCTGATTCGAAATTTGGTTCATACCGTGGCAAGCGCGGCAAATATGTCGCTTGCCACCAATGCACCTGTCGTGGGTGAACGGATATTTGCCCACGAGAGCGGCATACATGCCGATGGGATGATGAAAGATTCCCATGCGTATGAACCATACGAAGCCGAAGAGGTAGGATTGCAGAGTTCTTTTCCGATCGGAAAACATTCAGGCAGTGCAACCATCCGTTATCATTTGGCGCGTATGGGAATTAGTGCTGAGAATAGTATTCTTCGGGATATGCTTCCCAAAATCCGTGAAATCGTCACCTCACGTAAACGGGTGCTTGATATCAGTGAACTTAAATCCCTCTATCAGGAAGCAGCATGTATATAGGGTGGCTTAAATTTGTCGATGTTCCCGAACTCATTAAAATAGCCGAAGAGACGGGCTGGTTGCTGGATGGGTATCACGTCAAACTTATAATGATGCATGCACCCCATTTATGTTACGGTGCTTATGAAGAGGGTGTTCTTGTCGGAGCAGTGATGGCAATAGAGTTCGAGACCTCGGCGATGATCAAATACTTTATGGTGAAACCGAGTCACCAAAAACAGGGGATCGGACGACGGCTGTTCAATACCCTATTCGGTGTCCTTAAAGATGAACACCCCTCTCTCTATCTGCATGCGAATCCTCAGCTCAAAAGCTTTTTTGAGCAAAGCGGCTTTAAGGCTGTTATGGAAGTAGGGCGCTTTCTCAATGTCGGAAAAGTACCGCCGTTTAGTTTTACCAATGCTCAGGCCAAAGAACTCGACGGCGGAAATTTCGATGCGACTATTCGTAAAATCGATTTTGAAACCTTCGGTGAAGATCGAATGGCGTTTATGCTTGACGAGATGGAGCGCAACAGTTCACTCAAATTTGCCTTACCAAACTCGTTTCAGCACTCCAGTGTCATCAATGCACGCGGAGTATATTTAGGGCCATGGCAATGCAGACCGGGATTTGAAGACGAAGCGGAAAAAATGATGCAGGGAGTCTTGTATTTCAGAGGGCTAAAAAAAGTCTTAGCCGATGTTCCTCTGGGGAATGCGAATGCGGTTGCATTGTTTGAGAAATACCATTTTCAGCAAAAAGGGACATTTGTCCATATGTGTTACGGTGAACCGCGTAATGTTAAGTTTGAAAACATTTACGCATTTTCATTGTGAGGAATAAACGATGAATCTTCTTGAAACCTGTGTGAATGAAAAATGCAGAGTCTTATCCATAGCACTGGATGAAACGTTAAAAGGTCATCTCTGCGCTATGGGGATTTGTCCGAATGCAACGTTGTGTGTGAAGCGGTACGGGCTTTTTAAAAGCAGTGTGCAGGTTCAGATCGGTGAACGCGTTGTTGCGCTGGGAAAAGAACAGGCACGTCATATCGAGATACGTGTTGCCTAACTTTAGGGGATTGCAAAGGACAAATTTGTCCTTGCCACTTAAACGGGCTTTGCTCGTTTTGGTGTGTAACATTAAATAAACAAAAGGATTCATTATGTCGGAAATGACTGAACAAGATCATAAAAAAGAGTTGGCGAAGCTCAAACGTTTGGCGGTTGAAGTAGCATCAGAGATTCACGATATCGTCGAAGATACGGTTTGGACGAATCATGTCAAAATGCCCGAATTGGCTGCAAAATTGTATGATGCAGTCGAAAAAGCTAACAGCTATAAGGTAGAACACTCCCTTTAAGGGGTGGGTTATGGCTACGAAAGAAGAAATCCTTGCTTTGGAGATTTGTGAATGCGGCTGTAAGAGTGTAGCCGATGCAATCAAGCTTTTTCAAGAGACCGATTTACCGTATAAAAAAGCGAAAAAACTCGTCACAGAGTGTGACAAGAGCTGCTGCCGTGCAGCCCTTCTCAGACTTTTTGATATGACGTATTTCGGTAAATTTGATTATGATGAGATTGAACGGCTGATTCAATTGCGCCACGATAAATTGGGAGAACTATTGGAACGGATGAAAAATGGACGATAATCTGATAATTCGTTTGGCCTATAGTGATGATGTTCCTGCTATGGCAAAGCTGTTAAGCGAACTTTTTGCCATTGAAGATGATTTTACGATTGATGGGGAGAAACAATCCCATGGTTTGGAATTACTCCTCCAATCTCCTCAAAGTGTTATTCTAGTAGCTGAAATGCAAAACGGTGTGGTTGGGATGCTTTCACTTCAGAGGATGATTTCCACAGCAATAGGTGAATATGTCGGCATCATCGAAGATGTCGTTGTAAGTGAATTTCATCGAGGGTACGGCATCGGAACTAAACTGTTAGAAACGGCAATCGATGAAGCGGAGCGTAGAGAATGGGGACGATTGGCACTCGGTGTCGATTTACGGAATACCAAAGCGATTGCTTTTTATCAAAAATATGGTTTTGAAACCAGTAACATGGGATTGATGTATCGGATAGCGTGAAGGATTGATTATCTTTTGCTCACGACAACCTTATTTTTTCCTTCCTCTTTTGCCTGATACATGGCATCATCTGCTTTTTTGACAAACGATTCGATGCTCTCAGCACCATTGTATTGAGCTACACCGATGCTAACGGTTATATGACCGACCTCTTTAAACGTAGAGTGCTCGATCTCTTTTTTGAGCCGTTCGGCAAGGGCTATAGTTCCCTCAAAAGGTGTATCTATTTGCAGAATGACAAACTCTTCACCGCCCCAGCGCGCGAACATCTCATTGCTCCTTACTATGGTACGGACGACTTCGGCAATTTGGATCAGGACATCATCCCCCGCATTGTGTCCGAAGGTATCATTTACTTTTTTAAAATCATCGATATCAAAAAGGATCAAGGAAACTGAAATAGTGGAGTCTTGGGCATGTTCAGTTGCTAATGTGAGCCATCGATTACACTGCAATCGGTTTGCCGCATTGGTCAGCGGATCGGTAGATGCAGCTTTTTCAAGCTCATGTTCAAAGATGACTCGTGATGTGATGTCTTTACCGGTTGAGATAAAATTGGTGAGTTCCTGACGCTTGTTTTTTAACGGGACGATGGTTTTGAATTCATGATAAAGGGTTGCATCTTTTCGTTTATTTGTCAGGACTCCGCGATAAGTTTCCCCTGAAAGGATCGTATCCCATAGATGCTGATAAAAGGAGGTTTGGTGTTCTCCGGATCGGAGGATATTGGGTGTATTGCCGATGACTTCATGCGCTAAATATCCCGATTGCTGCTCAAAAGTACGGTTGACATATTCTATTTTTCCCTCCAGATCGGTAATGACTACGGTATCTCCGCTCTCTTCGAGTGCTTTTGAGAGTCTGAGAAGATGAAAGTCGGTTTGGTGTTTAAAGACACGCAGTATCTGTGTGATCGCATAGCTTGCCACAATTGCGCACAAAGCGCGGAACAGCTCGATCGGTAAAGTGGTGAGTGCTTCAAAAGAGTCTTTGTTCACTACGGATGAGGGGAAAAACGATCCAGTGGGGACAATGAGTCCTGCAAAGATTCCATAGAGAAAAAAAGTGCTTGCAAGGAGATAAGCGCATCGTTTCATAGAATCATATACCGATCCTTGGACAAGGTAAAAGGGGTGAAAAAATATGTATGCGGTCATGAAAATTCCCGGAGCACCGAGGAAGTAGCGAATCAGAATATTGACATTTACAGAAGAAATATGATGAAAACCTATCAAAAATACAGCCGAACCTAAAATAATAAAGAGAAGAGTAATCATCGAAAATGTTTTATTCGAAACAACTCGTAAAGAAAAATAGAAAAGGATAGCATACGAGAGGCTCATCATTATCAAACTGGCTAGCTCAAAGACCTCTTTAGTCTCTTCAGCGCCCAATGATTTGAACATGACGAGCCATTCGGATATACCGTGGATAATTCCAAATGCACCCAAATATTTTAACTCACGGGTAAATTTGAAAATAGAATTTTCCATCGGGTAGTGGAGGATACTAAAGCCAAACATGAAAAATGCAAGGCCGTAGATAAAGTAGATATAGTCAATGAAATGGAGCATGAATTCTCATTTAGTGAAAGTATGATTAGGTATTCTTATGCAATTATAGCAGAGGAGAACTTTGAGGGTTATGGCTTATATGGTATGAAAGTGGACGGGGAGTGCTAAAGAGAGAATAATTAGCCTCTCCCTCGCGTTCCATAATAATACACTTCTTCTTCATTATTGACCGATTCAGGAATTTTGAGTTCTAAGGGCGCTGAAATTTCTACGTTTGTAAACCCGGCAATGACATCAAATTTATCTTCTCCTAAACTGAGGAGTTGACTCTCTAAAATACGAAGCTTGTGTTTGAGTTTATCCGATAAAGTGATGATCTCTTCATAATAGCGAACTGAGAGCTCGATTTCATGTTCGCTTGCTTTACTCTTGCTTCCTAATAGACCACCTAAAATATTTTTCTTCTTTTGTCCAAAATAGATAGGATATATCTTCATGTATTTATCATGCAATGTAAGTAGTAATTCTTCTATCTCTTCGATAACCATTCGAGAAGTCCCTAGACTAAAGAGCATCGCTTCATCATAAAACCATTTTCCAAAGAGTGAATCGGTAGAACTGAGTTGAATCGAATCAGAGGGAACATCTATACCGGACACGAGCAGTTTTATCGTGTTGACCCAGCGAATATGAGCTGTACGGGCTTGATGGAGATTGTGGATGGATTTTTCTTTATTGGACATAGCCGCCCCTTTTTAGTAGAAGTGTAACGGCTTGAAATAATTTTTACTCAGAATGATCGCTTATTTTTTAATCAAAAGAGCCAAAAAGGTGTTTGTCATACCCCTGCAAAACCTATTCCTACAAATTTGTACACAAAGTGCTGTTTTGTCGTAACGTTTTAGAAAATGTCGTAAAAAACCATAGAACGACGCATGCATCAACCTAAGTGAAGTTCAAAAATAAGGGGATAACATGGCTGGAGCAGCTAGCTTGCGACAAATCGCGTTCTACGGAAAAGGTGGGATCGGTAAATCTACTACATCTCAAAATACATTGGCAGCAATGTCACACTATTTCGATAAAAATATTATGATCGTTGGATGTGATCCAAAAGCGGATTCAACTCGTTTGATTCTTCACGAGAAAGCACAAGATACTATTCTTTCTCTTGCAGCAGAATACGGCACCATCGAAGACGTTGAGATGGAACAAGCTCGTCTTTGGGGTAAAGGTTTATTTGATAAAGAAACTCCGGGCGGTTGGATCAACTGTACAGAGTCAGGCGGACCAGAGCCAGGAGTAGGTTGTGCAGGTCGTGGTGTTATTACTGCGATTAACTTCCTCGAAGAAGAAGGCGCTTACGATGAAGAAGGTCTTGACTTCGTTTCTTACGACGTTCTTGGTGACGTTGTTTGCGGCGGATTTGCAATGCCTATTCGTGAAGGTAAAGCACAAGAAATTTACATCGTTATGTCTGGTGAAATGATGGCGATGTACGCAGCTAACAACATCTCTAAAGGGATTTTGAAATATGCAAACACTGGTGGAGTTCGTCTTGCCGGTCTAGTATGTAACGCTCGTATGACAGACAAAGAGTACGATTTGGCACTTGAGCTTGCTCAACGCCTTGGAACTCAATTGATCCACTTCGTACCACGTAACAACATCGTTCAACATGCTGAACTACGCCGTATGACGGTTGTTGAATACAGCCCATATTCTGACCAAGCTCGCGAATACAAAGAGCTTGCTCGTAAAATCGTTTATAACGATATGAAAATCATTCCTACTCCAATCAGTATGGATGAGCTTGAAGACTTGCTCCTTGCATTCGGTCTCGAAGACGAAGTTGATGAGTCTCAAGTTGGTAAAGCTGCGCACGAAGCGTAAGGTACCGAACGATTCCTCTTTTGAGGAATCTTCAATGGCTGTCATAGAAGTTCTATGACGTTTAACATCTTGTTAATAATGAAAAGAAAACAACAGAAAAAGGAGATTAGATGTTTGTATTAGGTTTTCACTTCCCAGCTTCAATGGGGAATCAAATTCCAGACGAATTAGTTGCAGAAAAAATTGCCGATGTTGATATCAGTGACGTTAAAGAGATCAAACTTTTGATGGGTACTAAAGATAAAGATAAAGAGTGGATCAGCTACACAAACAAAGATACTTTCTTGTTCCGTGCAATGGTTCATTACTTCAAAGAAGAGAACCCTGATAAAGCACAAAAATACATGATCTACATGAACCGTTACCAAATGTCTGCAATCTCTAAAAGAGTTGATGCAGCGGATGATGAAACAATGAAATTGTGTCATAACTTAGATTCGATGGAACAATTCCGTATCGAAGTCGCGTAAGGAAGGGGTGTATTATGGGTCCAGAAACACTAGAAGCTAAACAAAAAGCGGCCATTGAAGAGATCTTAAAAGCGTATCCTGAGAAAGCGGCGAAAAACCGTGAAAAACATCTCGGTGTCGGATCTCCAAATGATGAAAATCAAAAAACGTGCGGAGATGTCCGCTCAAACAAAAAAACCGTTCCGGGTGTCATGAGTCAACGTGGTTGTGCTTATGCAGGGTCTAAAGGGGTTGTATGGGGTCCGGTCAAAGACATGATCCATATTTCTCACGGTCCTATCGGATGCGGTCAATACAGCCGTGCTGGTCGTCGTAACTATTATATCGGTGTAACCGGTGTTGATACGTTCGTTACTATGAACTTTAGCTCGGATTTCCAAGAAAACAACATCGTTTTCGGTGGAGACAAAAAATTGGGTAAATGTATCGATGAAATCGAAGAACTTTTCCCATTGAATAACGGTATCACTGTTCAATCAGAGTGTCCGATCGGTTTGATCGGTGATGATATCGGTGCTGTTGCAAAAACAAAAGCAAAAGAACTCGACAAAACTATCGTACCGGTTAACTGTGAAGGTTTCCGTGGGGTTTCGCAAAGCTTGGGTCACCACATTGCAAACGACACCGTTCGTGACTATATTTTTGATGCAAAAGTAAACGTAAACACAAGCGATGTTGAAGTAACAGAATATGACGTTGCAATCATCGGTGACTATAACATCGGTGGTGACGCTTGGTCAAGCCGTATCCTTTTGGAAGAGATGGGCCTTCGTGTTGTTGCACAATGGTCAGGAGATGCTACTATTAAAGAGATGGCGTTGACACCAAAAGTAAAATTGAACTTGCTTCACTGCTACCGTTCAATGAACTATATCAGCCGTCACATGGAAAAAGAGTACGGGATTCCTTGGATCGAGTACAACTTCTTCGGACCGTCACAAACCATCAAATCTCTCCGCAAAATCGCGGCGTTCTTTGACGAAAGTGTACAAGCTAAATGTGAAGAAGTTATCGCTAAATATCAACCGATGATCGATGCGGTTATCGCGAAATATAAACCTCGTCTCGAAGGTAAAACGGTTATGTTGTTCGTCGGTGGTCTCCGCCCTCGTCACGTTATCGGTGCTTACGAAGATTTGGGTATGGAAGTAATCGGAACCGGTTATGAGTTCGCTCATGATGATGACTACAAACGTACTAAAGAAGAGATTTTCCGCTCAACCGTTATCTACGATGACGTCAACGAGTATGAGCTTGAAGCATTTGTTAAAAAACTTCAACCTGACCTTGTAGCTTCAGGGATCAAAGAGAAGTATGTATTCCAAAAAATGGGTCTTCCATATCGCCAAATGCACTCATGGGATTATAGCGGACCTTACCACGGGTACGACGGATTCGCGATCTTCGCACAAGATATGGATTTAGCAATTAATTCACCGGTATGGGCGCACTCAAAAGCACCATGGGAAATGGAAGGATAATACGATGCAAGAAGTAGAAAAAATCGTAAACGGGAAAGACCTGTTTAAACGCCCTGAGTACCAAGAGGTACTCGCTAACAAAAAACAATTCGAATCCTCTATGCTCGCAATTAACCCTGCGAAAGTAGAAGAAATCGCTGAGTGGACTAAAACATGGGATTACCGTGAGAAAAATCTTGCTCGTGAAGCGATTACTGTTAACCCGGCAAAAGCATGTCAACCTCTCGGGGCTGTTATGGTTGCACTCGGGTTTGAAGGTACTATGCCTTACGTTCACGGTTCTCATGGATGTGTTGCGTATTTCCGTTCATACTTTACCCGTCACTTCAAAGAGCCGACTCCTTGTGTTTCTGACTCTATGACTGAAGATGCTGCGGTATTTGGTGGATTGGTGAACATGAAAGAGGGTCTTAAAAACTGTGCGGCAGTTTATAAACCTAAAATGATCGCTGTTTCTACTACTTGTATGGCAGAAGTTATCGGTGATGACTTGATGGCGTTTATCCTTGCGGCAAAAGAAGAAGACGGCGGAGAATATCTCCCTGCTGAATATCCGATCCCTTTTGCACATACACCTTCATTCGTAGGTAGCCATATCACTGGTTATGACAACATGATGCACGGTATCATGTCTCAGCTTACTGAAGGAAACAAAGGCGAAACGAAACAACGTATCAACATCATCCCTGGTTTTGAAACGTATATCGGAAGCCTTCGTTCAGTAAAAAGCATCGTAGAAGCATTCGGCACAGACTATATCATGTTGGGCGACCACTCTGATCAATGGGATATGCCTGCCGGTAACTACGAAATGTTCCAAGGCGGAACAAAAATTGAAGACGCAAAAGATTGTATCAATTCATCTGCTACTATCTCTCTTCAAAAATATGCAACGTCTAAAACCATGAAAATGGTCGATAAACGTTGGAAACACGCTGGTGGATTCTCTAACCCGATCGGTCTCAAAGGGACTGATGAGTTCGTAATGAAACTTGCAGAATTAACAGGAACAGAAGTTCCACAAAAACTCAAAGTAGAGCGCGGCCGTTTGGTTGATGCTATGCAAGATAGCTATCCGTACATGCACGGTAAAAAATTCGCTATCTGGGGTGATCCTGACTTCCTAATCGGTGCAGTATCATTCCTTCTTGAGATGGGTGCAGAACCTACTCACGTTCTTTGTCACAATGCACCAAACGGTTGGGAAGCAGAGATGAGAGCAATGCTCGATACTTCTCCGGCTAAAGACAGTTTGAATGTATGGGCTGGTAAAGACTTGTGGGCTATGCGTTCACTCTTGTTCACTGAGCCTGTCGATTTCATGATCGGTAACAGCTATGGTAAAGAGTTGATGCGCGACACTGGTACTCCGTTGATCTACATCGGATTCCCAATCTTCGACCGTCATCACCTACACCGCTATTCTATCAGCGGATACGACGGAGCGTTGAACCTTCTTACTTGGATCACGAACAAAGTTCTTGACCAATTGGATGAAGATACCAAAGGTATCGCAACCACTGACTACTTCTTCGACCTCGTTCGCTAAACCTTTGTCCCCTCTGCGGGACAAAACTTCATTGTTTCTCGTCATTTTCCCGCTTTGCGGGATTTTTTTGGTTGAATCTTTTTCGAAATATTCAGTCAAACAAATAGGATGATTTATGGCCGGTGTACAAGATAAACTAAAAGCAGAACTTATGGTCGAAATCTATGCCAGTATCGATCGTATTTACGATTCGATCGAGCAGCATTTCGATCTCGATGATACGCGCCGAAATAACGTCATTAAAAGTCTCAATACTCTAAAAGATGAACTCTATTTCGTCGTTCAGACCACTGCGTTATCATGATCTAATGTGCAGTGCTGAATTCAAAGTTTTTTTCTTCAAACAGTTTCAAGCATGCATCAACAACTGAGGGTTCATACCAGTTTCCCCGTCCTCGTCTGATCTCCTCTAATGCCGGTTCGATTCCTAATGACGCGCGATAAGGACGATGGGATGACATTGCTTCCACAACATCGGCAACGCAAATAATTTTAGCTTCGAGCAGTATTTCACCGTCCTTGAGCCCTTGCGGGTAGCCAGATCCATCGAGCTTTTCATGGTGCTGTAAGATGATGTCGGCAATCGGCCATGGAAATTTTACATTTTTGAGAATATTGTATCCTTCCTCGGGATGAGTTTGTATTAGCATGAACTCTATTTTGTTGAGTTTTCCGGGTTTGGAGAGGATCTCTGCAGGGATATGAATTTTACCCAAATCGTGGATGATAGCGGCGAGATGTATCCCCTGAATCTGTTCTTCACTTAATTCCATTTCACGGGCAATTGCAGTCGCCAGTTCACTGACTCGATGCTGATGCCCTGCAGTATAGGGATCGCGTGCCTCGACTGTAGCAGCGATGGTTTGAATGGACTGTTCCAAACTTTGCCGAAGGAGTGTTGTGTGTTGTTCATGAAGAGCACGGGTACGGAGATTGAAGATACCGTAGGCCATATCGTTGGCGAGTTCTTCAAGCAGTTTGATTTCTTCATCATCGAATGCATTTTCTTCGGAAGAATAGATGCAAACAGCCCCGAATGTTTTATTTTGATCTGTTAGAGGGAGGGCTATATTTGAAATATATCCTTTTGATAGGGCAGTATCTTTCCATTGTTTGAAACCGATTGCACAGGCGATATTGTGACAGACCTGTGTTGTACCGGTCCGTATGGCAAGCGAAACGGGTAATTGACCTTTTGGGGTATCTGCCCATGTAAGATCGCTTGCCCAATCATAATTATCGACTTTTATTCCGGAACCGGCTATGAGTGTAATACTTTTTTGTGGGTTTTCTTCAGCATAGACAACGGCAGCAAGGTTGTAGCCTGCCTGTTCAACGATCACGTTTGTAACTGTATGAAGTAATTCGAATTCATTTTTAGCTCGTACCAAGGCCATATTGCACGATGAAAGGGTTTTGAGTGCACGATTAGCACGACTGAGAGTGACTTCTGCGTGTTTTCGTTCTGTAATGTCCCGATCGATTCCTCGATAACCGGCAAATTCCTCTTGTTCGTTAAAAAATGGGAGACCGCTCGTTTCCAATATTTTGATGCTGCCGTCTTTACACACATTAGTATTTTCTAAGCTCGTAAGCGCACTATGATCAGCAACCAGTTGTTTAAATCCGGAACCTAGACGTTGAGCCTCTTCGGGAGGCATAAAATCAAAAGGAGATTTGCCCACGACTTCTTGAGGGGTGTAGCCAAGCAGTGTTTCTACACTTGGGCTGGCGTAGGTGTAGTTCCCATTTTGGTCAACTTCCCAAATCCAGTCACTGGTTGATTCGACAAGTGCACGGAATTTTTCTTCGCTTTGTCGCAATAATTCCTGGTTTTTTTTACGCTCAGTGACATCTAATCCTACGGAAAGTAGTCCAATTGTAATGCCCTGTGTATTTTTTAGTGTCTTGTCATACCATTCGATTAGCCGTTGTTCATTATTTTTTGTAAGAATGATGGAGATATTTCCATACGTTCGTATATCATCCATTGCTTTAAGAAATAATTTTTTGGTTGGTTCTCTCTCCGGTTCAGGGAGAAAAGTGTTGAACCAATCTTCTCCTTTGACTTCACCCAGTGTATAGCCGCTTAGGGTTTCCATGTAATTATTGAAACGGACGATTTGACCTAGCGGATTGAGGATTAGAATGATGACAGGAGCCGTATCCACCAGCCGTTCAGAGAAATCTCGTTCTTCTTTCAATAAAGTTTCGGCTTGTTTTCGTTCTGTGATATCGCGGATCATTCCGATAGCATGTTGTTTCCCCTCTCTCCTAACGATCGAAAGCGATAATTCTATTGGAAATTCACTCCCGTCTTTTTTGAGGGCAGCGAGTTCAAGGGTTTTGCCGATAGCTGGACCTTCTCCCGTTTGTTTGAAATGTTCAAACCCTTTGTAATGGGAGGCGAGAAATCGTTCGGGTGCGAGCAGTGTATGCAATGATTGCCCCATTACTTCTTTTTCGGTGTAACCGAAAATTTTTACGGCTGCTTCATTCCAATAGGAAATTTTCCCTTCATCATCCATCATTAAAATAGCATCTTGGGCAGAAGCTGTGATACTGCGAAATTTTTCTTCGCTTTCGCGCAGGGCTTGTTCAATTTGTCGTTGTTCGGTAATATCTTCAAGAATATGCAAAGAGTAAAGATAATTGCCTTGGTTATCTTTGATGATGAAACCTTTTGAATGAAAAAGTTTATCGTCAATCTGAACATCTTCCTCGCTTCCCTCACTTAGAGGATCTTCGAGTGCTTCGGTGCAGTGGGGAAGGGGACCGTCGTTTTTAGGGAAGAGCTCATAATAGCGTCGGCCGATAATCTCGGTATAGGGAATGCCTGTATACTGACTGTAGGCTTTGTTACAGCGGAGGATGCGGAAATCTTTATCATGCAGAAATATCGGAGATGAAACAGCATCCAGAGCACATAACCATTCTTGATGAGCAGACTCTATTTTTTCGTTGATCGATATTTCCATTTCCATGCGCCCTATAATCTGACTTTGCCTTATCCGTATTGGCGGATATTATAGCACTTTCTAATTGCATAATCTAATTATTCCGTTACCGTAAATATCTTCCCCTTTCCTCACTTTTGTATTATTTGTTTCAATTATACACATTACAGAAGTCTTTTTTTGATTTTGCTCAAAAAGTGTCATGATTCATTGTATAAAGTTCTATCATAAATCAGATATTAATTAAAGGTTTATTTTGTGCCTTTTATAAAAAAAATGACGGTATTGCAGCGAACAGTAGTCTGGTTGATCGCAATTGCTATTATCTTTTTTATGCTTCTGCTCTCTATAATATGGGAGTTAAAACAAAGTATTCTACAAGGACATGATCCTACAACCTCCTTGATCGTTTTATATTTTATAGGTGTTTCGATTGTTATCGGGCTGATTATAAAAGTATTTCGTTCGTTTGAAAGACCGATTATCGAATTGACCGAAAATGCTATGAAAATAGCTGAGGGAAATTATAATGTCCATTTCAATATCGATCAATACGATGTTGAATGGCAACTTCTGATGGGAATATTTAACGATATGTCCTCGGAAACCCGTCGTAAAATTGAGCAGCTTAATTCTCAAAATGAGGTATTGTTTACTTATAAAGAGCAGATTGAAGAACTCAATCAGCGTCTCTCAAAAAAGATCCAAATCAAATCAAAACAGCTTGAAGGGTATGTTGAGATTATAGATCAATATGTTATCACTTCTCAAACAGATCTATATGGCAATATTACCTATGCTTCAGAGGCATTTTGCAAGATAAGCGGTTATACAAAAGAGGAACTTATCGGTAAAAACCATCGGCTTATCCGACACCCTGATATGCCTAAAGAGTTGTTTGAAGAGTTGTGGCGTACGATCAGTTCCGGACAAATGTGGCATGGTGAAATCAAAAATCGTAAATCAGATGGTGGTGATTATTGGGTAGATACTACCATTACACCCAATGTAGAAGAGGGTGTAATTATCGGCTATACGGCCATACGGCATGATATCAGTGATAAAAAAATGATCGAAGAGATGGCCATTACCGATTCTATGACCGGTCTTTATAACCGCCGTTTTTATGTTCAAATAATCAGTGAAGAGATGAATCGGATCAAACGTCACCGTTCAAGTTTGGTTTTGATGATGCTGGATGTTGATAATTTTAAACTTTACAATGATAATTATGGCCACCAAGCGGGGGATATCGTTTTAAATCAAGTGGCTAATGTTTTAAAATTCTATACGTCGAGAAGCGGTGAATATGCATTTCGGCTGGGCGGTGAAGAGTTTGCTGTTTTGGTCAGTGATATGAATGAAGAGGGATATTTGGCTTTGGCAGAACGTATTCGCCGTGCGATCGAAATGCTGGAAATTCACCATAAAAAGAATGATGCTTCAGCGTTTGTTACCGTATCGATAGGGGTTGCAATCTATTACCATGATTCTATGATTACCTGTGAAGAACTGTATAAAGAATCAGATAATCAGCTATATCGTGCAAAAGATAACGGCCGAAATCAAGTGGCAATACAGAGTGAGAGAACCTGATTTAATTTACGTTTTTATGCTTATACATTGATTTGTCCGCTGCTTCAATAACACTCGCTGCATCTGCACCACGGGTAAAGGGAGCTATTCCATAGGAAAAGCTGATTTTAAACGATTGATCTTCGACTTTGAAGTGGATTTTGTCAAAATAGGCGAGAAGGGATTCCATCTTTTCTTTGATTTGTAATGAATTGATATTTGAATCGAATATGACTATGAATTCATCTCCTCCATATCGAACGACTCGACCGCCGCACTCTTTGAGTTTGATAGTCACATGGATTAGGACTTTGTCTCCGACGACATGACCGAAGGTGTCATTGATATCTTTGAATTTATTCAAATCAATGAGTACGATGGTTCCATTTTCACGTAAAGTGAGGTGATCATGATCCAAAATGGTATCGTCGAACCATTTGCGATTATAACTTTTGGTGAGGCTGTCTTCGTAGACGATTTTTTGGAGTTCTTGGATCTCTTTTTGGAGCTTTTTGGTTTCTAATAAAATGGAGGCTAAAATTGTTTTGTTTTTGGTTTCTATGGCATTAATCGCTTGATCGGCACACTCGGCAAGAGTGATGACATGACGTACTATTTTCTCATCCAGCATTTCTCGTGTCAAGAATTCATTGGGTTTAAGTTCAATATCACGTACATGTGCAGCTTCTTGATAAAGTTTTCCATATAAAGCGGGGAATACTATTTTTAGACTTTTTATAGTTTGTTTGACTTCATCGGTAATTTCTATATGCTCTTGGTGTAAATCTTTCATATTATCCCATCAGCGTTATATTATTTAGTATTTTTCAATAATTATACTCTGTTTAGCAGCGTTTGATTTTTTTAAATACTGAATAATATAAATTAATTTTAATGTTTTAAAAACAATTCTTCTGCTTTTTCAAAGGACATAGGTTTATAATAATAATAGCCTTGAATTGAATCGATATTGTTAGCGCGTAAAAAGTTCAGTTCTTCAAATGTTTCGACCCCTTCGGCAAGGGCTGTCATCCCCAACCCCTTTGCCAAAGCGATAATCGTTTTAACGATGCTTTGGTTTTTTGCTTCATGCGTGATATTCCGGACAAAGGAGATATCGATTTTTAGTTTGTCAATCGGAAGATTTTTGAGGTAAGAAAGGGAAGAATAACCCGTACCGAAATCATCAATAGAAATACTAAACCCTTTTGCTTGGATAATATCCAAAAGCGCGATCATTTGTTCAGGATTTTCGAGGATGGAACTTTCAGTGATTTCAAGCTCGATGAAGGTGGGATCGCATTGTGTTTCTTGAATAATACGATCCAGTGTCATTAAAAAATCGATATGGGTAAGCTGACGTGCCGAAACATTGATTGCAAGACGTCCATAAGAAAATCCTTTTTTTGCCCATTGGGCAGCAGTTTTACACCCTTGCATCAGAACAAATTCACCCACTTGCAGAATCAGTCCGCTCTCTTCGGCGATCGGAATAAATACTGCGGGTGAAATCATCTCTTCGAAGCTAGTCCATCGCAACAGTGCTTCCATTCCAATAATATTTTCTGTCTGAATATCAATTTGAGGTTGAAAATAGAGTTCTAATTCGTGATTTTGTATCGCTTTTTTTAATTGTGTGGCGATGGTAGTACGGTGGAGTGCTTTTTCAGTGAATTGTAAATCGTAGAAGCTGTACGTATTTCTCCCCATATTTTTGGCGTTATACATGGCGGCATCCGCTTTTTGGAGGAGTTCTTCGGCACTGCTGGCATCACTTGGATACATAGTGATACCGATACTTGCTGTAATGTAGACATCTATTTCATCGATGTGAAAAGGGTTGTTGAGGGTATTGATGAGATGGAACATGGTGTTATGTATGATATTCTTATCTTTATGACATGATAATAGAATGACAAATTCATCTCCTCCGCTTCGTGAGATAAAGGTATCGGGGGGGAAGAGTTCTTGCAGCAATTGTGTAATACGAACTAAAAGTTCATCTCCGAATCGATGACCGTAGGAATCATTGATCTCTTTAAAACCATCCAAATCAAGGAAGAGGAGGGCGAACGGGTGATTTTCAATGTCTGATGTTTGATGTTGAAGCTTTTCAATTAAACTTGTCCGATTAGGAAGTTCGGTGAGCAGATCATGGTGTGCCATATAGTCGAAATGTTCTTTCGCCTTGATTATTGCTTGTTCATTTTCTTTGATGGTAGTAATATCGCGTGAAATACCGAATATTCCAAATGTCTTTCCGGTTTCAGACAACAGTGGTCCTTTGGTGACCCAAAAGTATTTTTGTTTTCCGCTCGCGGTTATTACATCTTCTTCGTGATTTTGGATCACACCGCCGGCGAGAATTAAACGATCTATCTCTTGGATTTTTTTTGCCGCTTCAGAGGAAAATAGGAGTTTATCGGTATGCCCAATGACATTTTCAGGGGATATATTGACAAGTTCTCCGGCACCTGAGTTAAATAACATATATCTGCCTTCCATATCTTTTGCAAATATGGCATCAGGAGAACTGTTGACAATGGTACGAAGAAGGGTGTCTTGTTGGGCAAGTCGGTCGTGAGAAGCTTTTTGCTCGCTGATTCGTTGCGTGTATTCGATAAAACCCTTATGTAAAAATCGATGCATTAAAAGAAATAACAAAAAGGTGGTAATGAGAATAAAAAACCAGCCTTTATAATGTTGCAAAAGGGTAAGTTGATGAGGATTTCCTGATGAGAAGAGCTCTACAACACTATCAGAGAAGTAGATCCATACGAATCCGAAAATAAGATATAAAGCGGAGATTTTCAAAGCACTCTTTACACTTTGTGAATCTTTTGATTCCATCTCTGTCTCCCTCTTTAGCTCTCAAGTGTAAAATATTATACCATAGAAAAAAAAGGGTTTTTGTCCATGTTGCTTATAGCTTCAAGAGGGCTTCTACTTCTGCTTGCGAAATGGGTTTATAGTAATAGTATCCTTGTACTGAATCTATGCCATGCTCTTGCAAAAATGTGAGCTCTTCAGCGGTTTCCACCCCTTCGGCGAGGGATGACATTCCCAGCCCTTTTGCCAACGCGATAATGGTTTTTACAATGGTTTGATTCTTAGATTCATGCGTGATATTTCGGATAAAGGATATATCTATTTTGAGCTTGTCTATCGGAAGATTTTTTAAATAGGAAAGAGAGGAATACCCTGTTCCGAAATCGTCGATAGAAATGGTAAATCCTTTGTTCTTGATGGTTCTAAGGAGAAGAATGATTTTTTCAGGGTTTTCGAGGATAGAGCTTTCGGTTATCTCAAGCTCAATCCATGAAGGGTTACAGTTAGTTTCTTGAATAATGTGTTCTAGCGTCGAAAGAAAATTAGGGTGGACAAGTTGACGTGCTGAAACATTGATAGCGATGCGTCCGTTTAACAGTCCGGATTGCGCCCATTGTGCAGCGATTTGACATCCTTGGCGAAGGACAAAGTCTCCTATTTCTTGTATAAGACCTGTTTCTTCGGCAATAGGGATAAAGATTGCTGGTGAAATTTGTCCATTTGGTGTAAACCAGCGAAGTAATGTTTCAACACCTATTATTATATTTGTGTAGGCATTGACTTGTGGTTGAAAATAAAGCTGCAGCTTGCCTGCTGCAAGTGCTTTTTTGAGGTTCGTAGCAATAGTGGTTCGGTAGAGTGCATTTTCGGTCAGATGAGCACTGTAAAAACTATAGGTATTTTTACCCATTTTTTTAGCATTGTACATTGCAGCATCGGCCCGCTGTAATAAATCTTCGGTTGTGAGGGCATCGTTTGGATACATGGCGATACCGACACTGGCCGTAATATAAATATCTGTTTCTTCAATATGAAAAGGGTGATTTAGAATATCGATCAGTTTATTCATGGTTGATTGAATAAGTTCCTGATCTTTTTGACATCCTAATACAATGACAAATTCATCTCCACCGGTACGGACAATAAATGATTCTGGCGGGAATATCTCTTTGATTAATGAAGAAAAATGGATTAAAAGAGTATCTCCGAATCGGTGCCCATAGGAATCGTTGACCTCTTTAAAACCATCGAGATCAAGGAAGAAAAGGGCGAAAGGATGATCTTCCATCCCCGATGTTTTATGTTGAAGTTTTTCAATAAGACTGAGACGGTTGGGAAGGGCGGTTAGCGGATCATGATGGGCTAACCGATCAAATCGCTCTTTGGCTTCAAGAATGTTTTGTTCTACGCGTTTGCGCTCGGTAATATCTCGGGCAGAGGCATAGATATAGTGTACTCCTTTGATCACAATTCCTCTGGAATTGATTTCTACATCCATCAGTGTCCCGTCTTTGCGGGTATGTACGGTTTCAAAAGAGATTTTTTGATCTTTTAGGGTGTGCATCATTTCATGGATTATGGTAGGGTCAAAATGGTGATCCCAATCATATATATGCAGTTGTGCCGTCTCTTTTCGCGTATATCCGAGCATTTCCGCAAAGGAATCGCTAAAAAGAATGAGGTTTCCCTCATCATCATGTACATGAATGCCGTCCGTGGAGGTGGAAAGGATAGATTCGATCTGTTTGGTATGGATTGCGGCCTGACGTGATGAGAAGATGTAATAGAGGGTAAAAGATGCTCCGCCGATTGTCAGAAAAATAAAAAATATAATTAGGGTGAGACTGTATTTGTCGAGAACGTCTTGAAACGTAAACGTAGCCGTGTCAAAGGGATAAATATGATAGTTTTGCATCATATCCCGTGTCGATTTGTAAGAGAGAGGGTTTGCGAATGCGTGAAAGTCTTGATTGTCTGTAGCGTTGATTTGATAGAGGGCTATTGTCGTCTCTTTAATCATATCCGTATCGGGACGAGTGGTGGATGCAACAGACCATTCCGGATAAAGCGGTGTTGAACGAAGGTAGTGGAATGCGTTGTTTATTGGTTGCGGATTGATAATCTTGAGCTCGCCGGAGTTAAGTTTGCCTTTGGCTATCAGCTCTTCGATGTATCCGGTACGAAAAAAAGCAACATCGGCTTTACCGGAACGTAAAGCGTTCAATACCCGTTCTTGGGGTTGACCGGTAAAAAGCATACGGCACTCTTTGCGCATATCTACACCGGCGTGCATTAATGTATCGAGGGGCATCAGATAGACGGCAAATCCCTCTTTATGTGTCGTCGCAATCATTTTACCACGAATATCACTGAGTGTTTTAATATCAGATCGATTCGCTTTAACGGCGATGACACCGCCGTAATGGGTTAAATGATTGTGGTTTACATCCTGACGTATCAGCGAAGCGATGTTTTGAGCATCGTATTTGGTCTCCATAGTGATGAAAGAGAGCGAATGCACAATAATAAAATCGAGTTTGTTGTGTGCCACAGCTTTTTCAAGATCGGATTCGCTGTAGGAATGAATGCGGTAATCATAATGTTTTGAAAAGCGGTTTAGTTCATCTGCAAGCGGTTGCCAAACGTGTTGATTTTCTTGGATAGGCCGAAAAGCAATAATACCTATTTCAACCGGTTTTTTTGAAGAGGGGAGAGCCGCGAATAATGATGTTATAAGCAGGAATAGAATGATAAAAGATTTAAACAAAGAATTCCCACTTTTTATAAATATGTTCATTAACATTATAACACAAAGTAAAAAGATGCCATCTGGAACACTCTATGCAGATGTTTTACCAATCAACTTAGAAGGATTATCAGATGGAACATCACGTCGTTATAGAAAAATTGTGCAGCTGTGCAAAAAAAGAGGGATTATCCCAAATCGCTACTTTTGATGCCAAAGATGCTGCATTTGAAGCGGCTGAAACACAACTTGCCCACATGAATGGAAACTTTTGCGGTAAACATACGTTTCAGCTGGTTGAAGTGAATGACAATTTTGTCATTGGTATGGTCGGTGGCGGCTGCGGCTGTAAATCCGATCACTAAAGAAGGAGAAATTATGGAACATCATGTCGTTGTTGAGAAGTTGTGCAAATGCGCAATTCGGAAAAAAATGCCTCAAATTAAAACATTGGATGATAAAGAAAATGCAATGCGAATAGCCCGTGCATGGGCACAGGAGATGAATGAAAGCTTTTGCGGGCAGCATTCCTTCGGTGTGGTGGAAGTGGATGACAACTATGTCATAACCGTAGGGGAAGGGAGTTATTAACCCTTCGCCTCAGATATGAGAGGAAAAGAGAGTTACTATGTTGTCCCAATCTTCTAGGGTATCGATATCTCTTGAGTCATCTTTGCTTAAAGGAATATATTGATAGATATTTGTTTCAAGTAAGGCTTTGGCTCCTTTATCTCCTTTTAATTCGCGCAGGGCAGGGAGATACTGTTTTGGAAAGACAGCGGGGACACCTGATTTTTTATCATAGTGTGATGCAATGATCAACTCCGGAAATTCTTTAGACGTTTCTATCAATCTTTTATAATGCATTCGCGGGACTAAGGGTTGGTCACAGAGCATAATCAAAACGCAATCGCACGCATCCAATGTCGAAACTCCATAGGCGATTGAACTGCCAAGCCCCTCTTCATAGCGTGAATTAATGACTGTTTTTACAGGGAGATCTTTGATAGATTCACTGCATTGTTCATGTTTATTCCCTAATACAACAGTGACGTTGGGTGTCAATTCCAATGCCTGAGCCGCTGCGTACCATAACAGTGTATGGTTGTTCAGTTCTAAAAGTTGCTTAGGCTGACCTAAGCGACTCGACATTCCTGCTGCCATAACAAGAACCTCAAGCTTATGGTTAGTTAGCATGGATTGCTACCCTTTTTTTTTCTCTTAGTGACATCGGAGTAGCTCGGTTTCGATGGGATTCGATTTCTGCACAAATAGATAAGGCGATTGATTCAGGGGACTCTCCTCCCAAATCCAATCCGATAGGATTATGCAATCTCGGATCCATAAAAACTGTTTCACCCATTGTACTGAAAGAGTCGATGATAGTTCTCGTTCGCTTCTGCGGACCCATAATACCGATGTAGGAAACCTCTGAATCAAGCAATGCTTTTAAATAAACGGCATCGCTGTTAAAATTGTGGCTCATAACGACAGCAGCATCGAAATCTCGTTCTAAAATCTTAGTAACCTCTTCACAGTCGTTTAACAAATGTGTTTCATCGGCGGAATGGATATGGGTAAGATTGGATGTTCTTGTATCACAGATTGAGGTTTGCCACCCAAGAGCATTTGCCATGGAGAGTAACGGTTCACTCCCCGGTCCTGCTCCTAAAATCAATAACCGATAAGGGGAATTGATCTTTTGATAAATAAGGCGAAGGTGCGATTCTTCATCATAAAAGATCTCTTCTTTCCGCTCTTCGGATGAAAACCCATAAAAACCCTTTTGCTCCGTGGAACGGATCAGTGTTTTCTTGGTTCTCTTTAAAGCATACTCAAGCGCGATACCGATCGCACCGTAGTTTTGATTGTAATAAAACGGCTCCATCCAAAGTTTTATCAGTCCGTTGCATCCAACCCCTTTGCCCCAACTGTCCAATGTGTCATCTTTCATTCGCAAGTCATGGACAACATACTTTCCTTCGTGTTTTGAGAGGATATCTTGGGCGCAATGGACAATGTCCTCTTCAAAACACCCTCCGCTGACGACGCCGATAAATTTTCCGTCGGAATTCACCAGCATGGTCGCACCGCTTTTACGATAAACGGAACCTTCCGTATCCAACACATTGATACAGACGATATCTTTTTTATCGCTTTTAGATTGTTGTAGAAAATTGATAAAATCTTTGTGAGCAAACATGATATGCCTAACTTATTTTAATTGGCAGTGAATGATATCGTTTCCCCGTCGCATCAAAGATTGCATTGGCGACTGCCGGGAAGATAGGAGGAACTGCCGTCTCGCCTATACCGCCGATTTTTTCTCCTGAATTGACGATGCTTACTTGGATATCCGGAGCATCGGAAATTCGTGTGACTAGATAATCATAAAAATTATTCTGTTCCGCTTCACCGTTTTTGATCGTTATTTCACTGTATTTTGTTGCAGCAAGTCCGAAATTGATTCCGCTGATCATTTGGTTCTCAATATTAAGTGGATTGAGTGCAAAGCCGCAATCGACACTGCACCATACATTTTCCACTTTAAAATCATTTTTGGTGACTTTGACTTTTGCCACTTGTGCCACAATACTGCCGAATGATTTGACGATAGCAACGCCATATCCCACATTTTTCTCTTTTTTACGATTTTTCCAATCGGATATTCTTTGAACGTCCAATAATAATTTGATGCATCGTAAATCATCCAGCATACTGATTCTGTAGGCGATAGGATCGATTCCTGCTTTGTGCGCCGCTTCATCCACGATACCTTCCACAAGAGGTGCCGTTTGCGTATGTCCTACCGAACGCCACCATAATACGGGAATAGGGGAACTTGGTGAATGTGCCTGCATATCATGATTCGCAATCGAATAAGGATGATCGGTCAGTCCATCCCATTGCGCCCAATCCACACCGTCTTTAAATAAAAATCCGAGTATGGTGTCTTTAACAACCGGCTGTCCGACGACTTTAGCTTCAAAGGCCGTGATATCGCCATATTGGTTCAGTGCAAGACGGGCTTTATTTTTATACATAGGACGGTAGTTCCCCATGCGAATATCATCTTCTCGGGTCCAGAGAGTCATAATCGGCCATGCTTCGTCTTTTGCGGTATAGATTGCATCTTTGATATAATCGGCATTTGCAGCAGCTCTACGACCAAATCCTCCGCCCAAGAAGGTATTGTTATACTCCACAGCTTCCGGTTTAAGACCCAATATTTCTGCACAGACATTTCGATAGACAGTTTGTACCTGTCCGCCGGTCCACATTTTTGCGCTATCACCTGTATGGTGAACCGTACAATTGAGCGGTTCCATCGGTGCATGTGCCAGAAATGGGAATTCATAATCTGCTGAGATGATGCTATGAGCTTCTTTGAAGGCTTTTGCCGTATTGCCATCATGACGCATAGAAGCACCCGGCTTATCTAAAAGAGCATCGTATTCTTTTCGTATATCTTCGCTGCTGATTTTGGCAAACTCGCCTTTGTCCCATACAACATTGATATGATTTAATGCTTCTTTTGCCTGAAACCAGTGTTCAGCGATAACCGCGATACCCGTCGGAATTTGTTTGATTTTTAAAATTCCGTCGCGTTTGAGAGCTTCAGACGGATCAAAACTCACGATGGTAGCACCGAAAACAGCCGGATGTAAAACCGCCGCATATTTGAGATTATCCATTCTCACATCGATTCCGTATTCTGTTTGTCCTGTCACTTTGGCCCATGCTTCGCTCGGGTGTCTTTTTGTAGGTTTACCGATGAGTGAACAATCTTTAAGTGCTTTTAGCTCAGGGTTTTCGGGAATGCTCATCGTTTTAATATCGGATACCAACTCACCATAGGTGAACTTATCCCCTGTTTTTATATGGATAACATGGGAATTTTCGGTTTTGATATCTGAGAGAGCCGCATCCCATTTTTGTGCAGCGGCTTTTTTGAGCATTTCGTTTACGGCAGCACCGACTTTACGCATTTCGAGCTGTTTAGTACTGATTGAAGTTGAACCTGCCGTCAACATCCATGGCCCGAAGACAGAATTATAGACAGGATCGATACCGGATGCTTGAAAATGAACCGCTTCCCAATCCGCATCCAACTCATCGGCGATACACATGGCTAAAGCGGTGTAGGTTCCCTGACCCATTTCTGCTTGTCCCATCAAAAAGGTAATAGTATTATCTGCATCAATTTTGATAAATGCGTTAGGGTGCAATATCTCTTTTGCTCCTTCATCAGCACGTGCTTTTACAGGCAAATAAAATCCGACAATAAAAGCGCTGCTGACAAGCGCAGTGTTTTTAAGAAAAGTTCTTCGTGAGAGTCCCATAGTTAAGCTCCTGCATTTATTTTTTTAATAGCGTTTTTGATACGGTTATAGGTACCGCATCGACAAATATTGCCATTCATCTCAGCTAAAATCTCTTCTTCGGTAGGATTGCTATTTGCCTTTAGCAATCCCGTCGCATTCATGATTTGTCCTGATTGGCAATAGCCGCATTGAGGGACATCTTCTTCAACCCAAGCCTCTTGTATTTTTTTAAGAAGAGGATCGGTTGTATTGGCAATTGTCATGATCTCTTTATCGCCGATCTCTTTTAAAAAGGTTGCACAGCTTCTGATTGCTTTCCCGTCTAATAAAACCGTACAGGCACCGCATTGTGCAGCGCCGCATCCATATTTGGTTCCGGTTAAATTTAAGTACTCTCTGAGTACCCACAATAAAGGTGTATCCTCATCAACAGTAACATCATAGGTGGTACCGTCAATTTTTAATTTAGTGGTCATAGTTATCCTTTTTGGGCTTATCTTTGGGAAAGTATATAGAATGTAAATAGCGGTGAAATAGCGAAGAATTTCAAGTTTTTATCATAAATTCTAATTTGTTAATAAACATTTATATAATTTTTTTGTATCTGATAAAGAAATGCTTTCATTAATATATTTTATAAGCATATTGGCGATTAAATTTAGCATATATCGCTATTTCAACGCTATTTACATTCTATATACTTATCCCACGATTTTAAATTGTATTAATAATACCTATATATGTAAGGTGCTATTTATAATGAAAATCAATAGATTGAAGGAGATGATATGAAAAAAACAGTAGTGATGAGTCTGGCAGCAGCAGTATTACTTGGAGCAAATGCATTTGCAATTGATAATGTAAAGGTAAGCGGTGACGCTAAACTTTACTACTACACGGATGATAAAAATGCAGGTGATCTTTTTAGTAAAACAACAAGTGCCGCAGATACTGCTCTTCGTCTTGGGGTAACCGGGGATCTTGCAAAACATATTTCTTTCGGTGTAACCGGATATGCGGTTAGTACGCTCGGTCTTGAAAATAATCTTGTTAGCAATACATGGTCAAGCGCTCACACAGCAAGCGGTCAGGGTGTCGCTGACGCAGCATGGTTGGGTGAACTTTGGATTGCCGGAACGTATGGCAATACGACTCTTAAAGCAGGACGTATGTTGCTCGATTCACCGCTTTCATTTAGTGAAACGTGGTCTGTTGCTCCAAACAGTTATGAAGCTGTTGTTCTTCTCAACCAAGATCTTCCGGATACCACTTTGGTTGCTGTATATGCAGGACATAGTAATGAAGTTGATGGTGATATTTCAGCTGTTCCCGGTATTGATAAAATTGTAGGTCCAAATGGGAAATTCGGTACGCATGGCGTAAGCGGTGCAAATGTATTCGGTCTTATCAACAACTCGTACAAACCGCTCACCGCGCAAGCATGGTACTACGATGTTGTGAGTGCTGCGGATGCTTTCTGGATACAAGGCGATCTTAATAGCGATATGGTAAAAGGGCTAAAATTGGGTGCTCAATATACCGAAATTAGTCCAAAAGGTGTATACCCGAATACGAATGATTCTAAAGGGTATGCATTGAAGGTTGGATATGAAGGTATCGAAAATCTTAACGTATCTGCTGCCTATTCTGCCGTAGACAAAGACAGTGTCTTTAAAGTTGCTAATCTTGCAACTAACAATGCAGTTTCTCAATCGAAATTGTATACGGAAGCATTTTGGAACTACGGTTATGTAGGTGCTCCTGATGCACAATCATGGAAGTTGAATGCTGAATATAACGTGCAAGATATTGCTAAATTCGGAGCTTACTATACCAATGTAAGTATTGATAAAACCAATGTCGATATGCAAGAGATTGCATTGAGTGCAACCAAATCTTTTGGACCATTGGACACGACTTTGGCCTACGTCTCTACGGATGCGGATGACCAAAATAACGGTTCACAGTCTAACTCTATCCAAGTATATTTGACTCTTAACTTCTAAGAATCGTTATACACCGTTCATCCTTTCGGGGATGAACCCTCCTTTTTATGTAAAGTTTTGAACCTATAGTGAAGTTTCGTCGACGTCAATAAGGTAATGATGAGAAGAAGGGGAGAAAGAGTGGGTGCTTTCGGGTACTCCCTCTTTCTTCAGTAGCTCTAGTCAAGAAAATAATACTGCACATCTCCCCTTTAAACGGCTATATTAAAGCTATTCTAATTCAATATACTTATATTCCAAACAATAATAAAATGTGGAGTTTTTATAATGAATAAAACAGTTGTACTGAGTTTGGCTGCGGCCGCGGTCTTAAGTGCTTCGAGTCTGAATGGAGCCTTTGCAGAAGGAAAAGCCAGCGGTCAAATACGGATGGCTTATGTCACTCAAAACAACGATGTTGACACCGATACATACGGAACGTCAATCGGAGGTATTTTAAAATACGAAACGGCTCCTTGGAATGACATAAAACTCGGTGTCGGAGCTTATGTATCTCAAAAACTTCATTTTGCAACCGGAAACACGGATGAGGGACGAGCAAATCCTGATTTGTTTGGAGACAACATTTCGTCCTATGCTTATGTAGGCGAGGGATACATCGATTATAGTGCAGACGATATTACCTTACGCATAGGTCGTCAAAGGATCGATACTCCGTTTGCCGATAGCGATGATATCCGAATGCATCCGAATACGTTTGAATCAGCGATAGCGACGTACAAAGGAATTGACGATACAACACTTATCGGAGGCTATATCACACGATGGGCAGGATACGATTCAGAAAATGATATCTCCAAGTTTAAAAAAATTGTTCCTGAGAGTAACGGTGCTGCTGTTTTCGGTATCTTGAATGAGAGTGTTGAACATCTCGAATTGCAAGGATGGTATTACGGTATCGATAAACTCACGGATATTTTTTATACTGACGCAAGCTACACAATTCCATTCAACAAAACCACTGGATTAGAATTTGTAGGACAAGGGATTAAATTTAAAGAAGAGAATGGTTCGGGCGTGGATGGTAATGTTTATGGAATCGGTGCAAATCTGACTATCGGTATGTTCACTCTCGGTACTGCTTATAACGAAGCTTCGAATGAAGCAGGTAAATTTGTCATCAGCGGTTTGGGAAATGGAGCCTATCTGGTTGATACGGAAGAGATGAATCTGGATAATTTTGAAGATATCAAAGCGTATATGTTCAGCGCAGAGCTGGATATGGAAGAAGCAGGGCTGGAAGGTTTGACATTGACTGCTATCTATGCAGGTTTTAAAAGTGCACCGGCAGATATGAAAGAAAAAGAGATTGATTTAATCGCCACATACGAGATTACTAAATCCCTTAGTGCCGAAGTAAACTATGCAATACTCAATGACCAAAATAACAATACATCCGAAGACGGACTTTATAGCGGTGGGTATGATCGTTTTCTCGTTCGTGTGAACTATAACTTCTAACGAGGTTAGTCCTCTACTTTAGTGGAAATATGGTACTTATTCGCATCAGTGTCTTCTAAGTCGATCGTGTAGGTACCATTGCCACCCATCGTTTCAAAAATCATCGTCGGATTTTGACTGATCGCTGAGGTTAGCTCCATACTCGCCAGCAGTTCATTGCTGCTATGGAGTTCAAGATGTTTGATGTAAAAAGGATTGGTTCCAAACATTAACCCTGTTTCCATGGGATGAAAGATAGAAAATTTTATGAGATAGCCTTTCTCTTGACGGACGGTGTGGCTTTTGTGTTTGCCCAAAAGAGGGGCAAATTTTTTACTCTCCTCCGGTGTACTGGCTGAACATCCTCCACCAAAGCTTTTGATGTTTGCACTGCCGATATGCCATAACCCGTTTGCATCCTCAACGAGTACCCGAATCGGTGTTTCTTGGGCAACACGGATACTAAAAGAGAATATGGCTTTGAGATTTAAAAGTTTTATATCCATAATTTCCGGAATAAGGTTTAAATCGGCGAATACAATCATTCTTTTTGCATCTTTAATTTTGGAAGCATCTATAGATATGGGCACGTGAGCCGGATTGTCTGCAAATTTCGGGACATTTACTGTGATGTTTATATCATCAAATGTGTAGTTTGTACTATGAAGTGTTTTTTGGAGCAGATCGTCAAAGGTTGGAGAATAAATCGGATTTTTTGCTTGTATATTTGCACTGAACAGGAGAAAAATGAGGAGATATTTATAGGGGTTTGAGGACATGAATTTTCCTTTAAGGTCCGTAAGAAATGGGTTTGGAATAGGTAACATGATAGGAATCGAATATTTTTTGAAGGGTATTGTTTTCATACAGTTTTGTAATGACGTCGTCGATGTGATAGCTTAATTCACGAGCATCTGTTCGAGTTGCCAACCCTATATCCCAAATCGATTTGATTCCCAAAACCTCATTGGTCATATAATATTTATCCTGATTATTGTTGTAGTCAAGCAAAAACTCTAATTGAGATTTCAATCCTGCTAGGGCATCGATTTTCCCGGCTTTAAAATCTTTGACAGCATCTTGGAAGTTAGCGTAGCGTTTAACATTTTTTCTGAGTAATCCTCCGGTATTCATGGAGAGATGTTTATCCGGAAGGGTATCTAGTTCCACCCCTATGGTGTTATAGGCAAATACGCCCAACGTGTTAACCGTCGGTAAGATATCTTTATGGGTAACGATAACCCATTTTTCTGCATGATACGGTGATTTTATGACCACCATATCGGTTCGGAGTGCACCGGTGCTGACATCGGTCTCTCGCATATAATTATAATCATATGGAATTCTGAGCATGACATCCGCACGGGTTTTATGGACAGGATTTCCTTTCCATACTACATTTCTAAGATCACCATCCATATCTTCACCCGAATCGGTAAAGTACCATTTTGGCTTAACATTGAGGGATTCAGCAATATGTTTGCCGATCTCAACATCAATTCCTTTGGCTTCACCGTCTTCTATATACGAGTATGGCGGAAAGTCATTGTAAAGAGCAATGACGATTTCCCCACTGGCTTGTATATCCTCAATACTCCGTGCATAAGAGCACAGAGATATAAGTAGTAGAGTAATGATGATCGTTAGAAATTTCATTATTTAATGGTCGATTTTAACTGAAAACAAATAAGCGCGGATTGCCCACATCGCTTCTTGATTAATGATTCCTTCGAATTTAGGCATATAGACATTACCGTTACGTACTGCTCCGCCACGGATTCTCTCCATAAACCATGCGTCTCCCTCTACGCCCGGGTCAAGATAGCGAAGATCCGGCGCGACACCGCCTGATACAACGTCCAATCCATGACAACGGGCACAGTTTTCGGCATACGCATGTTTACCGATCTCAATCGCTGTTTCATTTCCGACATACGGATTTTTCTCCAACCAATCTTTTCCTAGAGGTGCCAAACCTTTAGTATCTACCGGTTGAGGGGTTACGTTTCCGTGACTCAATAATAATGTTGCTGATAGCAATGCTATCACTCCAAGCGTATGAGATGTTTTCATACTAACTCCTTTTCTGATGTTTGTGATTTGGAAATTATAAAGTATGAAAATAGCCTGATAATAGCGTTTAAAAGGAAATTTTTACCGCTATATTCAAGCTATAAATCTGTACTAAAATGATTTGGAAATATTATAGATGTAGGAGAATTATTTATGAAAATTTTTGCTTTGCTGTTGCTCTCTTTATCTCTATTATATGGAAGCAACAATCAACTGAATGTGGGAGTGTTGGCGTATGGAACCGTCAACTGGGAATTGATGACTATAAAGTCACTAGGACTGGATAAGAAGTATGGATTTGATCTTGAGATAAAAGAACTGGCATCTAAAGATGGCGTTGCTGTCGCTTTTCAAGCTGATAGCGTCGATGTTATCGTTAACGACTGGGTTTGGGTCAACCGACAAAACTACCCTAATTTCTCACTCTATTTCTATCCTTATTCCACAGGAACCGGAGGGATTTATACCAATAATCCCCGTTATCGTACTCTTGGTGATTTAAAAGGTAAAAAACTGGGTGTTGCCGGAGGGGCGATGGATAAAAGCTGGTTGCTCTACAGAGCGTATGCGCAACAAAAACTTGGGATTGATTTGTCCGGCTATGCAGAGATCGTCTTTGCCGCACCTCCGATTTTGAACGCTAAATTATCGGATGGCAGTTTAGATGCGGTACTTAATTTTTGGCACTACAATGTACTGTTGGATGAAAAAGGGATGACCCCCATATCCTCTGTTCGGGAGGTTTTAGGAAGCTTCGGTATTAACAATCCAGATATCCCCTTTACCGGATGGGTATTTAAGCGTTCATTTGCGGCAGAGAATAAAAATGTGATCAATGGTTTTTTACAAGCATCACAAGAAGCGAATAAAATACTTAAACACAATGATGCGGTATGGGATACGTTAAGACCACATATGCATGTCAAAGACGATGTGGCTTTTGAAGCGTTAAAAAAAGGGTATCGTGACGGAATTCCCGATAAGTTCACCCAAGATGAGATAAAAGGAATTGAGAAAATATATACCATTTTAGAAAAAACCGGCGGTAAAAGTCTCGTCGGTGAGTCCAAACAGTTTAATAAAACGATGTTTTGGCCTTATACACCTAATACTGCGCGGTAATAGTGATGCTCAATCTTCTTTATCTGCGTATGGGGTCTGTTTTAGTCTTGATTACACTTTGGCATATAACAGCATTGCTTGCTGATTCTCCTATGTTTCCATTGCCGTTAAATGTGTTGAATAGCTTCATGGAGCACATTTCAAACGGAGAGCTTCTGCATCATTTGGGTATTACGTTATATCGTGTCACTATGATTTTTCTCATTGCCATGCCTTTGGGGATCGCTTTTGGTCTGCTGATGGGTAACTTCAAAAAAATCGATGCAGCATTAGATACACTCTTAGTATTGGGGCTTAATATGCCCGCACTTGTGGTTATTATGCTGTGCTATATCTGGTTTGGACTGAGCGACGTCGCAGCGATCTTAGCCGTCGTTATCAACAAAGTACCAACCGTTATCGTCAATATCAGAGAAGGGGTCAAAGCCATCGATAAAAAACTGATCGAAGTAGCCTACATCTATAAAGTATCACGATACAAGATGCTATTTACCTTCTATATCCCGCAACTCTACCCTTATATTATTGCAAGTGCGAGAAACGGTCTTTCGTTGATCTGGAAAATTGTCCTTGTTGTAGAGTTGTTGGGAAGAAGCGATGGAATTGGATTCCAACTTTCCATGTTTTTCCAGTTTTTTGATATCACTTCGATATTGGCCTATTCATTTTCTTTCATTGTTATCATAATTTTGATTGAAAACTTTATTTTCAGACCTATTGATACACAACTATCGAAGTGGAGATAATATGCTGCACATTGATATCAGAAGTAAAAAGTATGCTGATCAAAATATACTTAAAAACATTCATTTTAGTCTCAAAGAAGGGGTATTCCTCTCTATTATCGGCCCCTCCGGATGCGGCAAAACGACGCTGCTACGGCTTATCTCCTCTCTGGATAGCGATTTTGAGGGGTCGATCGATATCGAGACAAATTCCATCGGGATGATGTTTCAAGAGCCCAGACTTTTACCGTGGCTTACTGTCAGGGAAAATATCGCCGTTGTGGATAAAATCGGCGATCCGGAGGCAGTAGTTAAACTTTTGCGTATGGTGGGACTGGAACACACGCTGGATACTTACCCTAAAAATCTCTCCGGCGGAATGGCACGAAGAGTATCGCTTGTGAGAGCTTTTATCAACCGTCCCAAACTTATTTTGCTGGATGAGCCGTTTGTCTCTCTGGATAAACCTACTGCACTTGCTCTTCAAAATGATTTGATGCTCTTTTGCAAAAGTTTCAATCCTGCAGTGATATTGGTTACACACGATCTCGATGAGGCTATTGCCCTTTCTCAAAAAATACTCTTTTTAGGAGGAGAAGTAACTGGAGAAATCATAACGCATGTCAATGATCATTACGGCTTTGATTCTCTTGAGCCGACACAAGTACTAACGATAAAAGAGAAAATTTTATCTCTGTATCCCAATATTTTAGAAGGAAAATTATGAAAAAAACACTCCTACTCCTCTCAATGCTTTCATTAGCAGATGCGGAAGATCTCAAAATGCAAATTTATAAACCTGTCACAAGTTCGTGTCCGGCATCATGGGTGTCAGATGTAGAGCTGACAATCGCAAAGCCGGAGATTACGTCTCTCACCGATGTAAAAAGTCTCAAAAGCAGTATCGGTATTCCGCGAGAACTTTATTCGTGCAACACCTCTATTTTGGGTGATTATGTTTTTGAGGGCAATGTTCCTCCTGCGGCTATTAAAAAGTTTATGAATGAAAAACCCGCAGGCGCAATCGGACTCAGCCTCCCTGCCAGCCAAAATGATGAGGCGGTAAAAAAGGTCTATATTATGTATGGTGACAAGACGTATAAGCTGTATGGAACCTATTGATCCAAACCGGATGAAATGATATGCTCGATCATTTCATCCACTTTTTTCGGATCCGCTTGATCACTTAGTTTCGGTGTTTTTAGAAAAGAGACTGTAACCTCCGAGCTATCTTTCGACTGAAAAATAACCAGCTTCAATGGGCAGTAGAGCAAAGTATCAATACTTTTATCCACCATCTGATAACTTACAGAGGGTTTACAAAAACCTATGCTGATTGCATTTTGCAGAAGCGGTTGTTTTTCTAAACTTTTGGATACTGCTTCTAAGGCTTTTGCTATATTTAACTCAAATACGATGTTAAATGCATTGACTTGCAACTCATTGCTAATGCGTAATTGCACCTCATCAAACGATCTGTCGCTAACTCTATAGGAGATATATTCAGCTGTCTCCATGCGAATAGTCTTGGCATGGAGGACTCCTGTAAAAAAGAGACAGAGCAAAAAGATTATTTTCGTTTGCATTTCATCTCTGATGCTGCGATACCCAGCGTATCTAAATCGGTTACCGGATCTAAAAAACCTACTTGCGGTGAGGTGGAGATCAGTGCATTTGGCTGAACCAGTGAAATCGGCATTCTCAGCTGACCGTTGTAGCTTCGGTAAGAGAGTTGTCGTCCCATGTAGGCTGCCAATTCAAACTCGTTTGAGCGGATATAGGCAATATTTGTTTTGACGTCACTCGTATTGGTATGCATGATAGAGGTTACAATCGTACGAACCGCAACCCAAGCCGCAAAGTCTTCCGATTCCATACCTCGTGATGCATATTTTTCAAAGCGATCCTGCATCTGCGCCGCACCCCACTGCTCGATACTTTTATGCCATTCTACGGGAGTAAGACCTTGGGTTCCGGCGACAGGACGCGGGAGCCATGAATTAAAATAGACAACCTCTCCAAAATCTCCGTAATAATCGGCCGTTACAATCACATCATAATCTTCGCCTTGTGTAAATGCCGGAAGTTCATCTTCTGCTTTTCTGCGAATATCACTGTTATTGTCCCACACTTTTTCTTTTACGATTTTGGCACCGAATTTTTTGGCGGCTCTTTTAATTGCATAGACTATATTTTTGTCTTTAATTGTTTGTCCTTCGATTATAAATATTTTTTTGAAATTACGTTTCACCAAAAACTGCATCAACCCGTCATAAAGCATCGTATCATCCGCCATAGTATGCAAAAGATTCGAATTGCAGTAGACCATTCTCAGTCGAGGATTGCTCAAACCGGCATTGATCAATAAAACATTTTTACTTTTAGGATTGTTGAGAAGTTTGACGAAAAGGGGATATTGAACATTTAAGATTGCATAACGCCCACCTTTGTCTACATAACGTTCAAAAGCTTTTAACAAGGCTGTTTCATTCTCTGAAACTTCCGTTTGCAAGGTGTAATGCTGATTCATAAACTGAGCTGTTTTTTCACTGTCTTCTACCGCTATTTTTGCCCCTTGCAGACCCAGATCAGCGGGCCTTTCTATGACATTTGAGAGGACAGGAGGATGCTTTACTTTTTGGTCTAAATAGAGGATTTTCACTGATATATCCGCAGCATTGAGTGAAAGGGTCCAAAGCAGTGTCGTTATCAATAATCGTAATACAGTATGCATGTCTTTTCCTGTTAAAAGGGGGTGAAGAGAATTATAGGAAAAGTAAATAGCGTGTATATAGCTATTTTCGAGCTATATACTTTTTGTATAATTTTTTCAATTCACGCATAAGGAATTTTTATGAAAAGAACAGTACTCTCTGCAGCTTTATTAGTGAGTGCATTAGCTCAAGCGGATACGGTTTTTATATCCAATGAAAAAGATAATACTATCTCTGTTATTGATTCAAAAACTCAGAAAGTAACCGATACGATACGTGTCGGACAAAGACCGCGCGGAATAGTCCTCGATAAGTCCAAAACCCAGCTGTATGTGTGTGCAAGTGATGATGATACGGTACAAATTTTAGATTTAAAAAGTAAGAAGATAATCGCAAATCTCCCATCAGGAGAAGATCCGGAACAGTTTGCACTGCATCCGGAGGGACGAGAGCTTTATATTGCTAACGAAAACAATGCGATGGTGACTGTAGTCGATACGCAAAAGAGAAGTGTATTGAAACAGATTCCTGTGGGGTTGGAACCTGAAGGTATGGCGGTAAGCCCTGATGGAAAACTTGCTATCGCTACAACGGAAACATCCAATTTCCTCCACTGGATTGACACCAAAACCAAAAAAATCGTACATACGACACTTGTCGACCAAAGACCAAGACATATAGAATTTACTAAAAGCGGTGATAAAGTTTGGGCATCTTCTGAAATAGGAGGAACCGTCATGGTGGTTGATACCGCTACGAAAAAGGCTATTGCGAAAATAAACTTTAAAATACCGGGTATATTTAAAGACCAGATTCAACCTGTCGGAATCAAACTTACCAGTGATGGAAAATACGCTTTTGTCGCACTGGGACCTGCAAATCATGTTGCTGTCATTGATACTGCAACCTACAAAGTTATTAAATACCTTTTGGTCGGTAAACGAGTATGGCAACTGGCGTTTGCCGAGAATGAACAACAGCTTTACACTACCAACGGCGTTAGCGGCGATGTCTCCATAATCGATGTTAATGAACTTAAAGTGCTCAAAAGTATCAAAGTCGGCCGTTATCCTTGGGGCGTAGCGGTTATTCCGACGAACTAAGATGAAAATAACTATTTTAGAGCTTGAAAACGTATCGCACTCCTACGATAAGGAGATGGTTCTTAAAAAAGTTTCATTTTCTATCGAAGAAGCCTCTTTCTTCGTCCTGCTCGGATTAAACGGAGCAGGTAAATCGACTATATTCTCTCTTCTGACCAGACTCCTGAACCTTCAATCCGGCTCGATAAAAATCAACGGTTACATGATACAAAACTACAGCAAAGCGCTGAAAGATATCGGTATTGTATTTCAGGAACCGACCTTGGATCTGGATCTGACCGTCCGACAAAATCTCTACTACTACGGCGCGTTAAAAGGGTTGAGTTTTAAAGAGACGATTGCCTCTATCAAAGATGAGCTTACTAATCTTGACCTCGATGAAAAACTGGACACAAAGGTGCAAAAATTAAACGGCGGACACAGACGTCGAGTTGAAATCGTACGCTCCCTTATTAATAAACCGAAACTCCTTTTGTTGGACGAAGCAACGGTCGGACTGGATTTAAAAAGCCGCTTTGATATTCTGGATTATTTACGCCGAAAAGTTCAAAAAGGGGAAATATCCGTTTTATGGATTACCCATCTGTTTGATGAGGTTCAAGAGAGCGACTCTCTTGCGATTATCCATAAAGGAGAAATCCTTGCGACAGGTACAGCTGAATCAATTATCGCCGAATACAAGCAAGCGGACTTAACCCAAACATTCCGATATGTAACAAGGGAGAATCCTGATGCGTAACTATTTCTATTGTGCCAAAGGGATCATTTATAAAGAGCTGCTGCGCTTTTTAAAAGAAAAAAGCCGATTTTTTTCGGCACTTGTTCGGCCTCTTTTGTGGCTTTTTATCTTTTCAGCAGGTTTTACGTCAGCATTGGGGTTAGCAATCATCCCCCCTTATGAGTCTTATATAACCTATGAAACGTATATTGTTCCCGGACTTGTGGGGATGATTTTACTTTTCAACGGTATGCAAAGCTCTTTAACCATGATTATTGATAAAGAGATGGGAAGTATGAAAATATTACTTACTTCTTATATAAATAGGAATTTTTTGCTGTTTTGCAAAATGTTTGCTACGGCCATTGTCTCTACGATACAAGCAATAACTTTTTTGATTGTTGCCTATTTCTACGGAATCGAGCTGAGTATTACCGGTGTATTGCTTACGATACCGATCATTTTATTTACCTCGATTATCCTTAATGCGTTTGCCCTCTTTATCTCATCCGTTATCAAACAGCTGGAAAATTTTGCGGCTATTATGAACTTTGTTATTTTTCCGATGTTCTTTTTGAGCTCGGCACTTTATCCATTATGGAAGATAAAAGATTCATCGCTTTTCTTATACACCGTCTGTTCATTCAATCCATTTACCTATATTGTCGAATCTATCCGTTTTACGCTCTATTTAAAGTACGATTTGTCCACCTTTTATATTATTTTTTTCTATTTTATAGTGGCGCTAAGTCTCGCATTTATGGGATATAAGTCAAAAAAGGTTTTGAAAAAAAGTTAAAATTTAGCATCGCTAATTTCAGGCTATTTTTCTTATGTATACTTTTGGCAATGACAGATTTTCCTAAATTTGTTGCTAAATTAAAATTGAAGGAGTAGAGAATGACAAAGAGTAAAATGCTAACTACTAAGATAGCAGTAACGCTTGCTGCCTTTCTTATTGGTTGTGCCGCTCAGGGCACAGGTCTTACGAATAAAGGTGGGGTGAAAGCTTCATTTGCACCGGTAACATATGATGATATCCTTAACGATGATAAAACCGTAGGGGATGTTGTAACGTATGGTTTAGGACAAAAGGGACAACGTTTCTCGACGTTGAAACAAATCAATAAAAAGAGCATTAAAGATCTTGTTCCAGTATGGAATTTCAGCTTCGGCGGTGAAAAAATGCGCGGGCAAGAGTCACAACCGTTGGTTAAAGACGGTGTTATGTATGTAACAGCATCGTATTCACGTTTATACGCTCTGGATATTGCAACCGGACGTGAAATCTGGAATTATGAAGCAAAACTTCCGGATGCGATCTTACCTTGCTGTGACGTAATCAACCGAGGGGCAGCTCTTATTGATAACCTCGTAATCTTCGGAACATTGGACGCTAAAATTGTAGCACTTGATCGCGCTACCGGTAAAGTGGTATGGAAAAAAACCATTGCAGATTATAAAGACGGTTATTCATTTACGGCAGCACCATTGATCGTTAAAGGTCTTGTTGTAACCGGTGTATCGGGTGGGGAATTCGGTATTGTCGGTAGAGTTGAAGCCCGTGATCCAAAAACCGGTGAGATTGTGTGGAGCAGACCAACGGTTGAGGGACACATGGGATACCTTAACGGTAAAGAAAATGGTATCAGCGGAACCTTAAACGCAACATGGGAAGGCGATCAGTGGCAACACGGCGGAGCCGCTCCGTGGAATGGTGTAACGTATGATCCGGAAACCGATCTCATTTATGTACCTACGGGGAACCCATCTCCATGGAACTCACATGAACGAGCCGGAAACAACTTCTATTCAGCATCTCGTGTCGCGATCAATCCTGACACCGGTAAAATCGTTTGGCATTACCAAACAACACCGAATGACGGATGGGATTTTGACGGTATGTCAGAACTCGTATTGTTTGATTATAAAGATGCTTCAGGAAAAACGGTAAAAGCCGGTGCAACTGCCGATAAAAACGGTTTCTTCTATGTCTTAAATCGTGAAAACGGTAAGTTCATCAGTGCATCGCCGTTTGTTGACAAAATTTCATGGGCTAAAGAGATTGATAAAGACGGTAAACCTGTTGTTATTGAAGAAAATCGTCCCGGTGTACCGGTCAATGGTGAAAAAGGTAAAACCGTGTTCACTGTTCCATCGTTCTTAGGTGGTAAAAACTGGAATCCAATGGCGTATTCACAAAATACAGGTCTCTTCTATGTCCCGGCAAATGAGTGGGGTATGGACATGTGGAATCAGCCAGTAACGTATAAAAAAGGTGCCGCGTATATGGGCGCCGGTTTTACCATCAAACCTGTCTATGAAGATCATATCGGTGCGCTTAAAGCAATCGATCCTAAAACCGGCAAAATCAAATGGAAATACGAGAATAAAGCTCCGTTATGGGGTGGAGTACTTGCAACAGCCGGCGGTATCGTATTTACAGGAACACCTGAAGGTGAACTTCTTGGTTTAGATGATGCGACTGGTAAGGTTCTCTATAAATTCCAAGTGGGTTCAGGAATCGTCGGATCACCGATTACGTGGGAACAAGACGGCGAACAATATGTTTCTGTAGTATCAGGATGGGGCGGAGCTGTTCCATTGTGGGGCGGAGAAGTTGCGAAATCCATTAAACACATTTCACAAGGTGGAATGGTTCACGTATTTAAACTACACAAATAAAAAAAAGGAGGATGCTATGAAATGGGAAAAACCGTCATTTACGGATAACCGATTCGGATTTGAAGTAACTATGTACATCTGCCACGAATAATCGTAGCTACAATGATAAGAGCGGGCAATTTATTTTGCCCGTTTCTGTTATGAATTGAGGCTATTTAATATAATTTTAATTAATAATAGAAAAGGATTGAAGGTGAAAATAGAGGTATTAGGTTCCAGTGCCGGCGGCGGTCTTCCTCAGTTTAACTGCAATTGTGATAATTGTAAGGGGTACAGAGAAGGCAAGCCATCTATTAAACGCCGAACTCAATCATCGATAACGATCAGCGAAGACGGTGAAAACTGGGTATTGTTTAATACCTCTCCCGATATTTTAGAACAAATTCATAATTCACCGTTTCTACACCCACAGCAGCGAAGAGAAACCAAGATCAAAGCAATCGTTTTCATTGATGCTCAGATCGATCACACGACGGGGCTTTTAATGCTCAGAGAAGGGTGCCCTCACGAAGTCTATTGTACCAAAGAGGTTCATGAGGAGTTAAATACCTCTTTTCCTCTTTTCACAATGCTGACCCATTGGGACGGGGGAGGAACCCATTATCATGAAGTGGCGACGGATGGAACCAGTTTTGAGATCCCTGTTATGCCGAGTTATACCTTTAAAGCGGTTCCTTTGATTTCGAATGCACCCCCGTATTCAAAATATCGTGACAAACCGAGAGCCGGCGATAATATCGGGATGGTGGTTATCAATAAGCAAACCGGGAAACGGCTTTTTTACCTTCCGGGACTTGGTGTTCTGCAACAATCAATCATCGATGAGATGCGTATAGCAGATATTCTTTTGGTAGATGGGACGCTTTGGACCGATGATGAAATGATACAAAACGGTTTCTCCACAAAACTCGGAACCGATATGGGCCATGTCCCTCTCAGCGGTAAAGGGGGGTTGATTGAAACGTTAGATACGCTCGACAAACCGAGAAAGATATTAATTCATATTAACAATACCAATCCGATTCTGGATGAAACGACCGAAGAGTACCAAGAACTCATTCGACATAACATTGAGATATCTTACGATGGTATGCATATCGAGATTTAACACCAAAAACTAACTTAAAGGACAAAAATGAAAACGCCCCTCAGTAAAAAAGAATTCGAAGAAGCATTACGAGGTATGGGCAGTATGTACCATATCTATCATCCTTTCCATGTGCGGATGTATGAAGGTAAATGTACAAAAGAAGAGATTCAAGGATGGGTCGCCAACCGTTTTTATTATCAGACAATGATACCGATCAAAGATGCGGCGATTATGTCTAACAACCCTCCTATCGAAGATAGACGAAAATGGATCGATAGAATCAATGATCATGACAGTGTCGGAGGCGGAATCGAAGCATGGCTCGATCTGGGTACCGCAGTGGGGCTGAATAAAGAAGATCTTATCAGTCATAAATACGTCTTGCCGGCAGTCAAATTTGCTGTAGATGCATACGTCAACTTTGCGAAACATTCACCATGGAAAGAGGGGGCAATGTCTTCATTAACCGAGATGTTTGCACCTGAAATACATCAACAGCGCCTTGATACATGGCCAAAAAACTATCCATGGATCGATCAGAACGGTCTGCGTTATTTCCAAAAACGACTTACGGAAGCGAGACGCGATGTACAGCACGGATTGGCACTGACGTTGGAAGAATTTAATACGGTAGAACTTCAAGAAAAAGCTTTTTCGATACTTCAGTTCAAATTGGATATTTTGTGGACGATGGTAGACGCCCTCTATTTGGCGTATGAGCTTAAAAGACCGCCGTATTTTAATATAAAGGGTTGTGATGCAACGCGAAAAATTTCTTGTAGTGAATAGCCACTTTCAACTCCAATATGAGGAAAAACAGAGCTGTTATGTTCTGCTCTATCCGGAGGGGATGGTGCAACTCAGCTTCTCAGCAGGGGAGATTATGAGTCTGTGTGACGGTAAAAACTCGTGTGACTCTATCATCACCGCATTGGTAGAGAAATTTTCGAATCAAGCGATTGAATCCGATGTTATTGAATTTCTTGATGAAGCGATGTCTCGCAACTGGATAATCTATCATGAAGCCCGATAATAAAACGATTAGCCCGCCGTTATGGATTTTGTTGGAGTTGACACATAAATGTCCTTTGGAGTGTACTTATTGCTACAATCAGCTTGATTTTGCTAATACGAAAGATTCTATGACCAAAGATGACTGGTTTAGAGTCATGGAAGAGGCCCGGGCTATGGGAGCCGTTCAGTTGGGCATCTCAGGCGGAGAACCGCTGCTTAATAAAGACCTTCTTGAGATCGTTAAAAAAGCCAATGAACTAAAATTTTATACCAATCTGATTACTTCAGGGGTCGGAGCCGATATCAGTATTGTGCCTAAACTAAAAGAAGCAGGTCTTAAGACGGTGCAGTTGGGTATTCAGTCCTCCGATGAGCATACGACTACGCTTATAACGAACAATCAAAACGCTTTTAAAGATAAAATGGCCTTTGCCAAAGCGTGTAAAGAGAACGGACTTCAGCTGATTATTAACACCTGCATTACCCGCCAAAATATCCATCAGATCGGTGATATCATTGAAATGGCGGAACGTCTGGGGGCAAATTATCTTGAAATTGCCAACATCCAGTACTACGGCTGGGCGTTGGAAAATATCAATGCGCTGCTACCGACCCGAGAACAGCTGGCTGAGGCAAAAGCGATCACGAATCACTACCGGGAAAACCGCAAAGACATGAAAGTCTTTTTTGTGGTACCGGATTATTTTGCCACACGTCCGAAAGCGTGTATGAACGGATGGGGTTCGACTTTTTTGACCATCAATCCAAGCGGAGTGGCACTCCCGTGTAACACGGCTAATACCTTGCCGCTTAATTTTCCAAATGTTAAAGAGTATTCGGTCGAAGCGATATGGAACGATTCGGAAGCATTTAACTATTTTCGGGGAGATTCATGGATGAAGGAGCCATGCCGAACGTGTAATGAAAAAGAGAAAGATTTTGGCGGGTGTCGATGTCAAGCCTATGCACTGACCAAGGATATGCATGAAGCGGATCCCGTTTGTGACAAATCCGGTTTTCATCATGTTGTAACATCCAAAGTAGAGGAGAGTATTACCTCAGATAAGCAGCCTCTGTACCGAAACAAAATCAATTCGATGAACATCATCGCAAACCGATTGGCTCGATCATGCAAATAGTACTCAGCAATAAACAGCCGAATGAATGTTTAACCCTTTTGTTCGTAACAACTCTGTCCCCAAAATCAGATCAGACTAAAATGCTCTCCAAAGCAGGTTTCAGTCTCAAAGAGGGGACGACGTATTTGGATATTCACCACAATATTTTGTATGTGGCAAGCCGTTCGCTCTGTTGCGAAGATCTTAAAATCAGTGCGGCAAAAGCGATTCAATCTATACAAAAGAGCAGTTTTACAACACTCTTTATCGCATTAGAACATTATCAAGACAAACTGGATGTAAAAGCATTGGCGGAAGGGCTGATTTTGGGTGATTACTATTACACTCAATACAAACACGAGTCACAAAAGCATCAAGAGAGAAAAACAATTATTGCCTACAGCGGAAGTATGTATACCAAAAATCATCTCGAAGAACTTCTGCATGAAGTTGAAATTATATGCCGTAACGTCAATTTTGTCAGAGATATTGTCAATACGCCGCCACAAGACTATTACCCGCATATAATGGCACTGGACGCAAAATACCTTGCTAAAAGAGACGGTTTAGAGTGCAAGATATTGGGTGAACATGAAATGCATGAGATGGGAATGAATGCGATTTTGAGTGTCGGCAGGGCATCCGTACATGAATCACACCTCATTCATCTCACCTACCGACCTAAAAATCCCAAGGTTAAAATTGTCCTCTTGGGCAAAGGGCTTACGTATGACAGTGGGGGGTTGAGTCTTAAGTCGGCGGATTCAATGGTCTCTATGAAATGTGATAAAGCTGGGGCTAGTGCAGTAATGGGAGTTATGTATACTTTAAAGGCTCTGGGATTAGCGTGCGAAGTGCATGGGATTATCGGTGCGGTAGAGAACATGATAGGGGGCAATGCCTATAAACCCGATGATATTTTGCGGGCTAAAAACGGTATGACCATCGAAGTTAAAAATACGGATGCCGAAGGTCGATTGGTGTTAGCAGACTGCCTCTGTTACGCTCAAGATGAGATCGAAGATTTTGATTATATTTTTGACTTTTCTACCCTTACAGGAGCCTCTATTGTTGCATTAGGAAGTCATACTACGGCGGTGATGGGACACAATGACACGCTAAAGAACAAAATAAATACGGCAGCATTGCAATGCGGCGAGCTCGTCGGATTTTTGCCTTACAACCGATATTTTGAGAATGATCTCGACAGTGAAATCGCCGATATGGTTAATACCGCTTCCTCAAGAAACGGCGGGGCGATAACAGCCAGTCTCTTTTTAGACCGATTCGTCAAAGAAAAAAATAAGAAAAAATGGCTTCATTTCGATATGGCCGGAGCAGCTTATGCACACAAAGCATGGGGATATAACCCTTATGGTGCCAGCGGCGCCGGTGTCCGATTAATCGTGCAATTTTTGAAAAATATTACTAAAGAATCCCATTCAAAGTTATAAAGAGTTCAAATAGCTTAATCTAAGCAAATTATATGAATAAATTATATTAAAATAGCTGGAAATGTCTTTATTTTATTTATATTTTTGATAGAATAGAGAGATGAAAACATACACATTTGAGTATACGGATTTATCGCAGCAAGATTGGTTGGATGAAATTAAAAATGAAGCGTATGTTTTAGTCCAAATTTTTTGCGGCGATGGTAAAGAGATACTCCAAGAAGCGTCAGCACATATCAAAAAAAGACTCCCTTTAAGTGTCATTATCGGTACGACCACAGATGGGGAAATCAACAATGGCGATATTTTAACGCACTCAACGATCATCGCTGTTTCTACGTTTAACAAAACGGAAATTACCAGCGCATCGGTGGATGGAAAAGATTGTTTTCAAAACGGGGTTGATCTTGCAAAAAAACTGATTAAACCCAACACAAAACTGCTGATACTTTTTACCGACGGTTCAACCAGCAACGGCGAAGCGTTTTTAAAAGGTATCGAATCGGTCGATAATCAAGTCATCGTCTGCGGCGGAATGGCCGGAGATAACGGTCAATTTATTCAAACGTACATCTGCGAAAATGAAACGGTACTCGAACATGGTGCCGTCGGTGTTGCTTTGAACTCTGATAGATTGAGTGTGTACAAAAACTATAAATTTGACTGGTCTCCCATCGGTATCGAACATACGATCGATGAAATCAGAGATAATCGGGTTTATAAGATCTCAGGGATGCCGGCTGTCGATTTTTACAAAAAATACTTAGGGGAAGAGGTAGCAAAAGCGCTCCCGAAAACAGGGATTGAATTTCCATTGATTATGGATAAAAACGGTTTTAAAGTTGCGCGTGCCGTTATTGCCAAGCATGATGACGGAAGCATGAGTTTTGCCGGGAATCTTAATGTCGGAGATAAGGTGCGTTTGGGATTTGGAAATGCAGAGCTGATTATCCAACAATCGTTTGACAGCTCTTATCTGGCACCTTGTAAAAATATACAAAGTTTTTTTGTCTATTCGTGTATGGCACGCAGAAGATATATGCCCAGTCTGATCAGCATAGAGATGTTACCCTTTGTGAAGAGTGCGCCAACGGCAGGATTCTTTAGCTATGCCGAGTTTTATCATCATGAAGGGCATAATGAGCTGCTTAACCAAACCTTCACTGTTGTCGGTTTGTGCGAATCCGACTGTTTAGAGTGTGTTGCCATTGAAAATAAGCCCAAAGCAATTCCTCTGGAAAATGATGAATATGCGATAACCGTCGGTGCCCTTGCCCATCTCATATCACAATCAGCGGACGACTATGAACGGCAAAAAAAGAGATTGGAAGAGGAACAACTCTATTCTCAAAGTTTGTTAAAATCCCAAGATCTATTTATCAAATACGCAGTACATGAAACCAATACACCGCTCAGTATTATCATGTGCAATGTCGAACTTTACGAAGCGGAACTCGGTAAAAATCCATACCTTTGTAACATCGAAGCTGCGATGAAAAATGTCTGTACTATTTATGATGATTTGTCGTATTTACTCATTAACAAGACTATCGAATACACGAAGCATACGATTGATTTAGTGGATTATGTTCGGAGTCGGATTGAATTTTTCAATATCGTGGCCAAGAAATCGAATGTCAGTTTTATTTTTACGAGTCCCGAAAAAGAGTTCATAATTTATTTTAATGAATCCCAGCTGCAACGGATTATCGATAACAATCTGACCAATGCGATCAAATATACGAAAGAGAATGAACCGATTTACGTTGTGATTGAAGACGATCAAAGTACGTGCAAAGTTACGTTTAAAAGTAAATCCTCGGAGATAGAAAATCCGCATAAAATATTTGAGCAATTTTACCGGGAAAGTTCTCAGCAAGAAGGGTTTGGATTGGGGCTAAATCTCGTAAAAGAGATTTGTAATAATGAGAATATCGCTTTTGAATTACATTCAACGAAAGAAGAGACTTCGTTTACCTATGAATTTAAGGAGGCATACCTTTGAAAATTTTATTAGTCGAAGACGATATCATGCTTGGCGAAGCCATCTCTAAATACATACAGGCCACGGGGCATGTTGTGGAATTGGTTAAAGACGGGACACAAGGATTGGAAAAGATTCATAACAGCAATTTTGATCTGCTGCTGCTAGATATCAATGTTCCCGGCATGGATGGGTTAACACTCTTAGAGACTACCCATAATGAGAAAATACAGATTCCTACGATTTTTATCTCAGCTCTAATCGATATAGAAGATATATCAAGAGCGTTCAATTTAGGGTGCTATGATTATTTAAAAAAACCGTTTCATCTAAAAGAGTTAAGTCTTAGAATAGACAAAATTCTACAATCGAGACAAGTTCCTCAATCGCATAAAAGGCTCTCTAAATCGTACAGTTTTGACAGTGAGACGATGACGCTCCTATTCAATAACGAGCCCCAGATTTTGCCGAAAAGACAACTTCAAATCATAGAACTTTTGTCTCAGCACAGAAGCAGAGTGGTTACGTATGACATGTTTAGAGATTATGTTTGGAATGATGACATGATCGATAATGCCACAATCAGGGCAGAGTTAAACCGAATCAAAAATGTTTTGAAAGAGGATATGATCATCAATATCCGATCGATAGGCTACATGGTGGAACGACCTAAATAATACGAATCAGATACAGCCGCTTAGAAATTAATATTTATACACCGTACACATTTATGCTAATGTTAAATAGTTACAAATAGGTAACATTACAGTAATAAATTTGTAACCCGCACTCCCTACTATTTTGGCGCTATGAAAACACTAAAAAAGGGATTCCAATGTATTTACGGACTTATTCTCTTGCTGCCGCAACGGCTATTTTAGGAACTTTATTTTTTGTCGGATGCGGCGGTTCATCTGCTTCAACCAGTGCAAGTGTTCAAAGTGGAACATTTGTAGACAGTGCCGTCAAAGGGCTCTATTACGTCAGTGGTTCTCAATCGGGTACGACCGATGTGAATGGAACTTTTAAATATGAATCAGGTAAAACGGTAAAGTTTTATCTGGGCGATGCTAATGGTGCTTTGATCGGTGAGACAAATGGTTCTACTCTGGTAACTCCGCTTGATCTTAGTGATGATGGGATCGATGGTACAAAAACAACCAATATGCTACTGCTTCTTCAATCTCTGGATAAAGACGCTAATGCAACGAATGGTATTGAGATCGATACTACTAAGGCCGCAAAAATCAAATCGCTTAACTTATCGGATGATGCGAATGTGACAGACTCTTTGACTGCTGCCGGAGCAACTCCAAAAACATCCGCTGAAGTTAAAGCACATTTCCGCGAATCGTTAGCGGAACTTTCAACCAAAGGTACGGTTCCCTCAACTGCTACAGTAGTCAGTACAGAATTTATCGGAATGGATGCACCAACAACCTTTGCAAAAATGGATCATGTCTATTCGGAAGCCTATGTAATCGTTCGCTACAGTGACGGAACACGTATTGTTCGTCCTATCGAATACACTACCCTTATGAGTACAACCGACACAATCGGCGGAAAAACCGTAGGGGCTATTTTGGATATTAACGGCAATCCGATACTGGACACAAGTGCCGGCGGATCAGCTCCCTTCATCTCCGACACACCTGATGGTCAAAGTGTTATGCAAATCGGAAATACGATCCAAATGGTGTCGCAATTTGAGTACGTTACTGCGGACGCCAGCGGAGCAAGCCGTTACGGTGTTTTACCTGCTATGATGAACCTCAGCACTCTCACGCAAGCAACAAACGGAGCATTAAGTGTAAGTAATATTGCGAATATCGATACCAAAGATGTCGGCGGTTTATGGATCACGTGTGCGGCGAGTATGACACCGTGGACAACCCATCTCGGAAGCGAAGAGTATGAACCGGATGCGAAACTCGTTGAACTGGGAACCGGTGCGGGAACCGATACCCTTGGCGGCCCTAATGCCTATTTCGGTGATACAACGACAGCCAATGTCTATAATTACGGTTTCATCCATGAAACAACAGTTACCGCTGCAGGGACAACATCCATCAAAAAGCACTATAGTATGGGGCGTTTTTCACATGAGTTAGCTGAAGTTATGCCGGATAATAAAACGGTTTATTTCGGAGATGACGGCTCTTATACTATGCTCTTTATGTACGTTGCCGATACAGCGGGTGATCTTAGTGCAGGTACGTTGTATGCGGCAAAATGGACACAAACAAGTACATCGACTGATCGTGATGTTAAAGCAAATCTCACATGGATCAAACTAGGTCATGCAACCGATGCGCAGGTAAAAACGCTTATAACTGCTAAAACAAAATTCAGTGATATTTTTGAAACGGCAGCCACTGCAACGGCCGGATTTACGAAAGTAAAAACGTATAAAGGGACGGAATATCTTAAACTCAAAACGGGTATGGAGTTTGCCGCAGCTTACCTCGAATCACGCCGTTACGGAGCATTGCTCGGCGCAACCAGCGAATTTAACAAAATGGAAGGGGTGAGTGTCAATGTCAAAGACAAAAAAGTCTATGTGGCAATCTCTAACATGAGCGGCGGTATGACGGACAGTTCAAGCGATCCGGTAAACGATATTCATACTCCGGTTGAAAAAGCGGGTGCTGTATTTGAACTTGCACTCACTAGCGGAAAAAGTGATACTGCTGGAGCAGCCATCAACAGTGCTTATGTCGCTTCAACCATGAATGCTATACCTGCTTTGACCGGTTTAACCGTGTCTGTAAAAGATACGTTCGGTAACGCTGCCGATGTATCCAAAGTCGCCAATCCGGATAATCTGAAATTCTCTGAAAAAATGCGTACCCTTTTCATCGGTGAAGACAGCGGTATGCACATCAATAACTTCGTATGGACATATAACGTCGATACGAAAAAATTCTCACGCATCCTCTCTAATACGGCCGGTGCTGAAGCTACAGGGCTTCAAGCGATCGAAAACCTCGGCGGTCACGGATATGTCATGTCGAGTATCCAACATCCGGGTGATGGGCTTTTGGCCGATTGGAACGCTGCCAATCCGATCGTGCAACAGCTCAACAGCTCTATTAATAAGAAAAAATCCTCTATCGGATACATGAAACTTCCCGTAATCCGCTAAATCAGATGTCCCTTTTCGGAGGGACTCTTTTTTTACCAATAATCACCTTTCGATTACTGGTCAAAGAAGAGGAATACAGGATGAAACAACGGCTTATTATAGGAACATTGAGTGCAATTGTATTCTGTATTATTGCAGGATGTCAGAGTGATGCAACATCGGATTTGAATACCTCTGCGGCGACGCAAGAGGTAAAAATTACCGAAGCTGAAAAGATCGCATTGGGGAGAGCGATTTTTTTTGATACCAATCTCTCTGAACCCGCAGGTCAGTCATGCGCATCATGCCATTCGCCTGAAGCAGGGTTCGCCAATCCTAACCATTTAACTCCAACCTCCGAAGGGGCTGTTAAAGGTCTGTTTGCCGATCGCAATGCCCCTACCATTGCTTATTCGCAATATTCGCCCGAATTTTATTATGACGGTAACGGCTACATCGGAGGTCAGTTTCTCGATGGACGTGCGGGAACACTGGAGATTCAAGCCGGAGGGCCTCCTCTCAATCCAGTCGAAATGCACAATGCCTCCAAAGAGAGCTATATCAGCAAAGTTGCCGAAGCCGCCTATTCCGATGAGTTCAAACGAATCTACGGGCAAAATATTTTTGCCGATTCCAACAAAACCTATGCGGCGATCGGCGATGCACTTGCAACGTATGAGCGAACATCTCAGCTATCGGCGTTTACCTCAAAATTTGATGCTTTCCAAAAAGGAGATGCTTCTTTGAGTGCTCAAGAAAAATTAGGGTTGGACCTTTTTACCGGTAAAGCCAACTGCTTTGTGTGCCATCCTCTCTCCAATGAAGATTTGACAACCGTACCGGCGCTATTTACCGAATTTGATTATGAAAATATCGGCGTTCCGAAAACCCCGAATAATAAATTTTATACCCTTTCAAAAGAGTACAACCCTGAGGGTGTTGATTTTATCGATACGGGGTTAGCCCGTAATCCACGCGTGATCGCCGATGGAAGAGTGCCAGAGAACCGAGGTAAATTTAAAACACCGACTCTTCGCAATGTTGAAATAACCGGACCGTATATGCACAACGGCGTTTTTACAACACTGAAACAAGTCGTAGCCTTTTACAACACACGTGATTCCGATCCTTCACGATGGGGAGTGCCGGAAGTAGCTGAGAATGTCAACAAAGATACGATCGGAAACCTTCATCTAAGTGATGCGGAAGAAGATGCAATCGTCGCCTTTTTAATGACGCTTACGGATGGGTATCCTCTTAACAATAATTAATTTAGATAGAAGGGCTGAAAGGATAGAATAAGTTTGAAAATGAATAATAAAAGATAATAAAATATAAGGGATTAGGGGAATGAAACGTCGCGGTGCCATATTATTGATGACACTTCTTCTCATTGCGATTATGAGCGGCGGTATTGCTCTGATACTCTCCGAAAGTGATCATTTGCTCCGTCTGTCTGAACAGAGTCGAAGCGATGCCCAAATCAGTAAAATCGCAAGCGATCTCAAACGGCTTCTTCCTCGGATGCTTTCTAAAATCACTACCGCGCATGATTTGGAGTATGCGATGATGTTGCCGTTATCCAGCCGTTCCGCGGATGGACGCTTCATCCTGGACGCATCGCTTCATTCTCCCCTCGGACGTTTCAATATTAACAACGTATGCGATGCGACAGGCAAGCCCAGAGAAGTCTCTTCCGTATTCCTGTCTGCACTGTTCACGCGCTATAGGGTTGCTGAACCGGAGACGTTTATTAACATTCTTTACGATACAATTGATACTGATTTAGCAGAGCGCCAAAGAGGGAGTGAAGTTGCTGCCGTTTTTCCTGATTTCCATAACGGGTCGGTTGAAAATTTTGCTCAATTCACTCAGGTTCTTGCACGTTATCTTGCATTGACAAAAGATCGCCAGATTCTTGCCATTCCGTGGGAGCGGCTAATCGGATTTGAAGGGGACAAAATAGATATCAATTACGCTTCACCGGAACTTTTGTCCCTAATCGTACCGGAACTTGATACTGAAACGATTCATCGCATAACCGATCTCCGCGCCGCGCCGTTTGAGAGCAAAGAGCAGTTGCTCTCAAATACTCCGCAACTCTCATCCGTCTATGATACGTGGTTCTTAGTCTATACCCCCGGTAGCTCCTATCCCCTGATCGCAGATGTTGCGATGCAAACAAACGGTACCGAAAGCACTTTTTCGTTTCATACCGACACGCAAAACCGCACTTTTAACCGTTTGGAGATTACTCAATGAACGTTTTTTCATCGATGATAGAGCGTGTGAGCAGTACTTTTCGATGTTTTGGCAAACGGCGTTACGGATATGTGGATCGATCATCGTCTTATATCCCCGCCGGTCACGAAGCGCTGGTAATGATCCTTTCTCCCGATCTTTATCGTATCAGCATCGCTTCGCTCCCGGTTGCCACCGCTAAAGAAGCGGTTCGCTATGCCGAGTCGTATTTTGATGTGAGTGATGAACGAACCCGTTACGGAGCCTATTTCATAGGGGAAGGGCGTTATCTTTTGAGTGCTTTTGACCCTGAACCGACGCGGAAATGTTTGGAAGAAGCCGGAATCGATCCTTCATCCGTAGAGCGATTTGTACTCGCTCAGGAGGCTTTCGGAAGCGATAACCTCCCTGTATCGTTAGCAGATGGGTCGGTGCTGGCACTGAGTGAAGGGATCGTCGTACGTCTGCCGTCTCACTATATCAATGTACCGATACAACAGACGATAGAGGAAGCCCTCAAAACACTTGCACCGTGTTTACGCGGATTTACGGCGGATATGTATGTGGGAGGAGAAGCAACGAAAAAGACGCTTCTCTTCACTGTCGTTCTTTCCTCACTTGTTGTCCTGAATCTCCTGATTCAAGGGGTTTTATCCTACCGTGAAGCGCAACAGATTACGGATGCACAAGAGCAGATGAACATCGAAAAACATCTTCCCGCAACCCAAATGGAGCTTGATTCCCTTGCAGCGTCATGGGAGAAAAAAGAAGCCGAGCAAATAAAACTGCGAAAAATAGTCGCTGCATTCGGGACACTGTCACTGGAGAGCAATAAGACTGTTTCTATCTCTACACTCCCTTCTTCGTCTACGAACGGTATTGTCTTAGTCCCCGGTTCCAAACCCGGAGAGCGTAATCTTCTACTGGTTCCCGGTGATACAAACACAACAATCGGGACAGTTTCGGGAGAATATGTTACATCTCTTGCCTATGAAAATGGGTTAGTCACTTTTAAAATCCTTACCCCTTCGCAAGAGCGGGCAGAAAAAATACAAGACAGTGTCTCTAAAACCCTTAAAACCGATACGGTTACGATTAAAGAGAATTCGGTCGAGGGGAGCATTCAATGAAAACCCAGTTTGATCCTGCCACTCTCATTGTCGGATTATCGTTTGCTGCGATCAGTATCGCCGCAGGATGGTCATTGCATGAGGGGAGCGTTTTGAAAGAAGCGGCGGCTAAGCGTGATGAAAGTGTTCAAACCTTTGAGCGGTTGTCGTCGCTTAAAACACGCTGGGGACATTCGCCCGAGATTCAACGAAAAATCGATTTCTTACTTGCCCACCCTGCATTAACACGCCAGGAACACAGACAAAAGAGTCTATTTCTCGAATACGGCAATCTTTCGGGTAATGAGTTTGATAAACTGGTTTCTACCCTCATGAATGCCCCTTTTGTAATCAGCAAACTCGCTTTGTCTCGCAATGCTAATGCGGGAACGATCAGCGTGGAGATAGAAGAATGAAAAAAATTCTCTCTTTCAGCGTACTTTTGTTGATTTCTATCATCATCTTTTTACCCAAAACGAATATCTACTATGCAGCGGAAGAGTCCCTCGCGTCTACCCATTTGTATCTGAACGGCGAACAGGTCAATGACCGCTTTTTCTATATGGATGTCCGTGATGCAACATTGCTTTTGAATTCAATGCCGATCGGAACGGTTGAACAGATTCGTATTCTTCCTCTGATTGTTTATAACCGTGTAACGGTTAGTTCGGTCAATTTTAGCGGGGAGTTCGCTTCACTGTTTCCGGAGGGTATTGAGTACATAACGTTCACCTATACGCTGTTACACCCGTTTAGTATCATGATTAATGGAGAGGGGGGCTTTGGCCCCGTACAGGGAGAGATCGATTTGAGTAACGAGCGGCTCACCCTCTTGTTTGAACCTTCTCAGATTATGCGCGCATATCCGCTGTTACTGGCAAAATTACACAAATCGGACGAAGGGCTGGCCTATGAAACCTCTTTTTAACGATCATACTCTCCGACTCATCAACCGTGTCGCTCTTCCCGTTGTCATTGCGATGAGTTTTTCGACGGCATTGATACCGTTTTTAAAAATGACATCACCGGCCCACCCTCAAAGCGAGGTTATCCCCTTTTATGATCTGTATCATCTCGGTTCACTTTTTGCCCTCCATTTTGATGAAAACGGGGCTTCGATGAAAAAGGTTATGCATGAGGTACTTACTCCTGTTCCTCATCGCTTAAATGCCGTTTATATGGATGGTGCACGTTCGTTTGTCGCCGTGAATGATAAAAGTACCACCACCTTCGTCGATCGGGGTACGATGTATAAGAATCTCTATCGACTCGTCGGAATTTCGCCAACCAGCGCCATTTTTACAGCGTACGGCAAGCGGATGATACTTCGATTGGGCGAAGATGGCAATCTCAGTCTCAAAGAGACGGTTACCGAATATGTCCCAGATGAAACTTCCGTCGCATCCAGTTATGCGATTCCCCGTTCTACGATTGATCGTTATATGGATAATATGGGTGAAACATGGAAAAATATTACGATCAATGAAGTGGCCGAACAAGGCAAAATTGTAGGATTCCGGGTAGACGAGATCGCCTTGGGCAGTCCGTTTGCCCTTCTGGGACTACAAAAAGGGGATGTTATCACCGGTGTAGATAACAAGCCTATTGACTCTTATGCCGCTGTATTTGCCGCATATCAGAACGGATTACGCCGATCCGCTATTAAAATTACTGTTTTACGAAATAACCAGCCAAAGGATCTTGAATATGAAATCAGCCGTTAATCTTTTAATCGTCTTTCTCTTTGCGCTAACGTCATTGCCGGCCGCAGAAACGGTAAAAAATGATAAAGCCACCATTTCTATCGACGGGATGGAATTAAATGATTTCATCAAATTAGTGGCGAGAATAAGCAATAAAAATATCTTTCTTACCGAAGAAGTAAGCGGAAAAATCAGTTATGCCGGAAGCCGTCCGATTCGACGTACAGAACTTTTTACCCTCTTGCAGACTACTCTCGAAGCACGCGGTATGACGATGCTTGATTCCGGTGCCGGATATTATTCAATCGTTAAAAGTGCTGATGCCGCTACAATGAATGTTCCGTTTCTTACGAAAAGCGATATCCCTCAGTTACAAACGGAAATTTTGAAACTCAACTATGCCATGGCTGAACCGATGGCACTTAAGGTCAAAAACTATTCGAGCAAGAACGGTAAAATCGTCCCTTCCAAAGAGTCCAATTCATTGATTGTCACCGATCTTCCGGCGAACATCAAAACAATGCGTCAACTGGTTAAAGCGTTGGATATTCGGGATGAGACAACAGCCAACTACACCCATCTGATTCAGCTCAAAAATGCGGATGCCAAAAACCTTGTCACCACACTCAACACGGTTATCGCCAAAATGACCCTTTCTCCTGGACAACAGCCTCCCAGTATCGCCAGTGATGATTCGACAAACTCATTGATCATTATCAGCAGTGACGATCTTTTTACGACACTTTTACCGACAATACAGGGTCTTGACGGTGACCGTCAGCAGGTTTATGTCAAAGCCAAAATTATTGAAATCAGTGAAAACAAAGCACAGGAAGTGGGATTCAAGTACGGTTTGTCCGGGGGATCGTTCGGATCAGGTGGGATATTTTCGTTTAATTCGGCACTTGGCGATGGGAAAACCGGAGCAATTAATTTGGATTCGGTTCTTCTTTCTAATATCACGATTCCTACTTTGAGTTCAGGGATTGCACTGGGTGCCAGTATTTCTTTGTTGAATAGTAACGGTGCAGCCGATATCCTCTCCGAACCGTCTATTTTGTGTATCGATAACCAAGAATCGTCGATCTACGTGGGTAAAACAGAATCTATCAGCAGTGGAACGACTTTAACCGGGACTGGATTGACACAATCGAGTTATACCCGTCAGGATATCGGTTTAACACTCAAAATCAAACCGCGCCTTTCGAACGATAATAAAGTTCTTTTAGCGGTTGAAACAAGGCTTGAAGATATCGATGCTACGACAACCAATCTACAGCTTCCCAGTACGACCAAACGTGAAGTTAAAACTTCAGCTATCGTCAGTAACGGAGAGAGTGTTATTATTGGTGGTCTTATCAAGGATAAATACGATCAAAGTGCATCAAAAGTACCTTTTTTAGGAGATATTCCTATCTTAGGAAATCTTTTCAAGGACAAGGCTGCATCGCATGAAAAAATCAATCTTGTCATTGTCCTAACCCCTTATATTTTAGATAAAAGTTCTGATTTAGCGACCCTTCGAACACAGTTGGAGGAGTTGGATAAAATCCAACAGAAATATATCGACGATGTAGTTAGTCATGTGAAAGAACAGCACTAACATGATTTATATTCCTCTTTTTTCCGAGGTAAACGCCTTTCCCTTTATTCCTGATGGGATTGATCCGTTTGAGACCCTTCGCAGCGGGTTGTTATTTGCCGATATTAACGATCAAACGTACGCGATTCTCTCTTCTCGCGATACTGCTGCGGCACTTTCGGCTTACAATACCCTCTCTCTTAATCTGCCGCTTGCCCATTTGGACGAGCAAACGTATGAAACCCTTTATCTCAAATTTCTCGAACTCAAGACCGATCGCGAATTGGTACGAACCACATCGCAAGAAGAGCCGTACGAAGATGAACTTTCTCTGATCGATTTTTTGAAAAATTCATCGGATTTGCTCACCAGTGAGGAATCTGCTCCGATCATAAAATTCGTAAATTCAATTTTTTATCAGGCGCTTAAGCGGCGAGCCAGTGATATCCATATTGAAACACATGAGAAAAAAGGGGAGGTCCGTTTTCGTATTGATGGCGTCCTCTCCAAACATATCGATCTGGACAAAGCGATTATTAGTCTGGTTATCAGCCGGATTAAAGTCATTTCCAACCTCGATATTGCAGAAAAACGCCTTCCCCAAGACGGTCGTACGCAGATAAAGATTGCCGGTAAATCACTCGATGTCCGGGTATCGGTTTTGCCGACCTATCACGGAGAGAGAGTCGTTATGCGTTTGTTGATGCATGCTGCATCGATTCCCGGACTGGAAGAACTCGGATTCAATGCCGCAACGACGGAGCGTTTTTACGAATTGCTTAAGTTTTCACACGGAATAATTCTTGTCACCGGTCCGACAGGAAGCGGAAAATCGACTACGCTTCACTCCTTTTTGCAACGACTTTCCGGCCCTGATAAAAACGTGATGTCAATTGAAGACCCGGTCGAGTATGATGCCGCACACGTGAGTCAGATCCCGGTCAATTCCAAAATAGGTTTGACGTTTGCCGAGGGTCTGCGCTCGATTTTACGCCAAGATCCCGATATTATCCTAGTCGGTGAGATTCGAGACGGAGAAACAGCTCAGATCGCAATCCAAGCAGCAATGACAGGGCATCTTGTATTCTCCACGCTCCATACGAATAATGCGACATCGGCAGTTACCCGTCTCGTTGATATGGGGGTGGATAAGTTTATGATCACCTCGACACTTTTAGGGGTATTGGCACAGCGTTTGGTCCGTAAAGTGTGTCCGGAGTGCCGAGAACTTCATACGATTGATCCGATTGATGCACATGATTTAAACCTCCCGTTGGATATTCTGGTGGCCCACAGTGTGGGCTGTTCAGCGTGCGGAGGGACGGGATATCGCGGTCGTATTGCCGTCGGTGAATTGTTGATGATGGATAATAACGTTCAGACATTAATGAAACAGTGTGAAAATGACGTAGAACTTCGTGCGGCAATGAAAGGGAAAGGGATGGCATTCTTAGCTGATCAGCTCAAAGACCTTCTGCTCGTTCATGAGACGACAGTGGATGAAATAATCCGTGTCGGCGTTAAAGAGGTCTAATGGAATTCGTCTATAAAGGGCTGAACCCTGAGGGAACGCAAATCAGCGGCACACTCGAAGCAGTTTCCTTGGATGAGGCTAAACGGCAACTTAGAGCTCAGGGAATTATTTACTCGGCTTTGAGCGTTCAGGGCGGCTCATTGAATGATTTATTCGGAATGCTCGGGACACGAGCAATCCCCTCATCCCTTTTGACCCGTATCAGCCGTGATTTGGCGGTTTATCTGCGTGCCGGAGTACCGCTGATGCGGGCACTTTCGCTTCAGGAGCGCCAATACAGAAACGAACCCAAAACAGAACGTTTTTTTGCCTCTTTGATTACCTTACTGGATGAGGGTAAAAGTTTGTCTGCTGCTCTTGAAGCCCAGAATATTTATACCATTCCGTCCTTTTATCTGGGAACCTTGCGTGCCAGTGAAGATCGCGGTGTGCTTGCCGCTGTATTGAGTGAGTTGGCATCTTATATCCAAGTCGGCGAACAAATCCGTGCACAGCTTACTAAAGCATTCATCTACCCCGGATTTATTGTGGCTGTTTCCATCCTGACTGTTTCGTTTATGCTCAGTTCGGTCGTTCCGAAACTCTCCGCCATTTTTGAGACGATGGGGCAGGAACTACCGGCTTTGACACGCGGTGTTTTGGCCCTTTCCTCATTTTTTTCCGTTTCATGGCCGTGGATACTCCTTTCGTTTGGACTCATGATTATGATGGTTACTTCGGCATTAAAAAATCGTCCGGCATTTCGTTATCAGGTCGATCGTATGTTGCTCTCTCTCCCGGTTGTGGGAAAGATTATTCAAACCAGTGATTTGGCACGATTTAGCGCTGTCGCATCACTGCTGATCCGTTCCGGCATCCCGATCGTTAAGGCAATATCTCTTGCAGGAGGAACACTCTCATCAAGTGTGTTAAAAGCACAATTTGCGTATGGGGCTGAGCGGATTGTGGAGGGGGGAAGACTCTCTACGTCACTCTCATCGTCCGAACATGTCTCACTGGATGATGCGTTTATCGGTGCATTGGCTGTGGGCGAAGAGACGAGCGAATTACCGAGCATGCTTGAAAGCCTTTCCGAACTGTATATGGAACGAAACCGTGAGATGATCGCTTTATTTCTCTCACTGTTGGAACCGACGCTGATTTTGGTGGTCGGAGGGATTATCGGGGTCATCGTTACGGCAATGCTGCTGCCGATTTTTTCCCTGAGTTTAGGGTAGTTTATTATTATTTGTTTCAGTATAATTAAGTCAACAAAAAAGGAAATTTCAAAGTGAAAAAATATACTTTACTTATTTTAGCATTTGCCATAAGTGCATTTGCAAATGATCAAGAGTTAAGGCTCAGTGTTAATACGATGTCAATGGATTATACGGAATTTAATTTTGATGGTTCATTTGCTGATTCTGAAAAAACAAACGCATTAGCTGGATTAAGTCTAAATTATTCTACACAAATAAGTGATGGTATTTTTAGTGATGGTGGCTATTTTGACGTGGACCTCTCACTGTATCAAGGAAATACTAGATATGATGGATTTTATCTTGATTCAAATGGCAATATTACCGGTCCGGCAAATAATAAAACTACAAAAAATATAATTACTGATAGCAGTATAGGCTATAGTGAGGCTAAGAGATTGTCCAATGCACTTTGGGTTACTCGTCTTGGTATTGGCTATCGTTTTTGGGAGAGAGCACTGGAAGGTGGACATACAGAAGACTATGCATGGTCATATGGGTCTCTTTCTACTGGTATTAGTGGGAATTTATTTACTAATGACAACATTGGGATTTCTGTTGAGTACCACAGAGCATTTACACCGAAGATGGAATCTAATCAGTTTGGTGTGTTTGATTTAGGTCGTACAGACGGGTATAGTATCACTGTGCCATGGGTTCATACAATTTCCCCATCATGGGCATTTAAATTCACATATATGTATCAAACATGGAATATTGAACATTCATCAATACATTCAGATAATAGGTATGAACCTCGTTCGGAATCGAACTTCAATATTTTTAATGCCGGATTAGTTTATTGTTATTAGTCTTTAGTATTGTATTATTTACTAAATTTAAACATTAGGATATATTGATATGAAAAATACTCAAAAGCGAAATGCGTTTACCTTGATTGAGATCATGGTAGTTATTATAATCCTTGGGATGTTGGCGGCCTTCGTTATTCCTAATATCACCGGTAAAAGTGAAGAAGCAAAACAGAAACTGGTTTGTGTTCAAATGAAGAGTCTTTCCGAAGGTCTGAAAATGTTTAAAATCGATAACGGTTCCTATCCGACTGCGGAAGAGGGGATAGCTGCCCTCATAACCAATCCTTCATCTGATACGTATCCTTCTTACAGCAAAAATGGTTACTTGGAAGGAAAAAATCTTCCGAAAGATCCTTGGAATCATCCCTATATCTATTTGAACGATGGAGAGATGTTTGATCTCGTCTCTTTGGGTGCGGATGGTAAAGAGGGTGGAAGTGATGACGAAAAGGATCAAAAGCTTTCTGAATGTCGGTAATATCAGATCGTAGAGCCTTTACTCTCATTGAACTCATCATCGTGATTATGGTGATGGGGTTGGTAGCAGGGCTCGTCAGTTCACGTCTTTCGCATATGGCCGATCACTCCTCTACGTTAACCCCTAAAACGTTAAAAAACTATCTAAGTGCATTCAACTCCAATAAACGTCTCGATCTCTTTTGTTATGATCATTGCACTCACTGTGATCTATGGGAAGGGGATAAAAAAATTCGTAATGCTCTTCTTTTAGAAAACAACAGTTCTATCACTGTTCGCCGCTTTGATCGTTACGGTCGTTTAGTTAATGCCGATCCGGCAGTACGATCGGATACGGATGGGATGCGTGAGGGAGATTTTATATTTTCTCTTTATCCTGATGGGATTACGAGTTCTCTTATACTTGAATCAGAAGGTAAATTAATCGCTTATTCCCCTTTATCCGATCTCATTATAAGCAGTGATGAAGAACAACTGCGTACCGAGTTATATGATACGACCCTTATGAAGAGAGAGAGCTATTATGGCGGGCGCTAGAGGGGGATTTTCCATCATCGAAGTGCTGGTTGCCGTCGTGATAGTTTCTATTGCCGGTATGGCTTTAATGGAGTCGGCGGCACAGGGAAGACGAGCCTATGATACAGCGTTAAAACATCAAAAAAACTCAGCATTGGTATCCTTGGTCGCTCTTTCATCGAATTCGATGGATGGAAGCGGGCAGAGCGATGGAGCAACCCTTTTGTCAACGCGCTATCCGCTTGATAATTCTCGAATTAACGACAACTTAAAAATGTACCATTTTACTGTAAGAACGGAAGCTTCTCATGCATGGCGTGTATCCGATGAAGAAAACTCAACACTAAAAGCCGTATCATCGATCTCTGAGCATGCGATTGAGCGGATAATGATCGAAACAGACGGTATTAAAATTCCTCTATATGGATTGAGCGGGGAGGGGTGGTGATGCGGCGCGGATTTACTTTAATTGAAGTATTGGTTTCCGTTGTTTTGTTCGGACTGATTGCCGCATTTTTGTACGGAGGGATCGATCAGGTGCGGCTTATGCGTCTTTTTTATGCTGAAAAAGGGAAAGAATTTACCCATCATGAGAGAATACGATCCCTTTTGTATCGTGATTTGGCACAAGCGGGTAAAATGAGTGTTATTGATGGAGATGTCGATCATAGTATAGTACTGTTGGAATCGAGTCGACATTCGCTTTATGGAATCAGCCTTCCGAATGTAGTATGGTTTATTAGAAAGAAGGATAATGCCCTTGTGCGTCTTGAATCATCCGAGGCGATCACGGTTCCTCTCGACCCGCTAAAATTTTATGCTATACACAGTGATACGGTAGCGAGGGGGTGTACGACATTTCGTGTTTATGGATCTGGTGTAGGACGGTTTGGCGTGGTAATGTGCGGTAAGGATAAAATTATGGTTGAAACTCCGCTTTGATGTGTTATGCTAAACTGTATGTATAAATTTTAGACGTAAGGGGGATAAATGTATATTTTAATTATTGATGATAATGAAGAGTTGCTCTATGCTCTTGAACAGCTTTTGAAAGATGCGGCTTATCATGTTGATGTAGCCAAAAATATTCGGGATGGAGAATTCAGTATTTCTGAAAAAAAATACGATCTGATTTTATTGGACTGGATGTTGCCTGACGGCAATGGTGTTGATCTGCTTTCACGTTTACGTCAGGAGAATATCCGAACCCCTGTCTTGTTTTTTTCCTCTAAAAAAGAGATAGAGGATAAAGTAGAGGCATTGGACTGCGGAGCTGATGATTATCTGGAAAAACCATTTTCAAATATAGAATTATTAGCAAGAATCAGAGCATTATTACGTCGGGAGAGTGTTCAAAAACAGACGCTTTTACAGTTGGGAGAACTCACTATCGATTTTTCTTCCCGAAGCGTTCTTATCCTCAATGAACCGATAAAACTCTCCAGCAAAGAATTTGAATTATTGGAGTTGCTTGTACTGAATGCGAATACGGTTTTAACGCGTTATCAGATATCGGAACATCTGAGCCGGGATTTTGATCACCTCAGCTCCAGTAATATTGTCGATGCTCATATTAAGAACCTTCGTAAAAAACTGAACGCCGATGATTTAATACAAACCGTTCGCGGTGTTGGCTATATGATCGTAAAGTGATCTAAAAGGTACGGAAATGAAAAGTTGCCGTGGACCCTTTTCCTTCCCCTTTACTCATAACAAACAAATCCCCTCGCAGCAACAAAGCAATCCGCTTACTGATTGCCAATCCAAGACCGCTTCCCTCTGAAGTAGTTGTATGTTGAGGACGCACTTGATAAAATTCATCAAATAGATTATTTAAAGCTTCATGCGCGATTCCACATCCGCTGTCTTTCACCTCTAGAACATAGAGGTCATCGATAGGGTGATAGTGTAGGATTATATTAATCGATCCCTGTTCCGTAAATTTAATTGCATTGGAGAGAAGATTAATAACGACTTGTCCGAAGAGGCGTGTATCACTCATAAAATGTGCCGGGATTGGTTCGAAAATGGTTGTGATAGACAATCCTTTATCTTCGGCTAAAGGGGCTACTAGTTCCAATGCATTTTCAACGAGGCTGATAGGATCGCATTGTGCGATATGAGGTTCCATTTTTCCTGATTCTACTTTTGCCAAATCCAAAATATTGTTAATGACACCCAGTAAATGATAGGCAGAGTTTTCGATTTTACCGAGTGTTTCACGCATCTGTTCCGGTGTTTCAGGTTGAATCATCATGTATTGTGTCAAACTCAGTACAGAGCCAAGCGGAGTTCTAAGTTCGTGCGACATAGCGGATAAAAAAGATGATTTTGCCCGCAAGGCAGCTTGCGTTTTGCCTAACAATTCGATCCTTTCCATACTAAGGCGTGTGGTAGACATTAGCGCATTAAATGAATGTGCCATCATCCCGATTTCATCATTTCCTCTTTCTGTAACGGTTTTGGTATAGTCACCGGTCATAGCTATACTTTTGGCGGTATTTGATAATTCTCGAAGGGGTGCAACAATTCGAAGAATGGTAATCCAGACCAAGAAAGTGATCAGTACCAGACCGATACCAAATGCACTTAAAAAAAGTGTTTGGTAATGGTACAGCGTAGCAAGGGTCTCTTGTTTGGGCATAGCATAATGCAGTGTCCATCCTTCTAATATTCCATCCAAAAGGACTGTGTCATGCAAATAGGCATTCTCATCGAGAACAGGAGACTCATTCCTATAAAGATTAGATAAATAATAGGGCGGGGTAATCCATCGATAAAAACTCTGATCACTTTTTAGCTGAAGTGCAAAATTTTCCAAAGGATAAGACATGACTAAATACCCTAAAAATTCTTGTGTATTAAATGACCCGTATACAGGAGTAAACAAGTAGAGATTATCACCCATAAAAAAATACGATTTCCCATGCTTTAAAGCATTTTTTAGTGTACGCCCACCAGCAAAAAAAGTAGTAATCTGTGCCGTTTTAGATGAAGCATGGACGGTAAAATTGGGTGATACCATAAACAATGACAAGGATTCCCCTAAATCATCTGCTTTTTGTTCTAATAAACTGGTGATACGTCTATCCATATCCTGAGCAACCATATCATCCATGATTTCGAGATGAGATAAGAAAAGAATCTCTTTTTCCAGTCGCTGTGTATGAGTATTTAACTCTTTTGCTGTTAATGCAGATTGAGTATGGAGGATATCTTGTTCTTTATTGAGCATTAATTCGGATTCGTATCCCCATAGGTAAGAGAGTAATGCAACAATAATAATGGCTATACCGACAACCAGTGCAAGAAACAGCTTGTAGACAATGGGTAAATTATTCCATAAACGTTTCATCCATTTACTCTTTTAAACGAAATAATATTTTTAAATGGAATTTTTGGGCAGTTTCTTCATCTAAATACCCTATGGAATTGTCTACTTTTGACAAAAATTCAGCAACACTCTCCTGACTTTTAAATACTTTGGGTGTATGGTGCCCGAGATAATGAGCTTGGAGCCAATATTGTGCTAAGGTATCTTTGTCCTTATCCAGAACATACTGCTCAAATTTGTTGCGTAAGGGATTATCAATCCCTAAATTCAAAGGTATGATCTTTTTATTATCCAGCCGAAACTGTTTGCCTGAATATATTCTCCGTATTTCATCAATATCCATTGAATTGATACTGAAACTTTCTCCTGAAACAATGACAAGGGCATTAGCCGTAAAGAAGAAAAATCCATTATAAATCAGTAAAGCAAAAAGTAAATTTTTCATGATCTAAAAGAGAACCGAAAAAGAAAACAGCCAACGATTTAGGCTGCTTTCTTGATGAGCGTCATATTCCCCTTTCAGGGCAACATTATTAAGCGGTCGATACGTATATCCTACGACGATATTGCCATCATGCAGCTGTGTAACAGGAGCTTTTTCGACTTCTGCGCGCACAATGGCATCGTGTTTCGCGACCAAATGCCAAACACCTTGGGCATAGATATCGTAAGAGAGTTTAGTCTCACCCATATCGCGTCTCAGGATCGATTCGAGAAGAAAATCCCACTCTTTCTTTTCTACTTTAAGCGCACCGAGGAGATACACGGCTTCCTGTGTCGGCTGGTAGCGAAAGTATCCTCCGCCAAAACGCCATAGAGTCTCTTGGTCAGCTATATCGCACGCAAGTGCATAATGGCGGTCTGCATTGAGGTTATTGTAGCCGATATCAAGATCATTATTATTTTGAAGGGTTAGGGAAATACGATTTAGTGTACCAGGCATTTGATGCATTTCGTAATTGATACCGGTCGTCAATTTCGGGAAAAAATCATTTACGAGATGAGGGCTTGATGTGGTATCACGGAGTACGTTGACCGGCATTTGATTCCAAAATCCGATATCCGAATTAAATTTACCCAGTCGTAATCGTTCATTATCATTAATATAATAATCACCGAAGAACCGCTCAGTATGTATGGTAGTACTGGTACTTTCGTCGGGATGTTCTCCATGCTGTTTTTTATAGAGATGAGCCGTTTCAAATTCAGCTAAAAAATCAAAATGGTCATATTCACCATACGCTAACAATGCCACATCATCAATATCCAGATAACGTGAATGTTTATTATGTTCATACATAGATGAGATATAGCCGCCTAAAATCATAGGAGAATCTCCGATTTGCAACCCATCACCGAACGTATACTCTTCAGCATGCAAAAATGCACATGTCAGTGCAACTATTATTATTATTTTTTCAAATTTTATCATGGGATATTATACACATAAGATGATTATTATTTAAAGGATGCACTAAGACGGTTAAGCCATTTTTCTTTATGCACGGGTGTTGCTGAATGGTATCGTCCGACTGCTTGGAGATTGAATCCGTGCTCTTTGATATGTTCGGAGAGGAGCCAGCTTCCGGCATATATATTGATTTTTGGATTAAGTATATTGTGTTCGTTAATGCCCCACTGAGAAAGTTGTCGCAGATGGGAAGAATTGATTTGCATGAGACCGTAATCGACGGTTCCGTTTGCATTTTTGTTGATGGCTTTTGGATTGATACCACTTTCGATCGTTGCAATTTTTTTGATAAGTAATGGAGGTATATTGTATTGTTTACCCGCTTCATCAAAATAGCAGTCATATAAAGTATTGTCTGCATACGCATTGGTATAAATAATAAGAACCAAAACAGCAAAATATTTTTTCATAATATTAAGTGTAGCAAAGTGGAAGTAAGTGATAGCTGAAAACGAGAGTGACCTCAGCCGCTATAGGGCTGCAAGTCACGCTTTGATGTCGAGAGTCTGTCCCAGACCCGTTAGACCGGCACCGGAAACACCGCTTGGTTGTGAAGAGGAAGGTGAAATGCTTTCCAGCGCTTTCATCACTCCTTGCTCTTGTACTTCCATCGCTTTTTTCATTGCATAAATCTCAGGTAACGTACCTGTTCCTGCATTAATTGCATCCATATTTTTCTCCTTTTTGGAGTGATACCTATATCGACAAAATGAGAAGAGTTCTAAAGCCGAACCATTACAGTTCTCCGCCGCCTCTCACTATATCCATACCGTATTTTTCCCGCATTTTAGTAAGGGCATCGGTAAGGTTACGCATTTTAGTGTCATTGTGATATTCTAGAATATTAAAAGTTTTTGGGTCATGGTGAATGAACTTTGTTGCACTCATAGCAATGTAGCGTACAGGGATATGCGGATAGAGGTCAAGCTCCTTGAATTTTTCATGGGCAAAGTGTTGGATAAAGTGCTCATTAAAGAGTCTATAGGTCGTGTATTGTTTCTTTGAACTACCCCAGTTCTCATATCCTAGAGAGAATGAATAAGTTGTCGGATTGACTCCCAGTTTTATAATAGTATGACTCCAATGTCTTACCATCACGCTGATACGTCGATACAGCTCAGAACGCTCTTTTACGGGGTGATCCATCGAACGGGATATTCCGATTCCTTTGCGGCTTTGGCGTGCTGAAACGGATTCATTATCACTCCCGGTGAATCTGGCATAGAGATCTTGTCCCGCTCTTCCCCATGAGGTGATAAGAATTTTTGATTCCCATGCATCTCCAATGGTTTTAATGCCGTAATTAGCCATTTTTGCTGAGTATGCTTTACCGACTCCGGGGAAGTCATCAATCGGAATATCGTTTACAAATTCTTTGATGTTATCTTTTTTAATGACACGTATTCCATAGGGTTTGGCGGCAGAAGTGGCGAGTTTGGCGATCCATTTTGAGGTCGAAGCACCGATAGAGACAGGGAGATTAAAACGCTCAGTAATCTGTTTTTGGAGATGGATGACAAAACGCTCCGTTTCCTCTTCCGCGATCCACCCTCCTAAATCACCAAACATCTCATCAATACTGTATTGCTCCATAACCGGAACGAGGGTTGCGAGATATTCCATCAGTTTATGACTCATTGTGTGATAGAGCAGATGATTCGGAGGGACAAGTATCAGATCGGGGCAGAGGCGAAGCGCTTCATGCAGGCTCATCCCTGTTTTGACACCGAAAGCTCTAGCCTCATAACTGGCAGTAAGAACGATGCCGCGTATTGTATTTTCATCATTGAAATAATGGTTCGAATTATGTGAGGCGTGAAAGAGGGCGGGGACAAATGCACCGGAGTTAAGAGTAATCAGCTTTTTAGCCTGCGCAGGGTTCTTATCAAAGATGAACGGGTCACCTCGCCCTCCGACAACCAAACGTTTGCCGATGAGAGAGGGGTCACGGAGTCGTTCACAGGAGGCGAAAAAGCAGTCTAAATCTAAATGAATTATCATAATAATGGGATTATAGGACGTTTTGCAAAGTAATTTGAAATTTATGTCGTGTTGACATTATAAGGTTTTATAATCTCATTTATGACACATAAAGTATCTAAAAATAATATTAACAATATTAATAACATTTAAAAATAACACTAAATAGTTCAAATAAATTCTAAAAAATATTTTTTAAAAGATTTTGTAAAGAAAAAAACGGTAACATATCGATCAAAAATAACATTAAATCATAATTTTACGTAAGGATCACTATTGTTTGAATTGATGATTAATCCGCTTTCCGATCAATCCCTTTGCGGTGTCGATGCAAAATATGATGATGTTTATTTATTGATGGAATCGGAGATCGATAAAATTAACAGTGTTGCGGAGGGGGCACAACCGAACTGGCAATATGTCAGTAACGAGTGCAAATCGCTTCTAGAACTGCGTACAAAAGATATCAAACTACTTTGCTGGTGGGCATATGCACAGTATAAGCTGAACGGTTTAAGCGGATTTACTCACGCCATACAAACGATCAATCAGTTACTTGAAAATTTTGGTAAAGAACTTTTCCCAAAATCAAATAGAGCCAAATGGGGGGCATTATCTTGGTTTGAAACGGTTATGAACCTTCAGCTGGTTCAAGACCGTCAAGTAATTGTTCCTATTGATGAGGCAGAAGATTTTTTGACATTACTACACAGCTTTCAAACGCTTGCCAAAGAGGTGTGTGAAACAGAAGATCGTCTTTTTTCAGAAGCATGCCGATTGCTGGAAGCAAAAGTATCTGAAAAACAACAACGTGATGCGGCTGAAAAACCAAAAACACCTTCTATTGCCGTTCATACTGCTGATAATCCTTCAAGCGGCGAGATAACCAATGATGCCGATGCCATCAAAATATTAAATCAACTGAAAAAAAATGCGGAACAGCTAACCCATTATTGGCGGGAACGTCAAATAGATGACGGCCGTGCGTTACGTATGACACGTATGATCAGCTGGCTGGAAATTGACGCTCTTCCGCTTGTTCAAAACGGAAATACGATGTTAAACGCTCCCGGAATAGAACGTATTGAGCAAATTGATTCCCTCATTTCGGAGGGAAAAAATGATGCAGCATTGCAGATGATTGAAAATGTGATCTTTCGCTCACCGTTTTGGCTATCGGGACATCATAAAGCATTCGAAATATACGAGTCAATCCAAAAAAATAAAGCCGCTGCCGAAGTCAAAAATATGCTGATTAGTTTTATTACTTCTAACGAAGGGATAACAGAGCTCAAATTTAGAGACGGGACACCATTCGTTCCGTCTCAAATGAAAGAGTGGCTTAATGAACACACAAGAGGGGGTATGGTTACAAAAGAGGGTGATACAGCGGTCGATGCGTTAGCGATTATCGGCGAGCAATGTTATGAACTTGTCAATAAAAAGAATTCAAAAGAGGCAATGGAGATACTCCAACGCTCATTTAGAGATGCCGGTTCGCAAGAGGAAAAATTCCAATGGAGACTTCTTCATGCGCAAGTAGCACTTGCCGCAGGCAAACCGCTGATGGCATTAGCTCTCATTGAAGAGCTAGAGCGAGAGATTGAACACTTTTCTCTTGAAGAATGGCAACCCGAATTGGTGGCGAAGGTTTACCGTTTTTATCTTAATTCGTTTAACCGAACTCAAATTGAACGTGAAAAATACGATGTCGCGTTCCAACGATTGTGCCGAGTGGATATGGCTTCGGCAATCGACATTAAATAAAAGGAGTCACAATGACTAAACAGTCCGAATCACCGAAAGAAAGAATCAATGTCACCTATAAACCGGCGACGGGAGATCAAAACGAAGAGATTGAAATCCCTTACAAAATAACTGTTCTGGGCGAATTCAACCCTAATGAAGAGAAAAAACCGGTCGAAGATAAAAAAGTTATCAATATCAATAAAAATAACTTTAATGACGTATTGAAAACTCAAGGACTATCTTTGGACTTTGCAGTGCCAAACCGTTTGACTAATGAGGGTAGTGATATGAGCGTATCACTTAAAATCCAGAGCATGAAAGATTTCTCACCTGAAAACATCGTTGAAAATGTGGATGAGATGAAAAAACTGATGGAACTTCGTCAGTCGTTAATCGCACTAAAAGGGCCATTAGGAAATATTCCGGCATTTAGAAAAGCGATTGAGAATGCGATTTCAGATAAAGATGAACGCGAAAAACTGTTAAACGAACTTACATCAGCCGAATAATAAAGGAAAGAGATGACAACTGAAGCAAGACAACAAACGCAAGGTGTTGAACTAAACGGGTTTCTTTTAGACAATATTATTGCCGAAACCAACCTCACACGTGAGGACGAAACCTATGGTGTCGTTAAAAGCGGCGTTGGCGCATTGATCCGTGAACTATTGAAATCCGAGAATTCGGAAGAAAAAGTGAACAAATCAATCGTTGATCGAATGATTGCACAGATCGATGCAAAAATCAGTGCTCAAATGGATGAGATTTTACATCAGGCTCAATTTCAAGCCTTAGAATCCAAATGGCGCGGTTTGTATATGTTGGTAGAGCGTACCGATTTCCGTCAAAACATTATGATGGAAATCATTAATGTCTCCAAAGAGGAGCTTTTAGAAGATTTTGAAGAGTGTCTCGATATCACTCAATCGGGTCTATACAAACATATTTACAGTTCAGGATACGGACAATTCGGCGGTCAGCCGGTTGGAACCATTATTGCCGATTATCAGCTATCTCCTTCAAACGTGGATATCAAATTTTTGAACAAAGTGGCATCGATTGCCGCCATGAGTCATGCCCCGTTTATTGCAGCGGCTGGTCCGAAATTTTTTGGCATGGAGAGTTTTGAAGGGCTGCCGGATCTAAAAGATTTGCAAGATGTTATGAGTTCTCCGCAGTTCGCAGGATGGAGAGGATTTCGCGAGACGAATGAAGATGCCCGTTATGTCGGTTTGACCTTACCGCGTTTCTTGCTTCGAGCACCGTACGATCCTGAAAACAATCCGGTCGCAAAATTTGTCTATAAAGAAAATGTCTCCGATAATCACGAATCCTATCTGTGGGGCAATACCGTTTATGCTTTTGCCAGTGCACTGACTAAAAGTTTTTCCAACTATCGCTGGTGTACCAACATTATCGGTCCAAGCAGCGGCGGAGCGATTACCGATCTTCCGGTACATACTTTTGAGAGTATGGGTGATGTTGAGATGAAAATCCCGACCGAAGTACTGGTCTCGGATCGTCGTGAGTATGAACTTTCCGAACAAGGATTTATCCCCTTGACGATGCGTAAAGGGAGTAATAATGCGGCATTTTTCGCTGCGAACTCCGCACAAGCACCGAAAATTTTTGCCAATACCCCTGAGGGCAAAGAGGCTGAGTTGAATTACAAACTTGGAACACAGTTACCGTATTTGTTTGCGATTACTCGTATGTCTCATTACATCAAAATTTTGCAACGTGAATACATTGGTTCATGGCGTGAACGATCCGATTTGGAACGTGAACTGAACAAATGGGTTAAACAGTACATTGCTGATCAGGAAAATCCAAGTGCGGAAATCCGTAGCAAACGTCCGTTTAAAAAAGCACAAATCTTAGTAGAGGATGTTGAGGGCGATCCGGGCTGGTATCGTGTAAAAATGTCTTTACGTCCACATTTTAAATACATGGGTGCGAGTTTCGAACTCTCCCTTGTCGGAAAATTGGACAAGGAGTAATCGGTGGCCTATAAAGGGAGTCTCTTTGAACGGTTATCCCCATCATCCAAGTCTGTCCATGCGGCTAATGATGAGGAAGCGATGTACCAATCGATAGCCAATAATCTTTCTCGGATATTTTCAACGAATGCCGGAAGTGCGGAAACCGTTCAAGATTATGGGCGACCGGATCTAAATAATATTCATATGAGTCAAAAAGACTCCATTGAGATGATTGAAAAAAGTGCGGAAGTCTGTATCCGAAAATACGAACCTCGCCTTTTTAACGCGCGCGTCGGAATATCGCGCGAGCAGCTGTATGTGAATGAGATGAACGTCCATATCGAAGGTTTTTTAAACCTCAATCGCGTCAACAAAAAAGTGACATTTAAAGCAAATTTATTAGGCAACGGTGCCGTTAAGGTTTTGAGAGATGACAATTAATAACTACTATCTTCAAGAGCTTGGCTCACTTCGTAAGCTTGGAGAAGAGTTTGCTTTAAAAAATCCGGGACTTTCACCCTATCTTTCGAAAGAGGGACAAGATCCGGATGTTGAGCGGATGATTGAAGGTTTTTCGTTTCTAACCGGTCGTTTACGTCAACAGTTGGATGAAGAGCTACCCGAAGTTTCCCATAATCTGGCGCAATTATTGTGGCCGAATTATGTTCGCCCAGTCCCCTCATATTCGGTTGTGGCGTATGAGCCTTTACGTGATCAACGTGCTCCTGAAGTAGTACAGCGTGGAAGCGAAGTGTTAAGTGAGATGACTAAGGAGGGGGAACAGTATAAGTTTCGTACTTGCTATGACACCACTATCCATCCGATCGAACTTTCTCAAAGCCGATATTACGTACATGGAAATAAAGGTCAGTTGGAACTTGATTTTGTAATGAGTTGCAAAGGTTCATTAGACTTATGCTTATTCGATAGCTTACGCGTCTACCTAAACGGATCACGTTTCGTCTCCAATGAACTTTATCTCTATCTTTTAGAATATGTTGAAAAGATAGAGATAGAGATTCTCGATTACAAAGAAGAGCCGTTACAAACACTCCAAATTCCAAATCGTTCCATTTCTCCGGTTGGTTTTCATGTGAATGAGAGGATGGTTCCTTATCCTCAGAATATTTTTGACGGTTACGTTGTTTTACAAGAGTACTTTTCGTTTGAACAAAAATACCTCTTTATCGACATTAACCGTCTTGATGCAATTTTTGGTGTTGAAAAAGATATTTTAGAACAAAGTCGACAGTTTAGAATGCGGTTTCATTTTTCCAAACGTCTTATATGCGCACAAACATTAAGCAAAGAAAACTTTGCCCTTTATTGCACGCCAATCGTCAACTTGTTTGAGGTAGATGCTATCCCGATCCGTAAAACATCTATGGAAGAAGAGTATCTTTTAAGCGCTTCCGAGTATGAACGTGATGCAAGCGAAGTTTTTTTGGTAGAAGGGGTCCGCGGATGGATACCGACTAAAAATGTCTATGAAGACTTTTTGCCGTTTGAATCCTTCGGTTATGGCGATCATGATGAGTATTATTCACTGCGTATCAGACTCTCCGATGATGGTGAACGTACCCATAGTTATATCCGATTTGCTTCTGCAGAGGGGATGTATGAAAAAAACGATTATGCGAATGCAACCGTCTCGGTAAAACTGTTGTGTACAAACCGATCATTGCCATCTGCATTGCAGCTGGGTCAGATCAATGTATCCAATCCCCATTCAAACGTATCGCATCTAAAATTTAAAAATATCACCATACCTACCGAAAGCTATCCGCCGCCGATCGGCAAGGATTTTTTATGGCGGGTTATTTCGAATATGTCGTTAAATTACCTCTCATTGACGGATGTTAAAACATTGGGCTCGATCTTAAGTACCTATGATTTTCCGGGTGCGCATGATCACAAATTAAAAAATAAAAATGCATTAATGCTTAAAGGTCTGGTCTCTATATCGCATGATAAAACAGAGATGATCTATGAAGGGTTCCCTATCCGAGGTATTCACACCCGTTTGGAGATTGATGTTACTAAATTCACGGGTATCGGTGAAGCATATCTTCTGTGTTGTGTTTTGAATGAGTTTTTTGCGCTGTATTGCAATATCAACTCGTTCCATCGTCTAGAAGTCAAAATGATTGATCATGATACCTTTAAATGGCAGCCTAAAATGGGCTATCAGCCTTTGATGTGAGCTGAATTATGACGACTCAAGAGATAAGCAAAGAATTAAAAGATGTGGTAGCCAAAGCGTCGCTGCCTCAGGCAATACGTCTTTGTATTCAGCATTTACGCCATTTTTATCCAAAATTAGATGTTGATGATTTGTATAAAAAAATTCATTTTCGAGCCAATCCCAGTTTGGCTTTCCAAAAGTCAGAACTCTCTTCCGCCACATTGCAGCATAACAATGATGGTGTTTATATTGAGTTGACACTCAACTTTTTGGCTATTTTCGGGAGTGGCTCTCCTTTGCCATCGCATTATTGTGAAATGGTATTAGAGAGTGCCGATACAGACCATATATTACGCGATTTTTTGGATGTATTTAATCATAATATTCAAAAATTCGTCTATCCGATATGGGTTAAACATCGCTATTACATCCAGTACCAGAACAATCTTAAAGACCCTTTTTCGAAATATATTCTTTCTTTATTAGGGTTGTACAGCGAGCATGAATCTAAAACATCGACGCTGGATTTACAAAAGTTAATGCCGTATCTCGGAATATTAACCATGCGTCAAAAATCATCGGGGATGCTTTTGGCAATTTTGCGTCATTACCTCTCTCATAATGACATAGAGATATGCCAATGTATAACCGATACGGTAGCAATCCCACAGTGGCAATACAGTCGGTTGGGGGATGAAAATTGTTCATTGGGAAAAGATTTTCTCGCAGGAGAATCGATTAAAACCAACAGCACCAAATTCCGAATCGTATTGAATGAAGCGCTGTGGGAAGAATTGGTGGCATACGGTATTGAGGGAAGCAAAAGGAAAGAGTTAAACGATTTAATAGCGTTCATGCTTGATGAACCTTTGAAATACGACGTTGCTCTCAAAATACCGAGAAAAGATATACAAAAATGTATCCTCTCTGACACCCAGAGCGGATATCTCGGTGTCAACAGTGTTATCGGTATCCCTCAGGGAAATTTAGAAGTTATATTTGCGAGTTAAGGATAAAAATGAAAATAGAGTTAAAAAAGCTGATTGAAACATTAGACGCAATTGCGAAACAAAATCTTCAAAATGCCGCACAGCGGTGTATCATACGCGGCGGCGGTGAAATACTGATCGAAGATTTGCTTTTTGTAATGCTTGAAAATGAGTACAGTCTCCTAAACGGGTTACTCAAGCATTATGAGATAGCTCCGGAAAAAATGTTAAAAGCTCTCCAAAATGGAGTGAAATCACACAACAGCGAGAGCAGCAGCCCCGTTTTTTCATCCGCATTAATTCAATGGCTTGAAGATGCGTATATGCTTGCCAAATTGGAAATGGAGCTTAATGAGATAAATGAATCGGTACTAATGATGAGTTTGTTGCAAAACGGTGCCAAATATTCAAATACAGCTTATTTTAAAATCCTTGAAACAGTTGATGTTGCTCAAGCGTATACGCTCATCGAGGGATTAACGACAGAAGCAGCACAATCCGCACGATCTAAACCCTCAGCAAAATCTTCGATGAGTACATCGGGGGAAGATCTCGAAAAATATACGACCGATATGACCGAGTTGGCTGCTGAGGGGAAAATCGATCCGGTCTTGTGCCGTGATGACGAGATTCGCCAAGCGATAGACATTCTTTTGCGTCGTCGAAAAAACAATCCGATCCTTGTCGGAGAAGCGGGTGTAGGAAAAACGGCGGTGGTTGAGGGACTGGCACTTAAAATAATCAATCAGGACGTTCCGATTCAGCTTTACGGCGCAAAAGTTCTTTCGTTGGATTTAGGTGCAATGCAAGCCGGAGCAAGTGTTAAAGGGGAGTTCGAGCGACGTTTGCAATCTGTCATCAACGCCATTCAATCCAGTACGCAGTTTATTATTTTATTTATCGATGAATCGCATACCCTTATCGGAGCGGGTGGAAATGAGGGAGGAAGTGACGCGGCGAATCTTCTGAAACCTGCTCTTGCACGAGGTGAGTTACGTACTATTGCGGCTACGACATGGCTCGAATACCGAAAATATTTTGAAAAAGATCCGGCACTTTCCCGTCGGTTCCAAAAAATCAATCTTTTAGAACCGAGTGTTGAGTATGCCGTAACTATTTTACGCGGAATTGCTCATAAATATGAGCAAGAACACGATGTATATATCGAAGATGCTGCTATACAAGCCGCCGCCGCTTTATCTGCACGATACATTACCGGACGTCAATTACCGGATAAAGCGATCGATGTGTTGGATACCGCGTGTGCTAACGTCAAAATCAGTAAAACAAACAGACCCTATGCAATTTCGCGTCTTGAAAATGAAAAACTCAAAATAACGCAAGAAATTGATCTTTTAAGCCGTGATGAAGGGAATGGTCTAAAAGATTATTCTAAACGTATTAAGCATTTAAATGCAGAGATAAGACAATTAGATAAAGAACTTAAAAAAAGCGAAATCGAATATGAAAAGCAAAAGAAACTCGTAGAAGAAATTGCCACACTCCGTATCTTAGGTAAAAAAGAAGGGGCAGCAAAAGAACATCAAAAACTCCTCGCTATGCAAGAACAGTGCCGTTATGTCTATGATAATGTCACAGCAGAGCAAGTAGCTGAAGTGATCTCTTCATGGACCGGAATACCGCTGGGAAATATGGTGCGTGAACAAGCTAAAAATCTGATGACACTTCAGGAACAAATGACGCAACGGGTTATAGGTCAAGACCAAGCGATCAAATATCTCAATACTTTTTTACAAATCTCTGCTGCAGGGCTAAAAAATGAAAATGCTCCTACGGGAGTCTTTTTGCTCGTCGGTCCCAGCGGTGTCGGTAAAACCGAAACGGCTCGTGCCATAGCCGATCTTTTATATGGCGGAGAGCAGTTTTTAACGACTATCAATATGACTGAATTTCAAGAAAAACATACGGTATCGCGCCTAATCGGTTCTCCTCCCGGGTATGTGGGTTATGGAGACGGAGGACAGCTTACCGATCCGGTACGGATTAAACCGTACTCAGTTGTGTTGTTCGATGAAATCGAGAAAGCCCATCCGGATATTCTGAATCTTTTTTATCAGATCTTTGACAAAGGGACGGTCAATGACGGAGAAGGGCGAGCAATCGATTTTAAAAACACGATTATTTTAATGACATCCAACCTTGCTACCGATGCGATAACACAAATTTGCGGCGAATATGACAATGTTGAGTTGGAGCCGCTTACGAACGCAATCCTCCCGATTTTGAGTGATTATCTCAAACCGGCTCTTTTGGGACGGATGAATGTGATCCCTTACATGAATTTGAGTAGAGAAGCGTTAAAAGAGATTATTACGTTAAAACTAAAGCGGATTGAAAAACAGCTCGCGGTACGTGAGATAGGATTTAAATACGATGATGCACTTTTGGACCATATCGTCGCATTAAGCAATGCCAGAGATACCGGTGCGCGTAATATAGAGTTGATCATCAATACCAATCTGATGCCGAAACTGGCTCAGGAAGTTTTGAAATGCAGTGTTGAAAATATTCCATTGCATTCGATTCGGGTAAGTATGGATAAAAACAAAGAAATCAGTATCAAAGGAGCATAAAATGAAGATAGTAATGACGTTAGTGATGGCACTGTTTATCGGGTCTGTATTTACCGGATGTTTTGGCAGTATGGAAGAGTACAAACCCATGACTCAAGTAAAACCGGATAAAAAACCGATTAAAGACGGTGAATGATATGCAGCTGATTTTTGATATTGCAAAAAGCGGAAAAAGCAGACCGACGTATAAAAATATGAAATTTGATCAATGTGACGGTGTTATCGGGCGCAGTGGCGAGGCTGATTACCAATTAAACGATTTCGATAATTATATTTCAGGAAAACACGTTTTCATTGAATACAAATATGAACAATATTATCTTCGAGATGAGAGTACAAACGGAACATTTTTAAAACATCCCTATAAAAAACTTCCAAAAGGGATTCCGCATCTTATTAGTTCGTCAGATGTCTATATTGTTGGAGATCATGAGCTGCAGGCTCGCTTTAGCGACAATGAGTACACGGATGATTTTATTGTCGGTAGTTTTTCAAATGAGCCTGAACCGTTAGAAGCGATCCGTGAGCTGATACCGGATGATGATTTTTTATACGAAGATGTGCGGGATACTCTTGGCGTAACATCTGAAGAAGAGTCGGAGACGAAAGAAGATGTTTTGGATCTACTGGATGATACGAAAAAAGCTTCAGCCATTTTAGATATGAGTGATGATGAGTTTCATGAGGCTCCCGAAATACGACGAGAGTTGTATGACCAACACATAACTGTTCCGACTTTTGCATCATCAGAAGGAAAGAAAAAATCGTATTCTCCCTCATACGATCAGCAATTGGCTGATTCTATCCGAATTTTGGAAGAAAAACTGGGATTGGAAATTATCGCACTGGAGAAAAAAGAGCGTGATTTATTAATGAGTGAAATCGCTGATGTCCTCATCAACAGTTTGGACGGGTTGAAAAATTCACTCTACATCAAAGAGAGAACCAAACAAGATTTACGTGTTCAAACTAAGTCGATAGATACGAATGAAAATAATCCGATCAAATTGGGTAACTCGGCGCTGCAACTGCTTCAAGATGAACGGATGGAAGGACGCTCAGGGGTTATAAATCTTTCTACGGCAGTCATTCGATCATTCGCACAAATTGATGCCCATACGATTGCACTGCATGGCGCTTCTAAAAATCTTATGGGCACGGCATTGATGCAGTTTGCTCCCAAAAGTTTGGAACACAAGTTTGATACTATCGGTGCATTACGCGGACCAATGCCTCGCAGCTGTTTGATGTGGAAAGCGTATACGCAGATGTTTGAAAACCTGAATGATGATCCTGACTCCGGTGTTGAAATGTTATCGCCCCATTTCACAAAAGAGTATGAAAAATTAGCTTTTTCAGTGGGGCTTGTCTCTTCTGATACGCACCATAAACGTTAAAAAGGAAATACGATGAAAACATTTTTGCAAATAGTATTGTTCATCTCCATTGCTCTTATGATTAGCAACTGTGCAGATAAACCGAGCCATTTAGAACTGGTTGTTAAATCCGGAAAAAATCTAAATCCGAATAAAAACAATGTCGCTGCACCTCTGGTACTTTATTTCTATGAATTGAAAGATGTAGAGCAATTTTCAAAAGTTGATTTTTGGGGATTGAGCGATGAAGCGAAAAAACGGTTGGAAAATTCGTTGATTTCCCAATCAAAACAGGTGATTATTCCGAATGAGGAACAAAATTACAAAATTCTTTTTGATGAGAATACTAAATATTTCGGAGTTGTAGGAAGTTTTAGAAATATCGACGGGACTACCTCATGGCGCTATGTAAAACCTATTGAAAAAGGGTACAACAAAGCGGAACTTTTGATCGACAACTCTTCAATCAAGGAAATGAACAATGATAAATAACGTAGTATGGAGAGAAGGCCTTTTTATCCGTCCTCAGCATTTTCAACAAAATGATCGTCATTATGATTATGAATTACGGACGCGAACCATTGAATCAGGTTCAAATCGATGGGGTTTGTTTGATCTGGATATTGACACCCAGTTTTTAAATTCCGGAAAGCTTGTGTTAAATCGGGCGTATGGCATTATGCCCGATGGTACGTTATTCGATATAAGTATAAAAGCACATGAGCTAATTCTGGATATCGGGTCAAAAGACTCAGGGAAAACGATTTACCTCTCATTGCCTTTATGTATGCAGTATGCGGATGATCTCTCTTTTGAGGAAGATGAGGTAAAAGCAACGCGTATGGTTGCTCGCCGAGAGCGTGAAGTCCCTAATACCAATGTCGGAGAGAGCTCTACTGCTGAATTACTTTTGGCTCAACCTAATTTTCGTCTTTTACGTGATGAAGAGCTTAATGAGGGGTATGGGGTAATAGCCATTACCCGCATCGGTTCAGTCTCAGCAAGCGGTGCGGTATCTTTGGATGAAAATTTCATCCCTACCTATTTGCATCTAAATCGATGCCATTATTTATTGGCACAGCTTAAAGAACTGATGAGTGTATTAAATTTCCGTATGGTCAAACTGGCAGAAAAGTTGAGTGATGTGACGATTCAGGTAGCCGAATTGGGTGATTACCTTTTGCTTCAACTCTTAAATCGGTTTCACAGCCGTTTTTATTTTTACCTTTCACAAGAAAAAATTCATCCGGATATCCTTTTTTTAGAACTTCACTCTTTAGCAGCAGAGTTGGCAGTTTTTATGAAAAAAGAGAGACGCCTGGAAAAAGAGTATTTATACGATCATAAAAAACAAAAAGAAAGTTTCATTATCTTGTTAAACGAGCTTAAAACTATGCTCAGTATGGTGCTGGAACAAAACAGCTTTAAATTGATTATTGAACAGCGTAAATACGGCATTTATGTAGCCAAACTGGAAGATAAAACACTCATAGATACAGGTTCTTTTGTGTTGGCTGTGACTGCAGATATGGCAACGGAAAAATTAAAAAAATTGCTTCTTGATAATCTTAAAATGGGAACGATCGAGACCATTCGAGATTTGGTCAACTATCATCTGGCCGGCTTCAAAATCAAACCGCTTCCTGCGGCTCCGCGTCAGATCCCGTATCGGGTGAATCATATCTATTTTAAAATTGAACTCTCGAGTGAAGATAAGCGCACATTACAAAGTTCGGGCGGAATGGCATTCTATTTAGCTGGTGAAGTTGAAGGTATTGAGTATGATTTATGGGCAATACGAAGCAATAAAGACTAAGAGGGTATGACTATAATGAGTGATAATAAAACCGTATTACTGCCTTCATCCGAAGCACAGGAAACATTGACAGGTTTTTCATCGAGTAATCGAGATATTAGCGGTATTGCAAAGGTAAAACCCACAATAGCGCAGCAGCAGTATAAAGCATTTTTCCAAGAACATGAGCCGAGTATGATTGAGGGGATGAACCCTTTTATCTCTTTGGCAAAGCCTATTTTTGTCCATATCGATAAGTTATTACATACTTATGATCTAGGGGATGTCGGGAATGTTCATGCGCTGCTCATCGAAGAGATTGATGCATTCACCCAAAATGCCGCAAAACAAAATGTTGAGAATTCACAAGTATTGGTTGCACGCTATTTGTTATGTACATTTTTGGATGAGTTGATTTGTACTACTCATTGGGGAAAAAACAACGATTGGGCAAGAGACAGTTTGTTGGGACATTTTTATCGTGAAACCTACGGCGGAGAGAAATTTTTCCAACTGTTGACCAAATTACTTGCATCACCTGCCAATAATATTCATCTTCTTGAATTTATGTATGTCTGTATATCACTGGGATTTGAAGGAAAATATCGTATTCAAACACGCGGTAAAATGGAATTGGATGCGATACGGGATAATTTGTACAAACAAATCAAAACCGTTCAGGGACGACAAGCACAAACGTTTTATGCGGAATCAAGAGTGTCATCACAAAAACACCATTATGTCTATAAGGCTCCCTATTTAGTATTGATTATAGGTGTTATAGCGATCGTGACTATTGTTTATGTAAGCCTGAGCCTCTCATTAAACGCACAAGAGAAGGTATTGTTCCCTTACATGGAACACGGCTTTACAAAGGATTTCAATGTTAAAAATTAATAAAAGAGAGCTGTTTCAAAGCACACTGTTTTGGAACATCATGATTGCTCTTATTTTAGCAATAGTTATTATTGCATTCGGCGATAATATGTTTGATTCTTTAGGATCCTTGAGTGTACGATTATTGATCGGATTTTCAATCTTTTTTGGTACATTAATGGCCATTTTAGTGTTTAAGCTCTATGCGAAAGAAGATACGCAAGCCAAGTTAAAAGCGACAAAAGCACAGCGCGCTAAAGAGAACACGAATACGGATTTGGTTACCGCAAAAGTAAAAGAGTTAAAATCCCGTTTTATCGAAGCGACCAAGATCATCAAAAATTCCAGTGTTTACAAAGGGCAACGTGATGCAAAATACGAGCTCCCTTGGTATTTGATAATCGGTCAGGAGAAAGAAGGAAAAACAACGCTTCTTGAATCCTCAGGACTTGATTTTCCGCTCAATATTAACTACCAAAACCAGCCAGATTCTTCCATCGCAGCTGAGCCGTCATTTCAATGGTACTTTGCCGAACATGCTATTTTTGTTGATATCCCAGGGAAATTTATTAAACAAGAAGAGGGTTCTATCGATGCGGGTATATGGCATGGTTTCTTAGAACTGTTTAAAAAGAAACGTTGGAAACGTCCTATTAACGGGGTGGTATTAACGATCAGTGTCGAGACGTTGATGGAAAAAACCGACACAGAATTGGAACTTTATGCAAAAGGTCTGCGTGATCGTTTTGATGAGTTATCTGCTGCATTTACCTCAACGATTCCTATTTATTTGTTGGTAACTAAAACCGATAAAATTCCCGGATTTGCCGAATATTTCAGCACCCTTGCCGAGAATGAAAAAGATGAAGTTTTAGGGATGACGTTTGATGATTCTAAAAACATTGACAGCAAAAGTGCCCAAAGTGAGTTTGATGCCTTAATTAGACGCTTGGATGCTTCGATATTGGATCGAATGCACCATGAATGGGATAACAGTGCACGGTCAAAAATTTTACTTTTCGGCGACGAATTCACCCTGTTATTTGATAAGCTCAAAACATTTATCGATATAGGATTCGCACAAACACGCTACCGTGCTCCGCTTATGCTTCGGGGTATCTATTTTACCAGTGTTCCGAGTCATAGCGGATTAATGAATAACACGGCAACACCTTCCAAAGAACATCTTCTTGGAAATTCAATGGCCGGTAAAGGTCTCTTTATCCGTAAAGTGTTACAGGAGATTATTTTTGCTGAAGCGTATGTGATCAAAATGGATACGGGATATCGGATAAAAGAAAAAATTCGAGAACGGATTGGTATTGCTGTGGCTGCACTGATTGTTGTTATGGTGTCATTTCTGTGGCTTTGGGATTACAGCACGCATATTGATACGATTAAAGAGCTCAATAAAGAGCTCAAAGAGTATAAATATGCACAAGTGCAGAGTATCAATCGTAATGATTTCGAACATGATCTAAATTTGCTTAATAAAGTATATGCGATTAAATTATTGGATGATGCAAAAGGTTCGCACCGTTTTTGGAGATTGTCTTTCTACACCGTGGAAGAACGTCAAGAAAAACTTAATGCTCTCTATTACCGCTTGCTTGAAAAATTATTGCTCCCGCAGGTGGCTAAAACACTTGATTCTCAAACGCTGAGAAATCTAAATAATTATGATGATACGTGGGAAAATACTAAAGCGTATCTGATGCTCAACAATCAAGAAAAACGGGACAACCGATTTATGTTGCAATGGATGAGTAAAACATGGGCAGATCAGTATCCGGGAAATCCTACGCTTCAAAAAAATCTCGAAGGTCACTGGCAACGTCTTTTAGCACATAGCTTTAAACCGTATAATCTAAATCAAAATACAGTACAAGCTGCCAGAACTAAATTAGCGGGCTATGGTCAAGAAGCATTGCTGTACAAACAGCTAAAAGACAAAGTTCAAGAGATGAATCTCAAAGATTTCCAATTTTCTACCGTTATGGGAGCCAATACGTCACTTTTTAGAGGCAATGATTATATTATCCCCGGCTTTTATACGAAAAACGGGTATGACAAAGTCTTTACGCTCGATGCTAAAACGCTCCTAAAAGAGATCATACGCTCAAACTGGGTACTGGGATATTCAACCGAACTTAAAGACAGTGAGTTGGAAATTGTATATGCCAAAATTCAAAACTACTATTTTGCCGATTATAAAAAGATTTGGACAGAGGGCTTAAATACGTTATATCTCAGTTCAGATTTAACGCCAGAGCAGATTAACGTATTGGCATCACAAGATTCACCGATTATAGCCGTCCTAAAAGCGCTCAAGCGTAACACGGATATTTATTCGATAACCGAATTAATTGAGAAAAAAGCCTCTGCAAAAATCTCGGCTGCATCAGGAAAAGATATTGCCGGAAATGTACAGGGGGTTTTATCTGATAGCACTCCCAAAATGCTCAGAGATTACTTTAAACCTTATAACCAGTTGTTGAGCGATGAAGGCGTTGCAGGATCAACGTTACAAGCGGAAATGACCCGATTTGATAACGCATCCGCTCAGAATTCAGCTCCCGCCGGATCGGGATCACCCTCGGAAGCTTTTGGCGCACTTGTCGCTCGGGCAAAACAAGGGGGAACGACGGTTGAAGTAAGTCCTCTACCTTCTCCGGTTAGCCGTTGGTTACCTCGATCAGCCGGAAACGGTACCGGAAAAATGATTTCTCAGGGAAAACAACATATCAGTGAACAATATTCATCGCAGGTATACCCTTTTTATCGTGACAGATTGGTCAATAAATACCCTTTCAATCCTAATGCTGCTACCGATGTAGCACTGAGTGATTTTGAGGAGTTTTTCAGAGCAGGAGGGATATTGGATCAATTCCAAAGTGAGTATATTGCTCCGTTTGTAACGACAAATCCATCCGGACGAGGATATCAATTAAAACGGATTGACGGTGCTACCGTTTCAATTTCACCTGAATTGATGGAATCGCTTTATCAAGCGCGTGAAATTCGCAAACGTTTGTTTAACAGCAGAGGTGATACATTGAACAGTGCACTTTTTATCCGTCCGAACTTATTGGGTAAAAATCTTGAAAGCATGTCGCTTCAATACGATGAAAACAACATTGTCTATGAGCACGGACCGATTAAATCTCGTAAAATTGTTTGGCCTTCTGAGAGTGGTAATGCCGATAGCAAATTCCAGTTGATCGATTTGGATAACAACACCGTAGTTTCACTCGCTGCGCAGGGACAATGGGCTCTCTTTAAACTTTTCGGGCGAATGCGATCTATACCAAGCGGTTTGGATGAGGTTATTGTTGAATACAGCAATAAAGAGAACAAAGGATCATTTATTCTAAGTGGAACGTCAGCTAAAGCGTTTGATTCCGATAGTCCGATTAAAAAATTCAAGTTAAACGGGCATATCTAGCTTGGGCACAAGTTATTCTGTAACCCATCCGGGACACATTCGAACCAATAATGAAGATTCCTATTATGTTAGCGATAAACGAGGATTGTGGATTGTATGTGATGGAATGGGTGGGCATCAAGAGGGAAATTTTGCTAGTCATCTTGTGACGGATATTTTTGAAAAAATGCATATGAGTGGCAGTTTTGATGAAAAAGTGGAAGCCATCATATCTCAAATATACAATATTCATCTAATACTTAAAAAGAAAGCACAGATGACAGGGGTCAATGCCGTCGTAGGGACAACGATTGTTTTATTGTATATTGAAGGCGAAAAGGGGGTTTCTATCCATGCCGGAGACAGTCGTTGTTATCTTTTACGCGAGGATCACCTTTCTTTGGTTACTTTGGATCATGCCAGAGAAATTCAAACTCCAAAGGGTATGCGTAAAGTTTTGACAAATGCACTATCGGCTCCGGGAGAACTCTCATTAGAAGTCAAAAGATTTCGGGTTCAGAAACGGGATATTTATTTATTATGTTCTGATGGACTTTACGACAATGTCACCCCTGAATTGATCCAAGAGACTTTGAATTGTCTTTCCTTACAAACGGGACTGGATATCCTGACATCCTATGTCCTCTCACAAGAGGCAGATGATAATCTAACGGCTGTAATTATTGAAATCTAGGGGAGAGAGATGTCCAGACAACAAATAGATATCGTCGATTTAATCCCTGTAAATACCAATACAGACAATATTATAAAGATGGATGAGGAAAGGCGTTTAAATAATAGATACGCAGTGGGTGAACGGCTTGGTATCGGCGGTTTATCTGTTGTGTATGAAGCCAGGGATGACTATTCGGAATACTATGGTGATGATCGACGTCTTGCCGTAAAGCTCCCATTGGAACATTTATCCGCTAAAAGCGATATTGATGCATTTATGTATGCGGAGTATGCTCATCTTTCTCGTTTGTCCCATCCCAATATTATCAAGGTAATTGATTTTGGTATTGATGCGGAATTTAATATTCCCTATATTGTATTGGAACAATTGAACGGGCGCTTGCTGAATGAAATTCCATTAACGCAATTCAGTATTTCTATGAAATGGAACCTTTTGTACACACTGTTCAAAACCATTGAATATCTTCATACTCAACATATCGTTCATGCCGATATTAATCCCAATAATATTATGTATTTGGATGATGAATCAATAAAGCTTTTTGATTTTGGAATATCGATAAATCTAAGTAAAAAGCAGCTTTTTGAACTTGATTACAATACTATCAAGGCTTACAATCCTCGCTATGCAGCACCTGAAGTTATTCAGGGAGATGTGCCAACTTTCCATAGTGATTTATTCTCTATGGCAGTTGTCTGTTTTGAACTATACAGTGGACAACTTCCTTATATCGAACGATCTACAGAATTATTTGAACGTCCGATTACCCTTCGTGATCTTAAATTGTTGCCGTTTGGTTTACGTCGTTGGTTTAAATACGCATTATCTGCTGATCCTATGAAACGTAACAAATTATATCCGTTATTTTTAGATATTAAAAAATATATTTAATAAATATATGATTACTTTAGTTAGAATTAATTTTATAGTGGTATAATTTTTCGTTACTTTATATTAAATTAGGAGCGCAAATGAACAATCCAGTGTTTATCTCTATTAAGGGAACTACACAAGGTCTGATAACAGAGGGAGCTTTTACCGCTGAGTCTATCGGTAATACGTATCAAGAGGGTCATGAAAACGAGACGTTAGTAAAAGCGTTAACGCATAACATTAAAGTTCCTCGTGATCCAAGCTCTGGTCAACCATCAGGTCAACGATCACATCAACCGCTTGTGGTTACAAAACTTTTTGATAAAAGTTCACCGTTGATTTATAACGCTTTGACTAAAGGTGAGACATTGACTAATGTTGATCTCAAGTTTTATCGTACAAGTTATGCGGGTAAACCGGAACACTATTTCACCATCGCTCTTGAAGATGCTGTGATTGTTAACATTGAAACCACAATGAATCCGGAAGTTGGAATGGCTGTTTCAGATGTAGCGCCACTCGAAAATGTAGCATTTGCATACCGCAAAATTACATGGAGACATGAGACTGCAAGTACATCAGGTGAAGATGACTGGCGCATCGGCGTCGGCAAAAGCGCTTAATTTTTTGTGGAGCTTCGGCTCTACACATTGAAAAATCACACCAAAATTTAGTATAAAGTTTAATAATCCATGGGAAATGTTAACTTTTATAATAAAGTTTTTAGAGGAAAAAAGTCGATGGATTGCATCAAATGATCACTGCCAGCACTCTCCTTAGCCCCCTGAAGGGGGCATCACCATTAATCAACCGCCGAGTGAATTGCCGCTTACGACTTCCCGAGTACAAACCTTCCACTTCTATTATCGTTCCTGAAAGCTACAGCGTCTACCGCCTTGAGGGAAAGAGTGAAATATCCCGAAGCTATGAATACACCATCGTCTTTGTAAGCGATGAAGCGATTAGTATAGAGTCGATCGCGGATACCC
>NZ_JAQTNN010000002.1 GCF_028713855.1 Sulfuricurvum sp.
AAGGGGTTCTTCCTAACGATAAAGCATTCGAGCTTGGCGTTGGCGGTGAAGTCCTTTGTACAATTTGGTAAGGAGATAAGATGTCACGTATTGGAAAACTTCCTATTTCTGTCCCAACTGATGTAAATGTAACTCTCGATGGAACGGTACTTACCTTCGTAAAAGGTGCTACAACACAAACTTTGGATACTCTTGGTAACTGTGGTGTTGTTCTTGAAGATAATACTTTGACGTTTAGCACAAATTCTGACCAACGTGCGGATCGCGCTTTCTGGGGTACATACCGTGCACTAGCAGCAAACATCGTTACCGGTTTGACAACAGGTTTTGAGAAAAAACTTGAGATCAACGGTGTTGGTTACCGTGCATCGGTTGAAGGTGCTATTTTGAAACTTCAACTTGGATTTAGCCATGATATCAATTTCGATATCCCTACTGGAATTGCGATTGCAGTAGAGAAAAACGTTATCAGTATCAAAGGCGCTGACAAACAACAAGTTGGTCAAGTTGCTGCTGTAATCCGATCATTCCGTCCACCTGAGCCTTATAAAGGTAAAGGTGTTAAATATACCGATGAGACTATCCTGCGTAAAGCCGGTAAGACATCTAAGAAATAAGGAGCGATGATATGACAGGTAAAACACTTAAAATTAAAACGGCTAAGCGTACTCAACGTAAACGCCGTATTCGCTCTAAAATTTCAGGATGCGCGTCATTGCCACGTGTCTCTATCTTTCGTTCGAACCGTTACATCAGCGCGCAAGCGATTAATGATGAAGCAGCGGTAACGTTAGCAGCAGTACACTCAAAAACTTTGGGTCTTAAAGCAAACAAAGCGGACGCTGAAAAAGCAGCTGCAGTATTTGCAAAAACCCTCAAAGATGCCGGTATCAATGAAGTTACGTTCGATCGTAACGGATTTTTGTATCACGGTGTTGTAAAAGCGTTTGCCGAAGCACTTCGTGCAAATGAAATCAAGTTTTAAGGCACGATGATGAATCCAATTAACAGAGAAGAATTTTCAGAAGCGATTGTAAACATCGGTCGTGTAACCAAAGTTGTAAAGGGTGGTAGACGTTTTCGTTTTACCGCTCTCGTAGTTGTAGGAAATAAAAAAGGAACCGTAGGTTACGGAGTCGGTAAAGCCAAAGAGGTTCCCGATGCTATCCGTAAAGCGGTTGACGAAGCGTTCAAAAACTTGACTAACGTGAAGATCAAAGGTACTACCATTGCTCACGATATCGAAGTTAAATACAACGCAAGTCGTATCTTGCTAAAACCTGCATCTGAAGGTACAGGGGTTATCGCCGGTGGCGCAACCCGTCCTGTACTTGAGCTTGCGGGAATCCAAGACATCTTAACGAAGTCTTTGGGTTCTAACAATCCAAACACCGTGGTACGTGCGACAATCGACGCACTATCACGTATCAAAGGATAAGTTATGGCATTAGAAAACCTTACTCCTGCTGAGGGTTCAACCCACAGCACAAAACGTCTTGGCCGTGGCCAAGGCAGTGGCCAAGGTAAAACAGCCGGTAAAGGTCACAAAGGGCAAAAAGCACGTAAAGGTTACAATGAAAAACGTAACTTTGAGGGTGGACAACAGCCCCTTGCTCGCCGTTTGCCAAAAATCGGATTTACATCACGCGTTATTAAACCGTATGTGATCAACGTAGAGCGCGTATCGGAAGTTGCTGCACTTGAAGAGATCACAATGGATAGTATCCGTGCTGTACATCGATTAGCTAAATCGGTTACAAGTGTTAAACTTGTCGGCGCTAGCGCTATCAATTTAGCATCTAAAATCAAAGATGAAAACGTTACAACAACTGGTAAATAATGAACCAACAAATTGTAAACAAGATCTTAATTACGATCGGTTTTCTCTTTATCTACCGACTACTGGCATACGTGCCGGTACCGGGTGTTGACACAGCCGTCCTTGCTTCTTTTTTTGACTCCCACCAAGCTGACGCGCTAGGTTTATTTAATATGTTTAGCGGTAAAGCCGTGGAACGTCTCTCCATTATCTCTCTTGGTATCATGCCTTATATCACTGCTTCAATTATTATGGAACTTTTGGCTGCAACATTTCCGAATTTAGCCCAAATGAAAAAAGAACGTGACGGCATGGTTAAATACATGCAGATTATCCGTTATGCAACGATCGTTATTACCATTATTCAAGCAATCGGTGTAAGTATCGGCTTACAAAGTATGACAGGAAAAGATGGTGGAAGTGCCATATTGGTCGATCATTCAACGTTTGTTCTTTTGGCAACAGTATCAATGTTGGCAGGGACAATGCTGTTGATGTGGATCGGTGAGCAGATTACTCAAAGCGGTATCGGAAACGGTGTCTCTTTGATTATTTTTGCCGGTATCGTTTCGGCAATTCCTAGCGGATTATCGCATGCGATTTCAATGGTAAATACGGGCGCTATGAGTATATTTTCGTTGTTAGCGATTATTGCACTTATCGCTGCTACGGTATTGGTTATTATCTATGTCGAATTAGGTGAACGCCGTATCCCGGTTACGTATGCTAAAAAGACAATGCTCCAAAATCAAAATAAACGGGTTATGAACTATATTCCGGTCAAAGTGAATCTTTCAGGGGTTATCCCGGTTATTTTTGCTTCAGCAATTTTGATGTTTCCGATGACGGTTATGTCATCAAGTACGAACCCTTATGTTCAAGCGGTAGCGGATGTTTTGAATCCGAATCACTACTTCTTTAATATTTTACAGTTTACATTCATTGTATTCTTTGCGTTCTTTTATGCGTCTATTGTATTTAACGCTAAAGATATTGCCGATAACCTAAAACGCCAAGGTGGATTTATTCCGGGCGTTCGTCCGGGCGAATCGACTAAAGAATTTTTAAATGACACTGCAGGTCGTCTTACCATAACAGGTGCTATCTATCTTGGTTTGATTGCAACCTTGCCATGGGTTATTGTCAAAGCGATGGGAGTACCGTTCTTCTTCGGAGGGACGGCGGTTCTAATCGTGGTTCAAGTTGCACTGGACACAATGCGTCGTATTGAAGCACAGGTTTATATGTCAAAATATCAAACCCTTAGCGCGGTTGGCCTGTAACAATGGCGATTGCGCTACGCAAAAATGATGAAATAGCCAAGCTTCGTGCCGCGAATCAAATCGTCGGTGCGACGCTGGAACTGTTAGCTTCCCAAACTAAGCCTGGGATGACCCTGAAAGAGCTTGATGCCATGGGTGAGGAATATATCCGAAGTCAAGGTGCCATCCCCTCTTTTAAAGGTCTCTATGGTTTTCCAAGTGCCGTTTGTACCTCTGTCAATGAAGTCATTATTCATGGCATACCGACCGATTACGCTTTATGCGAGGGTGATATTGTCGGATTTGACGTTGGGACAAAAAAAGGGGGATATTTTGGAGATGCTGCAATTTCTGTCGGGGTTGGAGCAATAAGCTCTGAAGACGAAGCCTTGATTGCATGCTCTAAAGATGCCCTCTATTTTGCGATCGACATTATCAAAGATGGGATGCGTTTTAAAGAGCTCTCCTATGAGATAGAGCAGTTTATTCTTGGACGGGGATTTGTCCCTTTACGAGGATTCTGTGGTCACGGTATTGGGAAAAAACCGCACGAAGAACCTGAAATCCCAAATTATTTGGATGGGACGAATGCGAAAGCAGGCCCGAAAATTAAGAATGGAATGGTTTTTTGTTTGGAACCGATGATTTGTCACAAAGAGGGAACCTCTAAAATTTTGGCAAATGGTTGGGATGTGGTAAGTACGGATGGGCTGAGAGGCTCTCATTACGAGCATACGGTTGCAATTATCAACGGTAGAGCTGAAATATTATCAATCGCGTAAAGGAATATATATGGCAAAAGATGATGTCATTGAAGTAGACGGAAAGATTATTGAGGCACTACCCAATGCAACGTTTCGTGTTGAGTTGCCAAATGGTCATGTAATTTTGTGCCATATCGCGGGTAAAATGCGTATGCACTACATCAAAATTCTCCCAGGGGATACGGTGAAAATCGAACTAACCCCTTACAGCCTTGATAAAGGGCGAATTACGTATCGCTACAAATAAGTGTCACTGCTTAGGCAGTCGACACACTTATGTATTATAATAGTGCATCTTTTTAAGAGAGAAATTATGCATAACCATCCAAAACATCCTCTTCTCCAGTCACTAGTCAATACGCTTCGAGACATAACTCTATCCCCATTGGTCTTCAGACACACACTCAAAGAAATTACTAAAATATTACTCTATGAATCGATGAGAACATTTCCAATGCAACTTAAGTCTTTTATGACATGGCGTGGTGAACAACACGTAGAATGTATAGACGAATCGCAGATTATGGTTGTATCGGTACTTCGAGCAGCGTTGCCGATGCACGATGCGGTTATTGAGACGCTAAACCTCTCCGTGTCAGGATTTTTAGGAATCAAGCGGGATGAAAATACCCATAAAAGTCATCTGTATTACGATAGGGTAGGGGATTGCAGCGGTAAAACCGTTATTTTAGTTGATCCGATGGTAGCAACAGGCGGTTCGTTATGTGATGCGATTGAAATTCTAAAGAAAAAAGGGGCGGAAAAGATTATTTCGCTCAATGTTATCGCTTCACCGGAAGGGATTGCAACGATAGAAACTATGTATCCCGACGTTACAATTTATATAGCTCAAATCGATGAACGGCTTGATGAAAACAAATTTATTATTCCGGGATTAGGTGATGCAGGTGATCGAGCATTTAATACCCTCTAAGATGATGAAAATAGTGCAATGGATGATCATACTTGTATGTATTGGGTATGCTAGCAGCATATTCGCGGATGAACTGAATGGAAATGAACCGCAAAAATCCTTTTGGGAAACCTATACGTCGGCATTGCGTGGCGATAAAGTTTCACAGTTTAATGTCGGAGTGATTTATGAGCGGGGGATTGGTGTCGATAAAAATCAATCCATGGCGGCAAATTGGTATCTTAAAGCAGCCGAGCAGGGGCATGTAGACGCACAATACAATGTCGCGATAATGTATGTTACCGGACGGGGTGTGGATCAAAACACAACTGCCGGTATGATGTGGCTCGCCTCTGCAGCAAAACATGGGGATAAAGAGTCACGAAAGCTTTTACTGGAAGTAATTGACGGCAAGTATGATAAAGTAGCCAAACCCAAACTGGATAAGGGTATTTCAATCATAGCACTACGGATGAAAACGATTAAAGACACCATGATATGCGATGGTGCAGGAGAATGTAGCCCCATTAAAGCTCAAACGACAGTAACATCAAAAGTCAAAAATGGAAGTTACTATAAAGTAAGCGGTATCGGTGGCAAAAATGGGTGGGAACCGTATGAAAAAGAGGGTTGGATAGACGAAGCTAGCGTCGAAATCCGACGCTAAGGCAATTATTTAACGAAACTACAGCAGTAGTCTGAAACGGTTTTAACTTGTAAATGAAATGCGCTGTTGGCCGGGACATCAAAACTTTGCGGTCCTGTGATAGTAACCCATGCTTCTGAATCCGGAAGTTGAACGTCCATCTCACCACTCATGATTTCCATGATCTCAGCATCACCTGTGTTAAAGGTGTATTCACCCGGTAACATGATCCCTAGAGTTTTGATGGTTCCGTCTTCAAAACGAAGGGTTCGGCTGGTAACTTTTCCGTCAAAATAGATATTGGCTTTTTTATCAGCGGTGACGTTAGTAAATTGTGACATAGATTTCTCCTAAAAATAATGGTGCAATTATAGCGGATTGAGCTCTTGCTTGATCTTTTTAGGCAAGTGGGCAAACGGGAAATCGGTGACAATCTTCGTCTGATCCCCATCTTTGATATGAACTTCTAAGAGCATCGTCTCTCGGTTAAAGCTGATAAGGGTAAACGTTTGGTCATTTTCGCTGTATACGAGGTTACGCGCTTTTAGGTGACTAAAAGGGCTTTTGCGTGGTCTATATCCCATAAATTCCGTTCTCCTGAACTGTTATTTTTTTACTATCGACGAGTTGTGTTAATGCGCTTTTAAAATTCTTTTTACTTAATCCAAATGTTTTTTGAATCAAATCGGGGTCGCTTTTGTAGTTGTACGGGAGCATTCCACCGTTGGCTTTTATCATCGCGAGAATTTTATCGGCGGCATTAGAGGCTTTTGCTTTTCCGACCATCTGAAGTGAGAGATCAAATTTGCCATCCGGTCTGAGAAGTTTTACAAATCCGTTTTTAACCTGTCCGACACGAACATCTTCAAAAATTTCGTTGCTATAAATCATCCCCTCGTATTTGTGATCGACGATAACTTTATACCCCATAGGCGTTTTGGCAATAATCATAAAACTTACGGGGGTGTTAGGATAAAAAGTTTTCGGAGGCATCTCTAATGCCCCGCTGATTTTCTCAGTTCCGACGAGGCGGTTAGTTTGCTCATCCAAGATAACACGCACGAGTCGTTTTTCTCCGACGGTAAAAGGGCGCTTCTGCAATGTTTTGGGGACGAACAGATCTTTCGGCAACCCCCAGTTGACAAATGCACCGATAGGTGTGGTATCAACCACCTCGACAAAGGCGATCTCATTCACCATTGCTTTGGGCATTACGGTTGTCGCAACGGGGCGGTCTTCACTATCGGTGTAGACAAATACATCAATCGTATCACCGATATGCATTGTATCCGTGACGTATTGGTTAGGCAATAAAATATCGCTCTCATCCAATGCGCGTAAAAAAAGTCCGGGTGTAGTGTCCCGGTCGATAACGAGGATATTAATCTCCCCGATTTTTAGTGTTTCATTCATGGTGAAATTATAGCGGGTTTAAGGAAGTATCATAAGTTTAACAATATAATATGAAAGATAACATATAAAATTGGAATATAAATGAAAACAGTATTTTTAGGCTTTGTTGGAATATTACTAATTATGGTCATAAGTGGATATGTAATTTTAAAAAATAGTGCGGTAGCAGGTGATACGATTTTGAAAAATAGTTTTGTGATGGATGATATATTTTTTAATAACATTGCAATTAACCAAAATCACGGCTTTAAGGACAGAGTGACTGCTCTTGCATTTAATAAGAATTCTACAATGTTTGCTGTTGGATATGAATCTGGAAAAGTAGACGTATTTGATGGAAAAAGTTTGAAGTTAGCATATGGTTTTTTTCCCTCTTCAACACGTACTGATATTTTAAATTTTTCTAATAATGGGAATTATTTAAGTACGGGGGGTTATTTTGATGGTAATACAAAAATTTATGATTTAACAAATGGAACATTGAAATTCAATATTAATGAAAGTATGGGTCGAGAAACTTTTACAAACGATGGTGATTTTATCTATATGGCTGATACTGGAAGTTTTAAAGTTTTTGATCTAAAGAAAGAAAGTTTTGTAGGTAAAACATATGAGTGTGATGGTGTTATTACATCAATAGGTAAAGATAAAAATGAAAATTATCTTGCAGTTGGTATGACTGGTAGTATACAAATATTTGAAATAAATGGATTTGATCCTACCGTGTTAAAGTTGGTAAGCACACAAAAACCTTATGAATTGCAAGACTGGATAACTCACGTGTGGTTTGATAAAAAAGATATGAGCTTTATAGATACAATATTTGATAGTCTGTTTTATCATAAGAGCACAACTTTAATTACTATTAGTAGATTTGGTCATGTGGATAAGTGGTCAGTTCCTGAGTTGAAAAAAATTGATAGTATCCATATTGTGTCAACAATGGTTCAAGATGCTCTAATAAGCGAAGATGGAAAATATGTAATCATTTTAGGGATTAATGAAAATCGCAGGGATGGGGAATATTTTGTAGAAAGAATAAATTTAGAAACAAAAAAGTCTGAAATTATTGGACAATTAAGTACAAATTCCTCGAATATTACTTCATGGTTTAAAAAGGATGGCGTTGAATATGCGTTTGTGGAACATAACGGTAAAAAAGAATTAGTTAAATTTTCTGATAAGTGAGGAGGAAGTTATCTTATGACGCTTATGGAACCTGAATGGCAAAGAATTGTAGCCGGAAGTGGATTTGCTTCAGCTATTCTAGGAGTGGTGTTAGTAATGCTGAAAAATAAAATAGAGCATAAAAATAGGCTTAAACTTGGAATTGTATTGATAGCAGTTGGTGCTGATATGTTAATGCTATTTTTACGAAGAACACCAAGCTTTGATATAGGGTTTAATGCGATGATATTGATGGGGGTATGGGGAACATATTATTTTTCATTGTCAGGTGAAGAAGAAACACGGTGTAATCCACGCAAACTAAAAGTATTAGAAATGAAAGAACAACGGCAGATGTTGAATGTTGAAGAAGAAAAACCTTATCTCTATATTTTGACCGGATGTTTTATTGTTAAAGTTTCGATAGTGACATTTTTTATAGGGGTTATTGCTAGTGCATTACGGACTAAAATGGGGTATTGAATCTTCATAATTCCAGACGTCACATACCCTTTTGGGTAGACCAGGAATGACGGACGTGAAGATACATCAAGATAATCAAAACAATGGCTAAAGGATAATCAAGCAGTGATTGAAAGTATAATTCGCGTAAAGAGAATATAGTGAATGGATTGAGACGGTTCTAATAGGGAGAGATTTATGCGCATAATTATTACCGGTGCAAGCAGCGGATTAGGTGAAGCATTGGCGATTCATTATGCGACGTGTGATAATCAGCTCGTATTGATTGCCCGTCGCGTTGATCGTTTGAACGATGTAGCACAGCGATGTCGAGAGAAAGGTGCCGAGGTGGAGATGATTGTTGCCGATGTCAATGATTTTAAGCGGATGGGAGAGATCGGGGAAAGTTTATGTGAGAAGAGGGTTGACCGCATCATCCTCAATGCGGGGGTGTCGGTCGGTCACGGTGGGGGAGTAACCCCATTTGAGGATTTTCATCGAGTTTTTCAAACCAATTTTCTGAGTATCCATGCTCTTTTGGAGCCAATGATTCCAAAACTAATGGAACAAAAAGTGGGAGAGATTGTTTTTATCTCTTCGCTGGCATCCCTCTTTACGATGCCGACTTCGATCGCCTATAGCAGTTCAAAGCGTGCCATTAATGCGTATGCTGAAGGATTACACTATCAGTTAAAACTGTATGGAATAAAGGTAATGACCATTATGCCCGGATTTATCGATTCGGAGATGACGCAGAAGAACCGATTTAAAATGCCGTTTTTGATGACAACAGAAAAGGGGATAGCGCGGATAACCCATGCGATTGAACGGAAAAAAATACGCTACGCTTTTCCTTTTAGATTTTACTTAATGATTCGAATTGTCTCGCTACTTCCGCAGTCCTTAAGAGACAAAATTGTAAACTTCACTAATTTTAAAAAGGGTGCATAACCCGTACTATCAAGGAAATATCCGATGGTTATCGACAGCGTTTGTACCTATTGCGGCGTGGGATGCGATATTTCCGCTGAGGTTGAGGATAATAAAATCCAAAAGATCTTCGCAAAAGAAGAGGGAACCGTCTCTCAAGGGCGGCTTTGTATCAAGGGGAAGCAGGGGTGGGATTTTGTAACCCATTCCAAACGGCTTCGTAATGCCCGTGTTCGAAAATCATTTTTAGCTAAAAATGCCGCACTGTTTGCTGATCTGGACATGGATTATCTCGAACCGGTGGATCACGATTTTTACGAGATCAGCTATGAGAGTGCGTATGAACTCGTTGCCCGTAAACTCCGAGCCATTACCGATGAACACGGCGCGCACAGTTTTGCAGCGATTGGTGGAGCCAGAACCAGCTGTGAGGGATCATACCTTTTCCAACACTTTACTCGCCACGTGGTCGGTTCTCCGCATGTCGATAACTGCGCCCGTGTTTGCCATTCTCCATCGCTGAAGGGGATGCGTACGACGATCGGCGAGGGGGCGATGACCAATCCGTTTGATGATATCTACGAAACAGAGTATATGGTGGTGATGGGTTCCAACACGACCGAAGGGCACCCGATCGTTGCCAACCGTATGCTCGATGTGATTAAACAAAAAGATATTGAGCTTGCCGTGTTAGACGTGCGCCGTATCCAGCTCTCCAAATCAGCAACAAATCATCTAAGCATCCCGTACGAAGCCAATCTGATGATCCTGAACATGATGGCCTACGTTATCCTTTCTGAAAATTTGGTCAATACAGATTTTGTGAACAGCCGTACCAAAGGGTATGAGGAGTACAAAAATTCTATTCTCAACGATCCGTATGCCAACCCTGAATATCTTCTCAAAATTCCGGGGTATGAGTCGTTAATTGAGGAGATTCGCACCGTTGCCCGTAAATATGCAACCCGTAAAAGTCTTTTTTTCTGGGGATTAGGAATCACTGAACATCTTGATGGGTCGTATGCCGTAATGGCGATTACCCATTTGGCAATGTTGACCGGAAATATCGGTAAGCGCGGAGCGGGGTTAATGCCGCTTCGGGGACAGAATAACGTTCAAGGGACATGTGATGTCGGGATGCTGCCGTATTATGCTCCTGATTATCAGCCACCGAAAGAAGTGGGGATGATGACCCCTGATTTAATCAATGCGATGGTTGATGGGAAAATAAAGGCGCTTTACAATATCAGCGAAGATATCGCCCATATCCATCCGAACCAAAATAAAATTCACGCGGCTTTGGGAAATCTCGATCTTTTGGTTGTCAATGAACTCTTTGATAATGAGATTACCAAATTTGCCGACATTATTTTCGGAGTCAAAAGTGCGTATGAGAAGACGGGTGTCTATATTAATGCGGAACGCCGCCTCCATCTCTCTCAGCCTCTGATCAATGTTATGATGCCCGATGACTGGGAAGTGATTGCGGAGATATCTAAACGCTACGGAACCGATCTCGGATTTAAAACCACTCGGGATGTTTGGGAAGCGGTACGTATCGACGCTCCTATCCGTTTCGGCGGCGCGAGTTATGAAAAACTGGAAGCAAACCGCTTACGCGGGTTACAATGGCCGGTTCAGGAAGAGGATATGCCGGTACTGCATATCGATACCTTCCGAACGAAAGATGGATTCGGCACCTTTCATTATCATCAGTATGTTCCGCGTGGTCAAGTCGAAGAACTGCTCAATGCTAAAACGCATGAAGGATATTATCTCACGACCGGACGGGTGTTGGTTCATTACAATAACAGTGCCCAAACCAATGCCTGTGAGAAACTCAACCGCAGTCACAGTGAAGATACGCTGTTAGTCAGTGTTGATGATGAAGATTTCTTCGAGTACAAAGACTTTGTCGTACTCAAAAGCGAATACGGGCAAAGTGCCCCTTTGCGCGTAAAAGTGAGCTCTACGGTCAAAAAAGGGACCCTTTTTACGACCTTCCACCATGCTAAGAGCCAAATCAACTTTTTATTCGGTGACGAGTCCGACGAGTTGATTAAAACGGCACGGTTTAAATCGATCAAAGTCGAGGTGATTAAACCCGACTATCTGGATTAAATACAATGCACACTCGTGCCAGAGGAAATATTGCCGAAGAACGAGGGTGTGAGTATTTACGAAATAAAGGGGTCCGAATTATAGACCGTAATGTCTATAACCGTTTCGGAGAGATTGATATTATTGCCATGCATGAGAATGTGATGCACTTTGTCGAAGTGAAAAGTGCCCAAAGCTATGAGCAAGCTGTCAATAATATTACCCCCTCAAAACTGCAAAAACTGAACCGGACTATCCAAACGTACCTCCAGCAAAAACGGCTAACTCTTGATTATTGCATCGATGCGCTTATTGTCACCGATAATAATATTGAGTGGATTGAGAATATAACGCTTTAGAGCGGAAAAACAGCAACGGGATGCGGAGCAGGTTCATAAAAAAAGAATCCTTGTGCGGAATCAATTCCAAGCTCTGAGACGATATTGGCAATCGCTTTGTTATGGACAAATTCAGCAACGGTTTCAATCGAAGCACTTTTTGTAAAATTGACAATCGTTTGGACGATCGTGATTGCTTTATCATCGGTATCGAGATAACGTATCAGTGAACCGTCAATTTTGATGATATCGATGGTCAGATTAAGAATACGGGAAAAATTCGAATAGCCGCTTCCGAAATCATCAATAGCAATACGGCATCCGTAATGGTGCATTTTAGCAATGAAATGGGCAATACCTTCGTATTCTTTGATTGCTTCGGACTCTAATATCTCAAAAATAATCCGTTTACCGATGTCTTCATGCTGTTCTAATATTTTCTCGATCATTGCGACTGTCTCGCTGCTGTTAATATCTTCGATGGATAGATTAATGGAAAATTCTCCCGGATACTCAGCAATAACTGCCAGACTTTGAGCAAGGATAGTATGGGTAATCTGAGAATACAGATTTGATTCTTTTGCAATAGAGAGATACGGGAAGATGGAATGAACCTGCGTATCCTTCATGATAATACGTGCAAGCACTTCATGTTTGGTGACTTTACAGGTTGAAAGATCTATAATCGGCTGAAAATAAGGGATAACCCGTTTTTCTTGAAGAGCATCTTTTAGCTCTTTGACTTTTGTAACATTATCTTGAATAACTTGACGAAGGTTGAGCCCTTCGTGATAGATAATAGGATTTTTATGTGAATTGCTTTTAAGTGCCATGTCGGCAGTTTCCAAAAGCGGCTTATAGTCTGATGCAGAAACAACGATAGAAGGGGTACGTACTTCATTATTGATGATAATCGGTGTTTCTGAAAATGCGGATAAAACTTCCTTGGCCAATGTTTCGAGGGCATAGGTGGAAGTTTGTTCAAATAAAATACCAAAATCATCGGCACCCAGACGATAATAGGTAGGATTACTTCCGGAAAAAGGCATTGTGCTGATGTGTCGGGCCGTTTCAATCAGTAATCGATCTCCTTCTGAAACACCGTAAAAATCGTTGTAATGTTTAAATTTACTGATATTTATCAAGATGAGTGCCAAATCATTAATGGAGTGCTGTATCCGTTCTTCATAGGCTTTACGATTTTTTAATCCTGTAAGGGTATCGATTCGAGACTCTTTTTCACTGCGAAATAAAAAGAAGGTGATGATTCCAAGGCTGAGAATATACAAACCCATTAAAAAATAGGAGAAAAAGGTAACGGATCGAAGTTCATGCGCTGATTCGTCAAGATAGATTTTTTGGATCTTTTTTAATGTTGTTTGAGCTAAGGGATTATTAATGTCATTCATCAATTGAAGATAATGGGGAAAATAATCTTCGATGACCTGAAAATTGGAAATAACCCTTTGTGCGAGTTCTTCTTTCTCTTTATCATTAAAGTGATATCGGGATAGTTCTACGATATCGGAATGCAAAGAGGCGATGAGATGCAAATCGTGTGCATTTTTCCCTAGTAAAACCGTTCCGCTGATTTGATTCATGGTTTGTAGAAACTGCCGTTCTTTCGGATTGGCAGTATCCATTATTTCCAAAACCCGTTGTTGTAACAGCGGAATGGTCGATGTTGAGTTTTTAACCACGGTATTGGTCGTTTGAAAATCGTAGATAAGGTTCACTTTGTGTTCGAAAATTTGAGAGTATTGTTTGAGCATAACTCGGGTACTCGGGTGCTCTTGTATAATATTGGGATGTTGGATGAGCTGTTCGATTTGCTGACGTACAGCATCTATTTGTGTATTGACGGTATCTTGATTGGTGTAAAGGAAAAAGGTATTGTGTAAAATCTCATAATCGAGTTTTTGCTGCGTTGTTTCGATGGCATTGATTTGGAGTTCAATTGCATTGCGCTCAATAAAATATTGCATGGTAAATGTTTTAAAGAAAATCAAAGCGATAACGGCACTCAGGCCGAGTATGATGACCAACGTGAATTTATAGGATAGTTTCATGGATAGGCCTGAGCCGGGATCTCTCCGTTAAGTGTAGTTAAAAATGCAATCAGGGAATCGATTTCGGACGGCGTGAGTTTGACCCCCAAATTGTGGTAGGACATTGTTGAAATAGCCTTTTTAAGGGTTCCTGCACTTCCGTCGTGAAAATAAGGAGCAGTGCGTGCGATATTACGTAATGTCGGTACTTTGAAAACATTTTTATCTTGTTCTCGTCCTGTCAGGACAAAACGGTCATCTATATGGGCATTGTGCTTAATAGGGACGATAACACCCATTTTTTGATAAGAGTTTCCACCCACATTGACCCCGTTATGACAGCTTATACACCCGAGAGTTTTAAATAAAAGATACCCTTCGGTCTCTTTGGGCGTTAGGGTACTTTTCCCCTCTAAATAACGGTCAAATTTTCCATTTGGGGTTATGAGTGTTTTTTCGTATTCAGCAATCATGACGGTGATATCGTTGGGTGTGACCTTGATACGTCCGGTGATTTTAGAAAAAGAACGGCTGTAAGCAGGATCCGTCTGAAGACGTAATGCCGCTTGCTTTAGAGAAAGACCCATTTCGACAGGGTTATGGATGGGGCCTAGTGCTTGTTCTGTGAGGTTTTTTGCTCTGCCGTTCCAAAATTGGTTAAAATTAAAGACGGCATTAAGAACCGTCGGTGCATTCATGGATCCTTTTTGACGGTGTATGCCGGTTGAGACATTTTGGGCGTCAGCTCCCCCTTTGGAAAAATCATGGCAGGAAGCGCAGCTTATTGTGTAATCATGAGAGAGAATCGGATCAAAAAAAAGTTTTTTACCTAAAGCGACTTTGGCAAAATCGTGTGGAATACTTTGCGGTATCGGAGAGATCGGTTCTTGTGCATACAGCATGGTTGAAACCATGAGTACGACTATCCTAAATGCATTCACGATATTCTTTTCACTTTAGTTTGTAAGTAAAGACTATTATGGCGCAAACTATCTTAAAATATTTCCAAACTATGCATGCCCTGAGAAAAAATGTGAGGGTTATGTAATAAGTCATTTTAAAGATTGGGGCGTTATAATGACCCGATATAAACATTGAACTCAAGGAAGTCACATGGCTAAATACACTGAATTGACAGTATCTAATTTTGACGAAGTAACCAAAGAGGGTGTCTCATTGGTAGATTTTTGGGCTCCATGGTGTGGACCTTGCCGTATGATCGCTCCGGTTATCGAAGAATTAGCAGGCGAATTTGAAGGAAAAGCAAAAATCTGTAAAGTAAATACAGATGAAGAACAAGATATCGCTGTAAAATACGGTATCCGTTCTATCCCTACAATCCTTTTCTTTAAAAATGGTGAAGTGGTTGAACAAATGGTCGGTGCTGCTTCTAAACAAGCATTCGCAGATAAACTAAACGCATTACTGTAACAATCGCACTTCTAAATTTTGCCCTTCAGGGCAAAATCTTCCCTCTTCTCTAAAAATTTTCTAAAACGATTTTTTGCTTAACTGTCTTTTGGTATGGTTTAACTACAAATGAGTATGATACGTCAAATTAAAAGCGGAGGCTTTGGATGTTGGATTGTGCGATCATCGGAGGAGGACCGGCAGGATTAACTGCTGGTTTGTATACCACACGTGGCGGTTTGGATAATGTCACTATGTTCGAAAAAGGGATGCCCGGCGGACAGATTACGATGAGTTCGGAAATTGAAAACTATCCCGGAGCTACAGGGCATATTTCAGGGATGGATTTGATGATTCCATGGCCTGAACAGTGCCAGCGTTTTGGCCTCAAGCATGAGATGTCAGAAGTGACCCGGGTATCGCGCCGTGAAGATGGAGTTTTTAGTATCCAAAAATCAGACGGTACTGCGGATGAAGCGAAAAGCGTTATCGTGTGTACTGGATCTGCTCCTAAACGTGCCGGATTTATCGGAGAAGATGCTTTTTTCGGTCGGGGTGTGAGTACGTGTGCAACGTGTGACGGATTTTTTTATAAAAATAAAGAGGTCGCGGTTATCGGCGGGGGTGATACGGCTCTCGAAGAAGCGTTGTATTTGGCAAAAATCTGTACCAAAGTTTATTTAATTCATCGCCGTGATACCTTTCGCTCCGCTCCCAATACCATCGCGAGAGTCAAAGCGGCTGAGAATATTGAACTCGTTGTAAATGCTATACCTGAAGAGGTTTTTGGAGATGCCAAGGGCGTTAATGGAATCCGTGTAAAGCTCCAAGATGGTTCATTACGTCAAATTGATGTTCCCGGTGTATTTGTTTTTGTCGGCAATAATGTGAATAATCAGGTATTAATCCAAGCGGACGGATCTTTTTTATGTGATATGACACCGTGGGGTGAAGTCAAAGTTGATTTGAGTATGAAAACTTCTGTGCCCGGTCTTTTTGCAGCAGGTGATATGCGTGCTGAAGCTCCGAAACAAGTCGTTTGTGCCGCAGGTGACGGTGCAGTGGCTGCATTGCAGGCGATTGCTTTTGTGGACGGACATCAATAGCTTTTAAACACTATGACGCTAAAATGTCATCAGAATAATGCAGTATAGGGATTGTCCAAAATGATAAGAGCAGGTGTATTTGGCGCTGGCGGGCGTGTCGGAAAGCTGTTGATTGAAGATTTACGTCATGAAAGCGAGATTTCATTGGGTGCGGTATATGTCCGAAATGAGCTCAATTTTTCAATCGATCCTTCAGTCTTGGTGACGAATGATATGGCAACATTGCTCAAAGGGTCTGATGTTGTTATCGATTTTTCGTTGCCCGAAGCAACACAAGTTTTATTAGAACGTGCGATTGAGAATCCTAAACCTTTGGTTATTGGTACGACAGGATTGGATACTCATCAGATGAATCTCCTCAAAACGGCGAGTGAATCGATGCCGATTTTGTATGCAACGAATATGTCTCTTGGGGTGGCACTTCTGAATCAACTCGTTCATATGGCGGCTAAAACATTGGACGGATTTGATATTGAGATTGTTGAGCAGCATCACCGTCATAAAAAAGATGCCCCAAGCGGGACAGCATTAACGTTGGCTCATTCAGCGGCAGCGGGACGAAATCTCGATCTCGATGCCGTACGTGTCAGCGGACGTAACGGTAACATCGGTGAACGTACTAAAGATGAGATTGCGGTGATGGCATTGCGCGGCGGAGATATTGTCGGGCGTCATACGGTCGGATTTTACAACGATGGCGAGTTTATTGAACTGCACCATACCGCGACCACTCGCAATACCTTCTCCAAAGGTGCCATTCGTGCCGCAAAATGGCTGGCCGGAAAACCAAACGGTCTGTACAGTATTCAAGACTGTTTAGAACTTGCATAAGGAAACACAGTGCGTAGCTTAAATGAAAAATGTGCAGTAGTCGGTATTTTTGACCATGCAGAGGCGTCCAAATTGGCTTATTTCTCCCTCCATGCTCTCCAGCATCGGGGTCAAGAAGCCGCAGGAATCAGTACCAGTGACGGTGAAAAACTCTATACGATCAAAGATCGCGGATTGGTGACGCAGGTTTTTGACAATCAAAAGCTCACCACCCTCAAGGGGAATATGGCAATCGGGCATACCCGTTACTCTACCGCAGGAGATGATTCGATTCTTGATGCACAGCCGGTATTTGCCCGCTATGATCTGGGAGAGATGTCGATTGTTCACAACGGTAACCTTACCAATGCTAAAGAGGTACGTGATGCTCTGATTAAAAAAGGGGCGATTTTCCAAACCTTTATGGATACGGAAAATCTGATCCATTTGATCGCCAAAAGTGATCAGCATCATCTAACCGACCGTATCATCGATGCGGTCAAAAAGATTGAGGGTGCTTATTCTCTCGTTTTCCTAAGCCGCTCTAAAATGTTCGCGATGCGCGATCCGCATGGCTTCCGTCCTCTGAGCCTCGGACGGGTCGGAGATGGGTACGTAGTAGCGTCTGAAACGTGTGCGTTTGATTTGATCGGTGCCGAATATATTCGTGATGTTGAACCGGGCGAACTCCTCATTTTTGAAAAAGGTAAAGCACCGAAATCGATCAAAGTGTTTGAACCGACCCCAAAACACTGTATTTTTGAATACGTCTATTTTGCCCGTCCCGATTCCAATGTTTATAATCAGAACGTCTATGAAATGCGTAAAGCGATGGGAAAAGCACTGGCACAAGAGCAGCCGATTGAAGCGGATATGGTTGTTCCGGTTCCTGATGGCGGCGTACCCGCTGCGATCGGATATTCACAACAAAGCGGTATCCCTTTCGAGATGGCGATTATGCGTAATCACTATATCGGGCGTACGTTTATCGAACCGACCCAAGAAATGCGCGATTTGAAAGTCAAAATGAAGCTCTCTCCGATTAATGATCTTATACGTGGGAAACGCCTTATCGTTATCGATGACTCTATCGTTCGCGGAACCACTAGCCGTCAGATCGTTCGTATGCTTAAAGCTGCGGGAGCGGCAGAAGTTCACATGCGAATCTCCAGCCCTCCGACAACGGATCCGTGTTATTACGGAGTTGATACACCGGATAAAGAGAAACTGATTGCAGCGAACATGACCAATGCGGAGATTTGTGCATTTATTGAAGCGGATTCACTCGGTTATCTGAGCAACGAAGCACTCTTGCAGAGTGTCAACGGCAAAGAAGAGAATTACTGTACTGCCTGTTTTACCGGCAAATATATCATCTAAGCGTCTTTTATGCGGGAACAGATTTTTACGTTTGGGCAATATTTGCATCGTAAATTCGGGGTAAAAATCTCAAAAGTTCCCGTCTCCATTTCCGGGTTTACCTGTCCCAATATCGACGGTACGGTTGCTAAAGGGGGATGTACTTTTTGTGAAAACGATTCATTCAGTCCAAGTCTGGATCACGCTCGTGAGCTTAAAGGTTTTTTTCTCAACCTCACTTCTTCAAGCAACCCTAATTTAGATAAACAGCTTCAGCAGTTACAATGGCAGTTTGATGCCCTCTCTAAACGCCTTCGAGACGAAAACAGTGCTGAAAAGTTTATGGTCTATTTTCAAAGTTTTACCAATACCTACGCCCCTTTTGATACCCTCAAAGCCCTCTATGAAAAAGCTCTCAGTTTTGAGAACGTTGTGGGGCTAAGTATTGGAACCCGATCGGATAGTATCAGTGATGAAACATTTGAATATCTCGCAGAGCTTTCCAAAAAAACCGAAATTTGGGTCGAATTCGGGATTCAATCGATCTACGATGAGACATTGGTACGTATCAACCGTGGGCATGACAGTGCTAACGTCAAAGAGGCGATTCTCAAAGCGAAATCATACGGGTTGAATGTTTGCGGTCATCTGATTTTCGGGCTTCCGGGTGAGACAAAAGAGATGATGCTTGAGACGGCTAAAGAGGCGTATGCACTAGGAATTGATTCGGTTAAATATCATCCGCTCTATGTGGTAAAACGGACGGCCTTGGCGAATGAATATGCCCGAGGAGAGTTTACCCCTATTTCTCAGGAACTGTATTTGGAAGTTCTTACCGAGGCGGTTCTTATGAAACCGTTAGACGTGAGCGTACAGAGGATCAGTGCGGGAATCGACGATGATTCTTTGATTGCACCGCAATGGTGCAGAGATAAAAAGGATCAATTCCGTACGGTTAATGAAGCGCTGAAAGCGGTAGGGCTTAAATATTAACCTTTAGTGGCCTATGGCCTTTGTTGTGTAGCTTCCGTTGTTGAAATATGGAGGATAGTCAATTAAAAGGGTAAATTGTTTCGATGCTTTTGGCTCGATATCGGTAGCAATGGTATAGTTGTAAGTGAGTTTTTGGGGCAGGTATTTTGAATCTAAAGCTTCATTAAAAGCATGGGGTGCCCCTCCGAAAATTCCTGTTCCCGGTTTCGGTGCATTTTCTATAATTAACTGCAACTCGACTGTATTGAGGTGATATTCTCCCGTGTTTTTTACCGTACCGATAAAGACAATTTGCTCAGTCTGAAGTAATCGGTTGTAGCGCAGATTGTATATCTCCGCTTTTTTAGTCGTTTTTTCCAGCCCGGTGAACATGAGAACTAAAAGAGAAACACTGAAAAATAATGAGGATAAAATAATGAGTAGCTGTGCCCATAGACGTTTGGCGTAAAAAGCTAAAAGGGAAAAAAGAATGAATAAAATGAGGGAGAGGACGATAGCGCCATAGTGCCAAAAGGTAAAATAGATATTCATCGACACTCTGCCTTGTAGGTTAGATTGAAATCTTTATCATACCGGAATGGTTCGATAAAAAGTTTAAAGGGGGCAGACTCCCCTGGAACAATCGGCGTACTAATTGTCAATGAACCTTTTTTAAACGGAATAAAGGGGTATATTCGGTCGATATATCGGTTGTGAGTCACTTTATAAACTCCGGCATGAATAGTACACTCACTAAAAGAACGTTTAGAGGTATTATTGATGTCCCCTTTGATGAGGAGGGCTTCGGTAAACTCCAGTGCTTTGACTTCATGAATAATAATGCTGTGTTTAAAGAGATATTGATGGAGTAGAATGTATCCGGCAACGGGGCCGACCGTTAATACCCCAAATGCGATGAATACTAAAAAAATCGCCAATCCTATTTTATTACGTAAAGCGATAGCTAAAATTAATAATAAGAGAAAGAGGATGAAAATACCTCCGAAGAGGAGGTAATCATAAACAAGAAGGTGATGAATAAAATCGATGATACGAGTTTTCATTTGTTCCTAGAGTTTTTCTCCGCAATACCGCTTATTCCACTGCGGCGAGCGAGTTCTTGTTTAATTCGATCCGGTGAGATATTCTTATGTCCCAATGCCACCAGTACGTGATACACTAAATCGGCACATTCATAAATAATTTCATCTTCATTGCCATCTTTGATCGCAAAACTAAACTCTCCCGCCTCTTCGACCACTTTTTTAAGGATAGCATTGTCACCGCTGCTTAGAAGCTTCGCCGTCCATGAGCTGGAGGGATCGCTGTTTTTACGCGAGAGGATGGTGTGATAAAGCTCATCGATGATTCCATACGTTGCAGCGGTATCGATTTGAGGTTCACTGATAGTCGCACCGCTTTCGATGTCCGTAAAGAAGCATGATTTACGCCCAGTATGACACGCTACACCTTCTTGACGAACGATGATGAGGAGGGTGTCATTGTCACAATCGAGTAAAAAGCGTTCGATATGTTGCAAATGACCGCTGCTTTCACCTTTTTTCCAAAGGCGCTGTTTAGAGCGGGAATAGTAGTGGGCGATACGCGTCGAGAGGGAGAGCTCTAAGGCTTCACGGTTCATGTATGCCATCATGAGCACTTCCATCGTCCCTGATTCTTGGACGATAACAGGGAGAAGGTCGGATTTTGCCCAGTCGATTTGATCAAGATTCATCGATTATTTCCCTGTCGAGCTTATTTTTTGGCTGTCGCCGCTTTTGGTATCAAGCCAAATATTTGGGGTTGATCCTCCGGGGGTAAGGAAAATTTTAGCATCTTTGTTCTCTTTGAGTGCCTCGTTAAATTTACCTTGCACTTGGATTTGCTCTAATTTGAGTAATCCGGGAGTTAATGATGCCCCGATGAGATGGTTGGCTTTGGCTTGAGCTTGGGCTTGGATCGTGATCGCGTTTGCCGTACCTTGAGCCTCAGTCTCTTTTTTAAAGGCCTCTTGTTTAGCTCGTTCAACATCTTGTTGTGCACGCTCTACCTCTTGTTTGGCAACTTGTACCCGCTCGATCTGATCTTTCACTTTTTGAGGGAGAGTGATTTCGCGCAATTGAACCGATTCGAGTGCAGCAGGGGAATCTTTACCGTGCTCAATAGCGCTTCGAATCCCTGATTCAATCTTTTGGGCGATAGTATTGCGCATAATCGGTAACGACTCTGCTTCGTATTGACCGACGACGTTGCGGACGACATCACGGGCAACCGGATCGATGACTTTGTCTTCCCAATTAAAGCCCCAGTTGGAAACCGTTTGAGATGCAAGGTGCGCATTCATGCGGTATTGAACTGTGATGTCGATGGCGACAGGAAGTCCCCGTTTATCAAGAACCGTAATGGCCGGTTTGAGCAAAATTCCATCTCCTGCAGTGGCTACGGTATCCACTTTGGCACTGTAATTGATGATATGCATTTTGGTATCGACAATGTAAATTTGCTGGATTAACGGAATCATAAAATGAAGCCCCGGCATCAATACCTGCTCCCCGTATTTTCCGTTAGTGGATAAAATCCCCCGTTCTCCCTCGGTAATGATGACAAACGGTTTGGCCAGAACGAGTAACAAGACAACACCTGCGATGAGCCACACCATTCCCATTTTATTACCGTTCATATTAAAATCGATCTTGGGTGGTTTAGGGGTATTGAATCCGCCCCCTTTTTGCTCTTCTTTTTTCTTCTTGTTGAAATAGTCGTTCATATCACTTGCCATGCAAATAATCCTTAGTTGATATAGGTTAAGTAGTGTTCGAAGTCTGGATTGCGTCCGTAAACGATGTCAAAATAAGCACTTTGCAGTTTTTCGGTCAACGGTCCACGTCCTCCTGCACCCAGTACTCGTGCATCGACTTCGCGAATTGGAGTTAGTTCTGCGGCAGTTCCAGTGAGGAATGCTTCATCTGCGACATAGATCTCTTCACGGGTGATTTTGCGACGAGACACTTTGACTCCCATTTTTTCTGCCATTTCAATAACCGTTTTTTGGGTGATAGAAACAAGAGAATTGTCGTTCGGAGGGGTGATCAATTCGCCGTCTTTGATGAGGAAAAACGAAGCCCCGCTTGCTTCGGCAACGTATCCCTCATCATCAAGGAGCAACGCTTCGTCGTATCCTGCTTCAACCGCTTCAAATTTTGCCATTTGAGAGTTAAGATAGTTTCCGACCGCTTTGGCTTTACCCATGTTTGATTTGTTATTCGGGCGGCTGAACGATGAGATTTTCAAACGAATTCCCCGTTTCATCCCTTCCTCACCGAGATAAGCACCCCATTCCCATGCTGCTACCGCAACTTCGACGGGGGCATCTTTATGATAAATCCCCATAACGCCATATCCGAGGTAAACGATAGGGCGAAGATAGACATTTTCACCGGTAAAACCGTTTTCGCGAATAACATTGATTTGTGCTTGGTTGAGCTCTTCTAATGTATATGGAACATTTAAAAGGGTCATTTTTGCCGATTCAAGAAGACGCTTCGTATGGTCGTTCAGACGAAAAATTGCATATCCTTTTGGGGTTTTGTAAACTTTTGTCCCTTCGATAACACCGTTTCCATAATGCAATGTGTGAGCAAGGACATGAATTTTTGCGTCATTCCATGCGACAAGATTACCGTTCATCCAAATGTATTTGGCTTCATTCATAGGGAAGATCTCCAAAAGAAAAATTGGGAGATTTTAGCGCAGATGTGATTTAAGGTATATTAAGGGGGTGAATATTCCCGCGTTTGCGGGAAAAATTAATGCGTCGGTGTATTGATCATCCAAATAGAAAATACGTCGATGTACTCCCAAAACGATTGAATGTATTCAGGGTTGATCCCTTCTTCTTCGAGTTTAGGGAGTAAGACAGCATAAAATTCGAGCCATCGGCGGCGTCCATGCTCATCGATACGAAACGGCGCATGACGTCCGACCATACGAGGTTCACCACGTGTTTGAGCAAAAAAGTCGGGTCCTCCGCAAATTTGAATAAAAAAATCGGCAGCATGTTTTTTCGCATTCGAAAAATCTTCTTCATCATTCACCGGAAATAAAAAGGCGATATCGCTGTTACGGATCATTTCATAATGATCATCGACCAATTTGCGAAAACGCTCTTCACCTACTTGGAAATAGAAGCCCGGATGAGGTTTCGTGACGGGAGGGCGTACCCCTAGAACCCCGTCGGTAATATTAAGTTCAAGCATGATGATCCTCTGCGTATTTTTGAGACACATTCTAAAAGGAAGATGAAAAGAAACTCCTTAAAACATCCTCTTCCCCCTCTTTTTAGGTGATGATTTGTATAATTGAAACATAATTTAAGGGTGGAGACGATTGTATGGATGCACATATTTGGATGGGATCACGACAGGTAATTGCACAAAGCTATAGTGACCGTCTCAGTCCGTATGATAGACGTGTCGTTTCTCGTGCCGCTCAGTGCAGTGCAGAGGATGTTCATGAGGCACTTATCATCACGCGAAATGCTGCAAAATCTGCCAAAAAAGTTCCGCTTCATCAACGATGTTCATGGCTGTTGGATGTCGCTTTAAAGCTGGGTGAACAGCGCGAAGAATTTGCTCGTGTCTTATGTGATGAGGTAGGAAAACCGATCACCTATGCACGGATTGAAGTGGATCGATGTATCGAGACGATCACCCTCTCTGCTGAGACTATGCGGACAATGCACGGCGAGACAATTAATACGGATGCGATGCCAAGCGGCCGCAAAGCGCATGCGTATTGGCGACGAGAGGCGGTAGGGGTTGTGGTCGCGATTACCCCGTTTAATTTTCCGCTCAATCTGGTTGCGCATAAACTCGCACCTGCTCTGGTAGCGGGAAATACGGTCGTTCTCAAACCGACCCCCGAAGCTCCTCTTTGTGCGTATAAATTGGCGAAACTCTTTATCGAAAGTCCCTATGCTACCCCTGATGCTCTGAGTGTCGTTTATGGAGATGCTGAAGTGGGAAGTGCATTGGTCGGCAGTGATATCCCTCGTGTTATCAGTTTTACGGGATCGGTCGGAGTGGGAAATATCATCACAAAAAGTGCGGGGATTAAAAAAATATCTTTGGAACTTGGCGGTAATGCAGCGACTTATATCGACACGAGTGCCGATTTCGATTATGCGGCAGGGCGTTGTGCTATCGGTGCATTTGTCAACTCTGGGCAGGTATGTATTTCTCTGCAACGTATTTATGTAGAGAGCAGTATTTATGATGAATTTGCTCTCAAAATGGCAGAAGCTACCGCTAAACTGACCGTTGGTTCGCCGTATAATGAAGACACTTTTTTAGGACCGCTGATTAATGACGAGGCGGCGGAGAGGGCGATGAGTTGGGTTGAGAGTGCTATGGAAGAGGGCGCGCGTCCTCTGACACCGCCACATCGAGAGGGACGGATTTTTTACCCGTGTGTTATGGCGGATGTGACTGAATCGATGAAAATTGTATGCGAAGAGGTGTTTGCACCCATCGTGAGTTTGGTGCGGGTCGATGGAATCGATGATGCAATTGAGCGGATGAATAATTCGCCGTATGGATTGCAGTTTTCAGTCTTTACAAACAATCTTGCTCATGCGACCAAAGCGATTGATGAACTCGATGCCGGTGGTGTGGTAATCAACGATATGCCGACACTCCGCTTTGATATTCAGCCTTACGGCGGGATAAAGCTCAGCGGTGTCGGACGTGAAGGTCCGCGCTTTGCGATCGAAGAATTTACCGAAATTAAATCGGTAGTCATTTTATAAAAAAAGGAAAATAGTATGTTAGAAGTAGGAAGCTTGTCCCCCGATTTTTGTTTGAGTAACCAAGATGATGTAGAGATTTGTTCACGTGATTTACGCGGTAAATGGATAGTTCTGTATTTTTACCCGAAAGATTCCACTCCGGGATGTACAACGGAAGCGTGTGAATTTAGTGCCTCGGTGGATGAGTATGATGATATGGGAGCGATTATCCTTGGGGTAAGCGCGGATAGTACCAAATCCCATCGAAACTTTATCGGAAAACAAAATCTGGAAATCACACTTCTCAGTGACCCGACTACGCAGATGATGCAAGATTACGGTGTATGGTCGATGAAAAAGAATTACGGTAAAGAGTATATGGGGATTGTCCGCTCAACCTATATTATTGATCCGAAGGGGATAGTCAAAGCGGCATGGACGAACGTGAAAGTAAAAGATCATGTGGCTAAGGTAAAAGAGGAATTGGCGAAACTAATAGGATAGTTTTGTCATACCCTATAGGGCACGAGAACCTCTGTGAGGTTCCCGCGTAGGCGGGAATCCAGCTGGATTACCCGATTAAGTCGGGTAATGACGAGATATTTAGAATTTATAACGGATATACGCGCGGATATCTTGAGCTTTGTCGACGATTTGGCTACCGTAGCCTGCATTTACCGCATCGCTCATACTCATAGGAGTACCGGTTGTCGTACCGAAGAAACCATTACTGCCACTATAGTTATAGTTGATATACGTATAACGAAGTTGGAAGGTAAGGATATCATTGACCAACGGTTCGGTAAAGTAGAGTTCATAGGCATCTCCGCGTGCGGCGATTTTGGAGCCGATTAGAGTGTCTTCACCATAGGTGATCGGACGCCAATATTGGCTGCCGTGATTAAACTCGACTCCCCATCGTCCCTCATCGCTGATAAGCGATGGGAACTGTGTACCGATCCAGTAGCTGTAACCGGTTTGACTTTCAAGTGATCCGAGCATCCCTTGTCCCCCGGCATACGGATCAGTTTTTGACATTGCACCGCTGACGAAGATCATTGAATCATCCAAAAACTCGCTCCATCCATCTCCGATACCGTTGACCATGGCAAATGCAGTTGCTGTGTGTAATCCCCCAACCGTAGTCATACCCAACGCAGGGTCAGTCGGATCGACCATATCGATCAGATTGTTAGCGTAGGTATATTGAAAGCCGCTGCTGTATTGTTTATCATCATAAGGGACGACGATAATGCCGACCATATCAACGTTATTGGTTTGTAAATCGGAGCTGGTTGCATAAGGCGCAGCATTAAATCGAGGTTCCGCATTGCTCATCCCACGTCCGGCACAAAGTTTAAAATATGATCCGGTAAGTCCGGTAAGCTCTTCGGTTCCGAATTTCGCACTGGCTCCGTCAAACTCAACGTTTACGGTGTGTGCCAGCGGAGAAGAAGCTTTGACGTCGTCACGGAAGTTGATGAGGTGTCCCTCGGTGGATGGGCGGCGTCCTAGACTGAATGTCCATGGAATATCGAGTCCTGCAAGTTCATCCTCGGTATAGAAAAAATAGGCTGAACGGACACGTAACGTATCATCGTGCGCAGACTCACTACTAACCCAGTCAAATCCGTCATAGGCACTTAATGAGCCATCCGGAGATTTGGCACGGTCTCCAAAAGTTTTATTGTATGCCAACTGGCCGACAAAACTGAGTTTCTTCGTCGCGGCATAACTCATGTTAAGCCACAAACGGTTGCTGAGAAGGGCATCATTTTTCTGTTTGCTTCCATCCGCCATGGTGTAGTGAAGATTGTCAACACTGGTACGGAGGTCAACACCGAATTTCAGGTTGTTGCCGTTCGTTTTTTTGTTTAGATTGCTGAGCTCATCTTGGATGTCTTCAAGTGTTTTGGCAATATCTTTAGGTTCATCGGCAGAGGTAATCTCTACTTTTGTGCTGCTTTTTTCAACCATCGGAGCTTTGGCAATTGATTGTGCTTTTTCTGTTTTGAGAGCATTGAGCTCAGCTTTGAGCGCTGCCATCTCTTTTTCCATTTTATCAAACCGTTGCATTAACGTTTCGTCCGCAAACGCGTTTGTGGTGAGTAACGCGGCAGTGATAACTGAACCTATGATTCGTTGTCTCATTATTTCTCCTTATTTTAATGCACATGCATTGTTGGGCCTGATATTAACAAAAATTATATAAAAGTAATTTGAATAGTGCTATTTTGTGTGATAAAAACGTGACAGAAGCGACAACATTAAACACAGCTAAAATTAAGTGCTGTTTCAGTATAATCCGCCCGATTTTCTCTCCTCATTTTATGACGTAAGAAAAAAATCGCAAGCGAATCGTGCTGTTCTCGTGCATCCGATGTCTCATCGGCTCTGTTTGCGCTCGCCCAAGTAAACGAATGAACAAAAAAATACATTAACACAGGAGCCACTTATGGTAACTATGAAAGACCTTTTGGAATGCGGTGTACACTTTGGTCACCAAACACGTCGTTGGAATCCGAAAATGAAAAAATACATTTTCGGTGTTCGTAAAAACATTTACATCATCGATCTTCAAAAAACATTGCGTTATTTCCGCAATGCGTATCAGCAAGTTGTTGATGCTGCGGCTGAAGGTAAAACAGTTCTTTTCGTAGGAACCAAAAAACAAGCTCGCGTTGCGATCCGTGATGCAGCTGAAAAATGTGGCATGCCATACGTTGACAACCGCTGGTTGGGTGGAATGTTGACAAACTTCCCGACTATCCAAAAATCAATTCGTAAACTTGATATCATCGAAGAGATGCAAGCAAACGGACAAATCAACCTTTTGACTAAAAAAGAAGCGTTGATGATGGATCGCCAAAAAGATAAATTGATTGCATACCTTGGTGGTATCCGTCACATGAAAACATTGCCTGATTTGATGTTCGTTATCGATGCGGTAAAAGAACACATCGCAGTTCAAGAAGCGCGTAATCTCGGTATTCGCGTTGTTGCACCACTTGATACTAACTGTGACCCGGACGTTATCGACATTCCAATCCCTGGAAATGACGATGCGATCCGTTCTATCCAACTTTTCTGTAAAGAAATGGCGGAAGCGATCAATGAAGGTAAAGCACTTCGCAACGGCGGAAACGACGAAGCGGTAGCAGAAGAAGAAGTTGCATCTGAAGTAGCAGTTGAAGCGGCTAGCGAAGAAGTAGCAGTAGTAGCAGAGGAAGCGTAATCATGGCAGAAGTTACAGCAGCGATGGTAAAAGACCTCCGCGCGGCGACTGATGCGCCGATGATGGATTGTAAAAAAGCCCTCACTGAGTGTGATGGCGACATGGAAAAAGCAAAAGAATTTTTGCGTGACCGTGGTATGGCGCAAACCGCTAAAAAAGCGGATCGCGTAGCAGCTGAGGGACTTTTGGGTCTTAAAGTTTCTGAAACGTTTGCGTCAGCTTCTTTGGTAGAAGTTAACTCGGAAACTGACTTCGTTGCGAAAAACGACGGGTTCATCGCTCTTGTCGGAAACACTGCTGCTCACGTATTTACTACGGGTGTTAGCACGGTTGAAGAGTTGAACGAAACATCGTATGAAACAGGTACATTTTCTGAATATTTCACAGCTCAAGTAGCACGTATCGGTGAAAAAATCGTAACACGTCGTTTTGTAACCCTCAATGCGGGTGAAAATGGATGTGTCAACGGTTACGTTCACTCAAACGGCCGTGTCGGTGTTCTCGTAGCAGCAACATGTTCGGATGCAAAAGTAGCAGAAGCGCTTGCTCCGATGTTGAAAAACATTGCAATGCATGCAGCAGCTATGAAACCGACAACATTGACCTCTAAAGATTTCGATCCTGCATTCGTAGAAGCGGAAACTATCGGTCGTATCGAAGCGATCAAAACAGAGAACGAAGAGCTAGCGCGTTTGAAAAAACCACTCAAAAACGTTCCTCAATACATCTCAGCATCACAATTGACTCCTGAAGTTATGGCTGCTGCTGAAGAAGCGATCAAAGCTAAATTGCTCGCTGATGGCAAACCGGAAAAAATCTGGGCAAACATTATCCCGGGATCATTGGCTCGCTTCGTAGCGGACAACACAACTTTGGATAAAGAGCTTGCACTTTTGGATCAAAACTACGTTATGGATGATTCTATGACGGTTGCTGAAGCGATTACAAAAGAGGCTGCTAAACATGGCGGTACTGCTGAAATCGTCGAATTCGTTAAATACGAAGTCGGAGAAGGTTTAGAGAAAAAAGTTGACAACTTCGCAGAAGAAGTCGCTGCCCAAATGGCGTAAAGAAACCTTTCGGTTTATTTTTCGTCATTCCCGCTCACGCGGGAATCTTTCTCTTTTTACTCCCCTTAAACATTTTTTCCCTATAATCCCTTTATGACACTACTAAACGCAATTTCTTTATCCCATGCTTTTGATTATCCCCTTTTTGAGGATATTTCCCTTTCCCTCAATGCCGGAGAATCGATTGCTATTGTCGGTGTAAGCGGCAGCGGCAAATCAACTCTTATGCATATTCTTTCCTCGCTCTTAACCCCTTTGCAAGGACGTGTAGAACTTTTTGGAAACAATATTTATCAGCTTGATGATAAAGCATTGGTGAAGTTACGCCGAAATGATTTAGGTATGATTTATCAAAGCCATTACCTGTTTAAAGGGTTTAGCGCTTACGAGAATCTCGAAGTGGCAACCCTCCTTTCCGGTGAAGTAATCGATCCGATATTATTAAAACGGCTTGGAATCGATCATGTTATTAATCAAAAAGTGACCGAACTCTCAGGTGGGCAACAACAGCGTGTCTCAATAGCTCGTGTAATGTCCAAAAAACCTCGCTTGATCTTTGCCGATGAGCCTACGGGAAATCTCGATCATGCAACGGCAATGGATGTGATGGAAATCTTTGAAGACTATCTCAAAGAGCATCACGCGGGAATGGTTCTTGTAACGCATGATGAGGCTTTGGCATCACGCTGTACCCATATTTATCGTATGCAAAACGGTCTGTTAAAAGAGGTCTGAGAGTATGGAATGGGCACAAATATTTAGCGAGGGGAGAACCATCGCTTTTATTTTGTTATTTACCCGTTTTAGCTCTTTATTCATGGCTGTTCCAATATTCTCTCATGCAAATATTCCTATCTCGATCAAAGCGGCAATGGCTTTTTTCTTTACTATCGTTTTTTTTGGTGCCGTCCCCCCGCTAAATATTCCTACTGATGCTTTGAGTTTGACGGTCGCCATATTAGGTGAAATGCTTTTTGGACTTGCCGTCGGTACAGTGCTACAGTTGGCGTATAATGTTATTACGTTTGCAGGGGGTCAGATATCCTTTATGATGGGGTTCTCACTCGCATCCGCGATTGATCCGCAGTCGGGAGTTTCGATGCCGATTATCAATCAGTTTTTATCGTTAATGGCATTGATGATTTTACTCGTATTTGATCTGCACCATTGGATACTTCTGTATGCCTCAGCCTCGATTGCAGCGGTTCCGTTGGGGGGCTTTATGGTGACTCCGTCATTGTTTAAATACATCATGCATGCTATGGCTAACATGTTTGTAGTCGGGTTTATGATCGCTTTTCCGATTACCGCATTGTCGATGTTGGCCGATGTCATTTTCGGCATGCTGATGAAAACAATGCCGCAATTTAATCTTCTCGTTATCGGGATGCCGATCAAAATTGCGGTTTCGTTTCTTGTATTGATGGCGACACTTGGGGCGACACTAATGATTGTTACCGCGCAGACTCAGGATGCGTATAATTTTCTTGAAAAGCTATTCTAAGTAGGGTTTGGAATCCGTATAGAGTAGTTTGAGAGAGTGTCGGACCGATTCGATCTCTTGAACATCATCACTGCATCGGATACGGGAACGGGTAGATGTTGAACGTTCTTCATCGATCGAGCCGGGAAGAGTACAGACAAGGGTATTATCGACAAGGATAATGCTTGTATCAAAAGGGTGCGCTGTGTATCGGTGGAGCGTGATCCGTTCATACTGAACCATTGAAAGCGGGTCGTTTTGGAGATTACACAGGATCATTGTGACGTTACTGCCATGCTTGGCTGCTTGTAAAAGCCCTTTTTTCAATTCGGAGTGATTAAATGAGGGGGCAGCAATAACGATTTGTTTCGATCCCTTTTTGAATGATTGATTCAATTGATGAACAAAACGGGTTTGGTGATCAGGTAGAATATAAATAGTTTCCCCGCTGTATAGGAGGGTAACGGTAAAAAGAAGTCCAAGAAGTTTTATCATTTAATTTTTTTTTAGTTACAATGATACCATGAAGCTTTTGAGAGAACAAGAGCGAGTAAAAGGGGTCCCAGCAATCATGAAAATTTTGCTTTTTAACGATAATCCGGTTGTCCGAAAACTGGTGGCTCTCAGTGCACAGAAAACGAAAGACGATTTGAGTGTTATTTGGTCAGTGGATGAAGTCGAAGAGAGCGGATATGATTTGCTCATTGTTGATGATGCTCTTTACAGTGATGAGATGTTTTCATCGTTAAAAGAATTGGTCACTTTTAAAAGTACTTTACTAATGGCAACCCGTGGAAAAGCGATTCCGGCAGGGTTTGATAATGTTATCAACAAACCGTTTCTTCCGACCGATCTGGTTGATATGTTTATCCAAATCGAGAAAAAGTTTTCAGATAACCCTACAATACCGGAAGTTGTTTTCGCTGAAACTCCGATTGAAGAAGAAAAACCGGCCTATGCCATCAATCTTGAAGAGACGCTTCCGGATTTGGGACCGGAGGATCTAAATACTTTTGAATCCTTTGATTTAGAAGGACTGGACGATCTTACCGAGGGGTTGGAAATGGATGAGGATCTTGATTTGGATAATTTTGAGGATGCGATCCCTGAAACGGCTATTCTGGACAAAGAAGAGGTTCAAGAAGTTCAAGGATTATTGGATGACACTGAAAATGATGATTGGGATTTGGAAGATGAGATTGAACTAAGCGGGATTGATGAGGCCGAAGAGGTTGATCTAAGCAAAGATGATGATATTGAAATCTCGAATCCAATCAGCTCATCTGCCTCACCTGCCGAAACGCTAGGAGATGAGTTTGATTTTGACGACGAACTTATTTCAGGATTTGAAGAAGAGGATACCGACAGTGAAGCGACACTGCCGGAAATGGATGCAGAAGACCTCCTTTTAGGGGATGAAGAATTGGGTGCTTTAGAATCAGAAATTCAAAATGCGGTTAATACTCTGGAAGCGGATACGTTGGATCAGGAGTTAGAGCCTGAAGATTTTGATATGCAGCTTGATGATAGTTTCCTCGAAGAGTTGAAACTTCCAGATATGGAAGATGACAATTCTTTTAGCGGAGTGGATGATTTGGATATGCTCGATGAACGTGAACTTAAACTTGCTATTGGGGAAGAGGTAGAGGATGAGCCTGAGCCTGATGTAGAAGTTGATCTCCTTAAGGAAGAAGAGGAGATAGCGGAAGAAGAAGATGCAGATACTCTTATTGTTGAACCTGCGGTAGAAATGGGTCATGAAGTGACCCATGCCGAAGGCGTTGAGGCATTGCAGGCACTTCTAAAAGCCCTTTCAAACGAAGATGTGGCTAAATCCCTTAAAGGGCTCAATATCAGTATTAACATCAATTTCGGGAATCAACAGTGAATCGTAGCAGCGGAGCCATATTAGTACTCTCAGGGCCAAGCGGAGCAGGGAAAAGTTCATTGATTGCAAAAATCATTGATCAGATTGGACCGACTTACTTTTCGATATCAACGACAACCCGTCCGATGCGCGAAGGTGAGATTGATGGAGTGCATTATCACTTTGTCAGTGTAGAGGAGTTTAAACGAGAGATCGATGAAGAGATGTTTTTGGAATATGCGGTAGTTCACGGCAATTATTACGGAACCTCTTTGGGAGCAGTGAAAAAAGCACTTAAAGAGGGTAAGCTTGTTATTTTTGATATCGATGTTCAGGGGCATGATGCGGTTCAAAATCGTCTAAGTGATATTACGACCTCCGTATTTATCACCACGCCTACTCTTGAAGAGCTAAAACGCCGTTTACATAGCCGTTCAACAGACAGTGAAGAGGTTATTGCCAAACGGGTTGAAATGGCGAAAAGGGAAGTTCAGCGTATCAGTGAGTACGATTTCTTGGTCGTTAATGATCAGTTGGATGATGCAGCTGAAGTTCTTGTTTCCATAGCCAAAGCGGCTCGGATGAAAATTCCGACCTTACAGATCAATGAATTCGTCCAATTATGGGAAGCTAACGCGTAAGCACGCTTCCAAATCTCATAAGGACTGTTACAGCAAAGCGGCGTTATAATGTTTGCTTAATCTTCCAGTAAAGGAACTACCTCAATGGCAATGCCAAGTGGATCTGAATTATTACTAATTTTCGGGATAGTCGTATTGCTTTTCGGTGCGAAAAAAATTCCTGATCTCGCAAAAGGTTTGGGTCAAGGGATCCGTAGCTTTAAAAAAGAGATGAAAGACGATGAAACACCGCCATCAACGACGGCAACATCGACACCGGTAGAAACGCCAAAACAGGTAGAATCTTCTACAGCAACAATCGTAGAAGCGACTCCTACAGATCACGTTAAACAAGCGTAAGCATTGAAACAGCGAGTCAATGCGCTGTTGCGCGATAAATTTAATTGTGATGTAATCCTCGAGAAACCGAAAGATCGTTCTTTCGGTCACTTCGCTACCCCCATTGCTTTTTCATTAGCCAAAGAACTTCGACAATCACCGATGGTAATAGCCGAAGAGATTGCCGGATCGTTTGGCGATGAATCAATGTTTAGTGCGATTGAATCGGTCAAGGGTTATATTAATTTTCGTCTTTCTGAATCCTTTTTGGACGAGTATGCATCATGGGCTTTGAGCCATGGGGAACAGTTTGGCAGCAGCGATAAAAATGGCTCCATTCTTCTCGAATTCGTCAGTGCCAATCCGACAGGACCATTGCATATCGGTCATGCACGCGGTGCCGTGTATGGCGATACAATGCTACGACTCGGACGTCACTTGGGCTACGATATTACGGCAGAGTATTACGTCAACGATGCGGGTAATCAGATTGATCTGCTCGGTGTCTCTTTACAGCTTGAAGGACGCAGTTCTCTTTTGGGTGAAACGGTTGAATGGCCGGAGAAATACTATCGCGGCGAGTACCTTAGTGATGCGGCCAAAGAAGTTGTAGAACTGTTTGGTGAAGATGCCCTTCGGGATGAGAGCCGTCAAAAAGAGCTTGCTCTTTGGGCAAAAGATAAAATTCTAGCTCTCATCGTGGATGATTTAAAAGCTATTAATGTCCATTTTGATACCTTTGTCGGGGAAGCTTCTCTCTATAATGAGTGGGATCGCGTCATGGCTAAAATGGGTGAGGGTGTTTACCAAAACGAAGGCAAAACCTTTATCCGTTCATCTGAATACGGTGATGATCATGATCGCGTCGTGGTGCGTGAAGACGGACGTCCGACCTATCTTGCGGGCGATATTATCTATCACAACCAAAAGTTTGAACGCGGATACGATGATTACATCAATATCTGGGGCGCGGATCACCACGGCTATATCGCTCGTGTGAAAGCGGCGATTACCTTTTTAGGTTACGATGCCTCCAAGCTGGAAGTACTTCTTTCTCAAATGGTCAGTCTTCTCAAAGATGGTGAACCGTTCAAAATGTCTAAGCGTGCCGGAACCGTCATTTTGATGAGCGATGTGGTCGAAGAGATCGGTGCGGAAGCGCTGCGTTTTATGTTTGCAAGTAAAAAATGTGATACGGCATTGGAATTCGATATTGAAGAACTTAAACGTCAAGACAGTTCAAACCCGATCTATTACATCCAATACGCCCATGCCCGTATCCAAACTTTGATCGCCAAAAGTGAAAAAAGTATGGATGAGATTATGGGGTCACGTTTGCACGGGTTGAGCGCCGATGCAGACGGATTGTTGTTTGAGGCATTATTGTTGCCTGAAATAATTGAAGATGCATTTGAATCACGTCAAGCGCAAAAAGTGCCGGATTATCTAAAAGTATTAGCGGGACGTTTGCATAAATTTTACTATGATACCCGTATTATCGGTACGGAAGATGAAGCGAAATTACTTAAACTTCTTCTGGTTGTAGCCCTTTCTATCAAAACAGGGCTCTCCCTCCTCGGAATTCAAGCTAAAGATCGAATGTAAAAACTTCGATCTTTAGTGCCTCTTTTACCCCAATAACCGTGTAACATTTTGTTGAAGCATATTACTTTGATGCGCCATTGTGATTTGAGCTATATCAAGTTTTAGATTACTTTGCTGAAAGTCACTGGTTGCTTTCGCTATATCTGTATCGGCAATCTGACTTTTAGCCGCTGAAACAGCACTGATTTGATCTAAAAGTGTATACGATGCACTAATGAGACTATTGGTAGTCGAACCGACATCCGAGCCGGCTTGTGTCAAAGAATCTCTGTACGCCATAATCGTGTCTTGATTCTCGATTGAAAGAGATGACGGTGAGAGTTCCGGAATCGAAGAAGAGACGGTTGAATTGCCTAATGAAAATGTTGTATTGTTACCAAATAATCCTTTTCCGTTAAAGCTGGCATTGTCGATACTTTGCTGCATGGATTCAACGGTACGGCTAAATTCGCTTTTAAGCGATTGTTTTTGAGAGTCGCTAAGGGCAGCATTGTTGTAACGGACACTAAGATCATTCAGGATTTGTGTTTGATCACTTAGGCTGCTGATGGTACCGTCAGCTATTTGCATCATGGAAATCCCATCCGTGGCATTGGAAACCCCTTCAGACATACCGGATAAATCACTTTGCATCATGGATGCAAGCAATCGTGAAGCGCTATCTTCCATGTTTAGTTGCTGGGCTGAAGCAATTTTTTCAAGCGTTTTGTCCCTCTTGGACGATTCGGTATTCATTTGAGGCAGGAAAGAAGAGAGAGAATCAACTTTCATACTGGCTCCTTTAATTCAGATGACAATAGAGTAACATTGGATCGATTAACGTTTTATAAGTCCTTGGATATAATTTTAGAAACATTCTGTATGAGGGTAACATGATCAAAGTTGCAGCAATTCAAATGCAAATGGGTGCGGACAAAGCTTCGAATGTGGCAAAAGCAGAATCGATGGTACGTGAAGCGGCGCGTAATGGAGCCAATATCATTTTGATCCCTGAACTGTTCGAGGGATACTATTTTTGCAAAGATATGGATAAAAAGTATTTCGACTGGGCACAACCGCTTGAAAATAATCCCCTTGTCGGACATTTTAGCGCGTTGGCAAAAGAGCTCGGAGTCGTGCTGCCGATCAGCTATTTTGAGCGTGACGGAGAGCGCTATTTTAACTCTCTCGTGATGATCGATGCAGACGGTACTGTGATGGAAAACTACCGTAAAACTCACATCCCTGACGGTCCGGGATACGAAGAGAAGTTTTATTTTGAACCCGGAGATACGGGATTCAAAGTTTGGCAAACCCGTTACGGCAATGTCGGTGTGGGGATTTGCTGGGATCAATGGTTCCCTGAAACAGCACGTTCTCTTACTCTGCTTGGCGCCGATATGATTTTCTATCCGACCGCTATCGGCAGCGAACCCGAAATCGGCGTCGATTCGGCATCGCACTGGCAGAGGGTTCAGATGGGGCACTCTGCGGCGAACATCATCCCTGTTATCTCCGCCAACCGTATCGGTGAGGAAGCAGGGGAGAGTTGTACACTGACGTTTTATGGCTCATCGTTTATCACTGACCATACGGGTGCAAAAGTGGCTGAAGCCTCTCGTGATAAAGAGGAGATTCTTTACAGCGAGTTCGACCCCGCCTCTATTCGCGAACACCGCCACTATTGGGGTCTTGTTCGCGATCGCCGTCCGGAGTGTTATGGAGAGATTGTCAAGCAATAACGATATGGAAAAGCTAGCCACAAAAAATCTTCACGTTTTATATGTCGAAGACGATGATGTGGCGCGTGAAAACGGTATCGAGTACCTCGAAAACTACTTCGAACATATCTATTCCGCTTCGGATGCTTTTGAAGGATTAAAACTCTATCGCGAGGTTCATCCCGAAATCATCATTACCGATATTCAGATGCCTAAACTGAACGGTTTAGAGTTTATCAAACAAATTCGTAAAGAGAATAAAGAGACTCAGATCATAGTCATTAGCGCGTACAGTGACACGACCTATCTTCTTCAAGCAATCGAGTTGCAATTAGTCAAATACCTCATAAAACCGGTGCAGGAGAGCGCTTTTAAAGAAGCGTTGCGGCAATGTATCGAAAGTATCCATCATAAAGATTCGAATATCATTAATCTTCCGGATAACACCTGTTTTGACAGGTACAATCAGACCCTTGTCCGCGATGGTGACGTTGTTGCTTTACGGACGAAAGAACTTCAGATGTTGAGTCTGCTCCTCAAATATAAAAACCGCTATGTCACCTATAGCGAGATCGAAAACCATGTTTGGCGAGAGAGTGCCATGAGTAGCGATGCCCTTAAAACCCTGATGAAAAATCTCAAAGCGAAACTCCCTGCAAATCTCATTTCCAACCTCTCAGGGACAGGGTATAAAATTGAGTACTGAAGCATTCACGCACTTAGCCTACGGCGCGACGTTCGGCATTTTGCTGATGAGTATCGTCTATACGCTCGTGCGCTATGTCTACTCCAAAGAGATCATGTATATTAGCTATTGTGCCATGCAGGTTTTCTCTCTGGGATATATCAGCGCCTATAGTCATCTTTTCCATTTTGCACCTTTTATTCAGGAGATTTTTCTTCTCTTAGCAACGCTAAGTGCCGTTATGTTTGCGATAACGTTTCATGAGGGAAATTTGATTCCAAAGATTGCTAATTTTAAAGAGTTGGTGATCAATACCCTTTTGCTCAATGTCGTCATTTTGACCGCCTTTTATCACTATATCCTTTTTGAATATCTCCCCTATACGGTGGTATATGCGATCTTGTTTCTCTCAATCGTATTTAATCTCCGCTCAGGATTTAAACCGACGATCGTCTATGTCATCGGATGGTCGTTGCTATGTATTTTGCTGTTTGTGTTTCAGCTCAAACAGGTATACGTTGAACACGGTTATATCGATATTGTATTGGCGGCATTTGCAGTGGAAGCGGTGTTGTTTACGATCTCTATTTCGTACAAATACAATCTTTTTAAAAATCAAGCACTCGATCATCAAAACATGCTGTTTCAGCAGTCAAAAATGGCAAAAAGCGGGGAGATGATTGCCAATATTACCCATCAGTTTCGTCAACCCCTCAATAACCTCTCCTACCTGTTGATGAATTTGAAAAATCGGTATGAAAACCGTACGATAGACGATGCATATTTTGATAATAAAATTGCTTCGGCGCAGGAACAATTGCAATTTTTATCCAAGACGATTGATGATTTCAAAGAGTTTTATACCCCTGCCAAAGCGAAAGAGCCTTTTTCCCTCACTGAAGCGATTCGTAACAGCGTTGCCGTCATTGCTCCCGATTTGAAGAGCAAGGGAATCGTATTGGAGGTTGTTGGTTGTGATGACGAGATCGCTATTTTTGGAAAAAAGAATGAGCTCTCACAGGTTCTTTTGGCGTTGATCTCGAATGCGTCGGATGCATTGAGTGGGGTGAGTGAACCAAAGATTATCCTTCGTAGCCACTGCAACGGGAGCGAAGCAATGATTAGACTCGAAGATAACGGGCACGGGATTTCAAGCGATATGCTCGGAAAGATTTTTGATCCCTATTTTACGACGAAATCACAAGGGAGCGGGATCGGGCTCTATTTGTGCAAAATGATCATCGAAAAAAGCTTCGGAGGAAAAATAGAGGTGGAGAGCAAGGTTCGAGAGGGGAGCGCGTTTACCCTCTCGATGGCGCTCTATCACTGAGCTCGCGGATACATAAACGAAATCTCTTTGACGACAGAGATTTTCGGGTCTTCTTTTGCAAAGATAGTCAGTTTGACTTTCAACGCGGTGTCTCTTCGATCCGACTTCGATAGATTTTGATTTGTCGAGATCACCAATATCCGTTTTCGCATTCCATCTGGTTTGAGACTTAGCGCTTCAAAGCTATCGATGTGGAAGTTTTTATCGTCCACTTTGACATCGTAGGTATAGGTTTGTTTTTGGGTATTGTGAATATTGACAATATAGTTGTTGCTCACGATACCGTTTTGCTCTTTGTAGAGTTCGTTTGGTTTATTGATATTGACCAATACCCGTTCTTGTTCCGATGCAAACGCTGCCGCAAACATCAAGGATCCAGCCATAGCGACGAAATACATAATATTGCGTTTGGAAAAAATAGAGCATTTTATGTCATGTAAAACAGATTTTGGGCTTCCCCACTCGATCAGCGATTTTTTACCCAGTTTTCCCATAACAGAAGTGCATGCATCGGCACATCCCAGACAGTTGATGCACTCTAACTGTAGCCCTTGACGTATATCGATATGGGTCGGACATACTTTGACACATGCTTCGCACGTAGTGCACTCTTCAGAACCCATCCATTGTTTGACATCGGTAATTCGTTTTTGATTCTCAGCGTATATCACACCACCTCGATTGGTGTTATAGACGACGTGTTTGGTATTGTCATCATATAGTACGGTTTGAATACGTGAATAGGGGCATAGATAGGTACAAAAACTCTCCTGCATCCAGACAATATCATAAATCAAAAATGCCGCAGTTGTAGCAATGAAAATGATGATAAAGAGATGATCTTGCGGGTGTTGCATGTAAGTGAAGAAATCTTCGGGAGGGACGAAGTACCAGATAAAATTGGTCGATGCGGTTATGGCGATCAGTGCCCAGAGTAAAAAACCGACAACGACTTTGATCTTATTTTCAAGAGATGATGTATTCATCCGCTTTTGTTTGTTCGCATTGTTTCTCAAATCGAGGAGGGTTCCTTGAATCAAATCCCGATAAATAGTTCTAAAAATTGTCTGAGGACATCCCCATCCGCACCAAGCTCTGCCAAGTATGGAGGTGAGGGCAAAAATTCCGATAAACAAAAACATCAACAAAAACGGCATGATGTAAAACTCGTTGACATCGTATGCCAATCCCATAAAATGAAACTGGAGCTTCTCAAAGGAGAGAAGCAAAAGGTGGTTGTCATTGACTCTCATAAACGGAACGGTGAAGATAAAGAGGGTGACAAAGGCATAGAACCAATATCGTTTAGTCGCATAAGACATACAGACTCCTTGAAGATAGAATAGGGAACTGTAAAAGAATAAGGTGTCCTTTTGGTGGTATAGAGAAAATAAATTAGGAATGGTATTTGCTTTATTTGTGCAAATAATACCGCATCGGGGGGATCCGTGAAAGTTGTTTTGCGCAATAACGCTATCTTCGTCCAAGGGGGTTCTAAAACCCTCGAAGAACCGTGGATGGAAGAATTTTTTGACCATCATATTCAAAACACCCTTTTTCTGGATAATGGCGTATTGGTGCTGAACAATGAAAACTCTTCGGATCAAAAAGAGGAATTTTTGGAGAGTCTCAGTAAGCGCTATACTAAAGCCAATGAACTTTCCGGCTCTTTTTACAGCCGATCCCTAAAACGATGCAAAACAGCGGCGATACGGATAGAAATACCGTATCGTACAAGTGAAAAAGTGGATGTTGAACTGTACGCCTATGGTCCCGATCGAGTGAAGTTTAGTGTCTTGATACCGAATGCATGGGTCATGCGATATCTTAAACAGCAGCTCTCCTCCTTCCTCGTAAGTTCGACATCCACTGCCCTCTATATCGATGTCACAACTGCGCAGGCCAAAGCACGGCTTGAAAAAACGCTTAACCGTCGTGAAGTCCTCCATTTCGTCATCAATTATCGTTACGATGATGCGTTTATGAGTCGATTGTACGGAAACTATAGAGGGTGGGGTTATGGAAACGATGCCATCGATAAGATGATACGCTACCATGCGATTTTTGAGATTCCGATGGGTTCATCGACTGAGGATTTGAAAAAACGGTATCGTATGCTGGCAAGACGATATCACCCTGACCGCGTTCAAACCCAAAGCCCGGATATCATTAACAAATACACCCAGAAATTTCAGCTTCTCCAAGAAGCGTACGGTGCATTACAAGCGGTCAGTTAACGGAGATAAATCTTCGGCATAAAAGCGGTAGAGCCGTTTGTCTTTTAGGGTATTTAATTCATTCGAAAAACCCCGTTTGGTAAAAAGCAAAATCTTATCAGGTGATATGGAAAGTTTGGTACATTTTTCTTCGAGTTTATGAAACTCTTTTTTGTTGACTTTGTGGTTCGTCCATTTGCACTCCCCGACCCAGATTTCCCCTTCCATCGTTTCGGTGAACAGATCAATTTCCACTTCACGATCCCAATAACTTCCTGAATCGAGGATATCGCTTTTAAAGTTGGGTGCAAAAATTTCTTGAATATACATATTGCATAACTCTTCGAAGGTAAAACCGACGAATGCGTTAAAATAGGTATGAAAATGCTCATAAAAGCGCTCAGTATTACCCTCTTTGATCGCTTCGCTAAATGGTTCCACAAAAGCGAACCAAAAGCGCAAAAATGGGGAAGTAAATCGGTATTTATGGGAAATCCGATGATGTTCGATTTCTTTTTTAAATCGCTGTTTCGGATGGGCTCGCTGTAATGGCATTTCACGTGAACGTTCCAGTGTGAGATAACCGTTATAACGTAAAAATTCAAAAGCCTCAGCTCCGCGCTCTTTGCCGATACGGGCACGACGATAGGCAGATCCTTGCCGTCGATCGCCAACGGCTACTGCGTGCAGAAGGTTGAGATAGAGCGGATCGTCTTGAAGCGGCGCGAGGAGGTGATCTCTGTGGGAATCAAAGGGTTCAAGTATATGACGGAGGATAAGCGATTCGACCGGCTCATCGGTATTGATGGGCTCATCGTATCCGCCGAAGATAGAGAAGAGTTCGATACACTGCTCCATATCTTGGGGGAGATTACGCTGAAAAAAATCGCTTAAAAGTTTTCTGTCCATTCGAGAGATTATAACGAATAACTGAACTTTCCACTATGCTGGAGAAACTAAAGGGGGAAAGGTACCGTTATGAAGCAAGTACGGTTCCTATGTTTTTTAAAATTTTATTGACACGCTCTGAATATTCGGCTAATTTGTCGGTATAGGTGTTCTCGGCGGTTGCATTGATTTCAAGTTCTCCTAGAACATCCATCATTGAACGGATGAAATCGCGGTGATTAGCACATTCATGGCATACCGTAGCATTAGCACACATGCCACTGTTCATAATAAAATAAGCCTCTTCAGTTGCAATACTCAGTTTGGTAAAATAGTCAGTATTTCGTTTTTCCTGATTGGTTAACAAGCTATTAATACCTTGAAATTGCTTTTTTGCTTCACTTAAAACATTTTTCATAGTTTCCTCCTGTTTTTTTTGAATTTTAAATTGTACCTCAAAAAACGGTAGAATACAATTACAAAATAATTACCAGTGAAACGAGAATCAATGCAATATCGCTATATCGGGCGCAGCGGTCTGCGCGTATCACCGATTTGTTTGGGAACAATGACATTCGGAAGCCAGTGTGATGAAAAAACCGCATTTAAAATTATGGATAAGGCGTATGAATCGGGAATTAATTTTTTCGATACCGCTGAACTATATCCTGTTCCGCCGGAAGAGAAGCTGGCCGGTTTAACGGAAGAGATGGTGGGACGTTGGTTAAAATCCAAACCGCGTGAGAGTCTTATTCTGGCAACAAAAGTGGCGGGTGCCGCTTCGGGATGGTTTGTGCCGCCGATTCGTCACGGATATACCGCGTGTGACCGTTTTCATATCGAGCGGGCAGTTGAAGGATCTCTCAAACGCCTCGGAACAGACTATATCGATCTCTATCAGATGCATTGGCCTGATTCGGTTGTTCCGATCGAGGAGACGATGAGAGCGTTTGATGCATTGGTGCAAAGCGGCAAGGTACGCTATATCGGAACCTCCAATGATACGGCACGGGGAACGATGAAATCGCTGATGGTCAGCAAATACGAAAAATTGTCCCGTTTTGAGTCAATCCAAAATAATTTTTCTCTCCTTAACCGTCGTGATTTGACTGAAATCGGTGCGTTATGTCGTGAAGAGAAAATTTCGCTGCTCCCTTATTCTCCATTGGGCGGAGGGGTACTAAGCGGTAAATACAATCAAGATATCAATGCTCAGGGACGTTTCAGTGATTACGTTAAATCGACCAACAAGCGTCAGCGTCTGATGGCGGCACGGTTTATGAATGATAAAACGCTCTCTTCAACACAAGAATATATGAAAATTGCCCATGAATCCGGGCTCCATCCCGTCACGATGGCGATTGCGTGGAGCAAGCAGTTTGATTTCGTCGCCTCTACGATCATCGGAGCAACATCGGCAGAGCAGCTGGATGCGAGCATCGCGGCAATGAACGTCACGCTCAGCAGTGAAATTTTACAAAAACTGGATGAGGTACATGCAAAAATTCTTTATCCTATGGGTTAGTCTTCTGGTTCTTGTGATAGGAGGGTGTGCGCCGAAACACTATGAAATCAGCAAACCGAAACTGATTATTTTGAAAACACCTAAACTCAAATTTGCCGATACGGGGTATATCCGCTCCAGCGGGGAGAGCGTCGAAGCGGAGCTTTTTACCGCCGGAGTTGCGGTAGAGAAGATTTCGATCGACGATCAGGTATGTGTCAGTGCAGGCTGTATGAGTGAAGAGGCATTTGTCCGCGAGTATCTCTCGCCGGAATATCCCAAAGATATACTCAGACGGATTTTGCTGGGTGAGCCGATTTATAACGGACAAGGTACGAGTGAACAGTGCAGTGGGATACGGACGCAATACATCCGAAGCGATAAAACGGATATTGTCTATCGGTTAAAACCCGATGAGACCTATTTTAAAGACCGTATTAACGGGCTTGTGGTTAAAATCAGCGATATCGAGGAAAATAATGCGACTGAGTGAACGAAGTAAAACAATAGAGCAATCTCATATCCGCTCTATGACGCGAGCATGCAACGCCATAAATGGAATCAACATGGCGCAGGGAGTCTGCGATCTCGTAGTTCCCCGCGAGGTAATCGAGGGTGCGTATGCGGCGATGAATGCTGGCATTAATATCTACACACCGACCGAAGGATTGCCTCGTCTGCGCCAAGCGATAGCCGATAAAATGAAACGGTTTTACGAGGTCGAAATCGTACCTGAGCAGGTACTCGTCTCTGATGGTGCAACGGGGGCATTTTATACGGCGTGTATGGCGTTGCTCAATCCGGGTGATGAGGTGATATTGTTCGAGCCCTATTACGGCTATCATCGTTCAACCTTAACCTCACTCGGAGCGGTTTCGACGTTTGTACGTCTCGAAGCACCCGAATGGAAACTGGATTTAGAAGCACTCGAAGCGGTAATTACCCCTAAAACGAGAGCGATGGTGATCTGTAACCCTGCCAATCCGAGTGGCAAAGTTTATACCCGTGACGAACTCGAAGAAATAGGGCAATTTGCCGAAAAACACGATCTAATCGTATTTGCCGATGAGATGTATGAGCACTTTTTATACGGTGATGCAGTGCATATTACGGCACTGAGTGTTCCGAGGTTGAGAGATCGATGTGTTGTTTTGAGTGGATTTTCCAAAGTGTTCAGTATCACCGGATGGCGATTGGGATACGCTATTGCCCCCGTGAGTGTTATCGAAGCGATGGCACAGCTTAATGATCTCATCTATGTCTGCGCCCCTGCACCGTTACAGATTGGTGCGGCGGTCGGACTGGAGAATTTAGGAGATGAGTACTACACCGAGCTTGCCCGTATCCATGAACATAAACGCGATCTCTTTTGCGATGCACTCCGTGATGCGGGACTGACTCCGAGTGTCCCCGCAGGTGCGTATTACGTCATGACGGATGTGAGCAGTGTGCGCGGCAATGATGATTTTGAAAAAGCAATGGCGATTTTAGAGAGAACGGGGGTTGCATCCGTTCCGGGGCGTGCGTTTTATCATGACGATGCGGGGAAAAATATGGTTCGCTTTTGCTACTCTAAACCGCTGGGTGTACTCGAAGAGGCAGCGGAACGGATAAGAGGGTTGTGTTAAAATATCAAATATTAAAAATCAGGAAATTATCATGTCTAAATTCGTAGGAGCACACGTTTCCGCTTCGGGCGGCGTTTTTAACGCTCCTCTCAATGCAATGGCGATCGGTGCAAAAGCATTCGCCCTCTTTACCAAAAACCAAAAACAGTGGGCGGCAAAGCCTCTCGAAGAAGAGACTATTGCACTCTTTAAAGCGAACCTTGCCAAAAGTGGGATTCTCCCAAAACACATTCTTCCCCACGATTCCTATCTGATTAATCTGGGACATCCCGAAGAGGATAAGCGGCAAAAATCGCTCGAAGCGTTTATCGATGAAGTGAATCGTTGTAGTCAACTGGGACTCGATCGGTTGAACTTCCATCCGGGGAGCCATTTGAAACAAATCAGCGAAGAAGAGTGTATCGATCGCATAGCGATGAGTATGAATGAAACACTCAGTGTTACAAATGGTGTCACTTTGGTAATTGAGAATACGGCAGGTCAGGGGAGCAATCTGGGATGGAGATTTGAGCATCTGAGTGCCATTATAGAGCGTATAGAGGACAAATCACGTGTGGGTGTGTGTATCGATACGTGTCATATGTTTACCGCAGGTTACGATATCCGAACCCGTGAAGCCTATGATGCAACTTGGGGAGAGTTTGATAGAATAGTCGGGTTTAACTATCTCAAAGGGATGCACATCAACGATTCTAAACCTGATTTGGGGAGTCATGTCGACCGACATGACTCAATCGGCAAAGGGAAACTTGGAATCGAGCCGTTCGGATTTATTATGAACGATCCGCGTATGGATGACATCCCGCTGGTGCTGGAAACGATCGATGAGACGATTTGGGCGCAGGAGATAGAGCTACTCTATTCACTACAGGAGAAATAATGAGAAGTTTGGTATTACTGTCCGCTGCAGCAGCGACAGCTATGGCAGGGGGATACGCGATCCCTGAGAGTTCGATCAATGCTACCGCGCTGAGTGCAGCGTATGTGGCTGCTTCACACGGTGCCGATGCGGCGTACTATAACCCTGCAGCGATGGTGTATAACGATGATGCAAATCTGCTTGAAGTGGATGCGACCTATATCGGACTTTCGAAAATTCATTATGCGTCAACAAGCGGAACAACCAATATCGATTCCAAAAGTGAATCATTTTTGGTCCCTACACTCCATTTTACTTCTAAAAAACTAGGTGAAAACGGTGCACGTTTAGGATTGAGTATTGTTGCTCCGGCAGGTCTGTCGAAACGATGGGATTCTCAACCGGCGAAATCAAGTGCAGAGGAATTTACACTCCAAACTATAGAAGTTAATCCTTCTATGGCGGTGCCATTGAGTGATACGGTAAGCATGGGTGTCGGTTTTAGAATTGTTCGAACGGATGGTGTCGTTAAAAGCGATAGCGGAGCGTCACAGGTTGTTCGAGATTTACAGGGAGATTCTATAGATGTTGGGTATAACCTTGCATTGATGGTGAAACCTAGACCTGAACTTTCGCTAGCAGCTACCTATCGTTCTAAAATCAATTTAACGGTAGAAGGGGATGCCACTTTAAACTATTTACCTTCCGCCCATCCATCACATGCGGCATATAATGGTTCTGCCAGCGTTACGATTCCTCTTCCTGCAGCACTTAATCTAGCGGCTGCTTATACATTTGATACAGGGACTACGGTTGAAGCCGTTTATGAAAGAACTTATTGGTCAGCGTATAAAAATTTGGATTTTGATTATGACGGTACCGTGAATGCCGCAACGGTTGCTTTTGGTACGGCAGTTCCAAAAAATTATGAAAATTCTAACAGCTACCGTCTCGGTTTGACCCAAAAATACGATAAATGGACGGCGATGGCAGGGGTAGCTTACGATGAAACTCCTACACCGGAAACAACCCTCGGTTATGAGTTGCCGGATTCCGATGCGTGGATTGTCTCATTGGGCGGACGCTATCAGCTTGATTCCCATTGGAACATTGGTCTGGCCGGTTTGGTGGATATGAAAAAGTCGCGTGAAGTACATCAAAGCGGCGGTAGCAATCCGGTTAACGGTGAATTTACCGATGCACGAGCTTATCTGGTTACAGCAGGAATTGAGTATCGCTTTTGATCCGTTACCCGTATGAAAATTTTTATGCAATGCTTTCTAGCGTTGCAAACGAAAACCCTTCAAAAAAGCTTTTGTTTATAGAGGACAAGAGTTATACCTATGGGCAGTTTCTTATTCAGGTAGATCAGTATGCACGTGCTTTGGAGCTTCTTAGTGTTGGAAAAGGGGATCGGGTCGCTTTGATTTGTCCTAATAGCACTGAGTTTGTCGCAAGTGTTTTTGCCATAAGTAAATTAGGCTCGACAGTAATCCCTATCAATACGCTGCTCAAAAACGAAGAGTATCAGTATATTTTGGGCGACTGCGGTGCTAAAGTGCTGATTACCGGTTCCAAATTGAGTAAAGAAGTCCAAACCCTTTGCGATGATGTTGAATCCATCGAATATACAATATGGATAGATAAAGCACCGATTAAAGATCCTCGCCATTTGTTATTAAATGAGATTCTCTCTGAGCATCTGAATACCGACTTTTCTAATTCTTTCGGAGGATTGGACGATACGGCCGTTATTTTTTATACGTCAGGGACAACCGGCCATCCCAAAGGGGCAATGGTTAGCAACCGAAATCTTTTTTCCAACCTTATCGCAGCAAAAGAACGATTTGATTTACGTCAGAGTGACCGATTTATCGTCTACTTACCGATGTTTCATTCGTTTACTTTTTCGATTATGGTGATATTGCCATTTTTTATGCGAGCATCTTTTGTAATTATCCCTTCGATTTTGCCGTTTAGCAATATAATCAAACAAACACTGCTCAAGCGGGTAACGATCTTTATGGGGGTTCCCGATATTTACAATGCCCTGATCCGCGCCAAATTGCCATGGTATTTTCTTTGGTTTAACCGTATCCGAGTTTTTGTTTCAGGCGGTTCGGCACTGAGTCAAGATACTCTTAATCGATTTCGATCCACTTTTAAACGAGCCACAATGTTAGAAGGATATGGATTAAGTGAGTGTTCTCCGGCCGTAGCAATCAACCCCCTCGAAAAACAAAAGCCTCTTTCTGTTGGATTGCCGTTGTTCGGGTATGAGGTAAAAATTGTTAATGATGAGATGATGGAACTTCCCTTTGGTGAAGCGGGTGAACTGATTGTTCGCGGTGATTGCGTGATGCAAGGGTATTTGAATAATCCAAAAGAGACGGAAGAGACGATTCAAAACGGTTGGTTGCGTACCGGAGATATCGCAAAAGTCGATGAAGAAGGATATATTTACATCGTTGATCGGATCAAGGATTTGATTATTTCCAAAGGGATCAACATCTACCCCCGTCAAATCGAAGAGCAAATGATGCTTTTACCGAGTGTTAAATTAGCGGCAGTGATTGCGCAAAGCGATCCACACAGCGGAGAGGTTCCCATCGCCTTTATCGAACTGGAAGAAGGGCATGAAGGTACAACTCAAGCTTCGATCAAATCTCAGCTCAAAGAGCATTTGGCTGCATTTAAAATCCCCAAAACCATAACCGTGGTAGAATCTCTTCCGAAAACCGCGACAGGCAAAGTTCTAAAGCGCATTCTGAAACAAGGATTGAATTGAAATACTTAGTAGATTTTTTAGAAAATAAAACGATTGAAAAGAGCCATATCTTTGCTCAACTCAAATGTACGGTTGATGAAGCGAAAGTACTTCAGCTGTTAACTCGTAAATTTTTACAATCCCAAGAAGATGTGATTGTTGCCGAACTGCTTCAAGAGCTTTATGGCGCCGATGATTATTCGTATCTCAGCCATTTCGGAGAGGTGAAAACTCTGCTGGAATTAGGATGGATTACGCATCATTCATTCACACCGATCAAAATCAGCGATATGTCACAATTGGAACTTTACAATACTCCTGTCGCACTTACGTCGGTCTTTATGAAACTTCTCGAAGAGGGTTCTTTGGAGATGACGCTTCCTGATATCAAACCTTATGCCGATCATTTGGAATATCTCCAAGATCAGTTTTTCCGAATCGAGCTTTATCAGAAGATGTCGATTATCCGTCATAACGGAAATGAGCATTCCCTCGGGATCAACCGTATCCAAAACAAACTCGATCTCCTCGAAAAACGGATCGATGAGCGGATTGCCCAAACCTCACTCGATGTTGTGCTGGATCGTTTTTTCAAACAAAAGAAACTCGAACCCAAAGAACAGGTTATCTTTCTCGCCCTTTTAAAAGAAGAGTACAGTGCGACGGAGGGTAATTTGAGAGAGATGAATACCCTCATCGATCTGATCAGTTTCGATGATTATGAACGGATTAAAAATCGTGCTCTTCTCGAAGACGGAGCACGTCTCATCAATGAAGAAGTGATCGATTACGAAGAGATGCTTAACCCGTTCGGCGGTATCAGCCGTGCTTTTTATATTGTCGATGAGGTACTTCAGTCGATCATGCATCCGCAGAAAAAGAAAAAAGTACGCAAACTCAAACTCGATATGTTGATTAAAGAGCAGGAGATTTTTGAGTTGATCGAACCGACAACTTCATTGGAAAATGTTGTTCTCAACCCTTCTACTGAGCAGACACTCTCAAACCTGATGCGTCAGCTCGATCGCGAAGTGATTGCACGCCTTCATGAATGGGGAGTCAAGGATAAAAAAGCGGGGATTGACGCGCGGATTATTTTCTACGGCCCTCCGGGGACAGGGAAAACATTGACGGCACATTCTCTTTCCCGTTCACTTAAACGACAAGTTTTGAGTTTTGACTGTTCTAAAATCCTCTCGATGTACGTCGGTGAGTCGGAAAAAAACGTCCGCAAGATTTTTGACACGTATGCCGACTTGACCCGTCAAACAAAAACGGAACCGATTTTATTGCTCAATGAAGCCGATCAGTTTCTCTCATCACGTTCGCAAGGTGCAGGCACATCGGCAGATCAGATGCACAATCAGATGCAAAACATCTTTTTGGAACAGATCGAGAAGTTTCAGGGGATTTTGATTGCGACGACTAACTTGCTTGAAAATATCGATCAAGCATTTTCGCGTCGATTTAACTACAAAATCGAGTTTAAAAAACCGGATCAGAAACAGCGATTGACGCTGTGGAAAATGATGCTACCGAAAAACGCACCGTATGCGGATGGATTTGATATTGAGAAACTCGCTTCCTATCCTCTGACGGGCGGGCAGATCAATCTGATCGTCAAAAATACTGCCTATCAGGTAGCGGCACGAAAAGAGGGATCGTTTAAACTCGAAGATTTTGTTGCAGAAATACAAAAAGAGCGTTCAGGCAGTTTCGAAGGGGAAAAATCAATGGGCTTCATAAACCATTAAATAGTAAATTTTTCTATAGAGATCGTAATCTCGATGCTCACCACTCAGAAAGGGGAATTCGTTCCCTTTCATAAATCTTTCATTATCGACAGTCATTTATTCATATTTTTTGTTTTTTGATGAAATGTAGAAATTTGTGACACATTTAATACTTAACATTCTATTTTGTTACAAAAAATAACACTTGCCTGCAAAGTACGCGTTTTAGGTGTTTCCTATTGTGACAATAGCTAAAAAAGATAAATGAATGATTAAGAATTAAGGGTTTGCTTTAATTCTCTTTTTGTTATAGTGCAACAACTGTTTTTATCTAAAACCGTATCGTGCAACAGGAAACTTTTTTGTTGCAGGATAGGCCATCAACCACGAAAAGGTCGGAACTATGGAGCATTACCACGTAGCAAATCCTTATTTTGGGGTATTTGTACTGTTTGTATTGACGTTTGGGGCATTTTATGCCACGACGGTTATTGCACGCTTAGCCAGTCGCGCATTAGCGGCTAAGGACACTGAAAAGATTAAACTCTCGGTTTATGAATGCGGACCGGAAGTGACAAAACAGCCTAACCGTATTTCGCCGCAGTTTTATCTGTTTGCATTGCTGTTTTTACTGTTTGATGTCGAGATTGTTTTCATGTTTCCGTGGGCAATTGATTTCAAACTATTAGGCTGGTTCGGCTTTGCAGAGATGATGATGTTCATCTTACTGCTAGCTATCGGTTTCGTTTATGCGTGGAAGAAAGGGGCACTCGAATGGCACAACATCAAGTAAATTATCTCAAAGACGGCGGACTTCCCGTCGCATTGACAACTATCGACAAAGTGGTCAACTGGGGTCGATCGAACTCAATCTGGGCATTGACATACGGTTTGGCATGCTGCGGTATCGAAATGATGGCTTCCGGGGCATCCCGCTATGACTTTGACCGTTTTGGTACGATCTTCCGTGCATCACCGCGTCAAGCAGAATTGATGGTTGTTGCGGGAACGTTGACGAAAAAACATGCGGAGTTTATTCGCCGTTTGTACGATCAAATGACGGAGCCTAAATGGGTTATCTCCATGGGTTCATGCGCAAACACCGGCGGTATGTTTAATACCTATGCTACGGTTCAGGGTGTGGATCGCGTTATTCCTGTCGATCTCTATCTTCCCGGCTGTGCACCGCGTCCTGAAACCTTGCAATATGCCGTATTGTTGTTACAACAAAAAATTCGTAAAGAGAGTGCATCACGCGCTCAAAAACCAAAAAGGTTGATGTAATGAGAGCTTACACCCCTAAAGACGATGTACAGAAAAAACCTTACTATACCGATCGCTATTGGGTTGCCCCTCAAGTAGCGAAAAGTGATGTCAGCGAGGATGCTGTATTTGCCGCTGATCTTGAAGCGATTAAAGCCAAATTTGATGTATTGGATGCGTATATCCAAGTGGGTCAAATGGTGGTCGTTATCAATGCTGTAGATAACTTCAGCGTTATTGAGATGATGAAAAATGTTCTTGCATACAATCAACTCTCCGAGATGTCTGCGATTGACTGGTTGGCAAGCGAGGGAAAATTTGAGATTTTCTACCAAATGCTCAGTATGTCCAAGCGTAAACGTGTTCGCATAAAATGCAAAATCGGCGAAAAAGAGTCGATCCAAAGCGTTGAAAAATTGTTCCGTTCAGCTGACTGGTCGGAGCGTGAAATGTATGATATGTTTGGTGTAGTAGTGAACAACCATCCATTTATGAAACGTATCTTGATGCCGGACGATTGGGAAGGATTCCCTCTGCGTAAAACTTATCCGCTTCAAGGGGATGAGTTTGCTCAATGGTATGAGGTAGATAAAATCTTCGGTAAAGAGGCACGTGAGATTATTGGGCCTGAAAACCGTGATCCGGCACGAATAGACCGATACGATACCGAACGTTTTGCCCGTTTGGGACATGAAGTACCGCATGGTACCGATATTTCTCAAGGCGAACCGGATACTCCGTTATGTTACCAAGAGAATGATGGAGTCTTCATGATCGAAAAATTTGACGCAGAGAAGAGTGTCGTGATCTCTGATCGCCACCGTTAAGGATCACATATGCAACAAGCCAATAGACTAAGACCTTTTTTCGAAAATATTACCTTTGACCGTGACGACAATGAGTTGATCCTAAACTTCGGTCCTCAGCATCCATCGGCGCACGGACAGCTTCGTTTGATGCTTCATTTGCAGCAAGAACAGATTACGAAAGCGCATCCGGATATCGGATATCTCCACCGTGGTATGGAAAAAATGGCGGAGAACATGATCTATAATGAGTTCATGCCGACAACCGACCGTATGGACTATATCGCTTCAAGTTCGAACAATTATGGATTTGCATTAGCAGTTGAAAAACTCATCGGTCTTGATGTTCCGCGCCGTGCGAAAGTGATCCGCATGATGCTTCTTGAGACCAACCGTCTTATGTCCCACCTTTTCTGGTTGGCGACGACGGCTCTGGATATCGGAGCAATGACGGTGTTCTTGTTTGCGTTTCGTGAGCGTGAGTATTTGATGGACTTGATCGAGGATTACTGCGGTGCACGTTTGACCCATGCGGCGATTCGTATCGGCGGTGTTCCTCTCGATCTACCGGACAATTTCATTGCTGATTTACGTAAATTCCTCGATAAATTACCGGAGAATATCAAAGACTACGAAGACCTTCTCGATACCAACCGTATTTGGTTAATGCGTATGGAAAATGTTGGGGTTATTTCTACCGAGATGGCTTTGAGCTGGGGATGTTCAGGGGTAATGCTACGTGCATCCGGAGTGGAATGGGATATTCGTAAAGAAGAGCCGTATGAGCTTTACGATGAAGTGGACTTCAATGTTCCTGTTTCCGACAAAGGGGACAACTATGCCCGTTACAAACTTTACATGGCAGAGATGCGTGAATCAGCAAAAATCTTGTACCAAGTAATCGACATGTATGAGGGGACTGAACCTGCATTGATGGCACATGCACCGCAATACATTTCGGCACCTAAAATCGACATTATGACTCAAAACTACTCGTTGATGCAGCATTTCGTCCTTGTGACCCAAGGGATGCGTCCTCCGGTAGGAGAAGTGTATATCGCGACCGAATCGCCTAAAGGAGAACTTGGGTTTTACATCAACTCCCAAGGAGGAGCTTATCCGTACCGTCTTAAACTCCGTGCGCCGTCGTTCTGGCATACCGGAATTTTGACCGACTTATTACCGGGGCACTACATTCCGGACGTTGTATCTATCATCGGGACGACCAATATCGTCTTCGGTGAAGTAGACCGCTAAAAGGAGCATGCAGTGAAACGTTACGACTTACGTCATTTAAAAGAAAATTTTGCAGATCGCATGTCCGTCATCATCAAAGAAGAAGCAACACCGGGTGAAGTGTTGATCTTTTTGTTTGAAATCGGTGATTTTACCCCGATCCAACAATCGGCTGATTTGGTTAAAGAGCTTGGGTGTGAACTCATGAATTCGTTGAAATTCAACGAAGCTGACTGGACCATCGTGGTCAAGAAATAAGGAACCGCTGTGAGTAAAGTCTATTTCTCCACGTGGCGGGGTGAGCAAATCAACAACATCGGCAAAAATGACGATGCTTGGGAAAATTCTGCTTACAACCTCCCGTTGGAATACAACGAGCATGCCCATTCCAAAGCATTTATCGGCTGGGATGGCGTAGCGCTTTTTAATCCGGATGTTGATGTGGTTCGTTTAGCGACGGAATATGCAGCACAATATCAGGTTTACTCCGAAGCGTGCGGACGCTGTGCACCGGGACGATGGGGCGGACGTATTTTGTACGATTTGCTTGATAAAATCGCTCGCGGTGAGGGTGCGGTATCGGATATGGAGCATCTCAAAGAGGTATCTCGCACAATGCAGGAGACTTCCAAATGTGAGATTGGTAAAACGGTTCCAAACCCGTTATTGGATCTGATGACTCACTTCGAGTCAGAGTTCATGGCGTGTATCGAGAACCAAAAACCTTCCAAGCATTACCATATGGAAGATACCAATTACATTGCAAAAATCACCGCACCGTGTATGGATGCCTGTCCGGCGCATGTCGATATACCGGCATACATTGAGGGTGTAAGAGATTTGCGTTTTGATGATTCATTGATGGCAACCCGTCAGACGATGCCACTTGCACATACCTGCGGACGTGTTTGTCCTCACCCGTGCGAAACCGAATGTCGTCGTACTAACCTCGATGAGCCGATTTCGATCATGGAACTCAAACGTTTGGGTGCCGATTATGAGACCGATCACGGTTTCGGATTCTTCCACCCGAGTGAGAAAAAAGCCTCTATCGGTAAAAAAGTAGCGGTAATCGGTGCGGGCCCTGCAGGCCTTACCGGTGCTTATTATTTGGCATTGGATGGTATTGATGTTGATGTGTATGAAGAACTGCCGGTTCTCGGTGGCGAAGTAGCGGTCGGTGTACCTGAATACCGAATGCCGATTGATAAATACAATCAAGACATTGAAGCGGTTCGTTCTCTTGGGGTAAACTTTATCACAAACACAAAAGTGACTGCGGATATGATGCGTCAGTTCGAAAACGATTATGACGCTACATTGGTAGCTACGGGTACTCGTATTTCGAAAAAAGTCTATTGTGATAATGAACGCAAAGAGATTGCTGGATATTGGGGCGCGATCGATATGCTCGATGAAGTGAATTTGTTTGTGAAATACGGAATCGGACAAGATTTGGATCTTACCGGCAAAACTGTTGTTTGTGTCGGTGGCGGATTTACCTCGATGGACGTTGTACGCTGTTCAATCCGTGCCAATGCGGCAAAAGTTATTATGCTTTATCGCCGTGATGAGAAAACGATTATCAAAAACACGACCTACGAAGAGTATCATGAAGCGGTCGAAGAGGGAGTTGAATTTATTTTCCATTCTGCTGTCGCGCGTATGAACGATGAGAATGATGTTCTCAAATCGCTCACCGTGGATCGTTACGAACTGGTTCCTGATCCAAACGGCGGACGTCCGACTTTAGAGAAAATCGAAGGGGCTTCGTTTGACATTGAGTGTGATTTTCTAATTCCTGCGGTATCTCAAAGTGCTGATTTGAAGCTGATCCCTGAAGAATGGGAAGTTGAGCGTACGTCATGGGCGACGATTAAAACCAACGGTAAAGACTACATGACCTCTCGCAAAGGGATCTTTGCGGCAGGTGACTGTGAATACGGGCCGATGACAATTGTTAACGCCGTAGGTCAGGCAAAACGTGCAGCATCGGTGATGTCACGCTATGTCGTAAACGGTGAAATCACCTTAACCGATGATGAGATTATGGAAGATCACCTCCGTAAACTCAAAGTCTATGATAAAAAAGAGAAAATCGTCGGATGGCTTCCGGGCTTGCCGCGCCAACACAGTGAAGTGCTTACTGTTGATGAACGCAAAGACAATAACCGTGAAGTTAAATACGGCTTTACGCAAGAAGAGGCACTTGCGGAAGCGGAACGCTGTATGCGCTGTTACTACATCGCGATGGTAGCACACTAAGGAGGGATGGATGATCAATTTTACGATTAACGGCCAGCCCGTCATAGCTTCAAAAGGGGAAACAATCCTCCAAGCAGCACGCAAAGCGGGATTCTATATCCCGACGATGTGTTATTTGGAAAAAACAACCCCGTGTGCGTCATGCCGTTTGTGCGTGGTTGAAACGGACAAAACGGACGGATTGATTCTCAGCTGTCAAACTCCTCCGACGGAAGGTTTGGGTGTTACGATTAATTCGGAGCGCCTTGAGCAAGAACGGACAAATATTATGCGTCTTTACGATGTCAACCATCCGTTGGAATGCGGCGTGTGTGATAAATCAGGGGCTTGCGATCTTCAAAACAAAACGTTGGAATTTGGTGTCTCCGCACAGCATTTCAGCGCCAAAGAGCATCACCGCACGATCGAGCATTGGGGTCTAATCAATTATGATCCATCACTATGTATTTTGTGTGAAAAATGTGTTCACGTCTGTAACGAAATTATCGGTGACGATGCGATTGAACTTCAATTCGGAGGATATAAATCAGCAGTTATTCCTAAAAACAGTGAGGTTCTTGATTGTACGTTCTGCGGTGAGTGTATTGCCGTATGTCCGGTCGGTGCATTGGTCAGTTCAGAGTTCCAATACAGTGCCAACGCGTGGGAACTTACCCAAATCCCTGCGACGTGTGCTCACTGTTCAGCGGGATGTTCATTGACCTACGAAGTGCGTCACACTTCAAACTCAATCGGTGCAAAAGCGAAGATTTATCGCGTAACGAATAATTTCGAACATACCACTCTCTGCGGTGCGGGACGATTTGGATTTGATTTTGCAGTCGAGGGAACGAAAGACGAAGCCGAATTGGCAAAAGCGGTTCATGCGATTCAAAACGCGACGGCTATCCGTTTCAATTCACTCATCACCAATGAAGAGGCGATGATTCTTCAAGGGCTCAAAGAGAAACTGGGGATTAAACTTTATAACGAAGAGGCACGTGCGTACCAAAGTTTTATGGCTGCATACGCGTCTATCAGCGGAAAAACAGGATTCGGCGGAAGTTTGGACGCCATTGTGCAAAGTGACGGTATTATTGTTCTCGGAGGGCGTATCGTCACCGATAATCCGGCAGTTCGTTATGCGATGACTACAGCGGCTCGTCACCGAGGTGCAAAAGTGGTGTATATGCACCCGCTTGAAGATGAGTGGCTCAAAAATGTCGTTACCCAATTTGTTAAATACGAAGTGGGAACTGAAGAGGGTGTGATTGCTATGTTAGCAAAAACACTTCTCAGCGGCGCGGATATCTCTGAGGAAACAAAAACCTTTTTCGACGGACTTGATGAGGGGTATTTATGCGCCGAGAGCAATGTCGGGGATGAAGAATACACACACATCGCTAAATCATTCGCGCGTGCAAAACGTAAAACGCTGATTATCGGAAGCGATGTATTGAATCATGAACGCGCATCGAATATCGCACGTTTGTGTGCAATGATCGAAACGTATACCGAGTTTTCGATTGTTGTGGTAGCTGGGAGCGTCAATACTATCGGTATATCGCTCATTTGTGATCTTGATGTTGATACGTTCGGCGGAAACGTTGTCGGATATAATGCGGCAGGCGATTATACGATGGGATCGATCGGTGATGTCATGTTGAAACTGCCGTCACTGAATTCTCAAGAGGGAACATTTGTTAGTATCAATCATCAGGTATTGCCGACCAATGTTGCGGTAGCTTTTGAGGGGTATACCCTTAACGACATTGCAAATGCTTTAGGGTTAGTGTCGCAACATACGATTGACTACACCGAAAAACTTCCTGTTTCCAAAGGATTTAATGGAACTTCATTCGATAGTTTGGGGAACTTTTACGGGGCTCTTGGAGAAGATAACCGAGGTTATATTTTGGAAAACATTGACGTTGAAGCCAATGGTATTTTGGAAGAAGTTGAAGATTTGCCGGAATTTAACGGCACTGTTGTGTACCGCTGTAATCCTGTCAATCAGTTCAACGGTTATACGGCTCGTACCAAACAGCTTGAAAAAGAGGCAACATTGCGCGGTTCGGCACAGTTTGCTGCTGCTGCAAAAATCGGTGATGGTGATAAAATTCGAATTGAATTTCCTCAAGGCACTCAAGAACGAATTTTTGAACTCGACTCTACTTTAAAAGGGACAATTGCATTAGTTCCGGCATACGATGTCGGATTCGGTGAATTGAATGAACAATATCGTTTTGAAAAGGTGAAAATTATGAGGATGGGGAGCGAATCATGAATGAAATCACGATTACCATAGACGGCCGCACTGTCCAGACGCAAGAGGGTGAATATATCCTGAATGCGGCACGGGCAAACGGGATATTTATCCCTGCGATTTGTTATTTGACACGATGTTCGCCGACATTGGCATGCCGTATCTGTCTTGTCGAAGCCGATGGTAAACAAGTTTATGCGTGTAATGCAAAAGCCAAAGCGGGAATGGATATTACCACTACGACACCGAATATTGTGGCAGAGCGAAGAGCAATTATGGAAGTTTACGATGTAAACCATCCGTTAGAGTGCGGCGTATGTGACCAATCGGGTGAGTGTGAATTGCAAAACTATACGCTAGAAGTGGGTGTAGATACGCAAACCTATTCGATCAAAGATACCCACAAGCCGGCACAAAACTGGGGATTGATCCATTACGATCCGGCATTGTGTATTATGTGTGAGCGTTGTATCACTGTCTGTAAAGATATGATCGGAGATGCAGCACTCTCTACGGTTGCACGTGGATCAGATGCTATTGAGGCTGAATTCAAAGAATCTATGCCCAAAGACGCCTATGCGATGTGGAACAAACTCAACAAATCGTTGATTGCTCCAAACGGCGGAGATAAACTCGATTGTACCGACTGTGGTGAGTGCAGCTCCGTATGTCCGGTCGGTGCATTAGTCAGCAGTGATTATCAGTACACTTCCAACGCATGGGAACATAAACAAATCCCTGCAACGTGTGCACACTGCTCGGCGGGATGCCAACTCAGTTACGATATCAAACACACCTCTATCGAAAATCCGGAGAGCAAAATCTACCGTGTCAAGAATGAGTGGAATTACGTTTCTCTCTGCGGTGCCGGACGTTACGGATATGATTTTGAAAATCGTGATGTTGTGAAAAATCCGGCTGCTTTTGATGCCGCGATTGCCGCATTCAAAAAAGCCGATACCATTGCATTCACCTCTACAATCACGAATGAAGAGGCTTTGATCCTTCAACGTTTGAAAGAGAAATACGGTTACCGTTTAGTGAATAACGAAGCATTGGCTCTCAAAAACTTTTTAAGCAGTTACAGTACTATTAGCGGGAAATCACTCTACGGCGGCGACTTGAAACAAGTTCATGAAGCCGATTTCGTTGTTTCAATCGGTAGTGCGCTTAAAACAGATAATCCGAATGCCCGTTTCGCGATGAACAACGCGTTATCGATGAACAAAGGGGCGGGGTTGTATTTCCATCCGATCAATGATCCTGTCATTGCGGATATGTCGAAAAATGTGACTCAATTCAACCATGCACCGATGATGGAAGAGGCGGCTCTTTATTTGATGCTCGATCTTTTCGGGGATAAAGCTGCTATGCCTTCAAGTGTTACAGAGTATTTGGCAACTTTTCACTCCACTAAAACAGTAACCATTGAAGAGACGGTCGATGAAAAAGTGACCGAAACCGTCGTCAAAAAAGTACTCAATGAAGAGACCGGGGTTGAAGAAGAAGTGAGCGAAGAGGTCACTAAAACGATTAAGAAAAAAGTTTCCAAAGAGGTCGAAGTGGATGAAAATGCACTCTTCGCTCTTTTAAATGCGCCGGTAGGATTTAGCGATACGCTCACTAAATATTTGGCGAAAAAAGAGAACTTCGCATTGATGGTAGGACCTGACCTCTATACCCATCCAAACACGGCTAACTGCGCACGATTGGTTGCCTTGATCGAAAAATACACTGCGTTTAGTGTCACGATGATTCCGAATCTCTCGAACACTCTCGGTGTCGCGTTGATTTGTGATTTGGACAGTGAGCGAGGAAGTTACACAATCGGCTACAACACCGCGGGTGATTTTACCCTTAGTGCACTTGGGAATGGCGATTTGGATATGCCATCACTTAATCAGCAAGAGGGGACACTCACCGGTATCGATAAACGGGTGAATCCGACTAATGCAGCCCTCAGTTACGGCGGATATATTCTTAATGATATTGCCTCTTCACTTGGCGTTACAGCGAAATTTACGGTGAACTATACAGCGCAGCTTCCGGTTGCGGCAGGATTCAAAGCGGTAGAATTTGATACCCTTCCGAATCACTACACCAACAGCGGGGAAGAGGTTCGCGGTTATTGCTTAGAAGCTCAAGCGATTGCGACGAACGGCGATGAAAGCGTTAAAGGATTTGATTCGAATGCGGCTATTACCGATAGCGTGGTCTATTTGGCAAATCCGGTTCTCCAATTTTCACCGTTTACGGCAGCTTCCCATCAACTTCAAGAAAATGGAGGTCTTTATGTCTCTAAAATGTTTATGGAATCTAACGGATGGAACGAAGGGGATCATGTGCGCGTGAAAACGGCACGTGGCGAGCTGAGTGTCAACGTTATAACCGACGGTAAGATTGCAGGAGATATCCCTTATCTTCCGACGTTCGATACCGCTATCAACTCTGAAGCACTGTTTGACGGTTACCGTTTTACGTGCGTATCAATTCAAAAGGTGTAAAGCATGGATGTAGCATTTATTATTGAGACGATTGCTAAAATCGTCGTCATCTTATTAATCTTCTCAGCACTTGCGGGTCTCGGAACCTATTTCGAGCGTAAAGTGCTCGCGTTCATGCAACGACGACTTGGACCGATGCACGTCGGTCCTTTCGGATTGCTGCAAGTTGCGGCAGACGGGATCAAACTCTTCACCAAAGAGGATATTATCCCTCAAAACGTGGTTAAACCGATTTTTAAAATTGCTCCGGTTATTACAGCGGCAACAGCGTTTATGGCGGCAGCCGCAATTCCGTTTTGGCCTCAATTTACGGTTATGGGCTATACGGTGCACCCGATCGTAGCGGATATTAATGTTGGTATCCTTTACGTGCTTGGGGTTATGGCGATCGGATTGTACGGACCTCTTTTGGGCGGTATGGCATCTGCGAATAAATGGTCACTGATTTCAGCAGCGCGTAGTGCGGCTATTTTTATCTCTTACGAGGTAATTACGGGTCTTTCTTTGTTGGCACCGCTTATGATGGTGGGGTCATTGTCATTGGTCGATATTAACAACTACCAAGTCGGTGGAATCACACACTGGATCGTATGGTCACAGCCGGTTGCATTTGTTCTTTTCTGGATTGCCGCATTTGCGGAGACAGGGCGTACCCCTTTCCACCTTGTAGCGAACGATCACGAAATCATTGACGGTTTCGGTACGGAATATTCGGGTATGCGCTGGGGTCTTTTCTTCATCGGTGAATATGCGAACATGTTCTTTATCTCGTTTGTAATCGCTATTGTTTTCTTGGGCGGTTTTGGTGACGGTACTTTTGCGGGAGCATTCCAATTGATCCTCAAAGTAGCGTTTTTCTTTTTCTTTTTCCTTTGGACACGTGCCGCATGGCCGGATGTCCGACCTGACCAATTGATGTGGTTGTGTTGGAAAGTTTTAATGCCGATTGCGGTGCTCAACGTGGTTGTCACCGGCATCGTGATGATGTTCTAAGGAGGTTGTGCGATGCATCATGAAGAAGTATTTACAGACCGAAACGTAAGTGAACATAGCGCTTATTATTACGTCGATATCGAAACCTATCCGACTACCGGATGGGATAAATTTAAACAGGCGCTCAAACGTGCCGTACGAGGCGAATTGTTTGTGGGCTTGTGGGTTGTTATGCGTGAGATGATCAAATTTGATATCCATACCGTTCAATACCCGAAAGAGAAACTCCCGATCGGTCCTCGCTACCGTGCGGTTCATAAACTGCTTCGTCTGTGGGAGTCGGGATATGAACGTTGTATTGGATGCGGATTGTGTGAAAAAATCTGTATCTCTGATTGTATCCGTATGGATACCCGTATCGATGAGAACAGCCGTAAAGAAGTTACCGAGTATAGTATCAATCTTGGGCGTTGTATCTTCTGCGGATATTGTGCGGAAGTGTGTCCGGAATTGGCTATCGTTCACGGTGGACGTTATGAAAACGGCTCTGAACAGCGTGCCCATTTCGTCATCAAAGATGACATGCTTACTCCGCTTGATCTTCTTAAAGCGGGTGAACAATCAGAGTACCCAGGCTTCGGAGCCATCATCCCAGGAAGCGACGCGTCGGTCAAAAAGACCCCGTTGGCGTATTAAGGAGTAGGAATGTTTGAAGCAATTGCTTTTTATCTGTTTGCGGCGCTCACAATCGTGATGTTTACCATCACGGTAATGACGAGTCAAGCGCTTTATGCGATTACCGCAATGGCAGCTGGGATGATTTTCATCTCGGCGTTTTTCTTTATTTTGGGAGCCGACTTTTTGGGTGCTATCCAAATCATCGTCTATACCGGAGCCGTTATGGCGCTTTATGCGTTTGGTATGATGTTTTTTGATACGACGCGTAACGTGGTAGAAAAACGAACCAACCCTCAAATCGTATTTGTATTGGGCGTATTGGCAGCCGTTATGGTAGTCGCTATCTTCGTTGCACCGATCGTATCGAATAATATTCAAGCGCTTTATCCGATTGATGCGGCAATCGGCAACACGCAAGCGATCGGTATGGTGCTCTTTACCAAATACCTTGTCCCTTTTGAGTTGGCAGCGGTTATGCTTCTGGTTGCAATGATCGGCGGAATCGTTTTAGCCGGCAAGAAAATGGATAAATCGTTGACATTGATGGCCGAAGAAGATATCGGCTCAATGGATGACAGTATTGAACCACAAGCGGGGGGGCACTAATGGAAATCACACTGACCCATTATCTTGTTTTATCAAGTGTTTTGTTCGCGATCGGATTGATCGGGGTTATGCGCCGTAAAAATCTTTTAATGCTCTTTTTTGCAACGGAGATTTTACTCAATGCGACGAATGTTGCATTTGCGGCGATTTCGCATTATATGGGCGATCTCAGCGGTCAAATGTTCGCGTTTTTTATTATCGCGATTGCGGCGTCTGAAGTGGCGATCGGCTTGGGTCTTCTCATCGTATGGTACAAACGTACCGGTAAGATCGATCTAGATCAAATGAATTCAATGCGAGGATAGTCTATGGAACTTTATTTATATATTGCACTCTTCGCTCCGTTGGTTGGGTCATTGTTTTCGGCATTGTTCGGTATGACACCTAAAACGTATCTCACAGGATATATTGCCTCAGGGTTACTGTTTACCTCGTTTGTGAGCAGTGCGATTTTGCTCACTTACGTTATGGGCGGCCATACGGTTCACGTTGAGATGATGACATGGATGGCGACGGGTGATCTTTACATTCCGTTTGGGTTTGTTGTCGATCAGGTCAGTGTCGTCATGATGATGGTCGTAACGATCGTTTCAACCGTTGTTCATATCTATTCTGTCGGATATATGGATCATGACAAAGGGTTCAACCGTTTCTTCGCATGGCTTTCAGCATTCGTTTTCTCGATGATGGTGCTTGTCATGAGTGATAACTTTGCAGGGCTTTTCATAGGATGGGAAGGGGTCGGACTTTGTTCATGGGGACTTATCGGATTCTGGTACCACAAAGAATCGGCAACATGGGCAGCAAATGAAGCGTTCATTATGAACCGTATCGCCGACCTTGGGATGTTAATCGGTATTTTCATGCTTTACTGGAATGTTGGGTCTCTCCAATACGATGTTGTGTTTGCAGAAATCGGTAATCTTCCAATCGTCATTATCACATGGATCGGTATTTTCCTCTTCATTGGTGCTATGGGTAAATCGGCGCAATTTCCGTTGCATACATGGCTTGCCGATGCGATGGAAGGTCCTACTCCGGTATCGGCATTGATCCATGCAGCTACCATGGTTACGGCCGGGGTCTATTTGGTCGTTCGTGCTAACCCAATTTACGATTTGATCCCGAATGTCGGACTCTTTATCGCGAGTCTCGGTGCATTTGTTGCTTTGTTTGCGGCATCAATGGCATTGGTTAACCGTGATATGAAACGTATCATTGCGTATTCAACTCTTTCACAACTGGGATACATGTTCGTTGCCGCAGGTTTGGGTGCGTACTGGGTAGCGTTGTTCCACCTAATGGCGCATGCATTTTTCAAAGCTCTTTTATTCCTTGGGGCAGGTAACGTCATGCATGCAATGCATGATGAACTCGATCCATTCAAAATGGGTGGACTGCGTAAAGTGATGAAAGGGACATTTATCATGATGACCCTTGCATCCGTTGCGTTAGCGGGTATCTACCCATTCGCAGGGTTCTTCTCTAAAGATTTGATCTTGGAAGTCGGATTTGTTGAACATCACTATGTTATCTATACGGTATTGTTGTTGACTGCCGGTTTGACCGCATTCTATTCCTTCCGTCTTGTCGCTTTGATTTTCCACGGGGAAGAACGCTATAAACTTTTCGGTATCCATCCGCACGAAGCCTATAAATTTATGTTGGTGGCAATGTCTCCGTTGCTTTTGTTGGCGATGATTGCAGGTTCATTTAAAATGACCTATTACCAATTGGTCATCAATCTCCTTCCATCGACACAGTATCATGTTCATAATGAAGTGACTTTCTGGATCATGACGATTGGAACACAGCTTTTTGTTATGGCTGCTATTTTGTTTGCGTATAAAAAATACAGTAATTGGAACAGTGTGCCGGATGGCAGCTCTAAAATGGAAAATAGTTTTGGCTATAAATTGCTGTGGAACCAATATTATATTCCGAAATTTTACGAGGAAGTTTTCTCAAAACCGTATTTGGAACTTTCGAAAATTGCCTGGAAACAGATTGATCTTAAAATTGTTGATGCGACGGTAGATATGATTGCCAACGCTATTTACAAAACGGGTGAAAATACACGTGATATCCAAAACGGCAATCTCTCGACGATGCTTCGTTGGATGGTATTCGGTTTAATTGTCTTATTGGCACTTGCCGTCGCCTTTACCGTCGGATACAACGCGGTTAGCGCTTAAGGAGTAATGATGATAGATCATATTTTAACACTTTTAATTTTCTTCCCGGCGTTGGCTGCAATGCTCGGATTTGTCGTCACAAAAGATAGCATGAGAGCCTACGGTATTGCCGTGGCTTTTATCGAGTTTATTCTCTCTTTATGGTTGTGGTATGCCTATGACCCGATGGTTTCAGGAATGCAGTTTATGGAATCTATGCCGTTGATTCCGGCGTTTGGTATTAATTACCTGCTTGGTGTGGACGGTATTTCACTCTTTATCATTATTTTGTCGACGTTTTTTACGTTGCTGGGGATCGGGTCATTAACTGAAACGCGTCATGTAAAAAATCTTATCATCACGCTTTTGTTTCTTGAGATGACGATGGTGGGCGTATTTGCGGCATTGGATGCTATTGTGTTCTATGTTTTCTGGGAACTCTCTCTCGTTCCGATGTTATACATCATCGGTGCATGGGGCGGACCGCTGCGTATTTACGCATCAATCAAATTTTTCCTTTATACCTTTACCGGTTCGTTAGTCATGCTCGTCGGTATGCTTTTTATGGCGTATTTTTATTACCAAGCGACAGGTCAATGGAGTTTCTCAATCCTTGAGTGGTACCGTTTGATTTTGCCGGAGAACTTCCAGTTGTGGCTGTTCGCGGCATTTTTCATCGGATTTGCGATCAAAGTTCCGATGTTTCCGTTTCATACATGGTTGCCATACGCACATGGTCAAGCACCGACTATCGGTTCGGTGATCTTGGCGGCAATTTTGCTTAAAATGGGAACGTACGCGTTTGTCCGTTTCTCATTGCCGTTGTTCCCGGATGCATCGGTATTTTTTATGTTTCCGATCGCCATTATTGCTATTATTATGATTATATACACAGCAATGGTTGCTTATGCGCAAGAGGACATTAAACAAGTCGTTGCGTACAGCTCCGTCTCACACATGGGGGTTATTATCCTCGGTACATTTGCATTGAACGTTGAAGGTGTCAGCGGTTCGGTATTTTTAATGTTGGCACATGGGGTCGTATCGGGGGCACTGTTCTTACTTGTCGGTGTTATTTACGACCGACGTCATACGAAATTGATGTCTGAATTTGGTGGTCTTGCGTCTGTTATGCCGCGTTATGCGACCATTTTTGGGATCATGATGATGGCATCTGTAGGGTTGCCGCTTACGATTAACTTCGTAGGAGAGTTTTTGAGTCTGCTCGGTTTTTACAAACAGTCTCATATGCTGACGCTTACAGCCGGAGTTGCGATTATTGTTGGCGCTATCTATATGCTATCTGCGTATAAAAAAGCATTTTTCGGTACCGTAACGAACGAAGAAAACAGAAATCTAAAAGACGTTAACAAAACTGAGCTATTTGGTCTTATCCCTCTTGTTATCGTTGCTATTTGGTTAGGGGTTTACCCTAAACCGGTGTTGGGTCCGATCAACAACAGTGTTGAGTCGATTATACAGTTGATGCACGATAAAGCTCAAAGCCCTGAAGCGAAAGAACGTATCCCTAATCTTTCGGAATCGAAAAAGATTATTTCTATGAAGGAGGCGAACTAATGTTAGAGCCGATTCATGTTTCGCTTGCGTCGCTTAATTTAGCGACTTTAGCTCCGATGCTTATTGCAATAGTCGGTGCGTTAACTATTTTAGTAATCGATCTGGTAAAAGGAGGGCTGCACAAGTCATTGTACGTTATGGTCAGCCTTTTGTTCTTACTGTTGGATTTAGGATCGTTGGTTGATTTTGCCGGCGTATTTCTTAAAAATGGAACGGTACTTGGGTTCTTTGATGTTATGTTGATGGATGGAATTGCCATTCTTGCGCAGATCATTATTGTTGTAGGTTCGATGCTCTTCATCCCGTTGGCATTGACGTCCAAACGTTTCCATGAGTATAACTATCCGGAATACTTTGCCCTTTTCTTGTTTATGATAGCAGGTTTCCAATTTATGGTTGCGACCGATAATCTTATTTTGATTTTCATCGGACTTGAGACAGCTTCACTGGCCCTTTATACCCTTATAGCGTTGCACAACCGTTCTAAATCATTTGAAGCTGCGGTCAAATATTTCACGATGGGTGCTTTGGCAGCAGGGTTCTTTGCATTCGGTTCAATGATATTTTATGCGATCAGCGGTTCGGTAGAGATCAATCAGATCGCAACGGTATTGGCGGAAGATCATTACAGTAATATCGGGTACGTTTTGATCGGTGTCACGTTTATGATTGCCGCGATCGGATTCAAAATATCGATGGTGCCGTTTCATACATGGACACCTGATGTATACGAAGGTTCATCCGCCGCATTAGCGGGTTATATGTCGATCGTTCCGAAAATCGCAGGCTTTGTCGTCGCAATGCGATTGTTTGAATTTATGGTACACAGCGGAGTCGTATGGCTTCAAGTGATTCTCTATATCGGCGTTGTTGTTACGATGACGGCATCGAATATTTGGGCATTGGTTCAAAGTGATGTCAAACGGATGTTGGCATACAGTTCGATTTCTCATGCCGGTTTTGTTATGGCAGCGATTTTGATCGGTACGACACAATCCAATACGGGTCTCTTTTTGTATTGGGCGTTGTTTAGCTTTACCAATCTTGGTGCCTTTACCATGTTATGGGTCAATCGACAGAAAAACCTCCTTCCGGGGCAAAGTTCGGATCATCCGTACGAGAAGTTCTCAGGAATGGTTAAAACCATGCCAATGGGTGCGGTAATGATGGGGCTCTTTATGCTTTCTCTTGCCGGTATTCCTCCCTTTGGTCTGTTCTGGGGTAAATTGTACATGATCGGTTCGGCCGTCAGTGCAGGATATACCGGATTGGCTCTTATTATGGCGCTTAACTCGGCGATTGCTGGGTATTATTATTTAAAACTTATCGTCTTTATGTTTATGAAAGACCCGATGGTAGGGTATGAAAAGTTTTATTTCATGAATGCATCGCTTTCACTGAAAACCATTATCGGAATTGCGGTAGTCGGAACTATCTTTGCCGTATTTGCCGTCAACCCTTTGTTGAAAGTTATCACTCTATTCGTGTATAATAGCGGCTATTAATCCTTATTATGAGGAAATAAAGGGGAAGGTTTGAGATACTGGATTGCTCTGTGCCTCTGGTTTCCCCTGTACGCTATGGAACTATCCATACAAAGCGGAAAAGAGGAGGGGGAGAAATTTAGTATCCTTCACCTTCAAAATGCCACCCCTTTCAGTTGTGAAGCAACGAACAATGAGTTTGGTGAAACGCGACGCATCGATTGCCGCTTGCCAAGAGTCCCCTCTAAATCTTTTTCTCCGATCAATAATACGCATCTGAATGTCATTGGTGTACCCACAGCACAGGGTTATACGATTACGATTACTCCTAAAGCGAAAATGAAACTTATTCCGCTTGCCTTTGACCTTTCCAAAGAGACAGAAACTTTTCAGGGAAGTATCCGAAGTACAAAACATTGGAGTGTCGTAGGATATACACAAACCCTCCCATTGCTCGCTATCCAACCCCCTTCTTCATCCGCGATCAACTTTCCCGTAAAAATCAACAAAGATATCCGCCCTTTTGTCGGCGGGCTTGACCTCAAGGGAAACCCTATAAAAATCGCTCGGGTTCAAGATGTCACCGATTATATGGAGATGAAAAAAGCATATGAGGCGAAGAAGTACGAGAAAGTTCTTGATCTTAGTACCAATGCACTCAAAAACTATCCTAAAACAGTATTTAAAAATGAATTACTGCTGTATCAAATCCGTGCACTGCATCACGAAGAAGAGTCCGAAAAACTAATCGAAGTCGCCAAACAATTTTTACGTGATTATTCTTCGGATCCGAGTGTCGCCGAGGTATTGGCATACATCGCCAATTCCTATGGAAAACTTGGACAGAGTATAGATGCGGATTACTTTTTTGACCGTCTTTTTGATGAACAATCCGACAGTCCGTTTGCATCATTAGGAATGGTTTATAAAGCTGAACAATTGGAAAGTACGGGAGATCTTAAAAAAGCGGTACAGTTTTATCAAAAAGCCCTTGGAAGCAGCAAGGATGTAGCCATCGCTTCACAAGCTGCCTTTAAACTTGCCCAAATCGAATTGAACAATAATAATGCGAAAAAAGCGGCACTGTATATCGATAAAATCGCATCGGCCAATCCGAATTATTTTGCTGAAGTGCGCGATAATGCCATGGCGATGGCAGAAGTCTTTTTTGATAAGAATGATCCAAAAACCGCAGCGCGTATTTCGGAAGGGCTTATCAATGCAACCGAAAAAAACTCTCCCGATCATGAGATAATACTGAAAAATCTTGGACTTGAGCTGGCTAAAGCCAACAAACGGACGGAAGCGCTCAAACGTTTTAATGAATATTTGGATACCTATAAATACGGTGAGTTTATCGAAGAGGTACGTCGAGCCAAAGATGGCCTATTTTTCGATGAGGGAGATAAAAATACGACCGGAGAGATCAAAAAATACAATGAATTGATTGAACGTTATGGCAATGACAGCGTAGGACGAAAAGCCCTTTATAAAAAGGCACAGCTCCTCTTTAAAGATCAAAAGTATCAAGATATATTGGACATGGAAAGTGAGTTATACCGTTTGGAATCCTCCGAGTATCCTGAAACCACGGCCATGATCACAAAAAGTGCAATCGGTTTGGAAAAAGCACGTCTTAAAGAGGGAAAATGTGTCGAAGCGATGACGCTTCAGCGTATGTATAAAATACGGCTCCTTAGTGAATGGGATGAATATCTTTTTAACTGTGCACTCAAAACGACACAGTACGCCGCAGCCAAAAAAATAGCTCAAAGCCATTTGAAATCCAAATCGATAGCGCAACGGCAAATTTGGTTATATCGGATAGTGAAAACACAGTTTGGTCTGGGTGAGTACAAAGAGGCGATAAAAGGGGGTAATGAACTCATTACCCTGCTGGGGGCAGAAAAAAATCCGCCGTTGAATGATATCTACAGAACAATGTTTGATGCCGCACAGCGTGTAGGTGACGCAGATGGGATGATCCGCTATATCAAAGCGGTTGAGGGAGCATTCGTAAACGATTTTAAAGACATCGAACGTTATACCCAAATGGTGAGCTTGGGACTTAACCGCAAAGATGAAGGAATAGTGCAAACGTATGCGTCTAAAGTAGCAGCGCTGCAGGAGCGAACCAAAACTTATACGCAAAGTCCGTACATCGAATTCACTCTGGCTCAATCGTACCAAAATTTGGGAAAAGACACTGCGGCATTAACGGTTCTTAAAACATTGAACAAACAAAAACTCAACACTGAAAAACGTTCCCGTCAACAATACCTGATCGGTGCGATTGAACAAAAATTAGGGCATAAACGTGAAGCACGTGATGCCTTTAATGCAAGTATCAAAGCGGATAAAAATTCCGCGTGGGGGAAACTGGCTAAAGATGCATCGGGGCTATTGTAGGAGTATTGCTTCGGCGTTGGCTCTTATCTTATCTACCTCACCGCTTCCGTTTAGACTAAACTGATTGGCGTTAAACGTTTGCTGACGTTTGGCGAGTTGCGCCGTATGGGTTGTAATGGTCTCGATCAGTTCACTTTTGGTTATTTTCCCGTCTAAAAACTCCAGCGTTTCGAGTATACCGATTGATTTCATACTGTTGGGAACTCTCCCGTAAAGCCGTTCAAGTTCTGCGACTTCATCGATCAGTCCCATACGAATCATCTTGTTTGTCCGAAGGGCTATGCGTTCACGTAAAACCGCTCTGTCTATTTTGAGTTCGAAGACGGGACATTTCGTGATAATCGGCTGAGGCAGATGAGTACGAAACCATTCAGATGGGGGGATATTCGTTTCAAGATAGAGCAGAAGCATCTTTTCGATCCGATAGGAGTCGCTGGGAGTAATTTTCCCCATATAGAGAGGATCAATAGCCTTGAGCATCGTATGGCATGCAGAGAGGTCTGTGAGCATACTGTTAGCACGTGCAATCGTGTCAGGAGAATATTCCGGGATTTTTGAGAGACCATCTATCATACTTTTTAGATAAAAACTGCTTCCGCCGACGATAATGAGGTTTTTTTTATCTTGTACTGCCTTGTCTCGAATACGGTTGTATTCATCGATAAAGGTTATGACACTGGCATTTTCATCAGGATATAGCCGATTGATTCCGAAATGTTCCACAAGACTTAGTTCTGATGAAGTAGGTTTGGCGGAAGCAATATCGATCTCTTTGTAAATGCTGAGCGAATCGATCGATAATATAAGAGCATTATAGTTTAGTGCGAGTTCAAGAGCAAGATCACTTTTCCCCGAAGCAGTGGAACCGATAAGCGCTATTTGTTTCATTGATGATATTATACCCTCAAAGAGAAATTACGATAAAATAAATAGACTTCATTTATCAAAGGCTAAGAGTGCAACGATTAAGAAAAAGACTTCGCGATTTTAATGAATTGGTGATGTTTGAACATACTGTGTTTTCACTCCCGTTTATTTTTACTGCGATGATCGTTGCTGCAGGGGGATGGTTTGGTTTCAAACTACTTGTTTTAGGGGCATTTGCGGCGATCAGTGCGCGCAATGCGGCAATGGGATTTAATCGTTATGTGGATCGGAAATTCGATCAGCATAATCCTCGAACTGCAGGACGTCCGAGTGTGGACGGGCGACTGGACGGAACCTCGATTGCCATCTTTACGGCAGTGAATGCCATTGTTTTTATAGCGGTTGCCTATTTCATAAACGATTTAGCGTTTTATCTCAGCTTTCCGGTACTGATTGTTTTGCTCAGCTACTCGTATTTCAAGCGATTTAGCTCGATGGCGCATATTGTACTGGGTATCTCATTGGGTCTCGCCCCAATAGCCGGTGCGATAGCCGTATTGGGAACCGTACCGCTTTGGTCGATTTATCTGAGTATCGGAGTGGTTTTTTGGGTTGCAGGATTTGATTTACTTTATTCTTTGCAGGACATGGAGTTTGACCGTACGAATAACCTTCATTCGATCCCTTCGAAATACGGAAGCAGTGCAACATTGAAAATATCCGCTTCGTTTCATGTGCTGAGTGTCGTGTGCTGGTCATTGTTTGTGGTTGAAGCCGGATTGGGATATCCTGCTATCATGGCAATTGTTTTTTCTGGAGCTATGCTCACCTATGAGCACTATTTGGTCCGTAAAGATTTTACGCAGATCGATCGGGCATTTTTTACGGTAAACGGCTATTTGGGATTTGTATTTATCGGATTAATTATTTTAGATAAGGTGATAGTATGAGCGATGTAAGATTGGTAACCGCAACGATTGATTTAGTCTATGATGAAGTATCGGCGAATGCGGATAAATTTGAGTTAGAGTTCAATGAGATTAGTGAAACGGATGAAGATTCGATCGGTCAATGGATTAAACACGCCAAAGTCCGTACGGAAACAAATGACAGTGATGCGCTAATGCTGAATCTATTGGTAGAACTTTATCGCAAGATTGATAAAATCGAGTTAATCCTTACCAAGGGAGCCCCTAAACGTCTGCCTCTTGCGGGTGCAGCCGTGATTGAGAGTATCGGGTTAGAACACTTTAAATTGAATTTAGATAGCTTTGAGCCGGGAAAACATTATTATGGCCGTGTCGAAATAGCAACGTTTCCTAAGCGTGAAATTGCTTTCTTTTTTGAAGCGGTGGACGCTTCGTTGGCTAAAATTGTCAAAATGCATGTGCGGGATGAAAAAGAGTGGGGATATTATATGACGGCATGTGAACGGGCTATGATCCGTCAGATGAAAGGGCTTTAATGAATCATACGATGGAGATTGCCCTGATTGCCTTGGCAGTGATGGTTGTAGGGCTGATCTATTACGTCATCACCAAAGAGGGGGAAGTGACATCTCAAATACGTTCAATTGCCAAAGCGGTTGAAGATCTGCATCGCGAGCTTTTTATGATGGATAAACGGCTTAAGCAAGAACTAGAGATCATCACCTCGCTCCAAGAGAGTGTTCCGCGAGAACAGTATTCACTGCATGCGGAATTGGGACGTGAGGTAAATGAGATATCGGTACCGATTTTAGAATCGCTAGGGCACATTGAAGGGAGTCTGAGCGCATACAAAGAAAAAACGGAAAATCGTCTTCGTTATCTCGAAGAGCGTATCCGTAATCTTTCTCTGCCCACTTCGATCAGCGGATTGGATGATGAGAAAGTGATCAGCCGCTATAACCAGGGGTTGGAAGTGGACGCGATAGCCAAAGAGCTTCGATTATCAAAAGCGGAAGTGGAATTCGTGTTAAAGATCAATCAGCTTCGCTAAAAAGCCTATTAATGCTTTTTTAAGCTTATTGAGCTATAATTTCGTTCTCTTTAAAATGTGCGTCCGTAGCTCAGCTGGATAGAGCACCGGTTTGCGGTACCGGCGGTCAGGGATTCGAATTCCTTCGGGCGCACCATCTATCGCTTCTTAACTAACACCTTAAATCACCCACAGCCTCTTTAGATACGAACTTCCAAAACTGAAATAGTTTTCTATAATAATTATTTTTTGAAAGTGAAAAGTGAAACAAAAGATACAAACCGAGTTTTATACCAATCAATCCTATTTTTATTTCGGCACATTGATATCGGTATTGACGATATTACCGCAGTTCTTATTTTCTCCCAATTCCACACATACTCTATTTTTAGCCATTACCCTTATCGTATTAATCACGATTCCGAAGTTCAGCAAAATACTTTTTTCCGTATTTATTATCTTTATCAACCTTAGCAACATACTGATCGGACATATTGCACTTCATTGGGGGTATGCATTAGCAGATATAAAACCGCGTATCGAGGTCGCTTTTTTATCCCCGATATATGAGAGTAAAGAGTATATTGCACGGTATATTGATTACAGAGACTATTGGCTAATTCTTTTTTCACTTTTTGTATTGTTTCTTTTGTTCAGGTTTCTTAGACATTTTACACACTCCTATAAAATTTTCAGGATTATAGGCTCGGGTGTATTCGCTTTGATTCTTGTGAATGTCACTTTTTACATCAACCCTATCCGAGAGTTTGAACCTTTTAGTGTTCCCTGCGAAATCTGTACCGTGATGGATGATAAAAATAAAATTGATCAAATCATGAAAGCCAGAGAAGAATATATACGTCATATCAAGATACTCGAAGCCAATAAAAAAAAGCAGTTGTACGACAAGATTATCATCGTGATGGGGGAAAGTGCCAATAAAAATCATATGGCCTTGTATGGCTATAAATATCCTACTACCCCGTTTCTAATGTCTCTTCAACAAACGCATCAGCTGTATGTATTGGATGCCATTGCACCGACCAATCAGACGCGCTACTCTCTCCCCATCGATTTGACTGAAGCAAATGTCCACTATTATGAGGATCGATATTTACACTCGTGTTCCATACTGACGAATTTCAAGACGAATCATTATGAAACGTATTGGATTTCAAACCAAGGGCGTGTAGGGAAAAATGATTCTTCCATCTCATCGATGGCAAGTGAAGCAAATACTACCTTTTTTGCGAATCTAAACTACTTAGAGGCTAAAACGGATGAGGTTCTTCTGGATTATCTAAACAAGCTTCAAACAAACTCAGGAAAAGAGATGTTTCTCGTGCACATCATGGGATCGCATTCCGACTACATCAACCGATATAACAAAGGAACGGCTTTGTTTAAAAATGCCAAAAATATTGTGGAAGAGTACGATAACAGCATCCATTACAGCGACTACATTTTAAGCCAAATTTATGAGCGGTTTAAAAATGATAAATTGCTGCTCATATACTTATCGGATCATGGGGAAAACATCAATCTTGACAACAACGGACACGGCTTTTTACCGCCGTTCAAAGATGAATATACGGTTCCGTTTGTGATCTACAGCACTGTCAAAAATCCGCGATTGGACGAACTTTACAGAGATAATAAAAAAGGGTATTTCAATTTGGAAAACTTCAACGATATCGTTCAATATATCAGCGGTATTAGCAACCATAAGAATCTATCGTATTCCCATGACGTCATGGCGGTTGAACCAACCAATATCTATGATTTTGATACGTTGGAATCGTTTAATTAGATTTCTTGCAGAATGGGTGTGTTGAAGGGTAAGAAGTTCATGGTTCGACGGGCTCACCACGAACGGGGATAATTACGTGGATTACGCTTTGTTTTTGCGTGCAGTAATTTCGCCCAAAAAGCTTTCTAAATCGTATTTCACACGATATTGAGGAGTGAGGATATGGACGAGAATGTCTCCCAAGTCGATAGCAACCCAGTCACCGCTTTCATCAACGTATAAAAATTCCTCTTCAGGTTTGAGACCTTTTTTGAGATGATCGAGGAGTGCGAGGGTATGACGCTCACCCAACGATGACGCGATAATAACGTAGTCGGCGAAATAATCGCCCCCTTGGAGGTCAAAAACCTCGATTGCCTCGGCTTTGTTTTGGTCGAGGATGGCGCTTATTTTTTCAATTCTCGGATTCATTGAGTTCCTTATAGTAAGTGATGATTTCATTTTCGATAGTCGGTTCAAGCCCCAGCGAACTGAAAGATGTACGAAAATCAGTCGAACTGATCTTCTCATTAATGGTGAGAGAGATCATATTTTTCGGGATAGATATCTCTCCCCTCGAGGCTACGACCCAGTGTACCATGCGGTTCAATTCGTCGAAGCGGTGCCATTGTTGAAGCTTTTCGAGATTGTCTGCCCCTATGATGAGGTAGATTTCTTCGTAAAAATTCGCATAGTATTCCACCGTTTCAATGGTTGGTGTACTACGATTTTGCCGAATTTCAAAATCACTGATTTCGACGTTTTGATAATCGGCAAAAATGGTTTTTAGCCATTGATAACGTACCTTGCTATTCGCACGTACGGTTGTTTTGAACGGGTTGAGTGACGCAGGGACGATTATCAGCCGATCAACCGGCAGAACCTTCAATGCTTCAGTAACGATACGGACGTGTCCGGCATGCGGCGGATCGAAACTACCGCCGTAGAGTGCAAGCTTCATGAGCCTTAACTTCTTTTAATCGTAATTATAACCGATTTTTGGTAAAATCCCCCCTATTTAGTCTTAGGAAAAAGGTGATGGCATTGAAGATTGCTATTAACGGTTTCGGCCGTATCGGTCGCTGTGTTACCCGTATCATCGCATCACGCGATGATATTGAGCTCGTAGCGATCAATGATATGGCTTCGATCGATATGATACTTTATCTCCTCCAAAACGATTCGGTTCATGGATCCTTTGGAACGGATGTGGCAGTGGTAGAGGGAGAGTATCTGCAAATCGGACGTAATAAAGTCCGAATCTTGTGTGAGAAAAATCCCGAGAATCTCGATTTCGGTGCTTTGGGTGCCGATGTTGTTTTGGAATGCAGCGGTCTGTTTTTGACGGAAGCTTTGACGCGTCACCATTTGGATAAAGGGGTCAAAAAAGTTATTCTATCCGCTCCGACACAGGACGATACAATCCCAACCTTTGTGTTGGGGGTCAATGAACATCTTTATGCCGGTGAAAATATTATCTCAAACGCTTCGTGTACAACGAATTGTTTGGGACCGATTGCCAAAATTATCGATGAAGCGTTCGAGATTGAAAAAGGGCTTATGACCACGATTCATGCGTATACTAACGGGCAGGCGATTATTGATGCGGCACACGGAAGCGATAAACGCCGTTCCCGCGCGGCAGCACTCAATATGATTCCGACGACGACAGGTGCCGCTAAAGCACTGAGTCTCGTTTTGCCTAATCTGGAAGGGAAACTTCACGGACAAAGTGTCCGTGTTCCTACTCCGGATGTTTCTATGGTTGATTTGAACGTTGTCGTGAAAAAACGGACAACCAAAGAAGACGTGAGTACTCTTTTTAAATCGTATGCTCATAATCAGATGCGTGGGATTTTAGAGGTAGATGAACGTTATCGTGTCTCTCAGGATTTTGTAGGTTCAAGTTTCAGTGCTACAGTAGCAGATGACCTTATACAGGTAATCGACGGGAATTTGATTAAAATCATGGCGTGGTATGATAATGAATGGGGTTATTCAAACCGTCTTATCGAAATGGCATTGTTTATTAATAAACAATAAAATATAATAAATTTAATTTTTAAATCTTACAGTAAGAAGGAAAAAAATGCAGTTACTCGGTATCAAAGAGTGTGATATCCACGGCAAAAAAGTTTTTATACGATGCGATTTTAATGTTCCTACGGATGATTACGGCAATATTACTGATGATCGCCGTATCCGTTCTGCTTTGTCAACGATCAGCTATTGTTTGGATCAGGGGTGTGCGATTATTCTGGCATCCCATTTTGGACGTCCAAAAGGAGAAATAGATGAGAAATATTCTCTCTCTCCTGTTGCTAGACGTTTGCATCAACTTCTAAAGATCGACGTAAAAATGGCCACTGACGTGGTCGGAGAAAATGCATTGAAACTCTCTTCCGAGCTCAGAGGCGGAGAAGTGATGTTATTGGAAAATCTCCGCTTTGAAAAAGGTGAGACGAAAAACGATCCTGAACTGAGCCGTGCATTAGCATCAATGGCAGAGATATATATCAATGACGCCTTCGGAGTAAGCCACCGAGCGCATGCTTCGGTTGAGGGGATAACAGAATATTTTGATGCAAAACATAAAGCAGCGGGCTTTTTACTCCAAAAAGAGATTCAGTTTTTCGGTATTCTTTTGGATCGTCCGGTACGACCGTTTGCCGCAATCGTGGGTGGGTCTAAAGTATCGGGCAAGCTTGAAGCATTAATTAATCTGTTGCCGAAAGTTGATAAAGTGTTAATCGGTGGGGGAATGGCATTTACATTCCTCAAAGCGCTTGGGTATGATGTGGGAAACTCATTGGTCGAAGATGATTTATTGGATGAAGCGGTTAACATTATGGCTGAAGCCAAACGTCTCGGTGTCAAATTTTATCTCCCTGTGGATGTGGTTGCTGCAGAAAAATTTGCCCCTGATGCAATGAGCCGTTTATGCAGTGTCCAAGAGATTCCTCACGGATGGATGGGACTTGATATCGGGCCTGCAACGGTACGCTTGTACCGTCAAGTGCTTAATGATGTCCAAACGATTTTGTGGAATGGGCCGATGGGGGTTTATGAGATGGAACGTTTTGCCCGCGGATCCAATAAAATTGCCCATTTTGTTGCCGATTCGTATGCAACTACCGTTGTCGGTGGCGGCGATACGGCTGATTTGGTTCAACGTATCGGACTGGATGAGGAGATGACTTTTATCTCAACGGGAGGCGGTGCGTCATTGGAACTGTTGGAAGGTAAAATTCTTCCGGGCGTAAAACCGCTAATGAAATAAAAAATGAGTGTTAAAAGCACGGCTTGCAGTGCGCGGGCTTTCTGCCGAAGAAAACTCAGCGTTAGCGTAGCCGAGCGGAGCTTAGCTTCGCCGGTGTTATTCCGAACAAAGAGAGGAAATTAAATGATATTGTGTGCTAACTTTAAAGCGAACAAAACACGTCAAGATACACGAGCTTATATGGCAGTGGTAGAGTCCTTTGTAAGTGCAAACAATATCGAGGATACGATTATCGTATTTCCTCCGTTTACGGCATTGGAACATATTCCTCGAAATGTATTGATCGGTGTTCAGAACGCTTATCCTGTCCAAAGCGGTGCTTTCACAGGTGAAATCGCATTGGAGCAGCTCGAAGAATTTGGGATTAAAACGATCCTTATCGGTCATTCTGAACGTCGTCACATTATCGGTGAAACTCAGGAACAAATCGCCGCAAAATTCCGTTTCTTTGCAGAAGAGGGTTTTGCGATCGTTTATTGTGTCGGAGAACCGCTCTCAGTACGCGAAGAGGGGATTAGTGCCCTTATGACATATATTGAACGACAGTTCGAAGGGATTGATCTAACGTATCCGGATCTGATTGTAGCGTATGAGCCGGTATGGGCGATCGGTACCGGATTGACCCCTTCTTCCAATGATATTGAGCAGGTTCACGGCGCGCTTCGTGCTAAAACTACTGCACCGCTTTTATACGGCGGAAGTGTCAAAGTGGAAAATGCGGGTGAAATCATGGCACTCGATAATGTTGATGGCGTTCTCGTCGGATCAGCGGCACTCAGCGCACATGATTTTTGTGAAATGGTAGCTCAGGCTTCAGAATTAAACATAGAAAAAGGAGAATAATAAATGATAATGCAAGGTAAAAAAGGGCTTATCGTAGGTTTGGCCAACGACAAATCGATCGCATACGGAATCGCACAGGCATTGCATGCTCAAGGGGCGCAAATGGCATTCACTTATCTCAACGAAGCATTACAAAAACGAGTAGAGCCTATCGCTGCAGGGTTTAACAACTCTCCTGTCTATAAACTTGACGTCTCGGATGAGTCAGACATGGAAGCGATTGCAGCAAAAGTAGCAGCGGATTTCGGCCAAATCGATTTTTTGGTTCATTCGGTTGCATTTGCTCCCAAAGAAGCATTAACCGAAGGGTTCATGAAAACATCTAAAAGTGCTTTTCAAATCGCAATGGATATTTCTGTTTACTCTTTGATCGATTTGACAAACCGTTTGGAGTCTGTATTAGCACCGGGCGCATCGATTATTACCCTAAGCTACCTCGGCGGACCGAAATACATTCCTAACTACAATGTAATGGGGGTTGCAAAAGCGGCACTCGAATCAACAGTACGCTATATGGCGGTAGAACTGGGTGCAACCAAAGGACAGCGCGTAAACGCGATCAGTGCCGGACCGATCCGAACACTTGCGGCCAGCGGTATCGGTGATTTCAAACAAATTCTTAACTGGAATGAAGCCAACGCACCGTTACGTAAAAACGTTACGATCGAAGAAGTCGGAAATTCGGCGATGTATCTTCTCAGTGATCTTGCCAGCGGTGTGAGTGGTGAAGTTCATTATGTTGACGCGGGCTATAATATTATGGGTATGGCAGCAGTCGAGAAAAATGCTGAGGGCAAAAGTGTTTTTGTCTGGGATGAGAGAGAGTAAGCTCAATAGTGTATTAAAAGATCGCAAGCGATTTTGAGCTCTCTGCTGAAGAGAACTTAGCGTTAGCGTAGCCAATCGGGATTTTATTCCGATGGCGTGTTACTAATAGTTACTTCCCGATTACGGGTAAACTGTTCACTTTATCGATTTCCGAAGGCTCTTTCGGCTGTCCCTCTTTCATCTTCGCTTTGCGCTCATTGTACTCTTTCCACTTATCTGCATATTTTTGCAACGTAAACGGGGTATTGTCCTCCGGTTCCTGCACAACAGGCGCAGTTGTGGTAACTACGGTGCCATTCGGAGCCGTTTTAGTTGTTATCACTTGAGAAGCCTCAGTTTTAGTCGTGATTACCGTTCCATCCGCTGCTGTGGTGGTTTTTACACTCGTCATTGGTGTCCACTCTTCTTTAAGCCAGCTATCGAGGGATTTCTGCATCATACCTCCTTTAGAGGTTGCGGTAGCACTAGGGGTAACGGCACCTAATGAAGGGTTTTGTGATGGGGAAACACCCGCATGATTTGAACAGGCATTCAGTAACAATGCGGATAGAGAGATGACGATCAGATGAGATACTTTCATTATCGATTCCTTTAGACTATTTGATAAATTCATACTAAGTACATACTATACCATAATCACCGCAAAAGGTATTCGCCCGCATAAAAACCCATCTATTACAAAATTGTCACATTCCGTAATATAGGCATTTGCATAAAGTAAACCAATAGAAAACAAAATTATTTTTTTACAGCTATGTTTAAGAATAGCGGCGTTACAATAAACCCGACGAAACAAAAACATAAGGTCAAGCTTAACTTAAGGAGAATCAATGAAGTTAGTTAAAATGAGTCTTGCAGCAGCAGTATTGCTCGGAGCAAGCGCATTCGCGTTAGACAATGTAAAAGTAAGCGGTGACGCTAAACTTTTCTACGGCACAGATGATCAAAACCCAGCAAGTCTTTTTGACAAAGGTAGTAGTTATGCAGATACTGCATTACGTGTTGGAGCAACTGGTGATTTATTAAAAGGTGTTTCTTTTGGTGTAGCTGGAACTGCTGTTAGTACTCTTGGTCTTGAAAATAACCTTGTTTCAAATACTTGGACAGGTGCACACAAAGCAGCTGTAGAAGACAATGGATGGATTAGTGAACTTTGGTTGGCTACAACACTAGGCAAAACAACGGCTAAAGTGGGTCGTATGTCACTTGATACTCCTCTTGCATTTTCTGAAACATGGTCAATTGCAGCAAATACATTTGATGCAGCGGTTCTTATTAACCAAGATCTTCCAGATACAACTTTGGTCGGTGCATGGGTTGGAAAAAGCAATGGTGTAGATGCTGCAAATACTTCTGCAAGTGGAGCAGATAGAGATGGTATCTTCCGTGATGGTGCTGTATTTGGTACATTCGCATTGAAAGGTGCATATGCAGCGGCAATCGTTAACAACACTTTCAAACCTCTTGTTGCTCAAGCATGGTACTACAATGTTATGGATGTTGCAGATGCTTACTGGTTACAAGCGGATTGGGATTGCCAATTGATCAAAGGTGCAAAAGTCGGTGTACAATACGCTGATATGTCACCAAAAGGTGTTGGTGTTGCAGTAGCAGGTAGCACTGATGATAGTAAAGCAGTTGCAGTAAAACTTGCGTATGCAGTAGACGCTCTTAATGTTTCAGCAGCATATTCTGACAGAAATAACAATGGTGGTTTAAAAGTTCAAAACGTAGCAGCTTCAGGACAATCTAAATTGTATACTGAATCATACTGGTCTTATGGATATGTTGGCGCAGCAGACGCAACAGCATGGAATCTTACAGCTGAATACACTGCGAAAGATATTGCTAAATTGGGTGCATACTATACCAATGTAAACACTGATCGGGCAAATAAAGCTGGTGATTTGAGTGAAGTGGCTGTAACAGCTTCTAAATCATTCGGACCATTGGATACAACTTTGGCATACATTAATACTAAAGCAAACAATGCAGATAGTTATAACACTATCCAAGCTTACCTAACTCTTAACTTCTAAGAGATCCGTTTCGCTTCTCACCCCTCACGGGGTGAACCCTTTCCCCCAATTTTTTTCCTCCTTGACTCCCACAACCCCTTCGGTTATAATAGCTTTATGAGTAAATTAGATGAACTAAAAGAAGAAGTAAATTGGCTCGGACGTTGGCTGACTGCTTTTATTGTTACCATGTTTGCATTAGTAGGTTGGCTTGCTCTTAATTATAAAACAGCAGAAGAGTTTCCATTTTATGCTGCTACAATAGGAGTTGCCTTTTTTGCGATTGCTATTTATCTGATCAATCGCAGTGCAATTAAGAAAATTAGACAGATGAAGGAGTTAAAAAAATGAATGAATGGATTTTAATCGGTATTTTTACCTTTGCGGTCGGAATGATGTTATTAAGTGCATGGGAAGCGACTCATATTAGTGAGTAGAAAATAATGAGCATTTCGTTAATCTTTTTTTTAGTAGCCTGTAGCGCATTTTTAGCAGCTGTTTTTTATGGAATTTATAAAACAGCTCAAGAATAATTAATGGTTTTTCTTTGAAATACTTTCTCCGATCCCTCTCCTACACTATCCTTATGCTTTTTTTAATCTCTCTCCTTTCCTTTGGTGCGATTCATATGGCGCCGAACAGTTTTATGGGGGGTGAACTCAATCCCAATATGACACCGGAATCGATCGCTCAGCTGCGTGCTATTTATGGTCTCGATAAATCGCTTCTACAGCAATATACGGATTGGATTTGTAATCTGCTCACTCTCAATTTCGGTATATCATTTGTAAGCGGCGCTCAAGTGCGTGATGTGGTTGCCGATCGGCTGCCCGTGACGCTGTGGATGAACATCGTCGCTATGGCGGTGACGTTTGCGATCTCACTATGGATGGGGATCAAAGGGGCACTGTCATACGAGCAAAAAACCGATAAAATCTTGAACCAAGTATCTTTGCTAAGTTTTGCAATGCCTTCGTACTATCTGGCATTGGTAGCCATGATGCTATTGAGTGTCACGTTAGGGTGGTTTCCGATCGCAGGGATGCATTCACTCGAACCGCCTGAGGGGATAGGTTATTATCTCGATATGGCGTGGCATCTGAGTCTTCCGATAGCCGTTATGGTGTTCGTCGGAATCGGAAGTCTGGCTCTGTATATCCGCTCCCTCGTTATCGAGATTCTTAAAAGCGACTATATCTATTTTGCCCGCTCACGAGGGATAGAAGAGGGGAAAATCATCCGATATTATATTTTGCCGAATCTCTTGCCGCCGATCGTGACGATGTTGGGGCTTTCACTGCCGGGGCTTATCGGGGGTTCGGTGATATTGGAGTCTATTTTTGGGATAGAGGGAATGGGACAGCTGTTTTATCTTTCTGCAATGAGTCGGGATTATCCGGTGATTATGGGGATTTTGATGATGAGTGCGTTTTTGACGTTAATAGGGAATCAGATTGCGGATGCGGTGTTATTGAAGTTAAATCCGTTTGTAAGACGTTAATTCCAAATAAATTCCCGTGATCCAATACCTAGAGCCGTTACGAAGGCAGTAGTGCCGAGAGGAACGAGCGTTCTTGGATCGCGGTATGCTCTTTTGCTACTTTTCTTGCTAAAAAGAAAAGTAGGTATAATTATTAATTCCCAAAAAGCGCTTCGAGCGAACTCAATCCCTCTTTCTTCTCTTCTTGAGCTTTTTCACCCATCTGAGCTGTTCCGCCCACTTCATTGAGTTCGATGGTGTAGCCTGTCAGCATCGATGCAAGACGGATATTAATACCGCTTTTACCGATCGCTTTGGATTTTTGATCGCTCGGAAGGGTGACGATCGCTTTTTTCTCACCGCTCTCAGACTCTTCTACGACAACGGCACTGATTATGGCTGGGCTCATCGCGCGAGAGATGAATAGCTCTGGAGAAGAGCTATATTCGACACAGTCGATATTCTCGCCGCATAGCTCTTCACTTACCGCATTGATACGGACACCGCGTACACCGACAGTTGCACCGATAGGATCGATTTGCGGACGGTTGGTGTAGAGGGCGATTTTTGCACGCTCACCCGGGATACGGGCACATTTCTCAATAACGACGATGCCGTCTTTGATCTCAGGAACTTCGAGGGCTAAAAGCTCTTCGAGGAATTTGGGAGCGGTACGGGAAAGTTCCATTGAGATGCCGTTGGCTTTATCGACATGGACACGGCGGACGAGTGCGCTTACGACATCACCGACTTTGAATTTTTCCCCTTTGATACGGCTTTTCATCGGCAACACAGCACGGATTTCATCAATCTCGATCGTGGTGTTTTGGTCTCCGTCTACACGGGTAACACGGCCGGATACGATTTGATTGATTTTGCTTTTGTATTTGTCGTAGAGTTCGTTTTCAACGAGACGCTGAATATGGAATTCGATTTCACGGTGCAAGGTAGCAAATGCGCTTCGTCCGTAGCTCTCGATATCGTGTTCCATTTGGAGCTGATCGCCGATTTCGGCTTCGTCATCAATCTCTAGGGCTGCGGTGATACCCATATACGCACCGACATTTTCACCTTCTACTTCAGGTGCATCATCGGCGACAACGGTGATGATTTGACGCAGTTTTACCTGCTTGGTGCGGTCATCAATATCGGCTTCAAAAGCGAATGTCGGATTGATAATCCGCTTAGCGGTTTGGATAAATGAGGTTTTGATTGCCTCTTGGACGTTTTCGCGGCTAAGCCCTTTTTCATTGGCAATTGAATCAATAATATCTAAAATATTTTCCATAGGACTATCCTCTTTTGGGTGGTAACTCATAAAAAATTGGTTGGTTGGGAAAGCTTTTTTTATGAAGGATATGTATTATACATAAATTTCTCTTAATAGGATATTTATCATATCACCGCTATAATCCCCCTAATATCAAGAACTCTATAAAAGGGATACAGAATGGAACTCAAACTCGCCCGCAGCGAACACGACAGCAAGCCGAAGAAAATCGACCTTAAAAAAATCACCGAAATGGTTGAAAAAAGCAACTCATCGATCCTCTATTTTGATCGTGAAAATTCACACAAAGACCTTCTTGCACTCCAAGACCATTTCGAAGGCGAAGGTAAAAGTTTTTACATGCGTGAAGTTAAATACGGACTTTCTGCAAATGAATATATGTATGAGGTTCACATATTATGAGTTTTGAACGCAAAAGGAATAAAATCCCTTTTGCTACGTTAACACTGTGTTCTCTTCAGCAGAGAGCTCACGCACGCTTGCGTGCTTTTAAGTCACTGTGATGAAAGTAGTTGAATGAGTAAGAAACTTTTTATCGAGACGCTTGGATGCGCTATGAATGTGCGCGATTCCGAGCACATGATCGCGGAACTGAACGCAATAGAGGGGTATGAACTCACCGACGATGCCGCGTCCGCCGATCTTATCCTCATTAACACCTGCTCCGTACGTGAAAAACCGGTACATAAACTCTTCTCTGAACTTGGGGTTTTTAATAAACTCAAAAAAGCAGATGCTAAAATCGGTGTGTGCGGATGTACCGCATCGCATTTGGGCAAAGAGATAATCAAACGAGCACCCTATGTCAATTTCGTCCTCGGTGCCCGAAATGTTTCGAAAATCGGCTCTGTCCTGCATCGCGATAAAGCGGTTGAAATCGAGATCGATTACGATGAATCGCAGTTTGCCTTTAAAGATTTCCGTAGCAGCCCTTTCAAAGCCTATATCAATATTTCCATTGGATGTGATAAGCAATGTACGTTTTGCATCGTCCCGAAAACCCGAGGGGATGAGATATCGATTCCTGCCGATTTAATTGTCGCAGAAACCCGCAAAGCGGTCGAAAACGGGGCTAAAGAAGTGTTCCTCCTTGGTCAAAATGTCAACAATTACGGCCGCCGTTTTTCGGGTGAGAACGATAAAATGAACTTCACCGAGTTACTTCGCCGTGTGAGTGCGGTAGAGGGGTTGGAGCGTATCCGATTTACCTCTCCTCATCCGCTGCATATGGATGATGAGTTTATCGAAGAGTTTGCTCGAAATCCGAAAATCTGTAAATCGATGCACATGCCGCTTCAAAGCGGATCGAATGAGATTCTCAAAGCGATGAAGCGCGGTTATACCAAAGAGTGGTTTTTAAACCGTGCGGCAAAATTACGGGAATTGGTTCCTGATGTGAATATCAGCACCGATATTATCGTCGCATTTCCGGGTGAAAGCGATGAAGATTTCGAAGACACTCTCGATGTGATGCGTCAAGTACGGTTCGAGCAGGTGTTTAGTTTTAAATACTCTCCTCGCCCTCTTACCGAAGCGGAAGGGTTTACCAACGTGGTTGATTCTGAACTGGGCTCAGACCGTCTTAGCCGGCTTCAAGCGTATCAAGACACGATTCTCGATTCGATCACCACTGAGTTGGAAGGCAAAGAGATCGAGGTCTATTTTGAAGAACTGCGTAATGACGGTTACGTTGCCGGACGCAGCAGCAACAATGTAATGGTAAAAGTCAAAGGCTCTGAAGAGTGGTTGGGCAAAATAGCCCGTGTAAAAATCACAGGAACTTCGCGATCGGTTCAATACGGAGAGATCATTGCGTAAACGATTGCTGCGTACGCTGGCATTATGGTTTATCCCACCGATCGGGACGCTTCTTATTCGTTTCATTTACTTTACGAATCGAAAACGGTTTCATCTCCCCCACGTCATCCCCTCTGAGCCGGTCATCTTTGCCTTTTGGCATGGAGACTTGCTGATGCAGCCGTACCTCTACTATCAATTTCGACAATCTCCTAAAGCCAATGTCCTTATCAGTGATCATTTCGACGGACAAATCATTGCGCGTATTATGCGTTATTTCAAGCTTGGAACGATTCACGGCTCAACGACGCGCGGCGGGGCAAAAGTACTGATTCAAGGGCTTAAATCGCTTTCGCAAGGGTATGATATCGGAATCACCCCCGATGGTCCCAAAGGACCGCGTCATGAAGTGAGTGACGGAGTGGTTGTTATGGCGCAAAAACGCAAAGCCAAAGTAATCGTCTACAGTTGTGTCCCATCGCAGTATTGGCAATTACCGAGCTGGGATCGCTTCAGTGTTCCCAAACCGTTTGGAACGCTCGATTTTTATGCTTCAGAGCCGATAGATCTCGAAAATCTTGAGATGGATGCGGCAAAGAGTCTGATTAAAGAGCGATTGATGGAACATGCACTCTGAAAACAGCCTGCATCTTGCGAAAGAAGCGTTTTTAAAATATCTTGAGCGCATACGGGGGTATTCTTCGTATACGATACGAAGCTACCATGATGCCATAGATGAGATGCTTCAGTATGCTGAGATACAGGATGAGGGTGCTCTTATCATCAATCTGATGCCGCTTCGTCTACATATCGCTTCGTTAAAATCCAAAACCATCGCTGCAAAACTCAGTGCCATCCGTAGTTTTGTCAAATATCTCCGTTCTCAGGATAAAACGGTGGAACTCCGTGGTGACGAGAGCGTCAAAGTCCCCAAAACTCTCCCTAAACCGATAAGTCATGAACACATTATCCATGCATTGCAATTTGCCGATCCGATGGCAAAGCTCGCTATTACGTTACTCTATACGATGGGACTTCGAATCTCTGAACTCTCTCATCTTCGAGTATCGGACATCACCCAGCAATGGTGTCGCATTAAGGGAAAAGGGGAGAAAGAGCGGGATGTTCCGATGCTGGAGAATATTGTGTCAATGGTACAGGCCTATCAGCGTTTATGCCCATCCAAAATGTACGTTTTTGAGTCTGAGGGTGAAAAATTAAGCGAAAATAGTCTAAGATATATGATTACCAAGGCATTCGCAAAGGTTGGACTGAAAGTGACCCCTCATCAATTGCGTCATACGTATGCTACCGAGCTGTTAAACAATGGAGCGCGTATTGCCGATGTTAGCGAATTATTAGGCCATGCAAGTATGGCTACGACACAGATTTATACCAAATTAGGAAATGCCCTAAAAATGGATCATTATCTCAAATCGCATCCATTATGTCATATGTCTGAGGACTCTCAGTGATCGGGTGGTTGTATCAAAAAATTTTCATCGCCGTTGTAAACGATGGCGGCGCATATGATGTACGTGTTAGTACTCTAAAACAAAAAAAACCGATTAACAAAAAGAGCAAACATTTCGAAGGTGAGACTGCCTTTGAGGAGATGCTCACATTTGTACGAAAACAGACAGAAGAATCCCCTTTGCATTATGTATCACTGTTAAATCCTGATCTTAACCAAGGGGCATTAGCAGGATGTTCTGAGAACAACGATTCGCTTCATGGCGCGCAAACACTTTTCCGTAAACAGGAATGGACTCTCTATGCTTCTTCTCGAGAGTTGGATGCATTGCAAAAAAGATATGCTGCTGTTGGACTTGATTTTATTTTTTCGCCGTTTTCGCTGATGGAACATTTTTTCGCAGATAAGCTTTCAGGGGGATTGGCTCTGTACGCATTCGCGCAAAAAGATACGTTCAGTGTTGCTTTTTTTGAAGAGGGTAAGCTTGAATATGCGCACCATTATCCGATGCATCAAAACAGTGTTTCGGTACTAACAGAAGAGGCAAGCCCGGTGGGATTTTCCCTCGGGGTTGATGAGGATCAAGAAAAAGGGATTAATCTCGATGAGATTGAAAGCTTGGATGATTTGGATATTATCGATGAATTGGATGATCTGAGCGATATTGAGGATTTGGATACCCTCGAAGAGATTGTCGAATTTAGCGAAGATGCTCCTACTTCGGTTGAAAAACATGCTTCTTCCCCTCATGCAGATGAAGTAAAAGGAGAACTGGACCGTTTTAATGACGATTATGCCCGCTTTGAATTGATCGAGAAAACATTGGCTGAATTTTATGCGGGCGAACATTGCAAAAATCGGTTTATTGAGACCGTTTACATTGCCGATGCTTATGGGAGCGGCAATGAGCTTAAACGATACCTTGAAGAAGAACTTTTTTTAAATGTTTTGATTCGCCATATCGATGTAGGCAATGAGGTGATGGCCCTCAGCATAGCAGAAGAGGAGGGGCTGTGAACCACAGTTTTATACCCCCACGTTCTAAACGCTTTATCAGCAGTGAATTACGCCTTGTCCTTTTCTTTTTTATTGTTACGATTATGATGTTGGTGGGAACCTATATCTTTTTAGAATACAAAACGTATAACTTTGTCTACGAGCGTAAGAGTGTTGCCCAAAAACATTCAGCTTTGAATAAATCCATCAAAGAGATGGAAGAAGAGATCAAGACACTTGAAGCTGAAGTGAAAATTGCCGATCAGGTGACGACTGACAATACGGTTATGAAAGAGAGTATCCGTAATCTTTTTGACCTGGTTCCGGATGATATCACGCTTGATCGAGCAGAACTCGATGCCAAGTCGCTTATTTTGTATGGGATGACTCCAAATAAAGATACGTATGAATACATGCTTCATGCACCGCTAAGATCTATTTTTAATCGTACCTATACGAGTTTTTATCCCGTGGAAAACGGATGGTATCGGTTCGTATCCTCAAACTATCTGGATAACGACACTGCTGAGGAGATCCAATGAATCGCCAAACACTTTATATGGTGATCCTTTCGTTTATTCTTTTAGTCGTAGTAGTTGTTTTCTCATTTTTACTTTTAATCCCAAAAGGGAAAGAGTACCGATCCCTTCGTTTGGAGAGTAAAAAAGAGTTTCAGCAACTCGAATTGACCCAAAATAAATTCGACATTACGCATAACCGACTTAAAGAAATTCAGACTCAAAACAGCCATACAATCACTGCTTTTAATACACATTTTAATTCGGATCAGTTTGAGCGTATCTATAAAAAAGAGTTTACCGATCTTTACTTGACCGAGGTGACCACATTTGACACCAATGGTACGTTTAAAGTGTATGAAGTAAACGCCACGTCCAAAATCACGTCACCGCAAAGTTTTTATACGTTTTTGGAAAATATCAATAAGAGCAAATGGATTATCGGAGTTAATTTCCCGATCCATTTCGAGCGGGACGGTGACAAAATACGTTCAAGTTTTACGATGAGGGTACATAATAGCAAAGAGAGTAAAGAATAATTACTTCATCCCTTTAGCTCGATCATGGGCTGCACGGATTGCTTCCATACACCCTTCTCGAACTTTCCCTTTTTCCATTGCACCGTAGCCTGCGGCCGTCGTTCCTCCTGGGCTCATAACATTATCTTTTAAAAGTGCGGGATGAACGGTTTGGATCAATTTAGCGAACCCGTCAAAAAGCCCTCGCATAAGCACCATCGCATCATCACGTTTGAGCCCTTCGCGCACCGCTCCGTCACACAGCGCTTCAGCGATCAGAGCCAGATAAGCTGGCCCGCTTCCCGCAAGTGCTGTAGCGATATCGAGTTCTTTTTCGCTTCCAAGCCATAAAGTAGAGCCGATACTGCTAAACAAAGTGATTGCATTCGCCGAAATAGTACTGTCTCCGACCAATGAGGTCATCGACGCGCCTACTTCCGCGGCCAGATTGGGCATTGCACGGCAGTAATTGTTGGCATGGATTGTACGAAGAGAGGCGAGAGGAGTTCCGGCTAAAACCGAATAAAGTGTTTGTGCCGTCCCTTTGAGAAGTGGAGCAACTTCGGCTAAATTAGATGGTTTGACACATAAGATGACCGTTTTATTGGTAATATCTGCATCGGCATAGAGTGTTTTTTTGACTGGAGTCTTTAATGCTCTTTCAAAATTCTCCATAGTGCTCATACTTCGGCCGATTACCTCTATCGTATGGGTTTCACAGAGCCCTTTGGCAAGGGCAAGCGCCATTTTACCGTTACCGACAAAGGTGATCGATTTAGGCATTGTCTGTCCCCTTCAGGTAGTTTTTAATCGGATCGGCAATCCCGAAATCGGCACGGTTGTCGATAATGATCTGTGCCATCATCTGATTATCGGTATTAAAAATGAGCGGAGCGACAAAATTAATGGTTGATTTTTCAATCGGCGTCTGCAAAATCATAATGTTGTAAATCAAAAGATTACTTTCGGGTGTGATACCCATCAAGGCTTGAAGGGAGGTGGGAATATCGAAAGAGTATTCACGGAGGGCAAAAGGGTTGATCAGGGTAAAAGAGGGACCCTCTCCGATACTCTCAAGACGCAAAAAAATTTCGTCTATTTTTTGGAGTTCCATTTTGGAGACCGATTCGAAACCGAGCAACGGGAGCTTTAAATCAAACTGCATAACTACCTTCTTGTATCATAATGGTCTGATTTTAACACATCAAACTAAAAAGTTTCAAATTATGGCAGGGGTGTTTAATCTCTTTACGGTAAAATAGCTCGATATTTAAAAAATGTAGGTTTAACAATGATGAAAACGTGGTTGGTCGCGATGGCGGCACTTATACTTTTTGCCGGATGCGGCAGTAAAGAGCCCGAAGAGTTTAATAAGCCGGCAGAATACTGGTATGAGAAAATGGTTACGTCGGTTTCCAATGGTAATTTGGAAAAAGCGGACAGCTATTTTAGTTCTTTACAAAGTGAACACATAAGTTCACCTTTTTTGTCTGAAGCGACGATGATTATGGCACAGGCACATATGGCGCATGACGAGTATTTGTTAGCGGAACACTTTTTGGATGAGTATATCCGTCGTTACGCTACCCCTGAAGGGCGTGAATTTGCAGAATTTTTGAAAGTCAAAGCAAAGTTTTTAGCTCTTCCTAATCCGGGACGGGATCAGGGACTGATCGATGAAACCCTTAAAGGGGTTGAGACGTTTAAGAAAAATTACCCTTATTCGACCTATATCTCTCAAGTGAATACGATGGAAACACAATTGCAACTCGCTCGTGGGGTGCTTAATGAACAGATCGCTCAGTTGTACGAGCGTTTGGGCAAACCAAAAGGTTCAGAATACTATCGTTCAATGGCACCGGTCACATGGATTAAGTCGGATGAAGTGATTCAAGCCAATATTCCATGGTACCGTGAAATGTTTGAAGGTGACGGCAGTAGCAGTTGGTACGATTTTATGATTCCAAAAACACGTAATGTCGTTTCAATGGATGACAACGAGAGCAAATAACTAAATAGGATTTTTTCAATGCAACTTAGTAATTACAACTCTTTTCCGACAAATTTACCGGTAATTGCGGAAGATGAGCTTTTTTTATATCCCTTTATGATTTCGCCGCTTTTTTTGAACGATGAAAAAAATATTGCGGCAGCAGCCGAAGCAATCGAGAACAATTCACTGATCATTGTCTGCCCTGTAAAACCGGAACATGAAGGGGAACGGGAAGGCGATGCTATTTACGATGCCGGTGTTATCGGTTCTATCATGCGTAAAGTCGTTCTCCCAGATGGGCGTATTAAAGTGTTATTCCAAGGGCTCGCACGTGGTCATGTCATAGAAATGGTACACGACAATCCGTTACGTGCCCATGTCGATTTAATTCAGTCACATAGTGTCAATGAACTCAAAATGGATGCGATTTTGGAAGTATTACGTGAAAAAGTGCGCGCTCTTTCACAGGTTAGCAACTATTTTCCACCGGATTTGCTCCGTACGATTGAGGAAAATCACGAATATAACCGCATTGTTGACCTTATCTGCAGTTCGATCAAAATCAAAAAAGAGAACGCCTACAAACTCTTTATTGAACGGGATCCTGAAAAACGGTTTTTGATGCTGATAGATGAGTTAATCGAAGAGACCGAAGCCAACAAGCTTCAAAAAGAGATCCGCTCGAAAGTTCATACCCGTATCGAAAAAGTGAACAAAGAATATTTCCTCAAAGAGCAGCTCAAACAGATTCAAAAAGAGCTGGGGACCGATACCCACCGTGATGAAGAGATCGAAGAGTTTCGTAAAAAGCTCGATGCCAAAAAAGATAAAATGCATCCCGATGCGTACAAAGAGATCAACAAACAGCTCGAACGTTTTGCCCGTATGCATCCTGACAGCGCGGATGCGGGGATGATCCAAACCTATTTGGAATGGGTACTTGAAATTCCCTACGGTGATGAGGCGAAAAAAGCGCTCAATATCCACGACGTCGAAAATCAGCTCAACAAAGATCACTTCTCTCTCAAAAAACCTAAAGAGCGTATTTTGGAGTATTTCTCGGTCAAAGAATTGCTTGAACTGCGCGGTATTGCCGATAAAGAGGGGCGTGGTGCAATCCTATGTTTCGCGGGCCCTCCGGGTGTAGGTAAAACTTCTCTTGCTAACTCGATAGCGACTGCCCTCAAACGTCCTCTCGTTCGGATCGCATTGGGCGGGTTGGAAGATGTGAACGAATTGCGCGGACACCGTCGTACCTATATCGGTGCAATGCCGGGACGTATCGTTCAAGGGGTGATCGAAGCGAAAAAGATGAACCCTGTTATCGTTCTCGATGAGATCGATAAGGTAGCAAAATCGCATCGAGGTGATCCGACGGCGGTATTGTTAGAGATTCTCGATCCGGAGCAAAATACCCATTTTAGAGATTATTATTTAAACTTTAACCTCGATCTCTCTAAAGCGATTTTTATCGCGACGGCAAACGACGTAGGACAGATCCCTGGGCCGTTGCGTGACCGTATGGAATTTATCTCAGTGAGTTCGTACACACCGCAAGAGAAATTTCAGATCGCTAAACAGTATTTGATCCCTCAAGAACTGAAAAAACATGGTTTGAAAACTTCGGAACTCTCGATTTCGAAAACAGCATTGGCAGAAGTGATCGAGAAACACACCCGTGAAGCAGGGGTACGTAACCTCCGTCGACGTGTGGCCGATATCGTTCGTAAAGCGGCGAAAAAGATTCTTGAAGAACCGAGTACTCAAAAAGTGACCGTGAGTCTAAAAAACCTGAAAGACTTTTTGGAAAAAACCATTTTTGAGATTGATCGAACCGACCATATCGATCGCATCGGTGTCGTCAACGGTCTTGCATGGACAGCCGTCGGCGGTGATGTTCTCAAAATAGAAGCGATCCGTATCAACGGTAAAGGGGTATTACAGCTGACCGGTAGTTTAGGGGATGTAATGAAAGAGTCGGCTCGTATTGCCCTTTCTGTTGTTAAAACCTTGATTGACGAAGGAAAAATTACGGTAGATCATTCGATCATTCCTCTCAGCCCTGCTGAGCGTGAAAGTGATGTCCCTGTGGATGCGAGTGAAGTGTATAAACGTTTCGATTTACATATTCACGTTCCTGACGGTGCAACGCCTAAAGACGGACCGAGTGCGGGGATTGCGATGTCCACTGTTATCGCTTCGATCTTGACCAATAAAAAAGTACGTGCCGATATCGCAATGACGGGGGAAGTATCATTGACGGGGAATGTTCTCCCGATCGGCGGACTCAAAGAGAAGCTGATTGCCGCACATCGTGCAGGGATGAAGCTTGCCCTCATCCCTCAGAAAAATTTTGATCGTGATTTGAGTGATATACCGGATGAAGTGAAATCAGCCATCGAAATCATCGGTGTCAGTCGAATCGAAGAGGTTCTTAGTCGCCTTTTAATTGACGGATAAGACGCATTGTTTCGGGGGAACCGTAAAGATACCCCCGAAGTTTGCTCCCTACTTTTAGTTTTCTGCACTCTTCTTTAAACCCTTTATCCATGATAACGTTACTCTCATATGGAGCGATAAAGGTATAGTTACCCTCGATCGATACTACGGTGTGCCGGGCGATAAGATGTTCTCCGCCACGCTTTAGTGCTTCTTTGTCATGTTGACTGAGTAAATATCCGATATTTTTGAAAAAGGTGTCGATTCCATACACTAACGAGCGGATATTTTTAGGGTTTTGAGCATAGGCAAACCCATTCAGTAATGTAAAATTTATAGGTTCAATCAATGTTTCATTATCCTCTTCCAGGTAACGAAAGCTTCGGCGGATGGCATCGCGATATTCACGCATCATTGGTGCGCTGTAGCGATGTCTAAAAGCATTACGGGTATACCGTTCATCAGCGTTGCTTTCATCAATGTGGTGAGGGATATTTTGAATATGAAGATACGCTTCGATTGATTCACGATCCCATTCGAGTAGAGGGCGGAGTATTTCGATCCCCTCACGTGTATCGTGTGAACGAATTCCGAGTATTTCTGGTAGACCCGATCCGCGACACATTTGCATCATGAGCCACTCCAAACGATCGTTCAGCTGGTGGGCGGTAAGGAGATAGGTATAGCCGTATTTTTTCATCAGATATCCAAAAAATCGGTATCGTTCTTCGCGGGCACGATGTTCGAAATTTGCTCCCCCTAAACGGCACGAATGGATATGACATTGGATATTGTGTTTTTGGGCGAGATCAATAGCGCTTTGCTCTTCGGTGTTACTGGAGGAGCGTGTATGATAGTTGACATGGGCAATATCAAACGAAATAGTGTGTTCAAGGAGAAGATGAAAGAGGGCAGTGGAATCAACCCCTCCCGAGAAGGCAAGGAGAACTTTCCCCTCTTTTAGTAGGTCAAGATGGAGAAGTTCAGACATTTCCCGTTACGGTTGCCAGCGGACGTTTTTCGGCGAGTTCTGTGATACGGGCTTGGTAGATTGTACCGAAGCTAAGTTCTCCTTCAATCTCTCGGTCGTTGACGTAGATTTCACCATCCACATCGGGTGCCCAGTTGAGTGCGCGGGCACTGAGGAGGAATTCGTGTTCATCACTCTCTCCATCGATGACAATGGCAATTTCTGTTCCTACGAGTTTTTGCAGACTTGTTACTTCGACATCCGAAGCGATTTTTCCCAGTTTTTTAGCGCGTGCATTGATCACTTTGGACGGAATTTTTTCGTCCATTGTATAGGCACTTGTTCCCTCTTCGTCAGAGTAGCTAAAGACATTCATGCGATCAAAACCAAAACTCCCTGCAAACTCTGCCATTTCATCAAACATTGCTTCAGACTCGTGCGGATGACCAACGATAAAACTGGTGCGGATAAAGGCATTTGGGAGTGCTTTCATGGCATTAAGAAGCTCGAGGGTTTTTGCTTTTCCGAATCCCCGTTTCATGATACGAAGCATATCGTCGTTGATGTGCTGTATCGGCATATCGAAATAGTTGTGGAACAGTTTCGAATCCCCGATCGTTTTGATCAATTTTAACGTGGTTGTGGATGGATAGAGATACAGGATACGGGCACTTTTTACCCCGTCGATCAGTTCGATCCGTTTGATGAGGTGGATAAGACCATCAGAGATGTTTTGATCTCGTAAATAGGAACTGGAGTCTTGGGAAACGAAGCTGAAATCGTAATATCCTTTGGCAACCAATCCTTCGACTTCACGAGCGATACTCTCTAAATCACGCGAATGGAGTTTCCCTTTGAACGAGGGGATGGCACAGAAACTGCACACCTGATTACACCCTTCGGAGAGTTTAATGTAGGCATGATACGTCGAACCGGTTACAACTCGCTCTGCGCCGTCAATGAGATAGACTTCAGGGGTAAAACGGCTTTGTTTAGCGGCAAGAAGTTCGTCGATTTTGTCATAATCACCGACACCGGTGAAGATATCGACTTCGCTCAGTTCTTTGGACAGTTCCTCTTTGTACCGCTCAGAGAGACATCCTGCCATAACGAGAACCGAATCTTTTTTACGTCCTGCATCGAGATTAAAAATAGTATTTAGTGACTCTTGTTTTGCTGCATCGATGAATCCGCAGGTATTAACGATAATGACATCTGCCTCACCGCTCGCATCGGTCATTTCAAAATCTTTGAGACGCCCAAGCATTACCTCGGTATCGACGAGATTTTTAGTACAACCTAATGAAACAATATGGAGTTTTTTGGACATTTACCAACCCTTGGATAATATAGTGCAATTATAGCCAACTGGAGGTTGAAGATGCTTAGACGACACAATTACGATTTGATCCCCTCATCCGAGATAACATCTGAGTCAATCTATCATGAGCGCCGAGCATTGATGAAACTGGGTGCATCGGCTGCTGTTTTGGCAATGGCTTCCCCGCTTTCAGCTGCCTTGGCTTTTCAAAAACAAAAAAGTTCATTGGACTTGACCCCCTTTGATCTGGTGACCTCCTACAACAATTTTTATGAATTTTCCGTTGATAAAGAGGGACCTGCCAAGCTTTCGAAACATTTTAAATCCCGTCCGTGGACGGTCGCTATCGGCGGAGAGGTGCAAAAGCCGCAGACGCTTGATATTGATGCAATCATAAAAAAAATCCCTTTGGAAGAGCGCATCTATCGTCTTAGATGCGTCGAGGGATGGGCGATGGTCATACCGTGGGTCGGATTTCCTCTTTCTTCATTGCTTAAAGCCGCCGGACTGACCTCAAAATCCAAATACGTTGAATTTGAGACGCTGTTTGATCCTGCCCAATTTCCCGGACAAAAACAAAGTTTTGGTACTATTGCATTTCCTTACCATGAAGGGCTTCGGATTGATGAGGCGATGCATCCGCTCACCATCTTGGCAGTCGGTTTGTACGGGAAAGAGCTGATGCCGCAAAACGGAGCGCCGATTCGGCTTGTCGTGCCGTGGAAATACGGGTTTAAAAGTATTAAGTCGATCGTAAAGATTACGTTGAAAGAACACCAAACGCGCTCGACGTGGAACGAAGTAGCCCCGAATGAATACGGCTTTTACGCCAACGTCAACCCCGCTGTCGATCATCCGAGATGGTCGCAGGCGCGTGAGAGGGTGATAGGAAAGTTTTTTAAACAAGATACCCTTGCCTTCAACGGATACGCTACGGAAGTCGCACATCTGTACAAAGGGATGAATTTACGCAAGTTTTACTAAAAAGGTTATTAATGAGATTTGTTATTTGGTTTGGTGCATTACTGCCGGCATGGTATGCCTTGATCCGTCTGAGTGTAGAGATTCAGCCGGAGTGGATGCGTGAATCTTTTATTTTTTTAGAGCAGTTTATCCCTTTTACATTGACCAAATTTCCAACCGATCCGTTGAAATTTTTAACCGATTTATCGGGTGACAGCGCTTTTTGGCTTTTGGCGCTTACTCTTACTTTTACCCCTGTACGTGTATTTTTAAAACTCAATCTTATTCGATATCGCCGTTTGGCCGGTTTGTTTTCTTTTTTTTATGCACTGATTCATGCGATGCTTTTTATCGGAATCGATCAGGAATTTCATGTCGGAGGCGTCATCCATGAAGTGCTTACGAAACCTTTTATTGCATTTGGGATGGGTGCATTTGTCATTATGCTCACCATGGCACTTACCTCAACCAAAAAACTGTTTGGATTGTTTCGAACATGGCATAGAATGGTCTATATTGCCGCTGTATTGATTGTCGTTCACTATTTGATGAGTCATAAAACGATTACGTGGGACCATATTTCAATGGCGGGAGTTCTTATTTCCCTGCTGGTATTGCGGTTGATTAAGCGATGAGACACTACGACGTTATTATTCTGGGAGCAGGAGCGAGCGGGCTGATGTGCGCGGCGCAGTTGCGAGAACGCACCTCCTTAAAAATTGCGATTATCGAGGGAAATAACCGACCCGCACTAAAGCTTAAAGCATCGGGCGGAGGCAAATGTAATCTTACCAATGTTGAGGTGGACGAGACCCATTTTTTAGGGGATGAGAATCTCGTTAAACAGGCATTATCAGTATTTGGGCAAAAAGCACTTTTGGAGTATTTTAAAGCGGGCGGTTTGCGTCCGGTGATCCGTAAAGAGCGTTATTACTTTTGTCCGAAAAGCTCTGATGAGGTAATCTCGATTTTGATGGGAAAAATAAATGGGTGCGATCTTCTGTTGGGAGATAAAATCCTCTCCTTAGAGGGGGAAAATCCTTTTACCGTTACAACCGACAAAGGGAAAATTCAAGCCCGTCGAGTTGTAGTCGCAACGGGTGGTGCAAGTTACAAAGAGCTCGGGGCAAGTGATATCGGAGTAAAGATTGCTCAAAACTACGGGATTCAAACCGTGCCGTTTTCTCCTGCCTTAGTAGGCCTTACGCTCCAACCAAAAGAGTTCTGGATGAAAGAGCTTAGCGGAATCAGTTGCCCCGCACGAATCCATGTGGCAGGAAAAACACTGGATGAAGATTTGCTCTTTGCTCACAAAGGAATCAGCGGCCTCGTCGTCCTTTCCGCATCGCTGTATTGGCACCGAGGGGAGATCGTTATCGATTTCCTCCCTAATTTTGAGTTAAACGCTATCCGTCGTGAGAAAAAACTGCTTAGTACCGCATTGCCGTTGCCGAAGCGGTTTATCAAAGCGTTTTTAGAGGCTGTCGGGGTTGAAGATAAACCGTGTAATCGCTTGAATGTGGATGAGTGGGAGAGCGTTTTGCGTATTCGCAACTATGCGATGGCACCCTCAGGAACATTCGGCTTTTCCAAGGCCGAAGCGTGTCGAGGCGGAGTGGCATGCGGCGAGATTGACCCCCTCACTATGGAAAGTATCAAAACCAAAGGGCTCTATTTCATCGGCGAAACCATGGATGTGACAGGGGAACTCGGGGGATATAACTTCCAGTGGGCGTTTAGCTCCGCTGTTGTTTGTTCCACTGCAATAATGAAACAGTGATATAATCGTCTCCTGAGCTTTAGAATGAGGGACATTATGAAACGCCATCGTGTTGTTATTGTTGGTGGAGGATATGCAGGAGTTAAAGCACTCAATGTTTTGGCAATGTCAGGAATATGCGATATCGTATTAATCGATCAGCACCCTTATCACTATCTGCAGACCGATGCGTATGAATTGATTGCTAATGAATGCTCCTTGACGATGGTTTCGATCGATCTTGTGGCACTCTGTCTGAGTTACGGAGAACAGGTGCTCTACGTCAAAGACACTGTCCGTGAGATTGATTTTGACAACAAACATGTTCTCGGAGAAAGTTCAGGTCATCCGTATGACTATTTAGTATTAAGCGCCGGGAGCCGTACTGCGTATCCGAGCTCTATCCTTGGACTAAGAGAACATTCTCATGGCGTTAAAACCCTTTCGGGTTCCTTGGCATTTAAACAGCAGTTTGAACAGCGTTTGTATGAAAAAATGGAGAGTGAGGGGGGATGGCACACCGAGCCTTTTAATATCGTGATCGGCGGCGGCGGATTGAGCGGTGTCGAAATTGCTGCGGAGATGGCCTATTATGTACGGATATTTCACAGAGACAACACCCTTACCTGCGAAAATATCCATATTTTTTTAATTATTCCTCATGAAAATGTTTTGGACGGGATGGAAGCATATTTGGTCCGACACGCAACGCAGCGACTTTTGCAGCTCGGGGTGAAAATCATCAATCATTCCCGTATTACATCGGTTGATGAACATTCTCTTATTCTCAATGAAAAAGAGTCCGTTTGTTTTGATTTTATGATTTTTGCGGGTGGGATTGTTGCCTCGACGTTAACAGCAGGATTGGATGTCCCGAAAAATAAAAAAGGGCAATTAATCGTCGATGAGTATTTACGTCTCCCATCCTGCGAAAAGGCATTTGCAGTTGGAGATATAGCCGAATTACAGGATAGAAAAGGGAATTTGATACCACCTACAGCTCAAAGTGCAGTGCAAAGCGCTGAACATGCGGCAAAAAATATCATTGCACTGATGAAAAATGAAATGATGATCCCCTCTGATTTACGGATGCGAGGGACGCTTATAGCTCTGGGCGGAAAGTATGCCAGTATTTCATTGCTGGGATGGATCCGTTTTAGCGGCTTATTAGGCTATTGGATAAAGATGATAGTGATGCGAAGTTATCGTTTTCGTATCCATTTGCAGTGTGCTAAAGGGTCTGAACTGTTGCGAAAAAATAAACGTCCTTGTCGAAAGGGATTTTAATTTTTTCACAGTACAATATCACTATTAACTCATAGGAGCATGGATGATACTTTTAGCCGGACCGTGTGTCATCGAGAGCGAAGAGTCGATTTTTAAAATTGCCAAGTCGCTCGAACGCTATCAGAATGATCCTCGATTTGATTTTTATTTTAAATCGAGTTTTGACAAAGCCAACCGTACTTCGCTGGAGAGCTATCGCGGACCTGGGATCGAAGAGGGATTGCGAATACTCCAAAAGGTCAAAGACGATTTCGGTTATAAAATTGTCACGGATGTGCATGAGAGCTATCAGGTTCCTATTGCGGCTGAAGTCGTTGATATGTTACAGATTCCCGCTTTTTTATGCCGCCAAACGGATCTCCTCGTAGCGGCGGCGAAAACTGATAAAATCGTTAATATCAAAAAGGGTCAGTTTATGACCCCGGCTGATATGCGCTTTTCGGTTGCTAAAGTACTCAAAACACGCGGATGTGATGAAGTGAGTTATGAAGCATCTCAAAAATACGGTGTTTTGTTATGTGAACGGGGTTCAAGTTTCGGATACGGTAACCTCGTCGTCGATATGCGTTCATTAGTTATTATGCGACAGTTTGCACCTGTCGTTTTTGATGCGACCCACTCGGTGCAGATGCCGGGAACGGGAACGGGTAAAACAGGGGGAGACAGCTCAATGGTTCCCCACCTTGCCCGTGCAGCGGCGGCAGTCGGCGTAGACGGTTTTTTCTTCGAGACCCATTTTGATCCGATCTGCGCTTTGAGTGACGGGCCGAATATGTTAAAATTAGAGCAACTTGAAGAACTCAGTGAAACGCTTATAAAAATAGACTCAGTAAAAGGAAATTAAAAAATGAAGATTATCGAAGGTAAATTGCACGTTATTCCGGGCAAGAAAGTTGCTATTGTCAGCACGCGTTGGAACCATTTTATTGTGGATAGATTGGTTGAAGGGGCAAAAGACGCTTACGCACGCCATGGCGGATCAGAAGAAGATGTTACGCATGTTTTAGCACCGGGTGCATTCGAGTTGCCAATGGTGATCGACCAACTTTTAAGTACCGGCAAATACGATGCTATTTGTGCATTGGGTGCGGTAATCCGCGGTTCAACTCCCCATTTTGACTATGTATCAGCGGAAGCGACCAAAGGGATTGCGACGGTGAGTTTGAAACATAAAAAACCGGTCTCTTTTGGATTATTGACCACTGATACCATTGAACAAGCGATTGAGCGCGCAGGAACCAAAGCAGGAAATAAAGGCTTTGAAGCGATGACCGTTGTGATCGAAATGCTTGACCTTTACGAAGCGATTGGCGCATAATGGCGACACGTCATCAAGCCCGCATGGCGGTAGTAAGTTTATTGTACGCATACGATTTGGGTAACCAGAGTATTGCCGACTTCAGTGATGAGATTCTCGAAGAGAAAAAAATCCGTAACAAACAACGCGATTTTGCCCTTGATCTTTTCAAAGGGGTGATTGAACATTTGTCACAAGTGGATGAAGCGATTAACAAGCATCTTAAAGATTGGGATTTTGACCGTTTGGGTTCTATCGAACGTGCGACACTCCGTCTTGGAGCATACGAAATTATGTTTGGTGAACTCGATTCAGCAGTGATTATCAATGAAGCGATTGAAGTGATGAAAGCATTCGGGAGCGAACAATCTCCGAAATTTATTAACGGCGTTTTGGACGCAATCTCCAAAGACAAATAGATTACCATGCGTCTTACTAAAGAACAAGCCCTAGACCTTATTCGTCACGGCGATTTGAAAGAACTCGGAAAGATGGCGTCAGCGCGTAAGCGTGAGCTTCATCCTGAGGGAATTACGACGTTTGTCGTGGACCGTAATATCAACTATACCAATGTCTGCTGGGTTGATTGCAAATTTTGCGCCTTTTACCGTCATGGTAAAGATGAAGATGCGTATGTCCTTACGTTCGAAGAGATCGACCAAAAAATCGACGAGTTGCTTGAGATCGGCGGAACTCAGATTTTGTTCCAAGGGGGCGTCCATCCCAAACTAAAAATTGAGTGGTATGAAGATTTGGTCGAACATATCCATACTAAATACCCTACAATTACTATCCATGGGTTTTCCTCGATTGAACTCGATTTTATTGCCAAAGTTTCCCACATCTCGATTCAAGAGTGTCTTTCACGGCTTCATGCCAAAGGGTTGGCTTCGATTCCGGGTGCCGGAGCTGAGATTCTCAGCGACCGTGTCCGCGATATCATCGCACCGAAAAAAATGGATTCGCTAGATTGGGTAAATGTTCATCGCCAAGCGCATAAACTAGGGATAAAATCGACCGCTACGATGATGTACGGCACAGTAGAAACAGATGAAGAAATTATTGAACATTGGAACTTGATACGTGATCTCCAAGATGAGACGGGGGGATTCCGTGCCTTTATCATGTGGTCGTTTCAAGGGCAAAATACTCAGCTTATGGAAGAACATCCTGAGATTGAAAAACAATCTTCCAATCGTTACCTCCGCCTTTTGGCGGTATCACGTCTCTTTTTGGATAACTTCCAAAATATCCAAAGCTCATGGGTAACCCAGGGACCCTATATCGGTCAGATGGCATTGCTCTATGGTGCAAATGATTTGGGCTCAACGATGATGGAGGAGAATGTGGTTCGCAGTGCCGGTGCGGGATTTCGCATGGCAAAAGACGAAATGGTTCGTCTGATCCGTGATATTGGTGAAACTCCGGCGATTCGTAACACAGCGTATGACGTATTAGAGAAATTTGCGTGAGCTATATTAATTTGAAACACCCAAGGAGCAAAGCTCCTTTGGGCTACGCTAACGCTGAGTTCTCCTCGACGGAGAGTCCACGCGCAGTGAACCGCGCTTTTAGCAAACTTCTTTTTTTCACGATTTTATTATTAGGGCAAGCACTTATGGCAAGCACATTGGATTTTATTGAGGTCAAAGGGGTAAAAATACCCGTTATTTTCGAAGAGGAAAAACGCCTCCCCATCGTTTCGATGCAATTGGTTTTTACCGGCAGCGGCAGTATTGATGAGGGTAAACAGATCGGTTTGGCTCGCGTAACCGCCAAAATGTTGAATGAAGGGAGCCTCAAACGTGGTTCCGTCGGTTTTGCCGATGCTCTCGATGAACGGGCAATACAGCTCAGTGCCAGTGCCGGCAATGAGACGTTTGTTATCGAACTCGGAAGCCTTAAAGAGGAGTTTGATAGAGGACTTTCATTGCTGCGTGAGCAGCTGAGCGAACCTAATTTTACCCCAAAAACATTAGAGAAAATCAAAACAATGACCCTCAGTGATATTTCTCGCAAAGAGGCTGATTTTGATACGGTTGCCTCTGATGAACTCAAAGCAGTGTTGTTTGAAGGGACGCCGATGGCGACCCCAAACATCGGAACCAAAGCAAGCATCGGCGCTATAAAACTCGATGACGTGACCCGTTTTGCAACGTCTCATTTTGTCCTTTCAAATGTCCTGATCGTTATGGGCGGTGATATAAATGTCAGTGACGCAAAACAAAAAATCGAATCAGTATTGAGTATTTTGAAAGTCGGGAAAAAGGGTGAAGAGCGTTATTATGAACCTCGTAAAGATCCTAAAGAATCGATCCTGAAACGCCCGCATACCGAACAGGCTTATCTCTATTTCGGTTCTCCGTTCGCGATGCGTGAAGGTGACAGTGAATTTTATAAAGCCCGCGTCGCAATGTTTATCCTCGGTTCCAGCGGTTTTGGAAGTCGCTTGATGGAAGAGATCCGGGTCAAACGTGGTCTTGCTTATTCCGCCTATTCACGTCTATCCGTTGCCAAAACCAACACCTATTTCAGCGGATATCTCCAAACCAAATTGGAATCCGGTGATGAAGCGAAAAAAACGGTTGTCGAGGTAATCGATACTTTTGTTCGTAATGGGGTAACCCAAGGTGAACTGGATCAGGCAAAAAAGTTTCTTTTAGGATCAGAACCGCTTCGTGTGGAAACTCTCTCTCAACGTTTGGGTCGAACATTTAGCGAATATTATTCCGGTAAACCGCTCGGTTCGAGTGTGCAGGAGTTAGAATCTATCCGTAATCTTAGCCTTGATGAAGTGAACGATTTTATTAAACGTCATAACGAAATTACAAACCTTAGCTATGCTATCGTTACCAAGTGAGGACGGTGACAAGTTTCACCGTCTAGGGGTCGGGAGTGTCACCGCTCTATCGCTTATCGCCCCAATTTCTTTCGAAGATCGCCGTTTAAGCCGTGAACTTCTCCATAATGCTTATTGTGTTATTGATGCGACAGTAGAGCACGTCGTACGTACCCCCAAAACTCTCAAAATCACTTTTTTTGCCCATAACCTTGATAGCGTAATCGATGGAATAATTTTTAATCCAAAGCCCTATATGATTCATCAGTTTCCTAAAAATGAGAGAGGTTATTTTTACGGAAAAGCTCAATGGGAGTTAGGAAAGTGGACGATTGTTCATCCGGTTAAAATCAATGCGGTCGGATCTCTTGTTCCCATCTATAAAACTCCCTTACGCATCGATGTGATGCGCCGCTTGATTGAGAAAACGATCACAGTAAATAATCTAATTCAGGACGGGCTTCCTGAAAAAATAGCACATGAACTCTATACTATCCATTTCCCTGATATCCCCAAACCCTTGAGTGAACAACAGCTTCATGCTCTAAAATTTGGAGAGTTATTTGAATATATGCGCCGTCTTCGAAATAAGCGCCGTTATCATAAAACCGCTTATCGTGCTTCGGGAGACGAACGCGCTTGGATGAAAACACTTCCGTTTGAACTGACAGAGGACCAAAAGAAAGCGATTTCCGAAATAAAAAATGATCTCTCAGGTAACAATGCAGCAAGAAGAATGATTGTCGGAGATGTCGGATCGGGAAAAACGATGGTGATATTGGCTTCGGTTGTTTTGATGCAACCACACCGCTGTATTTTGATGGCACCGACAACGATTCTCGTCGCACAGCTTTATGAGGAGGCGCAAAAGTTTCTCCCTGATTTGCGAATAGCATTGGTGACCAATGCAACGAAAAAAGGCTCGCTTGAGGATTATGATTTTATCATCGGTACCCACGCACTTCTTCATCGGCCTCTCCCGGAAGCGGGATTGGTAATGGTAGACGAACAGCACCGTTTCGGTACTGCTCAGCGCCATGCCCTAACCAAGCTCACTGAAAATGATACCTCGCCACACTATCTCCAATTTTCCGCCACCCCGATCCCCCGTACACAGGCGATGATTGATTCGGCACATATTGATGTGAGTCTGATTGTCCAAACTCCGTTTACGAAAAATATTGCTACTCGCATCATTGGTAAAAGTGATTTCACAAAATTATTAGAGCATATTCGCTCCGAAATAGCCCAAAACCATCAAGTCCTTATCGTCTATCCACTGGTAGAACAGAGCGAAACTATCAACTACCAAAGTATCGATGAAGCACGGGGATATTGGGAAAAGAATTTTGATAATGTTTATGTTACCCACGGAAAAGACAAAGAGAAAGAGGCGGTATTGATGGCGTTTCGTGAAAAGGGGAATATCCTCCTTGCCACTACGGTTGTGGAAGTAGGTATTTCTTTGCCTGCATTGTCGACGGTTGTGATTGTCGGAGCAGAGCGTTTAGGTCTCTCGACGCTCCATCAACTTCGCGGTCGGGTAAGTCGGACGGGATTGCAGGGGTATTGTTATCTTTATACGAATAAAAGCGGCAAGAATGAACGTTTAGAATCATTTAGTAGCTGTAATAGCGGTTTTGAGATTGCGGCACTCGATTTGAAATTTCGTTCAAGCGGCGATTTACTGGAGGGGAGTATCCAAAGCGGTAAAGCGTTTCGATGGGCGGATATTGCTGACGATGAGGAAATTGTAAAAGAAGTTAAAAAGTGGTTAGATAATAATCATTCTGCCCTCACACCAAACCAAGAGCAAGGTCGCTTGCCGTAGGGCAAAAGCGTACCGCCAGCGTTCTGGTGTGAGGGCGATTTTCTTTTGTTTCTTTTCTTATGAAAAAGAAAAGAAAGAGTCTTTAATACAGTCCAAACCGTCCGTCGCCACGTTTGTACATGACACGCATTTTCCCGTCATTGTCGTAAAATACTTCGAAAACTTTGGTACTCTCTTTGAGTTTTTCTACTATTTCCGCAACCTCTTGGGGTTTATACAGCACCAACTCGGTCGGAACGATTTCGTCTTCCATCGTTTCACCGACCGCATGTAAATCAACAGACACAGCGGCAGCATTTTTAGCTTCATTAAGCCCTTCGTTTTTATGATCGGAAATCCGGTCATGCAAACGGCGGAGCGCTTTTTGGGCACGATCGATCGCAATGTCGATTGCTGCGTAGAGATCATCGTCACGCTGGGTAATGACGATGGTGTTTTTTCCGGCTACGTTGATTGTAAATTCGATCGTAACCCCTTTTTTCCGTTCATTGGCCGAGGCAACGGCATTGACACTGATAAGATCGAGATGAAATTTGCTGAGAGTATCGATAGAGTGCATCAGATGATCTTTGATTGCATCGCTGAGCTCGATGTGGCGTCCGACGAGAGAGATATTCATAATTTGACCCACCTTGTAATGATATGTGAAGGAAGTTTGATTATAACACACAAAAAACAAACGTCAAGACTTTTAAGTCAAAAGCAAACCGATAAGTGCAAAATAATTATTAACGTATTTTAATGATTCTTTAATCTACATAGCACTACAATCGAAATATGGCGTCTCCTCTATATATGTTTTAGAAAAGAGGGACAATGGTCGATAGTATCGGATATTAAGAAGTATTGGGCATATAGTTAGTTTCTACCGAGCCCTGAATGTGTGTGTACTAAAAATCCCGAGGAGGATTACATGAGAAATTTTAAACTTATTGCACGACTAACCGCCGTTTTTACTGCGGCGATGATAGTTGCTGTCTCAGGATGGGGTGCAGCTTCTTATGTAAGCGGTGCTACTGCGGCTCAACTGGCAGCTCAAATTCAAGGGCCGGGTATCACAATTACCAATCCCCAACTTAAGAGAGGAAAAGCTTCTCAGGCGGGGACATTTTCGAACGGGATTGCGGGGGCAAAGTTAGAAGTTGATGAGGGGATTATTTTAACGGGTATGAGTGTTAATGAATCTTTTACCACAAATAGTTCATGGCGTACATCACTTGATAATTCCGGCAGTTCAACAGATGCAGATCTATTGGCGATTGATGCAAAGGCAAGATACGATACGGTGGTGTTTGAATTCGATGTTACCCTGGGAGCAAATACACGGCTTCTGATGGTCGATTATCAGTTTGCATCGGAAGAGTATAACGAATATGTCGGATCGCAATTTAATGATGCATTTGGCTTTTTTGTTTCAGGGGGAGATTTAACCAAAACGTATAACATCGCACGAGTTGTGGATGATTCGACGATTGTAACAACGGCTAATATTGAAAACTACGTTCCGGTAACGGTTAATAATGTTAATAATGGAAGCGTCGGCATTTATGATGATACTACACCTCAAATTTTAACCAATTCTCAATATTTTATTAACAACTGTGTAAAGGGGACTGGTGTTCCCAATTGTACTCAATCACAAGCTCCGGTAGATGTCGAATATGACGGGTTGACGCATAGACTGCACGCGACATTGGATAATCTCACTCCGGGGGTTACCTATCATTTTAAAATGGCATTGGCGGACACCGGTGATAGTCAATGGGACACAGGGGTGTTTGTCAATAAAATCATGGGGATTCGCGGACCGCAGCTTTGTTATGACTATGCTTACAAACAAAACAACCAGTTTATAACCAATAAAACATATATTGGGCAAACGCCACAAATAGATAGTACCGTGTTCCCAAATACCGTTGTACCGGTTTCAATCTACATTAAAAATGTGGAAACGTCTGAATTGACAGCCCAAAATTTAAAAATGAGCATTAATGATATCAATATAAGCCAAGCGGTTTATTCACCAAACAGTGTCAGTCTGATCGCACCGAATCAAATGACGGCAACATCGATTCCGGATAGCACAAATGGTATGAGTGTAGCTGACAACTATATACATGATATTCCGATCGGGCAATTAAAATCCAATGAATATTTTTACCTTGGATACAGTTTGATGCCATCTGTTAATACGTTAAAAATGCCGCTTAATGCTTCTTTGAGTTTTGATTTGAGTGTTCAGGGGGTAACGATCCCGTACAGTTATACTTTGGGAAGCAACAAAGTTCCAATGTGTGCTTCTACGGTTTCATATCAGCCCACACCGGGTATCTTTAATATGGTAGATAAACAGCTGAATACGGGGACGTTGACCGCAGGATCGACAAATGTCAAATACAATCTTCCGACACAAATAGCGAATCGTCCGACGGAGATGAAGCTGGTCTCATTTGATCCAATCAGTACTAATATTGTAAAAGCGACCAATACGGTTGTCGCGGTCGAGATGATTGATGCCGGCGGATATTTTGAGACCAATGCGTCCTGCTCGGATCCAAGGAGTGCCATTACCCCAAGAGCATGGGTAAAAATTGGAAATTTCGATGCAAATACGACCAATGTAAATTTTGATAAATCACTTTTGGGAACAGGGATGAATATCGGTGTGACCGAAAGTCAATTCTATAATCAAGTGCGTGAAAATGTTGCATACCGAATGAGCTATAACTTGGATGATAACAACGGCTCGGTTCAGGTAGAGACGTTGGCAAATGGAAAATCAAAGTTGAAATATTTTACAACGTATGCCGGTGAGAAGTGTATGGTAGACATTGATGGAAATCCAAACAGCAATGACACCGTACCTCAGTGGTGCGGAAGTAATGGCGGCGGTCAAGGTACCGGGATGTCACCTGCTGAATTACAAGTCTGTATGGAGTGTATTTACGGAATGAAAACGCGGGTAGTATGCTCACGGGATAACTTTGCCGTTCGTCCCGAGGCGTTCAATGTACAGATGAAAGATCCAACAGGATTGGGTGCTATTCCCTCGGACGCAAATATTTCGGCTGGGTATATGTATAGTTTTGATGCCAATGCTACCAATCATATTGATTCGACTCCGACACCGGGATATGTTGCTTCCTTCAGCAGTACACAAAGTTCAGCTGATAGAAATGTAACCTTGGCTTGGGAACCTAACGGACATGTGGTGACCGGTTGTAATGATATTACCAGCCCGTTTCTTGAATTTTATTTTGTTGACGGAAAAATTACCAATCAAACGCGCAATCACAATAATGTCGGAAGATATGTCTTACAAGCAAGGGATAAAAAATGGGCCGCAGTGGATCAGGCACCGATGAATCATCATGTCGGAAACACGAATTGGATTTCCGGAAACGATTGTGCCGTAGGGGGTGAAGTTCCTCTTTATGATGCTGTCAATAATACGTACAATCTGAATATGGTTGGATGTGAAATTTCTTCGAACCATTTGAATCATAATACCGGAGTGAAGTACAATGATTCGAATTTAACATTTCATCCTTATCAATTTGGAATGAGCGGAAGTTTTAGAATAGGGGAGGGAAATAGTAGTTCCGTTCCACCTAATATTGCCCTCAATACCGGAGATATAAAATTTGTTTATATGGCAGATATTAATAACTCTAATGAAATGAATATGTCGGTACGAGGCGATTATCAAATTACTGCACAAGGTGCAACCAATGGTGCCTTAAGTAATTTCGTACGCAACTGTTATGCAAAAGATATGAATATTACCCTGAACCGTGTCCACAGCATAAACCAAAATCTGTCAAATTATCAAGCGCGCTTTAGCGATAAAAATGTCTCGACCGGGGTTGTTTTACAAGAGCACAATACAACGGTCGTTCCGTTTGGGAATAAATGGTTACGCACTGCCGATGACAGTAATTTTACCAAAGACGGTGCCGGAACTCTAAAAACTGAGGTTCGGCTTAATTATGATCGTAATAGTTTTGTCGTAGTCAACCCTATTACTGTCACCTTTGGCGATTTTGGTGTCAGCTGCGCAAATCCAGCGGAGTGTCAGCATCGAGCCGATGGTCTCACTTCGCATGAGCCGACAGGTAATACGGTGACAAATTTTAGTGTAGCCCACTATTATGGTCGTGCACAAGGGCAGTATACACGTATCCGTTCTCCGAGGGCTCAGGTAAATGCCTTCGGGAATGTTCGTGTAAATTTTGAAGTATTCTGTGGGGATGACGGCGTAAGTAATTGCAATCTCTTAGGTATTGTCAATGCAAATCCTCTTTTGCTCCCAAGCGGAAGAGTCGCATTACGGGGAGATGACAGAGATTGGTATCTAAATCTCGATCATAATGACGTAGATCCGACCAATGCCGCTAATCATGCTGATCACTATTTGAATCCTTACGGGAGAGCAGACCTTGATCTAACGGCGGTTGGGTCAACTAAGGTGACGAATGCCGTAACGATTTCACGGGCATCACAAAATGGGATTAATGGTATTGTCGTAACACAAACAAAAACAGGTTTCGAACGCTACGGCGTCAACTATAGCGGTCAGAATGATTATCCCTATACCGTACTGATCCAAAATACTCCGTCTCCATGGCTGGTGTATAATCGTCCAGGAGATTTAAATCCAAATAGCAATGAGTATATGTTAGAATTTAACAAAGAGAGCGGATGGATTGGTGAAAGTAAATCGAATCAAGCAACCGATAACGATGCCGCCATTAACTCCAGCAGGAGGATCATGTGGTAAGACGCAGCGCTTTTACTTTGATTGAAGTCATATTAGCATTGGTGATTATAGGTATTACGGTGTTGACCGTACCGATGATTATCCAAGTTAATACGGCCAGTACACAAGGAAGTTTGAACCAGGAAGGGATATTTGCGGCATCAGCCAAGCTTTTGCAAACATTGAGTTTCCCATGGGATGAAAATGCAAACAATGCAGAGTTGGCGGCAGAGGGGGCTGATGTATTGGCAGGTGTGGTTAAGGTTACAGCGAATGCGAATACCTCTCCCACGTTTGATGTAACCAATGCTAACAATAGACCCGGATTGATCAGTCGCCAGACACGCAGAGATGGATTTGGAATAGCAGTTGATGTTTCAAATATTGGAAATGATAACCCCAGTCTATTGGTGCGGGGGATTGACGATTTTAACGGACAGGCATCCAATGTCGCAAATGACAAAGGACTTGCCGGAGCAGTGGTTGTTGATGCAGCGGCGGGATATAAGGCAAACTATACTATGACGACAGCGGTGAACTATATTGATGATCAAATAAACTCCGCAGGCGGAACGATCAATTATAATACTCCGAACCCGCTTGTTGCGAACACTTTTGTCCTTTCCAATACACCGGTTGCGGGGCCGACCAATTTACGGATGGTCAGTATTTCAATATTCGGTCGAGATGACGATAATGACGGTAATCCGGATCTGATTAGTGTACTAAATGCCTACGCTGCCAATATCGGTGAAACCAAACCCTACAAAAGAAGATACTGATGAAAAAAGTAAAACATGCTTTTACGATGATTGAGCTTTTGATCGTTATCGTGATAATGGGGATACTGGCAAAATTTGGAACCGAACTACTGCTAAGAACGTATGAAGATTTTGTAGTCGGAACCATGAACAACCGTCTATTATCCCAAAGCGAAACAGCGGTAACTCAGATTGCCAACCGTTTACAATATCGGATTCGTGAATCGATGGTGGTTCGTCAAAATGGCGGGGCACCGACAGCACTTTCAACGACCAATGATGTAGCGGGTAATGTTGTTTTTGAGTGGATCGGGTATGATGTTGACGGGATGCGCGGAGATGGAGCAGGTACCGCATCGACGTGGAGCGGTTTTATCGATGTGGATAACGGGCTTGGATCGACCAATAATCTAGTCTCTCCGGGAAGTGACTGGAATCGTATCGCAGGTGTTATTACTTCCCTTGCTCCATCAGGAGTAGCATCACCTGCCCTTTTCTTTATAGGGGATGAGACAATCAATGTTTTAACCGGTTTTGGATGGCAAGGGGTTTTGGGAAATCAAAACGTTAATATGCATCGGATAAACATAGGAGGAGGAATTGATCAATTTTCCCCTGTTGTCGGTACCGGTACTTTCGGAGGGGTTAATATTTATGAGTATTATCGGTTGGCATGGACTGCGTATGCTTTGGAGCTCTTTACAGATGTGGATGGCCGTCAAAAACTTCAATTATGGTACGATTATCAGCCATGGGATGGAGAAACATATCAGCAAGGCACCTCTCAAATATTAATGGAAGATGTTAGTTCAATAGCGTTTGCAAGTATCGGAGATACGTTAAAAGTGCAAGTGTGTGTAAGCGATAATAATCTCTCCGGAGGAACAGGAGCGTTTTCAGTATGCAAAGAAAAAACTATTTATTAAACAAACGTCCGGGATTTGCCATGATTATGGCAATATTTTTGATGGTTTTAATCGGCGGGATGATGGCGGCATCGATATCAATGGCAGGAATTTCGACCAATCGTACGCAAGATGATTATCTGCATGAACAAGCACAGCTGTTGGCTCGCAGTGCAACAGAATATGCAATCTTGGCTGTCTCAGGGCATGAAGTAAATACGACGAACGGGTGTATCAATAGGATTAACATGGTCTATCCTACTGCAGCCAACCCGATGTTTAACATTGGAATTGATTTGCAATACATAATGTTTCATGATGTGGGGGGAGTTCTAACCGTATATGGAGGGTGTACTCCTATTGCCGGCACCGGGGGAATTGCTCAAACACCTGAGTCTAATGGAACTGTGCTGATGGATGTTACAGTTACAAGCAGTAATCAATTAAATCTTACCGAACCAATCCGCTATGAACGAAGAACATTACAAAAACTATAAGAAAATATGGGTTAAAGAGTTACCCCAATAAGGGGTAATGGAAGCGTTTTTTAAAGGGCTAGTTGTGCGATTTTAGCGAGGACATCTTTTTCACGTACTGGCTTCATCAAGAATCCATTTGCTCCGCACTCTAACGCTTCCCCTTTTTTGGTCTCATCGGTGGTGAGGACGATGACAGGAAGCTGACGGAGAGATTCATCCGCACGGATTACTTTTAGCATTTCAATACCACCCATCACAGGCATAATGATATCGAGCAAGATAATATCGATGTCATTTTGCGATTTGAGTACACCGATTGCATCCGCACCGTTTTTGGCTTCAACAACCTGTGAAACGTTCGGGGTTTTCATTAACATGGTTTTGAGTAACTTGAGATTGATCATATCATCATCAACCGCAAGCACTTTTAATTTTTTCTCGCCCATTTAGAATTTCCCCAATCTTAAATAAATTTTTCAAAAACAAGACGGAGTAAGTCTTTGTTAACGATGTTTTTGATGATTTCATGCACATACATCGTATCTTCAACATCTTCCGTAGCACTTGGATCGATGAGCATGACAAGCGATGTTTCACTATCATTGGTACGGATTATATCATACAGATCCTTGAGATTTAGTTCGCGAAGTGTTTTGTCAAATAATGCAAGCTTGTAACGGTGATCTTTTAGTTCAGACATCAACTGATCTGACGTATTGACACTTTTATAGGTGTATCCCAAATCATCCAAAATACGTGAGAAGAGCTTCATTTCCAATGTATTTTGTTTGGCAATCAAAATATCGGCATCAAAGGCTGAACGACGAACTTCAGGGAGGCTCTCATCTGCAACCGGAGCAATCTCATTTTCGATTACATCATTTAGGGTCTCTTCTTCTGGAAGTATTGTATCTTCAACAGCCGGTTCGGAAATTTCCTCACTCACTACCGGAGTTGCTTCGAAAGAATCTTTAAAGATATTCTCACTTTCAATAATCTCAGCAACTTCTTCTACTTGAGGTACTGCGATATCTACTAAAGGTTCATTTTTCGTGTCAGTATCCTCATCTATGGATTCTGCATCAGAAGATTGTGTAATATCATGGATTGATTTAGGTACGGCTTTAATATCGATAATTTTATGCGACAAGAAATTATTGAGTAATCCAATAATCTCGGCACGTACCAACGGTTTGGTGGTATATTCATCCATACCGGCGCTCAAGAAGCGTTCACGGTCTCCTTTAAGTGCATTGGCTGTCAATGCAATGATTGGAATATGGTGTTGTGAATAATCTTCTTCAAAGTCTAAAATTTCTTGTGTTGCTTCAATCCCATCCAATACCGGCATTTGGATATCCATGAAAATAATATCAAAAGTACCGTTTTTACGTTTTTCGAATGCTTCGAGACCATTGGAAGCGATGGTGATCTCAAGGCCTAAATCTTCAAGGGTACGTCGGATTAGTTTTTGGTTAATGACATTGTCTTCGGCAACCAATGCGCTCGCTGCAAATTTGGAGTTTTTCTCATCGAATTTTTTACGGCGGGTTGCTTTTTGTTTGCGATTACTGAATGCTTCGGCATCATAAGCATCCAACGTCGTACGAATTTTAGAACTATTCAGCGGCTCATAAAGAACTTTGAAAATATCGATTCCCATAGAATCGATTTTTTTCATATAGTATGATTTGGTGATAAGAACCAACTGCTCTTGAGTCGAAGCATAGGCCATAATGTCACTGTCATTCGTATAATCATTATCAATGAATAACAGGTCATAATTGACCTGACGTTCTAACATTTTGAGTTCATCAAGTTCATGGAAGGTCGTATAACTGACACCGAAATAATCCAGATACTCTTTCAGATAGGTGTTTTGGAGTTTTTTCTTCGTATTGCTTTCCAATATGACGGCATTGATATTGGAGAATGATCCTTTAAGCGGTTCATTGAGTGTTTCGATTTCTTCAAATTCAAGGGTAAAGAAGAACGTTGTTCCACTGCCCGGTTCACTTTCTAGATCGAGTTTAGATCCCATTAGCTCTACGAAGCGGCTTGATATGGTAAGACCCAATCCGGTACCGCCGTATTTACGGGTAATAGAAGTATCGGCTTGAGAGAATGCCTCAAAGATACGCGAACGTTGTTCACTGGTTACCCCGATACCGTTATCTTTTACCTCAAAACGAACTCGTGCACGATTTGGGGTATCACATTCGATACGTCGGATATCGACACTGATCGCTCCACCGCTGTTGGTAAATTTGACGGCGTTACTGAGAAGATTGATGACAACTTCTTTGATTTTTGTCGGATCCCCTTTGAGCGGACGCTCAAGGCTTGGATCAACATAACAGGCAAGGTCAATATGTTTTTCAGACGCGCGAACACCATATACTTCGACAGCGCTTTCAAATTCATCCATCGGATTAAAGACGATCTCTTCAATTTCGAGTTTATTACTTTCAATTTTAGAGAGGTCAAGAATATTATTGATAATTTCAAGAAGATTCTCAGAGCTTTTTTCGATGATATCGATAAATTCACGTTGTTCATCGTGTAACTCGGTATCTTTGAGCAATTCGGTAAATCCGACGATACCATTGAGCGGGGTACGGATTTCATGAGACATATTTGCCAAGAACATCGATTTGGCTTCGGATGCTTCCATCGCATATTGTTTATCATTAAGGGTTTGTTCAATGATACGTTCTAGCAATGAATATGCTTGTGCTGTACCTTCGGCCGTATCAAGATTGATGGTATGACTGAGAGCTTCTGCTTCGGTGTCGTGGGTATCTTCGGCAACCCGTTTGAGAACCGATTCGAGATTTTGGATATTTTTGGTAATCTCAGCTGAAAGGAAGTAACCCAATACGGCAACCAAAACGGCAATGATCCAAACGATAATCGCTATAATTAGAAGTTGAACGGCATGCTGTTGGATTGCCAAGGCACGTTTGTCCATTGCTTCGATCAGAATTTTTTGAGCACCGTCAATGGCACCGATTTTCTCTGAGATCATTGCGAACCAAATACCCGACTGTGTTGAGTATTTTCCGGTAGCACTGAGCTGCAAAATTCCGCTTCGTTCAGTTGTAATATCTTGGAAAAGTTCAGTATTGTCTTCACTGAATAGAGTAGCTTTGATTTTAGATTGGATATCTTTGTCTTTCATCCCCTCAATCGTAAGCATATCAGCTTTACTCATAAGGCTAATCCATTTATCAAGCTCACCGGCGCTTAGTGGGGCAGCACGAGAGAGGAGATAGGTGATGTAATCGCGTTCGATACTACTGTATTCACTTGCGCGAACGAGAGAAAGATAGGTCGTGGAGAGGGCGTTAATCTCATCATCGAAATGAAGACCTGCCAGTTCGGCAAGTTCATTAATCAGTTGTTCTTGAGATTTTCCATAAACATCTGAAAATACCTGATCGAAATCAGCTTTTTGCGTATCTACGAACGGACGTGATTGATTAAGCTGATTTTGAAGTTTCACAATAAGGGCATTTAATGCTGTTGCTTTGGCACTTTCAGCGTTATTGGCATGTCCAACAGTTGTTAAATATTTTTCATAGGCTGCAACTTTCTCATCAACAATAAGGCGTTGAGCATGGAGTGATTTTAGGGTTGCCGGAGAAGCATTTCCCATATACATCACCGTCATACCGCGTTCACGTGAGAGGTTGTTGATTAATTCGGTAAGCTGTTTATTCCCTTCAAGTCTCACTTGAAGCTGCCCAGCCCCTTTATAACTGACGTACGCATCGAAAACGTAGTAACTGGCAAGGGTAAAAAGTATCAGAATCGGTACGAGACTGATGAGGCGGAGTCGATTTCTAAGTCCTAATTGCATGGGATATCCTCTTATAATTGTTCAAGAAAACCATTGAGGCGTTTGGAAGCTTTATTAGCTTCCTGTGCGTCATTGGTTTGTGACAAAATTGCTAATTCGTCCGAAATTTCACTCAATCGGAGATTATCGCTAATCCCTTTAAGCTGAGAAGCAGTTCGTTTCCATGAATGGGTATCAAACGCACTGATAGCAGCTGAAATTTCTTGACCGGCTTTAAGCGAATCATGTTTATATTCATCGATCAATTCATCGAAGAAATCGTGTTCAATACCAAGCTGATTGGCAATGAAATCTTTATCGTAATGAAGACTTTGAATTGGTGTTTCAACTAAAATGTTCTCTTGCGTTGAAACTTCCGGCGTTAAATCAATTTCTTCTGAAACATCTTCTTCAACTGATTTGGGAATAAATAATTCTTCACGAACTATTAATGGTTCATCTTTTTTTAGTGACAATTCGTAGATATCATCAGATGATGAATCATACGTTACCGTTACAGGAGCAGTAAGGTCCGGTGCTTTAACGGGTACTTCAACCGGAGCCTCTTCCGGAGCCATAACAGGCTCTTTCCCCTCTAATTTGCTGATAATAGTATAGAAATATTTCAGATTCGCTTCGATTTCTATCGGATCAGCTGAAGTGTTGATGACACTGAGTGTTTCAAAGGCATCTTCGATACGGAGATTTGCGGCTACCCCTTTGAGTTTATGGGAAAGAATTTTAATATTATTACTGTCTCCTTTGAGAACCGCTTCAAAAAGTTCGTTTTTGAATTCGTAAGACTGTTGAATGAAGTCGCCGATAAATTCCAAAATAAGATCAACAGGGAGACCCAGTTCATGGGCGGCAACATTGGGATCAAAACGATAGGTTTTGTCAACTTTTAGATTATTAATAAACTCTTTTTCGGCTCGGCTGTAATGAATGTCTCCAAGCATTGGAAGCTCTACCCGTGATTCGACAGCAGGGGCAGGGATCTCCTCTCTGTGAAGCTCTGCATCGCTGAGGGGGAGTGTTAGCTTTGCATATATATCTTCTGATGAGGGATGGAAAGATGTTTCAAAATCACTTTCGTTATAGGAAGGAACATCCAAGGTTCCAGGCTCACTTAAAGGAGTGGGAATAAGATCAGTATAATCAGGAAGGCTGTCAGTGGCAAATAGTACGGGTTGAGGTGTAACAGGAACCGGTTCATGAATCTCTTTGATATATTGAGGCGGTTTTGGAATTACTGGTTTAATTTCATCACCGCTGATCGACTGTATATGTACCATATCGATGATATAGCCGCTTTGTTTAGGCTCTGCGGACAAGAAGAGATTGCTTACTTGAAGGGTACAAGAGAATGTGCGGCCATTACCATGAACGATAGCAGATCTGGCATCCGAATCGGCGTGGAGTAAAAAATCGATCCAGCCGAAACTTTTGAAATTATGGATGTATCCCGGCTCTTTTGCAAATAAGTCGGCCACATCGGAGCATACCCCTAATAAATCTTCCAAAGTAGCGTAATTTAGAAGTTTTAATCCCTCTTCATCGATACCTATAAATTCGTGTTTATGATTGTAAAATAACACTCATTTCCCCTTATTGTTCTTGTTCAAGCATTTTTTTGTACAACGCTGCAGTCTCTTCAACATTTTTTCGTGATGCCGGCTTTCGAGCGGCCATATACCCTTTTACCTGTCCATTGCTGTCATACGTCGGAGTAACTTCCGTATCTACCCAGTAATAGCGTCCGTCTTTTCGGAGATTTTTAACCAATCCGTGCCAAATTCCGCCGCCTTGGATTGTTTTCCACATTTGTGCGAATCCGGCTTTTGGCATGTCGGGATGACGAATAATATTATGCGGTTCGCCAATCAGTTCTTCGACGGTGTAGCCGGAGATTTCGCAAAATTTTCGGTTGGCAAACGTTATGATCCCTTTGAGATCCGTTTCGCTGACAATGGCACGCCCTTCAAACAAATATTCCTCGTCGATTGGAATAGGTTTTTCCATTATTTGACCCCTTAGCTAAAAAACTGCTGAAAACACAATCCGTGGAATATGGCATAAACTCCATAAAAGATTACTTAGATATCTCATCAGGGTAACAATTTTGGATATTTTTCGCATCTTTTGCCCCGATTAGTTCACGAAGTGTCTCAAAATCGCTTTTTGCAATGGCTTCAAACGTTCCAAAATATTCAATCAGTTTATGAATTTTTGCTTGAGAAATTCCATGAATCGAGAGAAGTTTTGAGTGTTGATCAAGTTTTAGTTTGCTTTTTTTATGAAAGCTAATGGCGCTTCTGTGTGCCTCATCACGGAGCATTTGGACAAATTGGAGCCGTTTATCCGAACTTTCCAATCGTAATGTGTCTGCTGTGCTATGGAGGATATCACGTGCGGAACCTTTCGCACGGTGTGCTTTAGCATCGATTTTTTCTTTACTGATCGCAATAACATCGAGATGGATGCCGTGAGAGTTGAGTAAATCAACCGCTAAGGTACGCAATGTCTCGCCTCCGTCAAGCACCCAAAGATCCGGAGGTGGATTATTGGCAAATCCATCGATTCGTCGTCGTAACATTTCGTCCATTTGTCCATATTCGTCGTGGGTATGCAGATGAAATGTGCGATATCCTTTCTTATCAAAACGGCCATCGTCATATACGATCATAGCTCCGACGGGTGCAGTACCGCCGAAATGGGAATTATCAAATACTTCGATTCTAGCGGGAAGCGTATCGAGAAGAAACAATTCTTGGAGAGAATGAAGAAGCGGATCATTGGAGGGTTGAGGGGTACGAAGAAGCTCATAGGCGTTGGCGAGAGCTAAATCGATTAGCTCTTTTTTTGCCCCTCGTTGCGGTACTTCTAACTTGGCTTTTTTTCCGAAGAGCTCGCTAAGGTGTTCGCAGACCCAATCGCTCGATTCAAAAGAATGCGCGCTCAAGATCGGGGCGATAATAGGAGGCTTTTCATTGCCGTAGAATCCCATCAATGTCCGCTCATATGCCTCATCAAGTGAAAAGGAGAGGCTAAGGGGGAGAAAATCGTGGGAGGTTGAAGCAACTTTTCCCTCACGGATAAAAAGGCGGAGGATACAAGCGCGTGTTTCGTTGGTGGCGATGGCAAAGACGTCATAGTTCTCGGCGGATGCCAGATCGATCTGAGAGGTTAGTTCGCTTTTTCTGATCCGCTCGATTCGATCTCTCAGCGTCAGCGCTTCTTCGAATCGGAGCGATTCGGAATAAAACTCCATCTTTGCTTCAAGTTGCTTAATAAGACGTCGTTTGTTTTGTATCCACTCTATCCCCTGCATCACCATCGGCAGGTAGGTTTCGCGGGATATCGGAAATTCGCATGGTGCGAGGCATTGTTCCATCTGATAAAAAAGGCAGGCTTTTTTCCCTTTTAGGCACCCTTTCTTTTGCACCAGTTTGAGCAGTTCGTAGAGGGAGTCGAGTATATCGCGCGCACCGACTGAAAAAGGGCCGAAATAGCGAATTCCTTTGCCTCGGACAATTTTTCGGGTGAGTTCGAACCGAGGATAGGGTTCCTCCATATCAACATAGAGGTAAGGATAGGTTTTATCATCACGCAGAAGAATATTGTATTTGGGTTTAAGCTGTTTGATGAGGGAGTTTTCTAAAATCAGAGCATCGTGTTCGTTTTCGACAATGATGTAGTGCAATCTTACCGTTTCGGAAAGCATTTTTTTGATTCGTAATGACAATGCCGATTTTGGAATGAGTATAGGGGTAAGATTGAAATAGCTTTTGACCCGTTTGGAAAGATTCTTTGCTTTTCCGATGTAGAGGATTCTCCCTTTTTCATCCAGGTACTGATAAATTCCCGCTTGATGAGGGAGGGAGCGAATTTGCTCAATCATAGTGAATCTCTTAATGAATAATTTATGGTAGCTATTATAACATCCCCCTAGAAGAAGATGAGGGGATAAAATGGCAAAAAAATTAATAATTGCCTTATGTGCCGCCACAATGATGGCACTTTTGGGCGGATGCGGCTATAAGGCTCCTCCGTATTATGAAAAACCCTCACCGAAAGAGAACTCTTCCGTTGCGCTATGATGTTGTGATTATCGGATCTGGGGTAGCGGGGCTTTATACGGCGATTGCCCTTCCGAAGACACTGAAAGTGTTAGTGATCAATAAATCGTACCCGTGGGAATGTAATACCTATTATGCGCAAGGTGGAGTGACAACCGCTTATGATGATGCCGATATTGAGCTGCATGTGCAAGATACGCTCGATGCAGGGGCTGGTATGTGTAACGTTCAAGCAGTTAGAACGATGAGTGAAGATTCTCAAGGGGTAATTCATGATTTGATCGATCGCGGGTTTGGTTTTGATAAAGACGAAGAGGGGAATCTCCTCTATACGAAAGAGGCTGCCCACTCACGCAGTCGTATTCTCCATGCCGGAGGAGATGCGACGGGGAGACATCTGCACTTTTTTCTCCTAAACCAAAATCCTCATCCGATGCTCAGCGATGCGACAGTCGTTGATCTGCTTATTGAAAACGACCAATGCTGCGGTGTTGAAATTATCAATGAGGGAAAACGACGTCTTATCTACGCAGATAACGTTGTTATCGCCAGCGGAGGGGTAGGGTCCTTGTATGAATATCATACGAATGCTTCTACGATCAGCGGTGACTTGCACGGTATCTGTATCGAAAAAGGAATTGAACTTGAATCGATGGAGATGATGCAGTTTCATCCGACCGTTTTTGTTGCGAATAACTGGGTGCGTAAACAGCTTCTCTCCGAAGCACTTAGGGGTGAGGGGGCGCATGTGGTCGATGAAAACGGTTACCGTTTTTTATTTGAATATGACCCTCGCGGTGAACTGGCTCCGCGTGATATCGTCAGCCGAGCGATTTATGATTACAAGCAGCGAAGCGGAAAACAGGTCTATCTCTCCTGTGAAGATTTTGAGAGCGAGTATTTTAAAGAGCGCTTTCCGAATATCTACAAATCGTTGAACGATATGGGATTTCATCTTCCGAAAGAACGTGTTCCAATCTCCCCTGCCTTTCATTATGCGGTAGGGGGCATTAAAACCAATATTGACGGAAGCATACCGGGAATAAAAGGGCTTTACGCTGCCGGAGAGGCGGCTTCGACGGGAGTGCATGGAGCCAACCGGCTGGCAAGTAACTCATTGCTCGAAGGGCTTGTATTTGCTAAAAAAGCGGCAGAATCGATCTTGACCCAGCCGATTAAAAGTTGTGACGGTCATTTTGAACTATCAGAAGAAGTACTTGAGCTTCCCGAAGATAAAGAGAAAAAAGATGCGCTTCGGCATATCATGTGGGACAACGTATCGATCGTTCGTACTCCAGAGGGGTTAAATCGGGCTAAAGAAGCTGTTGAATCGATGCTCGGTGAAAAGATCGGAAGATTGTTGCGTCTTCGTCTTTTGAGTGCACTAGCGATTATTGAAGGGGCATTAAACCGTACCGAATCGATCGGTGTCCATTTTATGGACAAAGGGGATAAAAAATGACAGCTCAAGTGTCCGAACATACGGCGTTGAATCTTGCCGCACATCCGTTTGGATGGTTGTTATTGATTATTTTTGTCGTGGGGTACTATTTTATTGCCGTAGAAGAAAAATATCATCTCGATAAAGCGAAACCGGCCCTTTTTATCGGTACGTTTATGTATGTGTTGATCGGAGGATACTATTTTATAAACGGAGTAGATTTTACCCCTTTTGAAGCAGCTATCGACCACCTTATTTTAGAAATCGCCGAAATTTTCTTCTTTTTATTTGTTGCGATGACATTTATCGAAGCCTTGATTGAACGAGGAGTGTTTGGTGCTTTACGATCGAAGTTAATTGCCAAAGGGTATAGTTATCGTGAACTTTTTTGGATTACAGGATTGCTTGCATTTTTTATCTCACCTATAGCGGATAATTTGACAACGGCACTCATCCTCTCTACCGTTTTACTGACGATTGAGGGGAAAGATAAAGCATTTTTAGTCCCCAGTGCAATCAATGTTGTTGTTGCCGCCAATGCCGGTGGGGCTTGGAGCCCGTTTGGAGACATTACGACGTTGATGGTATGGGCAGCGGGAAAAGGGGCATTTGTTGAATTTCTTTATCTTTTTCCGGCAGCATTTTTTGGATGGCTCATCACGGCATTTTTACTAAGCAGATATGTTCCCGATCTTGATCCGAATAAAGAGGGTGATCCTGATGCAGCTTCAAAAATTGAAATCCTCAAGGGGGGAGAAGTTATTATTGGAATTGGTGCTTTAACCATTGCATTAGCGGTTATTGGTAAGCAGGTAATGCATTTGCCTCCGATGTGGGGGATGCTTTTCGGACTCTCAATTTTGCAGCTTTATATGTATCATCTCCAAAAAAAGTACAAGCAGGATGTTAGTATCTTTCAGGCGATGAGCAGAATAGAAAACAATACACTACTTTTCTTTTTCGGTATTTTGGCTGCAGTCGGGGCTCTTCATTTCGTAGGTTTTTTAGCTTATGCCGCAAAGTTATATGAACTTTTCGATCCGACTGTCGTTAATATCGGCGTAGGCTTCCTTTCGGCAATCGTAGATAACGTTCCCGTAATGTCGGCTGTTCTTAAAGCGAATCCGGCAATTGATCAGGCTCAATGGATGCTGGTGACGATGACCGCGGGTATAGGAGGATCATTGATCAGTTTCGGAAGTGCCGCAGGTGTCGGAGTGATGGGAAAAATGCCTGGGATTTATACGTTTGCATCCCATATAAAACTGGGATGGACCGTATTAGTAGGCTATGTTGTATCGATTGCAATATGGTATTTTCAATTCATGATATTAGGTCTTTATTAACTCCTAAATATCTTTAGAGTATCCTTTCATCACTAAAGGGTACTCATCCCCTCCTAATCATCTTACCCTTAAAGGCTTACCCGTGAAAGATGTCAGTATTATCGTCCTCGATTTCGGCTCTCAGTACACTCAGTTGATCGCTCGCCGTTTGCGCGAAGATAAAGTCTATTGCGAAGTTCTCCCTTATCACACAAAAATCGATGCGATCAAAGCAAAAAATCCGCAAGGGATTATTCTCAGTGGCGGTCCTTCATCGGTTTACAATAAAGATGCGTATGAAGTGGATCAAGGGGTTTATGCCCTTGGTATTCCGGTTCTCGGTATTTGTTACGGTATGCAGCGTATTGCGGTCGATTTCGGCGGTTCGGTTATTCGAAGTGACCATCACGAATACGGTAAAGCGGAACTTACGATCGATATGACGCAACACTCTGTCCTTTTTGAGGGGTGTGAAGATGAGCGTGCCGTATGGATGAGCCACTCTGATAAAGTTGATGTGTTGCCGGAAGGTTTTGTCCCGATCGCCTATTCACCGAATTCTCCGTATGCGGCGATTGCGGATGAAGCGCGACAAGTGTATGCTATGCAGTATCACCCTGAGGTAAATCACTCCGAAGAGGGATATTTGATGCTTCGCAACTTTGCACGCAAAATTTGCGGTATTACGTCAAAATGGGATATGGGACATTTTCTCAAAGAACAAATCGTCAAAATCCGTGCCCAAGTGGGAGATGGGAAAGTTCTTTGTGCCCTCAGCGGAGGAGTCGATTCTTCGGTTGTTGCGGCATTGTTGTACGAAGCGATCGGCGATCAGTTGATTCCGGTATTCGTTGACAATGGCTTACTCCGTAAGGGTGAACGTGAATCGGTTGAAAACATTTTCAAAGTTCACCTCAAAGTGCCTCTCGTTGTTGCGGATGCTTCAGAAAATTTCCTCGGGAAACTTGCCGGTGTTACCGATCCGGAAACCAAGCGTAAAATTATTGGACACACGTTTATTGAAGTGTTTGAAGCCGAAGCGAAAAAACACGACGGGATCAAATTCTTGGCACAGGGGACATTGTATCCGGACGTTATCGAATCGGTTTCAGTCAACGGTCCATCGGTTACGATCAAATCACATCATAACGTTGGTGGATTACCCGATTGGATGGATTTCGAGTTAATCGAACCTCTTCGTGATTTGTTTAAAGACGAAGTACGTAAACTCGGGCTTGAACTAGGACTGCCGGATTCACTCGTTAACCGTCATCCGTTCCCGGGGCCGGGTCTTGGTATCCGTATTATGGGTGAAGTGAACAAACCGGATTTGAATCTTTTGCGCGAAGCGGATGCTATCTTGCTCGATGAGCTCAAAGTAAGCGGCTATTACACCAAAACATGGCAGGCGTTTGCCGTATTGCTCAACGTAAAATCGGTCGGGGTTATGGGTGATAACCGCACCTATGACAACACCGTGTGTGTCCGTGTCGTCGAAGCGGTAGATGGCATGACGGCAACATTTGCGCATCTTCCTCACACATTGCTAGAGCGAATCAGCCGTCGTATCATCAACGAAGTAGACGGGATTAACCGCGTCGTATACGACATCAGCTCAAAACCGCCTGCAACGATCGAGTGGGAATAAGGGGTACGCGTTTTGCGCCCCATCTATCTTATCTCCAAAACTCCCTATGCGGGAGTGACTCACATCCCTATTCTCACCATTACTTTTTTACATCCTGTCATTGATTTTTCGAAATACGAAGGGGTTATCGTCACCTCAAAGCAAGCCCTTTTAGCCCTTCAAGAGTACACATTCGAATGGGGAAATCTTCAATGTATCTGCGTATCGGAAGGTACGGCTGAAGCGGCACGGCAAGCGGGAGCTGAACAGATCGAAGTGGGTGATGGATACGGAAAATCGATTCCGGATGTGTTACGTACAAAAAAACGTCATGGAAAATGGCTTTATCTGCGTCCAAAAGTGATTGCATCTGAATGGATTGAGCGTGCACGGAGTGAAGGGTTTGAGATTGATGAAGCGATTCTTTATGAGACAACGTGCAATAAAGAAGCTTCTCATTATACCATTGCCCAGGACGCTGTTTTAGTTTTTACGTCCCCCTCATCGATTGAATGTTTTAATGCATCCTATCAGATACTCCCCTCCCATACTATTGTCACGATAGGTAAAACGACTCAGCGTGCGTTTCAAAGTGCGTATGAGGTCATTGTAAGCCCCCAAACCAGTGTTGCTTCGGCCGTAGAATTGGCACAAAAAATTGCCCAAACTCCTTCCCCCTTTTAAGCATTTTGAGGTTATAATTCTATTCTCTGGGCGCAGCGAGTAACCGCACTATGAGGGTTCTACATATACAACTAGTCACATCTGTAGACGTTTCGGTGTGTCGGGGGTCTTGTTTGAGCGCAAACGCGTGAGAGATTGCCGCCGGAAGAGACGCTCGATGTGGCGCAATTACAGCTTTGAAGAACCAAAGCTACTGCGAAACGCCCGCCCGGGCTTTTACCTTATTTGAGAGACGTTAACGTATTTCAGATAAGATAATTAAATTTTTTCTCAAGGTGATCTATGCGAGTAATGGTAATCGGTAGCGGCGGGCGTGAATTTTCAATCGGAAGAGTATTAAAACAAGACGCTGAAGTCACTTCACTTTATTTTGCTCCGGGTAATGGCGCAACGTCGATACTGGGAACCAATGTTGAGATCAAAGATTATGAAGAACTGGCGCAGTTTGCACTGCATAATGCTATCGATTTGACGATTGTAGGTCCTGAGGGACCCCTTAGTGACGGTGTTGTCGATGTGTTTAAAGCCAAAGGGTTGGTCATTTTCGGGCCATCCAAAGCCGCTGCACAGCTCGAAGGCTCAAAAGTCTATATGAAAAACTTTTTAGCCAAATACAACATCCCGACTGCTCGCTATATCGAGACTGATCATATCGGGGATGCGTTCAAGTTTATTGAGTCGTTAACCGCTCCGATCGTTGTCAAAGCGGATGGTTTGTGCGCCGGCAAGGGTGTGATTATCGCGATGAGCCATGAAGAGGCTAAAGTGGCCGTTTCAGAAATGCTTAGCGGAAAGTCATTCGGCGATGCCGGCAAGCGTGTTGTTGTTGAAGAGTTTCTTGACGGATATGAGCTGTCTATGTTTGCCCTTTGCGATGGAAAAGATTTTATCCTTCTCCCTGCAGCGCAAGATCATAAACGTCTTCTAGATAATGATGAAGGTCCCAATACCGGCGGAATGGGGGCTTATGCACCGACCCCGTTGGTCGATGATGTGATTTACGAAAAAGTAAAAGATCGAATCGTCCGCCCAACGCTTAAAGGGATGCAGGAAGAGGGGGCACCGTTTGAGGGGGTTCTCTTTATCGGGTTGATGATTGTTAACGGCGAGCCGATTACGTTGGAGTTCAATGTCCGTTTTGGTGACCCTGAATGCGAAATTCTGATGCCGCTTCTTAAAACACCGGCGAGTGAACTTTTTTACAAAGCTGCAACCAAGCAGCTCGATACTTTAAATGTTGAATTTCATGATAAATATGCTGTCGGCGTGGTGATGGCAAGCCGCAACTATCCGTATGACAACTCTGAACCCGCCGAGATTATCGTAGATGATGTTCATCACGAAGAGATTGCACAAAACACCCATATCGCCTATGCCGGAGTGGCTGAAGAAGATGGAAAACTCTATGCTACGGGTGGACGTGTTCTAGTCTGTGTCGGTGTCGGGGATAGTATTAAACAAGCACGTGATCGTGCCTATATGCTCTGCGGACAAGTTCATTTTGCCGGTAAAAAACTTCGTACCGATATTGCGTATCAAGCTTTGCGATAATGGATGAACAAATCGATACGCTGATCCAGCGTGAGCATCTCGAACTTGCTTCGATTCGTCAACGTGCTGCGGCATTCGGGATTGACGAAGTCCTCCTATCGGTGTTATTGATGATCATTTTATGGGATACGATATCAAAAGCGCAAACGCTTGAATCGATGATTTCGGTTAGCAACAGCTTTCTCCTGGAATATATGAGCATTAAAATTATTTACCAAACCTTTTTTACGATGCAGTACGGCGGCACTATCGGTAAGATCATTATGAAAATTCGTGTCATTGAACTCTCTACCCTCTCCCACCCAAGTTTTCTCAGTTCATTTAATCGAAGTGTTTTTCGGGTTGTCAGCGAAATCCTTTTCTACTTTGGATTTATCTGGGCGATGTTGGACCCCTATCGACGCAGCTGGCATGATCGAACCGCGCGTACATTGGTGATTAATGCGTAATATTTGCTGGATCAGTCTGATTGCATCGACTATTTTATTGGGTAATGAACGGGTAGAACTCTATGGAACAACGGTCGATGCCAATGGATCTATCGTTACCGTTAGCGGTAATCCGGTTGCTTTATACCAAGATCAGATACTTAGTGCCGATGAATTCACGTATGATCGCAATGCCAGTATTATAGAGGCCAAAGGATCGGTTAACGTATTCAAGGCAAAGCAGTTTTATGCTATCAGTGATTATTCACGGGTCAATCTTGCCGATGATACACGCTATTCGAAACCTTATTATATGTTTGATCAAAATTCCGGTTTATGGCTCAATACCGAAGAAGCGCAAACGTGTAAAAATGAAATTGATTTAGCCAGCGGTGCGGTGTCCGGATGTGATTCACGTGATCCTTTATGGAAAATACGTTTTAGTAGTGCCGATTATGATACCGATAATATGTGGATTAATCTCTACAATGCCCGATTGGTCGTGAATGATCTTCCGGTCTTTTATCTCCCTTATTTTGGATACCCTACCGATCATACACGACGAAGCGGATTATTGATTCCAACATTTGGATTATCGAATACAGAAGGATTTTATTACGAACAGCCGATCTATTTTGCGCCGCAAAACTGGTGGGATGCAGAATTGCGTCCTCAGATTCGTACCAATCGAGGAGAAGGGGTATACACTGACATTCGTTTTGTGGATACCCCATCTTCCCAGGGCTCCATTGAAGCAGGATATTTTAAAGAGCAAGGTGATTATGCCTCTGCAAATGACCTAGCAAATCAGAAACATTATGGTTATGCCCTCAACTACCGACACAGTGCCCCTTTAAGAGAATGGTTTGATGCAAAGTTAGAGGGTGAATCGGGCTTGTATGTTGACGGTTCATGGATGAACGATGTCGATTATCTGAATCTTCAACACAGCGATGAGACTCAAAATATCACTGATAATCAGGTGATGTCGAGAATTAACGCCTATTACAGCAGTGAAGACAACTATTTCGGTGCCTATGTTAAACATTATCAGTATTTGGATCAAGCCAGCAATGCGCAAACGATCCAAACACTTCCAAGTCTCCATTATCATCGTTATTTGGAAAGTTTATTCGGGGATCACCTTATTATTAGTGCCGATGCAACGGCAACTGATTTTTACAGAGCCGAAGGAAAGCGCGCACTGCAGGGTGATTTCACCGTTCCGATGACATTCCAGACAGCACTGTTTGATGAATATCTCGATCTCAGTTATACGGCTACAGCCTCTTCCAAAGTGATTGGTTTTTATGGCAATGCGCTTCCAACCGAAACAGGAAGTTTGTATAACCACGGGCTGTATGCTTCACTCGACCATACCGTTTCTCTTTCTTCGACATTGATACACCCGTATGATTCCATGACCCATGTTATTTCTCCTTTTGTCAGCTATACCGCTGCCGGAAATCGATACTATAACGGGTATTACGATACCTATCATACAAACGGCGAATGTGTTGTGGGAAGTACGAATCCGGTGTGTGACTATTACACTCTGAATGAGCCCAGTGATACTCTCTCGTTTGGATTAAGTAACTATGTATTCGAGGGGAATAATCAGCTTCTTGTGGATCGGCTTTCCCAAAATCTTCGTTACGACGATCAGGGGAGCTATTACGGTGAATTACAAAATGAGTTGGAATGGGAGATCAGCAGTGCCGTTTCGTATTACAACCAAACTGCTTATAATCATGATCGTAATCGTATCACGAAAGAACAAAACACACTTCGCTATAATGACGGAATCGTAACAGCAGGTGTGAGTCATTATTATGCAGATGAAATACGCAACAATATTCCTGCATATGCCAGTTACTGGACGGCTGATGCGGCATATCAGTACAATCGCAATTACCGAATTTTCGGCCTCGTAGCGTATGACTATCATGAAGATTTGCTCAAACGGAGTGAAATTGGATTTTTACATACGCAACGATGTCTGGATTTCGGTATTCGATACGTTCAAAATCGACGTCCGATCTTGACCAATGCAAACGGGAATGATTCGGTTGATGATTCGTATATTTTTATTACAATTATTCTCAAACCCATCGGTGGGTCTGAATTTAATTACAAACTGACCAACTAAAGAAGGTAGTACATGAAACTGGAAGCGAAAATCGGTCTCTTTGTCGTTATGGTTTTGGGTGCGTTGTTGATCCTTTCAACGCAGGTAACATCACTGGGTAAATGGGGCAGTAATGGCTATATCATTCAAGCTTATATTGATGATGCTTCCGGCATAGAGAAACATACCCATGTCCTAATGAACGGGGTTACGGTTGGGGATGTCGATAAAATAACGATTGAAGGCAAGCGGGTGAAATTAGCCCTGATGATCGATGAAGGGGTTAAAATTCCGGATGATTCATCGGTTATCGTTACTCAAGAATCGTTACTCGGTACCAAAGTGATCAACATTGTTGTGGGTGATTCTGCAAAAACACTTAGTGCTGAGGGGACACTTGCCCAAAGCAAGCGCTACGCATCGTTTGATCAAACCAGTGATTCGGTAAATAATGCCGCAAAAGAGTTAGAATTACTTTTGCATGATTTGAGAGGAACTTTGGATGACGAACATCGTAAAGCGATTCAAGACGCCATTATTGCCTTCCGTAACGTAGGGACAAATCTCGATGGTGTTATTGTCGATAATCGCGCTGATCTGCATGAAGCAATTGCTAATTTTAGAGCAATGAGTGCCGGATTTGCGACAACGGCCAATACAGTGAATAAAGATTTACCTGAGATTATGGCACGCATTAATTCACTTTCAACACGCATGGATAATATTAGCGGTTCATTGGAACACAAGCTTCCTGAAGCGGTTGATAAATTTACGCTGATCGAAGACAATGTCAGTACGATCTTGACCGAGAACCGAGCTTCTCTAAAAGATACAATCGCATCAGCCGGAGCCTTTTTCAAAGGGGGAGAAGAAGCCTTCAATAAAGTCGATGCTATTTTGGGTACGTTGACTACCAGTGAATTGCAAGTGGCCATGCATACGGATTATATGGTGCGTGATCAGTACAGTAAGATTTATTTGGGAGTCAATTACCTCCCTAATCCTGAAACGTATTATATGTTTGATTTGATCAGTAAGGATGATTATTCCAGAGCGAATCAGCTCCCGGTAAAACATGAAAAAAGTGATACCCTTTATTCGCTCCAATACGGGAAACGTTTCGACAATACATTGCTTCGATTTGGAGCGATTGAATCGACCGGCGGTGTCGGTGTGGATTACTTTACCAATCATGACCGTTTGAAATTTAGCGCCGAAGCATTTGATTTCAATGCGGTTAATGATAGCCGTGCAACACGTGCGCACCTAAAAGCACAAGCGCGTTATCAAATGCTTAAACATCTCGAAATGTACGGGGGATGGGATGATTTCCTTAACCCCGGATCACAAAATGTCTATTTGGGTCTTGGTCTCCGATTTATCGATAACGATTTGAAATACGTTATCGGTGGTGCCTCTTCAATGAAACGATAAAAAAATGGAGAAATAATGAAATACAATGTAGAACTGGATTTACGTAACAAACAAGAGGCATACGCATTCTCACAAGTAGCAGCGCAAGCAAACGGGGCTGCATGGCTTAAATGCGGCAATACGGTTATTTTGGCAACGGTTGTTATTGATGAAACTGATTTTGTAGACGAAGACTTTTTGCCGCTTACCGTACAATACATCGAAAAAAGCTATGCTGCCGGAAAATTTCCGGGCGGGTTTATCAAACGTGAAACGAAACCGAGTGATTTTGAAACCCTTACATCACGTATTGTGGATCGCTCTCTTCGACCGCTCTTTCCAAAAGGATTTGCGAACCCGATTCAAATTACCGTAATGGTACTCAGTGCTGATGCCGAAGCCGATTTACAGGTATTGGCACTGAATGCCGCATCAGCCGCATTGTATATTTCCGATGTTGATATCTTTAACTCGGTAAGTGCTGTTCGTGTGGGTAAAATCGACGGAGAGATCATTTTTAATCCGACACGCAGCCAGCTAGAAAACAGTACACTTGATTTGTATTTGGCCGGAAGCAAAGACGATATGCTGATGATCGAAATGCAGACTCTCGGAACGGATGAGGTAGAAATTATCGATCTTGGTATGATTGAGCCGATGGTTGATCCGGTTATGAGTTCTACGGCTATCCCGGTTCGTACGAGCAATGCGTTGGCTGAAGATGAATTGATTGATGTTTTGTCTCAGGCACAAGAAGCTCTTTTTGAAGCTAATACTGCTTATGAGAAGGCATTTAAACCGTTTGCAAGCGAACCGTTTGAACTTCAGTATGTCATCAGTGAGACCAATACAGAGATGATTGATTATGTACGTACAAATCACACGGATGATTTAAAACGAGGCATCAATCAAATGGCCAAAACCGAGCGTAGCACGGCACTTCGTACGATCCGTAAAACGATTTTAAAAGAAAAGCCGGAGTGGAACGAACATGAACTCAAAAAAGCGATTGAAGCGGTAAAACGTTCCATGGTGCGAGCACAAATTTTGGATGAAAAAGTACGTGCAGACGGACGTGGACTAAAAGAAGTACGTCCGATTCGTATCGAAACGAACGTATTGCCAAGTGCACATGCTTCTGCTCTCTTTACCCGTGGACAAACGCAGGCTTTGGTCATTTTGACTCTGGGCGGTGCTAAAGATGCCCAAATGTTTGAAAACCTTACCGACAGCGGAACGCAAAACGAAGCATTTATGGTTCATTATAACTTTCCGGGATTCAGTGTCGGTGAACCTTCCCCGATCGGAGCACCGCGTCGCCGCGAACTGGGGCACGGAAACTTGGCTAAACGGGCGTTAGAGGGCTCATGTGTTCGTAATGGACAAACGATTCGTCTGGTTTCTGAAATTTTGGAATCGAACGGTTCATCATCAATGGCTACCGTATGTGGTGGTTACATGGCTCTACGTGCCGGAGATATAGAGATGGCTAATCCGATTGCCGGTGTGGCGATGGGGATGGTTTCCGAAGGGGATCGTCACGCAATTTTGACTGATATTATGGGGTTGGAAGATCATGACGGCGATTTGGATTTCAAAGTAGCAGGTTCGAAAGAGGGTATCACTGCAATGCAGATGGATATCAAACTCGGCGGTATCCGCCTCGACGTCCTTAAAGAAGCTCTTTATCAGGCGAAAGAAGCACGCGCACACATCATTGATATCATGCTCAGCAGTGAAGACAAAATCGAACTTAACGAAGGGACATTGCCAAGCAGCGATCTTTTCCACATCGATCCGAGTTTCATCGGTGATATCATCGGACAAGCGGGTAAAACGATCCGAGAAATCATTGAGCGTTTTGATGTAACGATCGATATCGATAAGAAAAAAGGCTCCGTAAAACTGACTGGTAAAAACCGTGAAGGACTTAAAGGGGCACGTGATCATATCGAAGGGATCGTGAGTGGTTCTACTGCAGTCGAAAAAGTGGAATACAAAGTAGGCGATATCGTAAAAGGAAAAGTGAAAAAAATCGTTGATTTCGGAGCCTTTATCGAACTCCCAGGCGGAGTGGACGGATTGATTCATATTTCAAAACTATCGGACGGTCATATCAGCCGCGTGAGCGATGTAGTGAGCGAAGGGGATGAATTGATGGTTGAGATCGTTGAATTCAAAGGAAATAAGATCGGATTAGGGCGAGCTAAGTAATTTTTTAGCTCATCCTCACTATACTTCCACCCACAAAGTGATAAGTAGGGACACTATCCGAACAGACTTTGATATTATTCTCGGAGATTACTCATGAAAAAAGTATTTTTTCTTTTACTCGCTCTTGTAGCTTCTGTATTCGGTGCTGACGAAGCGGCAGCGGTTGTTGAAACTGCTGTTGACGCTGCACCTGCTGTAGCTGCTGCTACTGCAGACGTTGCTAACCAAACATTGAAAGCGTATTCTATGATCGCTGCCGGTGTTGGTCTTGGTTTGGCTGCTCTTGGTGGAGCTATCGGTATGGGTAGCACTGCTGCTGCAACTATCGCTGGTACTGCACGTAACCCAGGTCTTGGCGGAAAATTGATGACAACTATGTTCATCGCTCTTGCTATGATCGAAGCACAAGTTATTTATACACTTGTTATCGCTCTTATCGCTCTTTACGCTAACCCATATTTGGCTGCGTAAGTTTCGACCTCTTCCGGTCAGCTTCGGCTGATCGCTTTTTATTCTTTACGCGGACGTGGTGGAACGGTAGACACACTACCTTGAGGTGGTAGCGCATTACGTGTGTGGGGGTTCAAATCCCCCCGTCCGCACCATCTATACTCTTTTCTTCTTTCAAACTTAAATCATTAAAATCTCACTTCAATCCAAGTACTCTTCTCGTATTAATCATTATTTTATTGGTGTATAATCATCCTAATTTAGTTTAGGAAAAGACACAATGTTACTCACTGATCTAGTCGCGTATAAAAATGATTCTATTCCTTCTGATGCGACATTGTATGATGCCATTAACCAAATGGGCAAAGAGGGAATCAGCCATGTCATATTGGTTGAAAATAATACAGCTGTCGGGATATTGACGCTCAAAAATATTATTGAACTTTATCGCAATGGCATTGATGGAAAAAGAAAAGCAATAGAATATTCCAGTTATCCTGTAATATCGATACATTCGGATCGTCCTGTTGAAATGGCGATAGAATTGATGATTGATTATGAAATACGAAGACTTGTATTAATCGACGAACAAAAAAAATATATTTCCACCCTTATTCAAAGCGATATCCTTTCGTATTATGAAACCAAAGTTCATACGGCTCATGAAGTGTTCCAATGTTTGAACCGTCGCAATCGTGCGGTCATTATTCAGAAGGATGCCAGCGTCTATGATGCAATTACTCTTCTTCAACACGAAAGTCGGGATGTTCTTATTGTTACGGATCAAACCGGCCCCATCGGGATAGTAACGGAACAGGATATATTGGAATTAGCGTATAAGAATATTTCAAGCAGTGAAAGTATCTTACGTTATATGCATGCTCCAATCATTTCCGTTGAAATGAATGAAAAAATTCATTATGCAATCGATATTATGAAAGAGAGAGGGATCCATCATTTAATGGTGCAAAGTAGAGAAAATGAATTGTATCTCTTAACTGAAAAAGATCTGGTCCTCAATTATAACACCGCATTAGAAGTGAAACTCGAATCAAAGCTTCGGGATACCAAAGCTACGTATAATTTATTAGGATTGGCATTTTGTGAAATCATTGATCTGGGAGAACAACAGATTATCAAATGGCTGAATGCCGAAGCGATGATGACGTTTCAGGTGAAAATTGATGATCCTGTTTCTAAAATGTTTCCGGACGAGATTTGGAAACACTTTTTACATATATTACGGACACAGGGTGGTGTGGATAAAGAAAAGGTTGAGATTCAGGGTCGTATGTATGAAGTGACATTGATCGAAGCAGAGGTGAATAATCAACCTATTATGAAGCTTTTTTTAAATGATATCAGCGAATTGATCCGTTTGAGTGAAGAATTGCGTAAGACGTTGGAATATACGATTGAGCTGGAACAGGAAAAAAGCAGTCTTTATCTGGATGTCGCATCAGTTATGTTTTTAGCACTGAATCAAGAGGGAAAAGTTGATTTGATTAATCCTAAAGGATGTCAAATCTTAGGAATTAGCCAAGATGAGGCAATAGGAAAGGATTGGTTTGAAACCTTCACTTACAGTGAAGATAGGGAGATGGCTAAAGTTTTATTTGAGGATATTATTTCTGGAAGGCGTGAAATAGTCGAATATTACGAAAATAAGGTGCATACTAAAGACGGAGACATCCGGGTGATTGCATGGCACAATGCGGTGTTAAAAGATCGTAACGGTGTAATTACAGGGATGTTTTCCTCAGGAGAGGATATCACCAAAATCCGAGAATCGGAGCGTGAAATTGAACGAATAACGCATTACGACGTTTTGACCAATCTGCCGAACCGATTACTTTTGGGGGCACGTTTAGAGCACTCCATGCATCGGGCAAAACGTGAGAAAACAAAGCTAGCCGTGTTGTATGTGGATATTGATAACTTTAAAGATATTAATGAATCGTATGGCTACAATATAGGGGATTTTGTTATCAAACGAATAGCTTTGGAGATGAGAACATTGATCCGTCATGAAGATACTATTGCACGTATAGGGGGCGATGAGTTTGTTATTATACTTGAAGAGATTCAGGAAATTAATGAGTGTGAGCGAACACTGAAGCAGGTTATGAATCTTTTTAAAGATCCGATAGATACATCATCCGGCAATTTAAAATTGACGGCGAGTATCGGGATTACCATATTTCCTGACGATGCAGAGGATGGAGAAACACTCTTAAAGAATGCTGATATTGCCTTGCGTCGTGCTAAAGAGAGTGGACAAAACAGTTATTATTTTTATACTCAGGAGATGAGCGTTCAATTGTTTGAGAGAGTGCTTTTAGAACGAGAACTTCATCGTGCGGTTGAAGAAAAGGAATTTATCGTTTACTATCAGCCGCAAATTGACCTTAAAAGCGGTAAGGTGATCGGTGCAGAGGCATTGGTGCGATGGCAACACCCGTCGATTGGGATCGTACGGCCAGATATGTTTATAGCCCTGGCGGAGTCCAATCGTCTAATCATCCCCATCGGTGAGCAAGTCTTAGCTCAAGCATGTGAGAATGTCAAGCACCTGATCGAAAAGGGACTGTTCAGGGGAAGGATATCGGTTAACGTATCGGGTAAACAGTTTGAGCGTCCCGATGTTGTTGAAACGCTTCATCGCATCATCATGGACAGCGGGCTAAGTCCGGAGTTTGTTGAATTAGAGATTACAGAGAGTGTCTTAATGAGTGATCCGAAAGTATTCGGTGAAAAACTTATAGCCCTTAAGGCACTTGGAATTGAAGTAGCGATTGATGATTTTGGTACGGGGTATTCGAGTTTGAGCTATCTGAAAACTTTTCCGATCGATAAATTGAAAATAGACCAATCGTTTGTTCGGGGAATCCCGAATGATGAACAAGACAGTGCGATCGTGAATGCGATTATCGCAATGGCCAATGCATTAGGGCTTAAAACGATTGCTGAGGGGATTGAAGAGGAAGTTCAGGCTGATGCATTAAAAAAATACGGATGCCAACAAGGACAGGGATATCTGTACGCAAGACCACTCAGTGAAGAAAAATTTGTCGAATTTTTAAAGTATAATGAGATATCCAAATCATAAGGATTGAAAATGGCTTATATTGCACAATTAAAACATTTGATTCAAAACGAGTTGATCCCCGATGTCGAGGATCATATTGACGATATTTTCGAATCTATAGCATCGCAAAAAGATGCAACTCCCCAAGAACGGGCCCAATTGGAAGACATGCAGGCTCTTCGTGATGAGTATAAAGAGCTTCTTGCAGAGATCCAAAGCGGTGATATTGACGAAGAAGAGGCTGAACAGCTCTATACGGAACTCACTTCCATGCGCGAAGGCGAGGACGAAGAAGAGGATGATCTCTACGATGATGAAGAGGATGAAGACGAAGACGATTATGATGAGTTTGATATTGATGCAGAAGACGATCAGTATTAATGGCAAAATACGTTTTACTCGACACTGAGACGACAGGTGCCGGGGATAGTGATCGGATCATTCAGCTTGGTTTTATGGTATTAGATGGAAAAAACGTCGAAGTATACAATGACTTGTGCTTAGCTCCGCTTCCTATCGGATACGGAGCGATGGAGGTACACGGTATAACCCCTGATATGGTCGAGGGGAAACCGCCGTGTATCGAAACGTCTGCATTTCAAGCGTTATGTGCGCTCAATACTCCTGATAATGTTCTTATTATCCATAATGCCCCGTTTGATCTTGGGATGTTGGCAAAGGAAGAGTTTACATCACAGATGCGTCTGATCGATACGCTTCGATGCGCTCGACATTTGTTTGATGACGAAGAAGCGCATCGATTGCAATATTTTCGCTATCGATTGGGATTGTATAAAATCGAGCAGGCCGAAGCCGATGCTTTGGGAATCGAAGTGAAAGCCCATGATGCAATCGGAGACGTTCTCGTATTAAAACTCTTTTTGAGTGAACTGCGTAAACGGTTGCAGGAGCGGTTCGAGGGGGTCAATCCGATCGATAAAATGGTTGAATTGACTCAAACACCGGTATTTTACACACGACCTTTGAAATTCGGAAAGTATAAAGGAAAAACCCTCACCGAGATCGCCGAAGTGGACAAAGGATATCTCACGTGGATGCTCGGCAATATGGATACCCTCGATGAGGATATGCGTTACAGTATCGGGCGGGTTTTAGGTTAAAAGGTTGTTTTTGTGGATGTAGCGATTTCGCTGAGGCGATACGCTGCATCGACATGACCGTTTTTCATCGCTTTTTTCCACCATTCCATCGCTTGGGGAATGTCTTTTTCAACCCCTTCGCCGTAAAAATAGATCATTCCCATGTGAAATTGGGCTTCGGCATTGCGTTTGTAGGCGGCTAACGGGTAAAGAATCTCATACGCTTTTGTATAATCTCCCGCATCGTAGGCACTTACCCCTTCATAGAGTTCACTCATCGTTAAAATCCTTTTAAACTATTGACGACATTATACCTCCGCTGTGTTTTTTTAGCCTGATGGATTATAATGCGCGTATGAATTATGGTGATCTTAATGGAAAATCGGTACTACTGTTGGGTAAAACCCGTTCATTAAACGGTGAAGAGTTTGAAACGCTTTTAAAACTTCACGGTATCGCCCTGTGCAAAGTGTATGAAGAGGGTATTGCACTCATTATCGAGGGTCGGATGATGAATCCGCTTGAATCGCAAGAAGCTGAGCGTTTGTATGCGATAGATGTCGCCCCGATTGTCTCACTTGATCCGATAGAAAAATGGCTGTGCAGCTCCATCGAGCCCAATCGTCTCTTGATGAGTCTCAAACTTTCACGCGACCAGGAACGCCTCGTCGATTTTATCCAAAACCCCTACATCACCGATGAACTCTTTTTCAAACTGCTCAAACTCTACGATTGGAAAGGGGAGGGATTCTTTGATAATGACAGTAATCGCGATGTTACTGCCGCTATCATCGGACGCTTTTATGAAGATTTAGCGCGGAATCATAATGTCCAGTACGCTATGAGCGGTTTGGCACATTTGATCGAGCGGTATGGAAACGGTGAGCTGATCGATGCAATTGCACAACTTGCTCCTCTGTCTCGTGAGATTAAAAATCCTCAGAACAGTTCTCTAAATGGAGTTTTGGATGCAATTGCTCTGCATCCCGATACACCTGAGCCGATCTTGCGGACATTAATGGCGCAGCGTTCCGAACTTTTGGTTCATCGCGTTCCCCTTTCCCTCGAAGCAGAGCTTTTAAAAGAGGAAAATTTGCATCCTCTTTTGGCACAAAACGAGAGTCTATCAAACGAGGGGGCATTGCTTTTGGAAGCAAAGCAGGGGCATATTCTTGCTGCACATATAGGGTTGAATGAAGAGTGGTTCGATCGCTTCTTTGGAGCATACTCTGTCGAACTCGCGTCCAATCCAACCCTTAGCGAGACAATGCAGGAGAAGCTGATGAGTATGGAAAATAAAGAGGTCTATCGTGCATTGGCGTCTAACGCTGTTTTGAACTTACAATGGTGTCAATATCTCTATGATTTAGGAGAGTATAATACGCAACTTGCAGCAAATCCTTCATTGACTGACGAAATACTCGAAAAACTGTACCGAAGCGATGAACCTGCTGTTTTGAGCGCACTCGCGGCAAATCCTGCTACTTCGATCGATATACTCTATCAGCTTTCACTCGATCGTCGCTATGAACGGAGTGTCAAAACCAATCCGACGTTCGGAAATCATATTCAAACCCACAACATAGGATGGCAATCGTGAGAACTTCGGAAACAATCGCGACGATGAGTGCAATGATCGGTGCAAAAATCCCTACCTTTTTATGGGGTCCTCCGGGGATCGGGAAATCGTCTATCATTAAACAGATTGCTCGTGATGAGGGGATTGAATGTATCGATTTGCGTTTATCTCTGATGGATCCGACCGATCTCAAAGGGATTCCATTTTATGAGAAAGATACCCATACAGCATTGTGGGCACCACCGTCGTTTTTGCCGCGAGAGGGTCGGGGGATACTGTTTCTCGATGAACTGAATTCCGCCGCTCCCGCCGTACAAGCTTCGGCGTATCAGCTGATTTTGGATCGTAGAGTTGGTGAATATATTCTCCCTGATGGGTGGGCGATTGTTGCAGCCGGAAATCGTGAGGGGGATCGCGGGGTAGTGTACCGCCTCCCCTCACCGCTCTCAAATCGTTTTGTCCATGTCGAGATGGAGGTGAATGTCCAAGATTGGCGGGAATGGGCGATAAAACGGGGAGTGGATGCACGGATTGTCGCGTATATCGGATTTAAAAATGATGCCCTTTTTACATTTGATCCGACCGCCAATGAACGGAGTTTTGCGACACCTAGAAGCTGGGAAGCGGTTCATCTGATCTTGCAAAGCACACTTGCCCAACCTTTGTTACTCGATACCATTGCGGGTGCGGTAGGGAAAGCTAATGCGGTGGATTTCTTGGGATTTTGCAAGGTGATGAACCTTTTACCCGATATTGATGCCATTTTACGCGGAGAAAATGCAGAATATCCGAGTGATATTTCAGCGTTGTATGCCCTCTCATCGACTCTGGTCGGGCGAATTTTGAGCAATCCGGATGAGATAAAAATCGATCATTTACTGCGTTATACCCTAAATCTGCAAAGCGAGTTTGCGGTAATGATCGTCCAAGATTTACAGCGTCAGGGGATCCGTATGGACCATTTGAGTGGTTATGGCGAATGGGTCAATGCCTACGCCTATCTGTTATGTTAGATTTTTCACGCGTTAAATCCAAGCTTTTGGTGGAACATCCCTATTTCGGAACACTCTGCAGTGCACTTGAAATCGTAGTGAACGATAACATCGAGAGCTTTACTCTGCAGGGGAATCGTTTCGAGTACCGAGAAGACTTTTTCAACACCCTTAGCGATGATCAGGTGGCATTTTCCCTCTCTAATGCCGCTCTTCACACCGTACTCTCTCATCCTTACCGTATCGGAAACCGCTCTCCTTGGCTATGGTATACTGCCTGTGAACATGCGATCAATAACATGCTGATCGATAACGATTTCACCCCTCCCAGTAAAATCACCTACGATCCCCGCTTTCGAGGGCAATATGCCGAAGAGATTTATGAGTTTTTAAAAGATACGATCACCCGTGAAGATATGAACGATAAAGACAGCGATTCACGCCGCAGTGATGAAAGTCTGGATCAAAAACTCCAAGGCGCACAAAATGAACAAATAGCCCAAAGCGCACTCGAAAAAGCGCAAAGCATGGAGACCCTTCCCGAAGGGCTGGAGCGGCTCATCCCTATAGTCGGTCGTGGACAAATCGATTGGCGCAGCGAGTTGCGCGATTGTATCGGCGGATATTACATCAGTGATTATGCGATGATGCCCCCTTCCAAAAAGCTTCTTTACAGCGGTATCTATCTCCCCAGTGCCACCTCGCATCATTTAGAACTCGTCATTGCGATCGACAGTTCGGGGTCGGTGGATGAGGTGCTTCTGGCGCAGTTTATTGCCGAGATTGAGTCGATTACCGAGCTTTTCGGCTCTTACACGATCACCGTGATCGTATGCGATGATCGAGTACGTTCACATCAGAGCTTTACCAACGGAGAATCGATAGCGTATACCCTTATAGGCGGTGGGGGAACCGATTTTATTCCTGTTTTTGAGTTTATCGAAAAGCAATTAACTCCTCCGAAGATATTACTTTATTTCACCGATTTGGACGGTAAATTTCCGCTGTACGAGCCTCACTATGAGACGTTATGGATTGCACCTTTGAAGGCTGAAGTGCCGTTTGGACGGGTAATACCACTAAAGGATGAGAATGGTTGAAAACGCATTAAAAATTTTGGAACATTCAAACCTCTTTATCACCGGCGGTGCGGGATCGGGTAAAACGACACTGACTCGTGCGCTGATCGAGGATGCGGTGCAAAAAGGTAAATCGGTTGCCCGTCTCGCCTCGACGGGGATGGCGGCGACCCTCATCGGGGGACAGACTCTCCACAGTTTTTTTGATTTGGGGATTGCCAATTCCCAAGAGGAGTTGGAGCGTAACGGCAAACTCGACCCTTCCAAAAAGATCATCAAACTCATTCACTCTATGCAGATCATCGTCATCGACGAGATTTCGATGGTGGGGGCAGCGTTACTCGATATGATTCGTTTGCGTTTGTTGCAATCAGAGTTTACGGGGCGAGTGATTGTTGTTGGGGATTTTTTACAGCTTCCACCCGTCGTGCGGGGGAATGAGCCGATCTATTTTGCGTTTGAATCTCCCAGCTGGGAGCGACTCGGATTTGAGACACTGCATTTAGAAGGGTCATACCGAACCCATGAAGCGGAGTTTTTGAGCTTGCTCGAAAAAGTACGTCATGCCCGTCTCGATGAAGAGGCTCATGAGGCGTTGGACGCATTGGTAAAACCGCTGAATGAGGATAAATCGACAATTACACTGCTGTACGGTAAAAATATCAGTGCTCAGAATCATAACCGCTCTCAGTTGGAACATCTAGGCGGAGAGAGCATAGACATCTCCACCTATGTCACGATTCATGATAAAAAGATGCAGGAGCGTGAAGTAGAGCGATTTATGAGTGAAAGCCGAATCGAACCGACTTTAGTTCTCAAAGTAGGTGCCCCGATCCTCTTTACTCGAAACGCATGGAACTATTACAACGGGGAACGGGGACGAATCACCTCCATTGAAGAAGAGGTGATTTGGGTCAAAAAAGAGGACGGGGTGAGTGTCAAAGTAGAGCGTGTCGATACCACTAAAACACGGTGGGTAGAAAAAGGGAGTACGGCAAGCGAAGAGAAACTGATTACCCTTGGTCAGTTTCCGATTACATTGGCCTTTGCAATCACAATTCATAAATCGCAGGGGATGAGCTTGGCAGATTACGTCATCGAGACCAATGAAATTTTCGCCCCTTCACAGTTTTATGTGGCGCTTTCCCGCTCCGTATCGGCACACCGTGTGACATTGATTCGTCCGAATCGAGGGTGGGAGAAGCTTTGTTTTGTCCATCCCAAAGCGAGAGTATTTACGGAGAAACAATTTTTTATTATGAGATAGAATCAAAACAAGGTATGATAAAACATAAGGTTTGAAAAAGAAAGATAATTTGATGATTGATAAACTACTCACAACGTGTGATCAAGAGCCGATTCATATTCTCTCACGAATTCAACAGTCCGGTTTTGTATTTGTTGTCAGCTATGAAGATTTCAGTGTTCTTCAAGTAAGTGATAATTGTATAGATCTCATCCATTGTGATCCCGATTTTATTCTCAACAGACCGCTTCAAAACTTTTTTGATGATCTTTTTATGCAACGTATAAAAGATAATGTTACTTTGAGATTTTTCGAAAAACGTCACTTTAAAGCCTTTAGTGCAGTCAATAATTCCAAAAAACTTTTTTGTGCTGTCCATTGTGAAGAAAGATTTATTATTCTTGAAATAAGTGTTGAAAATAGTGCATTGGATATGAGCACAGAAATGATGTTCACAAGAGCAGTTTCATACGATAACCCACAACTCCCATTAATTGATCTTCTCCATTCTATCGCTTCCACTGTTCAAGACATCAGCGATTTTGATCGTGTTTTGATTTATAAATTTGATGAAGACAACAACGGTACTGTGTTGGCCCAAGTAGAAAAAACATTCAGTGAAAACTTTTTAGGTCACCATTTTCCGGCATCAGATATCCCGGTACAAGCGCGTGCTCTCTATTTGAAAAACCGGTTTCGCATTATCGAAAATGTTGAGGAAAGCAGTGCTGTTCTCATCCCGACCATTAACCCATTGACCAACACCCCGCTTGATATGACTTTTTGCTATTCTCGCAGTGTATCTCCTATTCACCTGCAATATCTAAAAAACATGGGTGTGAATTCTTCGATGTCTATATCTTTGATTATTCAAAATAAATTATGGGGATTGGTAGTATGCCATCATCCGAGTCCAAAAAAAATACCGTACGGTTTATATGAAAGCTATTCTCTTTTAAGTACCGTTTTTTCATCTCAAATTGAACAAAAAGAACATCTTATCCGTTATCAAGAATCGTCTGAATTACGTTTAAAACGGGAACTTTTTCTCAATTCACTTGGTTCTAAAAGTGATCTAACTTTTGTAAGTGCACTTACTGAAGAAATTGCAGTTTTGGAAACAGTTCTACCGTGTGATATCGCGGCTGTATATTACGAGGAAGATTTTATTGCCAGCAATGCGAAAGTTCCCGGATCAGAGCTATTTGATCTGCTTAGAATTATAAAAAATAATTTTAATGGCCAGTGCTTTCAGACTTCTCGCTTAGGAATTGAATTTCCTCAAGTTGCCCATTTTTCAATACCATTAGGGGGAATAATCGCAATTGAAATTTCCAATATTAACAATGCTTATCTTATGTTTATCCGATTCGAACAAATTTCTACGATCGAATGGGCAGGAGAACCGACCAAACAGTTCAATACAGAGAAAGGTATTTCTGTCATTAACCCCCGAGCTTCGTTTGAAAGCTGGAAAGAGATTGTAACTGGAACATCTCTCCCATTTTCTAGCGAAGAGCTCGATTCGGCACGACAATTATCTGAAGACCTTTACCGCGTTTATAACCAATGCAGAGTATCAGAAGAAACACGACAACTGAAAGCATTGCACACTCAACTTTTCGAATTAATAGAATGCAATCCCGAAGAAATGTAAAAAGGCACTTTTAAGGCACTTTTACATTACAATGAGCTTTATGGATGCGAATCAACTCATTAAATTATCGGAAAATTGCTATTGGAGCCCTTCTGATGAAGCAATAGTACAGGATAATATAACTGAACTTCTCCCTGTAACTATGACAAAATTGATAAAATTTTTTGTTGAAAATCATGACAGACCAATCAGCAGTGTCGATATTTTCTTCGCTATATGGGATGACTATGAAAAAGAATATAACGCAAAAAATGTTCGCAATTTAATTAGTAGTCTCAGAAAAAAAATACCGCTTATAAATATCAACAACTATTACGGCGGACGGTATGTACTCAAAAAATATCGTGATAACACCCCTGATATAAGCGATTATCTGATTGAAATTCTAGACCAAGCTAAAAATGGGATGATTATTACCGATCCGAACATAAGTGATAATCCTATTGTATTTGTTAATGAAGCTTTTACGGAAATGTTTGGTTATTTGCCGGAGGAAGTCATCGGACGAAACAGCCGTTTTCTCCAAGGCGAAGACCGTGATCAACCTGCTCTTGATAAAATCCGAGCTGCGATCAAAGAAGAAAAAGATATTACGGTAACCGTGCGAAATTATACAAAAGAGGGGCAATTGGTTTACAATGAATTGTCCATTAGTCCTATTTTTGACAAAAAAACTGAAAGAATAAAATATTTTTTAGGAATTGAAAAAAATGTGACCGCTATCCAAGATATCATCAAAAAAATTAAAGCTATTGTCTGACGTATGTTGAAACAGCCAATAGAAATAGTCAAAAATGATGAAGTTATACAGGCGATTATTGATCAAATTCCTGATCCGATACTCTATATAAAACCTGATTATACGGTTACATTGATGAACAAAGCAGCCAATAATTTAGATCTTTCGGTTTCCATCAATGATAGTGCAAAATGTTACAATCTTATTCATCATAGCCGATTTCCTTGCACCGAAGATATTGAATATTGTCCACTTGAGCATGTTCGTTCTACTAAAAAACCATCTATTTCTCGACATCAACGGATTGATAAAAAAGGTGATCTACACCATGTTGAAATTAGTGTCAGCCCAATGATGGATAATGAAGGTTCCATCATTGGCTATCTTGAGGTAATGCACGATATTACTGAACATCTCTCCATCCAGCATAAATTACTTCAAGAGGCACAAAGACTATCTCATATATCGATGCATGACCCGTTAACGATGCTGCCTAATCGAAAACTGCTAACCGATCGTATTGATCAAGCTATAGAGCATAAAAGCCGCTCGGGTGAAATGTTTGGCGTGTTTTTTGTCGATTTAGACCATTTTAAGAATATCAATGATTCTTTGGGACATTTAATGGGAGATAAGCTCCTTATTGAAGTGGCAAAACGGATGCGGCAAGTATGTCGAAAAGGAGATACCGTCTCTCGTATAGGAGGAGATGAATTTGTCCTTGTTATCGAAAATGGAATTTCTAATACTCATTTTGTCACGGTAGCCGCAAAAATACAGAGTCTTTTCAATGACCCTTTTATAATCGACGGAGAAAAGATATTCAGTACCTGCAGTATCGGTATAAGTGTTTTTCCTCAGGATGGGACAACGACAGAAACACTGCTTAATAATGCGGACGTAGCAATGTACGCGTCAAAAAATGTCGGTCGAAATCAATTTCGTTTTTTCTCATCGGATATGACGCAACAAGCCTACGCTTATCTTCAAATGGGGGACGATTTAAAAACTGCTATATTCAATGAAGAATTTGTTCTCCATTATCAACCGCTCTTCGATTTTCATTCAAAAGTATGTTCAAGTATTGAAGTATTAATACGCTGGAATCATCCGCAAAAAGGGTTTATGCGTCCTGATGACTTTTTGCCGGTTGCTAAAAAAGCGGGGTTGATGAAAGAGATCGATTTGTGGGTAATTCAAAAAGCATTTGATACCTTTTCAGCATTGTTATCACGTAATATTGCACCTGATACGATTTCGGTCAATATCACAACATCGACTTTGTTTCTCCCTGAATTTTTATCGGTGTTAGAAAAAATGATAGATAAAAGCCGTATTGATCCACATCGTATCGTATTTGAAATTATTGAGAGTCAGCTTATCAAAGACGCCATCATTGCCCAAAATGTGATCAAAGAACTTCATAAAATCGGTATTCAGGTAGCTTTGGATAATTTTGGAACCGGATATTCATCCCTGAGTTATTTGATCGATTTTGGTATCAATACTCTTAAAATAGATCAGTCCTCTATCCATAATCTTAATGAAAAAGGGGCACTTTTGATCAAAAGTATCGTATCACTTTCAAACACTATCGGGCTTAAAATGGTTGCTCAGGGTGTTGAAACAAAAGAGCAGCAAAGTTTTTTGATCGACAACGGTATCAACACAATGCAAGGATATGTTATTACGAAACCGATGATTGCCAATGATTTAATCCAATTTTTAGAAAATACTTACCATAAAGCAGTATGATGAGATATACAACTCGAAGGAATTTTATATGACACTCCGTCAACGCCTTAAAGAATTAACCGCTCCATTTCATGCAGAACTCGAAAAAACACCCGTTGCAATTGCCCTTGCCGAGGGATCTATCACACGGGAAGACTATGCTATTTATCTAACCAAATTAGCTGCTATTCATCAAACTTTGGAACCGATTTTGATAGGAATGAGGGAATGGGCACACTATGAAATTAATCCGGCTCTTCGTACGCGGTTTGCTTTATTAAAAGCTGATCTTGCTGCTTTGGAACAGGAAATTCCCTATACCGAATCAACAGTTTTTATCGATACGCCTCCAACTTTTGAAACAGCTATCGGGATGATGTATGTTTTGGAAGGTTCTACCATGGGAGGGCAGATACTTTCTCGAAAACTATCCCATATGATCGGTGCCGACGGAGTGCCTTGTACTCGATATTTTCAGGCTTATGGTGAAAATACCATGCGGTTATGGGGCGAATTTTGCCAATTTTTGGATTGCTTTGAAGCGAAAAATCCCCTCTTAAGTGATCATGTGATTTTGGGCGCATGCGCTATGTTTTTAACTATTCAAAAAGATATGTATGAACTTAATTGATTTTAGCCTGTGTGAAAAAGAGCCTATACATATTCCAGGATTGATTCAACCGCACGGGATAGCTCTTTCATACGATATTGCCAGCCTTGTCATTACAGGAGTAAGCGAAAATTTCCCCAATGCTGAGAAGATTATCGGAGCATCACTGCATACCGTATTCCCCGATGAATTGATAGAAAAATTTTCTACCTTTGTTGATGCACCATCCCAGAAACAGCAAATATTTCATAACCAAACCGTCAGTTTCATCAATGAGGCCTCTATCGATTTGATCCAATGTTGCAGTGATAACGAGATGATTATTGAGATGGTGCCCTCTCCATCTTATGAGTATCTCAGTACCTCACAGCATAGCCTGGGAGAGATTACTAAACGGCTGCTCTCCCTTTCTTCAATTGAGCAAATGTGTGAGCAGGCTGCCATCGAGGTTGAGAAGATGACGGGCTATGATCGGGTAATGATTTACCGATTTGACAATGATTTTAACGGATCCGTTATTGCAGAAGCCAAACGAGATGATATGGAATCGTACCTTGGGCTTAACTATCCGGCATCGGATATTCCCTCTCAAGCACGGGAGCTTTTTCGAAAAAATTTAGTACGGTGTATTATTGATGTCGATTACCGTCCGATAGGATTCCTTCGTGAGCCCTCCAGGGTACCATTGGATATGACTTATAGCTATCTGCGAAGTGTATCTCCGGTCCACATAGAATATCTTAAAAACATGGGTGTTCAATCCACCATGACTATTTCTATTCTGATTGACGGTGAATTATGGGGGTTAATTGCATGTCATCATAGACAAGCGCATAAACTTTCATTGAATTATTTGGAACTGGTCGAGAATTTTGGCAAAATTTTTGCAGGACTTATAAAAACCAGGATACAAGGAGAAGAACAGCGTCGAACGGTACAGCTTCATTCTACTCTGGAGGCAATTGCTGCGAGTATCCAGACGGATCGCAGCAACCAAGAGCTTATTTCACTGTTATCAAACCATGCCCAACTCTTTTATTCACTCTTTGATGCAGATGGATTTGCATTGCTGATCGGCGAAGAGATAGTGAGCTATAACCATCAATATTCCAAAGAAGTACTTTCGAAGATGATTCAATATATTCAGCCTTTTATGGAAAATGGATCATTTTTTACTTCACGGCTTATAACGGTTCTACCCGATTTTTCCGAACAATTTTTGAGAGAATGTTCAGGTTTAATCGTGATAGAAGTGCCTATGAATATCCCAAGCTATTGGCTATGGTTTAGACGTGAAAAAGCTCAAACGCTCACATGGGGCGGTAATCCGTATGAAAAAGCAACACTTAATGATCAGGGGGGAATCTCTCCACGTAAATCATTTGCGGCGTTTAAGGAAACGGTGCGTTATCAATCTGATCCATGGCAGAGATCTGAAATTGCGTTTGGAAATCACTTTATCCCCATTATCACCCATCTGTATCAAGGGTTTGAATCCCAGAAAAAAGTGATTGTACAACAACATCAGATCAAACAAATGGAAGATGAAAAACTGTTGCACTACAAACAGCTTTTAGAGAGTCTGGTGGACTTAATAGAGCAACGAGATGCCTACACGGCCGGTCACACTCGACGCGTTGCGGTTTATTGTGATTTGATTGCCAAAACTATCGGATTAACTGTCGATCAGCGGTCTCAACTCTACGAAGCGGCGATCTTGCATGACATTGGAAAAGTAGTCGTCCCTGATGCTATTTTGCTCAAGCCTGGTCGATTAGACAGCAGTGAGTATGAATTGATAAAATCTCATCTCAATACGGGATACCAAATGCTAAGCCGAATTTCGTATTATCGTCCTTTAGCCGACATAATTCGGTGTCATCATGAAAAGTACAATGGAACAGGTTATCCAAGAGGTCTTATGGGCGATGATATTCCTCTTGCCTCACATATTATGATTGTTGCCGATGCGATCGATGCGATGACTAGCAACCGTATTTATCAGCCACGTCGCTCTATGGCAGAATCGATTGAAGAGATTATCCGTTATCGAGGAATTTGGTATCATCCCCGTGTTGTCGATGCCGCTGTATTAGCCTTACAAACCTTAGATGGCGACGATATTGCGTCACAAATTCCGATAACTCCGATAGAACGTGCCCGATTTTCATATTACTTTAAAGACCAGTTAACCGGTGTATACAATGAATCGTACCTGCATATGATCATTCACAGTTTAGTCCCCGATGTTATATACCGTCATTATCTATTGGTTGAGATCAAAGGGATGTCAGATTACAATGCTAATCATGGATGGCATGCCGGAAATACCTTGATACATACCATTTCTCAGCAATTACAATCTACGATTCCCGTTGAGCAGATCTTTCGTGTTTTTGGAGATGACTTCATTATCGGTAGCCATTCTTCAGATGAGCATACACTATACAAACAAACATTGTATCAATGTATGCATGATGTTAGCACTGTCATACAAGAAGTTGATATCGATGATTTGATGAAGATGCTTGAAGAATAAGTAGTAGAGTTGACAGTATAATTATTTAAAAATTGCTACAAATATATATTTATACGAAAACATCACGCTAAACACCGCTGCGAGCAACGCCACCGCCACCATCATATACATCACCGCGAGCTGATAGGAGATTGCTTTGAGCGGATCGGCACCCGCGAGAAGCATCCCCGTCGTAATACCGGGAATATGGATGATCCCGACTGTCTGGAGCATATTAAGCGTCGGAATCATGGACGCTTTGACGGACGCTTTGGAAGCAAAGGAGAGAGCTTCTTTGAGCGGTGCGCCCAGTGCCACCATCCCCTCGATCGTTTCTATCGTATTTTTTACCTCGGCGCGAAACCGCTCGATGCTTTGGGTATAAACATTGAGAGCATTTCCGATAATCATCCCCCCGATGGGGATCATCTCATGGGGAACCATGTGGATCACTCCGAACGCCATCATGGATAAAAATACGACCCCCGAAGAGGCTCCTAGCGTAAAAAAGGCGATTTTAAAACTGTGCTCTCCCAGAGGGGAGCGCTTTTTGGCGGTATAGGCACCGAAAGTGACCATCCCGAGCAAAACAAAAAACAGCAGAGACGGATGGGATATTTTAAAGAGATAAACGAGAGCATAGCCGAGCAGTCCAAGTTGAACCATCGCCAAAATCGAGTTCGTAAGGATGGTTTTCTCTAGACCGAACTGTTCACGGCGTGAGTACCATAGGGCAAAAATGATGAGGAGATACGAGGCTAAAAAAGAGTATTGCATGCTGCTGTTATGAACAGTTTTCGGCTAGAACAATCTTGTTCCGCCCTGTTCTTTTGGCTTGGTAGAGTGCATTGTCAGCTAGTTTGAGGATATCAGTGACATTATTGAGTATCCCACATTGAGGATGATAGATACCGATACTAATCGTTATTCTAAATATAAGCTCATGATAGACAAATGGGTGGTCCTGAATGCGCTGACGGATTTTTTCACATTTAGTGACAGCCTGTTCTTGAGTGATACGGTTAAAGATAACGACAAACTCTTCACCGCCTGCACGATACACACTGTCTTGAGGACGAACTGATTCTAAAAAGATTTTGGCTAACTCGGTCAATACAAAATCTCCTGCATCATGTCCGTAAGTATCATTGATTTTTTTAAACCAGTCAATATCCAGCATTACAACTGCATAGCTGCTTTGGTATACGTGCTGATGATCGATCAACCCTTGTAGCTCTTTTTCCATGTTAAGACGATTTTTCAATCCGGTTAGTGGGTCGTGTGAAGCCAAATGGGCAAGTTTTTCATTCGCCAGAGTCAGTTTATTCGTTCGGATTTTAATCTCTTCTTGCAGGTTATGTTCATGCCAGACTATTTTTTGGAAAAGCGTTGCCATTTTATGTGCCATTGGTTGGAAGATAAAAATAATCTCGAGCAACAAGGTAATAATGGTTAGTATCCAGATCGTGAAAAGCATTGCCTGAATTTTTTCAATATTAGCATTGCCTTCTTTTTGATACTGTAACCCTGCAGCATTTAAATCGTTCACGAGGGTATTGGAAGATGTGATTATCTTAGTTGTTATGATACTGGCTTCTTTATACGTTTTGGCATGTATTAATTTATCGATTAATACTAGATAATCATCTACCCGATTTTTGAGATGTTTTTGTCCAAAATAAAGTTCATAGATTTCGTACGATAGTTCATGTTCGTCTCCATCATTTATCTTTCCGGATAACAGTTTCTCATTCGCATCACGCATTTCAAAGGAGGCTTTGGTCAATAATTCTCGAATTTTGGTGTGTTCATTGCTGTTTTTTGGATTCAATAAACTCAGATAATAGAGCTGTGAATACAATGCGATACGTTGCGAAAGCATTCTCTGATTTCCGGATAAATTGACGATAAAGGCAGTGGATTCACTGCTTTTAAGAGTTGTTTTTAGGGCATAAAAAGCACTGCTTGAAAGGATTGCCAATATTACAATGGCGATGAGATAGTGTCGTGTAAAACTATATCTAATCTCTTTTGAGTGCATGTCTCTTTCCGTAATTTCTATATAATTAATCATATCACATTAGACGGTGGATTACTCAAAAATGCGATTGAAGCGAAGTTATTTGAATGCTTTGGGAAAGAAAAAGAAGAAACCCCCGAAGGGGAAGGAAAATTAAAGGCTATCAGAGTGTGCAGCAAGATACTCAGCAACACCCTCAGTACTAGCTTTCATACCTGCGTCACCTTTTGCCCAACCTGCAGGACAAACTTCACCGTGTTCGTTAGTGAACAACATCGCATCGATCATGCGAAGCATCTCATCAATGTTGCGTCCAAGTGGAAGATCGTTGATTACCGCGTGACGTACTGTTCCGTCTTTGTCGAGGAGGAATGAACCGCGAAGTGCTACAGAATCACCGAGCAATACATCGTAATCGCGTGAGATTTGTTTGGTAAGGTCTGCTACGAGTGGATAGCGAACTTGACCGATACCGCCTTGGTTTACCGGAGTGTTTTTCCATGCAAAGTGACTGAATTGTGAGTCAACCGATACACCGATAACGTTGATTCCGCGTTCTGTGAATGACTCTAAACGGTGATCAAATGCGATCAATTCAGACGGACATACGAAAGTAAAGTCCAACGGATAGAAGAACAATACGGCACCTTTTTCACCAAGGTTTTCATAGAGGTTGAAGTTATCAACGATTTGGTTGTTTCCGAGGACAGTTGTCGCAGTAAAGTCAGGAGCTTTTTTAGTAACGAGCATGGGATTTCCTTGTGTGGTTTTTAGTAATGTAGGGAAATTGTAACACATGAAGATTAATTCAATTGAGACTCATAAAGTTAACTCGAAATTCTAAAGGATAATTTTTATTATTTAGAATCAAAGTTGCAGTCTCCCCGATAAGGGAGAGATCTTATGCTGTAGCACGGACGGCTTTAGTTGCTTTGACCATATTTGCGAGTGCCGCTTCAGTCTCCTCCCAATTACGGGTTTTAAGTCCGCAATCGGGATTGATCCAGAGCTGATTTGTCGGAAGTACTTCGAGGAGTGTATGAATTTGTTGCTCCATTTCCTCTACACTCGGTACACGAGGTGAGTGGATATCGTACACCCCCGGACCTACTTCTTGCGTATATCCTACATCGGCAAATATGCGCAATAGCCGATTGCCGCTGCGTGAGGTTTCGATCGAGATCACATCGGCATCCATCGCTTCGATGGTTTCGATGATATCGGTGAATTCGCTATAACACATGTGGGTATGAATTTGCGTATCATCTTCCGCAACCGCCGTACTGAGCAAGAAACTTTGTAACGCCCATTGCTCGTATAAGCCGCGATGCTCACGACGTAGAGGATACCCCTCTTTGAACGCCGCTTCGTCGACTTGGATCATCTTGATCCCTGCTCGCTGCAAATCATCCACTTCATCTCGAATAGCCAACGCGATTTGATATGCGGTGAGAGATCGGGGCTGATCGTCACGGACAAAACTCCAGTTGAGGATCGTCACCGGTCCCGTGAGCATCCCTTTCATCGGTCGTGTTGTGAGACTTTGAGCATAGGTGCTCCACGTCACGGTCATTGCTTTTGGACGGCTTACATCACCGTATAACAGGGGAGGTTTGACGCATCGGCTGCCGTAGCTTTGTACCCAGCCGTTAGTGCTAAATGCAAATCCATTAAGCTGTTCGCCGAAATATTCTACCATGTCGTTGCGCTCAAACTCACCGTGTACGAGAACGTCCAGATCGATCGATTCTTGAAAGTCGACGCAATGGGCAATGGCCTCTTTCATCGCATGGGTATACTCCGTTTGTGATATCCACCCTTTTTTAAACTCCTGACGCAGTTTGCGAATATTGGCAGTTTGGGGAAACGAACCGATAGTGGTCGTCGGCAGAAGCGGAAGTGTAAAATACTCTTGCTGCATAATCTGACGTTTGCTAAAAGAAGTAAGACGTTTGAAATCATTAGGAGTGAGGCTCTTGAGCCGTTGTTGCACAGCGCCATCTATAGCTGCTTTAGGATGTGTATTGACCGTAATCCCACTATTACTAAAAAAAGCTTTTGAGAGCACGGAGAGTTCGAGCAGCTTCTCCTCGGCAAAAGCTAACAGCTCCTGTACCTCCGCATTGAATCTGTTTTCGTGTTTGAGGTTGTAGGGGACATGTAACAGTGAGCAGGAGGTACTGAGATACAGCCGTTCTTTAGGAATATGGTTCGTGATTTCATTGAGTTGTTTTAGCGAAGATTGAAGATCATTTTTCCATACGTTGCGTCCATTGATAATTCCAATGGCGACGTGTTTATTACTTTTGCCCAATACTTCGAGTGACTGAATATTTTTTTCGCCGTAGACAAAATCGAGGTACAAACCGTGAATTGGCGTATGAACCAAAACGGCCGTCGCTTCGTTGGAATGTTCAAAGTAGGTTGCTACCCAAAGTCTCCCCATTGTCCCCAGTTGGTCATAGGCAATTTTAAGAAGTGACAAATCATTCGGTGTCGGATCGCATACCAAAGAGGGCTCATGAAAAACGATTTCGGCACCGAGAGGTTGCAGGGCTTCGAGTAATACGGTGTACTGATCCAAAAGAGGATCAAAGAGGGCAGACCGGACATCTTCGGAGCATTTTGAGAGGCTTAAAAATGTTATCGGCCCGATGAGATGGATAATTCCCTCAAAACCATGCAATTGTGCTTCGCGGTACTCTTCTAAAATTTTATGAGGATTGATCGCACCGAATCGGAATCCTCCGTGAAGTTCAGGGACGAGGTAGTGGTAGTTGGTGTTAAACCATTTGGTCATCTCCATCGCGATATGAGTCTCATCTCCCCGTGCCATCGTAAAATAACGGCATGTTGGATCCTTAATATCGCTAAAGCGTTCCGGTTCGGCTCCGAGTGTGACCATAAGATCAAGCATATTGTCATAAAGACTAAAATCGTTAACGGCAACTGCTTCAATACCTGCACCGCGTTGAAGATTCCAATGTTTTAAGCGAAGTCCTGCCGCAATACTATTGAGTTCATTTAGGGAAATTTCCCCTTTCCAATAGCTTTCCAGGGCTATTTTTAATTCTCGTTTCTCACCGATACGGGGAAATCCAAGCACTGTTATCTGGTTTGTCATTTTTAATACCTTTAAATTTTGTTTTAGAAAGAGTGAAAATAGGGTTATGACAGACGTAGCGGCGGCGAAGAATCAGTACGTAAATAACGGAATAAAAAACGGAGTTTCGGGACGAATGATGAGATATAGAGGGCGCACCGGGTGCGGCGTCGGAAAAAACAGTTACAGTGGCACTGGCAGCGGGACACTTTCGGGGCAAACGGTTCGATTGCTTCTAAGAGCAGGTCGAGTTCATCCGGAGGGCTTTCATCGATACTCGTATCGCTCATATAAGAGCGGTAAGAATGGCAGGTGTGTGTACGAACAGCACGGTTATGCAGCGTCGTAGCATTGACGGTAGCGGTAATCGCTTGGAGTGAAAAGTAACGCCCCTTAAACCCTTTTGCCATAGTATCCTCATAAAAATATTGGTGGAATTATACATCAAGATATAGATATAATCGCACTATGGTAACCTTTAAAAATCTCTTCTCCATGATGCTCCAATACAAACGTTCCCTCTTATGGGGGAATATTATCGCAATACTCGCGACCCTTATTTCTATTCCGATCCCTTTGTTGATTCCGCTCATGGTCGATGAGGTAGTCCTAAAAAAAGGGGGAAAAGTCACAGAAGCAATCGATTGGCTCACCCCTGTCCACGAACCGCTCCTTTATATCGGGATTGTGCTGGCGGTAACGGTTAGTTTGCGATTTGTTTTTTTCTTCCTTAGCGTCGTATCTCAGAAATTTTTTATTACCCTTTCGCAGGAGCTCAGTTTTGCGATACGTGTCCGAGCGTTGGAACACCTAAAACATGTTTCGATGAGCGCATATGAGCGTCTGGGAAGCGGCAAGGTGATTACCCATCTGATAACTGATATTGATACGATCGAGCAGTTTTTAGGAAGTGCCCTCTCCAAACTTATCGTTTCGGTTGCAACCCTTATCGGTGTTGCGGCAGTGCTAATCTGGATCAATCCTCTCTTTGGGGTTCTCATCCTCATTTTTCAGCCCATGATTATGATAGTGACCCGTAAAATTTCCGGACGGGTAGGGGCGCTCAAAAAAGAACAAAACCGTACCATCGGTGAGCTCTCCGATACCCTCACTCAGATGTGTGATCTCTTCGGTCAGATACGGGCTAGCAACAAAGAGGAGCGTTTTATTGAGAACGCAATCGATCAATCGAAGCGTTTACGTCAAAGTGCGAGCGAATACGGTATTAAAGCGCTGATGGGGGAGAGATACTCGTATACCCTCTTTTTGAGCGGATTTGAGATTTTCCGTGCATTGGGACTGGTGATGGTTCTGTATTCGGATCTGAGTATCGGGCTCATGTTCGGTATCTTTGGCTATCTGTGGTTTATGATGACTCCGGTGCAGGATTTGCTTTCAATGCAGTACAGCTTTGCCAATGCTAAAAATGCTCTTGCACGGCTGAATGAACTCTTATCTCTTCCTACCGAACCGACTTTTAGCGGTTCTGAGACGTCATTGGAAAAAGTACGTGCCCTCTCTATTCAAACACGTGATTTGGTATTTGGATACAATGAGGATGAACCGGTCTTAAAGGGACTTAATCTAGACATTCCATCAGGCAGCATTGTCGCCATCATTGGTGCAAGCGGAAGCGGTAAAAGTACTCTGTCTCAATTGCTGGTCGGATTTTATCCGCCGACATCGGGAGATATTCTCTATAACGGTGTGAGCGTAAATGAAATCGGTTTTTCAAAAGTACGTGATGAAGTATTCGTCGTCTTGCAACAGCCGCTGATGTTTAATGATACGCTCCGATTCAACCTCACTATGGGTGATCCGATCAGTGATGAAGATATACTCAAAGCATTAAACATCGCACAGCTCTCCGAGTTTGTCGGAGCGTTGCCGATGGGATTGGAAACGCAGGTGGGGAAATTCGGTATCCGATTGTCGGGCGGTCAGCGTCAGCGTCTCAGTATTGCTCGAATGGTATTGGCCAATCCCAAAGTAGTTATCTTTGATGAGTCCACTTCGGCGCTTGACGTTCATACGGAGAGTGCACTGTTTGAGGCATTGGAGGCATTTTTGGCAGAGAAAACGGTGATTATCATCGCCCATCGACTCAGTACGGTAACGCGTGCCGATTACATTTATGTATTGGAAAACGGTATCATACTCGAAGAGGGAACAAGAGAAATTTTAGAAGCCAAAGATGGCAGTTTTACTCGGTTTATCAACTCTCAACACGCCTAAGGATACAGTTATGCGACAAAATAATTTTTTACGCTGGATCGGAATCGGGGCATTTGTTCTTATCTTATGGTTGTTTTTGCCTTTTTTAAAAGGGTTTTTTGTCGCATTGCTCCTTGCAATGGCAGTTTCACCGCTCAATCAAATACTCAGGGATAAAATTGATAGCTATGAACGATTAAGAAATTTTGCTTCAGTGACATCAGCTGCCATTGTGACATTGGGGCTTGCTCTTATCATTTTTGTCCCTATTGCTTTGTTTCTATTTCAAGTGCTTGATAATCCTGCCAATACCATGGAACTTATTCGTACCTTTACGAATCAAGTGGATTCGATCAGCACTCATTTGCCTTCCTATCTTGCTTGGTTAAAAGATCCGCTTGATAATGTAATTGCTCTCTCTAAACAACACAAAGATGAGATCATTGCCTTTTTGGCAGGATGGATGGGTAACGGTTTAAAAACATTTATGGCGATGCTCGGTGAGATGGCGATGATCGTAATATTCTTTTTCTTTTTAATGTGGTACGGTCGAAGTATTACCCTTTTCCTTCTCCCGATTATTCCACTAAAACGCTCCGTCAAACGGGAGTTCTTGGATGAAATGACGACTATGATCGCGGTAGTGTTTTATACGTTGATAGGGGTGATGATCGCTCAAGGATTGGCATTTGGAATTTTCATCGCTTTTTTTGAGGGGTACAATGCTTTGTTACTCGGTTTTTTAACCGGTATCGCATCGATTATCCCGGTAGTGGGTACCGCATTGGTATGGATTCCGGTCGTAGTACATGAGTATTTTCAGGGAAACATTATGAATGTTCTTATCATTTCGATCTATTCGTATGCAATGATGGCATTTTTTATCGACAATATAGTAAAGCTGGTAATTCTAAATTTTGTAAATCGTACACTCAGCCGCGGGAAACGTCGTATCAATGAGTTTGTGATCTTTTTTGCGATAGTGGGAGGATTGGCAACATTCGGGTTTTGGGGAATAATATTAGGACCGGCTATCGTCGCTTTTGCAGTGACAACATTGCGGACAATGCGAAAGACTAATCGTATTATCCTCCCTTAAAAAGAGAGGATAATAGCGAATTTAAACCGCTTTGAGTGTCTGCATCTCTTGACGCAGTGCATTGAGCTCTTCCGTCAGACGCGCGATTTCATCTTCTTTTGATGGTTCTTCATTCGAAGAATGGGAATAGCGTTGAACAGCCGACTGGAAGGTGTGTGTCAGATGATCGAGCTGGTCTTTTGCTTTCTCAATCCATTCGTGTTGATCGAAGTGGAGATTGTCTTCCATATCATTGATTTTTTCCAAAATCTCATCTTTGTGTTTATACGCATAATACGCAGCTGCACCGCCGATGGCAGCACCGAGTACGAAACTGAGAAGAGTGTTTTGCTGATTCATTGTTAGTCCTTATTCGTTGGGTTTTTTCTTGAAAAACTGAGAAAGTGCACCGATAGCAAGTGTCCCTATCGTCACTTTGGCAATTCCGTTTGAAGCTTTAAGGGCAAGTGATTTTGTTTCATCATGAAGAAATGCGATCAAAGCGTGCAATTCGTGCAGAGACATTAATGATTTCTCGGTGACTGCACGTGTTTCACCTTTGAGATGACCGAGTAATTCACTTACATCCTGTAATGTAACTACCGCCTTACCGGAGATAAAACTAAGTTCATTTTGGAGATGTGTGATAAATTCGTTCACTTTGCTCATTGTTTTGATCGAATTGATTCCGATATAAACGATTACGACGGTGATGGTTACCATACATATCGCGATGATCCCGACAAATAAGGTAAGTAATTGTTGTTCGGTCATACTAATTCCTTTCGCGATAATGTTTATTATACACCTCTTTTAGATAATTTAGTGAATCAATTTTTTATTTATACGGTTTATTGTGTTGATTACTTTAAGTATCTAAAGTATATACTTTTTATATTCTATAAATATCTAAGGTATATATATGACACTTACTCTATCGCATCAAAAAGGGGGCGTCGGAAAATCAACGGTTGCTTGGAATCTGGCTGTTAATTTTTCGAAAATTATTGACACCCGCATCATCGATCTTGATACCCAGCGCTCATTGACGGTTACCAATGCTCTCCGTCAGGAACATAATCTTTTACCGATACAAATGCTCCATTTCAATACAGCCGAAGAATTAGCGGAATACGCTCAAAAAGATTCGGACGATATTTTGACTATTATTGATTCGGGAGGATTTGATAGTGCCCATAATCGTGTTGCTATTATCGCTTCAGATTTATTGATTACACCAGTTAGTGATAAGCCATTCGATCTGATGGGATTGCAAAAGTATGAAGAAATACTTAAAAGTCTTTCGGATATTCAAGGTGAAATATTAAAAACTCACATTTTATTCAATAATATCAACCCGGCTATGAAACGCTTTGGAGATTTGATCGAGTTTATCTGTATGTCAGAACACTTTGAACTTCTTACGTCCGTTTTACGTCAACGGGTCGACATTGCTCATTCAGTCGGAGAGGGTAAAAGTATCAAAGAATATCGTATTTTTAGTCGTGCCGATCAGGAAATGGATGAACTGTTTCAAGAAGTAAAATCGATTTTAAATATCAAATAGATATTTAAAATATATATAAAGGATATAAAATGGTAAAAAAAAGCTTTCTCCAAAATATCGAAAAAGTCAAAAGTTCCGCCGCCATGAGTGAGAGGGAAGATCAGGTTAAAAGGGATAAAGAAAAGAAGAAAAAACTGATTACGATTCCCGTTGAATGGGAAGATAAAATCCGTGAGTTTCATGGGGGAACAGTAAGCGCATATATATTGATTGCATTACAAGAGAGGATGCAGAGAGACGGGTTACTTTAAAGCCGAAAAATTTGGCATATTAGGAATAAATTTGTGTAAATACGTTATACTAATCGCCATATTTGAATATTAAAATTGAGCGTAAAACAACAATAAAATAATGAGGATGAAGTATGAAGAGTACATTCTGTTTGATAACTATAGCCGGTTTACTCTTTAGTGGGTGTTCGACAAAAACATTTAAATATTTTGATAATAATAGCAGTACTGCGATACGGAATGTGTCAGATACTGAATATACACAAGAAGCTGAATTTGAGTGGAAAATTGCCAAGGGAGATCGTGTTGAGATTATTGTTGTAAATCAATCGTCCAACGAAGGGGATCAACAGCTCAATCAAATTCTTAACACAGGCGGGCGAATGCAGGCAGCGTTGACTCGGGATGGGACAGAGGGATATTTGATCCCCAATGACGGTACAGTACGTCTTCCACTGGTAGGGGCTGTAAACATAGGTGGTTCGACTGAAAATAATGCATCAGAAAAGTTAACCAATGCCTATAAACAATATCTAAAAAATCCCTTTGTCACCGTAAAAATCCTCAACCAAAAGCTTTTTGTTTTAGGGGAAGTCAAAAAGCCCGGTGTGGTTCAAGTAACCAATGGAACAATGTCACTGTTTGAGGCACTTGCATATTCGGGGGATCTGACTGATGATGCAGAGCGAACAAATCTGTATGTAATACGAGGAGGGTTGCGTAACCCGGAAGTTCGTGAAATTAATTTATCAGACCTCTCATCGATGAAGTTTACAAGTTTGATTCTTCAGCCAAATGATATTGTATACGTACAGCCTCGTGGTATGAAAGCTTACAATGTTGCATTTAAAGAGCAAATGCCATTCTTTGATATGCTGCATTCAATGTTATTTCCTTTTGTTGACTATACACAAATTAAAAATGGGAAGGCTATTAATGTACTCTTCAAATAATCAAACTAATATTTCTTCTTCACATGAAGAAGAAATCGACTTCAAGGAAATTATTGCAACTATAGGTCGATATAAGGTTTCGATTACAGCTATAACGGTAGTAGCCCTTTTTATTGGAATTCTATTTGCCTTATTTTCTCCAAATGTATATCGCGCAAGTTTATCAATGCAAGTGCAGCCTGAATCCCTGACTGGTGAGAATGGTGGAGATATGCTTGCTAGTGCATTAAACGGTCAAAAAGTTAATTTAGAAAATGAGTCGGTGATTTTAAAATCGAAGGCAGTCATCGGCAGAGCCCTTGAGAGTGTTCCTATGGAAGTGCGGTATTCCACTAAGGAAGGGATGCATTCAATAGAATTGTACAAAAATTCTCCGTTTACAGTTAATTGCAAAACAATATCCGATAGTGCATTAAGATATAAATTTCAACTTCATCCGGTGGATAGTCAACATTTTAGATTGACTATCGAGCCATCATTTATGATGAAATTAATGGGATTATTAAGAAGTGAAAAGTTAATTTCATTGTCAGAGATATATGAATATGCTCTTCCAATTCATAATCCATTGTTTGATATGACAATTAGTATGAATGGGGATATGAGTAATAAAGACTATTCGTTTACTATTATTCCAAATGAACAGACGATAGAGTCGGTTCAGGCATCTCTCAATGCTTCTCCGGCATCTGATAAAGCTTCAGTGTTAATCTTGACATATGAGGATAACTCCTTAGAACGAGCAGAGGATATGCTTAGTGCGATAGCGCATGCCTATCAAGAGCAAAATATTGCAAAAACAAGTGCCAGTGCACAAAAAACATTGAATTTTATTGATAAGCAGTTAGGTGAAATAAACCAAAATCTTCAGAATTCAGCAGGCAGTTTAAAAGATTATAAATCGTCACACGCAGTTACGGTTGATTTAAGAGATAAAGCACTGGCTGAAACAACCAAGCTCAGTGAATTGGAGAAAGAACAGGATCAGCTTAATGTAGAGGAAGAAGTTTACAAAAAGTTACTATCCAATATCAAAGAGGGGAGTTCAGTTGCAGAGGTTGACCCAGGGTCTGCAGCGCTTGTCGGTTCCCCGTTGCTTATTCTAATTCAAAAGCTACAGGAAGCAGTTACTTTACGTGCAACATTGATCGTAGATTATACGGACAAACATCCTTCCGTGATAAAAGTTAATCAGCAGATCAGCTCACTAAAAAGTAGCATAAAAGGGAGTATTGAGAGCAATCTTCGCAGCATTCAACAGAGAAAAGATACACTCAATGGAATTATTCAAAAAAATAAGGGTGTTATAGCTGAAATTCCAGAAGAAGAAAAACAGTTGTCTAAGCTTTCAAATAGTTATGAAGTTAATAAAAATGTTTACGCATATCTTCTACAAAAAAGAGCGGAAACGACTATTCTGGAATCATCTACCGTTTCAGGTGATTGGATTCTTGATCATGCATATGCAGATAGAAACCCTGTAAAGCCTAATCAAGGTTTGATTGTTTTCTTAGGATTTCTTATTGGACTTATATTCGGTATCTTACAAGCATTAGCAAGAAATGCGCTGGCTGCAACGATTCAATCTGTTTCGGATGTTGAGAAGCGTACTGCATTACCGATATTTGCAGTATTGCCTTATTTTAAGAATAAAAAAAGTCTGTATCAAGATGCATTACGTGTACTTCTTACTAAATTTGAATATAGCTCGGATCAGCAGAAACCAAATATTATTACCTTTACTTCATCTATGTGGGGGGAAGGGCGTGCTACAACAGCGATTGAATTCGGACGAGTTATGGCACAAAGTGGAAAAAAAGTTATTATTATAGATATGGACTTACGTCATCCTTCCGTTCATCAAAAATTTAATTTTGATAATAATAAGGGGATTAGTACACTCCTAAGCAATCAAAATGAATTTGGCGAAGTCCTTCATCATACAGATCAGACTAATATGGATGTTGTCTGTAGCGGTTTAGCCGCAGTAAACCCATATGATATGATGATGTCTGCGGAGTTTAAAGATCTTCTTCAAAAGTTGAAAGAGACGTATGATTATATTTTATTTGTAGCTCCACCAGCTGGATTGGTTGCGGATGCCCTTGTGTTAATGCATCTTTCCGATCTTAATTTGGTCCTCTTTAGAGCGCAGTATTCTAAAAAAGATTTTGTTAATAGTATTGACCGTTTTGTAAAAGAACATCGATTTGAGAATATTGGAATTATATTGAATGCATTAGAATTGAAGAAAATTAGGTATTGGAAGAAAAAATGAATGAATGCATTTCTCTCTAAATGGTCTTTTTAATGGCGAAGACTAGGATTAATGAAATTGATTTATTAAGATTTATGGCAGCATTTTCAGTTGTTCTTTTCCATTATACATTTAGAGGTTATGCTGCTGATTCAATGTCTGTCATACCTTATCCACTGCTGGCTCCTTATTCTAAATATGGGTATCTTGGTGTCGAATTGTTTTTTATGATAAGTGGTTTTGTAATCTTAATGAGTGCATCGGGCGGGAACATGAGACGTTTTGTCGTTTCAAGGTTTATTCGACTCTATCCAGCTTTTTGGGCGAGCTGTACAATCACTTTCATTGTTATCCTATTAATAGGTGAACCGAGGTATACAGCAACATTGAGCCAGTATTTAATCAATATGACAATGATAAGTGGTTATTTACATGTTCCATCTATTGATGGCGTTTACTGGACATTGTTTATCGAATTGCAGTTTTATTTTTTAATTGCCATCCTACTATTTATGAAAAAAATCTCTCATATAGAATCTTTTTTAACGCTTTGGATTATTCTCTCTATAATACTGGAATTATTCCCCATTAAAATATTGAATTTTTTACTAATAGTGAATTTTTCTGCTTATTTTATTTCCGGTGCTATTTTTTATTTGATTTGGCTAAATGGACTTTCGTGGAGAAAGGTGGCAGTTTTATTTTTAGCATGGGGACTTTCCCTGCTGCAAGAAATACATTATATGGTTGAGTTTGAGCATCATTATAATACCGATTTAAATGTATTTATTGTCGGAGGAATATTGACTTCTTTTTTTATTGTGATGTTGTTAATGGCTTTGAAGAAAACGGGTAAGCTCGGACAGAAACAATGGATTCTAGCTGGGTCGCTTACATATCCATTATATTTATTGCATCAAAATATAGGGTTTATGATTTTTAATTCTACCTATGGATTGTTGAGTCCTTTTTGGCTATTTTTTATGACATTAGGCAGCGTACTCTTACTAAGTTACATGGTGCATATTTTTATTGAGAAACAGTTTTCATCTCCTTTAAAGGTATTTGTGAATAATACGATAGATGCTGTCTATCGTTTGAAAATAAAATAACTTGTTTTCTTCTGGTTAACAAAGTTTCTGCTATCATACATTTCATTATAATTTAAGTAAATAAGGGTTATTTTTGATTCGTATGTTATTGAGATGCAAAAATAGTATATTTTTCTCTCGTCAAAAGTATTTATTCATTTTATTAACTATTGGTATTTTTCTAATCGGATGTGGCGGCGGCGGTGGCGGCAGCACCAGCAGTACCAGCGACACGCTTAGCGGTGTCGGTAATTTGAGTACTGGCGATTCGTATCCAAGCAGTGTGGATGGGACTGCAAATTATTATGTCACGGTATCGGATGATGTAATTGTCGGTGCTAGGCTTATCGGGATAAAAAGTATTACCGATACCTATGAGATAAGTCGGGATACATCAATTTGTGAAAGTTTTACGGAGATGGGAAGCGGAGTTTATTCGCTCAATAACTGCAGTGTTAAACCCGCAAAAGTTATAGCAATCGGTGGTTTTATCGATTTAAACGGAGACGGTAAGTTCGATACCAACGAACCGACCCAAAACAGTCCGTTGGTCGTTGATACTACTGTATTGGCGGATGTAAATTTGACAATTACCCCAATGAGTACATTAGCGGCAGCAAATTACACTATCAATCGCGGTACTTTGGCTACTAAACTTGGGTTTGCTAGCAGATCGGCGGCGTATACCGTTACCGCTGCCAACCAAGCGATGAATCGGATAGTGAATGCGGTCTTATCCGCAGCCAATAGCAGCGGATTTGATGTGACAGTTTTTAGTGCTGATTTGGTTCATCGCATTTTGCTAGCTGATGGTACTGGAATTGATAATCTTCGCGCGGCAATCAGCAGCTTGGTCAATGCCCCGGAGAGTAAAACTGCATACGGAGATGCGAAGATACAAAGTTTTTGGAATGATTCAAGGGTTCAGGCTGTTATTAATGGAACGGATGCGATGAGTGCAATGCTCGCTAAAAAAGTTCCGAATGGAAAACTGCGTATTTCAGGGTTGGTGACAACGACTCCTACAGGGGCGAATATTGTAAGCGGTGCAGCACTCAGTGTGTATGTCGGAGGGAATAAAGTAGGTAACGGAGTATCTGATAAATACGGGAAATACAGTATTGACGTAGATCAATCGACTATCCCTAAAGATACAACGCTTTCATTAAATGCGCAAACCGAAACGCTTAACCTTACATCATCAGTACCGACGAATGTCTTATTGAATAAAAGGGTAAACGGGCATATCAATTCGAGCTATATCGGTTCTTTGGCTATCTCTAATCTTACCAGCCTTGTCGATAACTATACCAAATCCCCGGTGAGTACACCGTGCGACAATACTCATTACTATCGTATTCAAACCAAAGAGTGCTTACCTCTTGAAAATCCTACATGGGGATTTCAAGGATTTACGGTACCTGCAGATAATGTCTATCCCTTACTAGAGTGTACGCAAAAAGCGTTACAAGGGCTCCTTAACGCTATTCCAGCAGAGGGCGGGAAGATCGTGATGCCGGCATGTACCATCAAGACAACAGATGGTATTGTAATTCCAGACAATGTGATTTTAGAAGGCTCGGGGATGGGAAAAACCATTCTTGAGAACAATATGACATCTTCAAATTCTCTTCCTTCCGCAGTGGATATTAGAGGTGAAAATATCATTGTTAGAAATTTTACGGTGGATGGGAGTGGTACGACGGTGCTTGGTATCGGTGGTCCCACTGCAAAGGGGAATGTTCTCGTTGAGTTTATAGAGGCAAAAAACTTTAAACCCGATCAAGGGGCAGGGATCTCTTTTCGTAGAGATACGGCTTGGGATAATTCAAGAATTACGATTAGATATAGCCGTTCGTCAAACGGACTGCACGGTATTGTAAATAGATTGTTGGCTCCGGCAAAAGTGCTCATTTATTCGAATGAGTCGTTCGGAAATGCAAACTACGGATTGGATTTAAGTACTAGTGACAGTATAGAGGTGGCAGGTAATTATTTACACAACAATGTTGCTGCCGGAGCAAAATCACCGGCTTCCACTAATATTATTTATCATCATAATGATATTAATTTCAATGGTACGACTAGCCTTGGTGCAGGATTGGTCTATATCGATTCAAATCCTAGTGCTATCATTACGGTTAAAGAGAATAATATCAGTAATAACGTCGGACCGGCCTTTACATCTTGGGGTGCAAATTTTTATCAATTGACCTTAATCAATAACAAGATTACAGGAAGTGCAGATGCCAACGGCTACAATATTCTTGGAACCGGAGTAACAAGAATTGATATAACAGGGAATCATGGAAAACTTTGGACGGAAGGTACCACTACGGTTCTCTACCATTAACCATTTGGTTATCCTCGCTCTACATCTGCTGATTCAATCCATTCATAATTTTATACTTTGCAATATAGCTAGTTTACGTAATATGATCAGGGCTTATTAATATTTTATGTACATTTATCGAGATAGTAAATTTACATTAATTTAATAATTATGGAGTATATTAATAGATTATATAAATGAAGGGGCTGGAAATGTTGAATATCAAAAACCAATTCTATATTCAGCCTATATTGTTGTTAATCTTTGTCAGCTATTTTATTTGTGGTTGTGGCAGTTCGGGAAGTAATAGTAGTAATGAAGCTCTTATGAGTGGGATAGGTAGTATGAGTACCGGTGATACGTATCCAAGCAGCGTGGATGGGACTGCAAATTATTATGTCACGGTATCGGATGATGTAATTGTCGGTGCTAGGCTTATCGGAATAAAAAGTGTTACTGATGCCTATAAAATTACTCGGGATACATCAATTTGTGAAAGTTTTACGGAGATGGGAAGCGGAGTTTATTCGCTCAATAACTGCAGTGTTAAACCTGCAAAAGTTATAGCAATCGGTGGTTTTATCGATTTAAACGGAGACGGTAAGTTCGATACCAACGAACCGACCCAAAACAGTCCGTTGGTCGTTGATACGGCCGTATTGTTAGATGTGAATTTTACGATTACCCCGATGAGTACGTTAGCCGCGGCAGATGGAACTGTCAATCGCGGTACTTTGGCTACCAAACTTGGGTTTGCTAGCAGATCGGCGGCGTATACCGTTACCGCTGCCAACCAAGCGATGAATCGGATAGTGAATGCGGTCTTATCCGCAGCCAATAGCAGCGGATTTGATGTGACAGTTTTTAGTGCTGATTTGGTTCATCGCATTTTGCTAGCTGATGGTACTGGAATTGATAATCTTCGCGCGGCAATCAGCAGCTTGGTCAATGCCCCGGAGAGTAAAACTGCATACGGAGATGCGAAGATACAAAGTTTTTGGAATGATTCAAGGGTTCAGGCTGTTATTAATGGAACGGATGCGATGAGTGCAATGCTCGCTAAAAAAGTTCCGAATGGAAAACTGCGTATTTCAGGGTTGGTGACAACGACTCCTACAGGGGCGAATATTGTAAGCGGTGCAGCACTCAGTGTGTATGTCGGAGGGAATAAAGTAGGTAACGGAGTATCTGATAAATACGGGAAATACAGTATTGACGTAGATCAATCGACTATCCCTAAAGATACAACGCTTTCATTAAATGCGCAAACCGAAACGCTTAACCTTACATCATCAGTACCGACGAATGTCTTATTGAATAAAAGGGTAAACGGGCATATCAATTCGAGCTATATCGGTTCTTTGGCTATCTCTAATCTTACCAGCCTTGTCGATAACTATACCAAATCCCCGGTGAGTACACCGTGCGACAATACTCATTACTATCGTATTCAAACCAAAGAGTGCTTACCTCTTGAAAATCCTACATGGGGATTTCAAGGATTTACGGTACCTGCAGATAATGTCTATCCCTTACTAGAGTGTACGCAAAAAGCGTTACAAGGGCTCCTTAACGCTATTCCAGCAGAGGGCGGGAAGATCGTGATGCCGGCATGTACCATCAAGACAACAGATGGTATTGTAATTCCAGACAATGTGATTTTAGAAGGCTCGGGGATGGGAAAAACCATTCTTGAGAACAATATGACATCTTCAAATTCTCTTCCTTCCGCAGTGGATATTAGAGGTGAAAATATCATTGTTAGAAATTTTACGGTGGATGGGAGTGGTACGACGGTGCTTGGTATCGGTGGTCCCACTGCAAAGGGGAATGTTCTCGTTGAGTTTATAGAGGCAAAAAACTTTAAACCCGATCAAGGGGCAGGGATCTCTTTTCGTAGAGATACGGCTTGGGATAATTCAAGAATTACGATTAGATATAGCCGTTCGTCAAACGGACTGCACGGTATTGTAAATAGATTGTTGGCTCCGGCAAAAGTGCTCATTTATTCGAATGAGTCGTTCGGAAATGCAAACTACGGATTGGATTTAAGTACTAGTGACAGTATAGAGGTGGCAGGTAATTATTTACACAACAATGTTGCTGCCGGAGCAAAATCACCGGCTTCCACTAATATTATTTATCATCATAATGATATTAATTTCAATGGTACGACTAGCCTTGGTGCAGGATTGGTCTATATCGATTCAAATCCTAGTGCTATCATTACGGTTAAAGAGAATAATATCAGTAATAACGTCGGACCGGCTTATGCATGCTTTAATGCAACTTTTTATCAATTGATCCTAATCAATAACAATGTTACGGGAAGTACAGATGTCAACGGTTACAATATTACTGCAACTGGAGTAACAAGAATAGACGTGACTGGAAATCATGGAAAAATTTGGACGAATGGTGCAAATACGATTTATTATCATTAATTCCTTATTTATTGAAAAGGGAAGCTGTAAGAACTGAAAGCATCTGCTTAGCGAGAACTTTGCGGTTATATGCTTTAGCAAGTTTTTCACATCCTGATTGAAGATTTTGATATATTGAGTCGTTTTCTTTGAGTAAGATGACTTTTTCAATAAAATCTTTTTCATTTTCCGGTTCAAAACAGAGTCCGGCATTGTAGTATTCGATGATCTCTTGTGCTTGCCCTTCAACACCTAGTAGCGTCGGTTTTTGCATAGCTGATGCTTCGAAAATTTTGGAAGGGATAACGGTTTTAAAATTTTCTTCTTTTTTAAGAGGTGCAAGCGAAATATCACATAAAGAGAGATATTCGGGAACCAGATCTTTGGAAACAGGATCTAAAAAGGTTGCATTCTCAATCCCCAGTTCTTGCGCAATAGTTAGAACAGTATTTTTCATCGCGCCATCGCCGACAAAAATAAAATGGATTTGAGGATCCTTTATTTTGGCAATCGATCGGACAATAAAATCGAGGCTGTGTGCCAATCCGTGTGTACCGATATAGCCGATAATAAATTTATTTTCCAATCCGTATCGTTTAAGCAGTTCCGGATTTTTAATTCTGGGATAAAACAGGTCGAGATTTGATCCGTTAGTAATAACATCTATCTTTTTGGCATCAATGCCACGTTTTATTAAATTTGTCTTAAATGCATCCGTAACGGCAACGACTCGTGTAGCATCACGATAGAGAGCAAGCTCTATTTTTTCTAAAATATCAATAGCAATACCTTGCTTCATAGCTCCGACTGTTTTAATCGATTCCGGCCATAAGTCTCTTAATTCAAATATCCACGGTTTTCTTCGAATTTTGGAGAGTCCCCATCCCGCCCATGTCGTAAAAAATTGCGGTGAGGTGGCAATGATAATATCATATTTTTGAAATAGACCTATCCAAAAAGCCATGAAGGCAAAACTTACGTAATCCAATACCCGTTTAACAAAGCCGCTGTTAGCAGTGACATAGCTCCAGACTCGGATTACTTCGATACCATCCATATTTGTTTTTTGGTAGAGTTTATTTTTATAACCGTCATATATTTTTCCGTGAGGAAAGTTGGGTGCACAGGTGATAATAGTTACTTCGGCACCATTTTTAATCCATTCCTGAGCATGCTCATAGGTGCGAGTCGCTGGAGCATTTACCTCTGGCGGGAAGTTATCTGTGAGAAAGAGAATTTTCATAGGCTTATTTCCATTTTTAGGGTTTCGTTAAACATAATTTCAATAACAGTAGAGGGGATAAGAGTATTAAACTCTGGAGCATAGTTATAAGTATTTAGAGCTAATGAATTATGATTGAAGCAGGTAAGTTTGGCATTATTTATTTGTATTGCATTATCGTTGATAGTGACCGTGACATCCGGATGACAATGTAAATATGCGATGCATTGATGCAATTTTTTACCTTTAATCATATCTTCAATGGTAATTTTATGGGTATCAAATGAAAATTTACGGGTATGTAAAGCTCCGATTTTTAGATAACCGTCATGGGTAGCTTCAATACTGTCGTGGTTTTCAATAAGGCGGATGACTTTAGCCCTTTTAGCTACTCGAAATCCACCCCACACTTCACTTTGTTCTTTTCTGTCAATCACAACAGTGTTGTGGGCTGCTGTGGAGCGTTCTGAAGTGCGCTGTATATTGGTTTCATAGGTGGAAAGTCCAGTATCAACAATTATTGCTTTTTCATCAATATGCAGTTCAAAGTTAAAGGTATCGCTGTGTGCATGTCCTGGGATGTAATCGGGTCCGATATTTCCTACATCTATAATACATTCATAATGATCTTTGACAATTTTACGATATCCGGAGACTTGTAGGGGAAGTTTTGTCGAATAAATACCTTGCAGTAAGGCATATGCAAATAAATCGTGAGATGTTGGAGCAATACCGTTAGTACTGTCATTAAGTAGAGGTATCGAACCATTGGCATAGGTAATTGTTTCAAGCCATCCTAACATGACGGATGCTTTACTCTCAAGCAGTGCTAAAAGTTCATCTGTTTTCCAGGAATTATTTTTGACAAGATTGATACAATCAAGTATACGAAATAGCATGGTTTGATGATACATTGGGCTCAATTCAAAATGGGCGCCATCTGAGAGAATTTGCTCTTTCAATTCAGCCGATAGAATTTTTTTAGCTGTTGTATAAAACCGTTCATCTTGAAAATAATAGGCCCCAAAGAGGAGGCTAAAGCCATTTTCGAGTAGGTGGTTTCCCAATAGATGATATTCCAGATTTTCCAGCAAAATGTGATATTGTGCAAAGAGTGAATCATTAATTCTGGAATCAATTATATTCTGATTGGCAAGAAATTTGACCCAGTTAATACCGCGTAAAGAGATTGGGAAAGGTTCAAGGGCATCATTTAGGGTAGCGGATTGATCGATAAAATCGTGCATCAAGATCAATCCTTCCTTTTTAGTTATTGACTTTTGATGTAAAAAGTCAAAATAGGTGAGGTTATAAGTCCAAAGTCTGCCGTATTCCGAAAAGTTCCAATCGATAGTTCCACGAAATGCTTTGGTACGATTTAAAAAGGTAAATTCGTTATTTTGATAGCAAGTATAATGTTTGATTGAGCTTTCAAGTTTAATCGTGAATGATTTTGAACCTTTAACTTTTTTATAGTCAATAGCTGCATATTTTCTAAAGTTCATTTTGAAAAAATAAAAAAATCTGTAATAAAATTGTATCGGCTGTAGATATTTTATTGTATGGTAAAGTCTAATATATCTATTCATCCAACTGATTTTCCTTGAAAATGTATCATGTGTTTATTTATATTTACCAGACAGAATTTGATCAATGGGATCTTTATATTGAATACCTTTAATTTTGAAATAGATTTGTGAAACAATATTGAATAACAAGTATTTCAAAGGATTAATAATAACTCGAAAAGTGTAACCTTCCTTTAGAGAAGCACCGAAATGGCTTTTGAATTTTTGAATATCAGCATATTTTGTTCCGGGCTTGACATTAATTCTTGCTCCCACAAAATCATATACAGTAGTTCCTTGATCACGTAAAATCTTCATAATTTCATAATGCATAAGATTGATACTTCCATTGGATGGCTTTTCAATGCTTCCGGCATACATGGCATATCCTCTGACTCCATCATATATGACAACTGCCGCGCCCTGAGGTTGATTGTCTTTTTGTACGGTAAAAAACAAAGCATGTGTTTTGAGTTTTGACTGTAAAGTCTCAAGGTAATTTAGTGAAGGATAGTGAATGGAATTTTGACGGCTCAGGGTTTCTTTAATGATACGATAGACAAGGTTGATATCAGTAGTAGTCTGGACGTATGCACCTTCTTGTATCGCCTTGCGAATTCTATTTCGATGTTTACCGTCGAATGAGAGAAGAAGTTCTGTATCATCTTTATTGATATCAATTTCATGTGTTCCCCATGGTACTGATGTACTCTTGGTAGGAAACGTCGCGAATACGACATTCGATTGCGCTTTTGAGATAAAGTCACAGACTTTTTCTTTTTGACAGTATTCAACCATTGCATCTAAAAACTGCTGCTGATCTTCTACTCCAGTGTTTTCGACTCTAGGAATAAGATCATAAGTAAAAACCATTCTTTTAAAGATCAACCGTTTATCAATAAAAAACGGCAAAATAAATTTTTCGGATACAAACCACCCATATCTACTGCTTTTTGCTGATAAATAGGATTCAGAAGATAAGACGGGGAGAGGATCGGTTATCTCAGTTTGTGTTTGAATAATTTTCATTTTGATGCTTTTTTTTGAAGTGCGTATTCTATTGCTTCTTGATAGGTCCAATATTGGACCGTTTCAGGGTAATGATCGTTCAGATAGCTGTAAAAAAGATGTAGGTCATCACACCCATAACTTACTTTAGGGTGACCTAAAAGCATCAAAGGGATAATGGAGTCAGTTTCATAAACTGTATCATCATGTATGGCTCGTTCCACCATTTCAATGAGGGTTTGATAGCTCATTGTATTAATATCTGCCATATAATAATCTCTCGACAATATTTTGTAAAGTTTTTTCCAAATGGAAAAATTTCTTTCGCAGATTTTAGTAGAGTATAATTTTTGAACAATATTTTTTGAAAGAAAGTATTTTGAATTGAAATATTTCAGAAATGCAAAAAAAGTTTTTATTGTATACGGCGGTATTTCAAAAAAGTTTGTTTGTCCATTATTAGATTGTTTTGAAATAAAGTTATCGACCATCCAATATTTATAATGGTGGGGGCAATTCTCATATTTAAAAGTAACTTGTTCTGACTCAAATTTTGCATTAGGGACAACTGAACTGTCGGCATGAAAACCGCACGCTTTTAAAGCTTTGAGAAGTTTTGGCTCATCTCTTACTGCCCATGAACCGGATCTGAAGCCAATACATCTATAATTTGGATTTATAGGAGTAAGTAGATCCTCTAAAAATTTTTTGCCTTCTTTAAGTATTTCAACCATTGTTTGATAGTCCAAAGAGGTAAAATCGACATGATTTAAATCTACATCAAACGTGTGCATAATTGGATTATAGAGTGCTTTATACCATTGAGCATGATAATGGAGTTGAACATCATGCCCATTTTTAACCAAGTCAACTAATTGAGCCATTATTTGGGTATTTGAGATTTCGAAACTGTCGTTCCATTGTTTATTCTCTTCAAAAGCTTTAAATTGCCCATATTCAAAAAGGATTGAAAGCTTTGCACCATAGAGTGATGCAATGTTTTTTAAATGATCGGTAGGAAATATTTGCTCCCTATCTACTCTTCCACTACTATCACCAAAAAGTTCATAATCAAGTGATGTTATGATTGCTATTTTATTCATAAAGTTACTACAAATATTGTTGTAGGCATGGATCTTGTATCAACAATATCATCTTGCCTCGCTGGCTTTTGATAATTTCATCTTCTTCTACAACTCTCACATTTACTTCAAACTCTTTTAGCTTGGATCTGATTTCATCACTAAAAGTTTTACCTACACTTTCTGCTGATAAAAGACTGGTTGATTTTTGCAAGACACGTACCTCAATTTTCCCAAATTCTTTTTGGTGTATTTGATAATATACTATTTCACTTTGTATTTGAGAATGCAGATTTATAGCTGCTGTTGAAATCCTTTTATCCTTATTTAAATAAAGAAAATCTTTCCCCCATCTCCCCGTTAAGTTTTTTAGATAGAGATAATGTTCATCTTCAATCAGTTCGGCTCCGTCCCCTATCTTGTAGTTGATTAAAGGCATAGCCCGGTTGACGAATGACGTTAGAATAAGTTCACCGCCAATAACTCTAGGGTACCCATACGATGTATATACCCTATGCATATCATTAGAGTCAATATCCACGGCTATTAAGGCTCGTTCAGACTGTCCATAAAAGGAGATTACTTTGCATTTGAAGAAATCAGCGATTAAACGCTTGTCTTCGACAGTTGCATTCTCACTTGCCAAAAAAATTCCTTTTAACTCCGACTTGTAATGATTTTTTTGAAAATAAACCATATACTCTTTCACAAGTGATGGATATCCATGTATGTATTTTATATCATATTTGATGATTTCATCTAAAAGTTTGGCAAAATTGTTATGGTTGATTTTAAAAACATCAACCACCAGTTCATTGTACAATGGATTGTATTCTATGAGGTTATCACCGTTAAGACTTTTGCCGCGAAGTGTTAGCTTTATATCCCTTTGTCTATTGTATCCGGCATATGACCAAATATGATGGACATGAGCCCATTCAATGCCATAGAGTTCATTTGAAAGAAGGAGTGTTGTCGGATTTCTTCCTGTCCCTCCGGTTGTGGTTGTGTACGAATTCAGTCGGTTGAACTCATCAGATGTGTAATAATTCAAATTCCTTGCTAAATCATCAGAAGTTGTGAGGGGAAGTGATTCTAGAATAGTACGTACTTCAGATATATCAAATTTTTTTGGTATGTGATCTTTGCCGTATTGCGTGTGTTCTCGGGCATAATTCAGTGTATCGAACAAATTTTTATCAATGAGCGTTTTATCAAAGGATACTTTATTTTTCCATTCAATATACGATTTGCCAAATAATAATCGATCTGGAATATTTCGCAAAAATTTGAGATGTTTTTTCGGTAGGGAATCGTAAATTCGTTTCATTATTCCTAACATACTCTCCCCTCCCTCTCTATTTTATGGATCATATAGTTAACTCCTGCATTAACAAAATCATTTTATCTTTCTGGCCCACTAACGATCTCAATATTTTTTTACTATTATATCGAAATATGTTATACTAATATTAAATATAATGTTAAATGTTTTTAATAGTTTTTGAAATGAGGTTGCTGTATTTGTTTTTTTCATAGCAATTACTAATCCTTTTAAGTTTATATTTTTAGTTCCTGCACCAGTATCATGAGTTTTCCGCGATGGCTTTTTACAATTTTAGTTTCTGAAACAATACGGATATCGATATCGAAATCTTTTAATCTTTCTTTCATCTGATGACTGAAAGTGGTCGCTATTTCTTCTGCAGAAATAGGCGAAGTTATTTTCGGTACGATCCATATTTCAACTTTTCCGAATTCCTTTTGGTGAAATTGATAATAGAGAATTTCATTTTGAATAGAGGTATGGAGGCCCAAAGAGGTTGAAGCTATTTTTTTCTCTTTTGTGAGATAGATAAAATCTTTTCCTCTGCGGCTTGATAGATTTTTGAGATACAGACAATGTTCATCTTCGAATATTTCAGCACCGTCACCTATTTTATAGTTAACCAACGGAAGGGCTCGATTGACAAAAGAGGTAATAACTAATTCACCATCGACAATACGGGGATATCCATATGAGGTATAAACTTTATAGATCCCATTTGCCTCAAAATCGGCTGCGATAAGGGCTCTTTCAGATTGTCCGTAAAAAGAGAGAACTTTGCATCCGAAAAAATCGGCTATCCATTTTTTATCTTCGATATTGACCCCTTCACTTGTCAATAGGATAGCTTTTAGTTTAGGGATATAGTTATGGAGTTTAAAATAGGTTGTATACTCTTTAACAAGAGATGGATACCCATGGATATATTTGATATCATAAGATTTAATAGCTTCCAATAACTGCGGAAAGTTATTGGCATTGACTTTAAAAACGTCGACAACGAGTTCATTATAAACCGGATTGTATTCGACCAGTTTTTCCCCTTTTAGCATTTTCCCACGGAGGGTAAGCTTCGTATCTTTTTTGCGATCGTAGCCTACCGAAGACCATATATGGTGTACATGTGCCCACTCGATACCGTACAATGCATTTGATAAAATAATAGTAGTCGGATTTCCCCCTGTTCCTCCAGTAGTTGTGGAGTAGGAGTTAAATGAATTGTATTCATCAGAGGTATAGTAGGAAAGATTAGTTGCCAGATCATATGAAGAAATTAAAGGGAGGGTTGCTAAGATATTTTTAGCATCCTTAAGTTCAAAAGTTTTTGGTATATGATCTTTGCCATATTGAGTGTGCTTTCTTACGTAATTTAATGTATCGTACAGATTTTGATCTATCAAGTGTTTATCAAAAGAGACTTTAGATTTCCACACAAAATATGATTTTCCAAAGAGGATGCAGTCGGGAATATATTGTAAGCATGTCAAATGTTTTTTATCTAGCAGGTCATAGAATTTTTTTAAATAAAACAGCATTATAAACCTCTACTTTTTTAACAATGATATTAATATACTGATTCAATTGATTATTACTCTCAATTGAAATTAATTGTAGTAAAACAATAATGATTATCTCTTGTGTTTCATTAATTAAACATTTAATTCCTGAACCAATAAAATCATTTTACCTCTATAACTTTTAATAATCGCATCTTCTTTTACTATTCTGACAATAATTTCAAAATCAGGTATCTCAGTTTTGATTGCATTATTAAAAATGTTTGACAATTTATCAGGTGACATTGTGCTGTTGATTTTTTGTAATAATCGGATTTCAACTTTTCCGAATTCTTTTTGGTGAAATTGATAATAGAGTATTTCGTTCTCAACATTGGTATGCATCGCAAGCAGTGTCAGAGGTATTTTTTTATCTCTGGTAAGATAGATAAAATCTTTCCCACGTCGACTGGAAGGATTTTTGAGATATAGATTGTACTTGTCTTCCACTATTTCTGCACCGTCACCTGTTTGATAATTGATTAGAGGCATAGCCCGATTTACAAATGACGTGGCGACAATCTCTCCATTTACAACTCTAGGATAGCCATAAGATGTATAAACTTTATGCATTCCATTCGCTTCTGTATCGGCTGCAAAAGTCACTTTTTCTGTTTGGCCATACATGGATAAGACTTTTGCTTTGAAAAATATCGCCATTTTTTCTTTATCTTCAACGCTGATTTCTTCACTAGAGAGCAAAATACCCTTTACGCGAGGAATATAATCGTATTTTTCAAAATAGGTCATATATTCTTTTATAAGTGACGGATAGGCAAAAATATATTTAATATCAAACTTTTTGATTTCGGCAATGAATTGCTTAAAATTAGTATCATTTACTTTGTAGACATCAACGACAACTTCGTTATAGATAGGATTGTACTCTATTAACTTATTATTTCGAAGACTTTTGCCTCGGAGAGTAAGTCTTGTATCTTTTTTCCGATCATAGTCTGCCAACGACCAAAAATGAAGACCATGTGCCCACTCGATTCCGTAGGCCTCATTGGAGAGCAGGACGGTTGTTGGATTTCTGCCTGTTCCACCTGTTGTTGTTGTATACGAATTAAATCGATTGAATTCATCGGAAATATAGTAATCAAAATTCGTTGACAGATCATAAGAGGAAACCATTGGTAAAGACTCAAGAATACTTCTAACTTCTAGAATATCAAATTTTTCTGGAATATGATCTCTACCGTATTGTGTGTGTTGTCGTGCATAACATAAAGTATCAAATAAATTTTGATCAATTAGGTTCTTATCAAAAGATACTTTATTTCTCCACTCATTATACGATTTACCAAATAATAGTCGATCCGGAATGTAGCGTAAAAATGTGAGATACTCTTTTGGAAGAGAATCGTAAGTTTTTTTTATAATAGATAGCACTGATACCCTTTTGTGTGTAGATGAGCTAACGTATTATTACAAAAGACCAATATGTGCAAAAAATTGCTCAGTTTGATGGCTGGTTTCAAATTGATTAAACTGTTTCAGTGCGGCTTCCGATCGTTCGATATAATTGGTTTCTGTAAATGACTCAATGGCTTGTTTTAGTTGGTCAACATTTTTCGGTTCAATAAATACAGAGGAACGCTCATCTATCATCTCTCGAATCCCCTCTAAATTTGTTGCGATCACAGGAAGTCCGACGGAAAGAGCTTCTATAATTACTCCCGGGTATCCTTCAATATAAGAGGGAAGAACTAATACATCATACTCTCTGAGGGTATTAAGAACATCTGTGGCGGCCAAGGCTCGTTTGTATTTTGCTTTATAACCTTCAAAATTAAACGTTAAAAGATCGTCACCGATATACCCATATAAATCGATTATATAACTATTATCAAGCTGATTTGATGCTTCCAATAATTCTATGATTCCTTTTTCTTTTGTAACTTTTCCAAGAAAAATAAATCTTTTTTGAAATATACCCTGGCGAATCATATGAGGCTTTTCCCGAACATTTGGAAACCAGTAGGTGTTTTTGTTATAACGTGAAAAATAATCGACCAGATATTTGGTTTCGAAAAAATTTGCATCCGATTTTTTTAATGTCCAAGATACGACTGATTTTAATAAAAAGTTCATTGTGTCATATATTTCATAAAAACTGCCGGCAAACTTTCGTAAACTTACTGTTTTGCCAAACAATTTTGCAAGAAAAACGGCAACAGGAGCTATAAACATGTAATCATTGGCTGTTCCATGAAGTGAAACATGCGTACAGTGTCTCATTTTGATAAATAACATAAACCAGATACTTAAAAGGGCGGTTACTTTATTGGAGTAATGTGCTTTATTGGTATCGATCACAAAATAGTTAATATCATGTTTATCACATTGATGAAGTAAATCTGAAAAGAGAACAATAACCCCACCTGTTCTGGTAAGGTCATTTTTATTTTCCATGGGTCCTAGTAGCAATAATTTTTTCATTTCACACACTCACAATACGATAATCAAATTTATTTCTTGATGTGGCATCTAGTCTATTTTGAAAAAATTTCTCAATATTCAACATAATCATTCCTTTAAGAGATGTTATGTATATAGTTTGCTGAGCCAGTATTGGAAATTATTTTTGCTGGTATACCCCCAACTGAAACGCCATGAGGAATATCATTTATGACTACGGCATTTGCACCAATCGCCACATCATTTCCGATAGTTATATTACCAAAAATTTTTGCTCCGGGTCCGATGTATACTCTGTCACCGATTGTAGGAACGCCGGGGTGTTTGCCACCATTTGCTATACCAATCGTTACACCTTGAGAAATGTTACAGTTTTCACCAATTTTTACATGCTTATTGATGACAATATTGCCCCAGTGCCCAATATAAAAACCTTTGCCTATATCTGTTTCCGGATAGATTTCTATTCCGTATTGAATCATCTTGCGATGCAGTAAATATTTCATAAACCCATTCTTGTATTTTGATGCTAAGCGAAACCAAACCACATAGTTAAATCCGGGAGATAAAAAAAAGTTTTTGAGATACGATCGAAACGTGTGATTTGTACTTTGACGATAAAAATCATATTTCATAAATTCAATCATATTCTTATCCTTTATTATAGAGATTAAGATATTTTTGTGCAGTAGAAGTGATGTCATAAGATTTTTTAAAATCTATCAACACATTATTGGAAAGGGTTGTTTTTACTTCTGCCGTTAATGATAAAAACTGTTTTATTTTTGCATAATAGGAGTCGCTAGAGAGATCGGTACTTAATAGTCCATTCTCCATGTCACGGATAACATCAACAATACCTCCGGCAGGTGTACAAATGGGAATGACACCCAAAGACATTGCTTCTATCAGAGTGATTGGAAGTCCCTCGTAGAGTGATGAAAGACAGAACGCATCGCTGCAAAGGAGATAATCGGAAACATTTTGCCGTTCACCTAAAAAATGAATTTCAGGTTTGGCTATTTGTAGTAATTGCTTCAGTAGCGGATCACCTGCTTCAGTATCTTTGCCAATAATAAGTAAAAGAACATCCTCCCCTTCGACTAAAAGTTTATTAAATACATCGACCAGCATCTTGTGGTTTTTTTGATATGCAATACGCCCTATGGTTAAAAAGACTTTTGTTTTAAGGTTTTTTTTGTAGTTCTGAATTTCTTGACGAACGTATTCGATTTGATCCGTAGGTTCAAGTTGTTTGGTTCCATTATCAATTAGGGTATTAAATTGGTTTCCGTATTCAGTTTGGATGCTCTTGGATACTTTTGTTGAGATTCCTATGGGTGTAACCTTAAAAAGTTTAAATAATATTTTGTAGATAAGTCGCTGGGATTTCCCTGTTTCTTCTTGCGCCATATTATGCACTGTATGGAAAAAATTTGTTTTATTGAACATAATTGCCAGAGCACTATAGAAGAGTCCTCGAAGATGAGTATTTACACTATCATAATTGCCAGTTCGTATGAGCTGGTGAATTTTAAAAAATATGCTCGTATCCAATCCAAGTTGCTTATGGAGAGTTATTAGCGTTATGGTTGGACTTAACGCTTTTGCCATAAACATATGCTCTTCGATATCAAAGAGAGAGCAAATGGTTACGTCGTGCTCTTTAGAGAGCTCATTACATAAATTGATACAAAATGTTTCGGCACCTCCACCATGTAAACCGGGGATAATATGTAATATTTTCATAATTTGCGGCCTTTTTGTTGTAATTGGTAATTGAGATTCATAATAAGGGCAATAGAAAGCCATAGATATTTATCGTACAATATTCCAAGTGTCAATCCCATCAAAAGAATTGAAAGAAGAGACATGAAAAGAAACCATTCATTTTGATAAAACAATGTTTTAAAATTTACTTTAATTATATATATGAGGAAGGTCATGAAGAGTAAAAAGGCAGGAATACCTGATTCCGCTATCAGCTTAATATAGATATTGTGAGGAGCAGGAGCACTTCCTACCATATGAAATTCTTCATAAAGCGGTTCATTTACGGCAAAAGCATCACCACCGACACCAATAAGAGGATGGGCCTCCGTCATATGCATACCGGCAATCCATGAGTGCATGCGGAAAAGTGCTGTATCTGTATTTTTAGTTCGCCCAAGCATATTTTGAATAGCTTCTATTTTTGTGAAGTCAATTTGCGTCAAGATGATTAATAAGGTAAAAAGTAGAAGAAGCGCTTTTGCATTAAAGAAATAATTTGGTTTAATAATAAGGAATCGGATAAGACTGATCAAGCCTAGGCTGCCCAGTATCAAAAATGAAGTCATCGATCCTGCTTTAAAAAGACCATATGTAAAAAATACAACTGTCACTGCTAAGAATGTTTTACTTCGATTGTGTAGGTAAAGATAAATACTTCCAAATAAAAAGGCGAGTAGCTGTGTTGCAAATTCGTTGGGGTCTTCTGTCCCTCCCGATGTTCTAAAAGTCCATTCACTGAGTGGTTGGTTAAAATAGCATATAACTATCGAACCCATCATCGCAAACCATATAAAGTAAAGGGCTTTATCGATGGAATAGCGATTAAAATAAATAAGCATTGAAATAATGGCTAGCAATGCCGATCCTGCAGGGGCAAAAGTAACATTCCAGTCGAGCAATAATTCAAGCAGTAATAAAGTAAATAAATATGCGAATAGCGCATAAATTAATTTGAATTGTGTTGTATTTGTAGTTTTAAAATTCCTAAAAATAGCAGAAGCGAAGAAGAGCCAGAAGAGGGGAAATATCACTTTAAAGCCTGACTCACCGAGAATGTGATCAGCTACGAAATTGTCATTATAAAAGCTAAAGATAAATAATAAGATATAAAGATTGCTTAACAGTAATAAAAATTTATTAAACATAATGCAACCTTTTTAAAATGATTTTTGCTAAGAATACTTCTCCCAATAATAATACCAAATTGATGAGTAAAAATCCTAAAAGAGGATTTTCTAAAAATATGAACCGTGTGATGATAACGGTCATTATCAGACGGATAAGATTGATGCTAATTTCCAGGGTATTGTAATTCATTGTTCGGGCTAAAAATGTAATAAGACTCATCAAAAAAATGATCCCATAGGTGACAGTCATAATAAATACGAAAATGGGTGCATTGATCGACAAATAATTAGGCATGATAAGATAGACCATAGCGCTAAGAAGTGCAGCAATAGTAATAGCGTAAAAAACGAACAATTTCATTTGTCCAATATATTGATCCAAATGTAGGATAATTGAACTTTTGTCTCCTAAATGAAATTTAGCGACAAAAAAAGTTCTAAAGGATGCAGATGCGATTGACATTATTCCAAGAAATGTCATTGCATATCCCAAATCCGCTAGCATAGCTATCTGATGCATTTCAGTGAGATAAATAATCAAGTAGCGGCCTGAAAAAACATAAAGTACGCCGATAATAAAGGTCATAAAAGAAAATTTTATGAAACGTTTTAGATAAAACATAAATATTTTTTTCGTACGATTATAGTTGATAGTGTTATTTAACTGGGTTATGATTTCAATGCCGTTTGTAAGTAAAATGTAAAAGACCGGTATAAATGGAATGATGAACATTGTGATCAAAATACTATTTATAAAGAGTGTTTCCTGAAAGAAAAGATATCCAAGTAAAATTCCCCGTATAAGAAGAATTAAGCCGGAGAGAATGAAAATATAAGTAAACCTGCGTTCTGTCAATAAAATATTTCTACTAAATGACCAACCCACTTGAGTAATAAGAGCTATAAAAAAGAGAGGGATACTTATTGTACTTTGCCCTAAATGAAACCCTTTTAACAGAAGTGACCCTATGGGTGTAAATGTGGCAATTACTAACGTGATCAAAATTGTCATTTGTAAAACAGTATTGATTAAATAAGTAATTTTATACATTTGATAAAATCGTAAAAAACTTATCGGTATTCCAAATTCAAAAATACCGAGTAAAAGTATCAGGGCGTTGTAGACTGATGAAAATTCTGCCATCGATTCTACGGTTAGCATATACGGTACGAGCAACATTACCAAGTAGGTGGATGCACTAAATACAATATTTGCCAATAAAAAGATACTTTGATCACTTGAAAAAAGTGAAAGAAGTTTTTGCCGCATTAATTAGTTGTTAGTAACGTTACAAAAATCAAGTACAACTTTATTAGCAATCCTAAGTCCTTTGAACACTTTGTGTCCGACTAAGAATACAATAATATCGGCTTGGGCAATTGCCACTTTGAAATCTATGATATCGAATTCTTTGAACTTGTCAATATTTGGTTCCACTGCAAGTACATTTGTACCATCGGCTATCAAGCGACGTGTAATAAAGAGAGCCGGTGATTCACGCAGATCATCGATATCAGGTTTGAATGCCAATCCCATACAGGCGATTTTAGGTATTCTTCCATGCGTATTTTCAAAAGTAAGTGCCGTATTTTTTACTTTTTCTATTACCCATTCACTTTTGTAATCGTTAACACGACGAGCTGTTTCGATCAAACGGGCTGATCCACCTGCTGCATCGACAATAAACCACGGATCAACAGCGATACAATGTCCACCGACACCTGCTCCCGGCTGGAGGATATTGACACGCGGATGACGGTTGGCTAGAGCGATTAGATTCCATACGTCAATACCGAATTTATCACATAAAATCGAAAGTTCATTTGCAAAGGCAATATTAACATCGCGGAAGCTGTTTTCGGTCAATTTGGCCATTTCAGCTGTTTTTGCATCGGTTTCAAGCACTTCACCAGAGACAAATGTTCGGTAGAAGTCGGCGGTAGCTTTGGTTGCTTCTGCGGTAGTTCCTCCAACAATACGGTCATTTTCAACCAGTTCTCGCATGATATGACCAGGTAATACACGTTCCGGACAGTGTGCGATATGAACGAGTGATATGTCTACACCACTTTCAGCAAGTACCTCGGCTACTTTATCCGTTGTCCCTACGGGTGAAGTTGATTCGAGGATAACGATGTTTCCGGGGCGAACGTATGGTGCGATCGAACGAGTAGCTGCGATGACATAGTCAATATTGGGTGCAGGGCAGGCATGCAGGTCATCGTTATGATGAAACGGTGTGGGAACGGCAAGAATAAAGCAATCGGCTTCAATCGGTTTGATGTCGGCTTTTAGGTTACCGGAGTTTACCGCGGAACGGACAAATGTATCAAGCTCGGGCTCAACGATATGTATTTTGCCTTCATTGATCGTGTCAACAGTACTTTGTACGACATCCACACCGTGGACGTAATAATTTCGGTTGGCTAGAAGAGCAGCGGTAGGCAAGCCGATATAGCCTAGTCCTATGACACATACAGTTTTAATTTTCATGGGTATCCTTAGATAAAAAATTGACGATTCGCTTACATGCTTTGCCATCGCCATAAGGGTTATGAGCTTTGGCCATCGCCAGATATGCTTCGGGTGAATCTAAAAGCAATTGTGCTTCAGAGATGATCTTCCGGGTGTCGGTTCCGACCAGTTTAACGGTTCCTGCTTCAAGTGCTTCAGGGCGTTCGGTCGTATCGCGCATAACGAGTACAGGTTTACCTAGACTAGGCGCTTCTTCTTGTACACCGCCGCTGTCTGTGATGATGAAATACGATTGGTTCATTAGATAAAGGAATGTTTCGTATTGCAAAGGTTCAATCAAGAATACATTGGTAATCCCTGAGAGTATTTCACGAACCGGTTTTTGGACATTTGGATTCAAATGAACGGGGTAAACAATATCAATATCGGGATTGTTTTCAGCTAATGTTTTGAGGGCACTGCAAATATTAATAAATCCTTGCCCATGATTCTCTCTCCGATGACCTGTGACCAAAATGGTTTTTTTATCAGGACCATAAGGATAGAGATAGGTTAATTTGGTGATGATTTCCTGCTCAAGCTCAGGGTTGCTTTTGATTTTTTCAAGTGCTAAAAAGAGTGCATCGATAACGGTGTTTCCGGTAACAGCAATGTGAGAGGGATTGACATTTTCGCGTAAAAGGTTCGCTTCACTCGTAGATGTAGGGGCAAAATGGTAAGCGGTAATTTGAGTGGTGAGCTGACGATTTGCTTCTTCAGGCCAAGGGCTATAAATATCACCCGTTCGCAGACCCGCCTCGATATGGGCTATTTTAATTTGCTGATAAAAAGCAGCCAGTGATGCAGCAAATGTGGTGGTCGTATCGCCGTGTACAAATACAACATTGGGTTTGAAGGCGTTAAGAACCTCTTTCATTCCCAAAAGAACGTTCGCAGTTATGTCGTAAAGGTCTTGTCCCGGTTTCATGATGTTTAGATCAAAGTCGGGAGTGATTTCGAAGAGAGAAAGAACTTGATCGAGCATTTCACGATGTTGAGCTGTGACACATACTTTGGTTTCAAAGAGATCGGGATGTTTTTGAAACTCTTTGACCAACGGGGCCATTTTGATCGCTTCGGGACGAGTTCCGAATACGATGAGGATTTTTTTCATACGTAACCTTTTGGATTTTTGGATTGAAAATTCCACGCATCACGGCACATCGTCTCTAAGTCCCGTTTGGCACTCCATCCGATGATTGTTTTAGCGGAGGAAGGATCAGCATAGCATGCAGCGATATCTCCCTCCCGTCGAGGTGCAATAGTATAGGGGATGTTTTTACCGCTTGCTAAAGTAAAGGCATTTACGACATCCAAAACACTGTAGCCCGTTCCTGTACCGAGATTGACAGCAGTACATTGAGGATTGTTTAAAGCTTGGAGTGCTTTGACATGGCCATCGGCTAAATCAATGACATGGATATAGTCTCTGACTCCTGTACCGTCATGAGTAGGATAATCTCCTCCGAAGATATTTAGCGTTTCACGTCGACCGATTGCCACTTGAGTGACAAAAGGCATCAGATTGTTAGGGATCCCTTGAGGATCTTCACCGATAAGTCCACTCTCATGTGCCCCTACCGGATTGAAATAGCGGAGAATCATAATATGCCATGAAGTGTTCGAACGGAAAAGATCCCGTAAAATTTCTTCGATGACAAGTTTCGTTTGACCATACGGGTTGGTAGTACGCAGAGGATGATCTTCTCTCAGAGGGAGACGTTCCGGATCACCGTAAACAGTAGCCGATGAGCTAAAGACGATTCTTTTAATATTGTTAGTTTGCATTGCACGTAAAAGTACGAGGGTTCCCTGGACATTATTATCATAATATTCAAGAGGTTTCGCAACTGATTCACCGACTGCCTTGAGCCCTGCAAAGTGGACGATAGCATCACAGCCCGCCATTGCTTGTGTAAGAGCTGTTTCATCACGGATGTCACCGATGATTAATTGTACTGTTTTTCCGGTAATCGTTTCAACACGTCTTAGCGCTTCAGCTGAACTGTTTGAGAGGTTATCATAGACGATAACATCATAGCCGGCATTTAAAAGTTCTATACAGGTATGTGAACCGATATATCCGGCTCCCCCGGTCACAAAGATTTTCATTTTGTCTCCACTTGTGTGAGGCTTGAGGGCAATGTGGATTCATCCGATATTTGCTCCAAAGGAGAATTACGTTCTTTTGAAAGTATACGCATATGTTCTAGTTTATGCCTTCCCTTTTTTCGGCGTCTTAGACGCTGATCGAAGAGATTTAAGAAGGCAAAAAAGAGTAGACCGAAAAGGACAAGGGAAAGGAAATCATCTTCTTCACGAAGTTGAAAGCCGATAATAGAAAAGATGAGCTGAATAGCAATCAGAAGAATGACCGTAAAGCGGACATCCCCTTTCATGTTAAAGAGGAAATGGTGCATGTGATTTTTATCCGCTTTAAATGGCGATTTACCACGTTGTATACGGCGTGTCATAACAATAAAAGTATCCAATAAAGGGATGGCAATAATAAATAATACAGCAGTTGGGGTAATGTATTGGATCGATTGAATACTCAAAATGGAAATAACAAATCCTAGTGTCAAAGAACCGCTGTCTCCCATGAAGATTTTGGCCGGATGCCAGTTAAAAAGTAAAAATGCGATAACGGCAATAATAAATGAAGTGGAGAGGGTAATGATAAGGGTGTCGTTATAGGTGATTCCTATCGCAAAAAAGGTGATGAGCATTACCAACGATACGGTCCCTGCAAGCCCATCTAAGCCATCTATCAGGTTAAGTGCATTGGTGAATCCGGCAATGGCAAAAAAGGTAAAAGGGAAGATAAAGTACCAAGGGAGGGTAATGTGATAATTGAAATACGTCCCTAAATTTTCAATATGGATACCACCCTGATAGAGGAAGATGGTTGCAAAAAAGATAACGACAAATTTGAAACGAGGAGAAATATCGTTCCGATCATCCACAAGTCCAACCAAAAAAACAAATAGAATAGCGATATGAATGTACGCATGGGATAAAACATATTCCCAATTAAAGAAGAAATGGGCAAACGCAACTGAAAAAAATATTGCGATTCCGGCAGCGCGTGGAACCACTTTTTTATGCATACTCCGTTCATTTGGCGTATCTACTAATCCTAATAAATGAGCATAACGGATTAAGATAAAATGTAGAACAATGGCAATTATAAAAATCGAAGGTAACAGTATAATTTGCATAAAATAATTATATTCAATTATTTCTTAATAATCAGGCAGATTTTTTTTAATTGAAATAGTTTTTAAATAGCATTACAGAGCGATTACAACAACAACGTTGTTGTAATTGAGGAGCACTTAAATTGGCGACGTATTTTTTAAAAATGATGGATGTCGATTTTATGTTCTGAAAGGTTAGTCTTTTAGGGAGTTTGTAAAAGTTGGTGGTGGCCAATCTCGGAATCGAACCAAGGACACGCAGATTTTCAATCTACTGCTCTACCGACTGAGCTAATTGGCCACTTTTGTGAGGCCGAAATTATAGCTAGGTAAGCTTAAAAACAAGCTTAAGAGTCAAAAAACGACTATTTGGTCGCTTTTGCAAGTTCTTTGAAGAGATTACCGCGTTCGGCATACGAGCTGAATTGATCCAAGCTTGCTGCTGCTGGAGAGAGCATTGCGATGCTGTGGCGGTTATGTTTTTTGCTGATCTGCTCAACGGCAACATTGAGTGTGTTACAGAGAATGCATGGAATAGTATATTGTTTACATAATGCTTCAAGGCGTAGAGCGTTTGACCCGATTGCATATACATTCACATCATAGCGTTTGAGCGGTGCAAAAAGTTCTTCGAGATCAACCCCTTTATCATCTCCGCCTAATACCAGATGAATTTTATGATCACTGTAGGTGCGTAGTGCAGCCAAGGTAGCATCAATATTGGTCGCTTTGGAATCGTTTACCCAAAGACGATCACGCGAGTCACGGAACTCCTCTTGGCGGTGGGGGTCAAGGACAAATGCATTGATTCTATCATAATCGCAGCGATCGTAGAGAATTTTATCAATCCCCATCGCGATCATGGCATCCATCAAAAATGCCCCTTTAAACTTGATTTTACTTATATCAAATCCGAAGTATTCAGCAAGATCTTTTTCATCTTCGTAAATGATTTTAAATCCGTTAGTCGGTGCATCGGCAAACATTTTTGGAAGGATGATGGCTTCTCCCTCTTTCATCATGGATAGAGGTTTGAGTTTGGCATTGTAGTACTCTTCCATACTCCCGTGCCAGCTTACATGGTCTGGGGTAACTGGGAGGAGGGCGTAGATATTTGGATGTGATACATTATTATAATGCATACTGAATGAGCTGGTTTCTAAAATCCAGATAGGCGCCTCAGGTGACATCTCGGCAAGGGGAGTTCCAATATTTCCGCCACTGATAGCTCCTTTATCACTTAAAAGATGCTCGACCATTTGAGTGGTAGTGGTTTTTCCGTTGGTTCCGCTGATCCAGATCGAAAAGGGCATTTGTGGGGCAAAAAAATCGTATTCGCTGATGAGGTGCTGTGCGTGTTTAATCAGCGTATGTGAAGGAGGGAATCCTGGAGAGGGGATCTCATGGGTAAAGAGATTTGTCTCAAATTCAGTGACAGGTTTGAGTGTATTTCCTTCTTCATCAATAGATGAGGAGATGAATTTATCATCATAAAAGGTACACGGACCGAAATGTTTGGCTATGGCTCGGGTTGTTTTTCCGTACCCGAAGCAGGCAATATTCTGACTTTTCATTAGCGTATCTTTAGTGTAATAAGTGCGAAGATGTTCGAGAGAAGAGAGATGATCCAAAATCGGACGATGATTTTATTCTCTGCCCACTGTTTCATCTCAAAATGGTGATGGATCGGTGCCATGAGGAATACCCTTTTTTTACGGAGTTTATAACTTCCGACTTGGAGAATAACGGATACGGTTTCGATAACGAAGATGAGGCCGATAAGGATAAGAAGCACTTCGCTTTTACCGATGATGGCCATATACGCGATAAACGCGCCGAGGGTGAGTGAACCGCTATCCCCCATAAAAACTTGTGCCGGATGGCAGTTAAACCATAAAAAACCAAGCAAGGAACCCATGAGTGCCGCTGCGATAATGACCACTTCCCCCGCAGGTATTTTAGGCATTAATAGATAGTGTGCCAATGCAGCATTTCCGACAATGTAAACAATAATACTGAGGGAGAGAAGAGCAAAAATAGAGGGGACGGTGGCAAGTCCGTCCAGCCCGTCAGTGAGGTTTACGGCATTGGACGTAGCGATCATCACCAATACCCAAAAAGCGACACTCCACCATCCCATATCAAAAAGACTTGCTTTAATAAACGGAATATAAAAGCCGGTTTCAAGTTTGGCGACGTAAATCAGGAATAATCCGATGGCGATACCGAAAATAAGTTGCAAGAAAAGTTTTGCTCGGGCACTCAGCCCTGCTAAATTATCGCCGCCACGGATTTTTCCCCAGTCATCGGTAAAACCGATATAGGCGTAAAATATCAGCGTTAATAATCCGCCAATGACGAAAGGATTCATTACATTGACTGTCAGCAGTGAAGCAATTACGGTGGAAGCGACAAAAACGATCCCACCCATTGTCGGTGTTTTTGCTTTGCCTTGATGGGCACTTACATATTCGTTGATCGGTTGTACGCGGCTGGAGCGCTGTGCCCAGGCAATAAAGCGCGGCATAAAAAAGAGGGTGAGAAGTAGACCGATGAAAAAAGCGATGCCTGCACGGACGGTAATGTACTGAAATAGATTAATACCAAGTGCTTTGTGAAACCAATATAACATTCTATTAACTCTTTAAGATAAAATTTTAAAAGCAATGCAAAAGTGACATTTTAATATAATCCCCCAAAAGTTTGATTAATCGAAGGAGCGAATGTGAGCAAAAAAACCGTTTTGGTCATCACGGATGGAATAGGGTACTCTCCAAAACGTGAATATAACGCTTTTCATACGGCAGTCAAACCGACATATGATCGATTGTTTCGTGAAGTTCCTCATACGCTGATCGATACGTTTGGTCTAAGTGTCGGGCTTCCTGAGGGACAAATGGGTAATTCCGAAGTAGGTCATATGTCGATCGGAAGCGGTCGGGTACTGTATCAGGATTTGGTCAAAATTTCTCTTGCTCTCGAAGAGGGGACATTTTCGCATAACGGAATTTTTTCTTCATTGCTCAAAACGAGCAAGCGCCTTCATCTCATCGGTTTAATGAGTGATGGCGGTGTTCATTCGCATATCGATCATATTATGGGGGTTGCGGAGATCGCTGCCGAAGAGGGGAAAGAGGTATGGCTACATCTTATCACCGATGGACGCGATGTAGCTCCGACCTCGGCAAAACTGTTTTTACATACGGTCAATGCGCACGGGTATCCTAATGTTAAAATCGGCTCACTTGGCGGGCGATTTTACGCTATGGATCGGGATAATCGTTGGGATCGTGTCGAAAAAGGGTACAACGCGATGGTATGTGCTAATCCTCTGAGTGAGCAAAGCGTTGCTGATTATATTGAAAACGCTTATGCTGCGGGAGAGAGTGATGAGTTTATCACACCGACTGCATTCGAGGGGTATGATGGATTTAAAGAAGGGGATGCGGTATTGACACTGAATTTTCGAAGTGACCGAATGCGTGAACTTACTACGGCGATCGGCGATCCGGAGTTTAATGGATTTGATCGAACGTTTGTGCCGACCCATTTGGCGACAATAACGCAGTATGATAAAAACTTCCCGTATCCGGTCTTATTTCCAAAAGATGCACCGATAAATACTTTGGCCGAAGTGATCTCTAATGCAGGGCTTCGACAGCTTCATACGGCAGAGACGGAGAAATACGCACATGTTACTTTTTTCTTTAATGGCGGTGTTGAAGAGCCATATGAAAACGAAACACGAGTACTGATCCCCAGTCCGCAGGTTAAAACATATGATATGAAGCCTGAGATGAGTGCTCCTGAAGTGGGTGATGTCGTTGTCAAAGCAATAAATGAGGGGATCGATTTTGTTGTGGTCAATTTCGCTAACGGCGATATGGTTGGGCATACAGGTAACTTTGAAGCAGCGGTTCGCGGAGTCGAAGCGGTGGATGAGCAGCTTGGACGGATTGTCGAAACAGCGCGAAAAAATGGTTATTCAATGGTGTTAACTTCCGATCATGGTAACTGTGAAGAGATGCGTGATGATGCCGGTAATATGTTGACCAATCATACAGTTGGCAAAGTGTGGTGTTTTGTGATGGCAGATGGTGTGAGTGAAGTTCATCCTGGCGCATTGAACAATGTAGCACCGACGGTTTTAAAACTCATGGGTCTTGAAAAGCCTATTGAGATGGATATGGCATTGATTTAACAAACAAAGGAGTTAGTATGAAATTTAGTGGCAAAAATGTATTGGTAACAGGTTCAAGCCGGGGAATCGGTGCGGAAGTGGCAAAGGTTTTGGCAGGTTATGGTCTTAAAGTCTGGATAAACTATCGCAGCGGTGCAGCGGCGGCAGATGCAGTGAAAGAAGCTATTGAAGCTGAAGGGGGACAAGCGGCGGTTATCGGGTTTGACGTAGCAGACGAAGCGGCGTTTGTGGATGCGGTGAAAACTATTGTCGATGCAGACGGTGAACTTGCATATTTGGTCAACAATGCAGGAATTACCCTTGATAAATTAGCGCTTCGCATGAAAGCGGAAGAATTTACGAGTGTCATCGATGCCAACCTTACATCGGCATTTATCGGATGCCGTGAAGCGATGAAAGCGATGCGTAAACAAAAATTCGGAAGTATCGTTAACATGGCATCTATCGTCGGTGAAACAGGAAATGCGGGACAAACTAACTACGCAGCGTCTAAAGGGGGAATGATAGCAATGACCAAAAGCTTTGCAATCGAAGCGGCAACCAGCGGTATCCGCTACAACTGTATTACTCCGGGCTTTATCGCTACCGATATGACCGATGAACTCAAAGAGGAAGTGAAAGCGTCATTTACCGCTAAAATTCCGATGGCTCGTTTCGGAGAAGCGAAAGAGGTCGCGGAAGCGACGGCGTTTTTACTAAGTGATCATGCCAGCTATATCACAGGAGAGACTCTCAAAGTCAACGGCGGGATGTTTATGTAACACCGCTTGGAAGGGCTATTTTGCCTCTTAAGCTAAATATGGTATAATTTTGCGATTTTATTCATAGGAACAGGAGCTATTATGGCACTTATCGACGATATTAAAGAAGTAGTGGTTGAGCAATTGAGCGTTAACCCGGACGAAGTTAAAGAGGATTCTAAATTCGTAGAAGATCTTGGCGCTGACAGCCTTGACGTTGTTGAATTGGTAATGGCTCTTGAAGAGAAATTCGATATCGAAATCCCTGATGACGAAGCGGAAAAAATCCAAACTGTTCAAGATGTTATCAACTACATCCAAAGCAAAAACTAAGAATCCTTATCGAGGTGCAGCCTCGATAAATCCAAAAAATCTAAATTTATGGTCTAAGAGATTGGCTTAACGGAGCCAAAGTTTCAGACCATCCACCATCAGGAGAAAATGTGAAAAGAGTAGTAGTAACCGGAATGGGAATGATCAATGCGCTTGGTCACGATAAAGAGAGCTCGTTTAAAGCGATTTGTGACGGTGAATGCGGGATTGATATGATCACAATTTTCGATGCTTCGGCTCAAAGTGTTCAGATTGCCGGTGAAGTAAAAGGGTTTGACCCTGAGAGTGTAATGCCTCCTAAAGAGGTCAAAAAAGCAGACCGTTTTATCCATTTTGGACTCAAAGCGGCGCAAGAAGCGATGGCAGATGCTGCAATTCCTGAAGATATCGATAAAGATCGTTTTGGTATTAGCGCTGCGGCAGGTATCGGCGGATTGGCAGCTATCGAAGCTAGTTCTATTATTTTGGAGACCAAAGGGCCTCGTCGTATTTCACCATTCTTTATCCCGTCTGCCTTGGTTAATATGCTCGGTGGATTTGTGTCGATCGAACACGGGCTTAAAGGGCCGAATCTTTCTTCCGTAACAGCATGTGCGGCAGGTACTCACGGAATTAGCGAAGCGGCAAAAACAATTATGGTTGGCGGTGCAGATCAGATGCTTGTCGTTGCGGCTGAATCAGCAATCTGTGGTGTCGGTATCGGTGGATTCGCGGCCATGAAAGCTCTCTCAACACGTAACGATGAACCTAAAAAATCGTCTCGACCGTTTGATGCAGATCGTACAGGATTTGTCATGGGTGAAGGCGCTGCGGCATTGGTACTCGAAGAGTATGAAAGTGCAGTTGCACGCGGTGCTCGTATCTATGCAGAGCTTATCGGATTCGGTGAGAGCGGTGATGCTAATCATATTACCACTCCGGCTCCAGGCGGTGAAGGTGCAGCGCGCGCGATGAAAGCGGCGATGAGAATGGCGGGATATCCAAAAGTTGATTATATCAACGCGCATGGAACCAGTACAAAATACAATGACTGGTATGAAACTATGGCGACCAAAGAGACATTCGGCGGGGTAGAAAATTGCCCTCCAATCAGCTCAACAAAAGGCCAAACAGGTCACTGTCTCGGTGCTGCTGGCGGTATTGAAGCGGTTATTAGTATTATGGCAATGCGTGACAGTATCATCCCTCCAACCATTAACTATGAAACACCGGATCCGGATTGTGATTTGGATATTGTCCCTAATCTGGCACGTAAAGCAGAACTTAATATTGTTATGAGCAACTCATTTGGATTTGGCGGCACCAACGGTGTCGTTATTTTCAAAAAAATATAAGAGGGCAAGCCTTTGGCTACCTATTTAGATTTTGAACAGAATATTCGCCAAATTCAAGAGGAGATTATTGCTGCAGAGGTTCGTTACGATCATCACGCGGTAGAGATACTCAAGCAGGATTTGGATAAAGAGGTTCAAAAAACCTATAGCAATCTTTCTCCTTATCAAGAACTTCAATTGGCGCGTCATCAAGATCGTCCCTATGCACTTGATTACATCAATCTTCTTTTAGATAAAAAATACGAAATTCATGGAGATCGCCATTTCCGTGATGATCTCTCGATCATCTGCTACATTGGGTACATCGGAGATGAGCGTGTGATGGTGATCGGTGAACAAAAAGGGCGCGGAACTAAAAATAAGCTCAAGCGTAACTTCGGTATGCCTCATCCGGAAGGGTACCGAAAAGCACTCCGTGCAGCCAAAATGGCGGAAAAATTCAATCTCCCGCTTCTAATGCTGATCGACACTCCGGGTGCATACCCAGGATTGGGTGCAGAAGAGCGGAACCAAAGTGAAGCGATTGCTCGCAATTTGCTCGAACTTTCTAATCTTAATACCATTACTGTTTCCATTGTAATCGGCGAGGGGGGAAGCGGTGGAGCACTCGCTATCGGCGTAGCCGATCGTCTTGCAATGATGCGTTACTCGGTATTTAGTGTGATCTCTCCTGAGGGGTGTTCCGCTATTTTATGGAATGATCCGTCCAAAGTGGAAGCGGCTACCAAAGCGCTTAAAATCACCAGTGCCGATTTGAAAGAGCTTGATTTGATCGATGATATTATCGATGAGCCGCTTATTGGTGCGCATCGTGATAAAGAAGGGGCTGTTAGTGCCCTTAAAACGTATTTTATGGCACAAGTGAATGATCTGCGTCAGCTTAGCGATACGGAACGTCTTGATAAACGTTACGAGCGTCTTGTCGGGATGGGACGCTTTAGCGAGTAAGGGATTTGCCTCTTACTCTTCCTCTTTCTTTTCTTCTGCTTTCACTTCTTTTTTAACTTTTAGTCGTTTTAACCGTTTTGCTTCTTTCGAAAATGCGATCAATTCTTCGGTATTTTTAATGGTATTTGGAATTAGGGCAAGGGTTCGCTTGAGAAGCTTTGTAGTGGTCATCGCATCAGAGAGGGCACGATGATGGGTTGCATCTTTGTAGAGCTCAAGTTGTTCATTGAGATAGGCCAATCCGTAGCGTTCGCTCTCTATTGTTCGCTCTGCTAGATCGATCGTACACAGTGAACGGTTGAGAAGTTTATTTAGCCCCACGCGTTCCAACATTGCTGAGATAAAATTGTAATCGAATTTGGCATCATGCCCGACAAAAACAGCATCGCCTAAAAAGAGGCGGAATTCCCTCATTACTTTTCCAAGAGCAGGAGCTTTAAGGGTTTGCTGTACGCTGATACCGGTGATTTCCTGGATTTGATTTGATATTTCGGTGCAATAGACCAAAGACTCATAAGTCTCTAGAATATGACCGTTTTGTAGCTTGACCGCACCGATTTCGATGATTTGATCACGAGAGGGTTTGGAGCCGTTGGATTCAACATCGACAATACAAAAGAGGGTATCATCGACAGAAGTTATCGCACTTTGAAAACGATAAAAGTCATTATACAAAATAATATTCATCCCCTGAGCTTTGAGCAGTTCCATATTCAGATCGCATTCAGAGCCTAGCATAGCTTCAAATTCTTCTTTCGGGATACCGTTTTTACTCAAACGGTTGAGGATTTTTACTTCCATCGGATTCACGATTTAGCCCGTTTGATAAAGGTTTCTACGAGTAAAGGATTTTTTTTACCTTTGGTGGCTTCGACACCGCTGCTCACATCAACACCATAGAAACCGTATGGTTGCACACTCTCAATATTATCAGGACTCAATCCTCCGGCGAGGATGATTTTAGAGCAGTCTATCCCATCAAACCACTCAAGATTGAGCCGTTTTCCGCTTCCGCCATAAGCATCACAATAGGCATCTATCAAGCGGTATTCATCAGCGTACGAGAGTATATCTTCTCTTTTTTTGGCACGAATTACACGTAAAGTCGGAAAGTTAACGGCAGAAAAAAAATCATCATTAACGTCAAAATGAATTTGGGCTAACGTGCATTTACTCTCTTGGCAGATTGAACGTATTTGTTCAGGAGTTTCATTGACAAAAAGAGCCACTTTTTCAACAAACGGGGGAAGCTGTGTAATGATTGCTTTGGCATTTTCGACCGAGATGTGACGGGGTGATTCGGGATAAAAAACAAACCCCAACGCATCTGCTCCGGCATTTATGGCGATAAGTGCATCGTCGAGATTGGTAATACCGCAGATTTTGACTCTCATATGCGGAGGCTGTCTATGGCTGTTTTATAATCCTCGGCACCGAAAACGTAGCTTCCTGCAACACAGATATCGACTCCAGCCTCTTTGAGCAGCGCGATGTTTGAACTTCCGACTCCGCCGTCAATCTCAATCAGACAATCAGGATTGATACGATCACGCAGCACTTTGAGTCGGTGAATTTTTTCCACCACAGTAGGAATGAACTTTTGTCCTCCGAATCCCGGATTGACCGACATAACGAGAACCATATCCAAATCCCCCAGAAGATATTCGATCGATTCGGCAGGGGTGTGAGGATTTAAGACGATGGCTGGTTTGATTCCGAGTGAACGGATATATTGGATCAGACGGTGAGGATTTTTTTCCTCTTCGATGTGAAACGAGATATATTTTGGTTTAAGAGGTGCAAAAAGATCGACAAAAAAGGTATTGTTTTCTACCATCAAATGGATATCGAGCGGTTTAGTTGCCGCTTTTGCGATAGCACTGACCACAACTGGCCCGATGGTCATGTTGGGAACAAAGTGACCGTCCATGACATCGACATGAACCAGATCGCATCCCGCGTCACAAATGGCACGAACATCGCGCGCTAAATTTCCAAAATCGGCAGAGAGGACACTCGGAGCGATAAGCATAATAAAAGCCTTCGTTATTTTTTTGACATTTTAGCGAAAAACTTATCGCGTCAGGAAAAAGATAAAATTACTACCCTCGAAACTAAGGTTAACTTGAACCCCTTTTTTGTTTTGCGCCATCTCCATTAGCGATGCAACGTCATGATAGGTTCTGGGAAGGGTAATGTCTACATGATGTTTTTTATCTCCTAAAAGGGCTTTGGCGCGTCCTCCGATGATATTAACAAACTCAGCCAGAGAATCTAAAATTATCTCTTCATCTTCCGTTGATTCGCCGATGAGAAGTTCACACGCTTTTTTAGCTATTTCCTTTGGAAAAACGAGGATAATCATTCCATCCACATCCCCGTAAAATCCTATAGAACTGGCAAATTGGTTTTGGGTGTTTATAATCTCTAAGGTTTGGACATTCATTGACTCTTTGGAAGCTTTTGCATTGGTCATCATGGCAATAGTTGAGACAGTTGCTTCGATGAAGTGGGGGAGTTCATTGACAAGTGCTTTATTAAGGCTGCGAACGTGTTTTGAAACGGCAGCACTGCTTCCACCTAGTTCCTGGAGGAGCTCTTTGTTTTTGAGAATATCATCCATATTATCGAAAAAGAGGATACCGGCATCTTCGAGATCATTTTTAAAGCTTTGCGGAGTTTTTTCAAAGGTTAGTCCTACGAAACAAATCGATGCGTTATATTCTGCAGCGGAAGAGGCAAGCTTCGTGAAAAAATTGAGGGCATGGACATTCATCGAAACGACTTTATAGGCATCGAAAATAAAGAGGCGGAATCCGACATTGAGGGAATTGTTGTGATAGGCAATGTTAAAAGTATTTCCGATTTCGGCATCCAAAAAGTTTGCGATGGTATAGATAATTGCATTGCCGGTGACGCGTGTGGCAATTTTTTGCCCGAACAGACCCAAATAGGTGTCCTCAATGATCGCATAATAAAGATCAGGAGTTTTCTTTTTCTCGTCAAACTCTTTTTTAGTTTGCGCTATGACAGGGTTGTGTCCAAAATCGAATAGTTCAATTGCCATTGCGGAGCGTTGGGACGGATCATCGTTGTAGAGGAGAACGGTTCGGGAATCACCTTTGTTGGTAGGGGCAAAAAGTTCAGCAATTTTATCGGTTCGGAAAAGGGAAAAGTTGAGAGTGTCACCATAAAAACTGTTGATTGTTTTAAATTTGGTATGGTCATAATCACATAAACCGACGGCGATATGTTTGTGATTTCGAACCGAGATGAGAAGTTTAATAAAAACATCTAAGCCGTTTTTATTAAAAAAAATCACTTTTTTAAGCGATACCAAAAGCATATCGACATTAAGAGCTTCCGTTGCTTTGATGTCTTCAATTGTCAGATAAGAAGGAGCGTTGTTTCCATCTAAAAAGCCCTGAGGACTGAAAATGGCAACGCGTCCTTTAACAGTTGCTCTCATCGTTCCCCACCACCTGCATAAAAGATTCATATATTTCTTGGACAAAATCGATTTGAAAGTCAATAAACTCATTGAGCCCGGCACTGACATAAACACTTTGTGAGAGTTCATAAAAAAGGAGTAAATGCATCCATTGGCCCAAAATTTTTGTATCACCGCTGATAGAGGTATTTACTCCTGAAGAGGCTTGAACAATATCCGAAACGGTTGAGGGGATCTCCCATTTTTCCGCGATTTGCGCACAAAGATCAAATAAAGTGCTCCCCGTAAGGCGCTGAAGAATCGTATTATAATCCAACGCTTTTACGCTGCGTAACTGTTTGACTTCGTTAATATGATCTTTGAAAAGAGCATCGCAAACGATAATGCTGGCAGGTAACAGCGTTATTGCACTTTCATTATCCCGACTGTGAAGCCCCAAATGGTTAAGGATACGTTCCCATTTGCGTCCAAGTGATGCTTGCAAATCATAAAAGGCATGATTGGAGAGGGTAAACAGAGACCACTCTTTAGGTACTAACAACGTCATTAGGTAGTTGTAGAGAATCTGTTGAGCTGTAGCCGTCCCCAAGATTCCAAAAATTTGGGATATGTCCGTCACTTCGTTTCGAAAGCTGTAGATAGGACGGTTGACAAGGGTGCGAAGATAAAGTTTTAATGCAGGATCTTCTTCAGCACATTTGGCTGCTTTGGGTAAGTCACCGGCACGAACATACGCCAATGACTGACGTACAACTTCGGGGGTAGGAGGAATATTTTGGATATAAAGAGTGATTTGTTCAGAGGTAATCACGTAATGGGGCATCCGATCTTTTTATTTAAAGTTAACTATATTGTAATGGCGTATTGATTAAAGGAGCCTTTACAGGGGAAAAGAAAAATGAAAACACGATATTAAATCAGTCCTTAAGGTAAACTTTGGGTTTACTGCGATAGAATTCGCAACCAAAATTTTACGCAAGGAGCCTCAAAATGGCAAGAAGATGTGCTATTAGCGGTAAAGGCCCAATGAGCGGGAACAATGTTTCTCACGCGAAAAACAGAACTAAACGTCGTTTTTTACCTAATCTTCGCACGGTACGTGTAATGCTTGAAGACGGTACGACGAAAAAACTTAAAATCGCTGCTTCTGAGCTTCGTACTCTAAAAAAAGATTCGTAATCTTCCGCGTGGAGATCCACGCATTTCGGGAGTTTACTCCCATTCTTTCTTCACCAAAACTTCCTTTTATTACATTTTAAGAACACTGTTTTTACCTTGAGCTAGGTTATAATATTGTAATTATTAACATATCCTTTTGGGAGAATATCAACATGTATACTATTAATCGTATTGAAGGCGGTGTCTGCGCGGCAGAGGGATTTTTTGCCGATGGAATCCATATCGGTTTAAAAAAAGAGGGGGCATATGATTTAGCCTTTATCTATTCCGAAACTCCTTGTGCGATTGCCTCGGTTTTTACCACTAATAAAATGACAGCGGCACCGATTCGCCATTTTCGTGCCAAGGGTGAATTCGAGGGAAATTTTGTCCTCATAAATGCGAAAAATGCCAATGCAATGACGGGACAAGCGGGGATCGATGATATCGATGAGGTTCTGGATGCGGTGCAAGAGCAGTTTCCTCAAATTCAAAATCCGGTGATGAGTTCGACAGGAGTAATCGGAGTACGATTGCCCAAAGCAAAAATTATCGAGGGGGCTAAGACTCTCGATCTTACTCGACGCGAGGGAGTACATGCATCGGAAGCGATTATGACGACCGATACGTTTTCGAAGCGAATCGCGTATGAGGTTGTTTTGAATGAAGGAAAATCATTCCGAATCGGTGCGATGGCCAAAGGGGCTGGGATGATCAATCCAGCCATGGCAACGATGCTTTGTTTTATCACCACGGATGCTGAGGTGGATAGAACTACGATGCAAAGTATCCTTGATGAATGTGTCCATACGACGTTTAATGCGGCAAGTGTCGATGGAGATACTTCAACGAATGATACGGTATTAGTGATGGCTAACGGTGTGAGCGGAGCATTTCATGCAGGTGCTTTTAAAGAGGCATTGGAATCAATGATGCTCTTTTTGGCGAAAGAGATGGTACGTGACGGAGAAGGGGCGACGAAACTGGTTACTTACAAAGTTACCGGCGCTATCAATGCCCATGAAGCGGAGATTGCGGCGAAAGCTCTCAGCAATTCACTTCTTGTCAAAACGGCATTGTTCGGTCAAGACCCCAACTGGGGACGTATCGCTTCAACAGTCGGTGCCAGCGGAATCATGTGTGATGAAGCATTTTTGAGTATTTGGTTTGACGATGTATGTGTTTATAAGAAAGGAGAGCTGCTGTTTGATGAAAAACTCGAGCCATATGCCGCTGCCGTGATGCAAAAAAGTGCCTTTACGATCCATTGCGATATCGGGCTTCAAGACGGTGAATTTACCGCATACGGATGTGATTTGGGTCATGAATATGTCAAAATCAACGCGGACTATCGTACATAATTTTAACCGTTACTAAAGTCATGGGTCGCTATAATCGCGATAATTTATAGGCAACAGGAAGACTAATGCGCGGATATAAGATTTTCAGCGGTTCAGCGTGTACCGAGTTTGCAGCGGAAGTGTGTAGAACCCTCGATGTTCCCCTTTCCAAAGCTTCAGTAAAACGTTTCAGTGACGGAGAGATTAACGTTCAAATCTCCGAAAGTGTTCGCGGACGTGATGTCTTTATTATCCAAAGTACAGGTGCGCCATCGAATGATAATTTGATGGAATTGCTCATTATGACCGATGCCCTTCGCCGTTCTTCGGCAAACTCAATTACCGCGGTTGTTCCGTATTTCGGATATGCACGACAAGACCGTAAAGCGGCTCCTCGTGTTCCGATTACCGCAAAACTCGTTGCCGATATGTTCGAAACGGCAGGGATTGATCGTGTTGTAACAATCGATTTACATGCAGGTCAAATCCAAGGTTTCTTTGATATCCCTGTTGACAACCTTTACGGTGCGATTATTTTTGAAGAGTATATTCGCTCTAAAAATCTCTCAAATCCGGTCATCGCTTCGCCGGACATCGGCGGGGTAGCGCGTGCCCGTTATTTTGCCGAAAAATTGGGTTTGGATATGGTTATTGTCGATAAACGCCGTGAAAAAGCGAATGAAAGCGAAGTCATGAATATTATCGGTGACGTTGCCGGTAAAGACATCATTATCATCGATGATATGGTCGACACGGCTGGAACGATGGTAAAAGCGGCTTCGGCACTGAAAAAACGGGGAGCAACGTCGGTTATGGCATGTGCTACTCATGGTGTCCTCAGCGGAAAAGCGTATGATAATCTTAACAACGGTGAACTCGATGAATTGGTCATTTCCAATACATTGGTATTGAGTGGGCAAAGTGACAAAATTAAAGTGTTGAGCGTTGCTCCGCTGTTTGCCGAAGTCATTCGCCGTGTTTATCACAATGAGAGCGTTAACTCGCTATTTAGTTAATGAACAATATTCGCAATTTTTCGATTATCGCCCATATCGACCACGGCAAAAGTACCTTAGCCGACCGTATCATCCAAGAGTGCGGCGCGGTGAGTGATCGTGAACTCACCAAACAGATGATGGATACGATGGACATCGAACAAGAGCGCGGGATTACGATCAAAGCGCAAAGTGTCCGTCTCGATTACGTCAAAGATGGACAGCATTATATTTTGAACCTGATCGACACTCCGGGCCATGTCGATTTCAGCTATGAAGTCTCAAAATCATTGGCTTCAAGTGATGGTGCATTGCTGATCGTTGATGCGGCGCAGGGAGTTGAAGCCCAAACCATCGCTAACGTCTATATGGCGATGGAAAACAACCTCACCCTTATCCCCGTTATCAACAAAATCGATCTCCCGGCCGCAGAACCGGAACGGGTCGCCGAAGAGATCGAAACGACGATCGGGATCGATGCGACCGATGCAATAATGATCTCTGCTAAAACGGGTGTGGGCATTCGAACTTTGATCGATGCGATTGTTGATCGTATCCCAGCTCCAGCGGGAGATCCAGATGCTACGACCAAAGCGATTATTTATGATTCGTGGTTTGATACGTATCAAGGGGCAATGGCACTGGTGCGCGTATTTGACGGTGAGATCAAGATGGGTCAGATGATTAAACTGATGCATAATGATGAAAACCATCAAGTGCTGGAACTGATGTATCCTCATCCGCTGCGCCGCCAAAAAACTCAAAGCATTAAAGCCGGAGAGATCGGAATCGTGATCTTGGGGGTTAAGGAGGTAGGGTCTATCCGTGTCGGCGATACAATCACCGATGCTCGAAACCCTACGAAAGAGCCGGTAGGTGAATACGCTCCTGCCAAACCGTTTGTCTTTGCAGGATTGTATCCGATCGATACCGATGAGTTTGAAGCAGTGCGTGATGCTCTTGATAAGCTCAAACTCAACGACAGCTCTCTCAGCTATGAACCGGAAACTTCTATTGCTCTGGGATTTGGCTTCCGTGTTGGATTTTTGGGTATGCTTCATATGGAGGTGGTCAAAGAGCGATTGGAACGGGAATTTAATCTCGATTTGATTGCGACTGCTCCATCCGTTATTTATAAAGTTTATAAGACCGACGGATCGATGGTGGAAGTGCAAAATCCAAGCGAACTCCCTGAACCGCAAACGATCGAGAAAATCGAAGAACCCTACGTTCGTGCAACGGTGATCGTTCCGACCGATTATTTGGGGAATGTAATTACCCTTTTGACCAACAAGCGGGGTATGCAAGAGAAGATGGAGTATCTCAATGAGACACGCGTCATGCTCATCTACGTTATGCCGATGAACGAAATCGTCGTCGATTTTTACGATAAACTCAAATCAACCTCCAAAGGGTATGCGAGTTTCGATTACGATCCGATTGAATTTCGTCAGGGCGATTTGGTCAAACTCGATGTCCGTGTTGCGGGAGATGTGGTCGATGCCCTCAGCGTTATCGTTCCGCGCACCTCTGCCGATATGCGCGGCCGAGCATTGGTTACCAATATGAAAGAGATCGTTCCGCGTCAGCTGTTCGAAGTGGCGATCCAAGCGAGTATCGGAAACCGTGTTATCGCTCGTGAAACGGTCAAATCAATGGGTAAAAATGTTACCGCCAAATGTTACGGCGGGGATATTTCCCGTAAACGAAAACTCCTCGACAAACAAAAAGAGGGTAAAAAACGGATGAAAGCGATTGGGAAGGTTCAACTGCCTCAAGAGGCATTTATGTCCGTCCTCAAAATGGACTAACATGCGCTGTATGATGTGCGAGCGATTCAGCTTCTCGCATATCTGCTCCGCGTGTCAAGAATCGCTTCTCGCTCCAACGCTCCATAAGCGTAAAATTATGGGTTCTATCCCTGTCTATTCTTTTTTCCCGTACAACGATATCGAACCGCTATTACTCACGAAACATACCGATATCGGATACTATATCTATACGATTTTAGCCAAACGATCACTGGGGATTTTTGCACGAGAATGGCAATATGAAAGTTCTGTTGCTTCTATCGGTATTGACGATCATGCTACGAGTGGCTACTCTCATACGGCAGTGCTGAACCGGGCATTGAAATCTTCAAATATCATCCCTCACTTCGGCAAACTAAGGGCGACGCAACATTATAAATATGCGGGTAAAAGTGTCGAAGAGAGATTGATGAATCCGCGAAAATTTGTCTATAAGCCGTTTGAAGAAAAGGAGGTAATTCTAGTCGATGACATTGTCACGACGGGAACAACACTAAGTGAAGCCGCAGAAATACTTTCTGCTCAGGGAAAAAAAGTAATTTTTTGCCTTACTCTGAGTGATGCGGAGAATAAATAATTAATTTTCCAAAGGAATAGAAAAATAAAAACAGCTCCCCTCGCCAAGTGCACTGGTAGCCCAAATTTTTCCATGATGTGCATGAACCATCTCTTTAACAATGGCTAATCCTAATCCTGTCCCTTTGATAGCGTTTTGCGTTGAATCTTCAAGTTGGGTAAAAGGGTCAAAAATGGTTTCCAAATATTCCGATGCGATACCGTTTCCTTGATCGCATATGCTAAATTGATGGTTCTCCTTGCGTTGATAGGTTATTGTTATCGATGAGTGTTCCGGTGAAAATTTAATGGCATTACTCAAAATATTGATCAATATTTGCTGAATCATTTTATGGTCTGCTTTCATCGATTCTGTAGTAATGATAGGAAACTGCAAGGATATATGACGCTTTTTAGCGAGTGGTTCACTCATAACCGCGACATCGTTAAAAATTTCGGATAACTTAAATGTACTTTCGTTAAGTTCCATTTTCCCTGCTTTCATTTTTGAAAAATCGAGAATTGTATTGACCAAGTCAAGAAGATGTTTACCGGAAATGAGAATTTTTTCGATGTAGGTTGCAAATTCTTTCGGAGTATCGCTTCGTTTAATCAGAATTTGAGAGAACCCGATAATAGAGTTTAACGGAGTGCGCAGCTCATGACTCATTGTAGCAAAGAACGAATCTTTTGCAAGCGCCGCTTGGCGGGCTTCTTCAAGAGCGCTAATGAGCTCTGTTTGATATTTTTCTTTTTCGAGAATCTCTTGAAGTAAATTTTCATTAAGCTGCTGCGTATACTGCTGCTCTTCTTCCAAATTACGAACTAAATCTTCTTGTTGCAGCTGCAATATAACAACTTCGGAAAAATTAGCATGAAATTTTTTGCTTGATAGAATCATCATAACGGAAAAGAGTACGAGAGCCGTTCCAACCATCCATGAGGCTTCATGTAATTTATCCAGCATAAAATGCAAAGCATAAGGCCCGATTACAAACAGATTGTAAAACACATAGCTTTCCGGACGATATGAACTGGATCCTACTCCGCCTGCTACCATCCCGCCAACGATAATGAATAACAGCATCTCATGTAGGGGAGAGGCTGGAAGAAGATAAAAAACACTCGATCCCCATACGATTCCGGAAGCAATAATACCAATCATATAGATTCGGTAGGCAAAGATAAGTAAGTTGTGATGAATTGATGAACGAAAACGGAGGTAACTGATAGAACGAAATATAATGACAAGCAGATTCAAAATAATCCACAATGCAAGGGCATTATATGAAATCTGGTCTTTTAAAATAAAAGCAATAATAACGGAATTAAAGAGAGTTGCCACCAACGGTATGGGTAGAGCACGATAAAGTGCGTCTAGTTCTTTTGAAAATATTTCATTTTGCACCAAACAGTCCATTTAATCCAGATAATTGTTGATTATAGAAGAGATATCCTTTAATGCCTATAAGGTTGCTGAGTAGAAATCCGTGTATCGATAATAGCACGACCGATCGTAAAATGATAAAGAGATTGGAATTGTTGGTTTTGTATGCCCAGCAGGGCATGAAACTCATCATCCAAAAAGCAGCCGATACCGGTAGCACTTAAACCCAGGGATGTCGCTTCGAGATAGAGCATCTGTCCGATCATGCCGCATTGGTGATAGAGATTTTTGTATCCAATCGCACCGTATTTTTCGAGGGATGAGGCAAAATTGCAGAGCATTCCGAAACTAAAGGCGCCGTCTTTAGCAATCTCTTGGTTACACGAGATCATTTGTGCCGCGCCGCGATAATCCCCTTTTTGCAGTAAATACAATCCATTATGACAATCTTCCCAAACAAAGTTTTGATCCATCGATTTTTTGAGTTTTTCGAGATCATCCATATTCCGGATAAACGCATAGAGCCCTTTATCAAGCCGCTCGACGCGATGAACGAACAGTATGAAATGAACATCAGACGCTTCTGTACAAAAAAGTGAGCTATCAAGTAAAGTACGAAACTGCTCCATCGTGATCCCGCTCCCATCCATCATTTGGGCACTGCGCCGTTTTAAGATTATCTCTCCGGCATTTTTAGAGGGAGGGGGAATAGACCGTGTAGTACTTAAAGGTTCTATTTTGGGATAAACTCCTTGGGTCGCTTCGTCAATCACCGTCAAAATAGGCCACTCGTGATGAGATGGACTGAGGGTGTTGGCCGGATAAGGGATTGTCACAGCTGAGGGGAGCGAACCGCTATTCCCAATACGAATCAGCATATCAGGACTCTCATTTTCATACGGATCAAAGCGCTCACGTTGATCTAGACCGCAAAGCATTGCGATTTCATCTGAATTGACACTCACAATCTCGCATTTCCATCCGAGCATGCTTGCTGCCGCTTTGATTGCGCCATAGGCATGCCCTGCATCGAGCTGACAATAGCGCCAGCACCGCTCTCCGTATTTCCATGCTTCGCGCCACAGTATGGAACTAAGTACGATATAAAATCCATTCCCCTCTAAAGGCGTTTTATACGTATGAAGCAATTCAAGTGCGTGTTCACGTGGTGCATAATGCGATAGTGTAGCATGCGAACTGATCTCCTCTGTGGCAGGTACTATAACATAGCATTCTGTGGGTTGGAGATTGCCGCTGGAGGCATTGCAACGTAATGCCCATGATGAACCTCCGTGATTTTTGATCGCGGCAAGTCCGAGTGAATAGCGTAATAGCTGTGAAAGGGATTCGATGCACAGCGGTGCTGTCGGCAGAATATCTTTTTGAAACAGGAGATGATAGGGTGGGGTAGTTTCGGAATGAGTGAGAGGGATCAGTGGTGCACCCAGATAGCGCCGATAGGGGTCAGGCTGGGTTGCCCAGTCCATATAGCCTAAACTTGCGGCATATCGAGAGGGACGGTGTTTGGTTCGGTCGTGATAATGGAGGACATCGTTAATATTTTTCATGGGGAGATTGTCGGGTATCGGGGGTAAAATTTCCCTATACTTTTAAATCAGCGCAGGGTTTTTAAGAGTTCGGCAAGCATTTGATCGTGGGTTGTGGTATTGTCGATCTCCATACGGCTGAGATCCGATTTAAATGAGCCGTGATAATGGACCCCTTTTTCAGCGATATCGGCATGGACATCTGCATTGAAATGGATAAGTGGCTGAGTGATTTGATATTCATTACGTAATACGGTTGGAATTGTGGTACCTTTGGTGATGCTTACATTGAGATTACCACCTGTAAGATTTAGTTCTCCGTATACATCTCCTTGCCCCAATATCGGCGCGTTAAGGGCAAAAAGGGCAAACGTTTGCTCCATATTCGCGTGTTTGAAATTAAAGCTTACGGATGAGGGTTCCAAATCAGGGATAGTGACGACAAGGGAAGTATCACTTTGTGCAACTCCGGTATGAGCTCTTAAATGGAGAAGTTTTTCATTTCCGCGAAGGGTAGTATTTAGCTCTACTGCTCCCCCCAGAGGGATGCCAACGAATTGTTCTAAAATTCCGGCATGTGCCAATGAAGTATCAAGATTGATATTCACATTAAAAGGTTTGATCCGCCCGTATTTATCGGCCAATAGCGATTTAAGATCAAATGATTCGTTATCATCTTCTTTAATCGGTGTTGGAGTAAAACGGTGAGTTTTGGAAGTCAGATGAATATTTCCTTCGACATCACGGCGATCAAACCCGCGCAAAGAAATTTCTCCCGAAATGGCGGTATCGGTCAGCGACGGATAGTCAAGTAGATGAAGAAACGGTTCATAAGCGATATTATGGAGTTTAACGTCAAGTATCGCGAGATGAAAACGGTGTAATTCTAGTTGATAGAGAACATTTCCTCCAAAAATAGAGCCGTTTCCGCGAATATTAAATGCTGCGATCCCTCCGCTGAGAGCACCGTCGGTTTTAAATGCGACAGCAATCGGATTCATCCCACCCTCCTGAAAACACTCTAGTCGGTAATGGGCATAAAGCCGAAGGGTAAGGAGTGAAAATCCCCCCTGGGTCGAGAGTGTATTTCCATAGGTATCTTGAACAATCATATGAAAACGGTTGTGACGAAGTGAAAACTCTCTCAATGCAATAGGTGAGGATAGGGCTGAACTGAGCGCTTTTTCAAAAATCGGAGTCATCAGCCGATTTCCCCATGGGGTAAAGAGGAGCACATAGAGCAGAATCACTATTCCTAAGAGAAGATAAAGTGCTTTTCGCGTGCGACGGAGAAAGGCAAACCGTTTCATAGCTGCGTCACCGCTAAAATCCACGGCGTACCGATTGCTAAAAAGATGATGAGGTTGAGGAGTGTAATTGCTCCACCATAGATATAAATGTCACGGGCACTGATGTAGCCGGAACTGAGATAGATAGCGTTGCACGAGGAGCCTTGCGGGGTGATCGTAGCGTTGAAATTGGTTGCAAAAAGCAACATCATCGCCATCAACTCTCCGGGGACACCGGATGTGATTCCGATACCTAAAAAAATTCCGAAAAGGGCCAGTAAGTGAGCGCTTTGGGAGACGAAGAGGTAATGGATCAAGACGTAGACAATCACAAGCAACAAGTAAACCCAGCCCCAAGACAAACCGACCAGATAGAGTGTAAAATGGTCGGCGACGGCTCCCATAAATCCCATTTCAGCAAGCTGTGTACTCATGGAAAAAAGGATTGCGAACCAAATGAGAGTACTAAGTGCTTCACCTTGTGTTCTAAAATCGTCGATACCAAACACTTTGGACGCCATCAACAGTCCAAGCCCTCCAAAAGCAACGGCAGCCTTGTCGATCGGAAAGATACCCGAGAGTGACCAGAGGGTCAACATCCCCAAAAATACCGCTCCAGTAATCCATTCATTACGGCTGATTCGTCCCATATTCATCAATGCTTCACGTGCCATTTTGGGTGCATCGGGAGTTGATTTGAGCTCTGGGGGATAAATGTGAAACAAGACCCATGGTATAAGGATAAAGGCGACTAATGTCGGTAATAGCGCATAGAGCAGCCATGAACCGAACGAGATATGAATTCCCATCGTCTCGGCAATTTTTGCTCCGATCGGGTTGACCGCCATGGCGGTGAGCCATAATCCAGAAGAGATGGTAAGCCCCGCCATCGAGGTCATCATCAGATAGCTGCCGGCTTTTTTTTCGGTTCCGTCACCTATTTTCGAATGGCAGTCATGGGCGAGTCCGTAAACAATCGGATAGAGAACACCGGAACGGGCTGTATTGCTTGGAAATGCGGGGGCTATCAGGATATCGGTGGCAATAAGACTGTATCCCAGCCCCAGAGTTGAGTGGCCGAAGCGGCGAATAATATGCAAGGATAGCCGTTTACCCAGTCCCGATTTATGGACGGCATGTGACACCAAAAATGCTGCGACGATCAGAAGGATAAAACTCTCTGAAAATCCGGCATACGCTTTTGCGGGTTCGATTACTCCCAAAGAGACACTGAGCGCTAAGGCAATGACAGATGCGGCGATGATTGGCAGTACGTTACCTAAAATAGCTATAATAGTTGTCAGAAAGATGGTAAAGAGTTGCCATGCTTTAGGTGCAATAGCGAGTGGAGGGGGAGTAAACCATAAGGTTAGGGCGAAAAAGCCTAATAATGCTATAGGATAAAGTTGTTTGAATCGTATAGACATCAGCCCCCCTTTTATTAACCTTATTATAGCATTTTAGGTCGGTATATATACTTGATACAGATAGACTAAACTATTCTGCATAAAAATAATCATATACCACTTGACAACAGTTGACTCAATGTACTATAATAACGCCGGATTTCAAAAAAGGAGTCGTATAAACTTATGTCTAACGAAGTAAATGAAGAAGTGATCAGCGACGAACAGCCTACCCTGCAAGAGGGTGAGGAAGCAGTTGCTGAGAGCATGAATGAATTAGAAACTATCCAAGCCGAATTAGCGTCGTTCAAAGACAAGTATGCTCGCGTACATGCCGATTTCGACAATATCAAAAAACGTCTTGAGCGTGAGAAATATCAAGCGCTTGAGTATGCAAACGAAAAATTTGCGAAAGATTTGATCCCCGTTGTAGATTCGCTTTCTATGGCGATCGGTGCAACGGCTATTGAAGCGGATGCAAATGTGCTTCTCGAAAAACTTAAAGAGGGTGTTGAGTTAACTATGAAACAGTTGCTTAGCGTTCTTGAAAAGCACGGGGTAACCCCTGTCGATGAGAATGAGCCGTTTAATCCGGATATTCACAACGCCGTACAGCGTGTGGACAGCCCGGATCATGAAAGCGGAGCAATCGTAAACACTTTCCAAAAAGGGTTTCGATATAAAGAGCGAACATTGCGCGATGCAATGGTCGTTATTGCAAACTAAATTTAAAACAAGGAAATTATTATGTCAAAAGTTATTGGTATCGATTTAGGAACAACAAACTCATGTGTTGCAGTCTATGAAGGCGGCGAAGCGAAAATTATCCCGAACAAAGAGGGAAAAAACACTACCCCTTCCGTAGTAGCATTTACCGATAAAGGTGAAATTCTCGTAGGTGATCCGGCAAAACGTCAGGCGATCACTAACCCGGATAAAACAATCTACTCGGTCAAACGTATCATGGGTCTTATGATGAACGAAGAGAAAGCAAAAGAGGCTCACGACAAAGTTACTTATAAAATCGTTGATAAAAACGGTATGGCTGCGGTAGACGTTGCAGGTAAAGTATATACCCCTCAAGAAATTTCCGCGAAAATCCTTTCTAAATTGAAAGCGGATGCAGAGAGCTACCTCGGACAAGCGGTAAGCGATGCGGTTATTACCGTTCCTGCGTACTTCAATGATGCTCAGCGTAAAGCGACGAAAGAAGCGGGAACCATCGCAGGGCTTAACGTTCTTCGTATCATCAATGAGCCGACAGCATCTGCATTGGCATACGGTTTGGATTCAAAAGGGGATGAAAAAGTTCTCGTTTATGATCTAGGGGGCGGAACATTTGACGTTACGGTTCTTGAAATCTCTGAGGGGACTTTCGAGGTTCTCTCAACGGACGGTAATGCGTTCCTCGGTGGGGATGATTTCGATAATAAAATCGTAGATTTCCTCGCAAACGAGTTCAAATCCGATCACGGCATTGATCTCAAAGCAGACAAAATGGCGCTTCAACGTCTTAAAGACGCGGCTGAAAATGCGAAAAAAGAGCTCTCTTCAGCAGAAGAAACTGAGATTAATCTTCCGTTTATCACCGCAGACGCATCAGGTCCTAAACACTTAGTTGTGAAATTGACCCGTGCAAAATTCGAAGGGATGATCGACACGTTGGTTAAAGAGACTATTTCTCATATCAAAACTGCGATGAAAGATGCAGGGATGAGCAATAACGAAATCAACGAAGTTATTATGGTTGGGGGTTCAACTCGTCTTCCAATCGCACAAAAAATGGTTTCGGATGAGTTCGGCGGAAAAACCCTTAACAAAGGGGTAAATCCGGATGAAGTAGTCGCAGCCGGTGCAGCAATCCAAGGTGGAGTTCTTCGCGGAGATGTTAAAGACGTACTTCTTCTTGACGTTACACCATTGTCACTCGGGATTGAAACTCTCGGCGGTGTTATGACAAAAATCATCGAAAAAGGGACCACTATCCCGGTGAAAAAATCACAAATCTTCTCAACAGCAGAAGATAACCAACCGGCTGTTTCTATCTCAGTCGGTCAAGGTGAGCGTGAGTTTGCCCGTGATAACAAAGCCCTCGGATTATTCGAACTTACCGGTATCCCATCAGCACGTCGCGGTGTACCTCAAATCGAAGTAACCTTCGATATCGACGCGAACGGTATCTTGACGGTATCTGCTTCGGACAAAGGGACAGGTAAAACCCAAGAGATCAAAATCACCGGGTCAAGCGGGTTGAGCGAAGAAGAGATCAACAAAATGGTTCAAGACGCTGAAAACCACAAAGCCGAAGATGCAAAACGCAAAGAGATCGTAGATCTTCGCAACCAAGCGGATGCGTTGGCAAACCAAACCGAAAAATCTCTCGAAGAGATGGGTGATAAAATCGACGCAACGGAAAAAGCAACGATTGAATCAGCGCTTGAAGAGCTTAAAGCGGTACTCAAAAATACCGATGCTTCTAAAGAAGAGATCGAAGCGGCTACGAAAAAATTGGCAGACGCGAGCCACAAAATGGCAGAGCAAATGTACAAACAAAACGAAGGCGGCGAAGCTGCTTCAAGTCACGCGAAAAAAGATGACGACGTCATCGACGCTGAAATCGAGTAATTTCCCCCGTACGTCATACCCTATAGGGCACAAGAACCTCTAGGAGGTCCTCGGGCGTGACCCGGGGATCCATTTCCATAAATACAGCTTTCTCCTTTTAATTCTTTTCCTTTTCTTCACATTTATCGTCTCAATAATAAAAAACTATTTTCTGAAAAACCGATATTATTTTTTATAAGTAAAATATTGTATGATTAAAGAAAAAAAAGAGTAATCAATGTTTAATGAATTTCAACAAGAGATTATAATCACCGTAGCTGTCGTGGTAGCCATTTTAGTTGTTTACTTTATTTTTAAAAGAAGCTCAACCCCTCAAATTCCTAGTGAAAAACCGGAAAAACATGATATACCTGAAGTAGCGGCCCAAGAGAAGGTAACGGTTGCCCCGGAGATAAAAGAGGAGCCACAAGCAAAGCCGCTTCCGGAAATTCCCTTACCTGTAAAAGAAGAAAGAGATTTTGAAGGCATAACACCAGCTCATGAAGATACGTTCAAAGACGTAACGAGCAGACGAAAAAGTGACAAGACAATACCAAAACGGTCTGTTCCGGAGCATGGAAAAATTACAAAACAAAATTTTTCTGAATTCGCCGGGGAGAGAATATTGGTTGCAGAAGATAACATCATCAACCAAAAAGTTCTTTTGGGTCTTTTAGCGGGAAGCGGTATAGAGCTAATCATGGCCAACGATGGTCAGGAAGCTCTGGATATACTTGAAAATGACACTAACTTTTTGATGATTTTAATGGATGCGCACATGCCGCGAGTGGATGGTTTTGAAGCAACACGTATTATTCGAGAAAATCCTAAGTACGATCATATCTTAGTGGTAGCACTTAGCGGTGACACAGCATCGGATGACATACAAAAAATGAAGAGTGCAGGAATGGCTGAACAGCTAGAAAAGCCTCTAAGAATGGAATCCCTCTATAAAGTCATCTATGCATATTCAGGTAAAGAAACTCAAAAAGATGAGTCGATAGAAGTCAATTTGAGAAAAAATTTAGATGTTGAAAAAGGGCTTCAAACATGTGGAGAAGATGAGAATTTTTACCGTGAAATCTTAGCCGAGTTTATGCTTGACTATGCCAATTCTTCTGATAAGTTAGGAGAACTTTTACGTTCTAACAACCTTCAAGATGCTGATGCATACCTTCTTGATATTATCGGTGTAACTGAAAATATCGGGGCACACCCACTCGGTGAAATTGCTTCAAACATGAAACTTGCTCTCAGTGATCCTCATGAACAGAGCTACTTTATCCTTTTCGACCAGTACAAGATCCAGCTAGAGAGATTAAAGCAAGATATTAGAGAGTATCTTTAAAGCTTTTATCGTACCTGCAGTTGTTATTTTTTCTCCGCATTTGCGGAGAAAACCTCCTCTTTTAGATAACTCCAGTCAACCTTTGTTATAATCATTATCTATATTATTTTTTTGGATTTATATGAGCGATAGATATATCGGACGACAGCCTATTATCAATGCCAAAGCTAAAATTGTCGCATATGACTTGCTTTATCGTGAGTCAGGTCATAATGATGATAATGGATTGACCGCAGCTGTTATCAGTAATCTTCTGATTTCTATGGAGACGGTTCTGGGTAAACATATCGGTTTTATCCGCGTCAATACCGAGTTTCTCCACTATGATGTTATTGATTTACTTTTACAGGAAAAGGTAGTCTACTCTCTTTTTGCCGATGCTGTCATTGACGAAGCACTTGCGGATCGAATGCGGTTTTTACGTGATCAGGGATATCGCTTTGCTCTCAATGATTGTATTTTGACTCACGAGAGTATGAATCGATTTACGTTGATTTTACCTTCACTCAGTTATATCAAGATCGATGTGACTCAAAGCGATTTGGGATTGGTTGGACGTAATATTCCCATGTTTCATGATGCGGGAATCGAAGTGATCGGAACAAAAATCGAGACCCATGATGTGTATGATTTGTGCCGTTCGATGGGAATGGATTATTTTCAAGGGTACTTTATCTCGGAACCGAACATCATCAAAAATACCTCTTTTTCTCCTGAACAGGAAGGGATATTCCGGTTATGGAATCTCTTGCAAACGGATACCGAAATGTCTGAGCTGGTCGACGCCTTTCAAAACAATCATGCAATCAGTCTGAAGTTGCTCCGTTTTATCAATTCTGCCGCATTTTCACTCAAAACCCCGGTCGCATCGATCGCGCAGGTATTATTACTGATGGGGCGTGATCCGATTTCTCGTTGGATTATGCTAATGATGTTCTCCGAATCGCACGGCGGTGTTGAAAAGCGGGTTCCGCTTTTGCTAATGGTGGTTTATCGTACCGAGTTGATGAGTTCTTTGGTTCAGGTGATCAATCCAAACGCATCGAAACATGAACTTTCCATGGCTTATTTTACGGGAATGCTCTCGTTGATCCACCTTTTATTCCATATGCCGCAGCGTGAAGTTTTGGAAAAACTCAATATCTCAGATGAGATTAAACAAGCGCTTTTGGAAGGGAAAGGGTTTTATGGCGAGATGCTTGATCTGGTTCGCTCTATCGAGTTGTTTGATACCGAAGCGATCGAAGAGTATTTACAGACTTTGGGTCTAAAATATGCGATAATAGAGCCGATTATTACGCAAGTTATGGACAAAGTAAATAGGTTTGAAAAGGCGATGGAAGAATGAGAAAAAATGGGATGAAGTTTGTACTGATCAGTTGGATAATTTTGTTGGTATCAATCCATTCGCATGCCGCAGAGGCAGAGGGGTATAAAGTTGTATTGGCCTCATATGCTACTTTTGATGAAGCAAAAGATGCTTTGGGTAAGCTCGATTCTAAAATAGGGGCTTCGGAGCTTGCTCTACAGAAAGAGTACCATTTTGACATTGCTGCCCGAGCATCAGGAAAGGCATTTATGTTGGCTGTTGAGCCAATTGAGACCGAAAAAGGGGCTGGCACTGTACTGCAACAGTTTAAAAAGCATTATCCTGATGCATACATAAATGGCTATTTCGGACCTACCAAAGGGGCTGTATTTTTCAAGCCGTCGCAGCCTGAAATTGATATCAAAGAAGTGCCTGTACCCGAAGTAAATATGACGACAGCAGTAAAGGACGAGTTCGAGCAGAATACTACTGCGTCCGCACCTGTAAAACCTGTTATTGTGAATAAAAATCCTGAAGAACCAAAAAGTAAAATAGAAGTAATGATTGCTTTATTTAGCATCGTTGCTATTGCATTGGTGTTATGGAAAATGCGTAAGCAAAATTCTTCCAAACCGGTGAAAGAGTTCAAGGAAAAATACGAAGAGGCTGTTGAAGAGAGCGAGAGTGAAGATCGTGTCGAGAGGATTGAATCGGAAGCATTTATACCGGTTAATACAAAAGAAGTGCCTCAAAGTACTCAAGCAAAAGTATTTGAACCTGACCCCGATATTTTTTATAAACTTAAAAAAAATATTTTTTTTATGACGTTGATTGGAGAACTAAAAGCCGCAGCAGATAGCAAAGACGATCAACGATGCCATGCTTTAATGGATGAAGTATTACGTTATCAGAAGAATTTTCGCAAAAGTGAAACAATCACAGCCATGCAGAATTTAATAGATACGAAAGCGTACGACCAACTCTCTCTTTTTATCGCTCGAGAGTCGAATTAAGAATTCAAGGATAGAAAAATGGAACAATTTTTAGAAAAAGCAAAATCGGCCAGCCGTGTTCTGGCAACATTAAGCGGAAGCGAACGAAACCGAATTCTACGGGAGATGGCAGAGTCGCTTCGTGCCAATACGATGAATATCATCGAAGCCAATGCGATTGATATGCGTAATGCCGATGAAGGCAATCTAGCAACGTCGATGAAAGAGCGGTTATTGCTCGATGAAAAACGGATTGAATCTATGGCGGTAGCGATCGAAGAGATTGCCGCACTCAAAGATCCTATCGGAAAAGTGATTGAAGGGTGGGTAACCGAAGCGGGACTTAAAATCGAGAAAGTGAGTATCCCAATCGGGGTGATCGGGATCATTTACGAATCTCGTCCGAATGTCACCTCCGATACGGCGGCACTTTGTTTCAAAAGCTCCAACGGCTGTGTCCTCAAAGGGGGAAAAGAAGCGGAAAAATCAAACGCGGTTATAGCTGAGGTATTGCAGCAGGTTTTAATACGTAATAACCTCCCTAAAGAATTGATCGCTCTGCTGCCGGATGCGACGCGTGAGGGGGTGGCGAAACTGATCAAGATGGATCGATATGTCGATTTGATCGTTCCGCGCGGAGGAGAAGCTCTGATCCGTTTTGTGAGTCAAAATTCGAGTGTCCCTGTGGTTAAACACGATAAAGGGCTATGTCATACCTATATTGATAAAGAGGCGAATATTGAAAATGCTCTTGCCATTGCCATCAATGCAAAAGTACAGCGTCCCGGCGTTTGCAATTCAATGGAAACATTATTAATTGACGGTGCGATTGCGACAGAGGTGTTGCCACTGTTTAAAGAGGTATTTGATCGTGCCCATACCGAATTAAAAGGGTGTGAACAAACCCGAGATGTCATCAGTGTTTCACCTGCCAGTGAGGAAGATTTCGATACTGAATATCTCGCCAATATTTTGAATATTAGAGTGGTTGACGGTGTGGAAGGGGCGATTAGCCATATCGTCCGTTTTGGATCAGGGCACTCCGAAGCGATCATCACCGAAAATATCACAACGGCGGAGCGCTTTATGGATGCGATCGATGCGGCGGCTGTCTATGTCAATGCTTCAACAAGATTTACGGATGGCGGAGCCTTCGGTTTCGGTGCCGAAGTGGGGATCAGTACCAACAAACTCCACGCACGCGGACCGATGGGAGTAGAGGGATTGACAACGTACAAATACAAAGTATACGGAAAAGGACAGATTCGTTGAAATCTGTATTAGATATTGAAAATATATCTTTTAGATATAGTAAAGATATCGCTATATTTGATAATTTCTCCCTTACGCTTAGAGAAGGGGAAATAAAAGCGATTGTCGGCCCCAGCGGTGTTGGTAAGTCGACCCTGTTCGAACTCATATTAGGCCATCGCAAGCCTTCACATGGAATGATCCGATCAGAATCCTATTCTCAAGTCTTTCAAGACCCCTATAGCTCTTTTCATCCCACCTATACGGTACGTGAGCAAATCATGGAAGTGACATCAATGCAAGGGTACGAATCGCTTTTAGTACAGATGGGGCTAGAAGAGGCTTTTTTAGATTCATTGCCTCATAAGCTTTCCGGCGGGCAACTGCAACGATGTTCGATATTGCGCGCACTCTTGATGAAGCCAAAACTCTTGTTGCTCGATGAACCAACTTCGGCACTCGATAATCTTAATCAGCTTGATATTATGAAATTGATTGTGAGTCATATTGAGGGGATGGGGGTATTACTTATAACCCATGACGGAGATTTGGCACGGTGGTGTGCCGATGAGATTATTACTCTAAAATATTCTGAAACAGATAAAATCCCGCTCCAGCCATAAGAACCGTACCGAAGAGGTTCAGCGCCATATTCGCCGCCGCCATGATGATATTTCCGCCCCCGAGTAAAAAGACTGTTTCCATTGCAAAAGTGGAATAGGTGGTCAGTCCTCCTAAAAAACCGGTTGTCAAAAACGATTTGGCATGTACACTAAAGAGGGTTGTATAACTGAAATAAGCGAACAGTACACCGATGATAAAACTGCCGATCAGATTGACGGAGAGGGTTCCAAACGGAAGGGTGTGAGGGAAATGATGATTGACGACACCGTTCATATAGGCACGAAGGATCGCCCCTAAGAAAGCACCGCTACCGATAGCGAGGATGGTTTGCCAACTCATCGTCATACACCTTTTGCATTGTGATTTGTAGATTTTTCAGCCAATCCGGATCACTTTTATCCGCTGTGAAAGAGTCCAAATAAATTGCGTGAACGGTTCCTGAATTAAAGTCTTTGCGCTTATTGCTGAAATGCCATGCAGTAGCTAAAAAGACAACCGGTTGAACTTTGAGCGCAAATTTATCGGCAACCATTTTAGCGCCCGGTTTAAAGGGCTTCATTTTTCCGGTTTCGGTACGCGTTCCTTCCGGGAAAATGGTGATAACACGTCCTTGATCGATTCGGTCTTTACAATCTTTAATCAATTTTACAAGGGCTGTTTTGCTTTCACGTTCGAGTGCAATGTCATTGGGCAAACGGAGAACAAGGCTAAAAAAAGGGACTTTAAATAGCTCTTTTTTGGCAACCCATGCGAGGTCTTTGGAGGTGATGGTTTCCATAATCCCAATATCCATTTCACTCTGGTGGTTAATGAGGTACATTTGGGCATCTGGATCGGGAGTTCCATGGACTTTAACAGGGACAAAAACGAGTAACCGGATAAACCATGCTGAAAATTTGACGGCATAAGGTTTGGGGAGAAGATAGAACGTTGTAATCATCAGTGTCATCCCTGAAAAGATGACGACTATGGCATAAAGCCATTTAATTCGAGCAAATATCACGCTTATTTACCCATCCGACTTTTTCGTTAGTGAGGTGGACCTTTGTGAAGTCACCTACCTCTTTTTCAGCTTCCAAATGCTCTTCTTGAAGCGTTGTCTCGAAAATAGTCCCATTGTTGATTGGAAGCAAATAAATTGAAGCATCTTTTTTGACACAGATATCTTGGTTTGGCAGAATGGCAAAGACGATGTAGAACATCGGAACTACAGAGGCATACAAATACCCTTTTTGCCGTCTCCAGTAGAATAGACCAAACAAGATGACACTGACAACGCCTGCTGCTCCTACTTTGAGCTCTGTATGGCGTGCATCAGTAGGGGATAGATCACTTTGCGTCGAAACGGTATCATCATCCACAATGATGGGGATAACGAGGGATTCATAGCGTTGCTTCTTAAGATTGAAAAAAGAGAAGTTGAGATTTTGTTCAGTATTCGGGATAATTGCATAATAGGTCATCTGTGATTCGCCGACATTAGGGAGTTTGGACTCAAACCCTTGTTTGATGGCATTGGGAATCAAAAAATCGCTGATATTACATCGTGATGCTTTTACTGTGAAAATAACAACATTACTTTCGTTATTGTACGGAGTGGTTTTATAGTTTATGATCTCAAACTTATCGGCTAAAACTTTTGCAAACGTAGAGGGAGGATTGAGGGGCGTTGCGCTCAATGTTGTACCGATTAATGTTTCAGAGTTTGTCCCTGTAGAGGTTAGTGTGGCGGTAATATCGGGAAGACGTACTGCAGAGGATTGGACTAAAAAGTAGAAAGTGTCATATACACCGTCTTCTTTAACACTTCGGCGCGGGGTATCGCTGAAAATCCGAACTCCCTCTTCATTTTGAAGAGTGTATTCAATATTGCCCGATGCAACATCAACCGGCGTCAGTTTAACGGAAACGGCAATAATTTCTCCGACATATGAATGGGATGGAAGATTGTCAAATTGTAGAGTTAGGGCAGAGGCAGTACCCGAAAAGAGAGTATCTATTTCTGATTTCTGATCGGTAGGGGTAGCCGCTGTAGTTTCTTCTTGGACAGCTGTATCTGTCAGAACGGACGGCTCGGTCGCAAATAAGTGTGCAACAATCAGAAAGAAAAGTAACAGCGTTTTCAAGCGTTTATAAACCCTTCGAGCATAGCCCGTCCGTCATTCGAACCTAAAAGTGATTCCATTGCTCGCTCCGGATGCGGCATAAGGCCAAAAACATTTTTGGCTCTATTGCAAATTCCTGCGATACTATCGACGGATCCATTGGGGTTGTCGATACTTCCGGTGCTATCAGTATATTTTAAAAGAACTTGGTTGTTGGCATAAAGTTCTTTTAATCCGGCATCATCGATGTAAAAATTACCGTCATGGTGGGCAATCGGAATATTCAGCACCTGATCCGTTTTGCAGAAGCGTAAAAATTCATTCTCATTATTCACCACTTTGAGATGGTGATGGCGAGAGATGAAATGCAACCCCTCATTACGTTTAAGGGCACCCGGAAGAAGCCCGATTTCGGCCAATACTTGAAAACCGTTGCAGATGCCTAAAACTTTTCCGCCGTTGTCCGCATAGATTTTAAGTGCTTTCATAATCGGAGACATTTTTGCAATGGCACCGCTGCGAAGGTAATCGCCGTAGCTAAATCCGCCCGGAACTACTACTAAATCCGTATCGGAAGCGATCGTATCTTCTTTGTGCCAAAGAATTTGTGTTTCACACCCTAACTCAGCAAACGCATGTTGGGTATCGTACTCACAGTTTGTCCCCGGGAACTGAACAATACCTACTTTCATGCTTGAATCTCAATCTCGTAATCTTCAATAACGGTATTGGCCAAGAGCTCTTCGCACATATGGGCTACTTTTTCTTTGGCAGCGGTTTCATCGCTTTCATTCATTTCGATAATGATTTGTTTGCCGACACGAACATCACTGACCGTTCCAAAACCATGACCGCTAAGGGCATGAAGTACTGCTTTGCCTTGAGAGTCAAGAACGCCGTTTTTTAAAAATACGTTTACAATTGCTTTCATTCTAATTCCTTACTAAATTATCCGAGAATTCGGTTGAGAACTTCTTCATAGGCTACTTTAAGCCCGCCGAGACCTTGACGGAAACGGTCTTTATCCATTTTTTCACCCGTTGCTAAATCCCAAAAACGGCAGTTGTCCGGGCTGATTTCATCGGCGAGGATGATTTTTCCGTTTGCATCACGACCGAATTCGAGTTTGAAATCGACGAGATTGAGCCCTTTTTCATGGAAATAAGGGCGTAAAATTGAGTTGACTTCACGTGCCATAGCGCGCAATTGATCGAGTTCAGCTTCATTTTTGACGAGTTCAAGGATCAAGCAGTGTTGATCATTGAGTTTTGGATCACCGAGTGCATCGTTTTTATAGTCAAATTCAACAAGGGTAAACGGAAGGATTGTACCGTCTTTTATGCCGAGGTTTTTACTAAGGCTTCCTGTCGCAATATTACGTACAATAACTTCGATGAGGATGATGTCCACTTTTTTGCACAGCATATTATTATCATCGAGCATCTCTACGAAGTGCGATTCCACTCCGCGTTGCGCTAACATTTTAAACAGTTCGGTTGAAATTTTATTGTTCAACGCCCCTTTACCGGATTCACTATCTTTTTTAGCTCCGTTAAATGCCGTAAGATCATCTTTAAACTCGGCAATGACTAGATTCGGATCGTCTGTACTAAAGAGGCGTTTAGCCTTTCCTTCATAGATGAGATCGCGTTTTTCCATGGTTATTTTCCTTTGACTATGATAAGAGCTTTGATGATATCGACACCTTCTCTGAGTTGGATATCTTTATCCAATTGTTCAGGAGTGATAATGGTTTTATTGGTAGCATTGACTTCGGTGACATCAAGCATACCGCCGTCTTTTTGAAGTTCACTTTCCAAATGTTTTTTGAGATCGGACTCTTTGAGGTTGAATTGATTATCGTGATTTTTGACCTCTCCGGATGCTACGACAATATCAGGGACGACGCCGACGGCTTGAATAGTGCGGCCGCTTGGTAAATAATAGCGCGCAATCGTGAGCTTGATCGCTTCAGTTTCAGTGATCGGCATGACGACTTGCACAGACCCTTTTCCGAAGGTTTTTTCACCGACAACGACACCGCGTTTGAGATCTTGTAAAGCACCGCTCACAATTTCAGAGGCACTGGCACTTCCTTCATTTACAAGGACAACGAGAGGCAAATCGGTGATTTTGGCACTTTTAGTGGCACTGTAAGAGATGTCGTCTGCTTTGTTACGCCCTTTTTGGGATACGATGACTCCTTCACTCACAAACAAGTTGGTCAGTTCAACCGCTTGATCCAATAACCCTCCAGGATTATTGCGCAGGTCCAAGATGATCCCGTTGCTTTTAGCGGCGTGTTTTTTGATCGCGGTTCTGACATCGACTGCTACTTTTTTATCGAAGCTTGTAACTCGGATATAAAGGATATTGCCACCGATTTTACGGGTATAAACGGACTCTACGGTGATAATGTCACGGATGATATGAAATTTCAACGGTTCCGCTGCTCCTTTGCGAACGATGGTTAAATCGATTGGAGTTTTAGGAGTTCCTCGCATTAATCCGACTGCATCGTCAATCGTCATGCTCAGGGTGGATTTGTCATTGATTTTAAGGATAATATCACCTGCTTTGATTCCTGCTTTATCTGCCGGAGTCCCTTCGATTGGTGCGATAACCGTGAGGGCATTGTCGCGCATACCAACGGTAATGCCTAATCCGCCGAATTCGCCGTCTGTTTGACTTTTGAGGCTGTCGTAGCTTTGTTTGTCCATATAGGTAGAATGGGCATCAAGATTGGACAAAAGTCCCTGCAACGCTTTATCGATCAACTGATCAATGGTGAGTCCGTCAACATTGTATTGCTCAACGATCCCCAGTACTTTGGTAAATTTTGCTAATGATTGTAATCGGGAAGCCTCAACAGAAGTTTCGCTAACGGCAGGAACATCGCTTTTGGCTAAGAGGGTAGTGGAAAGAGCGACAGTCACGGCAACCGCACTGGCGAAGCCGACAACCATCATTTTGATATTTTTCATCTCTGTTTTTCCAAGCTTTATTTAATGCGTGATTATAGTCAAAACTCTATTAATAAACAATGTATTAGATCACGTCGATGGTGACGTCACCGATCGTAATTTTCTCCCCTTTGGTGATTTTTGCCCGCTTGCGGGTTTCAACTTCGCCGTTGCGGAATACTTGAGCATTTTCGATCAATAGTTTCGCTTGCCCGCCGGTATCGACAAGATCCAAAAGTTTAATAAGTTTGTGCAATTCGATAAAAGGTTCAGTGAGCGTATAAGTCATGATATGTCTTTGTTAAAAAGTTAAAAGAATTTTTAGAAAAAAGGAAAAGTATTGAGTGGCATGAAAGCCCCTAAGGGCTTCATGGAAGTGATTACCAGCGGTCGTTGCGTGGAGGGCGTGGTGCACGAGGACGAGCTTCGTTTACACGAAGTGTACGTCCGCCGAAATCGTTACCTTCGAGGGCTGTGATCGCTTTATTAGCTTCGTCTTGGTTCGCCATTTCAACGAAACCGAAACCGCGGAAGCGGCCTGTTTCTTTATCATTTACGAACTTAACCGAACTAACTTCACCGTATTGTCCGAAAAGATCTTTAAGATCGTTTTCGTCTTTGCCGTAGGGAATGTTCCCGACATAAATTTGTGTCACATTGTACTCCGTGAAAAAATCGAACTATAACCAGCATAATCCTTGGCACATTTTAGCCATTACAATCTTATGGGAATGTTAAATAAAATTGTATTTTAAAGATTAGTCTAACCATAGGGATGAACCTTTACAAAAATGCGCTGGCCTCGTGCAATGTGGTAAAACACGGCTTGGTGTGTTTGCGTAAATAAGAGAGAGCATCGCTCATCATTGCCCCACCTAAAAGAATGGGATAAATCGGTTTTTTCCACGGGTATTCGAGTAGTCGGACAATGTTTAGGGTATCGGTCATCATTTGCGGAGTGATCAGAAGATAGATCATTTCGATGGCCTCGATCGCATCCACACAACGCAACGCTGCTTCAAAACGTTCACTCTGGGCATCTCCGATAATATCGATGGGATTGTTGTTCGACCAGTTGGACGGTAAAACAGCGTTGAGTGCATCGATATCACGGACGGTTAACGTATAAAGTTTTGCCCCCCTTTCAATAATACAATCGGTTAATATGGTTCCAGGCCCTCCGGCATTGGTGATGATGGCAATATTATCAAAACTTCGGGGGTAGAGGAGTGCTTCCAGCGAATCGACGATTTTAACACCGACACTTTCCAATAACCCTTGGAACATTGGATAGTCTCCACTGAGATTTCCCGTATGAGAAAATGCCGCTTTTCGTGCTTGAGGTGACTTTCCTGCTTTGTAGACGCGAATCGGTTTTGGACAGTTACGGAGTGAATTTAAAAATGCTTTTCCATCCCGTATCCCCTCGGCATAAAGGGAAATAGCCTCGCATTCAGGGGAATCGGTAAGCATCGCAATGATATCGGCAAAATTCATATCGGCCATATTTCCCGCAGAGAGGATATGCGAAAATCCGATCCCTTCTTGGGTCGCCTTATCCATGAGGGATGAGAGGACAGCGCCTGATTGAGCGATAAGGGCGAGAGAACCTTTATGGATATTGGGCGAGCCGAAGGTGAGGTTGAGAGAATGTTTGGCCTCAAAATAGCCCAAACAATTAGGTCCGATAATATTAAGATTGTGCTGTTGTGCCAAGGTGCTTAATCGCTCTTCGCTTTGGGTATCGCCGATTTCTTTAAAGCCTGCCGAAACAATGATGAGGTTTTTGACCCCTTTGGGGATTAATGCTTCAATTGTTTCAAGGACACGATGAGAGGGGATGGTAATAACGGCGGTGTCAATCGTATCGTTAATATCATCAAGGGAAGAAAGCAGAGGATGACCGTCAAAACTTCCCCCTTTTTGATTTACCAAATAGAGTTTACCGCTAAAAGAGAGGGCGTTGCGGGCGATAGCATAGCCCACTTTGTTCGGATCCGTGGAAGCACCTATGACGGCAACCGTACGATTGTCAAAAAAATTATTGCGATGCCGTGTTACCGGTGTGTTATCGGGAAGAGTTTTATGATAGTCGATCCGTGCATCAACGACGTGCAATCCATGGGCGTTGAAAATGACGGGATTGAGATCGCATTCGCGAATGTTTGGATGGGTTTTGATGAAGCGTTGAAGGATTTGGATAAATTTGACGATTTCCGCAGTCATCGGTTTTGAACCTCGAAATCCTTCAAAAAGCTTGCTGATTTTGGTGGTATGAAGCGCGCGGATGATCTCTGCCTCATCGGCGTGGATATCAATGTAGCAGACGTCGCGGTAGAGCTCCAGTAAAACTCCCCCCTTGCCGAAGAGGATGATTTGACCGAAAATAGGATCATCGACGACTCCGGCAAAAAGTTCTTCCCCTTGAATCATAGCGGTGGCAATAAAACCGTCCTGAGGGTCCAATACGATCCCATGCTCGGCAATCCGGTTTACCATTTGTGTCCGAGCTGTTTCGAGCGCATCGTTATCACTAAGAGAAAGACTTACCCCTCCGATATCGCTTTTATGGATGATTTTAGGGGATTCGACTTTAAGTGCTACGGGATAAAAATCAAGAGCAATCGGTTCATTCAGAGCAAAGCGGCGAAATCGGGGGATTTGGAATCCCGATTGGGATAAAAGCGGATAAAGTTCGGATTCGAGCACGACGATTCCTTAGAACAAATTTTTAGGTAGTATAGCCTAAGGAGGGAGCGGGTGTAAAGTAGAGGTCTTTGTTTTTAAATTTTTGCAAGATCACATCTTTTGGGAGAGGGTGACAGAGGTGGAACCCTTGAAGGGTATCGATTTTATTTTCGATCAAATAATCAAAATGTTCGCTCCCCTCAACGCCCTCGGCCGTTACACTCATTCCGAGCACATGGGCGAGATTGGACATTGCTTCGACAATATGACGATGAGAATTCACTTCAAAGAGAGTGAGGATAAATGATTTATCAATTTTGAGGGTATCAATGGGAAGTTGAGCAAGATAGGCAAAAGATGAATATCCGGTTCCAAAATCATCCAATGCGATTCTAACCCCTCCCTTTTTGAGCTGCGTGAGCTGAACAGCGGCAATGTCAATATTTTCCATAACGGCACTTTCCGTTAGCTCAACTTTTAAAAATGCGGGCGGAATAGAACGTTCTTCTAAATACGTTAGGAGGTCATGCGCAAAATACTCTTGATGAAGCTGTTTGGCAGAGACATTAATTGCAATGAAAAACGGTTCATCCGAACGTTCGCGAAGAGTTGTAATAAAGTCACAGGCTTGCCGCAGTACCTCTTTTCCGATGAGAAGAATATCGCCGTTGGTTTCGGCAACCGCAATAAAAATGTCTGGAGCTATAAATCCCTCTTGGGGATGAGGGAGGCGCAACAGGGCTTCATACCCTTCCAAGCGAAGCGTTTTACTATCGATCAGGGGCTGGAAATAGAGTTCAAACAGGTTTTGGCTCAGACCGTCTCGTACCAATGATTCGATGTGTAAAAAGTTGTGAATAGCGCGTTGCATCGAGGCGTGGTAGTAAACGAATTGGTTTTTACCTTTGTTTTTGGCTTCGTACATCGCGGTATCGGCATGTTTGATCAAATCTTCGCCGTTTGAAGCATCTTGGGGATAGAGAACGATACCGATGGAAGTTGAAAGGAAAAAATCGAGTTCATTGATCTGTATCGGAGTTTTGAATATTTGGATTAGACGATTCGCGAAAATATCGATGTTTGATGTATCGGCATCTTGGAGCAAAACAACGAATTCATCGCCCCCGAAACGGGCACAAAAATCATATTTAGCCGCTGTTTCGAGAATGCGGCGGCTTACTTCGATAAGGATTTTATCGCCGATTTCATGCCCCATCGTATCGTTGATATTTTTAAAATTGTCCAAATCCAAGAAAAGGAGGGCAAACGGAGATGAGGGAGAATTTTCAAAGCGATTATCGAGCTGAAGTTTCAGTTTGGCTCGATTCGGAAGCTGTGTGAGCGGATCATGATAAGCTAAAAATGCAATCTCATCGCTTTGGGTTTTAGAGGAGGTAATATCACTGGTGATGCCGATAAAAAGTTGGAGTTTGGGATGGTGATGAATGCGGCTGTTGAGCCATCGAAATTCGCCGTCACTGCGAAAAATCCGGAATCGAATTTCTTGGGATTGTCCTGGAGCCAAGGTTTCAAAAAACATCTGTACCAAGGCTCGGTCATCAGGGTGAATTTGTTGCTGCCAAAGGGATTGATCGGCTAAAAAGATCTCTTTGGTAAAGCCGAAAATCCCCTCAACCGCATTATTGACGTAGCGCAGTGAGAGTGTTTTATTGTCGATATACCAGATCACCTCATTTATACTGCCTAATATCTCTTCAATCTCTTGATTTTTAGAGGTGAGTAGTACGGATAGCTCCCGAGCCTGATGTTCAATCAGCTCTTTGGACGAGAGCAGTTCTTTATTAAGACGATTGACGTCTGTGAGATTTCGCACATTGACAAAAAAACGGATATGGTTATTTTTACGAATCATCCGCACACTCTTAATGGCTTGGATGATTTTACCGTCACGATGGAGAAAATCGGTATCGGCATTAAGCGATTTGCCTTCTCTCATAACTTTGGCGATACACTCGGTGAATACGTCGATATCAGCGAGCAGGCTCAGCATATTGAGCCCTAAAAGGAGGTCATTTTCATAGCCGACCATATCGGAAAAGGCTTCATTGGCAAAGAGAATAACCCCTCGCTCATCGACCATAAGTATCCCTTCCGGAAGATAATTGAGTACATCATAAAGAGGGGCTTCGGCTTGCATATATTCCCAAACGTGATTATTTTGTGATATTGTAATTTGTTATAGTTTAAAACTTCCTTTTAAATGTATTAGGAATCCATAATCAGAATTTAGCTATAATCGCGAAATTTTAGTATGTAAAGAGTTTTGCAATGGTACAAGTCACAAAATTAACAATGCGTTTTGGAAGTCGGGTTTTATTTGAGGGGATCAACCTCAAACTTGATCGTAATAAACGTTACGGTCTTATCGGTGCTAACGGCGCCGGAAAAACAACTTTTTTGAAAATTCTCAGCGGTGAGATCAAAGAGTATGAGGGAGATGTCTCTATCGAGCCGGGGCTCAAAGTAGGTATTTTAGGACAAAATCAGTTTGCATTTGAAGATTTCACGATTGCCGATGCGGTATTGTGGGGGAACAAACGTCTTTACGATGCGATCAAAGAGAAAGAGTATTTATACGCCAACGGCGATTTTGAAGATGACAAAACCAACGATCGTCTTGCCGAGTTGGAGATGATCTCGGTCGAAGAAGATCCGACCTATGAATACGATGTTCAAATCGCCAAAATTTTGGAAAACGTCGGAATCAGTTCGGAGCATCACAATGATTTGATGTCAAGCCTCCCATCATCAGAGAAATTTAAAGTTTTGTTGGCACAAGTGCTCTACCCGAAACCGGACGTTTTGTTCCTCGATGAGCCTACCAATAACCTCGATATCGATACGATCGGATGGTTGGAGCGTGAGCTTCAACGCCATGAGGGGACATTGGTTATCATCTCGCATGACCGTCACTTCATCAATGCCGTTGTTACCAACATTCTTGACGTCGATTTCCAAAAAATTCGAGAGTTTACCGGAACCTATGATGATTGGTATCTCGCTTCTACCGTTATGGCAAACCAAGCACAGTTAGACCGTGATAAAAAAGTAAAAGAGAAAGAGCAACTCGAAGCGTTCGTCCGACGATTCTCGGCAAATGCATCAAAAGCGAAACAGGCAACCTCTCGTCAAAAACAACTCGATAAATTAACCATCGAAGATATCAAACCATCAAGCCGCCGTGACCCAAGTATCGTTTTCAAAGCGAAACGTCCTATGGGGGATGAAGCATTGCGTGTGGCGAATGTTTCTCACAGTTATGGCGATTTGAATGTCTTGCGCGATTTTGATATTCTTGTTTCTCCGGGTGAAAAAATTGCGATTATCGGTGCCAATGGTGCCGGTAAATCAACCTTGTGTAAACTTCTTATGGAAGAGATGAAGCCGACAAGCGGAACTATTACGTGGGGAGCGACGATTGAATATAGTTATTTCCCGCAAGATACTACGGATAAAATCAAAGGGGACGGAACGCTGTATGACTGGCTTCGCGGGTTTGATCCTAAACGTGAAATTTCAGAGATTCGTAACTGTTTGGGACGTATGCTTTTCAACGGTGAACAGCAAGAGAAAAGTGTAGAGAAAATTTCAGGGGGAGAAAAACATCGTATGATGCTCTCTAAGATGATGTTGGAGGGGGGGAATTTCCTCGTACTCGATGAGCCTACCAATCACCTTGACCTTGAAGCGATTATCGCATTGGGTGAAGCGTTGCTGGATTTTGAAGGTAATGTTATTTGTGTGAGTCATGACCGTGAGCTTCTTGATGCATTTGCAGATCGTATTATTGAGTTGCACCTCGATGGAACTTATATCGATTTCAAAGGTTCGTACGAAGAGTTTGCCGAAGCTAAAGCGAGCGGAAGTTTATAATTTGAATTGAGTGGAGAGAAGGATGGAGTATAAAGCTTTTATCGGATTAGGGGTCGCGGGCAACTTCGCCCTCCACCTCGAACAAGCAGGCGAAAGTGCTGATTTTAAGGATATTCTCACCGAAGACCCGAACGGTCCGAAAGGGATGTTTCCTTTTTACATCCCCGGGCGTGAGGGACAGCTTGGTACTTATCCGCTCAGTTCCAATACGATTCTACTTCCCAATGAAGAGTGTAACGTCCAGCCTGAACCTGAAGTGGCTCTTATTTGTGATCTTGATTATGATGCAGACGGTAACGTAACTGCGATCACACCGAAATTTTTCGGTGCCTATAACGACTGTTCGCTCCGTAAAGAGGGAGCTGAGAAAATCAGCCATAAGAAAAATTGGGGCGAAGCATCCAAAGGATTATCTTCGACCTTGATCGCGATCGATGCATTTGAGAAGGGTGGAGTGATGGATACCTATCGTATCGCCTCATTTTTACGACGTGAGGGGATGTTGATGCGCTATGGCGAAGATGTCGAACTCACGGGGTACAGCTTCTTTTACGGTAAATTACTGGAGTGGATGAAAAAGCAGATTAATTCCCAGAGTGATTTCGGTCCATTAGAGCCGATCAGAGAGTATTTGCTAGATGCCGAAAATCCTAAACAGGCGATTATTAGCATCGGGGCGACCCGTTATACCCGTTTTGGAGAGATAAACTTTCTACAAGAGGGGGATGAGGTGATCGTTGTGGTGTATGATAATGCAAAATACTGTACCAATCCGATTCTCTCTATGGCGAACCGTAATGCTTTTGAATCCGAAGGAATCAGCGCATTGGTGCAAAGGGTGATTCGTGCTTAAACCAGGACTTTATCGTCATTATAAAGGAAAACATTACGAGGTAATCGGAGTGGCAAAACACTCTGAGACCTCTGAAAGTCTTGTCGTATATCGTCCTCTGTATGGCGAACGGGGGTTATGGGTGCGACCGCTGGAGATGTTTATCGAGATTCTCCCCAACGGAACAAAACGGTTTGAATACTGCGGAGAGGTTCAGTGAGTCGAGGGATAAAACTCTCGCTCGATCTCGGCGCATCATGGAATGATGGATGGAGTATGGAGGAGGAGAAAACTTCTAACTCACTCGTTCTTCTCGATCCTTCCGCACACCGGCTTGTTTTCCAAAAAGAGAAGCGTAAAGGGAAAGTGGTGACGCTTGTCGGCCCTTTCAGTCTCAGCGAAGAAGATGCCCAAAAGGCTCTTTCAACTCTCAAAAAGTCACTTGCCTGTGGGGGTGCGTATAAAGAGGGGTGGATGGAGTTCCAAGGAGATATCTCTTTGAAAGTGCGTGAAAATCTCGAAAAACTGGGATTTAAGTTTAAAAATCCGAAATAACTTACAGTTTATTTCCAAATACCACTTGATTACGCCCCCGCTCTTTTGCCGCATAGAGGTTGGTGTCTGCCGCATGGATCAGTGCATCATCTCCCATCAGTGCCGTCGGAACGATACATATTCCTCCGATGGAGACGCTTAGTGTCGGTAAAATTTTGCTCCCCTTATGCTCTATTTTTAAACTTTCAATATTGGCACGTACTTTTTCCCCCATCAAGCGGGCATTTGTGCAATCCGTATCGGTGAGGATAACTCCAAACTCTTCTCCGCCCAGACGAAACGGATAATCTCCCGGACGCTGAAAGGTATTTTTGAGGGTTTTAGCGACTGCCTGAAGCGCTTGGTCTCCTTGCAGATGTCCGTAGGTATCATTGTATTGTTTGAAATAATCGATATCCAGCATCATAAATACAAACGGTTTACCGGAACGCAGGGCGCGTTTGAACTCCCGCTCATAAACGACATTAAAATAGCGCCGATTATATAGGGCTGTGAGAGAATCGGTGTAAGAAGCCTGTTCGAGTTTGAGATTAAGATGTTGGAGGGTTTCGGTTGATTCAATCAACTGTTGCTGCTGTAATTCGATACGGGCAAAAATTTTCCATGCCAATCCCATGACAAAAATCAATATCACCACCAAAAATAGGATCAGTTGAAGAAGAGCATTTTGATATCGTGCCATAAGCTCCGAATGTTCATATTGTGCCGCCGCACTTTCGTATATGCTAAGACGGTGGAGGGTTTCATGGATCGATTGAAGATTATCGTTTAAGGTCGCTAATGATATCGGATGGGATAATTTCGGATCGAGAATGATTGAGCGGAGTTGAGTAAAATAATTTCCCACTAGATCCATTTGTGATTCGGTGTAATCAACATAAGGCATCTCCTCAGGACGTTTGGGATGAGAGAGATAGTTGCTCCACCCTTGTTGAATCTTTTCCAATCCAACCGATATTTTTTGTGCCGCATCATCGTCACTGATAAGATGATTATTCCAGCGATAAACGGTTATGGCAAGATCGTTTTGATAGGTATCGGTTATTAATGAGAGTTCATTTAAAGGGAGAAGGGAACCGAAATAGAGGGTATCCATGTGCCGTTTGATATTTTGGATATTAAAATATCCGATCAGTCCTACGACGGTGAGCCCGAAGCCAACCAGCAACAATAAATAGAGCAGTTTGGACTTTAGTTTGAGTGATTCCACGGTTTGTTTTTATCTTTTATATTTGGATAAATAATCTAAGCAACTCCTATACCAAAAGCTATTACAATCACATATTAGAATCGGAGGTCAACGATGGCAAAACGACTTATCAAAGACGAGCGGATTAAAACGATTGTCCATAACATCGCTGAAGATTTTCGCTTTTCGCATGAGACAGGTGATTATGCGCTCTTGTTTTATAAAGCTGATACCGAAGGGGTGATTCGAGGGGTTGATATCGAATCGATGATTGAGTATCTTTCCACAGGGCTCACCGAACTTCAAGATAATATTCAATGGCGTCGAGAGTTTTTAAGCGATAATCCAGGCATGGATGAGATGCGGATGTTGGAAAATCTCGGTGTTATCGAAAAAGAATATATCGATTTACTCGAATTTTTACGTTGAGAATCGATTAAAGAAGGTTGAAAATATGAAATTGAAACGTTTAGCAGGATATAGCCTATTGGTTGCCTCAATACTCAATGCAAATGATGGTTTTAACAGTGAATTGAGTCATTTTGCCGGTGGGGCTGTTATGGCAGGGGGGATTACGGCTGTAGTCGATCGTTTCTATCCGGAATATCGATCGGATAGAGGGATGATCGGATTTGGAATAAGCAGTGCCGCTATTGCTGCGGAGCAGGGTATAGAGTATGCTCTTCATGGAAATGGCCGCGGTCAGTTAATTGATATCGCTTCACACGTAGCAGGTTCAGCACTGGGTGCATTTGTTACAGATCAGTATATTTTATCACCCGTATTCCAAAACTCGGCGAGTGAGGGGAAATATCTCGGAATGAGTCTCCAACATACTTTTTGAGTGAATCGTACTGCTTATTGCTTGGGTTTATAAGGTTCTAGAGGGAGTTTCTTTCCTATAGCGTATTGAATCCCCCCTTGCAAATCGATAACGTTATACCCTTGCTGTTTTCCTAAAAAATTTCCCACGACTTGGGTACGGTTTCCGCTGTTACAGATAAGGGCGAATTTTTCCCCTTTTTTGACGACTTTATTCAGTTGTCCTAAAAAGATTTCGGTATTGTAGTTACCTTGTTCATCAAAAAAGGTGATAGGGATGGAGCCTTTGACAAGTCCTGTCGTTTTCCACTCAGAAGGGGTACGGATATCAATAATCTTGATTTTTGAATCGATCAGTTTCTGATCAATCGGCTGACGGATATAATCGGCCATTAACGTCGTAGCAGACATCAATAGGGCAATGAAAAGAATACGCATTTTGAATCCTCTAATAGGTATAATGGTGGTATTGTATCGATGAATAATTAATATGAGGGTTTATGGGGACATCTAAAACAGAAAATTCAAAACGGCTTCGGTATATCCGGCTGTTGGGTCGTTTTATCAGCGGAATACTCTCGTATCTGGCCAAAAGTGAGTCCCCGACGAAAGAGCAGTATGACCAAAAAGTGGATATGAATTTTCGTTTTTTAGAAAAGAATGAAGCGGTAACACTTTACAAAGACGAGTACACCGAACTCGAAGCACTTGGTCAGAAAATCCTTGATTATCGAGCCAGTGATATGGAGATCGAGACGATTAAAGAAGAGTTATTTTATGCCCAAAATCAGCTGGAGAAGCGGGTAAATGCGCGCCGCTATAAGAAATCAAAACATGATAATCACGCTACGGACGGTTGGTAATTAAATAACCCCTAAATGTTCTAAGAGAATTTTAAATCCAAGTCCGATAAGAATCAATCCTCCGAGCATCTCCGCTTTGCTTTCAAGTAATGAACCCAGTTTTTTCCCGATATACACGGCTGCGAGACACAATGCAAACGTGACCAGTGCAATCACACCTGCTGCCGTATAGATATCGCTTTTTAAAAAGGCAAACGTTACCCCGATGGCCATTGCATCGATACTAGTCGCAATTGCTAAGGTGATGAGGGTTTTGGTTGAGAGGTCGGTAACCTCGTCATCAAACTCATTTTGATATGCTTCATAAAGCATTTTCCCCCCAAGACCTACTAGAAGGACAAAGGCTATCCAGTGATCGAATGATTGAACATATTCGGCGAAGGTGATCCCGATAAAATATCCCGCTAACGGCATAGCTCCTTGGAAGAAACCGAATATACTTGCGCTAAAGAGGGTTTTGGAGAGGTAAAGATCTTTGTATTTTGAGCCGATGGCGATCGATACGGCGACAGAGTCCATAGCCAAAGCCACGGCGAGGATAAGAAGGGTTTCGTTCACGGGGAGTCCTGAGCAATAAGTGCGCAATTATAGCGGACAAAGCCCCGAATTGTTAAGGTGCTGTTTTATGAGCAGCACGATCCCCCGTTGCAACTTGTATCTTTTTTTTGAAATACTCCACGGATGAGGTGCCATCCGATAAGCCCCAGCATGAGCACTGCAGCAGTTTCTTCGAGTATTCCGTGCTGCTCATGCAAATCGACATTCATAGTGATAGAGAGTGACTCAAACAACATATCGATGGATGCACCGAAGGCTATACTCCCGATGGCAATTACCGAGAGATAAATCACTAAGGCCCGTGTCCCCAGCATTGACTTAACCACTCCCATCGTCACGGTATTGGTAGCGGGACCTGCACTTAAAAAGATAAATGCGGCACCCGGGGAAACTCCGGCTATAATCAAAGAAGCCGCTATTGGAAGTGATGCGGTAGCACATACATACATAGGTGCTGCGATTGCAACGGCTATTAGATAGCTTAGAAATCGATTGTCATTAAAGAGCTCATGGAGATTGGAAGGGATTGCCGCTGTAATAAAAGCACCGAGCAACAGCCCCCAAAAGAGAGGTTTGCTGAAGCTTCCCAATAGTGTTACCAGACCGTACTGAAAAACACCCGAGACAGAAAATGGCTTTTTATCTTCTGTTTTAGTCACTTGGACAATTGTTGGCGTCATTTTCGGAGCTGTGGCTGTAAAAGAAAATCCTTTTTTGACAACCTCTTTGGGTTCAAAAATATTCATTAGCACGCCGGCCGCAATCGCTATAACAACGGAGGTACAAACTCGATAGAGGGTAAATACCCATCCGAACATTCCAAAGGTCGCCAAAATCGAGTCGACTCCCGTAATCGGAGTTGAAATCAAAAATGATAAAGTTGCCCCCTTAGATGCACCGTTGCGTCGAAGCGATGCGGCGAAGGGGATAACACTGCATGAACACAAGGGGAGCGGCGTTCCGAATAAGGCTGCTTTGTAGACAGAACCATGAGTCTCGGGACCTAAATGTTTTTGAATCCATGTTTCACTGATAATCTGATGCAATATCCCTGCGGCCAATAGACCAAAAAGGATATAAATCCCCATATCGATACTCAATTCCCAAAATGCGTCCCAAATCAAATACATAAGATACTCCTGAAAATAATAACTATTATCGAATTATGATTATTTTCACTTAAATTGGCCTTATGAAATCATTGAAATGAAGATGAATTACTCTTGGTTTATTTCCACCGTGATGTGAACCAGCTCTTCATGGATGCTCAATTGATCTTTGAAGTAATCGGGAGTAGCTTCTTCATTCGTATGCAGGGAGAGGATACAGGAGTATTTTCCTTTTCCGACACGCCAGACATGCAAATCGGTGATGGTCGCTTTGATAGGACTGGCTTCAATGACTTCATAGATTTCAGCAACGACCGGAGCGTCCATTTCTGCGTCTAACAAAATACGTCCGGAGTCCCGCAGTAATCCGTATGCCCATACCGAAACCAATCCGGCTCCGACGATACCCATTACCGGATCGAGCCAAGCCGCACCCCATAATTTACCGCAGATCAATGCAATAATAGCGAGTACTGAAGTGGCGGCATCGGCAATGACGTGCATATAGGCAGAGCGTAGATTAAGGTCGTGATGGTGATCATGCTGGTCATGGTGATGATGGCCATGATCGTGATGATGATCATGAGAATGTCCGTCTTTGAGCAGCCATGCACACGCAAGATTGACCAGTAAACCGATGATCGCAATTTCAATCGCTTGGTCGTAATGGATCGGTGTCGGTGAAATTAAACGCTCAGCGGATTGAAATAACATAAGAGCAGCTACGCCGACTAGAAAAATGGCACTGGTATAACCGCCTAGAACTTCGATCTTCCATGTCCCGAACGTAAAACGCTTATCATGGGCATAACGTCGTGCCGCACTGTACGCCATGACCGATAAGCCCAAGGCCAAAGCATGTGAACTCATGTGCCACCCATCAGCCAAGAGTGCCATTGAGTTATACACCCATCCGCCGATAATCTCAGCTACCATCATAAACGCTGTTAATGCAACAGCGATACGGGTATTTCTCTCCGCGAGAGGATTCCCCTCATCAAAAATATGGGAGTGATACCAGCGTTCGGCAGACGATGAAGCATACATGAAATTAAATCCTTTATTAAAATTATGATACTATACCCCAGTATACTTAATTATGATTAAAAAACAGAGAGCACTATGGCACACACGATTCATGCTAAGAAACAATTATTGACACGGGTTCGGCGGATAAAAGGGCAGGCTGAGGCATTGGAAAAGGCGTTGAATGATGAAAAAGAGTGTTCGGCGGTTCTTCAGCAGATTGCCGCGATCCGAGGAGCGGTCAACGGTTTGATGAATGAGGTATTGGAAGGATATATCCGCGAACATCTGAGCGCCGATGCTCCTGCCGGGCAGCGTGAGGAAGATTTAGAAAAACTGGTGGGCGTATTGCGCTCGTATTTGAAGTAACTACAGTCTCTCTATTGCGCCGCGTTCCAGGCGGACTTTCCCTTTGTGCTCTAAATCTTTAAGCAGTCGGCTGATAACGACGCGTGATGTTCCCAGCTGAGTCGCAATCTGCTCGTGGGTCATTTCAATACGGCTGTTTTCCTGATGCGCGAGCCATTCCAATAAACGTACATTGAGACGTTTGAATTTGATATCCTCTACGAGAGTAGCCAGCGATGCGAGACGGACGGTAAAGAGAGAAAATATGAAACTGAGATACTCCGGGCTTTGGGACATGAGTGAGCGGATCGATTCATGATCGAGGAGATAGCCGCTGATATCATTTTCAGTGACGGCGGTTCCGATGGCGACATCCTGAGCCACGAGGCTGGCGGTATTGATGACGCATTGTTCAAGTGGTTTGAGCGTATAGAGGGTGATCTCTTCGATCCCTTCCCCTTGGATATAGAGGCGGACATTTCCTTCGGTTAAAAAAAGGATATCTTTGCACACATCACCTTGATAAAATAAAATAGTATTTTTTGCGACGGTGATCGGACGGGCATGAGTATGGACAAAGTGTTGAAGTTCTGAGGATAGATGGGAGAAAAAAGTAAATTGTGCAAGTTCCATATAAATGCCTCAAGGGATTTGAGGCATTATAACACGAAATTATGATTCTTGTTTTATCTTGCATCCCGTATCGAACCCCAAAAGACCATAAAGCGGACAAAAGCTTATAAGGCCGGTAAGCAGCAAAATAATACCTGCATAGCCGAAAACACTTCCACCCATACTGGCCCATAGGATGAGGGAAACTCCCGCAACGATTCTAAGGGCACGATCAATTTTTCCTAGGTTACATACCATTGTAAACTCCTTGGTCGAGAATGTGATTCTCTAAATTTGTAGGAGCATTGTAATGCTTTGAGAGCAAAGGTGTCTGTAACATGAGTTACACAGAACATATAAATTATTTTTTCGGTGTATTGCAATCCGTCGCTTTTCCAAAAATACATCGCCCGTTAAAGATCAGTTTTCGGATAAAGAAGAAAAGTGAAATCGAGGCAATGATTCCACTGATAATAGCATGAGGGATTAATCCTTGAGTAAAAAAAGAGATCGTCGCAATCATAAATGCAAAGGTGAGGATAAGACACATAATAAATCCTTGATCTTGAATATAATGAACTATAGCTCATTAAGTGTTGGTGTGTCAGTAATAAAAGTTACAGAAATACCGCTTGGCATTGTGCTCTTGATAATCGTACCATTATTACGAATCAATACATAGGCGATTTTGAGTTTCTCTAACATTACGATTGCCTTTTTCTCCTTTATCACCGAAACGGCAGTGGCCAATGCATCTAGACGGGTATTGTCTCCCATATCTATTAATGTCACCGATGCATAATATTGTTCCGGTTGTCCTGTTTTTGGATCGATGAGATGATTATAGGTTTTATTTTTAATATAGCGCTCGTAATTTCCGCTAGTACTCACTGCAAAGCGAGGTAATGTAGATTGGATGGTTGCAATATGAGCATTTGGATGGAATGGATCTTGAATCTCAACCCTACACTCACTTAAACATCCAATATCACCGGATGCGGCTACAACTGCTTTGGTAACACCATTGCTTTGGAGTTTTCCCATTGCCAAATCGACTGCATACCCCTTACCGATTCCCCCTAAATCAATAATGGTTCCCGGAAGAATCTTGACCTGATTTCCCTCGATTTTCATTCGATAGGAGCCTACAAATTTTTCTGATTTCAGAAGCACCTCTTTTGAAGGTATACGTTCATTATCGTATCCAAAACGATATGCCCCATGGGTTAATGAACCAATCGTAACATCAAATGCTCCATCACTGATATGGGTTATCTCAAGTGAGCGTACCAAAATTTTGCGAGTTATCTCAGAAGTATTCAACTCATAGTCTCGATTAAGACGCGAAATTTCAGAATCATTTTTATACGTCGAAAGACGATTGTCCAACTCTCTAAATAAATCAAAAACGTTATCACTCAGATTTTCTTCGTTCACTTCAACACTAATGAGTGTCCCCATATGAACTTGTGTACGAGGGACTGCGTAGAGACTAGAAAGGGTTAATAAGAGTAAAAATAGTGTTTTCATACTAAGAAGTTTACCATGAATCGTCAAATATAGCTCTATAAACGATAGTCATTTTCATTATTAATATTATTTTTAGGTTTCCCTATTATACTTTCGCAATCAATAATCACTATCATAAAAGGATATGAAATGAAAAACCTCCTCTTAAGCTCGTGCGCTGCACTGGTCCTTACGTCCAATCTCTCAGCGGATGAGATCACTGATCTCAAAGCCCAACTCAAAGCCCTTACAGAGCGTTTAGAGTCCATTGAAACAAGTACGAAAAAACAGGCCGAACAAACGAATGCGCTGACTTCGGAACTTATCAATGTTCAAAATGCAACTTCATTTAGCACGGTTGATATGACAAAAACGGAAGCAGGGCTTGGTGCGGCAGCTTCCAAAATCTATTATTCCAAAACTCCTCTTTCAATTGGGGGATATGGTGAGATGTTTTATTCACACCAAACCCATGCAAATACAGATCAAACTGAAGTGTACAGATTTGTCCCCTACATCGGGTATAAATTTAGTGATAACATTATTTTGAACTCTGAAATAGAATTTGAACATGGGGGACAAGAAGTCTCTGTGGAGCAACTCTATCTTGATTTTTTACTTGATCCTACTTTTAATGTTCGTTTGGGACATCAAGTGGTCCCTATGGGTTTAATCAATCTGAATCATGAGCCGGTTTTATTTAATACCGTTGCACGTCCGGATGTTGAAAAATATCTTATCCCTTCAACGTGGCATGAAACAGGATTGACGGTCTATGGGAAAACAGAGAATTTTAATTATGCGGCCGGAGCGATTGTTGCGCTTGATATGAGTCTTGCTAATCATGATGGAGCTCCTGAAGCAGATAGCTTTGGAAAAAACTGGATTCGTGACGCACGACGCGGAGGAAATGAGTCCAACAGTGAAACCTCCAATCTTGGTATAGTTGCACGGTTTGATTATACCGGTATTAACGGATTGCTCGTAGGAACAAGTCTATATACGGGTAAAGCAGGAGCTTCTACCAACGGTGAAGGAGAAGGAAGAATGACGATAGCTGATATACATGCTCAGTATCAATATGAAGGGTTCAAAATAAAAGGGCTTTATACCCAATCCCATCTCAGTAATGCTGCTGCATATCTCGGCGATCACCAAGGGGTCATTGCCACTGAACACCCAGAGTCAGCGCGTGGAGGTTATATCAATATGGAGTATAATGTTTTACCATTTTTTGCACAGGCGAGTACACGATTACCGATTTTCTTTCAGTATGAAAACTATAATCTCGCAACATCGCTTACCGATGGAACTTCGTTTGGAAATACAGAAAGCTTTACTTACGGTTTAAATTACTTCCCTCATGAGCAAGTCGTTTTAAAAGGGGAGTATACATTGCGGCATAATAAGAATGGTGTTAATACCAATGAAAATGAAGGAGTGTATTCCTTCGGATTAGGATTTATATTTTGATTAAAATAACGCTCTTTGTAATCGCTCTTGCCACCCTCGGTTTCGCCCAAGTATTGGGCGATCCCACTGTTCTCACACAACGCACCTTTAGCGCCAAAAGTGTTGAGACCCAAAACATCATTTTAACCGATAGCCAGATGACACAGCTCTCACAGGCGTCTATGCAAAAAATAGATACTAAACTTTACCGACTTTATCTCGCTAAAAATGGGGAAAAAACGATAGGGTATGGTGTATTGATGAATAAAAAAGTACGAACTAAAACCGCTATTGCCCTCTATCTCATCGATCTTGGCGGTAAAATAAAATCGATTGAGATTGTTGCCTTTAATGAGCCTATCGAGTATCTTCCAAGTAAAACATGGTTGGATGTCTTCGATAATAAAAGCAGTGCCAATACGCTCAAACTTAACCAGGATATCCCCACTACGACAGGGGCTACTTTATCCGCTCGTGCAATTACAGATGGGGCACGCATAGCATTGGAATTATTAGAGATTGTAAAACCATGAAGTTTATTGCCTCAAAAAAGCTTTCCGATAATGTGACATTACGTGCTGTTATCCTATGGATGTTAATCACTCTCATGCTCGCGATGGGGCTTAGTCTAAGTGCCAAAAGGATCGATTTCGGACTCACGCCCGATGCATGGATTGCTACCGTAATGGGGAGTGAAGCAGAATTCGTCGATCCTTTACTCTTTAGTGATTTGCTTCTTGGAATTCACACGGATCTTTTTGGGCTTATTATCACCTTTATCCTTATAGCATCGCTTTATGTACGTACATCACGCACAACGTCGACGAAAATCACCCTTTTTGCGATTCTTCTCATTACATTGCTGAGCTATCCTCTTGGATTGCTCACGTCATCCGTTTTTGGTGCGATAGCTGTTGTCATCGGCTTGAGTTCTTTTATTCTTTTTCACAGTATTATTATTATGATGGCGATGGATCTACTCATTGCACTCATTCGAAGACGCCTTTAGATGAATCAACGGCTACTTACTATTTTAGCATTAGGATTTGGCGCCCTTGTGATTCTCCAAACGGTTTTGGGCGGATGGCTCTTTATTCATAATATTGGAATCTCTCCGCATGAGATAACAACTTATTATGCGGATAAATCGTTACACGGGTTACTTGAGGTACTTATGCCTCATATTCTTTTTATTGGTATTGCCCTCATGGTCGTACTTCATTTTTTGGCATTTATTGAAGTAATGCCCCAAAATACTAGAACACGGTTCACTCATATTCTCTTCACTCTTTATTTTTTTGATCAACTGAGTGTATTACCTATTATGATGGGAGTTGAAATTTTTTCCATCCTAAAACTCATCTCATTTATAGGATTCGAGGTTACCCTTGCATGGCTATGGATTTGGATGTTTAAAATAACGCTGGTGACACTCAGGGGAGGTGATTGAGATGCTCTTTGACATCGCTGAGACGGACGAAAGTGAACCCTTGTGTTTTGAGTTTGGCAAGCCCCTCTATGATCCCTTCACGTGTTCCGCTCTCAGGATGGTTCATATGAAAAATGAGAATATCTCCATTATGAGCACTTTCGATCTGCTGTGCTACTTTGGGTGCATTAAAGGTTGCCCCTGCATCCCCTAACACACTAAATCCTGCGATTTCAACTCCGTTTCTATGGGCAATTTCAACGGCCTGTTCATCGTAGTAAGCGGTGCCGGAACGGAAAAAACGGGGGCGTTTACCGGTGAGCTTTTCGATCAAATCACCGTTACCGTTGATTTCATGGGCAACCTCTTCGGCTGAAGCGGTCCCGGGGATATTGTAAATACTTTTACCGTTCACAGAGAGTGGGTGGTGTGCGGTACCGTGATTGGCGATCTCAAATAAAGGATTTGCCGCCAAACGTGCGAAGGCTTCAGGGTTGCTTTGAATCCATCTTGAGTTGATAAACAATGTTGCAGAAATGTTGTTTTCGCTCAGGTAATCGATGAGTCCCGCATCGTATCCAGAACTGCGAGCACTCCCCCCACACGCATCGAAGGTAAGGGCAAGCTCTTTTTTGTGTGTCTGAAAAGTTGTGACGACACCGGTTACGTTTTCACCCCATTGTACAGGTTCATTTGCCATGCCGGAGAAAAAAAGAAGTGCGGATAGAACCAGTGGTTTAATCATTCGGTTTTTTCTTTGACGTATCCGGCACCTTGATTTACTTTTCCCTTGGTCCAATCGACTGAGTTGGATGTATCTTCTTTAATGCCGCTCCATGTTGCGGCACAGCCTGAGAAAAAAACTAAAGTTAGTGTAAGAGAGAGTAGGAATTTCATGAGATTACCTCTTATTTTATAAAATGAGAAAATTGTAACTAAGAAATGTTAACAAGTTACAGATCTATTTTATAGCCTATGCCGTTTACATTGGAAATAATGTGGGGGTATGCTTTTTTACGAATTCCTCGTACAAGGGTTCTCAACGCATCCATACTCATCAAGGTGTCTTGCCAAACGTGGGTTTCAATAACCTCATAGGGGATGATAAGGCGCTTTTTGCTTAACAATATTTCAACTAATAGATACTCTTTTTTAGAGAGTTGAATGGTTGAATTGTCGGGATGGTTAATGGTTTTATTGATCGGGTCGTAACTGAACCCGTCATGTAAAGTGGTGTAGGCTGATGAATGACAATGGAGAAGTTTTTTTACTCCGACTGAGATCGCATCGAGCAGATCGCTATGATCGAACGGTTTTTTTAAACAACGGGTAGTATTGAGATTGATAGCATCCATTAAAATTTCTTGAGTTGTATAGGCTGTTGTAATGATGACAGGTGTTAGTACATCTTTTTGCCGGAGACAACGGATAAATTCCAACCCATTTTCATTGGATAGTTGCAGATCGACCAAAATGAGGTCAACTTTTTGCGTTCGAAAGAGATCGCAAGCTTTTGTGGAATTATCGGTTTCTAAAACTTTTAAACCGTTTTTACGTATCAACAGGGCATTGTTTTCCCGAATTCTAGAATCACTTTCGATATAGAGGAGCGTGAAATTGGCAGCTTTAAACATTAATCTTCTTCACCATCATTAGTATAAGCTAGCACTGTTTGATTTCTTCCTTGATTTTTAGCTTTATACATAGCTCTATCGGCATCTTTGATGGTTTCATCTATGCTTTTTGACGGATGATATTGGCTAATGCCGATACTGAGAGTTACAGGCTCAGTAAGACCGAAATCATGGTTCTGTACAAGGTTACGGAGTTTTTCTGCAATAGTGTATCCTATAGTTAAATCGGCTTTGGATAGAACAATGATAAATTCTTCTCCACCCCATCGGCAGAACAGGTCGCTTTTGCGGAGGGCATCGCGAGTCAGTGCCGAAAATTCAATCAATACACGATCCCCTTCCAAATGCCCATATCGATCATTAATGATTTTGAAATGGTCTATATCAATAAAAATAACGGTAAAGGTATTTTTACTGCGATATGCTTCTTCTACCTCGTGGCAAAGGAGTAGATTAAACTTGGATCGATTATAAATCCCTGTCAGCGAATCCATCGAGGCCTGCCGCAGCAGCTCTTTTTGTTCTGTAATATTCGTATAAATACCTAAGTATCCTAATATGCTATTGTTCCCTATCAGAGGTTCAATACATATCTTACTCCAATATACTTTACCGCATTTACTTTGATTTTTTATTTCACCGCACCACGATTTGCCTTTGGTAATTGTGTCCCATAAATTTGCAAACATCTCTTTTGGGGTGTCGGGATGGCGAATAATTTGATGATTTACACCGAGCAGTTCATTTCTGGTATAACCAGAAAGTATTTCAAAGCCCTTGCTGGCATCGATAATAATACCATTTCCATCAGTCGTAATGGAGACTAAATTGCGATCGAGTATTTCTGATTTAAGTTCTTCAATATGTGCGGAGTAATTGACCAAATATATCTCCTTTTAGAGATTATTGTAACCACAGATAATGAGATTTTAATGACGTTTTTGTTTTTCTGTACAACATGAAAAAAATAGCGTGCTAAAGTGATAAAAAGTTGGTGATTGGAGAGGTAAAAAATAGGGATTTAAAAGTGGTGACCCCAACGAGATTCGAACTCGTATGGCCAGAATGAAAATCTGGAATCCTAACCATTAGATGATGGGGCCACATAAATGTGGTTGAAAAAGTGGTGTCCCGTGATGGATTCGAACCATCGACCCCTTCATTAAAAGTGAAATGCTCTACCAGCTGAGCTAACGGGACGTAAATAACAATAAACTGTTCCAGCACAATTTATGGACGGGAATTATAGCGGTTGTAACCTTTTTTGTCAATAGATTTTAGACAAAAAGGGGACAAATGATGAAATTAGAAGAGATAATCGGCAATAATGCGGACATTGTTCTCATCATAGGCTTTAGTTTTGAACATTATTGTGCTCTCAGGGTCATAATTGATATGGGCTAAACGGGTGCGCAGACGAAATTCTTTGCGCGGTTGATAGGTCGCATCGAGATTATATTCGTCCGAATCGGGACGTGGATTTTGGGTGAGTGATGCAGGGTTGGATTGGACACTATCGCTTTGATCGATTTTCATGTATTTGGCGGAAATCTCGAACGTGGAGGCGGGGCGGTAGGTAAGGACAGTGCCGTAGGCTTCTGCTCCGGCATTTTCGCTCTCTCCGTCGATCTGTAGATCGGTATAGGTTATAAAGGCTCCCCATCCCATCTTCTCATACCGTCCCCCTGTTCCCAATAGGCTCTGATCGCCGATAAGGGTATACAGAGCACTTAGGCTCCATTCTCCCTTCGTGAGTGTCCCGCGTAGTCCTAGCAGATAGGTATCGACCTCTCCTGCGGCATGATCTCCGACACTCCGTTCGTTTAAATATTGCAATGCACCCGAGAAAGCTGTCCCCTCAGCGGATTTCCAAATTTCATTATTGATAACCTGCAGATACGGGGCATTCATCACATCCCGTACATAGGTGTCGTACAGTTCGACTTTCCATGCAGGAGTAGGAGAATAAATCACTCCAAGTACGGCGATATCACGGTCGATCCCAAGCGAGTAGGTTGGAGAGACAAAGGTGTCGGAGCCTTTGTATTTCCATCCGGTGATATAGGCGGCTTTGAACGTCGTATAGCTCAAAGATCGGTTTTCGATACTGAGCGCTTCGAAACTGTTCGGGAGCATCCGGTTGTAGTAATCGTTTGCGAGAGGAAGATCCAGGCGCTGACGACCGTATTTGAGGGAGGTATCGTGTCCCGTGTACTGAAGATAGGCTTCGCCGAGGGTATTGATGGAACTGCCATCGAGATTAAGATTATGGGTTTGTCCCGATTCGGGCATGTGGGTGAGTGAGGTAATGCCATTACTTGAAAAGAGTGAAACATCGCCGCTGAATCCAGCGTAAGGCGCCGTTTTGTAACTCAAAATCCCTCCGACGGTGAGGGCGGTACGGTCAATCCGCAGTTCGCGGTCACCGTCGTACCAAAAAGCGCGGAGATTACCGCTCACTTTTCCTTCGGTGAAAATATCCTCAAGACTCTGTGCCGATCCTGAAACACTAAAGAGCAGCGATAATAGAAGTGAGCGTTTAATCATTCGTTATTGACCCTGCTTTACTTCTTTGAGTTTTTGCAAGAACCCTTCGGGTGTGGCACCGCCCACCATCATCCGTCCGATTGGTTTGCCATCAGAGGTTAAGAAATAATAGGTAGGAGTGCCGAAAACCGTATAACCGTATTTGTCAGGGTGTTCTATGATATCGACTTCGATGGGGATGAAAAAAGTTTTGATGTATTCGGAGACGTCATCGTTTTCGTATACGGTTTTTTTCATGTAGTTACACATTTTGCACGTTTTGCTCGAAAACATCAGCATCACGACTTTATGCTCTTTTTTGGCTTTTGCCAATCCTTGCTCATAGGAAGGTGCCCAATCGAGTTCGGCGAAGAGCGAACTGCCGATCAGTAAGAGAGCTAAGAAGATTTTTTTCATGGTTTCTCCAATGTTTTAATATGGCTGATAAAGGTTTCAGCATCTTTAAATCCGATTAGATCGGCACTTTTGATGGATTTTCCACTCTCATCGAAAAAGATCATAGCCGGAGGACCGAAAAGATTGAACCGTTTTGCAAGCGCTTGCTCGGCGTCACTGTTGGCGGTTACGTCGGCTCGGATTAAAACATACTCTTTGAGTGATTCTATCACACGCGGGTCTTTGAAGGTGACATGATCGAGTTCTTTACACGAGGTACACCAGTCGGCATAAAAATCAAGCATCACTTTTTTCCCTTTGCTCTGTGCCAAAAAGGCATCCAGTTCCTCGGATGAGTGAATGATTTTAAACTCCATATCGCCGTTTTGACTCGATACGGGAGAAGACGGTATTCCATTGGCAAACGTGAGCGGTGCCAATGGATCTCCTGAGCCTTTAATCCCGCCGTAAAACAATATCAGACCATAGGCAAGGAATAGAATCCCAAGACCTTTTAAAAATGCTTTAAACCCTTTATAGTGTTCTCCTAACGGCTCCAATGCACCCAAATAAATCGATACGACAATCAACAATGCCGACAATAACAGCATGGAAACTGCCGGAGGGAGAATACGGCTGAGCATCCAGATGGCGATGGCGAGCATCACGACACCGAAAACATGCGATACCCTGTCCATCCATCCGCCCGGTCGAGGCATGTATTTGCCTGCACCCGTTCCGATTAAGAGTAACGGGACACCCATCCCAAGACTTAGAACAAAAAGTGCGCTACCGCCCAATAATGCATTCCCGCTCTGCCCGATATAAACCAATGCTCCGGCGAGCGGTGGCGCGACACACGGTCCTACGATCAGTGCCGATAAAAAGCCCATAATGGCGACACCAAGATATCCCCCCTTGGAACTTGCTTCATTAGAGGTTTTCGTAAGACGAGTTTGCCAAGATGAGGGAAGTCCTATTTTAAAGAATCCGAACATCGATACGGCTAAACCGACAAAAAGGAGTGCAAAAGTGGAAATTACCCACGGATTTTGCATCGCGATTTGAATGTTACCGCCGAATAATCCTGCCAATACTCCGGCGATGGTATAGGCAACGGACATGGAGAGAACATAAATGAGGGAGAGGATAAAACCTCTCATAGCACTCATATGTTTTCCCTGCGCGACAATGATAGAGGAGAGGATCGGAATCATCGGAAAAATGCACGGGGTCAGAGAGAGTAAAAGCCCGAAGGTAAAGAATGTCAGGAGAATCAGCGGTACATTTCCCTCGATAAACGTTTGGGTAATACGGTCGGTTTCAGAGACTGTGATCGGGCTTTTTTTCACCGATGGAGATGCTGTTACCGGGGTCGCTGCCTTGCCTTTGAAGACAAGCTTTGCCGTTTCAATATTAAAGGTAAACCGGGTATCGATCGGTTCATAACAAAGCCCTTGTTCGGAACATCCTTGATAGCTCAGTTGTAGGGTAATGGGAACGATCGTGTCTATCGGTCGATCTTTGGCAAGTTTGATATCGATAACGGGTGATGTGGTAAACACTATTTCACCCTCATGATTGACCCCCTCTGGCAAGGTGATATGATCGATGATAACACCGCTGTTTTTTTCAACAATAGTGGCTTTGATTTTGGATTTATAGAGGTAAATACTCTCACCCAGTTCGATAGTAGCACTAACCGTGCATTTCTTCTTCATGTACGCCGAAGCTTTGAACGCCTCTTCGGGCATCAAAAATTTGGGTTCGGCAAAGACCAAGGTAGTGAGAAACAATACCAATAATAAAAAAACTCTCATGTGGTTAATTCATCCTCTTTTAAAATGTTAATACTTTGTCGCTCTGAATCACCCATTCGGTGAGCTGATCCATCGTCGAGGAGATCTCTTCACTGAAATAAGGGGCGTTTTTGTAGAGCCCGCACCGTGCGTTGCACGTTCCGCAGGCACGAACGTTCACGCCGCGTTCATACAGCTTTTTGATCGTATCGTGCAAATCAAAATCGTATATCTCCGGTTTCACACAAATACCGCGCGCCAAATCGACGGCATCGTTCATCAAGAATATATTGACCGCTTCACCGTTTTTATGAAGATTCTTTGCCAAACGGAGCGCATTGTAGGTAATGTCGCTGCCATCATAGGGTTCATGGCTCAAAATCAAGGTAATCATATCAATCTCCTTATTGCTCTTTGGTCAGCAAAGTAACCCCCAAGCCGGTTTCAATCGGGTATCCTTCTTGAGCCCACCCTTTAAGTCCGCCTTTGAGCGTTGTTGCATTGGTAAATCCAAGTTTTCTAAGTGTTTGTGCCGCCAATGCGCCCCGGCTTCCGCCACGGCAATAGGTGACGATCACGGCATTTTTGTCTTTGATTTTATTGAGCACTTCAAATTCGAGATTTCCGCGTGTGATTGCCATGGTGCTCGGTGCGTAGATTTCACCCTCTGCACGCTGATTCTCTTCACGTACGTCCATCACGATTACTTTTTTTTCGGCATCTAGCATCTCTTTGAGTTGCTTGGGAGTCAATTCACCTGCCTCTTGTCTCGCAGTGTCGATCAATTTCTCGCTTTCTGGATGTCCGGCCATTAGAGACGATCCCATCATAAAAGCTACAAGTATTAGTCCAATTTTAAACGTTTTCATCAATAACCCTCAAGTACTTAAGATATTAGCTAAATAGCTAAGTTATTTGTATGATAGTACAATTACAATAATCTGTCAAGGGTTTAATGAATCGGGATATACGCGAAATGCTCATTTTGCTTATCAATCAGCCCGATTGTCGAGTTGGGTGTCAGCTTGACATAGTCATACACATTGCTTTTATCAATTTTGAGTGCTCTCATTGTTGCTTCGCACATTAAAAATTCTACTTCATAGGTATCTGCCATTGTCGCAAGGCGTTTGGCTAACTGATCATGTTCAGCAGCAAGTTTTTTGTCATCCTTATACGGTGAATTTTTCAAATCTTTGACGAAGAATTTGTAGGCATCGCCATGAACGACAACGGCGACATCGAGTTTTTCCAATTTTCCTTCATAGTAACTCTTTTCGAACGCAATCCCTTGGAGCACTTTTTTCTCAAACGTACCGATATCTCCGGTTTTTAAATCAAACACAACCAGTTTGACCCCTTCTTCGGCAAATAAAATTCCTGATAAAGCCAGAATGAGCAAGCATTTTTTCATGATGAGCCTTTGTGAAGATTTTATATCATTGTAATAGCCCATTGTAAAAATATTGTAAATATACTAATTAGCTAAATACTGAAATTATAACATTCTATTTAGCTAATTTGCTAATTTCATCTCGTATGCTATAATCAACGAATACTTTAGAATTATTTAGTAAAAAGGGATTGTATGCTCGATATGGAACAAAAGCTCAAAATCTTTAAAGCACTGAGCAATGAGACCCGTTTTTTGATTTTTAAAAATGTTTTTACGGGGGGATATACCTGCTCACTGGATAAAAAGCAGCCCGGTGTCGAGGTTAATCCTATCGCTACCTGCGTCAGTACCATCGCAGAGCATTTTAATTTTTCCCTTCCGACCATTTCCGCCCATATCAAAGAGCTCAAAGAGGCGAAGATTATCACGGTAGAGAAAAAGGGGAATAAAGTGTACATCGAACCCAACATTGAAACGATCCGTGAGATGGCGGGATGTTTTCAGACGTTGGTGAGTAATTTTGATGAGAATCGGGAACTATTTTTCGGCGATACTCTTACGGTGCAATGAGAAACTGCCTATATTAGCTTGCAGTACCTACAATAGGTTTCAAGACAAAAAAGCAATAGTGTTGTTCACTTCCGCTCGGAGTGATATGCGTTTCATCCATCACATTAATGATATCAAAGCGATCTTTCACAAGATTTTTCATTTGCTCTTCGTTGTATTGACGCACAGGCAATGCACTGCAGCTATCCGGTCCATTTACACCAAATGTGCCAATAATGGCGTGACCGTCAGGAGAGAGTGATTTATGCAGTGTCTCAAAGTAGGCTTGCTGCTCTTCTTCTTTTTGAAGGAAATGAAACACAGCCCGATCGTGCCATACGTCAAATAACTTTGCTGATGAAAAAGTGCAAACATTTCCGACACAATAGAGGGGTAGATCAGCGGAAGCACCAAGCCGTTTTTTGACAATTTCCAATGCGCTGGAAGAAAGATCGAGCAGTGTAATGTCACAATAGCCTGAATCAATCAGTGTGTCTGCAAGGACAGATGCACCACAACCGACGTCAATAATACGATCTTTGGAAGTTGAACCAATTTTTTCTAAAAGAGAAAGGGAAATCGCAGGTGTTTCTTGATACCAGCCGACTTTGCTTATGTCTTTTGTCGTATAGACATTTTCCCAGTGGCGTTGTTTGACATTTCCATCCCCTTTAATCGCTCTAAAGGTAGCTCCAACGGTGGTGGATGATGTTGTGTAGTGGTTGATTCCCATAAACTCAACATCCAAAAATCCCGCTTCGTTCATCATCTCAATCAGTTCTTCTTTTTTGAGCGTTCCCTCAACACAATTGGCCCAATCACCCTCTGAAGGTTGCGAACAGCACGACGTTGCACACGTCCCTTCGGATACATCAATCATATCCGCGAAATAGAGTTTCCCGTTCGGTTTAAGGACACGAAAAATCTCAGCAAATACTGTAGGCTTAGAGGAGGCGAGATTAATGGCTCCGTTGGAGATAACAATATCGACGCTTTCATTCTCAATAGGAAGATGCTCAAGATTACCTTCAATGACTTCAACCGTCTCAAAGCCTGCTTCTTGTGCGTGACGTGCGGCGGTTTGAACCATCATTGGTGTTAGGTCGACACCGATCACTTTTCCTGTTTTTCCTACGTGTAATGCTGCAACACATACGTCAACACCCGCTCCGCATCCCAAATCCAAGACACTCGAGCCTTCCGGAAACTCTCCGATTGAAAAAGGATTGCCGACAGCAGCACAGTAATCCCAAATATGCGAGGGTAGAGCATCAAGCCACTCCTCTTCATAGCCGTGAGCTTTGGCGTTATTTAACCCTTTGTCCCATCCAAAATCTTTTTCTGGATTAAGAGCCAATTGCGTGTATAAAGCAATAACTCCTTGTGTTGCACATGCAGATGTTGCCATAATGAATCCTTATGTGTAGCGATTTAGCTATTTTGCTAAATTGTTTGCACAATGGTATAATATTGCACATTAATTGTCAAGGTGCCCCGATGCTCGATATGGATAAAAAAATAAAAATATTTAAAGCTCTCGGTCACGAGACCCGTTTTCTGATTTTCAAGAATGTCTTTACCGGAGGGTATGCCTGTTCTATTGACCAGACTAAACCCAAAGACGACATCATTGCCCAAGCCACGTGCGTCAGTTCTATAGCCGAACATTTCAACTACTCGTTACCAACGATTTCACGTCATCTGAAAGAACTTAAAGACGCAGATATTATCATTATGCGAAAAGTGGCAAGTAAAATTTACATCGAACCTAATTTTGAGACAATCAAAGAAATAGCGGGATGTTTTGAGAATCTTGTCAGTAATTTTGAACAAAATCACGCCTATATTTTTGACAATACAAAAGAGGAAGTCTAATTCCCTTTAATTTGTTTCTCAGTTTTTAATCAATACCATTCGTTTAACAAATTAGCAAATTTGCTAAATAAGTAATTGGAGACATAATGAAAAAAATTGCAATAATGATATTGTTGAGTATAGGGCTTAATGCTGCACAATTCAACTGGATTTATACCTATAAGGAAGCTTCGGCTAAAGCACTTAAAGAGAACAAGCCGATGGTCGTCTATATGCACCGTCCCGGTTGTGAATCGTGCGATTTCTTGGAGCAAAAAGTTTTTAATGACGAAAATTTGAGTGCTTATGTCAATGAACATTATGTGCCGGTATTGCTCAATGTCAAAAAATCAGATGCTCCAAAACAGCTTGTTGTTAAAGCAAGCCCCGTATTTCACTTCGTTAACGGAAAAGGTGAATTTATTGAGGAGACTCAATATGGCGGTAAGAACGCTAAATTATTCCTAAAAATTCTTCAAGACGTAGAATCCAAATATACCAAAAAATGATTTTAGTCTGAGTACAATGTTGGTACGAAGATAATAAGGAACTGAACTATGACATGGCTCATTGTAAAATACCTACTAACCGCAGGAGTCGTGGTTCTCGTCTCCGAGATGGCAAAACGGAGTGATAAGCTTGGAGGATTGGTTGCGGCATTGCCGATCGTAACCTTTTTAGCACTCATATGGCTTTATGTTGAAAATCAAAGTACCGAAAAGATCGCCAACCATGCGTGGTATACGTTTTGGTACGTTGTCCCGACATTGCCGATGTTTTTGGCGTTTCCGATATTGTTGGAAAAAATCGGTTTTTGGTGGGCAATGGGGACGTCGGTGATGATTACGGTGGTCTGTTTTATTGCTTTTTCGCTTGTTGTCCGGCAGTTTGGAATCGAGTTGTGGTAAAAGCGACACTGTTAATATTTGATTAAATTCTTTAGTCAGAGAACATGATAAACTGCTCTCACAATTTAATAGGGGTTATAGGATGAAAATAAAAATTATTGGTGCAGTGCTCATGGTATTCACTTTTAACCAATCGCTTTTGGCAATGGATATGGGTATGATGCAAGAGGATGACAATAGGCAATCCTTAGGCATTAAAGGGACCATGCAGGGGACACACCAATTATCCAATATGCGAGAACATTTGATTGCTTTGTCAGAAATCGTACAACTTATGAATACTGCAAAATATGATGAAGCGTCTAAGATTGCATCTGAAAAATTGGGTTTAACACTTGAAAAGAACACGATGTGCGGAAGTTTTAATAACAAATCTTTTGAGGAAATGGGGGTTAGATTTCACAAATCAGCAGATGATCTTGCCCAAACATTAAAGACGAAAGATCAGAAAAAATCTATGGTGGCCTTGGAAAAAGTATTGAACGGGTGTGTACTCTGTCATAGTACGTTTAAACAATAACGACACTTCTTTATCCATACTTCGGTAATATAAGATCAGTTTTATGAAAGGGAGTTATATGCCGTCGATGAAGTTTTTTTTGCTCTTTGTCTTCACTCTGAGCGCAAGTGCTGGCGTATTAACACTTGATGAGGCGGTTTTAATGGCTTTGAAATCTCATCCCGACGTGCAATCGGCATCGTTAAAGGTTGAAAGCGCCAATGCCGACACCCGTTCCATCCAAGCCTCTTTGTATCCTCGTATCGATCTAAATGCCGATTATTTTCCGACAAAAACTTTTGTTATGCCTTCAAACGGTACATTCTCAACTCGTCAAAATAACGCATTTCATGCTGATGTCAGCGCAAGCTATACGTTATGGGATTTTGGGCGGAATGTGGATAGACGTCAAGCAGCAGGTTACAATGAAGAAGAGTCTGCTTCGGATAAAGTCTCTTTGGAAAACAGCATCATCGAGCAAGTATGGCTTCGTTATACGACCGTCGCGTATTTGGAGCGGCTGATCGATACGGCGCAAAAATCATCACAATTTTACAAAGAGCAGTATCATCAATCGGTGAAGATGCGTGAAGCGGGATTAAAAACACAAGCCGATGAATCGAGGTTTAAAGCCTCTTGGATGGAAGCTGATGAGCATCTTCGTGCCACTCGTGCTGAAGTCGATAAAACACTTTTGGCTCTGGGGTTATTGGTCGGGAGTAATCAGCCCATTACTATTGACGAAGAGGATTTTGATCGTCGTGTGAACGCTATTTCTTACACAGCAGACGATTTGGGTCTATTGCGTCAAGAACTCTCAAAGAATAATCCAAAGCTCATAGCGCTTAAGGCTATAATTGATCATTCCAAAGCGCTCTCCGATGCGGCTTCCAAAGAAGCTTACGGGACGGTATCGCTTGTCGGCTCTTACGGACACGACAATTCGCTTTCTTCGTACGACAGTTCGCAGATAGGGGTCAAAGGGACGATTCCCCTTTATGATGGCGGCAAAATGAGTGCCGATGCGCAAAAAAGCCGTATTGCATTTACTCTCGCTCAAAAAGAGTATGAGAGTGCCGAGCGGGCATTATGGCAGGAATTATACGGTGCGATAATCGATCTTAAACGTTCCGATGAGACGATTGCGACCAAGACCGGGGTTATTGATGCTACGCAACGGGCATTGTCTCTTATGGAGGGACGATACGCCCAAGGGTTGGCGACCTATATCGACGTTTTAGAATCACAGAGTGTTTTGGAGAGCGCCCGTATTGCACATGCTGAGGCAAAACTTCAAAAAATACGAGCATGGGCGCAGATACGGCGTTTATTGAATAAAGGGTGTGACAATGACATTTGCAAAAATTAAGCCGATATTCATCGGTGTGGGGATCGCCGCCGTAATCGGAGGCGTGGTTTATACCAAGATGCATCTTTCTAAGACGACGCCTGAGCTGGTTACGCCTAACAAAGAGAAACCGATTGAAAGCGTCAGCGGAGTGGGAACACTGGAAGCCAAAGAGATCATTATCCTCGCTTCTAAAAGTACTGCTAAAATTAGCGCGCTTTATGCCGATGAAGGGGATCGTGTCCGAAAAGGGGAGGTCTTGGCACGTATGGAACTTTCCGAATTGGCAGGGAACCAAGCGGAAAGCGGTGCTCTAATCGATAAAAGCCATGCTCAAATGGCGAGTCAAAAAGCCCTAATCGAGGATTTAAAAGCGAAAAAAGATTTAGCTGATACGACATTGAAACGGTATCAAAGCCTTAGTAAAGGGGGATATGTGACACAAGCGGAGCTTGATAGTGCCGATGCAACGGCGCGGAGTGCACATGCTCTTTTAGTGAGCGCACAAGAGGGATTGATACAGTCACAGCATGAGATTGAACGCGCACGCGGATCGCTCCATGCCATCAATGCTAAAATCAGCGATCTTTCCCTCCAATCCCCTATTAATGGAATCGTTATTTCTCGCGACGCCGAAGCGGGAAGCACTATCGGTTCAGGATCGAGCGTATTTCGGCTTGCTAACCCCGAAACGGTGTGGGTGAAGGTTTACATAGACGAGCGTCAAAGCGGAAGGTTAGCGGTGGGTCAAAAAGCAACCGTTAATCTCCGCTCTTTCCCGGATAAAAAATTCAGCGGGGAAGTTCGTCGAATCGGCGTAGAGAGTGATCGAATCACGGAAGAGAGGGTAGTATATATCGGATTGGATACACTCCCCGATCCGTTGCATTTGGGAGAACAAGTCGAAGCACAAATTATGATCGCTCCCAAAGGCTCTTCGCACCCATGATCAATTTAGCCGCACGCGATATCGCTCACTCAAAAGGGAAGTTTATTACCACCGCATTGGGTGTCGGAATGTTGATCGGAGTGGTACTCATTATGATCGGGGTCTATCGGGGGATGGTACATGATGCGATGATTGTCCCTAATGACATCGGTCCCGATTTGTGGGTCGTCCAAAAAGATACGTTAGGTCCCTTTGCCGAAAATTCACGGTTGCATGAAGATCTCAAATACTCTCTTAAAGGGTTTTTAGGGGTCAAGGATGTCTATCCTCTGACGTTTCAGAGTTTACAGATTCACCAAGGGGTAAAACCGATTCGCGTTTATGCTCTTGGGTACGAAGCAGGGGGCGGTTTTGAACCTTTCACTCTGATCGAGGGGAGAGCGATAGCGATTACACACCGTGAGATTATCGTCGATAAAAATACGGGATTCAAACTCAATGATCAAATTAAATTAGGTCGTAATATCTATACGGTAGTGGGGATGACGCGTAAAGCGGTTTCTTCGGGGGGTGATCCGATGATTTATCTCGACCTGAGCGAGGCACAAGAGTTACAATTTTTGTTTAGCAATGAGCAAATTCGTAATGACCGTGCTCGTGGTGGAAATGGAGGATCGACGGATACCGTTAATACATTCGCCATCACATTACAGAGCGGATTTGAGCCTGAATCTGTTGCAAAAGAGATCCGTAGATGGAAACACCAAGAGGTTTATACCGCTCAGGAGCAATCGGGAATTCTCACAAAAAATTTGATTGAGCGTTCTGCCAAACAGATCGGGATGTTTACGGTGATTTTACTCATCGTCTCTTCTGTCATTATCTCTCTCATCATCTACACGATGACAATGGGGAAAATCAAAGAGATTGCAATTTTAAAATTGATCGGAGCATCCAATTTCATCATTATTAAAATGATTGCTTTGCAATCGCTTCTTCTAGGGATCATGGCTTTTATTGGAGGAAATCTCTTTGCCCATGCGAGTGCCAACCTATTTCCAAAAACGGTTATCCTCATCCCCACCGATGCGTTAAAGCTTTTTGTTGTGGTGATTATAGTCAGTATCCTTGCATCGCTCTCAGGGATTCGTTCTGCGCTACGGATTGAGCCTGCAACTGCGATAGGGGGGTGATATGCGCGAACTTGTTATAGCAGTAGAGAAAATATCAAAAACGTATGGCTCCGGAGAAAGTGCTGTCACTGCGATCAAAGAAGCAACATTTGAAATTTATTCGGGAGAGACGGTTGCACTTCTTGGCCCCAGCGGCTCGGGTAAAACGACATTGATTACAATGATTGGCTGTATCACCGAACCTACGACGGGTAAACTTACACTGAATGGTAATTTGATGTATGAGGGGGGATGGAAGGTAAACGATACCCGTCAAATCCGGCGTGAAAAAATTGGATTTATTTTTCAAACGCATAATTTGATCCCTTTTCTCAATGTTTTAGAAAATGTGACATTGATTCCTCAAATGAATGGGATAAAAAAAAGTGAAGCCGATCAAAAGGCCAAAGACCTTTTGGACTATTTAGGGGTAGGTGACAAGATAACAAAGTTTCCTTCGCATCTTTCCGGAGGGCAAAGTCAAAGGGTAGCCATCGCTAGGTCATTGGCAAATAACCCTAAGATTATTTTAGCCGATGAGCCCACAGCCGCGTTAGATGCGGATCGAGCGCTTTCGGTCATGCAATTACTGAAAAAACTTTCCATTGAGCAAAAGGTAGCTATAGTCGTTGTCACACATGATGAGCGGATGCTGCCGCTGTTTGATCGAATTTTACGCGTTGAAGACGGGTATGTTCAAGAAATAATACAACAGCATACGGCTGAGTATTCCCAAAAGTAACATTGTAATTGCTTATAAATTAATAGATTTAAATTCTTCTTTAATGAATAGAAAATTATGATAATATTGTGATAGATTAACGAAAATAAAGGGACAGAGTGATTAAATTTATTGTTTTAGTATGGGTAATGGTTATCGGAGTATTTGCCGCCCCGATTCAAAATGACGATCAGTTTAAAACAGCGGTTGCATCGATGGGAAAAGAGAATAAACTCGTACTGATGATTTACACGACCGACGATTGTCCCGAATGTGCTTATATGAAGCAAAAAGTTTTTCACGATAAATCGGTAGAGCCGTACATGAATCGTAATTTCGTTGTGATTGAGAAAAACGTCCACAAAAGCAAACTTCCCGACGGGTATGATTTTTTCGGGATTCCGACGATGTTTTTTATCGATAAAGCAGGCATTAAAAAAGAAACACTTGTAGGAAGTCAGCGTCCCAAACCATTTTTGGCAGATCTTCGCCGTATCCGAGGGATCAAATGAGAGGGGTGTTTTTAGCTCTTTTGATGGGAACTTCTTTGAGTGCCTACGATGTGGCTCATCTGAAAAAAGCATTGGAAGAGAAAGAGTGCATCGGATGCGATCTGCGGGGAGCTAATTTATCCAAAAGCGATTTTAGCGGCGGGGATTTTCACGGCAGTGATCTCAGTAATGCCGATTTGAGTGGAAGTATGTTTGAGATGGGGGATTTCAATGACTGCAATCTCAGCGGGGCTAACGTCGAAAAAGCCCTTTTTTGGAAGGGGACGATGAAACGCTCCGATCTTACCCATATCCGTGCGCGCGGGGCAAATTTCAAAGGGACGCATTTGGAACAGAGTAATCTGAGTTTTGCCGATCTTCGAGAGACTAAAAGCTGGAAAGCTAATTTTTCAGATGCTCTCCTGTATAAAACCGATTTTACGAATGCAGAGTTAGGTGATGCCAAGTTTATTCGTAATGATTTACACTTAGCCAAAATGAAAAATACGCTGTTATGGCAGACTCGCTTTAGTAATACCGTGATGAGTAAAGTACAATGCGCCCATGCCAAAAAAGAAGAGGCGCTTTTGGACGCCAATGTGACGTGCCGCTGAGCCACAGTGATTAGGAATTAAATATTAACTCGATTCTAAAATACGTTTCATCCTGTGTGATGGTGTAATCAAATCCTATTTCACGACTCAGTCGTTTTAATATTTTTTCTCCTATCTTGGAGCTGAATAAGTATTTCTCATGTCCTATTTGATTACCTATCCAAAGTTGTCTTTTCGATGAATCACATCCAACTTCTATTGTACTATTCTCTTGTGCATACGTAATAGCATTTTCAAGCAAAGCACTTAATACTTTGAAAAGTAATCGCGCTGAGGCCAAAACACTAAATGTTTCATTCGGAAGTACTAATGTGAGTCCTTTGCGTTGAATTAAAATTGCCATCTTATTTTCAAGTATTTTAAGCATTTGAATGATTCCAATATGGCTTGTTTCTTCAAAATCTGAACTCTCAAGAAAAAGAACATTTTTAAGTTCTCTTGTTAATCTTTCTATATCGTGCCCAAGATCGATAATAAATTTGTCTTTATTATAATTAATACTATTTTCATAGACATCCAGCCGTGACCTCATTAGTGCCAAAGGTGTTTTAAGTTCATGAGCAGCTTCTTTAAATAATTCAGCTTCTTTTTGGCGATATCCTTCCAATCGTCTGACTAAAGCATCGAAAGCGGTCGAGACCTCTTTAATCTCGGAAGAAGCATCATCCAAAACCAAATCGAATGGACTTTCCCGTTTCCATTCTCTTGTTTTGATTGCTAATAATTCTAATGGTCTCATATAAAAATCAAGCGTAAATATAATAATAATTAAAATAATAAGCAAAGAGATAATATAGCGAATAAGTAGTTTTTGAGTGTATTTATAAGTGGCTTTGTCAATTTTTTGGTGATCGCTGATCGCATTAAGATAATAATTATTGGAGAGTTTTATAGATGAAGCGATTAGCTTGTCATTGGTCCTATGCGGATTGGCTGAAATAACAAAACGGAGTGCGTTCACTTCTGAATCACTTAAAATCATTATGTTGTGCGGAATAGTGTAGAGAAAATTTACATTACTGGATGGGTTCAAAGGGATCGTTATATATTCGTCGGTACTCTCAACAAGAAGGTGTTTAAGAACATTTTCTACCTCTTCTTCTTTTTGTGTATGGATCGTCTTTACTGCAATTAATAAGTTTATACTAAACGCTATAGCAAGCCCTATTGAAAAAATAAGGGCAATTTTAAATTTTAGGGATCTTGCCCATTTAAATTGCAATTAAATATCCTCGTGTTTTTATGGTTTTAATAATACCGGGATGAAGCTTACGACGCAGACGTCCGATCAGTTCATCAATCGCATTGGAAGTAATATTTTGAGGATTGTCATAAAGCGCGTCCATGATTTCATCACGAGAAGCAATATTTCCCCGCTCTAAAAGATAAAAAAATAATTTTTGCTCGTTGCTGGTCAGAAGAATTTCATTCCCGGCTTTTTTGATTGTTTTGGAATGTGTGTCGATCTCAATATCTTCAAAGTTTTTTACTTTTGGTGCATAACGACGTGACAAGGCAATCAAACGCGCTCGCAGTTCTTTAATATCAAACGGTTTTTCCAGATAGTCATCCGCCCCATATTCAAGACCCTGAACTTTTTCATCAATGCTTCCCAGTGCACTAAGGACTAATATACCCATAGAAGAGTTTTTATGTCTAGCGTAAGTGATTAATTCTCTTACACGATCTTTCCCATGAAAGGTACGGTCGACCAGAAAAATCTGGTACGAGTATGCATCCAGATATGTTTTGGCATCATTTACATCACTGACGGTATCAATAATCCACTCTGCATTTTGCAAAGAAAGTTTTAATAATTCAAGGAGCTCAGGCTCGTCATCAGCAATGAGTATACGCATTTACAACTCTTTCACTCCGCTCATGAATATCTTAATGGTTTTGTCTTTTAATTCTCTTTTAATAGCTGCAGAGAGAACTACCGTTTCGGTTTCATGCATGAAAAGACGAAACAACCCAAAATCCCGTCTTGCACTGACTTGTTCTTCGGCGCTTATTAAAAAAGCTCCGGCACTGTAGCGTTTGCAAGGGAAAAAGTAGAAATCATCATATCCTTCTTCCAATAATAAATCAACCAATATATCTTTATTGGCAATTTCAAAGTAAATATCCATACTTGTCATGCTCATCATTTACCCTTTTTGTAAATCATTTTAAACGCAGGCGGCAAAATGAGAAGTGTTAAAATCGTTGATGTTACCAATCCCCCCAATACAACTATCGCCAGCGGTTTTTGGATTTCACTCCCGACGCCTGAGGCAAACAGCAACGGTAAAAGACCCAAAGCGGCTATAAAAGCCGTCATAAGGACAGGGCGAAGCCGTCTGCGTGCCCCCTCTGCAACCGCATCATCGATTGAATAGCCATTTCCTAAAAGGGTATTAAAATAACTGACCATAACAACCCCGTTGAGTACCGCGATTCCGAAAAGTGCGATAAATCCGACGGATGCCGGAACAGAGAGATACTCTCCGCTCAAATACAGTGAAATGATACCTCCGGTCACTGCAAACGGAATGTTAAGCAAAATAAGAGCGGTCGCACTCACAGAACGGAATGTAAAGAAAAGAATCAGGAAAATGACCCCGATACTGATGGGGATAACCGTCATTAACTTAGCGGCAGCACGTTGCTGATTTTCAAATTGTCCGCCGTACACGATGCTATACCCTTGAGGAAGTTTAATATTGGTATCGATTTTTTGTTTGGCTTCCTCTACAAAGCCGACCAAATCCCGCCCTTCAACATTCGCGCGAACCGTACTGTATCGTTTCCCATTTTCACGATCTACCTTCAAAGCCCCTTCACTGGTTTCAATTTGAGCCACACTTGAAATAGGGACCGAGAATCCGTCGCTTAAGGGAAGCTCCAGTGATTTGAAAAGCTCCATATCTTGAGAGACTTCACTGTCAAGCCTCATCAAAACGGGGATTCTTGTATTATCGACCGAAAGCTCATCAATCGTAACCCCTTCTAAAGCCGTTTTTAGAAACAGTTCGAGTTCAGCCGTATCAACACCGGTCTTGGCCGATTCGGTCCGGTTAGGTTTTACGCTGAGATAATTTACCCCTTCGTTAAGTGTTGTAAACACTTCGGACGACCCTTTTATCTCGCCAAGCGTATCGGCAATAGTTTGACTGAGTTCATTCAGTTTGTCAATGTCGTTTCCATAAATCTTGATCGCCAAATCACCCCGGGAACCTGTTAGCATTTCCGATATACGCATTTCGATCGGTTGGGTAAAGCTAAAACTGATGCCCGGAAAATTTTTAAGCGACTCTTGAATTTTACTTTTGATCTCTTCTTTATTCTTCGCTTTCCATTCTGTTTGCGGTTTTAGCGTAATAAACGTATCCGTTTGATTTAACCCCATAGGATCCAGTCCGAGTTCATCGGATCCGGTTCTCGCAACAATCGTTTTGATTTCAGGAACATGCTCAATTAACGTACGTTGTATGGCCAGATTAAGTTCTTTGGATTTTTCAAGTGAAATAGAAGGAGGGGTTTCAATCCCTAAAATAATATCTCCCTCATCCAAAGTCGGCATGAAGCTTTTTCCTACAAATGCGAACAGAGTAAAGCTGATAATTAAGAAAACAATAGCTCCGGTAAAAAGGACTTTTGTACGGGTCAATGCAAATTTGAGCATCGGTTCATACAAACGCGCAAAGAATTTACCGACAAACGTATCTTCATGAGGGGTACTCTTTAAAATCAAAGAACTCACAACCGGAATAAGCGTTAATGACAGAAGAAGCGAACCGAAAAGTGCGAAAACGATCGTCATCGCTACCGGAGCAAATAATTTCCCTTCCAGTCCTTCCAGTGTCAATAACGGTAAAAAGACGACGGCAATAATCAAAATACCGCTGAAAACGGCGGTACTCACCTCTTTGGTAGCTCGATAAATTTGATGCAATTTTGGAAGTGACGTATCATTTTCACTTAGTTTGGCAAACGCATTTTCAACGACTACGACAGCGGAATCAACTAGCATACCGATGGCGATAGCCAATCCTCCCAAACTCATCAAATTGGCACTCAATCCAAAATATTTCATCATTAAAAAAGCAATCGCGATTGAAAACGGCAAGATGACACTTACGGCTATTGCCGCACGGACATCCCCCAAAAAGACCATTAACAGAACGATAACCAATACGATAGCTTCCACCAACGCTTTGGAAACCGTACCGACTGCCTTCTCGATAAGATTGCTCCGATCATAAAAAGGGACAATACTCACACCTGCGGGAAGCATCGGTTTCAGTTGATCGAGCCTTTCTTTGATCTGTGAAATAGTCTCTTGGGCATTTGCCCCTTTAAGCGTCAGGACCAGACCCTCAGTCGCTTCTCCGACACCATCTTTGGTAACAAATCCCAATCGCGTTCTCGAATCGTCTCGTACTTCACAAAAATCGCCTACACGGATCGGTCCGTTATGGGAATGGATCGTGATATTAGCAATTTCACTCGCATCTTTGACACCGCTTTGAACTTTAACCAAATAGCTCTCTTCGTTTGCGTCGACCCGTCCCGCACCGTCATTTTTCAGATTTTTTTCCAAAGTATCCTGCAATGTACTCAAAGGAATCCCCAGATTGCGCATTGCCGTATAATCAGGCTGTACTACAATAGCACGAGCTTCACCGCCAAGCGAATTGACATCCGCCACCCCTTTTGCACCCCGTAATACCGGACGAATGACAAAATCGAGTAATTCACGTTTCTCTTTTGGGCTTATATTCCCTTCAATCGTAAACATAAATGCTTCGCCCAACGGTGTCGTGATAGGTGCCATCCCCCCTTCCACCCCTTTTGGAAGTGACGGCAAAAGCGATGCAAGTTTTTCAGAAACTTGATTACGCGCCCGATAAATATCCGTACCGTCATTAAAATCAATCGTTATGTCGGCAATCGCATATTTTGATGTACTCTTGAGAAGCTTTTCATTTTCCAATCCCAATAATTCTGCTTCTAACGGTTTAACAACACGGTTTTCAACCTCTTCAGGGGTCATTCCCGGTGCTTTCAAAATGATTTTCACCTGAGTCGATGAAATATCCGGAAAAGCATCAATCGGTATTTTATAAAACGAATAGACCCCATACCCGAATAGGGCCAGGGAGAGGAGAATGACGATGAGCCGCTGTTTGAGAGAAAATTCAATAATAGAGTTCAGCATTATTCAAATCCCAATCCGCTTAATGCACCTTTTAGGGTAATGATCCCGTCACTCGCAACTTTTGATGCAGAGTCCAACCCCTCAGGTTTCACTGCGATATAATCTTTATAAATCTTCTGAATCTGTATGGTTTGAGGTTTAAATCCTGTCGGCGTTAGTACAAAGCAGATATCATTTTTCTTGTATTTAGTAACCGAAGAGCGTGGAATTAATATCCATTTATCGGTTTGCATTGAAGCAATATAAAACTCACCCGAAGTCCCTGCACGGTTATTATTGTTGGCATTCAAGACAGCAATAGCGGTCGCAGAATTACTCATGACATCCACGGCGGAAGAGACTGCTGTGATCTTTCCGGCTTCTGCACCTGTCTTGTCCATAACCAGCGCACCTTTATGGATGCTTCCGATCATTTTAGGAGGGATTTTGATAAACGCACTGAGGGCATTTGCACTGGCAATTTTTAGATAAGGGACAAACGGTTCAATCTTTTCTCCGGCTTTGAGAGGAGCATGCGCCAATATACCGCTTTGACGGGCTCTAATCGTAAACATCATCCCGTTTTTCGGGTGAATATCCGCACCTGAAAAAACAAATCGGTTTTCTATCTCGGCGACTTTGGATTTCAGACTCAGAACTTCAATGCTGCTTTTTTGCGATTCGCGCAAAGATATCACTCCGTCTTTGTACAGAGTATCATCTTTTTTTGCATACTCTTGAGCCAATTTAAGGCGATTTCGAAGATCGTTGAGCTCATAGCTGCTTGAAAGTAATTCTGAAGAGGCAATGGTGCAAATCACTTCCCCTTTTTTGACGCTATCCCCGGTTTGTTTCATCAGCTCCGCCACCGTAGCTTCACCGCTTAACGTATAACTTCTAGCACCCTTGTCGCTGTAATCAAATGTTCCGATAAACGGTCCCATGGCTTCAGACTTGATCATTCGTACTTGTTCTACTGCGATGCCCATTTTTTTCATCTGAGCTTCATTCATTGTAATTTGTGCCATTAATGCCGTAGCACTTAATAGAATCAATAAACTTTTTTTCATTACCAAATCCCCCCTAGTTTTTCTTCGATTGCAGACATTTCTTCAATGTAGTTTTGTTTGACTTGCAGCGTGCGTAAGCGTGCATCATAGTAAGCGTTTTTGGATGCAAGATATTCAAACTGCCCAATTACACCCCCCTCATACCCTTTTTGAGCTATCGTAAAGAGAGTTTCATAACTGTTTTCGTTTTCGCTTAAAACCTTGATTCTCTCTTCACGCTCTTGTAAATGTTCCACCAATCCGCGAACACTGATGTGAAGTTTTTGTTTGCTTACTTCTCGCAAATGGACCAAAGCACTTCGTTCGCTCATCAATGCGGCAACTTTATTCTCATTTTTACTGCTGAGTGCCAGCGGAACGGTCAGACGGAAATCTAGACTATTTTGTGTAGGCTCCTGTGTCATTCCAACCCCAAGTGAGACGGATTCGATTGTAGAGTGGCGCAACGTGGAAATCTGGGCATCTATCGCTTCAATCCGGACGTTCAATGATTTCAACAACGGTGCATTGTTAATACGCTCCTCCAATGCAGCTGTTTTTATAAATTCAAAATTTATGTCATCGACGATAACGTTTTCCTGCGACATAACCGATTCTTTTAGATAGTGCTGTGCATGTTCAGCTTCCATCATTACCGCGGCTACTTCTTGAAGTGTATTTTTGTATTCGCTTTCCAAACGCAAAAGTT
>NZ_JAQTNN010000003.1 GCF_028713855.1 Sulfuricurvum sp.
ACTAAAATCGAAGAAAAAAGAAGAGACCGAAGTGTAGCTTTACGCTACAATTTTACAGCCTGATTCGCCGTTGAAAAAGTGGAAACATGTTTGTGAAACGGCTGGAAACTTCGAGTGAAATCTACAATCTATACCGTAAGCTCCTTGTACTGGAAATTTCACTGATAAATCAATTTTAGATGCTGTAACAGCATAAATATTTTTATCTATTAAGTAAGCACCATAAGCTATCAAAATTCCTAAACAAATAACTGTAACTGCATTTACCAAATTACGGTAAATTGTACGCTCATTTTCAAAATATTGATTGATTATATTTCCTGTATCTAAAGACAGTATTATTATTATTGCGATTATTGGGCTACCAATCAAATTTGATACTATATTGGCTAACAAATGATCCTCTGGATTTTTATAAACACAAAACAAAAAATCTGTAGCCATCAAGCATAAGAAAATAAGAAAAGTTAAATAAACCAACACTTTCTTGATCTTTTCACCTTTAAAGGCAAAATTTACTATTAACAGAAATGGGATTAAATACCATGGCCAGAAGTAAGCAGAAAACCATTCTATAAAATCAGCTTGATTGATTGTAATTACACCTTCATTCAAGGTGTCATATAGCTTTACTGATTCACTAGTAAAAATTTTAGTGAACATTGGTTGAATTACTTGACCTATACTCATAATGATAGAGAGTAGTATTGCTAGTGGAAGAGCTTTAATAATTTTATTCATAATTAAAAAAGCATATGTTTTCATACTTATACTCATTTATAATCCATAATCAAAAATTTTACTTTTTATACTTGATAACACTCGATTTTTTTCATAGAAATCAATAGCATTATAGAGGAAAAAGCTTTTTTGTGAGTTTATACCCATTATTCTGGCCTAATATAAAATATGAAGTTATTAAAAAAAAGATAAAATTCGTAATCACAAAAGGAATTACTATATGGGCATTACCATCGACAATATCGAAAACTATATGCATCTGTTCGATGGCACGAATATCAACTTTGGAAGTCCCTCCTATGCTGAACCTATCTATGCGGCTATGATTAGAGCTTATCAAAATGATGCTCACTTAGATATTACAACCGGAAGCGAATACATCCGAACGGTAATTTTGAACGATCACAAGCCAAATAAGACGTATAGCCCCGTTGAAAACATTGAAACGCACAATCGAGGACATGAAGCAATATGTAGCCACTTAACAGATGTTATGCTTCAAAACTTTACCACTCTATCCCAAGGTGATCGGAAAGAGTTAAAAAATTATTTGCAATATCTTTTTTCGGAGCTAATGAATAACGTCTCCGATCATTCACACTCTTCCGTCGGCGGTTACACAATGGCACAATACTTTACATCCAAGAAAAAAATACAATTTGTTGTTGCGGATCGTGGAGTAGGATTTTTAGAAAATATGCGTCTTAATTTCACGGATGTTGACAATGAATTTGAAGCCATACAAAAAGCATTAATAAAAGGAATTACCTCTACACGCGCTCGCATGTATGGTGCTCCCAAAAATGCCGGGTTTGGATTGTCAGCAATGTTTGAAATATTGAGAATGACCGGTGGGAGTTTCGTTATTATCTCCAATGACACACTTGTACGCTGTGACAAAGATGAAAATATAACATCTAAGAAACTATCGACCCCGTGGAAAGGCGTTGTCGTTGCATTTGAATTTTATCAATCATTCATTGCACATGATTTTGCAGATTTTCAACGTAGATTTTTAGTTGGGGATGTCCTCGAAGAAGATGAGGACTTTTTTTAAGCGGATTGACGCTCTTTAGAGTATTTGATAACAAAGTTAATAGTATCTTTGATACCTTGAGTTTCATTGACAAGTTTTACTTTGCCCCGGATGTATTCAATCCCGAAAGCACGAATAAAAATTCCAAAGAACTCATCGATAAATGATTGAGTAACTTGATCTACTCCCGCGAAATCGAGGGTTACTTCACCCTTTTGATCCAATACAGGCTTCATCTTTTCACGGATAATTTCACCTGCTCCGCGTGAACCGATAAACTCAAAACCGCCGGTTTCGTTTTTAACGTTGATAAGTATGTTTCCCATCTTTGTGTTCTTTCTATTTGTAAGGCATTTAGCCTAATGATTGCCGTTTCAAAACGGTCATATTTTGTGGTGCGGAATATTACCACACTTTTATCGTGCACTTGATAACACTATATCGTAATAGTGTCAATAATTTGTAATGGTTCAGCTTAATCTAACTATCGTATGCAAGTTTGTTTCTACCTGAGATATAGACAATCTTTGATTGAAAATAAGTAATTTAATATAAAAAAAATACTGATAGTCAAAAATTGTATCTTAATAAAACAAAACAAATTATAGTGTTGTATACTTTTTAAAAATGAAAGACAGATAAAATTACATATGCCTGGAATGACAAAAAGAAAATACGTTGGAGAAATTATGAGCTTTAATGAATCTCTAAAATCTCCACTAAATATTATTAAATCAGTATTACCATATAACTACAGCAAAGAAGATGTACTTACTCTATTTAAAGAACTATACCCTTATGAATGGGGGATAATTGAACAAAGATATAAACTTTATAAGGAAAAAGATGACTTTTTAGTAAAAGTTGGAAAAAAGAAAAGATACAAACCTATACAACCTCAATTCTATTTATATGGACTTCCAAAAGTAAAACATATGTTGTCTGAGGGACAAAGAAAGTTACATAGAGATAATTTTAATGAAGAACAACGTATAAAAAAAATAAAAATGCTTCAAGAAAAAACAAAATCTCGTATCTCAAAGTTAAGTAAAAAATTTGATGACGCTAAAGAACTTATTCAAGAGGTAGAACCTTTATATATTGATATTTTTATTAATGCATACCATAGAAAAGGTATAACTACTGAAGAAAAAATGGAAATAGCAAAAGAATTGCAAAAATATGAATGTGAAAAATCATTGGAATTTTTTTATAAATTGAATGATAGTGAGCGAAATAGCCAAATTAGAATAATGGCGTTTAAACATTTACAGAGCCTTGGACGATACGTTAAACTGCGAAAAGGTTTCAAAGGTAAAAAGAAATCGTATATGTCAGAAAAAACAAGTTTTGATATGAAGCCTTTAGATTTATTGCAACGAATAGAAAATGACTCAATTCAAAATAAAAAAACATTTGATTATTTTATATCACATAGCTTTTTAGATAATGGGTTAGTGAAAGAAATAATCAAATCTTTGAATCAATCACATCTTCATGTTTATTGTGATTGGTTTAATGATACTGATTTTTTGAAGAGACAATATGCAGGTGAGTACACAAAAATAGTTTTACAAAAGAGAATTCAGCAATCAAAGAAAGTATTATTCATTAGAACGAAAAATACAAATGATCCACAAAATAATTTCTTTTCAGAATGGGTTGAAATGGAAATTTTATATGCAAAAGAACTAAACAAAGAAATAGAATGTGTTGATATGATAAATGATGGAAATTGTGCATTTAAGATATTTGAAGATTATAAAAATCAATAAGGAGAATTAAATTTATGGCGTTGTTTAACTATGATGACCTAAACAGGAATAGCTATAGCACATTCTCAGAGTCTTATGACTCTCTAAATGCAAATAGACTGTTTAAATCAGCACATTCTGTCTATGTAAGTGACTCTGATAGTTTCGATATTTTTTTATCCCACAGTTATAATGACAGAGCGATAATACCGGCTTTAAAGCGTGAGCTTGAAAGCTTTGGATATAAGGTATATGTTGATTGGATTAATGACAGATTACTCAGTCGAGACAACGTAACAAAAGAAACAGCTCAAATACTACAAAAAAGAATGAAACAATCAAAAAGTCTGATTTATGCTACTTCTGAAAATTCTAGTACATCTAGATGGATGCCTTGGGAACTAGGGTATTTTGATGGGATTAAAGATAAGATGGTGGCAATTTTACCTATTAAAAAATATGGGAATGGATTCCAAGAGAATTTTAAAGGTGAAGAGTATCTAGGCCTGTATTACTATATTGATAAAGATGAAATATCTGGTAAAAATGAACAAGCTTTATGGGTAAGAGAAAGTTTGACAAAATATATCATCTTCAGTGGATGGCTGAATAATGGTTTGAAGCCTATCGAAAGGAACTAACAGATGGCTAGTATAGACAAAGAAAAAATCTTAATTGAAGAGATAAAACTAGTTCAAGATATTATTAAAAGAATGGCTAGTAATTCTTTTAACGTTAAAACTTGGGCTGTAACCTTAGTGGCTGCAACGCTTTTAATAAAAGGCAATAGCAATCATACATTTATAGCATTTATCCCTTTATTTGCATTTTGGTTTCTTGACGCATATTATTTACAACAAGAAAGATTGTATAGAGAATTACATAAATGGATTATCAAGTATAGAATGGATCATGATGATGATTTATTTAATATGAGTACTACGAAATTTAAAAATAATGTACAGTCAGTTGTAAGAATAATGTTTTCAATTAGCATATTTCCTTTTTATTTTGGCATTTTGATTTTATTAATTGCTTATATTTTTATAGCCAATACAGATCATATTAAATCATTTTTCGAGTGTATTCAATTTTGCTTGAATGGAGTTACTAATGGCAAGTAGGGTTTTCTTTAGTTTTCATTACCAAGATGTTATAGATTTTAGAGCCAATGTAGTTCGAAATCATGGGCAATTTAAATTAAATGCAGGAGAAGCCGGATATTTTGATTCTTCTATGTGGGAGAAGGCTAAAAAAGAAAGTAATTTGGCTTTAAAAAAACTAATCAATAATGGCTTGTCATACACATCTAACACTTGTGTATTAATTGGTTCAGAAACCTATAGCCGACGATGGGTTAGATATGAACTATTAAAAAGCTTGAAAAAAGGTAAACATATTTTTGGGGTTCATATTAATGGAATTAAGTGTAAAAACAGTGCGACAAAAGATTTAGGTAAAAATCCATTAGATTATATTGGGGTATATGCTACGGATAATAATTCATATGATTTAATTGAAAAAAAGGATGATGGGAAATGGTATTACTATACAGAAATAGACAGTAGTTCAAAAGTTACTACAAAACATACGTTGCCATTAAAAGAAAATATACCTTTGTCAAATTTTTTCTCCGTTTACAAGTGGAATGCAGATGATGGATATAATAATTTTAAAAATTGGGTTAAATAAATCGTAAATTAGTAGAATCTCTGAAAGAACATTGATCCCTGCTCTATACAGGGGTCAATGATAAAATCATATTATTCAAATACTTTTAATATCCACAATATAATGTGGAGCTATTGGATGCTGAACCCTACAAGTTCGAAAAAGATCGTTAGTCAATTTTTCATATAAAACTAACTGATTTTTGGGATCGATGTTTTTCTTGGAATATATTTCTCCATAGTCATCTGCTTCAAGGTATATGAGCGGAACTTTAACCGTCAAAACGATTTCTTCTCCGCCATGCACCCTTACGGCATTTTCTGAATAAACCCTATCCTCATTCGCCACAAAATGAACATAGTCTTTTTGATTTTTAGGACTCATTGCATCTAAGTTTGACGACTTTACACCAGATAATGAAACAGGCAACAAACCTTCTTTTTTTATTGATCGTAAGAGCGCTGAAGATGTGTAATGGCGTAAAAGGCAAAAATGATTTTGATAAAAGTCATCAAAGCTAAGATTATTATTCCATTCGAATCCCCTACCTCTTAAATCAATTATTTTTTCTTGCCGTTGCATGATACTTTTCATAGAATGATGGTTTCCGTATCCCATAGCTTTTGCAACCATATCAAGCAAGACTGTTCTTTTGATTTGTATTGAAGAAGAAATCAATCGGTGTAATTGACCATTTGAAACTTTGATGTCATCATAAGAGATTTCAAGACCAGTAAACGACTCTTGAATATACGTTTCTATGAGATGTTTTTCGATTAACGCATTTAGTTGCTTAGACAATGAATCTGCAAGTTGTGAGTGATGAATAATAAACATGATGTTGTCCTTGACAATTTGTGCAGGCATAATTAATCCAGATTTGTTCCCCTTACCTGTATTGCCTGTTTTGGTCAATACGACGACACCGACGAAACTTTTTAGCATACCAAAAATGGCGGGAACGCAAGCAAAGTTCTATAAAGCTTCAAAAAGCATACCAAATTTTTCTTTATTTGCCAAACATTTTTACAGATACTCTTATACGGGTTTACAATCCCATCCCTTTTTTCTCCCTCCTATCTCTTCATTTATAAGATACAAAAGTAAATGATAAAGTAGATAAGTTATTGAGAATTGATATATTCTAAAAAGACAGATACACAACGGCAAGCATGGTGAAAAGTTCACATCAAGAAAAAATTGTACGTTTGTATGGGCAAATGTACACCAAACATGTGGCAAAATATAATGCCAAATATTAAAAAAGCGAAGGAATTGCCATGAAAAGAGATTTAGACCTTCTTAGAGATATCATGATATATTTAGAGGAAAATTTAGCTCCGGGTGGAAATATCCAATCAAATGATATTTCACTTTATGACGGTAGTGATGAAGAGTATAAAAAACTTTCAGAGCACATAAAATTGCTAATTGAAGATGGCTTAATAGAGACATCAAAACCGGTGGTGATGAAAGGATTTGCTATCTTTATGATTTTTAGAATAACTTCCAAAGGACATGATTTTTTAGATGCACTTAGAAATGATACTGTTTGGAATAACACGAAAGAAAAAATGAAAGAAATTGGTGGCTTCACACTTGGTATAGCTCTAGATATAGCCAAAGGGTACATGGCAAAGCTGATCAATCAATAAGATGAGTTTAAAATGCTTAAGATAGAAGAATTAAAATTTTTAGTTAACTTTGCAACAGATGATATTGCCGATGTTATGTTTGAACAAGAGCAAGAACAAGAACGAGAAGAATATATATCAAGAAGAAAAAATGGCGAACTGACCGCAGAAGAGATACAAGCGGAAAGTCTGTGGAGTGAGGATGAAAAAGCCTATTATGAAGAAAATGAAAATCTATCCGATGAAGACCGCGTTTTAGATTATCTAAAAGATGAGGATTTATCAATAGAACTATTAAATGGTTCAACTGCTATTATAGAGAATAAAAACAAGCAGTTAAATATACAGTTCTCTGTGAACAACAAGAAGTACAAAGTAACTTTTGTAGAGTTTATGGATCGTGACATTTTTTTTGAAGTAGTTAACCTATTCAAACAACCTAAACAAGTCACATTAAGTAATGTGTCACCACAAATCGGTGGAATTATTGATATAAATTTTGGTATTAAATTTAATATTCAGCTAATGAACTAAAAGTTTACTCTCATCAACTTCTGTAAAACTACTCAGGTTACATTCTAACAAAGAGGCTTACCATTAGCCTCATTACTGTAAGATACAAGTGATTATATCTGAACACTTGATAGGTAAAAAACAACAGGAAACTTGATTGATCTAACAGCTACAATCCCATCCCCTTTTTCTCCGACCGATTCTGCCCAATCTCTCTATTCTTGTCATTTACTACGTGTAGCTTCAATCCCATTGCTTTGTTCAACTCACCCACCCGCTCTTTAAACTCATCGCTCCCTTGGATCACAAGTGCGCTCATCGTCCCGAATTTGATCTTGGCCAAGTCCATAAACTCCCGGAGAGCTTTTTCACTTTTATCGTAAACGAATTTCAACGATCGCCCGGCATCGATGATCTTGCCGCCGTCGATTTTGTAGAAGATGTCACCGTTTTTCGATACGTGCGGTTTTTGTCCCGGTAGTGTTCGTAAATATTGGTTCTCACGTTCTCCATCCTTGAGGATCAATGCATTAACGCTCGGATCATTGGTTGATTTTCTGCGTAAAATATTGAGTGCTTCTAAATCACGGTTTGCGGCTCTATCGGTCAAGTAATCGGTATAGGTCTTAAACTCGTTATCTTTGTATATCTTCGATCGCTCACCGGTGAATTGATCCTTGAGGGATTTAAACTCTTTGGCGCGTTCTTCACCTAGTATCCGGTACGCTTCACGCTTCACCCGGTTGTTTAACGTCGGATTGTTTTTAAGCTCCTCTCGCCGCCGGCCATAATCGTCTTTTAGCTCTTTAAATGCTTTTTCACTTTTACTCGAGAGCGTTTCAAGTAGCTCTTTTTTGGTGGTGCGTTTCTCTTTGGTTTCTTTTTGGTATTCATCCCATAAAGAGGACTTTTTCGCACCGAATTTGGTCACTGCCGGTTCATCGATCCGGGAGGGTTTGAACTCACCGAAACGCTTCGTTAAATTGCCTTTAGACAATCCACGGTCAACGTCAGAGGCTTTGACGAATAATGACCGGTCTTTGTCTGAAATGACGATCCCGGCTCCGCGCTCTCGTAGCTCAAGGTTGTATTTGTTTAAAGTCTTTTGCAAGTCCTCAAGGGATTTGGTTTCATCTTTTAAAATCTCCTTGATCTCGCCGGCAACGTCCTCTTTGATCCATGATAAAAAGCTCGTTACGCCGGAATGAATCTCTTTGTCTTTGATGTGTACCGGTTCCCGGTCTTTTGGTAAGTGATTGGTTCGTTTGAGGTTGTATTTTTCCTCAAGCTCGATCGCTTTGTTTTGGAGAGTGTACATATCCCGGAACGGGTCTTTGATCGTAAATGTTTCGGGATCGATCCGGTTGATGGCAATGTGCATATGTAGATTGTTCGTATTGTCATGGATCACGCTAAGACGTTGGTGATTTTGCATCCCTAGCGATTTTACAAACTCTTCCTCTATAGCTCTCATCATCTCAAGGGATGGATTTTCATCCTCGACGAATGAAACGATCATGTGAAAGGTTTTATCACCTTTTGATAACGTATTAAGAGCTTGAGTCACTTCGATCTCTCTAATGCTCAAGGGTATATCATCAGCAAAATTACAATTCGTAAATTGATGATCCCGGGCTTTTTCTCCCTCGTTCTTAACGTCCATAATATAGTCGGCCAAACCGCCGAAACTCCCCCCGCCCTCTTTCCGTATTTTTGCTACTTTTTTAACGATCATGACTCACTCCTTTGAAACGAGTTTTTTAGCGCATAGAGTTAAGAAGTCTTGTGATTCTTTGATCTGCGCCAATAGATTAATAACTTCCCTCTCATCCAATCCCGGTTTTCTGCTCTCGTTATTCAACCACATTTTGAGCAACCCACCGATCCGGCCAAGGTCTGCCCGGCTATCAGATAATTCTTTAAAAGCCCACTTATCCACTTTGGAGTTAACCGGATAATTCAACGATAGACTGCGGAGAAATTCGGACGGTAGAATCCCGTACATTTTTGCCCTTTCGGTGATCTCCGCCAACTCCGATTCGTTGACCCGGACACTAATTTTTTTACCTCTAAATTCTTCTTTCGATAGTTTTGCTCTTCCCATTTTTGACCTTTCCCTTTCCAACGTCGAACGCGAAGCGTGAGTAAGTTCAAGATGATAATGTGTACTTTTTGCTTGCAAAATGTGCGGCATTATCCTATCTTGTCCTGAGATTCAACCGTATTTTGTAACATTTTACGCAACTGATCTCCCCCTTTTTCATGCAATTGCGTATAAGTGCGCATAAATGCGGAAAATTGCGCAAATTTGCGTAAAAATGCCTAAAATTGCGTATTTTTGCGGGTTATTTCGGTTTTGTTTATCCCATGTTATAATCCGGATTTTTCCGGATTTTTCCGTACTGTTTAACCCCAAATAGAGAAATCCGCAAAAGTACGTTTTAATCCGGATTAATACGAAAATATACGCATTAATCCGGTTTTATAAATACCTTTTTTTGTCAAGTATAGTAAATGACAAGAGTGATAAAATAGTTCCATCTAAATACCATTTTGAGGTCTGAACATGGAACACCAAAAAGAGATTGACGAACCGAGCCACATGGGCGGAGGTGACCCCCTCCTATTGAGAATCGTTATGACGATTTTGATGCCCGTTTTTTGGATTCTTGATAAACTAAAACATGGCTACAAAAGTTAATAGTTAGACTAATTCTTGTCATTTACTATACCTTTCTTTTTTAGCCATATTCTCTTATTTCGGGAATCTTATTTGCCCCTATTTTTAGCTTTTTATAAATTCGATCATGGCTACAAAGTTTAATAGTTCATCGATTGAATCATTAAGCCGCCGATTCATTTGATTCGTAATAGGCATTAATACGTTCGACAATTCTCAATCCAACGATTTTGCCGCCCTCTTCGACCGGCTCGATACAAAGTCGGTGATCCGTTTTTGCATTGATCTCTTCAATACCGGGCGCATACGTTAATACGGCGTCCGTGTACTCATCCGTCTCATCGATCGGGATCATCATTGAGAAACTATCCGGTTGTTCTATGATCGCGTCGAATATCTCCAATGCACCTAAATCACTCAACCCCGCTTTGATCCAATCGTGACAGATCAATACCTTGTAATGTTCAACGATCAACCGGTGAAACACATGGTTCAATACGATCGTAAACGTCTCAAAACTCTGCGGAGCACTCACCGAAGCAAACGGTGAGAATCTTGTCATTTTATCCGCTTCTCTTAGCTCCATCTCGAAATTAAGCTGTCCCACAATGTCGAATAACTGACTAATAGGAGTACCTTTTCGAGGATCATTGTTAAACTCGAATTTTTGTTGATACCGGGCGGCGTACTCATCCCCCTCGGATACCATCTCAAAATCGATCACCCGCTTGAGTGTTTCAGCATCAATTGTAAATTCTGTTTGTTCAGGATCAACCAAGAGCCGTTCCCGAAAATAGACCACAAGAGCATAAAACGCCAACCGCTCCCACTCTCCCATAGTTCTGTCAAAGATTTCATAATTTGGATTAAATAAGAGTGTCATTACTTACCCTTTATTGTAAGCTGCTTGTTGGGCATCTTCTTCGTTGCGAGTCGCATTAACAGCGTTTTGGGCTTGAGTTTTCTCGCTTTTGTCCGCGAGGTCTTTTCTGAATTTATCTCTTGTGGTTCCGATCGAATCAGTTGAGTTTTTGAACGCCATACGTCCACCCATTGTTCCGCCGTGATTTTCTCCGGACATAGAGCGTTTAAAATCATCTTTGAAAGCTGATTTGAGATTCTTCATCGTTGAAGCCGAGGAATCACCCCCGGCTCTTTGCTCTTTAGCAAGATTAGAGGCGGCTTTGACCGCCGCGCCCATTCCGGCCGCACCTTTTGCGGCTCCCATTGCACCGGCGGCCATACCACCGGCAACAGCCGCCGCCGTTCCAAGCCCGGCGGTCGAGGTTTGAGCGACAGTACCGGAAAAAAGGGCTTCGACGATCCCCGACGACATATGAACAACGGAAGCCATTACGATCGACATGATAATCATCACAAAAATTGAGCCGTTGTCATTATCGACGTGCGCCGCGAAATCGTGCATCATCGTAATGGATAGGCCAAGAAAAAGCTTTAATAGTAAAATCTCCGCACCGACCTTAATGTTTGCAAAAATGGGGTTATACGCCATTTGTCGCGTTTGGGTTAACCCCGCCAATGAAAATACAAGCGGAGCAAGTGCCAACATTACATAAGATTTTATATACGCCATAATCAGATGAGCCGCCATCAAACCAAATGCAATTAAAATAATTATCGCGCTGAAAAAAAGTGTGATCGAATCTATCAAATGATAAACCGAAAGCCCCTCCATTAAGGAAAGAACGATTTTTAGCGCATTCGCAATAATATTATCGGGGTCAACTGTTTCACCCGATGCTTGATCCCCAAGTTTCGCAAATGAATCCGGGATTGTCGCAAGCCAATCCGAGTATTGAAAGAGCATCATAAAAAATCCGATAATGAGCGTCTTTTGAATCAGCGGAGGGATAAAATCGCTAAAATCGACTTTTCCGCTCATGGCGATTTTTCCGAATTCAATGACCAAATCTATCGTTATAAGCGCACCAAATACCCACATAGCCGCAGGAACGATTACCGAACGCCAATGTGTACTTGCCGCTTCAAAGGACGCTAAAAGCGTGTCTCCGTGACTTGCCGCCGGGTCAATCGCTCCATACAGAAAACCCGGGAGCAATAGTCCAAAAAAAATAATGAGCCGCTTCATAGCAACTACCGCCAGTTTTCATAACGTTTGGTGTTTCCAGGACGATCAATATCCGGTTCACCTTGTGTTTGCTTACGCTCTTTGAACCCATCGTTACGATCATCACCGCAACCGGTGAAATTCAAAACCATAGCGGCCAATACCGCGCTCAAAATAACCTTTTTCATTGTGAATCTCCTACTATTTTTAAAATGTAAATGGGATCAACAGTAATACATGACTACAGTGAACAACAACAAAGCCGGGAAAACAATCTTGAAGATCAATAAAGGTGAAGCAGGGGTACGTTTCAAACGCTCCCATCTCGATGCTTCCTTAACCTCAATTACTCTTTGATTTATCGGATCAAATTTGAATGACATAGGTTACCGCCAGTTTTCATACCGGCGAGTATTGCCCGCCCGATTAGTATTAGGTATCGTGTATTGTTGGCGACGTTCAGATAACGCACGTTGCGCCGTTTCTTTGTCATTTGTCGCCGCCATGTATGACGCTTGTGTTGATGCTTGCGTCATTAACGTGTACTGCAATTTTTTCAATGTGTCGGTTTGATGAAGTGCGATTTCATTGGCCGCCTGAATTGCTTTTAGCTGTCCGTCAGCAGATCGTGATTGACTTTGCAACATATTCATCGTTGCCTCATCCGAAGTGAGGGCGTTCATCTGAGTGTTGAGGGCTTTGAGCGTACCGTTAGTGCTGTCGCGCGTGCTTTGATTTATGTTTCTGTATTGTTGCGTGAACGAAGATGTCCGAGCATCGAGCGATTGCGCGGCCGATGCTTCATAACTTGTGTACCCTTTGTATTTTTCAGCAAATTGTGAATCGAGGTTTGCCGCCGCGAAACTCACGGCTTGGCCTTGCTGAACAATGTTTTTTAAGCTCATCACATCATTTGCGAATTTTTGCCATACGGTCGCCGGGAGCATTTGAAGATTTTGAACCATCATTTGCGTTTGCTGTATGTGATTCGTCAAACTTTCCAATTGAGTTTGGTATTGCTGAACTTGTTTTGCATACTGATTTACAAGCTGTATGTTGTTCAAAATTTGCGTAGGCTCGGATGCTCCGGCGATACCGCCCCCACCCGCAAGAACAACTTGAGGCGTTGACGCGAGAAGCAACGCGGCCAAGACTAAGGTTTTAGTGTTTGTTTTCATCTTTTGTTCCTTCAAACAAGATTTTGTACTCAGTCGAAAAATTCTGACTAAGTTGAAATGACATTTTTTTTAGACCATTCTTTCGCATGTGGTCATAAATTGCATTTTCATATTTCTGCCTCATTGCTTCTAGCACTTTGACATCTTCGCCTTGACCCAAGCTCTCAAGATGTTTGATCGGAGTTTTCAAATATGATTCAATCCGACTACACATTTCAAGCGTTTTTTTGTTCATTCATTTCCTCCTCAAGATAATCGAAAATATTTGCAAAGCCATGACTTTGCAAACCTGCTTGAATTTGCTCACCCCGTTCTCTAGTCAGTTTTGATCGACGATTACGGATATTTGTAATCGTTCTAGTTCCACCAGAGAGAATTTCTTTAACAAGTGCCTCGCGGTACTTGTTAAAATCACCCCCTCGCTCCCTAGCGATCGAATTGATTCCATCGATAACGATTTGACGGGACAACTCCTCAATGTTTTCGGGAAGTCCCGAATAGGGATTAGGAGTTGTGACGATCTCACAACCAACCAACTCATCTTCTTTCAAAATTGGAGGAGATGAAGAGGATGAAGTATTTATTCTCTTTGAGTATTTTTTAGACTGAGTATTATTAAGTGCGCTGTTTTTACCGCTACGGTTTTTTACCGATGCGGGTTTTTGCCGTTGCGGTGATTTTTTCACCTTGCACTCTTCAAAACTCCCTATTTTCTGATATTTTGTTGGATAGATAGAAAAGATTTTTGCACCAAACTCTCCTTTTTCTCCTCGATTTTGCCCACCGTCATCAATCCAACCTGTCGTGCTCAATTCCGCAATAACTTTGCGTAGTGTCGGTATAGAAATTAACAGTGCATCCGCAATATCTTTCATCTTAAATTTCCAATCATCGGGCTTGACTGCTAGGTAGCAAAACAACGCTCTTGCTGTAGCCGATAATTCTCTATCTTCGATCAGCGCATTAGGAATTTGCGCAAACTCGCTTTTTAAGTGATTTCTTAAATGATTTTGAGACATATCACACTTCCGCAGTACAAATCATGCTGTTTTCATGCATCGTTGGACATATTCATCAAGTTCCGATTTTTTTAGTACAGTAACCTTTGGTGAAAGCTTGTAAGAGACTAGTACCCCCTTCTTTAATAATTGATACAGCCCACTCTCGCTCATTGACAAATACCGCGAAGCAGCTCGCGGACGCAATAGAGAATCAGAATACAGTTCTTTTGACTCCGGCGACTTTTGAATAATTTGAGCACTGTTGTCTACATTCTCAAAATCGATTCCTTTTGATTGAAGCGATTTTGAAAGATAAGTACTATTTTTCATGTGTATCCCCCAAAGTGTTGTTTTTAGCAGAACGGATATTCGAGTTGATATAGGCCTCAATCCATTCTTTTTTATAAACACAATGCCGACCAACTCTTGTATAAGTAATTTTCCGGAGCATCCTCAAATTTCTAAGAGTTGTCTTCGATATTTTTGGCAATTGGTCTATACCTTTTTCGACTTCATCTGACGTATAGTATTTTTCTTCCATGCATACATCCATTGACTTTTAGTATAATATACTTACTTTTAAAGTATATATTTGAATATTACTATAAAATACTTACTGTGTCAAGATATTACTCATTTTTTTGATACAATCACAATAAAGTAAGCATTTTATACATATGGAGCATTTACTTGATACAAACTATTTTAAAAATTATGGATATATCAAAACCAAGCTACTATGTTTGGAAGAGGCAAGGTAGACCTATTTTCAAATTATTGGAAACTTATTTTTCGAAAGAAGAGCTTCAGGAGTTTTTAGACACTGGAAAGATATCGAAGTTCGAGACGCTTGAAGATTTCAAAATGTTATTGCAAAGATCGAAATTAGACTATCTCGGCTTTGTAACCAAACATTTGAAACACTCAAATAAATTTGATTTTTTCACAGATTTCTATTACCGCTTTTTAGTTTATATAGATAAGATTCGGCATAGTCCAAAAGAATCGGATATCGAATATCAAAACATCTTTCAGCTCAATGACTCTCTACCAAGTTTTCTTATCAATAATAGTTTTACTCATTTAAACGAGGTAGAAATACACCAACTTCAATATAAAATCCGTCTAATCAATGGAATGGATCAAAACACGACCAATCTTATTCTGTTAAGTATCTCCAATGATTTTCAATCTCTAATTCAGCAAACAAACGGCCAAATATCAGATGCGTTCAGAAAAGATGGAGTCATTCATTCGCTCATGTTTTGTATTTACAAATATCATCCAACCCTTGATTATGGAGAGAAAATTAAGTTGCTTAGTAAGGTTCTCGGTACGGATGAGTCCACAGTATTTGAAGTATTTGAAAAAATTACATGGAAAATGATCGAAGCTGAGTATGGCAAGACTGTTGATTCAATAAAAATTTACAAGTGAAATAAAAACGGTTGATTTATTTTGTCACTTTTCCGTTGACGTTTTCACTTTATCCAAAAAATCCGCCCACCAATTCATTAATTTAACCCGACTTTGCCAATACTCGGCTCGATTGTACGCCGCTCGAACTTTATTTTTGGGTTCATGAGCAGTACATTTTTCAATAACATCACTATTAAAACCATGTACTTCAATATTCTCTTCCGCTAAAGTAGTAAACATCGCTCTGAACCCATGAGGAACAATCTCTTCTTTAGAATACCCCAAACGAAACAATGCCATTCGTAATGTATTCTCACTTAATTTACTATTACCTGTACGTGATGTACTAAAGCAAAATTGCCCTTTACCAGTTAGTTTTTTTAATTCTCTGAGAATATCAATCACTTGAGGAACCAGAGGAACCAAATGTTCCCGATTCATTTTCATCTTTTTGGCGGGGATCGTTAAGATAGCTTTATCTAAATCTACTTCGCTCCATTCCATTTTTGCAATATTACCTGGTCGTAAAGCAAGATAAGGCATTATCTGCAAAGCACAACGAACCGTGTATGTACCATTATAAATATCGATAGCTCGAAGTAAGTTGCCAATCTCTTTTGGATCAGTAATCGTAGGATAGGGTTGTTTTACAGCCGGTTTTAAAGTCCATTTCGGACTTATATCGACGGCGATGTTTCTTTCACATCGATGATTCGCTACCGCATACTGATAGACCTGAGAAACGATATTGTAAACCCTATGCGCTTCCTCAATCGCTCCTCGATCTTGAATGCGGGTAAGATAAACTAAAATATCATCACGCTTGATTTCGCTCATTCGCATATCCCCGATGAAAGGAATGATATTTAACTTTAAACGTCCCCACTGTTTGTTAAAGTGACCTTCGCTGATTTTTCCTCGAATCAATTCAAAGTAATCAGCCGCACATTTCTCAAATGTGTTTTGGCTATCTTGTTCCTCTGCTTGTTTAATCATCTTTAGCTCTTTTTTCTCCCGGATCGGATCGGTGCCTTTGGAAACTTTTGATTTGAGTTCATCACGTTTCGCTCTTGCATCCTTGAGAGAAACGGCCGGGTATATTCCGGCGGTCGTTTGTTTCGCTTTACCGTCAATTGTATAGCGTATCTCCCAAAACTTTCTTCCATCCGGTGTAATCGTAAGCTGTAAACCGTTACCGTCCGAAATACTATACTTCTTCTCTTTTGGCTTCACGTTTCTAATTTCTGTATCGGTGAGTGGGCTTACTTTTCGATTGGCCATCGTAGCTTTCTCTTTTATGTAGTTATTTTATACTCTTCTAAACAACATTGTGAGCTAACTACATTTAAAACCACATTAATTTTGTGGATATACTGAAATTACATAAAAGGAACTAAAAGGAATAATACGAAACAAATCCCTATTCTATGGGGTTTTATTGGAGGGATAGAGGGTATATGAAAGGATATAAAAGTAAAGAGATGGTGGAGGCGTCCGGGATTGAACCGGAGTCCTAAACCAAGGAAGTAAAGGCGTCTACATGCTTAGTAACGTTGTTTGTTTTTCAGATGACTATCACACAACGTGCAAAGCTACATCATCCAATTCTCTAAATTCATTCAAGTCCGAGACATTCCAAGAATATAGCTATCACAGGGGTTATACGCCAAGCCCTTCCAGTTATAGCATAGGAAGGTAGCGCAGTCCTAAAGTTTAATTAAACTTACGCTACAGCGTAAGCAGGACGGTAATTAGTGTTGTTTGCGTTTAAGCAAGTGTGAGCCGTATAACGGAGCTGCTCAGTCCGGCGATGCAACCTAAACCTTCTTGATCCAGTCGAAGCCATGTCGCCCCCACGTGGATAACCGAAGTTATAAGCGTATTATACCTAAAGCCGCGTAAATGAAAGGGTGGTTTTTTACACTACCGAATGGTTATAACAAAACCGTATTCACGTTCTCTGAACGACAATGAATCTTCTTGAGGAACTCTGAAATCGTACGGTAGAGTTTTGGCTTGCGGATAGGTTTGTATACTCATCGTCACATCCGCATCGAAATTAAAGTTGTTAAGGGTTTCGCCAATTCCATAGGCAATATCTCCCAGAGGGTCCAAGATAAAATAGCTGATAGTGCCCAATGTTTTTGAACCGAATACTACTCCCCCCGCCTGATCCAATTTTTTCTGAAGGGTAAACATCTGTTCGCCTAAAATTGATCCCAATAAAGGGGTGAAGATAAGATCCTGAATCGAGGGGATCTCGGCAAAACTCTCATAGCCGTATTCCCAAAAGAAGGTGGACATCAAGGTGGAGAACGCTGCCGATTCACCGATCGTCATCCCGTCATTTCGTGCCAAGCTGTAATAAAAAGCACCGGAGATCGGATGCCCGATGTAGTTGATCATCCAGTTATCATTGTCCCAAACAGGTGTCGTTGAAACGTTATCTTTCCACCGTTGCGCGAGGGAACGTTCTTTTAGTTTTTCAGCATTCCAGTTGGTAATACTATCAGGCAATATAGCCAAAAATCCGATCGATGAAATCATAAGGAACTGGAGAGAGACCGAATCTCCGATCAGGTTTTTATATCGAGGTGGAAGCTCATCATTGACATTAATATAGTACGGAACATAATCCGGAGATCGGTTTTCATAAAAAGGTTCTGGGATTGAAGGTAACGAGTCTGGTCGCGAGGTATCCGAGAGAGTGGTTTCGGATTGTTCTTTTTTTAACTCATCATAAAGAGTGTCGTCCGCAGAAGCGCTCAGTGTGACGAAAAGTAAAAAAGCAATCCACCGAGACATTATTTATCTACTGACACTCCGTCAACACTATGCATTGATAAGAGATTTGATGTTGCGAGTTATTTCACAGCATTTAGCGATTTTTTGAGTGTTGGAAAGGCTATCGTCCAAAAGGACATTAACGATCGCCGAACCGACAATAACCCCGTCTGCCCCCTGCACTTTTTCACGCGCACTCTGTTCGTTGACACCGAAGCCGACATAGACGGGGGTCTGCGTGTGACGTTTTATCATCTCTAAAACCGGAGCCAAATCTTCCGCTTTGCCGCTTCCGGTAATCCCTGCATACGCAACAAGATAGACAAATTTACGCGCCTCCGCCGTGATGGTCGCGATACGCGCTTCACCGTCCGTCGGAGCGACAAATGTAATATTGGCCAAACCACGATCTTCAAAAAGGCTATGATAGTTTTTGGCCTCTTCGTATGGTACATCCGGAATAATCAAACCGTTTACGCCGATACTTTTAGCCTTGTCGAGCAATCTTTCCATACCGTATTGGTAAAACGGGTTGAAATACCCCATCCATAAAGTATCGATTTTCGGGGCGATAGCTTCGGAGATATCTAAAAGATCGGAAAAACGGAATCCCGCTTCGAGGGCTCGCTGATTTGCTGCTTCGATTACGGGACCGTCGGCAACAGGGTCGGAAAACGGTACTCCGAGTTCAAGGGTATCAACACCGTTTTCACCGAGAGCCAAGGCTAAATCGATTGTAAAATTTTTGTCAGGGTATCCTGCAGTAATGTAAGCTACGAGTTGCTTCACGCTTTCTCCATATCGGGTAAAATTAAAAGGGTAAAATGGATTTTAGAGAGTTCATTATCCATCTTGAAATCTTCTTGCCATTGCATAAACATATCAGAGACGCTGATTAGCCACGTAATGGTCTCTTCATTCACAACTTTATCTCGGGTTCTAAGCTGTTCAAGTGCATCTTCCACAAATGTCGATAAACGAACCATTGGTTGAATTTGTAAATAGCCGGAAGCCGATTTAATGTTATGAAAAATACGGAAAAGCTCTTCAATACTGCGATGACAACGTTCTTCGTTACCTAAATCGATAATCAAAGATTCCATTACCTCTGTCATCATCGCGTAATGATCTAAAAATTCGTCAATGATTTCAAAGTCGAAATTGGCTTCCAGAGCACTCCGTATCCCCATAATGAACTCTCCTATAATGGGTGAATTATATCGAGCTTTTCATTAATCATGTACTTTAAAGTGTCATGCAATATCTTTGAGAGGGAAATTTTGGGTAAACTATCTCCATTAATACATAATGAGAGTTTAGACAACAATGAAAAAGCTGACAATCGGTTCGATTCAAAAATGCAAAAGTGCTCGTAAGCTCGTAATGATTACCGCGTATGATGCCATTTTTGCCCGTCTTTTGTCTGAGAGTGCCGACATTCTCCTCGTCGGAGACAGCCTCAATATGAGCTTCGGCGGCAATCCCGACACACTGAGCATCACGATGGATCAAATGATTTATCATACCAATGCCGTCTGTAAAGGGGCGCCGAACACCTTTGTTATTACCGATATGCCCTTTGGAAGCTATATCGATGAAGTAACCGCTTTTTCAAACGCAATGAAGGTCTACCGAGAAACTTCAGCTGACGCGGTCAAAATCGAAGGAGGGGCGGATAAAGCCCATCTGGTACACCATCTCACCTCTAACGGAATCGCAGTGTGCGGACATATCGGGCTGTTACCCCAAGCCGTTCGGGCTGAAGGGGGATATAAAGTCAAAGGTAAAACCGAAGACGAAGCCCTATCACTGATCGCTGACGCTCAAGCGCTGGAAAAAGCAGGAGCCTTTATCCTCGTCATCGAAGGGGTAAAAGCGGACGTCGCAACACGAGTAGCGATGAGTGTTTCCATTCCCATCATCGGAATCGGCGCGGGCAACGGGGTAGACGGTCAAGTGCTGGTCTTTTCCGATATGTTGGGGCTCTATGAGCCGTTCGTACCGAAATTTGTCAAACAATATATGAACGGCGCGGCGGCGGTCAAAGAAGCTGCTGCTAACTACAAAACCGAAGTACAAAATAGAGGATTTCCAAGTGATGAATATATCTATTAAACTTTTATTCATATTCATTCTCTTAATATTGGAAGGGTGCTCAAGTAAAAGTGTAAAATCCTACTCCTATGACCAGCCTTATAATGGACGTCCCTGCATGTTTACCGACACTGTAGATTATCAAAAATGCATCAATAATTCCGATGTGAACCCTTCGCTGATAGGAAGATATTAAAACCAATGGAACGCATAGTCGAAATCGAAAAATTTAACGCCGAAGAAGTTACTGAAACCTCACTGCGTCCAAGTGCTTGGGATGACTATATCGGTCAAGAACAGATCAAAAAGAATCTGGGAGTCTTTATCGAAGCCAGCAGCAAACGCCGCGAAGCGCTCGATCACGTCCTTTTTTACGGCCCTCCGGGGTTGGGTAAAACAACTCTTGCCCTTATCATCGCTAACGAGATGGGAAGTAATATCAAAGTCACTGCCGCCCCAATGATCGAGAAAAGCGGTGATCTCGCCGCGATCCTCACGAACCTCGAAGAGGGAGATATCCTCTTTATCGATGAGATACACCGACTATCGCCTGCGGTCGAAGAGATTCTTTACCCTTCGATGGAAGATTTCCGCCTTGACATCATCATCGGCTCCGGTCCTGCGGCACAAACGGTCAAAATTGATCTCCCCCGCTTTACCCTTATCGGTGCGACGACCCGTGCCGGGATGCTTTCAAACCCTCTGCGCGATCGTTTCGGGATGAATTTTCGGATGCAGTTTTATACCCCTGATGAGCTGTGTATTATCATCACTCAAGCCGCTACAAAATTGGGCAAAAGCATCGATAAACAAGCAGCGCATGAAATCGCCAAACGCTCTCGAGGAACTCCCCGTATAGCCTTGCGCCTCTTAAAACGGGTTCGGGATTTTGCCGACGTTGCCAACGAAAATACCATTTTACATGAACGTTCCCGCTATGCTCTCGATCAACTGGGGATCAATGCCAACGGATTTGATGAGATGGATATACGTCTGTTGAAACTGCTGATGGAGGCCAAAGGACGTGCGATGGGTCTGAGTACGATTGCCGCCGCTCTCAGTGAAGATGAAGGGACGATCGAAGATGTATTAGAACCTTACCTTCTTGCCAACGGCTATTTGGAGCGTACGGCTCGCGGACGTTTGGCTACCCCTAAAACCTATGAATTGCTAAAATTCGGTATTCCTCAGAATGCGCTATTTGACTAAAGGGACAGGATGAAAAAAGAGCATTTTACCCTGATACTGTTGCTCATAGTATCGTATGCAATATATCGGCTGTATGAACCGTTTTGGATGAGTATCATCGTCGCAATCCTTCTAGCCATCTCGACCCACCATATCCAAATGGGTTTTATTACCCTTACGCGAAGCCGCTTATGGGGATCAACATTATCAACGCTTCTCCTGGCATTGCTCTTTTTCGCACCGCTTGGCTATTTTTTATTCCATTTTTCCCTTATGCTTCAACATCTCGATCCGACCACCCTCTCAACCATAGATCTCAAGCTCCGCAGCTGGGTAAGCCATCTTCCCCCTGCCCTCTCTCGTATCGAGCCCAAAATAGAAGCTTCATTAGCCGGATTCAATCCCGCTGAACTCAGTCAGCACATCCTTGGATATGCCACACTTATCGGAAGTTTTGCAATGTCATTTCTCTCGGGAGCCATTTTTATTTTGATTTTTTATTTTATTGCGCTCTATTACGGGAGTAATATTTTTGAATTTTTCAAACGTTCCGCCCACTTTCCGCAACAAGAGAGTACTTTGATTATGTTTGAAATGCGTTCGGCAATGAGCGTCGTTTTTTACTCGATTTTAGCCACGGCGGTATTTGAGGGGGCATTATTCGGGATTGCCATCCAATACATGGGCTACAACGGTCTGCTGTTTGGAATCATGTACGGCTTCGCTTCCCTCATCCCCGTGGTGGGTGGGGTCATTATGTGGCTTCCGTTCACTCTCTTTGAATTCTCATTGGGAGATAGTGAAAATGCCATTTTCATCGCGCTTTATACCATTATTGTCATCTCTGTGATCGCCGATACGTTTATCAAACCGGTCATTATCAAAGTAATTAACCAAAAATTGATCAAGCCCCAAGAAAAAATCAACGAACTCATCATTTTCTTCTCGATCATCGCAGGGCTCTCCACTTTCGGATTTTGGGGAATGATTATCGGACCGGCTATTACGGTACTGTTTTTGACCCTCTTACGAATCACCGAAACGCAAAATGAAGACTCCTTTCATTAACATTATTAACATTCTATTGTTATGCTGTTATGGGTAAGGAGATATGATACTAAGATAAAATACCCACAACGGAGAAACCCTATGAAAAAGATTCTAAGTATCGCACTGATCCTCGGTGCAACAGCATTAATGGCCTGTCCAATGCAATATGGCGGAATGATGGGCGGTCAAGGAATGATGAAATGTGACTGCAATACATCTAAACTTCCTAAACCGTTTGAAAAATTGGGTCTTAGCGATGACCAAAAAGCTCAAATTCAAAAACTTCGTGAAGAAGGAAAAGAGTTCCATAACCAACAACACGAAAAAATGATGGCGGTACTCACTCCTGAACAACGCAAAACATTTGAAGCCAATGCTCCTAAAATGTGTCAAAAAGGCGATATGAAAGGGATGAAAGGTGATATGAAGGGGATGAAAATGGGTGAAGGCAAAATGGGCGGTATGAACTGCAAAGCGTGCGATAAAAAGTAATTTTGCATGATAAAAATCCTCCTGATTGAAGACGACCTCGAAATCTCGGATCTGCTCACGCAGTATCTGAGCCGTTATCAGATGGAGGTGATTTCATATGCCCATCCCAAGGCGGCATTAGCCTCTTTAGGAATCGAATCCTACGACTTGGTATTACTCGATCTTACCCTCCCCGATATGGATGGGTTAGATGTGTGCAAAGCGCTTCGTGAGCGCAGTGATATCCCCATCATTATCTCTTCGGCTCGGAGTGATTTGGGAGACAAGGTCATCGCATTGGAACTCGGTGCCGATGATTACCTCCCCAAGCCCTATGAGCCCAGAGAGCTCGTTGCTCGGATTCAAAGTCTTCTTCGCCGAATCAATGGAAAAACGATTCAGGCCAGCAGTGATACTTTTCGGGTTGATGAAAACGGTATTTATAAAGAGGGAGAGCTTCTCCCCCTCACCCGCGCCGAATTCGAACTTCTGAGTCTACTGATCAAACACCGACGCCAAATCATCTCTCGTGATTTTATCGCTAACAACGTCGAATCGATCGGCTGGGAGAGCAGTGAACGAAGTATCGATGTCCTTATCAGCCGAATCCGCCAAAAAGTCGAAACGAATCCCAAACACCCTACTCTCATCCGCTCTATTCGGGGTATGGGATATCAATTTACCCTATGATTTCACGCCGTCACTCCGTTTTTTTTAAACTCCACGCTTTCTTTGCTTTAGCCCTTATTGTCTTATCATTACTCTTTATTTCAGCACTAAATGAGCAAAAAGAGCAAAAATTTCATCTTCTTGCCCATAGGTCGATGGAGCTCTCACGTATCCTTGAAGAATCGTCCATCCGAAGCTGTATGGAACAGAACAAAGAACTCCAAGAAGCGGGATTTAAACCTATTGATACCTTGTCACCCCGCTGTGAACCGATCCCGATACCTCCGCCAATGCGCTCTAAACTCCGGTCACGTAATGTAAAAGTCACTATCTACAAAGATAATGACGGATTCGTGTATGCCTTATCACGTGAACACTGTACCATGTATTATCGGGATACCGCCGAAGAACCGACCTACTATTTCGTCTGGTTTTTGTTTTGTGCTCTGATGGGAGGGTTGGTGAGTATGTATCTGTTGCTCTGGAGCAATCTCAACCCCCTGAAACATCTCTATGAGCAAATACAGCGCTACGGTGAAGGGGAAGAGATTATCGATATCCACAGCAACGGAAAAGATGAAATCGCTCTCATCTCCAATGCTCTTAATGATGCATTGGAAAAACAAAACAGACTCAAAAAATCGCGCGAACTTTTTTTACGCAATATTATGCATGAACTCAAAACCCCGATTACCAAAGGGAAACTCATCGTCGAACTCGAAGAGCCAAGCCCTAACCGTAACCTACTCTCCAAACTCTTCTCACGGCTCGAACATCTGATCCGTCAAATGGCCGATATCGAGAAAATGCACGCATTTTCATTAGCTAAAACTCCGCAGAGTCTAGATACAATGATTAAAAGCGCACTCGATAACTTGATGATTGGAAGAGAAAATGTTCATTTGAGTGGATGTGAGCAAATCATGACCGTCGATGAAGCACTCTTTACCAGCGCACTCCAAAACCTGATTGATAATGCGGTGCGGCATGCATCCTCACTGCCGATAGAGATAGCCTGCAATACTGAAACAATATGCATCCGAAACAGCGGTGAACCGTTGAAACGTCCGGTTGCAGAAGCGTTGCAGGCATTTGTCACCGAACGGGGAGATGGGGGATTAGGATTAGGGCTTTACATCGCCCAATCGGTATGTGATCTACACCGATTTAATCTGGAATATCGTTATGAAGAAGGGATACACTATTTCTGTATCCGTTTTGCGTAAGCTCCCCGTTCGTCCTGAGATTGTCGAACCATTATCCTTCGACAAGCTCACCATGAACGTCGCTTAAAATAAACCCACAACATAGCTGAAACTCCCGCCATCGCAAAACTCAATGCCATTCCCAGTGTCATCCATTGACCGACGATGTAGCCGATCTGCGCGTCTGGAGCGCGGTAAAATTCGACCATTCCCCTCCCGATTCCGTACAAAAACCCATAAAGTAAAATCAGCTCGCCTTCAAACGCTTTACGATGGCGATACGTATAAATAATCACAAAGACTACAATCCCTTCGACAAATGCCTCATACAGCTGTGAGGGGTGACGTAGGGTGTCATAGACATAAATCCCCCAGGTCACGTCGGTAACGCGTCCCACGAGTTCTTGGTTCAGGAAATTGCCGATCCGTCCGAACACGTATCCTAACGGAACCGATACCGCCACCAAATCCATTAAGCGACCAAAAGGGATGCCGTGACGGCGATGATACAAATACGAACCGATCAAAAAGCCCAGTATCGCCCCGTGAAAACTCATCCCCCGAATTCCGACGAATTGCCCGTCGATAAACGGATTGAAAATCTGCCAAGGCTGCGTGAGATAATACATCGTATGGGTGTCATAAAAGAGGATATAGCCTAATCGCGCCCCGAGGATAACCCCTATTTCGGCATATACGAAATAATCATCGAGCTGTTCTTTCGTGATCGAAATACCGTCTTTTTTTACAATCCATTTTGCAATCACGAGGGCTGAGAGGAGTGCAAGGACGTACATCAGTCCGTACCAGTGGACGGGAATGGAAAAAATGTTGAACGCTACGGGGTTGAAATGCTCGTAAATGTGGTTCCAAAATTCCATTGTATCCCTTTATCGCTTCTGCTGGTGCTGACCCATAATTTGACTCATAACCTCTAAATTATGATCCAAACGATACGCTTTACCGAACCCCATAACGACACTGCCCTTTTGAGGGGAGAGTTTAAAAAGATGAAAATCCCCCATTTGGGTAAGAGAACCCACAAGTTGAGAATCAAAATGGGCATGAAAGCGGTCAATCACTACTAAATAATGCAAATCCTCACGATTGATCTCCGATACGGTTGCTTCGATCGTCACCCGTTTACGGGCAAAGGGCTGAACACACTGCGACTCATCTTCGACAAAGAGTAAAGATACATTTGGATTTACCAGAAGATTACACCCATGCTGAGCAACAGTACTGATTAAGATGTAAAAATCGTTCTTCACACGAACATAAGGAGCCGTACTGGCATGCGGTTCACCCTCAGGGGTGATGGAAGCCATCACAAGCGTTTGAAACGTTTCTAAAAATGATTCGACCTCTATCGTAGTCATTTTCGCAACGCTTCGGCGATCAGCTCGATCGGGTTTTTAAACACCACATCGACATCGGCCTCATTCATAGAATTATTGATCTGCATACGGCAGGCACTGCACTCGGCGGTAACGATCTGAGCCCCAGTTTTAGCAATCATAGCCGCTTTCGGTTTTCCGGCAGCTTGGGCAAAATGGAAATTTTCCGTCTGCATCGTCACACCGCCGAAACCGCAACAGGCATTCGGATCACTCATTTCGGTAATCGTGTAGTTTTGACTAACAAGACGGCGTGGTTCTTGATAAATCCCCTGCATTTTACGAGCATGACACGGATCGTGATAGGTAACCGTAAGATCACTCCGCCCTTTGGATGCCAAAAGCTGTTTTAACTCTGTTTTTTGTTCCAACCACTCGGTTGCCATAAAGATTTTACCTTTGAGCTTTTGGGCGCGTTCCAGCCACTCAGGCTGATCGTGGAAAAAGTGTTCGTAATCAATCTTGATCATCGCACTGCAGGTTGCTTCAGGGATAATGATTGCCTCAACGTCATCGATAAAACTCTCGAAATAGACGATGTTCTTTTTGGCGTTATGATCGACCGTCGCAAAATCACCCGTAAAATAAGCCGGTGCACCGCAGCAAAGCTGCTTTTTCGGGATAAATGCATCAACGTTCAACGCTTCAAGAATCTCTAAAAGCCCCTTCCCTATTTCAGTGTAGTTATAGTTCGCCAAACACCCGATGAAAATCGCCACACGTCGTTTCCCTCCATTAGGGATATTCTCCGGATAGCTGTTGAGAAACGAGGTTTTCCCCATAGAAGGGAGAAGGCGGTCCTTTTTGATAATCGGCAGATTAAAGCGCGGCTGCATCGAGTTAATCTCTGCCTTGATTTTGAATCCGCACGTCTGGAAAACATATCCGAGTTTGAAGAGAATATCCATCGTCATTCGGTGACGGAGCAAATAAAAGAACGCCCGCTTAAACCACGCAATACCGTATTTATCGGCGATATCGGCACGAACCTGTTCGATTACCATATCCGTCGGAAGTGCTTTAGGGCAGACATCGGTACAGTTAGTGCATAAAAAGCAGCTCTCAAAAATAGCTTTGGCATTTTTGTCCAGTTCCAGCTGACCCCGTTCATACGCACCGAGCAGATCGATAAAACCGCGAGGAGACGTTACCTCATCGGGATTGACATTGTGGATCGTACAAACCGGGATACATTTCCCGCATTTGATACAAGCATCAGAGGTGTCCGTAAAATGAAAGAGTTCGCGTTTTTCCATTCACTTACACCGTTTTGCTGAATGCTTTGTCAGAGCTTGCGTGACGTTTCATATAAGCATCAAATGGCATCGCAATATTACGGACAAGAAGCGTTCCCGTAACCGAACATTCTATTGATGTAGGACTCATTGTGAGCAAACCATCCGCTTCGAATGGCTTGAGCTCTTCAATAGCATCGGCAAAGTAGTCTGAAAATTTTACCCCGTAGAGCCGCTCAAATCGGCCAATATCAAGTTTAAAATTGCTCATCAGTTCCATAATAACGTATTGGCGGATACGATCATCTTCATTCAGACTTACACCTCGCTCATACGGTAATTTTCCTGCATCGATAGCAGCTTCATATGCGTCCATCTCTTTGAAATTTTGGGCATAGTAATCGGCTCCCTCTCCGATAGAAGTCAGACCGATACCGATCAAATCCGCACCCCCTTTGGTCGTATAGCCTTGGAAATTACGGTGCAACTCCCCTTTTTCGATCGCTTTAAAGAGCTCGTCTTGAGGTTTGGCAAAATGATCCATTCCGATCATGCGATAGCCGCGTTCGGTCATGTGATCGATGGTATAACGCATAATGGCAAGTTTCTCCGCCGGATGAGGCAAGGTCGTCTCATCGATTTTACGCATCGTTTTTTTGAGCCACGGTACATGTGCATAGTTAAATACGGCAAAACGGTCAGGATCGAGCGAAATTGCTAAATCAAGGGTCTTTTGAAACGTCTCCAGACTTTGGTGAGGCAATCCGTAGATAAGATCGACATTAACACTCACCATGTTGTATTTACGCGCCAACTCCATCGCGGCTTTGGTAATATCATAGGGCTGAACACGGTGAACGGCAACCTGAACTTTTTCGTCAAAATCCTGAATCCCGAAACTCACACGGTTAAACCCTGCTTCACTCATGACACGCATCTGATCGTCATTGATATGACGAGGATCGATCTCACAGCTGATTTCAGCATCGGCGGTAAAATTTTTAAAATGACTTTTAATCACGCTAATGATTCGGTGCATTTGATCCGCATCGAAAAACGTTGGTGTTCCTCCACCGAAATGGAGTTGAATAACACTCCGGTTGACATCAATGTGGGTACTCAAAATTTGCAGTTCACGTGTCAAATAATCGATATAACGCTCTTTCTTATCCTCTTTAGAGGTAAAAACGACGTTACAACCGCAAAAGTAACACGCATTTTTACAAAACGGCAAGTGGAAATAAAGCGAAAGCGGCCGCGAAGGGTCCTGAGAATGAAGCTTGTCGAGATAGCCCTCATAATTAAAAGCATCACTAAACTCTAATGCAGTCGGATAGCTCGTATAGCGCGGTCCCGGTTTGGAATATTTGGTAAATTTATCAAAATCAAGCATTGTGCGCATCCCTAAGCAAGGTGTATTGTCGCGATTATACCCTTTTGGATTGAAGTTCCCCTAAAAAACCTATGTTACGAAAGAGAAATAGGAAACAATAAAATTATGACTATTGCCAATCAAACTATTAATTTTTTAAAAAACTGTGATAAAATCATCACAAATTATGATATTTCAAGAGGTCTTAATGAGTGCCATCAAAGTGCTAGTGGTAGAAGACGATGAAGTAACGGCTATGAATTTGAAAATGTCACTTGAAAAACAAGGATATGATGTCATATCGATTGCCGATAATGCCGTAACTGCACGTAATAAAATTAAAATTTATAATCCCGATATCGCGCTTATCGACATCGGTTTGCAAAAGACAATGGACGGGATTGAACTCGCGCAATTTATCCGAGATAAAAATCCGCTTCCTTTTATCTATCTAACCGCACATTCGGATAACGATATGCTGGCTAAAGCGAAAAAAACAGAGCCTTACGGATATATTGTAAAACCGTTCGATCCTATCAATCTCCATACCACTATTCAAATGGCACTTTACCGATTCAAAGAAGAGCGAAAACGAAATTCCAATATCGACGAACTCAAATCGGATCGCGAAGAACTCGAAAAACTGGTCTATGCCAAAAAACTCTCCGATAAACCGATTGTTGAATTTGGCGAGGGGTATCGTCACGATACCGGATTGGGTGAAACCTATTACCAAAACCAAAAAATTAAACTCACCAAAAAAGAGAATGCTTTTATCCGCCTTTTGGTGGCACAACTGGGAAGTGTCGTTGATTTTGAACAAGCGATCAATTATGTTTGGGAGACGAAAGGGGCGACCGATAACAGTGTACGGACACTCGTTTGGAGACTCAGATCCAAACTCCCGACCGATGTGATTAAAAATGCTTCGGGAGTCGGGTACTATTTGGAAGAATAGTATCTACACAAACTTTTTGATAAATTCCGATCGAAGCACTTCATATGCTTCAAGATAATCAAAATCTTCATCTTCACTTACCGCAAATTCTTCAATGACATTGGCAAGTCTGGAAAGCTCTTCAAAACGAAAATTAGCGCTGGAACCTTTAATCGCATGGGCAATGAATGCAATATCGACATAGGCTTTATTTTTGATCGCACCGTAAAACTCTTGCAGCGAATGTTCCATCTTGTGATGATAGATTTTTAGCAAATGTTCAATCTGCTCCTCTTCAAGCATCAAAGCACTTTTAAGATGATCCATATCGATTCCGCTTCGACTGCTTATTGTTTTAGAAGCAATAGGCTCACGCCAAGGCAACAAAGTGGGTATCAAATAGCGTTCAAACACATGTTCTATTTCGCGCATTACAATCGGTTTACCCAAAAAAGCGTCATAACCGTTTTGAATGGAGCGTTCACGAGCCCCCTTGATCACATTAGCGGTTAATGCCACGATTGGAGTATGTTCTCTCAACGTCTCTTTTTCATACTCCAAAATCGCCGCAGTTGCCTCATTTCCATTCATTTTAGGCATCTGTTCATCCATAAAGATAAGATCAAAATGCTCTGCACGATACGAATTCAATGCATCTTCCCCGTTGGAAGCGATGATATAATCCAAACCGTACTTCTCCAAAATAATTTTAATAAGCTCCTGATTGGCAATATTGTCTTCCGCTACCAAAATTTTTCCTACAAATCCACGTTTCCCTTTTGCTCCGTTGTCAATAGGGTAATAAGATTGATTTACCCCTAAAACCTCACTCAATACACTTTGGAGCTTGGTACAGTAAATCGGAAAGGTCAAAGGGACAATCGTTTCAATCGTATCGTATCGATCATCTAAAAAATCCAAAATGGCGACAGAGGGGATATGATTACGGATAATGATTTCACGCTTTTCATCATCCATCGAGCTTTCCAGAAAAATCAGAAGATCACACTCTTCTTGAACCGTTGTAACCAATTGGATATTGAGTCCGAAATGGTCCCAATAGCGTTGGAGCGATTCAAGTTTATAACTCTCCGAAGAGTCGTACGTTAAAAGACCGAATCGGGTATCTGCAAACAAAGAGGCATCAAATTTTATAACCTCACTCTCACGGTTGACGATGACAGGGATCTTGAGATTAAAAATACTCCCTTCCCCTGTAATGGATTCAAGCTCTATTGTCCCACCCATATGTACCGCTAACTGCTTACAAATCGACAGCCCCAGACCTGTCCCCTCATTAACCTTCACTATCCCCTCTTGCGCTTGGGAAAAAGCATCAAAAATGCGTTCTTGATCCCCCACTGAGATACCGATTCCATGATCCTTAACGGAGAGGATAAGTATCCCATCGTTGCATCTTGCTTCTACATGGATAGCTCCGCCCGGATGGCTGAACTTGATGGCATTGCTCAGAAAATTTCCAACAATTTGTTTAATCCGCAATGCATCGGCGATAATCTCATAAGGGATTGAGGGATCGATAAAACTGGTCAGGGTAATACTTTTGGAGTTGGCACTCGGCACGAAAAGTTCCATAGTGTGCGATATTTCATCGTGCACATTAAAAGGTTGCGGATCGACCGTAAATTCCCCACTTCGGAGTTTGGAGAAATCAAGAATATCGTTGATAATATGGAGGAGGTTTTCGCCGCTGTTGGAGATAATATCAAGATACTGCTGATAGCGCGGATTGGTTGTCTCGTCCCGCAAAAGTGAGACAAACCCTAAAATAGCATTGAGCGGTGTACGAATCTCATGGGACATATTGGATAAAAAATATTCTTTTGCTTTGGAAGCATTAAGCGCTTCCTGCTCTTTTTGATAAATCGTATCCGTATAAAGTTTTAGGACGCTTGCAAAATTTTGGTCAAACAAATAGCTGATCGCATTGAAAATCGGTTGCGTATTGATCTCTAAACGATACGTAGCATTCAAAACGGAACGTTTAAAGTGGGTACACAACGCAAAAAGCTCATCAGCCCGAAGATCTTTATTTTTCAAATAGTCGATCAAATCGGCGATTACCGGACACTCTCCAATCGCCATATTTCCGGCAACTACCCCCATAAAATAATCATAGACGCTTCCGGCATAGTGAATTCGAAAAAAATCAGGTTCAATCTCATGTCGTTCTAAGATGGAAATACACAATTCACATTCAACCCATTCATGTAGAATAGCGTCCTTTTCCGAAAGGAGTCTCTCTTTTGAACGAACTAAATGGGACATATCCGGTAGCGGCATACGGATTCCTTAGCATTTATCAATTTTACGAATATGATACTCAAAAACCGTTAAAATTATAATATTTTATTATTTTGGTGCAACCCAGAGAAAAACGCCCAAACTGATAATTGCATATTGAAAAAGCAAAATTGCCGTAGTGCCGATAATATTACCGGTTTGACAACTCGTACACTGTTTATACACTTTGGCTTCATACTGCGCGTATAAAAAGTACGAAAGCAACAATAACGGTATTGCAATCAACACGTATATATCAACACGATAAACCCATTCGCGAATCGTCGGTGAAACAAAAAAAGGGAGAACAAAAGTCAAAGCGGTAAATGAAATCAGATATTTTGCCCCACGTTTAAAATAATCGCGATAAAAAATAATTGGACAGGATCCGCCTCCCGCAACAAGACCATGTTCCAGATGATCATTAATCCTCTGCTTCATCTCTTTATCAACACGATCCACAAACGTACTGCCGAAACAATAATCAATCTGTTGCTGAAAAATACGGGCAAGATCTCCGGAAAGATCACGATAATGAGGTTCAGCGTTTTCGTCTTCATAAACAACCGTCACACTCTCATAACGGTCAACATCAACACTGATCCCTTCATAATAGATACTCCGTTCTGTCTTGGTAGAGGTTCCTGAGTGTTTAATCAATCTGGCATTGATATAGGGTGTGTAGATATCAGCTTCTTTAAGGACAATAATACTGTATTGGACACCGATGAAAATGGCACTCAAAGCATCAAGTTCATGTGCCTTCATGGTATCGATCATATCAGTGATCCAAGTATGAAGTTCATCATTAAAGAAACGGACATTAGCCGAGATCAGGCGGATATTAGGGTCAGGGTATTTGAGTAGTGGTTGAACCATTTGCGGATAACTTTAAAAAGAAATCTCGATGGCATGAAAGCCATCGGAAAATGTGTTAGTGACTTTTACTCACAACGATAATCATTTTAAGATTGATGATTACGAAGCGGATAAACTGCCAAATTTTGCATGTACGCATAGCACGTGCAAATTTTCCAGGGATCATCGCGGTATGAAATTGATCACTTTTCGCGAAGTTAAATTCTTCAGGTTTTACTGCCATTATAGTCTCCTATTACGTTATTTTTAAATCGATATTTATTCCGGAATTACTTTCCAGAACGGTTTTAGTTTTGCTTTATAGATAAACAAATAATGCAAGATGTGTTTGATCCAGTGACCTGCAAGTCCGATTTCCCCGAAAGTATAATCAGTATCACGGCCTGTTCCAGGATATTTTTCAAAGTCAGGAACAACCGGATAAACAGTCATTGCTGCCGCTTGCCCGTCTAACCAGCCTTTACCGGCAGATGCAACACATGCCGCACCCATTTCCGCCATAGAAGCTTCATGCAAGTGTGCGCTAGGACCTTTTTTGATCAAATCGCAAACACTGTGCGCTACCGCTTTACCCATGATACCACTTGGCATACCAGTACGCGGAGGAGTCGGGTTGATAACGGTACCGTTCGGTGATTTCATCGGTTTAGAGATGATATGCGGAGGTGCAAATGCAATCCCTGCTGCGAACATGTTTTTGAATGTCGGATTTTGGTAAGTACGTGGCCAGTCAGACGCTTTCCACTCAGCATATGGTTTTGGCGTATAGTCAGCATCAACTTTCATAAATCCGTTCGGTGCGAATACAGTATCGGTAATATCTTCACCCGCTTTGTTATAGGCTTTAAGACCTACACCGGCAAACGGTGGAATCAACATTGAGAAGTCAAATGTCTCTTCCCCGGTTGTACCGTCGAGAAGTTCATAGGTAACTTTACCTTTTTCTACTTTGTTGACATGCGCACCTGTAATATAGTTTACGCCGCGTTCAGCAAATAAAGACTCGGTAAAGATACGTGAACTGACAACGTAACCGCCCACTTTCATGTGCAATCCGCCCATTCCGAAGTCACCCATGAATGATTCATTGGAGATCCATTGGATATCGGCCATGTCACGAAGACCCGCTTTTCGGATTTCATGTTCAACGTTGAAAATATATTCGAATGCCGCACCTTGGCACGTACACATACCGTGACCTGTACCGATTAGGATTTTTTGACGTTCGCCTTTGCGCATTTTATCCATGATTTTTGTAAGCTCATGAGCCGCATGATCCGCGTGATCCGCAGTACATACAGAAACAGTGAACTCACCTAAACCGTTAGCATCGCCAAGACCCGGAGTTGCTGCAAAATTTAGTTTTGGTCCGGTAGCGTTGATGAGATAATCAAAAGTGACCTCTTCGCTTTGACCTGCTTTTCCTTGTCCTGTATATTCGATGGTAACAAAAGATTTATCCGTTGTTCCATTTCCCTCAGGATTAAGACTAACCGCTTTAGCTTGTTTATAAGTAATACCCGCTTTTTCATAGACAGGAGCAAGATCAAATGTTACGTCCTCTTTTGTCATTCCGCCGACACCTACCCAAATATTGGAAGGTATCCAGTTCCATTTCGAGTTTGGGGTAACGACTACCACTTCATGTTCTTTTCCGAGCCAATCTGCCGCAAATGTTGCTGCAGTATGTCCGGCGACTCCGCCGCCGAGGACAACTAATCTCGCCATATCTTCTCCTTAGATGAATTCCATAAAAGTTGATTATAACCCCATTACATCACATTTATATCACATCCTTAAAATTAGCCTTGTATTTTATACTAAATATATCACGAAAGCAGGCAGTGTTACATTTCTTCACAATACGTTTTAATAAAATATACGTGTTTTCTATCCCCATATCATACATTATAATACAATATAAAAAAACATTATTTTACGGTTAAACTTGCAATTATAATGTCATGTAATATTTTAATTAACTTTATATTATTTTTATATTCTAAAAGGTACTATCTCCGCATCGACCATTTGGGTAATTTTATACACCTGGTCAATCCAAATATGCAATAAAAAGGACTCTAAAATGAGAACATTCACTAAAACTGCCCTAGTTGCTCTACTTTCTATGAGCGTATTAAGCATCTCCGCTTCCGCAGATGCTGATAAAGGTAAAAAACTCTATCAAAAAAATCTCAAAGAAAGCTGCGGATTTACAGGTGCAGTATTTGCGGCCAAATTTAAACAAGCTGATTGGGAAAAAGCCTATAAAGCAGGAACTTTAAACAAAAAAATGATTGAAGCATGCCCGGCAGGTAAAGAATTTATCGAAAGTGACAAATTCAAAAAAGTGGAAGAACACTTGTACGATTTCGTACATACAAATGCAAAAGACAGCGGAAATATCCCTAATTGCTAATTACTAAGACGACGATTTTTTTCGTCGTTTACCTCATCTTCTTAAGTGTCTTATATTCGCCCTGTTTTTGTTATTGCTAAATACAACGCAAAAATTATTTAATTTCAAGGATGTTGAATGAAGAAAATTTCTTTATCGATTGTAGTGGCAACAGTTGTCAGTGGAAGCCTCTTTGCCGATGAAGCGGCAATGCAAGCTCAAATTAATATGCTGATGCAAAAAATTGAGAAGCTTGAAAAAGCGCAAGGCATAGTCCAAGAAAACCAGACAGAACTCAAAGAGACACAAGTCACGCAAGGAGATATTCTCTCAAAAGTTAATTCTCAAAGTGCCAATGATAATATCAAATGGGACATCGACTTTAGAAGTGCCTACCACAATATTGGATATCAATACGCTGATAATGCGAAAACACGAACCGGAGTATCCGATTCGCTCGCAGGTAAAAACTTTTCCAACCCTTCCCTCCTTACTAATCGTCTTTGGCTAGGTATGGGTTCAAAAGTAAATGATAATCTTTTCTTCAACGGTCAACTTGCCGCATATTATAATTGGGGAGCCGATACCAATGTTGCAGAAGATAAAATTTGGCAAGAAAGTTCTCGTCCTAATGACGTCACTGTACGTTTACGCCAAGCTTATTTGGTCTATAAATTCGGACAAGATTCAGATGTACCAATCAATGCCAGCGTGGGCCGTCGTGCCGCAACAGATGGGTTCTTAGCAAATCACCGGGAGGGAACACAAGATACCGGTTCACCGCTTGCTCATATCACTAACATGGAAATTGATGGCGCAATGATGCAGTTCAATCTGGATAAAGTTTTTTTACCGGGTTCATATCTGAAAGTCGTTTATGGCCGTGCACATGATCCGGTAAACAGAGATACACCTACCCCTTATATTGATGTCAATACAAGTGATGCAGATAATCAAGTTGATTTTATCATACTGCCAATGTCTATTTATGATAATGGACAAAATAAACTCATGGCTCAATATTCGATGATTATGAATTCAAAAGGGGAACGTATTTCGGATAATGCCATTAAAACGGCTTCAGGAACAACCCACCTAGCAGCTCTTTCTTATCAGCTTGACGGTTTAAATGAGGATATTGACTTTCTGGACAATTCCACCGTATTTGCAAGTATTGCGATGACGTCAACAAACCCTAACAACGGCTACCGAATGCTCGGTTCTACTGAAAATCAAACCGGCTATAGCTTTTGGGCAGGGTTTCTGTTCCCCGATATGATGACGAACGGCGGACGCTTTGGAGTCGAATATAACTATGGTAGTAAATATTGGAGTCCTATGACATGGGCTGAAGACACTGCTATCGGTTCCAAAATTGCTACACGGGGTAACGCGTATGAGGGGTATTGGAACATACCTATCGTCGGTAAGAACCTCTCCGCGCAATTACGATATACCTATCTCGATCATCATTATCGAGCAAACACAACCTGTTATTGGGACAATCCTTTATACCCAAATCTAGATCATTCTCAAGAACTTCGTGCATTTGTGCGCTATCAATATTAAGGAGCATCTGTGTCTAAACTCGATCAAAAACTATTTGAACCACCCCAATCGGGGATGAGCCGCCGTGACGCGTTGAAATTTATGGGACTTTCTCCTATCGCGGCGGGTGTTCTCGCCTCTTCGACAACCACAACAAAAGTGTCCGCATCCGATGCTAAAGGAAAAATCGTTATCGTCGGCGGCGGTGCCGGAGGAATTATGGCAATGGCCCGTTTGCGCAGTGCCCTCTCCAATCCCGACATCACTATTATTGCCCCCAATGAAGTGCACATTTACCAACCGGGACAAGTTTTCGTCGCGGCAGGTGAATATGAGCCTGAAGATATCATCGGAAGTAACCTCGATCTGATTCCCGATGATGTCACATGGATTAAAGACGAAGTGGCTACGTTTGATCCGGACAATAACACCCTCATCACCCGTAAAGGCAAAAAAGTACCCTACGATTATCTCGTTGTCGCCACAGGGCTCGTCTACCATTATGAAAAAATTGAAGGTCTCACTGCCGATATGATCGGCAAAAACGGTATTTCAAGCGTTTATCTCAATAATGCCGAAAAGGGGACAGCTGATGGCGGACCTATCACATGGAAATGGTTCAATGATGTCAAGGAAGCGGCTAAAAAAGGGAATCCTCGTGTCATCTGCACCCAACCCGCAACTCCGATCAAATGCGGCGGAGCCCCGCAAAAAATTCTATATCTCGCAGATGATTATCTCAAACAGGCCAAATTAAGCGCTGACTTTACCTTTGCATTGAATGGCGATAAACTCTTCGGTGTCCCTGCTGTCAATGAAACCTTGAACAAAGTAGTCCAACCCCGCTATGGCAATATCACCAACAAATTCAAACACAACCTCGTTGCCATCGATGCCGAGAAAAAAATCGCTACTTTCGAAACCAAAGTGGAGACAAAAGGGGCGTATGATGAAGATTTGGAAGAGTACGAGGTTATTACCACCGTTGAACGTGTCCCTTTGGAATACGATTTCATCCATATCGTCCCTCCGATGTCTGCCCCTGACGCGGTTAAAAATTCTCCACTGGGATGGCAAAAAGGGACAGCCGCAGGATGGCTTGAAGTAGACCAAGAGACTCTGCAGCACACCCGATATCCAAACGTCTTCGGAATCGGTGACGTTTGCGGTATCCCTCTGGGCAAAACAGGAGGAAGCGCACGCCATCACGGTCCGATTATGGTCAAAAACCTTATTGCCCAAATGGAGAAAAAAGCCCTCACTGAGAAGTTTGACGGATATACGGTGTGTCCCCTCAAAACACAGTATGGTAAAATTATCCTTGCTGAGTTCAACTATCTCGGTGCAGCACCATCATTTCCTCTCGCAGTAGGTGAAGAACGATGGAGTTGGTGGGCATTTGATCTCTATATGCTCAAACCGATGTATTGGCATTTAATGATGCGGGGATTGATGTAACAATGAAAAAAAAGCTACTCAGGGAAATACTGCTTTTTAGTGCTGTTGCACTATTACTGAGCATTATTGTTCACCCTGATCTGCTAAGTGAACCTTTTACTAGGTTTACACATATGCACGAGAGGGGAAACTTCCTACACCCTCTGGTTTATACCGCTATCCTCTACCCTCTTATTTTAATACTGCGTGCAATAACAACCTTCATCAAAAAGCTTTTCTCTTCAAAAAATTGACGATATAAATAAACTATACTATTGACTTTAAACGTCATTGGTATTATAATTCTTGTCGATAGGCAAAAGCAATAATTATTATTTGTATATCATAATAATAAGGGAATAATGATGAAAAATGTTCTTATCATCGGTGGAGGTATCGCCGGAGTCGAAGCAGCCATTTATTACCGCAAAGAGGGGTTTGAAGTTGAGCTCATCAGCGATCGAAGCTATGTGTTCATCTATCCCATTGCAATTTGGATCCCGGTTGGGACAAACAGTTTTGATGATGTTGCTTTTTCTCTCGATAAGATTGCTGCACGTCACGGATTTACCCTTACCGTTGACCGCGTTATTTCTATCCATGCTGATGCAAAAATCATCACGCTCGAAAATGGCGGGGGTCGTACCGTAGAACATCTCGTTATAGCAACGGGTGCAAGTAAAATGAAACACACAGGAATTGAGCATACCCTTTCCATCTGCGGTGCACCGGAACAATCACTCCTCCTCAAGAAAAAAATTGACGCTTTAGTAAAAAAAGGCAGCGGAAAAATCGCATTCGGTTTCGGCGGTAATCCCAACGACCCAAGCGGTGTTCGCGGAGGCCCGGGGTTTGAACTTTTTTTCAACCTCCACCATCATCTCAAAAAACTCGGAATTCGTGACAATTATGAAATGACCTTTTTCGCTCCGATGGCAAGTCCCGGTGCACGAATGGGAGAAAAAGCGCTCAAAATGATGGAAACAATGTTCCGACGAAATAAATTTAACTCCCGGTACGGAAAGAAGATCACTCGATTTGAAGAAAACTCTGTCGTGTTTGAAGATGGAAGTACGTTGGAGAGCGATCTCACGATGTTTATCCCAGCAGGAGACGCACACAGCTTTATCAAAGAGTCTGATTTGCCTCAAAACAGTGCCGGTTTTATCCGAATCAACGATTTTTGTGAGATCGAAGGGGTAACTGGATGGTACGCCATCGGCGATGCAGCCGCACTCGAAGGACCTGATTGGAAAGCAAAACAAGGGCACATTGCGGAAGTTATGGCGCGAAATGCAGCGCATAACAGCGCACTAAAGTATGAATTAAAATTGGGAGAAACAAAAGGGTACAAAGAACACATCAATATCCTTTGTGTTATGGATATGGGTAACGGTGCCGGATTCATTTACCGCGATGACAAAAAAGCGACCCTGATTCCGATGCCGATTGTTGGACATTGGATGAAAATCGCTTGGGGGTGGTATTACAAACTGTCGAAAATGGGATATATTCCCCGCATCCCGGGAATGTAACTATTTTTTCTAATCTATCAATTATCATTAAGGAAATACACGTTGAAACAAACTATTTTTATGGAAAAATACCCGATTTATACTCTTGAAATCGCTAAAAATGAGTCCATGTACTCTGATGTTGATCTAATCATCAACTATCTCAAAGAACAAATCGCATCCAATCCGGTTGCCGCTTACATCGGTGAATTTGACCACTATGCACATACAGAGGGGCTCGATGGAGAAATCAACCCTGCAATGAAAGCGGCAAAGATGGTTGTCTTTTGTTTCGGTCAGAAACTCCCAAGACCTGAAATGATGGCACCACGCCCCCGTTCTATCGGAGTGTGCGATATGGGTGAGAACTTTGTCATTACCTTTTTGGAAGCTCCTATGTATGCGATCAATGAGACGATGGAGGGGTGGGTCAAAGGAATTATCAATTCCTGAGGGTCGCTATTGTCCCATTATAGTCCAAAATCAAATGTTCAATTTCCAATATATCCATTCCGGGGATTTCAATTCTTACCATCTCTTTACTCTCTTCATGTCTATTAAAAAATATATTATTTATTTATTATTATATTAATAATAAGTTAATTTAAACTACATTAGAATGAATACTAGATTATTTATGGAGGATTTATTATGAAATCACGCCTGTTCAGTGTAAGTCTGCTTCTCTTTTCCTTCGCAGCTGTGAGTGTAATGGCTCAGGAAAAAGGATCGATTTTATTTGAGGAAAAATGTGCTGCATGCCATCTAAAACAAAGACCCTCATTTGAAGAAATGAATACGATGATCGCTCCGCCGATTATGGGAGTGATGACCCATGTAAAAGATGTTAAAACTGCCAAACCCGAAGCGGTGAAATTCATCGTCGACTACATCTTTGACCCCACAGCGGCCAAAGCACTCTGTATGAAACAATCGATCGATCGTTTCGGTCTTATGCCCTCGCAAAAAGGAAATTTAACCAAAGAAGAAGCAACCTCTATCGCTGGGTATCTTTATGACAATTATGGGTATGGAAAATAAACTCTAACAGCTTTTTCAGACTATAAGCTCTGCAACCACCGCATCAAGATCGCTGGTTGCGGTTAGGGCAATGCTTATCCCCATTCCTTCTATATTGCGACGTATTCCATCGCCCAATGTTCGCGCTACTAAAATGTTTGCGTCTTCTAAAAGGGGTGGAATGATCCGGCCTGCCGCCAATCCTTTGGCACTCTCGTCATTGACAATCTCTTTTTTGCTTTGGAAAAGCTCTTTATAAATGGGATTCTCTTTATAAGTAATTGATCCGATAACCCCATCTTCTACTTTGGCAAATGCAAAGTATTTTGCTACCAGGAAATAAGGGTGGACAGAAATACGATCATCGGTAGGAAATACAAGGGTAAAACTATGAGGTTCCCGTATGAGCTCGATCCCTTTGCCGTACATTATCATCTCTACCATTTTTTTGCGGGCCTGCTTGATCAGCTTGGCAAACGTCGGACGCGATACCCCTAACGCCTGTGCACACTCTTCATGATAGAGCGCTTTGAAATCGGCGAGATAAAGCGCTTCGAGTTCATCATCACGCAACTGCATCATCTCTTTGGGAGCTTGCGTTAAAGGGCCGAATGAAAAGCACGTGGGTTTAAAGGTAATGTTGCGTTTTTTACCGGTCTTCATCGTATTTCCTATTGTTTACATATGTTAATTATAGTCATTTTAACCCAAACAGTTTCTGAAGCCTTCAAATAGGGAATAATCATCAATATAATACAACTTATACTCTTTATAAGCTACCATTAATATCATTTTAATTTTACATATGTTAAATTATCTCCAGATATTTTACATAAGGAGTTTCACTATGAATAGAAAAATAGTCTTTCCTACCAATGAACACCAAGGGCTTCTCTCAAAACGGGACGCCCATTTCGGCAGAGCCAACTTTTATACCGTTGTTGAACTGAGTCCCGAAGGGAAAACCGTGGATGTTCTCGTCGTTAAAAACGAAGGGCACAAAAGCAGCGGATGCGGCGGTGCCGTCGAAAATATCTGTATTCTCGGAGCCGATGCCCTGATCGTATCAGGAATAGGCGGTTCGCCGTTGCAAGGATTTGCACGAAAAGGGTTAGCGGTGTATCACGACAACATTTCCGTGAGTGTCGAACAATCGCTGAACGCTTTTCTAGCCAATCAGCTTACCCTCATGCAGCCTGATATGAGCTGCTCACACCATTAAGGATTTATTATGATTATCGCCATGCCGATTAGAACATCATCCCTCGACGCTGCCCTCGCTCCCCTTTTCGGGAACGCCAAATTTTTTGCTTTTGCGACCGATGCAACACAGATCGATGTCATCAAAATGGAACAACTCGGAGGACGTGACGTCGCCCGCACCCTCATTGCGAACAATGTCGATGTTCTCATCACTTCCCATTTGGGATTAAACCCGTTCGCCCTCTTGAAAAGCTATGGAATCAAAGTCTATTTTGCAGGAGAAGAGCGATTGACAATAAGCGATGCCCTAAAGCTTTTTTATGCCAATGAGCTCGCAGAGGTAACTTCGGACAACTTTGATTCCCTCTTGGGGGAACATGACCATCACGGAGAAACTCACGGACATTCTCACTCCCATGGTCACACTTGCTGCACTCAGCACTCACACGCGTAACGCATGAGAAAAAACCTCTTTTTCTTTTTCTGTGCACTCGCGTTAAGCGGGTGTTTGGAACGGGAGATCTTTACAGAGATTAATGATCGCAATGCAATCAACCATCCGCCTTCCTCACTGCATATCATCGATAGCGGTTCGTTAAAAAGCGGCTTTAAAGACGATCCAAAGGGAAAATACACAGCAGAAGTCTATATCCACAGCGCGCACTGCACCAATGCCCAAAGCAAATCATTGGGGTCCGATTTTGACGGATATATCCGCATCACGATCAAGGATCAAAATACGACTGTCGCACGTGCACAAATGGATTATAAAGGCTCTCCTGACAGCGATAAAATTCAGCAAGTTTACGATCACCTTATCCAGCAGTTGAAATGGTGAACATTGTTGCGTTTACTCTGCTTCTAAAATCTTTGTAATAATCTCAAATACATTATTCGAAAGATCCGGATGGTTTTTGATCCGCTCTAATTCCATCGCCATCTGCGCTTTTTGCAGGACGGAAAGTTTCCCGTAATTTTTAAATGCCCCAGCAAGACCCGAAGCGATCTGCGGATTAAGCGCATCGATCTCGATCACTTTGTCCGCTACAAATCTAAACCCTTCACCGCTTACCTCATAAAAAGCGACCGGATTTCGGGCAAACGAACCGATCAACGCTCGGACAAGATTAGGGACTTTAGGATCATATGCAGGATCATTTTGCAATGCCCAAACGCGTCCGAGAGTCCCCTCTCGACGAGATGAGGCACAAACACCGAAGTATTTGTTCATGACCAGCGTTTGGTCTTTATAGCGGCTATAGAAATCATTTAACGCTTCGCCAACATCATTTGGAGCATAGTTTTCCAGTAGATCAAGGGCACTTAAACGGTCACTCATGGAAAGCGATTCTCGATATTGGCGTATACACAAGTATCGGATCGATTCCTCATCCAAACTCATTACAAGCCCCAACAATCGATTTTTGAGAGCGCGTTTCCCCATACTTTCACCATCGATCAAAACATTGGACGGATCAAATAAGGCATTAATCATAGTTTGCAATTCGGTGAAATAACGTCTCGCAATCACCCGCTTCAATTCCTCCTGAACCTTCACGATTGCCGCTACATCGATAATTTCCTGACGCTGCATCAAAGTGGTGATGGTCGGAAGTTCTAATATTTGGGATTTAAACATCGGATCGACTGTCGGATCGCACAACATGGCACCGTAACTCTCGATATAGTGTTCGTTAACCGCATTGCCCGCCATCATGGATTCCAATGTTTCAATTCCAAAACGGTGTGCCGCTTCGAAACGGACAAATCCGTCACGCTCATTTGCCATCAAAAACGGGTAATCGATTGTGTCGCATTCAATGATGACCGGTGCACTGAACCCGCGATTTAAAGAGAGGCGAGGCGGCTGGGAAATCTCTTTAAAACAAATCTCATGTATTTGATTTTCAATCCATAGTACATTCTCGTGCAAGAGAGTTATATCATCGCTTATCAGAGGATATTCACTCCCATCGGGAGCTAAAAGAGCCATTTTAAACGGCATCGCATACGGAAGCTGTTCCTTATTTTGGGCATTTTTCGGAACATTCTGAATGATTTTCATCACCAGTTCAGCGGAATCCGGACGGTATTGCACCGAAATTCTGAGGGTCGGAGTGCGCTCTTGGGAGTACCATCGTTTGAACTGGGTCAAATCAACCGGACTTTGTGTCTCCATTGCCCATAAAAATTCTTCCGTTCCTACCGCTTGTCCGTCAAAATTCTCAAAATATCGATCCATTGCCGTCCGAAACCGTTCGCGTCCTAACAATGTATGCATCATTCGAATCACTTCCGCACCCTTTTCGTAAACGGTTGCGGTATAAAAGTTATTGATCTCCATATAATGATCCGGTTTGATCGGATGGGAAGTGGGACCGGCATCTTCGACAAATTGACGTTCACGCAAAGCACGAACATCATCCAGACGCTGAGTCAGCTCTGAATTCATATCGGCACTGAAAGATTGGTCCCTAAAAACCGTAAGCCCCTCTTTGAGTGTCAACTCAAACCAATTTCGGCATGTGATACGGTTTCCGGTCCAGTTATGAAAGTACTCATGAGCAATCACACTCTCGATCCCCATAAAATCAGTGTCCGTTGCCGTCTCTTCATCCGCTAGTACATAATGGGAGTTGAAAATATTGAGCCCTTTGTTTTCCATCGCTCCCATATTGAAACTGTCTACGGCCACAATGTTATAGACTTCCAGATCGTATTCGCATCCGTAGGTATATTCATCCCATTCCATCGATTTTTTCAAGCTGCGCATCGCATGGTGACACTTGTTTTCATTGCCTCGATCACAGTAGATCGCCAAATCGACCTTTTTCCCGCTCATCGTAATAAATGTATCCGTAATAGAACCCAAATCTCCTGCTACGAGAGCAAACAAGTAACACGGTTTTGGGATAGGATCTTCCCAAAGAGACATATGTTTACCATTCTCCAACGTCGCCGTACCGCGTAAATTCCCGTTACTGAGCAATACGGGACACGTTTCTTTGTTGGCAATGATTTTAGTAGTAAATTTTGCCATTACGTCGGGTCGGTCGATAAAATAGGTGATGCGGCGAAACCCTTCCGGTTCGTTTTGGGTGCACCAAATACCGCCAGAACGGTACAATCCCTCTAACGCGGTATTTTGATCCGGATAAATGCGATTAATGATCCGAATACGGGCACTATTGCAATCCAGTGGAAGGATCAAAGCCTCTTCGGTTTTAGTATACATCTCTTCGCAGTAGAGAATATCATTCACCCAAATAAGTTCTAAATCGAGCATCTCTCCATCGAGTCTCAACTCTTTTGCATTGGGATCGCATCTTTTAATCTCCATAATGTTCTCAACCCGTGTCGAACTCTCTTCAATAATAAATTCAAGTGCACAGGAGACAACACTATAAGGGCTGGGTAAATAATCTTTAAAATAAATCGTTTTATGATCTTGCATGCTTAATCCATCTATTGTTTTTTGAAATAATACTCAAATTACGCTACACTTAAGACATTAAAATATAAAGTCACAATGATGCACAACACTCTTAATCTTGCCCGGCAGCCTATTTTAGACCGATCAGAGAGCATTATCGGCTATGAATTCTTTTATCGCGACAGTTATGGAGAGTGTGTCATCGATGATCCGAGACATGCTACTGCATCAGTATTGGTCAATCTTCTCAACCAAATCGGGTCTACTTCGGCATTCGGAGATACGTTAGCCTTTATCAATACAGACGGGCCGTTGCTGCTGACTGATATCCTGCGTACCCTACCCAAAGAGAAATTTGTCTTCGAACTCTCGGAAACAATGAAGATCACGGCCCGTATTCATGAAGCTATTCGCCATTTTCACTCACTTGGGCATCGGTTTGCTTTGGACAATGCATCTTTTAATCCACACTACCTCGAAGCCTTTATGCCTCTCTTCCCCTATATCGAATTCGCAAAATTTGATGTGACACAAACCGATATCGAGCAGTTTTCATTTTCTCCCAATCCATATGGCAAAATGAAACTCATCGCCCAAAAAGTAGAATTTTATGAAATGGCCGAAGCGTATGAGCAACTGGGTTTTGAGTATTTTCAAGGGTTCTATTTTGCTCATGCGCATGTCATAACTCAAAAGCGGATTGATCCGCAGTACATGGATGTTATGGAGCTTTTTACACTGCTTCAAGATAATGCTCCGATGGAAGAGGTATGTGACTCTTTTAAATATCAGGGTATCCTCACACTGCAGCTGTTCCAATTTCTCCGTTCAGCCCATCCGGAATACATTGAAGGGGCCATTTCTATACGAGATATTATCGAACGTTTCGGCAAAAGCTCTCTCATGCAGTGGCTGTTGCTGATCATATATTCCAAATCGGGGACCAGAGCAATCGATGAAAAAAATTCTCATGCCGTGTTTGCCCAAAATCGAATTGATCGAATGATCTCATTATTGGAGAAATGTACCCCTTATCCCACTGAAAATCAATTAGAACAAATTCAACTTATAGCAATGCTTTCGTTATTGGAGGGACTGATGAACGTTCCGATGGAGAGCCTGCTCCAAACGCTTCATCCAAACCGTGAAATCGAAGATGCACTTATAACGCATACGGGAATGCTAGGGAGAATTTATGCCGCTTCTCTCAAACTGGAGAAGGGCGATGTGAACAGTGCGGCACTACTGCTTAAATCCTACGGGATTACTCCCGAGGAGATATCGATTACATCAATCCGTTGAGCATCAAATAACGGTACATCGGCTGAAGCATATACAAGTCAAATGCCCACCACACCCAGCGCGGCTGTGCCGGATCGAGAGGAAAGGATGGTGCTAAACCGTCATAGTTAAACTCTGCCATAATAATCTGACCGTATGAAACTTTGAGCGGACAGACGGTATAACCGTCAAATTTCAATGTCAGCTCTTTTTTCTCCATAACCGAGATCAAATTCCCAACCACAATCGGTCCTTGGTGACGTGCACTTCCTCCTGTTTTTCCGACCGGAATGCCGCATACGTCTCCGATACCGAAGACATTCTTATAACGGCGGTGCTGGAGCGTCTCACGATCCACTTCAAGCCACCCTTTAGCTGTCCCTTTTTGCCATCCGAGCAACGAGTTAGCAACCGCATCAACCGCTGCCGTCGGAGGGGAGATGTGGATAAAATCATATTCCATATCTACCTCTTCTTCTTTATCAATCATCTCATATTCGTTGTACTCTTTATCAAACGCACCCTTTTCTTGGTACTTATGATGGAACGTCGCTATTTTCTTCTCTGCATCGATTCGGATCAGATTATGAGAGAATTTATTGGTAATATTGCCGTACCCTTTTTGTACTTTATGGATAGCTGCATCAATTTCAGGAAGAGCAAAAAGCTTTTCACCCGCAGTCGCAAAAATAAAATCTGCGGTTAGTTTGTCACGCTTGAGGAAATCATCGCTGAGATAAAGAATTTTTTGCGGTGCACCGCCGCATTTAAGCGGAGTGGAAGGCTGTGTGCAGATAACACGGGGTTTGGAGGTTTTTGCCGCTTCATGAAGTGCATTGAACCAATCACGGGTAATGGTTGCTCCCTCCGCCGTTCCTGCGGCAAGGTCACTTTGATAGACACTCGCAATACCATTTTTACCAAGCATATCGACACTCAGCCCCTCGATTTGTTCATAATGGTATTGGACTCCGGCCGCAACCACAAGATAATCGTAATCGACAATTGTCCCTTTTTTGGTGGTTAATTTATTGTTATCGGGATCGAACGTGGCAACTTCGTCTTTGATCCATGTTACATCGTCTCCGATGTATCCGGTATTATCAAAAATAATATCTTCAGGCTCATATTCACCTGCCGCGACAAAAATCTGACCCGGCTGATAGACATGTTTTTCATTGGGCGCGATAATCGTGATATCGGGCTTAGACAATGCTCGGCGTAAACGGGCAAGCACCATCAATGCCCCTGAACCTCCGCCGACAATCACAATTTTACCTACTGCATTGGAGGAGGATGCTTCGAGTGTTGCAGGAGCTGCCGTACCGGCCAGTACCGATGCGGCTACCGGGGAAAGAGCCATCATCTTTAGAGCATCACGACGTGATAACCCTTCGTGTTCTTTGATCTTTTTCATAATTTCTTCCGTATTCATTATTAACCCCTTTTTTGATATTTATGTGAGACGTTCTTACCCACATTATTACCGTGATTAGATTAAACTTTCTTAAAAGTGAATAGGGTTTCAGCGAATTATTACGAAATTTTTACGACACTGGTTTCCCAGCCATCATACGCTCCGCCATTTTGAACCGATAGATCAATCAGATGCAGCGTTAAACTGTCAATATCATAATAAAAAGGTTTATCTTGGCGATAAAAACTAAGCCCTATCATCGAGGTGTTTTCATTAGCATCGATAAGTTCTTTTACATTAAATGATTCAGATTCGATTACAAGGATAAAAGCATCGCGCTGTTCACTCGTTTCAAAATACGCTTTATGCTCAATCGCCCTCGGTAAGTGAAGCGAATCACCCTGTGTTTGCATATGATCACACACTTTATGATTTTGAATCATCTGCCATTCGATAGGGGTCGGAAACAGGAGTTTATAATAAATCTCCCATTCACTGTCCATTTTAGAACCGTATTCATAACTGTAATCAGTGAACTCTTTCATCGCCATTTGAACCATATCCGGCCATTCAAAATCGTGTTTGAGATAATAGATAAACGTCATCTCACCGTTAGAGACGATCTTACCTACATAACTTCCAATACGGTAACGCAGCGACTCCATCTCGATTTTATCTTCGATAAAACTGAGTTGGGCTTCTTCATTTTCTGAAATAAGTCCTTTATCGTTCGGGGCTTTCATAGCGAGTTTGATAAATCCGACAGTGAATTTATCCTCACTCGGCAGATCAGCTGAAATCCCCGCATTCACTAAAACCGAGGCAATATTGCCATCGATTGTTTTCATATACAATTCCCAATATTCTTGCATCTTCTACTCCATTTCCAAGGTCATTAAATACATATCTTCACCATCGATTACTTTGACATCCAAACTTTCACAAGCAGGACATTTATAAAAAATCTCTTCCAACGTTGTCTGTACACCACAGGCTTTACACTCGATCACCAACGGCTGTACATTCAACACAAAATCGGCACCGTCACACACCGTCTTCTCTTTGAATGTATTAAACGCAATCTCCAGCAAATGAGGTTCTACGCCCGACATTTTGCCAATTTTAACGATGATTTTGCTTACCGATTCGGCTTCATTTTCACGTGCTATATCCTCGCACTGGGTTAACAGTGCCTGCACGATCGAATATTCATGCATAATGGTCTCCTTTTAAATAATTTGGGGTCTGTATCGGACAAAGCTTGTAAACGAAATCTTTGCGCAGACGGTTAAAATCGCTGAGAGAATCATAAAAACTCGGATACATCTGCTCAAGCTCCGCCTCGCGGTGACGCTGAATCTCCTCCACAAAAGAAGTGTGATTTATTTTTTGACGTTTGGCGTCCAAAAGCTCATAATAACGATCTTCATCGTCACACAGCCCCTTGCAATACAGATGAAGCTCTTGTAAATAAGCTTCATCATTTTCCGATAAAACCGTGTCAACCAAACCGATAGCCTCTGCATGCACGGCACTGATCGGTAAACAGCTCTCGGTCAACTCCTGAGCCTTTTCCTCTCCGACACGGCGAGGCAGAGTATACGTCCAATACTCGCTCCCGTGAAGCCCGAGGGTTTGATAATGGGGATTGAGAACAACCCCTTCGCGCGCAACAACCAAATCGACAGCAAGAGCCAAAAAGACTCCGCCTGCCCCAGCATTACGTCGCAGGGCACTCACAGTAAGCACCTCATCGCACAATAAAATCGATTTGACCACTTCGTTCATCGAATGGATATTCGACCATCCGTCTTCATCCGATTTTTTTGAATCTTCCATGATGTTCAGATGGATGCCGTTGGAAAAAAACGCTTCTCCCCCCGTCAATACAAGTAGTTTAATCCCCGATTGTTTCAGATGATCGAACGCGTATTTCAATCGAACACACTGATGGGCACCCATCGCACCGTTATGAAAATCAAATCCGAGATACCCGATCTCATCGCGCTCAACATAAGTAATCTCTTTGAACGTCTCCATGGTCGGATCGACAAACAGCGGCAATCGATCTTCCATCACCCCTTTGAGCCGATCTTTGAGAACATACGTTGCGGGGAGTTTGATACTGGGGAGATGACGCTCTTTGAGATGGGTAATCCAGATCGCTCCATCCTTCGTCCCTAGACAAATTGCCCCCTCGCGCTTGGCCAAAATCTCTTTGATCCCCCCGCGAAGCCGCCCCTCACGATGAACACCATAAAGGGTGCACTCCAATCCTAAGATAGTATCGAGAACACCCGGATGGCTGTCGGCGGATCGGATTTTGGTGAGAATCTCCTCGGTCGTGTCGTTTTCCCAATCGATCCGACGATCGCTCTGTGTCATTGCTCTGTGTGCCGAGCCGCTCAAGCTCTCTGAGTGTTGAGCTATCGGAATAAATGTCAGATCATTGACTACCCTCAACAATTCATCCACCAACCGTATCGATAAAGCTGTTGTTTCGTTACGGTAAATCGACGCTTTGCTTCCCTGCGGCATAGCAAATGTCCCGTGGGCGTAAATATCCCCCGCATCGTACTCGCCGTTGGCGCGCAGTATCGTCACTCCCCACTCAGAGGATTGGTTCAAAATGGCCCAATCCAGCGCATGGGCACCGCGATCTCCGGCAATCCCCGGATGGACGATAAACGTCGATATCGTACTCCAGATCGTTTCCGGGATTCTCTTCTTTAAAAACGGGGCGATGATAATATCGGGGAGAAATGCTTCCGTTTCGGTGATGAGCTGTTCTTCGGTGATCGCAAAAGCGATTCCGACCTGTTCACCCCGATCTCTGAGATGACAAAATACTCTCTGCGATAGTGAATTAAAAGCACTGACCACCAATAAAATACGCAACGTTTATCCCGTTTAGCAGATTCGAGGCAATAATTCACCCGTCGGCAAATCCATAAACCGTTTCGATCCCCACGGACTGAGAAGGAGAACCCGTCCGTCATGCTGATGGGTTACCGAGGCGATGATGCTCGCCTTTGAACCCTCTTCGAATGTTTTTAACACTTCCACCGCACGCTGGGCATCGGAACGTTTAACGGCGAGGACAAACGTCCCCTCATTCGCCAAATTGTACGCTTCGAATCCCAATATCTCACAGATTCCCCGTACCTCATCGCTCACCGGAATAGCTTCTTCGTTGACTTCGATACATACCTTGGACTGCTTCGCCCATTCGTTCAACACCGCCGCCACACCGCCGCGCGTCGCATCGCGCATTGCGGTGACCGCTATCCCCTCAGAGAGAAGTTTTTCGACCAATGGCCACAACGACGTACAATCACTTTGGAGGTTACTGCTGAACTCCATCCCCTCTCGGTTGGCGAAAATCGTCGCACCGTGTTTGCCGATCTCGTTGGAGACGATGATCACATCCTCTTCACTCACGCTGTTCGAAGATATCCCGCTCTTTTGAACGACACCAACACCCGTCGTGTTAATAAAAATCTTATCGACACTTCCGCGCGGAACCACTTTGGTATCACCGCAAACGATCAGTGCACCGTTAATCTCCAGCTCTTTTTTCATCGAGCGGACGATTTTCTCCAACTCTTCGACCGAAAACCCCTCTTCGACGATGACCGCGCACGTCATATAAGTCGGTTTTGCCCCCATCATCGCAAGATCGTTGCACGTACCGCAAATACTCAGTTTCCCGATATCCCCGCCGTCAAAAAAGATAGGGCTGACGGTAAAACTGTCGGTAGTAAAGGCTAAACGCCCCCCGTCGATGATCGCTGCATCTTCGCTTTTTTCCAAAATCTCGTTTTTAAAATGTTTGTAAAATATTTTTGAGATCAGTTCACCGTTTTCTTCCCCGCCGTTGCCTTGGGCGAGTACAATATTTTTTGTCATAATAGATTCCCGTATTTATAATAAGCGGCGCATGCCCCCTCTGAACTTACCATGCAACTCCCCAATGGAGAGCTCGGCTTACATGCCGTTCCAAACACACTGCACTGTTGCGGTTTTGCGAATCCGCGCAGAATATCGCCGCAGATGCAGAGTTTGTGATCGTCGATCTCATCGTAGGGAAGCACCTCTTTGTAAAGCACTTCGGCATCGTACGCCGAAAATGCATCACGCAGTTTCAAACCGCTGTTGGGAACATTTCCCATCCCCCGCCATTTGAAGAGATCCACTTTTTCAAAATACTTCTCGATCAATGCTTGGGCTTTGAGGTTCCCCTCATGGGTGACAAGCCGTTTATACTGGATTTCTAAATCACTACGTCCCTCGTTAAACTGCTTGATCATCATATAAATCGCTTCCATCACATCAACCGGTTCAAATCCCGCAACAACGACGGGAATACGGTAATGTTCGGGGAAAACCGCATAAATCTTCGATCCGCTGATTACGCTGACGTGCGAGGGTCCGATAAAGGCATCGATACGGTGGTCGTAGCTGTTGACGTGTTCATCACGGCTATCGATCAACTCTTTCATCACTTCGGGTACGGTAACGTGGTTGATATGAAAAAAGATGTTTTTGATATCGCGTTTGATGACCACATCGAGCAATGCGGCACTCATAGGGGTGGTCGTCTCAAACCCGATCGCGAAAAAAATGATCTTTTTGGTCGGATTTTCCTCCGCTACTTTCAGCGCATCCATCGGCGAATAGACGTAACGGACATCCGCTCCTTTGGCACGGGCATCTTGGAGCGATCCGTGGCTTCCGGGAACTTTGATCATATCTCCCAGCGTGAGCAAAATCACATCCTCTTGCATCGCAAGGGTGTAGGCATGATCGATCCGCTCTTTGGGCATGATACATACGGGGCATCCCGGACCGTGAATAAAGTTGATATTCTCGGGTAACAGTTGGGTCAAACCGTATTTCATAATCGTGTGGGTATGACCGCCGCATACTTCCATGATGTTCACGGTACGATCCAGTTTTTCTGCCTCGGCAGCGATCAACTTTTGAAAGCTTTTAATCACATCGGGATTGCGAAATCCGTCATAAAGATCTTTGAGTTCGAGAGAGCTCATGGAGCTTCTCGGTTGACGCAATTATCATCATTGAGTACTAACTGCCGACGATCTTCTTCGTCAAGTTTCTCTAAAATCTCCTGATAGACTCTCAGCGATTCGAGAGCATCTTCTTCATCGATTTTGTTCATAATAAACCCGATATGCAGCAGTACATAATCGCCGATTTGCACACTTCCTTCTTCCATCAGATCCAAACCTGCGGTTCGCTGAATTCCCATCGTATCGACGGTTGCAACATTATTCTCGGTATCAATACTGACGACCTTTGAAGGTATCGATAAACACATATTAGGCTCTCATCTTTCGTTTAAATTCGATCCACTCGATAACCCGTTTTAGTGACGCTTCATCGTTGATGTTCACCTCTAAAATATCGACATTCGGTTTGATCTTTCGCGCTTCTGCTTTTTCGCGCTCGATGTCGTATTGAAAATACGGGAGCAAATCGGTTTTAGTAATAAGAATCAGATCGGCAGCTCGGAACATCACCGGATATTTGGCGATCTTATCTTCCCCCTCAGGGATAGAGACAAGAACGATATTCAAATGCGATCCCACATCGTAACTCGCCGGACAGACGAGATTTCCGACATTTTCGATAAAACAGACATCCAAAGGAGCCAACGGCAGATCATGCAATCCTTTATGAACCATAAACGCGTCCAGATGACACGCGCTTCCCGTCTGAATCTGTACCGCACTGATCCCTTTGGCGATAAGGCGATCGGCATCGCGTGAGGTTTCCAAATCCCCCTCAATCACCCCGTATTTAAACGGAGCCAAATCTGCCATTTTCTCCAAAAGGGTTGTTTTTCCGCTTCCCGGTGAGCTCATAAGGTTTATCGCTAATACCCCGTGCTCATTAAAATGCTCTCTGTTGTGATGCGCTTCCTGATCGTTTTTATCCAAAATCTTTTTGATGACCGCAATCGTTTTAGAATCGTTCAACTGCGGATTATGATGTAGTGTCTCATGTGCCGCATGATGGCTATGAGAGTGATGGTCATGATCTCCGTGATCGTGATGATGAGTGTCGTGGTCGTGGTGATGATCGTCATGATGATCATGATCGGTAATAGAACAGCCGCAGTCTTTACACATTATTAAAATCCTTATTATTTAAATTTTCTATTATTATGCCAAAAGCATATTTCCGCCCACGAGGACTGAAATAGCTCCAACCGTAGCGAAAACACGTCGTACATTTTTGATATTGGTCATAATATCTCTGTTGATCCAAGAAATGACCAAACCGAAACTAAAAAAGACCACCATAACCCCTGCGATAAAAGCCAAAACCATCGTCAAATCGACTGCTTGCCCATGTAGTACTCCGAGAGTCACCAACATACCGCGCACCCCTCCGATGCCCATCAAAACTCCCACTCCAAAAGCCGATGTAGTCGAAGAAGACTCGTGTTGGTGTTCCTTTCCGAACCAAATATGAACATGTCTTTTATTCTCATGGGTATGGGTTTTCAAATGGATTCTATTCGCATAGACCATGTATAGCAAATAGAGCCCGATGGAGAGAATCACACTCGATGCAATCACATCCCCATACGCTAAAACTTCTTCAGGCAAGGTGTAATACTGCAAGATTTTTGCAAACATAAAAAGCATTATCCCATGCCCGATGGCAAAAGCTCCCACAATCCAAAATGTTTTTTTCGTCTCTTTACCGATCGAAAAATCGGTAATCGCGCTCAAATGATCCGGCCCGAAGGCGTGCAAGATGCCATACCAAAAAATGATCATTAATCCCATTTCCATTTTCAAGCCCCTATTTATGAATAATCATTCAGAATAAGTGATTATAAGTTTTTAGAGTAAAAAGAAACTAAAATTTTTCATTTCTTATATATTTTTAGGACTAATCTCGTTTTTTGTTACATAAATAGTACTAATATTCCTATTTATATTTTTCGTGCTACACTTCCCTGCGGATGCTCGTACCAACCCGGATCGGAGTAATCCCCTTTAGGCTGATTTTTACGAACTTTTACGAGGGTAAACATTCCCCCCATCTCAATCGGACCAAACGGCCCTTGTCCGGTCATCATCGGCAGTGTATTTTCCGGCAATGCCATCCCCATATCGGTCATATCCTGCATCTCCGCCATTCCGTTTTTACCCATCGGCATATACATATAATCGGGCATTAAATCGCTGATTTTTTCGGTGAGATCGTCTTGTTTTACTCCGATCATATTGGGGACGCTGTGTCCCATCGGTCCCATCGTATGATGCGATTTATGGCAGTGAAACGACCAATCCCCCTCTTCGGTGGCAACAAATTCAAACGCTCTCACTTGTCCCACGCCGATATCAATGGTAACTTCAGGCCAACGCGCCCCTTTTGGCACCCATCCTCCATCGGTACAGGTCACTTCAAACGGATGGCCGTGCATATGAATCGGATGGTTGGTCATGGTGAGATTCCCGACACGAATACGGACACGATCCCCTTGCCGTACATTCATCGAGTCAATCCCCGGAAAAACACGGCTGTTAAAGCTCCAAAGGTTAAACTCGGTCATTGTCGCGGGATTTGGAATATACGTACCGGGTGCAACATCATAACTGGAGAGTAAAAAACAAAAATCACGCTCTACTTTATGTTCTTTTGGGCTCTTGGGATGAACGATAAACATACCCATCATCCCCATTGCCATCTGTACCATCTCATCGGCATGGGGATGATACATAAACGTCCCGCTGTGACGGAGGGTAAATTCATAGACATAGGTTTCACCCGGTTCGATACCGTGCTGTGTTAATCCGCTGACACCGTCCATCCCATTCGGCAGAATCAATCCGTGCCAATGAACCGCCGTATGCTCCGGTAGTTTATTCGTCACAATAAAGCGTACCCGATCCCCCTCAACCGCTTCGATTGTCGGTCCCGGACTTGTTCCATTGTATCCCCAGCAGTTCACCACCATCCCCGGAGCGAACTCACGCACAACAGGCTCGGCAACAATGCGAAACTCTTTGACCCCATCTTTCATTTCATAAGGGAGACTCCATCCGTTTAGCGTCACAACGGGATTGTAATTTTTTCCCTCTTGAGGCGTAATGAGCGTAGCGGGAGAGAGAACACGTTTCGGATCTTTGACGAGAGTAAGTTGGCGTTTAGGCATTGATGATGCACCATGCCCACTATGATCATGTTCTTCAGCTTTAAGAGAAGAGGCCAAACCGGCAGATGCGAGTAACGTTGCTCCAAGTCCTAAGAAATCGCGTCTATTTTGTTGCATTATGATCCCCTCCCATTACATACTCTAAATCTGCTCGCGTTTTTTGGTATTCCCCTATCGCCCTCACGGCTTCTATCTTCGCCTCACTATAGCGGCGCTGATCTGAGAGAAGTTCATAAATACCATCCAACATACCGTTATAGTAGCGCTGAGTTTCTTCCATAATATTTTGATTGGCTTTTACGATTGTTGATTGGTACTCATCCGCACTCTCATAGGCATAACGGGTCTGCGCGTATGCTTCACGCGTTTGGCTCCTAACATTAACTGCTATTTCATATAACCGTTGAACACTCTGATTGTAATACGCTTGAGTACGGCTCAGACGAGCCTGCCCCATGTCAAAAATCGGAATAGGGATTTTAAGCCCGATTGTATTGAAACGTGCCGAATCGGTACTTTTTTCACTTCCCCCTTCCACTGTTACTTCGGAGAGAAGACGGGTATTTTCGGTATATCCTGCCTCTTTTGCCGCATATTCGACTGCTTTCATAGCTGCGGCAATATCGAGGCGATTAGCAAGGGCGAGGCGTTCGAGCCCGTCACTTTTCGGCAATGCTGCAGAGAGACTCAATGCCTTCGTATCCAGTTGATATTCGGTTTGCTCAGCGTATACTCCCATCATTTTATTGAGAGCTTCACGTGCCATTGCGTTTTCCCGATTCAGACGAATCGATTCAAGGCGCGCATGGGCGTATTCATCCTGAATTTTCAAGAAGTCCCGCTTAGAAAGATTGCCTGCGCTATATTGACGCATTGCCAATTGTACTGATGCCTCATACGATTTAAGCACTTCACTATTCAATCGTACTGCCTCTTGTGCAACACGTGCATCGATATAGATCTTTTTCGCATCCCGAACGGTTCTAAGCACCTCATCCCCGACACTCAGCTTCGTCTCTTCCAGAGCCAAACCTCCGAGTTCTTTGCGCAGCGGTATCCAGAGTAAATCTAAAAAAGCAATTTCCACAGTTACCCCTGTAGTGCTCACCCCCCCGCCATGTCCGACCGAATACCCGAGTAACGGATTAGTCACTAAACCCGCTTGCACCAGATCGCTTTGGGCAATTCCGATCCGCTCATACGTTTGCTGCAGAGAGTGATTATTAATGAGAGTGATACGAACGGCATTCTCTTCACTCAGAGGCTCTTTCAAGAGGGTATTTACACGCATTCCAGCTTCATCTACTTCTTGGGGCGTTTTAAGCCAAGTGAGGTTTCCTGCTCCGCGCTTTGCAGTCATTTGATTCATCGAATCAAATACTTCCTTTTGGGAAAGTGCCGAACAACCGGACAATACCAAAAGTGCCGCTAATGACCATAAAATTTCTTTTTTCATTGTTGAGCACCGTGACGCGTTGCATTTTGATCACGTTCTTGAATACGTGCTTCTTCGCTTAAATTGATCGGAGGATTTACCGGAGCGTAGACACTCTTACCCTCTTTAACGTGTACAGAAATAGGTGACTTAACCCCTTCCTCAGCACCCAGAGAAACAATGAATACCATGGTTAAGATATAAGCCGCACGCTTCATTGTTTTTTCATCCGTACAATGACATTTTTCCCGTCTTTTTGGATGAATTCAAAATCGACTCTATCGCCTACTGACAACGGATGGGTCAACTCATGGTCGATCACATCAAACGGCATTGTCATGGATGGCCATTTCAGCTCAGGGATCGGATTATGAAAAATTCGGATACTTTCATGATTCTCCGCAATCGATTTAACCGTTCCACTGGCATGAATCGTTTGCTCGGATACTACCGTATTTTTCGGATGGGAATGATTTTCACCCATATCCATACCCCAAACCATGGGGCTAACGGCCAATACACCAATACAAACGGTACTAAAAAATTTCGCTTTCATAATCTCCCCTTTATCTTTATGAAAGCAGTTTATCACAAAAGCAAAATAGTTCATTTAACCTAATAATAACGGTGTTAACAATTTAATTTTTAATTATCTAAAAAAAGTTACCTCACCCGTGATGCTATAATTCGCACCCTATTTCATTTAAAGGTCTCTATTGCGTTCTTTCCTTTTCCTCTCCTTGTTTATTTCCACCTCATTGTTTGCTCTCGTTACCATCGCACCGGTTGATATTGGTACAAAAACCGGCATGAGCGGAAACGTTTCCGGATCGCTCAGTTCCAAAAGCGGTAACACCCAAAAAGATGAATATTCGCTTGGAGTATTGTTGCAATACGATCAAGGAATCGACTATGTAGTATGGGGGACAGTAACCTATGATTACGGAAAATCCAACGGGACAAAGAACGAAGATAAGACCTATGCCCATTTGCGTTACATACATGCCATCGATGAGCGCAAAGAGTTTACAGGCGAGTTTTTCCTACAAACCGAACAAGACAAATTCAAAGATATTAATGCACGCTCACTGGCTGGAACGGGGTTGCGTTGGCGCTTTTTAAATTCCAGCGAATGGGGGAAAGGGTATTTTGGTGCTGACGGATTATTGGAAAAAATCAATTATGCACACCAACAAAGCAATCCTAATGAAAACAACATCCGCCTCAACACTTACCTTGCTTTTACTCAAACGTTCATAAACGAATCAAAACTCAGCTATTTGGGCTATTATCAACCCAAATTCGGTGATATTTCTGATTATGTCTCTGTGCAGACACTCGAACTGATTGTTCCCATATACGGAAAATTAAATCTAAGTTTCACAGCAAAATACGGTTATGACAGTTGCCCTCCGATAGACGTCAAAAAAGAAGACACTTCCTATCTAACAAGCCTGCTTTGGATATTTTAATAGTTAAGTCACATTGTACTTTGCTACAATATCCCTTATGAAAGAGCTGCGTCACTGCATTTACTGTCATCATATACTCTATCATCTGGGTGATGGAATGGTCAAATGTTCCGCGTGTAAAAAAAAGTACAGTCCGGAAAAAGTGAAAAATACCCTCCAGATGATCGATCTATTCTGTCGCGATGAAAATGCTTTGATCGCATCCAAAAATCTCAACCTTAGCTATGTGACAGTCCTAAACTATTATCAAAAATTCCGTCACCTAGCGGCTGAATATTGCGAAGATCAATACAATCTAAATCGATCTTCAGAAACACAATACGAAGAATACCTCTACATCGAAAAATCCAAACGGCATGATAAGGGAGCTATTTTTGATTCTCATAACTTTTTAACCTTCGGATATGGAAACCATGTTTATACTCTGCTGATGCCTTCGTTAAGCATGTATAAACAACAGTTTTTGGAAGATAATCTTGAAGATGTTTATACTAAAGAGTTTTCGAAATTCATGCGAACCAGTAAAATCATCAAAATTTCCGAATATGACAATGCAATCAGCAAGTTTTGGCACTATTTTGAACAGTTTATTACTGCCTTTAAAGGGGTGAGCAATGAGCACTTCCCCTACTACCTCAAAGAGGCGGAGTTTAAATTTAACACCCCTCTCAAGGATCGCTCAAAGATTTTAGAAGAACTCTATTTCCGTCCTAGCGGGTCGGGTATTTAAACGCATAGCTTTATAATCTTTCTTTCCAGTATCCGGGTTTACGGCTATTATGCATCACGGCAAGTACAAAAATGGCATCGTGGGTTTCTTTATAAATGACAGAAAATGGAAAATGAGGTAAAACATAGCGGTGGAATCCATGTTCAAAAGGAGACCACATCTGCGGAAAATAGCTGATTGCTTCATACGAGTGTTCTAGTTGGGAAATAAATCTATACCCTAACCCGATTGAGCGCTCTTCATACCACTCATATGCGCCTTTGACATCGACGCTCACATCAGGATGAAAGCGCAACGGCTTCATTCAAGCACCTAAAATCTGATTTTTGATACTCTCCCAACTTACTGATTGTACGTCACCGTTTTCCAAGGATTCGAAACGTTTTTTCGCCAATTCCGCCCACTCAGTTTGGGCATCAGTATCCTGTACTGTATCAAGAGAGGAAATCAGGTATTGTGCGACAAACCCTTTTTCATTTGGAGTAAGTTCCTGCAAATCCTCAATCGCTTTATTCATTGCAATCGTCATAGTGTCACCTTGTGTGTGTTGACATCATTATATCGAAACTTCATTTTGGCAAATCTCATATTTTTAGACCCCTATCGGCTCGGGTATTTAAACGCATCGATAATCTCTGTAAGGTTCTTAAGTGTCTCTTTTGCTGTCCCATCGATATTTATAGTTTTTAGATAGTTAATAACTGTATTTATATAGATATCAAACCTCTCTGTAAGCTCTCTACTCAGTCCCATATGAAACGTGATGCTTTTGGGGATAATCCCGATAACGTTTGATTCCGGGAGCGGATGCCCCATCAGCTCGATCATGTCCAGACATTGCATCACTCCGACCTCATGCGCTCCGCCGCTGTTAAGCCCATACCCGCTCAGTTCATACGAGGGGATATTGTAAATGCTCCCTGCCTCATCGTCGAGGTTGATCGTATCGAGGATAATAATGCGGTCATTTTCTAAAAAGAGGTTGAGCAGATTGATCCCCTCAACCCCCCCGTTGATGATCTCTATATCTGGGCTGAAGGTATAGTTGGCATTCAGATAGGCACACGCGTAAATCCCGATACCGTCATCCTCTTCGAGAACATTACCGACTCCCAATACAACAACCGACATGAATCAGAACCCTTTTCCATGTTCGATGCTCGGGTTGGCAAACTGTTCTAAAATCTCATCCAAACTCATCACATCACTTTTGCGGGTCGCGGTGATACCGCATTTGGCGAGTTCTTCGATAATAACCTCAATATATCTATCCCATCCGGTACGCAGTGCCGGAGTCACATCAACACAGACGCTGATAATGTCCTCAGGAACAATACTGATCATCGTGCTTTGAGCACAATGCGAGGCCATTGAGCAGATTTGGAGCATCTCCGTGATCTCGACTTCATTCGCCGTTTTTTTGATCCCTTGATTGGCAATAAGCTCATCGCCGCTCATTACATCAATCGTCCCTATTGCCTTGGAATCATCGGAACTGGTATTGGCAATAATGACATACTCATATTCCTGGAGCAGCGGCATCAGACGAAACCCGAGGGTTCCACCGTCAACAATATCCAATGCGGGCTCATATGTAAAGTTCTCTTTGAGATATTTTCCGGCGTAGAGTCCGATCCCCTCATCCATAAAAAATGCATTTCCTGACCCGATCAGTGCAACGTTAGCGTTCATTCTTTTCCTTTGTGTTGTGTATAACGTAATAAAGTTGGCCTAAAGCAATGGATCCGTCATTAATCGGGGTTTGCTGTTGGGCATAAAATCGGTTCGAGTCAAACCCTCGATAAAGGCGGGACATTAGCGCATGGTTTTGAAATACTCCTCCGCCGATGACAATCGGTAATTCAGGATGTAGATTAGCGAATCTACACATTATTGCTTCAACCGTAGCGATAAAGCGGCTTGCGATAATCCGTTTCACATCCGCTTTAGCCGTTAAAACAATAATTTGTTTCACCATTTCAGAGAGATCAATCACTCCGTTCAAAAGAGTAAATTCAAACGGCTCCGTAATCGATGGATCGACAAAAGATTCCATGATCATCCCCCCCTGGCCTTCATAATCAAGCGTTTGGATAAATCCGCCCAAGGATGCTACGGCATCAAACAGCCGACCCATCGAACTGCTCAGAGGAGCATTGATTTTTTTCAACCACATATGATGAAGTGTTCTTATCTCATGGGGTAAAAAAGCTTCTGTTGTAGGAGAATTCAACTCCAGTACCTCTTCCAGACTATAAGACTCAAACAACAGTGACAATGCGATTCGGCGTGGCTCTTTAATCGCTTTATCGCCTCCAAGCAAGGTAAACGGTTTTAAAAATCCGATCCGTGTATATCCCTGTGTATCGGCAATCATAACTTCCCCGCCCCAAAGTGTCCCGTCATCACCGTATCCTGTCCCGTCAAATGCAAAACCAAGCACTTTTTCATTCAGAGTGTACTCTGCCATGCACGCCAGAATATGGGCATAATGATGCTGCAAAGTGACATGCTCTCTCTTTGTGGCAACAGCATACTGTGTCGAACTATAGTTCGGATGCAAATCGCTGGCAATCACTGTCGGTTCACATTCATAAAACCGTTTAAAGGTTTGTATCGTCCTATCAAAATAATCCTCAGCTTCCACACTTCCCAGATCACCGATATGACCGCTAAGCACCATATTTTGCTTTACACCGAGTGCAATAGCACTTTTTTGGTGCGCCCCGACTGCCAAAACGCTTTCATTAAGCATCTTCATCAAAGGAAAAGTACGAGGTGCAAACCCGCGACCCATTCGGAGCATCACCACCCTAGCCTGTGCAATTTGCACTACGGAGTCATCGAGAGCATTCACGATGGTACGATCATGAGTTAAAACAGCGTCAACCACATTACCCAATCGACTCACAATCTCATCGGTGCGGACAATAATCGGTTCATCACTTACATTGGCACTGGTCGCAACCAAAGGAAAATCGATATGCTCAAACAAAAGACGGTGTAGGGGCGTGTAAGGGAGGAAAACACCCAGTCTGTCAATAGTGGGAGCTATATATTTAGAAATGTTCGTACCTTGCTTAGCACGCACGATTACGATCGGTTTAATTGCTCCGGCAATGTGATTTCTCTCGTCCTCACTGATGAGTGTATACGTTTCCAAATCTTCCAAGGAACGAAACATCACGGCTAACGGTTTTGCGTTGCGATGTTTGCGACGACGTAATTCACTAACGGCGGCATCAGAAGTGGCATCACACATAAGATGAAATCCGCCCAGCCCTTTAAGGGCTATAATTTTCCCCTCTTTGAGCATTTTCACGGCAAGATCGAGGGGATCGCCCTCTATCACATTGGCCTTATTATCGATCATTTTCAGCTTAGGTCCGCATTGCGGACAACTTATCGGTTCGGCATGGTAACGACGAGAATTTGGATCGCTATATTCTGCTTCGCATTCCGGACACATTGTAAAATGTTTCATTGATGTTCTGACACGATCATACGGAGGAATTTGTATAATCGTATAGCGAGGCCCGCAATCAGTACAGTTGATAAACGGATAACGATATCGGCGGTTAAGGGGATCATCCATTTCTGCTTCACATGCCGGGCATAAGGCACAATCCAGAGGAATAGCGACACTCCCTTCCCCTATAAAGCTCTCTAATATTTCAAAATTATCGTATTGGATACTGTCAGGTACATCACTAATACTCATTGAATCAATACGCGCTCGCGGCGGAAGATTGGTACGAAGAGCGTTTATAAATGACGCACAACGGATGCCCTGAGCCTCAATCACAACACCCGCAGGAGTATTACATACTGTCCCTTTTATATGATGCTGTTTTGCCATACGATAAACAAATGGCCGAAATCCGACCCCTTGAACTATCCCTTGAACAAGAATACGGACACTTTGATTATAAGAAGACCCCACCGACAACGCAATTTTCCTTCCCGATCGGATAATTCACATTCAATAGCGGAGGCGTTGCTTTCAAATTTCTCTGCAACCGGCTAAAGAGCGATTGCCCTCCGAAATAACTGCCGCACAGCACAATATCCGTCGCTTTGGTTTTCTCTTTGATTTCATTCAAAAGTTCACTGAAATAGTCTCCGAACGATTCGAAGATAGAATAGCTTAGATATACTGAATCTACCCCCGCAATTTGATAGCTGATAATACTGGATAAAAAGGCGACATGATTAAATCGATTGTCGTGCACTTTGGTATCGATTTGAAGTCCCCCTTTACCAATAAATTTTAGAGCTTCTCGCATGACTCCTTCATAACTCTTATCTTCCAGCCCCAAAATCATTGCCGTCGCTTCGAAAAGAGTGACATCGCTGTGTTCGAGGTCTAAGAGTAGCTCATATACATGCGGTAATTTATTTTTGATGTTATCCATCAATCGATCCGAGCCCTCACGCAAAGTGCCCATTTTATCGATCAATCCTGCCGCGCTAAACGTATGCGGAGGAACAAGACGAATCACTTTTTTACCGTCATAATAGAGAAATGACGGTTCATCCTGGAAATAAGCCCCCACAACTTTACTTCCGAATTTACCGTGCTCCGCAATAACCGACATAAAAGAGGCTTCATCTTCAGCCATAGTGTGAAAATTATTTGACTCAACGGCAGGTGTCTCTGTTTCAAGCTGATTGACTTTAAACGTTGATGCAGACGTGAAACGCCCCATTTGATCAAACAACATCCCTTTATCATCTCTAATCCCGACAAGCCCGTGCGCGATACTTACAGTATCAGTTCCGATCGCTAAACGTGAAGGGAACGAAACCCGTTCACCTGAAGTAATAAATTTGATATCTTTGTTTATAAAAAGGCGGATATCACTTTGATACTGGATATTCAAGTCAAATTCCATCACGAAATCAGCTTCACACGGGCTTTCCAATGCTTCATAAACAATGTAGTCCAGTCCCAGCAGCGTCAACTCTTTTCCTAGTAAAATGGAAAAGCCCTCATCAGGATATTTAACATCTATAGAGGTGCCAAAGGTATTTCTGAGGTTTTCATCTTTGAGCGCCACATGCAATATAGGGCGTTCAATGCTAAGCAATGCATTAAACTCATCATTAATCAAAGAGCAATACTCTGTGATTTTTGTTGCATTAACCAACATTAATACGCAGCCGTACTCCAGTTTCTCTGCACGGTAAAAACGACGGTATCCCATCGTTGTTTTCATCAACAATGTTTTACCGTCGCGCAATGCTTTTGCGGCGACTTCAAACATTGTTCTAAAGCTTCCCGGATCGTTGGCATAACGCTCTTTGTCTTTATGCAATAATTTGACGGGGATACCGCACTCATGACATGAGTTCAATACCTGTTTTTCACGACGACCGAGACTTTTGGACTCCTGTTCGCATGTCGAACACGGTTGCACATAACTAAGGGAGGTATTGCTCCGTTCATACGGATAGTGTTCAAAAAAAGCGTATTGCCCACCACAATGGGTACATTGAGTAAAGGGATAATAATAACGTTTTGACGAAGGATCAAACATCTCTTTCTGACAACTCGGACAAAGTCCAAGACCAAGAGGATATTCAATGTCGAAACTAGGAAGCTCTTCAGGCTCCCCCTCCATATCATAATGTTGTGAACTTGTCATAAAACACGAAGCCGGAAGGGTAAGTCCAATCTCTTCAATACACTCTTGAAGTTTTTCGTGATTGCTCTCAAAAGCACAAATAATTTTTGATTTTTGCTGATGAACAACTGCTTTAATGTTAAAAGAGCGGATCGTAGAAATCAAATAATTTTTTATATAAGGTTGAGAAAAAGAGGTCATCACCTCTAACGTAAATGCCATAATAATCCTTCATGATACTAAATCGATAGTTCTTTCATCCATCCCCCGCAGGGAATATATGAAAACTCTATGAAAAAAGCCGAAGAGCTTTCGCTTCTTCGGCTTGCTTGGAAAGAATGATTTCTTCCTCTCTAAAAGTGCAGAATCTATTTTTTGCCGGCTTTATCATCTTTGACGAATTTTGAACCGCCGACCACGATAGCGATATCCGCCTCTTTCCAGAAAATTGTTCTCCATACCTGATAATAGATATGAAACACAATCCAGGAAATGATAAACCACATTGTATAGTGATGTGACAACCGTACATCCATTTTACTTCCGCCGGTCACATACAATGTCCAGTCAGTGGCAACATGTAACATCCACGGCCACCACGATCCGATTGAACTTAGTCCTGATCCCAATCCCCACACGTACATTTGGAGACCGGTAAACAGCATCCAAAGAAGGAGCAAATGGAAAATCGTGAAATAGACCGTATTAAAACTGTCCGAATGTGTTGAGTCGAACTCATTTTTACGGTTCAACGTCATCAAATTGACGACGACATCTTTAAACTCCGTAAGGTTTTTCGCATTTGGAATCACCTTTTTATACGGCTTTTCAAAACGGCTGAAAAAATACAGATAGACGATCGCAACCGATGTCACATCAAAGATGATCGCAATAATAAAGTGCCCGTAACGATTCCATGCCATAACATATTTATCGACTGCACCGTCAGCAATGAATGTCTGATAATACGGATGCCCGATATAAAGACCTGTCGCAATCGCTCCGATCATACTAAACGCATTAATCCAATGGATAATGCGCATGGCCGGCGTCATACGTTTAACTTGTTTGTACCCCTGATTCATGTTAACTCCTTAGATACTGCAAGAGGTATCTACTTTGTAAACAGCAAGCTCTTTACCTTTGGTATCGACAACGTGTACGGCACAAGCGATACATGGGTCAAAACTGTGAATAGTTCGGATGATCTCCAACGGTTGTTCAGGATTGGCTACTTTGGTCCCGATCAAACTCGCTTCATACGCACCCATACGTCCTTTATAGTCACGTGGAGCTGCATTCCAGGTTGAAGGAACGACCGCTTGGTAATTAATTACCTTTCCATCTGCGATACTGACCCAGTGTCCCAAAGAACCGCGCGGTGCTTCTGCAAGTCCCATACCTTTGGTACTCATACTGACTTCGTCGAAATTAAAATCAGTCCATGTTTTAAGGTCGCCAGCCGCAGCATTCGCCGCTAGTTCATCTACCCATTCTAGCATCACATCAGTCATTAGTGAGGTCTCAATAGCACGCGCTGCCGTACGCCCGATAGTACTGAACAATACTGTGATCGGAAGATTGCCGCGTTGTAAAAACTCGGTAACGTATTTTGTAATACGTTTGTCTTTTCGTGCGACACCGATAACCATACGAGCCAACGGCCCCACTTCCACACGGGTATCATTGTAAATCGGAGATTTAATCCAACTGTATTTCTCTTTTGTTTTGAGATAAGCGATACCGTCTTCGCGTTTATCAAGACCGGTATATTCCGGAATCGTTTGACCGTCATACGGATGAAGAGGTTTATCCCCTTTGTACCATGAGTGAGTCACATCTTCCGCAATTTTTGCTTGATCTACATCGGCTACTTTACTGATATCACCACCGTAAACGACACCGCTTGGGAAGAGAAGTGCTGATTTATAAAAACCGGTATCATCCAAACGGAAATCACCGTAACTCATATAGTTCAGCAATCCACCGCCGGTTCCACCGACCCCTTTTCCAGCCATAAGCTCTGTAAATGTCGCTTTTGAATCGGTTGCTTCGCCGGCATACATTGTTCCTGCCATATAGACATCCGGCAAATACGCTTCTTTTATAAATTTACGCCCTTCAAGTAGAAGTGATTTAAATAGTGCGATACGTGCCGGGTTTTGAATATCCTGAACACACGTTACCCCACCGACAACGATAGATTGTGGATGCGGATTTTTCCCACCGAAAATTGCCTGCATTTTTGCCAAATCACGTTGGATATCCAATGCTTGCAAGTAGTGGGCAACACCGATAAGGTTTTGTTCCGGAGTCAATTTATAATGAGCATTTCCCCAATATCCATTACCGAAAATACCCAAACGCCCTTGTTTTACAAATTTAGCCACACGATCTTGAATCGCTTTAAATTCACTCTCTCCGTCAATATACGGAGATTCTCCTGCAACAGTTGCCCATTTACGTGCTTCTGCCGCCGTTTTAGCCGGATCCGCCGAAAGAGCTGAAACAACATCGACAAAATCCAGTGCATGAAGATGATAGAAGTGAACCAAGTGATCGTGCACATACAATGCACCCTGGATCAAGTTTCTTACAATACGTGCATTTTTAGGAATAGTAATCTTAAACGCATCTTCAACCGCTTCGATAGAACGTTGATAGTGTGTACCGGTACAAACACCGCAAATACGCATTGCCAACAATCCGCAGTCACGTGGGTCACGCCCTTGTAGAATCGTCTCAATACCACGAAACATTGTTGAAGCACTGTATGCATCGACAATGGTATTATTCTCATCAATTACTGCTTCAATACGCAAATGCCCTTCAATACGTGTGATAGGGTCAACTACAATATGTTTACTCATGGCTCTCTCCTGATTTTTCTCGTTTACCTGCTATGGCACTGGCTGCTGCGTGGATACCGATACCGATACCGACTGCCGTCAACATGCCCAAACCGAATTCATCAACGGTTTTTTCTACTCCACCTGTCGGTGCTTTGATTTTTGCATCCGCCATTGGACGCTCATACGCGTATTTATCCCAGAAATCGGGTTCTGAACATCCGATACATCCGCGTCCGACACCGATCGGCCAGTTAACCGCATCGTTGTAACGGACAATGGAACAGTTGTTAAAGGTCATAGGCCCTTTACAACCCATTTTATAGAGACAGAAATTGTTTTGAGCCCCTTTGTCACCCCATTCTTCAACGTATTCACCCGCATCAAAGTGTGCACGACGTTCGCAGTTATCATGAATACGATAACCGAATGCAAATTTAGGACGTAATAGTGAATCAAGTTCAGGGATTTGTCCTGTCAATAAATAATGTAAAATTACCCCGACCATATTTGCCGGATTAGCCGGACACGCAGGGATATTAATAATCGGTTTGTTTTTAACCACACTCATAACCCCAACTGCACCGGTTGGGTTTGGAGAAGCCGCCGGAATACCGCCGAATGTAGCACATGCACCTACAGCTACAACTGCCGCCGCGTTTTCAGAACAGCGCATAAGATGATCATGGAACGTTTCACCGGCTGCACCGATAGTTCCGTATTTACCGTCCATTCCCATAGGGATAGAACCTTCAACAAACAAAAGATATTTTCCTTTGAAAAGTTCCATAGCCTCATCAAGCTGTTTTTCAGCCTGATGACCGGAGGCAGCTTGCAACGTCTCATGATATTCGAGAGAAATGATATCAAGTACGATCTCATCGATTTTAGGTCCGTCTGCACGCAAAAGCGCTTCGGAGTTACCCGCACAGTCTTGAAGCTCCAGCCAAATAACGGGAGCGCGGTTCATCATAACTGCCGCATCGGCAACCAATGGTGTAAACATAGGAGGAAGCATCAACATAGCTGTCGTCGCACTCGCCCATTTCATAAACTCTCGTCTGTCAATGCCATTCTCTTCTAAAAGCTCTGAAAAATCGAGTCTATTCGCAGGCGTTTGTGCACGCATTTCATTTAATCGCGCTTCACATTTTACGAACAACTCTTGGTAATACGTATCACCCTTGTTCGTTTCAACGCGCGAACTTTTCGAAGTAAACAGTTTTTTAACTGCTTCTATTTTATCGGACATGGTCCCCTCCTCAAATTTTTATGAACAATCATTCAGTATTGTACGTCTGGATAACTTAAACGAATATTTAAAAGGTAAAATTTAATTTAAAAAGGGAGTTTGTTATTCAAATTTAGGACTTATACTGGTATTTTTAACATTTTAGACCGATAAATAAATATTATTTTATAAGTAAGTGATAGATTTTGAAAAAGTTATTTTACAGCGGAAGTAGAAACCTCAATCAACCAACACGATTCCCATCGTTTCGAGCAGAAAAAGTGCCTCATATCGGTTGAAAATAGCCCCCTTGAGATGGTTGGAGCGTATATCGATAGAGGTGTTGGAAGCGTCGGTAAAGTTGGCTTCCTCCAAATGAGTATTGCCGAACAGCGCCCCTTTGAAATCGCTCAGGGTGAAATCGGCTTTTTGAAACGTTCCGTTGCGAAAATCGACCTCTTTAGCTCGGCACTCCCGCATTATCAATCCCTCTATGTTCAGACCGAAAAAATTGCTGTCGTTTAGAATGCACTCGCGAAAGCGGATCGGGTCGGCATTGAGAAGGCTCTTCCAATCCGCCATCGTCCAGTCGATCCCGATCATCTTGCACGAAACAAACTCGACGTCGCTCATTTTGGTGTTGGTGAGCTTCATGAGGCTCAGGTTGCAGTTTTCGAAACGGCATTCGGTAAATTTGCAGGAGGAAAAAAAGGTTTCGCTGAAATCGCAGGAGACGAAGGTGCAGTCATCGAATTCGGCTTTGGTGATCTTTTTGCCGTGCAGATCAACGCCCTCGAATTTTTCGGCGAATACGTCCATGGTATCTATAATAGTCATATAAGCCCTTTTTGAAATACTGATCGGTTTTATTTTAATGCGTCGTACACACCGAACAGACATCAAAGGTGCGGAATAGGAGCGACGCTTTCGCGATCGATTCTGCTCCGATCATCGCCTTCTGCGCCACACCGAGATTCGTTTGCGTTCCGTTCCCCAGATTCCACTGCGTCGGGGTGATAATCGAATACGATACTATTTTCCCCTTTTCTATCGTAGCACGGTGGATCAGTGATCCGCGCGGCGCTTCGATAATCCCGAGCCCTTCCCCGCTGATGCTCTCAATAGAGGGAGGGGTAATGAATGAAGGCTGAGAAAGATCAAGTGATGTCAAAAGCTGCCGCACGTGTGCACACAAAGATACCATCTCCTCGACCCGAGCCGTAATCCGTGTCACCGCACTGTCTCCGTATAAACGATGCAGAGCACTCACGCCTGTATGTTCCTGAACCAAAGCACGCGCCAACGGTCCCGTCTCAAAAAATTCTCCGTTGTAGAGGGCATTTTTGGCATAGGTATTTCCCCCTTCCGCAAAGGTATTGGAAATATCTTCACTCACATTATCCGAACTCGCACTGCTGCGTTCTAAATGAACGATAATCTCTTGGGTCTCACCCAGAACCAAGAATCGACCGTGACTTTTGCCCTGTTCCAAAAGTCCAAGCCGCTCAAAATTGCGTAATACGGTTCCGAAATCCCCTTTGAGACTCAACAATGTGTTTTGGCTCATCGCTTGGTTAAACGCCTCAGGAGTGCATCCCAATACCTCATCAGCAATAAACCGCTCCACTTCGGAGAGAATTTTCAGCGCCTGCATCACCTCGATATAGGTCGGATCGCACGTCACCCCTCCCGGGATAGCATACGAGCTATGGGGCCACTGACCGCTGAAAAGGGCACACAACTGATTTACTTGAGACGATACATACAAAGCTTTAAGCGCTACCTTCGGCTCTTTTTCTAAAAGCTTGCCACTCTCATGGAGCATTATCAAATAGAGCCATTTGATATGGTTTTGGATCAATTCGCACGAGAGCGTGATTTGACGAATAGCCTTTGCCTTATCGCTGATACGTATCTTGACCCCTGCATTCTGGTAGATATTTTCGATCATTTTCACCGTGGCAATCAGATGCGAATGACCGCAGATACCGCAGACACGGGGAGTGATCACCAACGCATCGAGGGCATTACGCCCTTCCAAAATCGCTTCCATTCCCCGAAAATGTAAAAAACGGATATTGGCATCTCGGACGATTCCGCTTTTATCGGTTTTAAAATCGAGTACCGCTTCCCCCTCGATCCGCTCGATCAGTTCATGCGTTATCATCGATCAACCTCTCTTCGAGCCGTTTAATATGGAACGATTTTGCCGCTCCTGCCAGAGCCAGATAGCTCCGTTTCGGTATCCCCAACGGCATCTCTGAGGGAATTGACATGTACGTTTTCGTCGAGAAAAGATTGCTTTTGGGGAAAGTAGGTTCGGTGCATCCGACACACGGTGTGCCTGCTCTGGTTTTGGAACTCACCTCATTCCAGAGAATTTTATTGCAGCTGCCATGCGTCATCGGGCCCTGACACCCTTGAGCATAAAAGAGACACCCCTCTTTGGTTCCGAAATGATCGCTGTCCACTTTCCACTCAAAATACTCATTGCGTAAACATCCGTTATGGACAAGATAAGAATAAAGCGCTTTCGGACGGCGATACTCATCCACCGCAATCGTTTTGCCCGAAACGATCATATCGATGACAAAACTGAGCCACTTCGGATGGGCGGGACAGCCGCTGAGGGTAATCACTTTCTCTCGCATAGAACGTAAGGGACCACTCTCCTGCTCTTTATCAAATAATATTCCGCTGATATGCTCCGGTGCCCCCTCTTTAAAAATCCCTCCGAAGCTTGCGCAGCTTCCCATCGCAATAATATGTTTGGTTTTGGAAGCAAGCGCAAGTAAAAGGGTCTCCATTGGCACCCCCGCACGCTCAAAAGAAGCACTGTATGCCCCCTCGAAAATGAGGATATCCGATTTAGGAATTTTTTTTACCACCTCTTTGAGTGTTTTTTGAGCGGGGAGGATCGGATGATGGATAAATTCTACTTCATCCAAAAGCGTTCCCAACAAGGGATCATTTAAAAAAGAGTGGGTATTGCCGTTGCAGGTGATTCCCTGCAGCCAAATGATTTTGAGTTTAGTTGGATTTGAGGGCATTGTAGATGTTATCGCTGATGGAGGATTCATAACTCTCCAACGGTTTGGGAAGAATTTTTTCACCGTTTATAAATACCATCCCGCCCAAGTACCCCATAAAAAGACCGAATGCGCTAAAAAATTCCTGATCTTTGAGTTCGCCTGATCGAACCCCTTCTTCGAAAAAAATCATCAGTTCCGTCACAAAGGCGGATACACAGATCATCCCTTCACAACAGTTTTGAAATACTTCACGATTCGACAGATAAACTCTCAAAAAATATTCAATCGTCTCAGGGCGTTCTTGTGCAATTTTAAAATACATATGAACAATTGCTTCTATTTTCTCTTTGGTGTTGAGAGGGCTCTCATTGATTTTCCGAATCTCTTCCCCCAGTATATTGGCGATATAGAGTATTAAATCCTTCGCCAACATCTCTTTCGAGGTAAAATAATTATAAAGATTTCCGACACTCATTCCGATTTTTTCAGCTATAGAGGGCATTGTCGTTTGGTAAAACCCCTCTTTGGAAAATAATTCCAATGCTTTTGTCATGATGGAAACTTTACGTTCTTCTTTTGTTAATCGTGCCAAATTCTATTCCTGTCTAAGATTCATTAACGTAATTATAGCGAATACACATTCATAACTATATTTCGATATTGAGCTGATTACGCCCACGCTCTTTAGAAACATATAATGCTTTATCCGCTCGGGATAAAATATTTTCCATCACGCTATCATCAGAATTGGATTGGGTAACTCCGATACTGATGGTTATCTTAATATCCTCGGTATCAAAACGCAAATCAGCCACTTTTTGACGGATTCGCTCACCTAATTCAACGGCTTGTTTTAAGGCTGTATGGGGGAGAATAAGTAAAAATTCTTCTCCCCCGAACCGAGCGACATAATCATTTCGCCGAACGGTATCTCGCATGCACTTGCAAACACTCTGTAATACCTCATCACCCTTTGCATGTCCGTATCGGTCATTGACACTCTTAAAAAAATCAATATCAATCATTAAGACCGTAAAAGGGATTCCGTCTCGAACCATCTCTCTTATCTCATGGCAGAGAACTTCTTCAGCTGCACGTCGATTCATTATATTTGTCAATACATCCGTTTTTGACATTTTATTCAGATTTTGAATAAGCCGTTTCAATAGCATAACAACATAATTGACATGCATCAATCCTGTCAGGGCAAGTAACAATGCAAGATACCATGTACTTTCCAAACGCCCTGTATCAGGATCATGGATAATCGTCTGATGGTTGATAATGGCAAATGCCTGAGCCCCTTTGACAAGTAAAAAAAACAGTATCGGTAAATTGACCAACAGCGTAATCGTCAAACCGAATTCTTTGACAATAGAACGATACGAGATAATGACCGTTCGAATCCCCATCCAAAGTACGATAAAAGAGACCGTCATAACGATGATGGATGTTCGCATTGAGAAACTCAAAGTCCACACAGAAATGATCCCAAAAAATATGATAAGACCCGCATCTTCTTTCCATCGATAGGGTTCAAAGAACAGCGCTTCATTGGCTCGTCGAACCATAATCATGACCACAACAATAAGAAACTGTGCAATCCAAATATGCGAGAAGCCTACTCCTACCGCATTCAAAGGCGAGGCCATGAAATATAACCCGCTAAAAAAAGCAAATCCGCTCAGCCAAATTCCCACGCTGCGTATTTCTGGAATAAGCTTTATCCCGACTAACCATCCTATCCCATAAACGAACTGTTGCAATGCAAGAAAAAAAACTATCTTATCCATGTCACTCATTTCCTCGATCTCCCAGAGATCATAAAATGCCGATATCTCTTACTATGACAGATAGTTCTTTAAAACTGAATTATAATTCACTTTTAAAAGGTGTTCGAACTTATAAGTTTATATTCAGACAACTCTCTTCCCGTTGCATCGATCACGTGTACCGCACAAGCCAGACAAGGATCAAACGAATGAACCGTCCGTAATACCTCCAACGGTTGTTCCGGATTCGATAAAGTAATGCCGATCAACGACTCTTCATAGGCTCCGCGATGATTAGCGGAATCTTTAGGCGAAGCGTTCCATGTCGTCGGAACCACTGCCTGATAATTAGCAATTTTTGCATCTTCTATCCGAATAAAATGCCCAAGAACACCGCGCGGTACTTCGAAAATTCCCGCCCCTTTCGCTTCATGAGGCATCTCTTCGAAACTGTATTTCGTCCATGTCGTCTCATCAAAATATTTGACGTTTTCGATCAAATCACTCATCATATCAAAAAGATAATCGCAGCAGATCTGCGCCTCTACCGCACGCGCTGCATTGCGCCCGATTGTCGTGGAAAAATCAATCAGTTCCAGAGAGGAACGTTCCATAAACCGTTCCATATAGGGACGGATCACCGGAGAGTTTTTACTATATCCGATGATCATACGAGCCAATGGCCCTACTTCCATCACTTCGCCATCGTATCGAGGTGCTTTGACCCAGCTGTATTTCCCTTCACTTTTGAGGGTTCCATCCTCGTTAAGATCGGTATAGAACGGTGTAGTTTCTCCCTCATAGGGAGAGAGCGGTTCATTATTTTCATACCATGAACGTGACGCCTCTTCGGTAATCTTAGCCGCATCAAACGGTGCAATATTCCCAAAATCATGCCCTTTAATCACTCCGGATTCAAATAGAACCGACTGTTTGCCAAAACGGTATCCGCCGCATCCCATGAAATTTCCGCTCGCTCTCCCCTCACCTGATGTGATTGTCTCACGATAAGCATCCACAATCATCATCATATCAGGGACGTAGGCACGCTCAATAAACCCTCTCACATCTTTGATAATAAAGAGGAAATCATTTAATCTCTGAGGGTTGAGGATTTCGGCAACACTCGTTACTCCACCCACGACAAGATTTTGGGGATGAGGAGTTTTACCCGCGAAAATCGCGATCGCTTTGGAGATATCTCTCTGAATATTGAGTGCTTCGAGGTAATGATTCATATGGATAAGATTTTGTTCCGGAGAGAGTTTATACATCTCATGTCCCCAATAGCCGTTTGCAAAAAGCCCCAAACGCCCGGCTTTGACATAGCTGCTCAGTTTTTCTTTCACACTCTCCAAATGGGCAACGGAATTTCGATAGGGGTTTGCACTCCACTTTTGTGCTTCAAGCGACGCTTTGAGACAATCCGCGTTTAAAGCTCCCGTGATATCGACATAATCAAGTGAGTGGAGATGGTAATAATGGACGATATGATCTTGGACGAACAGCGATAGCGTAACGAGATTGCGAATAATCTCAGCATTATGGGGAATCGTGATGCCGTACGCTTCTTCAACCGCACTGATGGAAGCACGGTAATGGACATTCGTACATACTCCGCAGATTCGCTGTGCAATCAGACCGGCATCTCTGGGGTCACGCCCCTGCAAAATCGTCTCAATCCCCCGAAACAGCTGTCCGGATGCCCACGCTTCACGTATGACGTTATTTTCATCAATCTCAACTTCGATCCGCAGATGCCCTTCGATCCGCGTAATGGGATCGATAACGATTTTTCGGTTACTCATGCGGTTTCTCCTCTAATTTACGGTTATTGGCGTATTGGTCAAACGCGATTTTCCCCTGACCGCAGGCGAAACATCCATGCCCTACCTGCACCGGCCAGCTCGTCCCTTCGTTAAATTTCACGAGAGAGCAGTTGAGATCGGCATAGGGGCCTTTGCATCCCATCTGGAATAGACACCACCCCTTTTTAGCCCCTTCGTCGCCCCATTCGAGGACAAACTCATCCAGATCGTAATGACCTCTGCGTTCGCAGTTGTCATGCACCCTAAATCCGTACGCCCATTCGGGACGATTTTTAGCGTCCAGTTTGGGAAATTCATCGAACATGATGTAATGCAACAGCGTTCCGACAATGTTAATCGGATTGACCGGACATCCGGGAAGGTTGATGATATCAGAGCGTCCAAGCGCTTCGCTCACCCCGACCGCACCCGTTGGATTGGGTGCTGCCGCAACCACTCCGCCATCAAAAGCGCATGATCCTACCGCCATGACCGCCGCCGCATTGGCGGCAACCCGTTTAAGCAGATCAACTCCCGTTTCCCCTTTTGGGCCGATGCGCAAGAACTTTCCATCCAGCCCCATCGGTACTGCCCCCTCAACGATGAGTACGTATTTCCCCGCATCATTTTGGACGATGTCCCTCAGAACTTGTTCGGATTGCTCACCCGATGCCGCCATCAGCAGTTCATGGTAATCGAGGGATATGTATTTGAGGATAAGATCATCGATTTTAGGATGGGCTGTTTTGATAAACCCTTCCGAATTTCCGCTGCAATCGGCGAGTTCCAGCCAAATGATCGGGATTTTATTCAGCTGTGTTACCCCCTCTTTGACCACCTCTTCGTAACTGGGATGCAAATGCATTGAGGCAGTGATCATCGAAACCCAGCGGTTGTATTCGTGACTCATTTCAAACGATGCAATCGCCTCTTCGAGATTGTCACTGCTGAGCTGATTTTTCGGGTGGATACGATTGTATTTTTCAATCCGTTCTCGAACAACCGCGAGTTCAGCCTCTTTAGCCGCTGCTTCGCGCTCTTGTTTTAACCGTGCCGCCTCTTCGGGATCGATAGGGGTCGCCTCCAAAATCGCACATACATCCTGTTTGCACCGTCCGCAGGTACGTCCTGCTTTTGTGTATGCTTTGAGTTCAGCGAACGATGTCACGGCGTTTTCTCGGATCAGAGTAATCAGTTCCTGCTCATGTACCCCTTCACAGCTGCAAACCAGCCGCCCGTTTTCAGACATCAGACGGTTGGAATAAAAATAAGCCGCATCGATCGGCTCATCCAGTTCCATCAAACGCTTCAGTCTCAAAAGATCGATATTGGTATTGATTCCGATAAAGCGTTTAAGGCGGTCGTGATTAACGATGTATTGATCGATTCGATTTTCATGCGAGATAAGAATGGTTTCGTTATCCGGATCTTTCGGATTAAATGTGGGTGAAGTGACATCCGCAAATAAAAATGATCCCACTTTAAGCCCGTCGATCGATACCGCTTCATGAAATTCCAAAGCTTCACGGCTCAGCAGATTGGCAATCGCGACATCGGCTTGCAACGTGCATTCTTTGACCCGTCCTGCGATAAATCCACCCTCACGAAGCTGTGCCGCTTCGCCGACACAAAATATGTCGGGATCAGAGGTGCGCATCGTTTCATCGACCAAAATCCCTTTGTCACACGCCAACGATTCACGTACAAAGGCGATATTCGGATCGATACCGACACCGAAGATGAGGAAAGGATCGTCTATTTCCGTCCCTTTACGGGTCAAAATGCGTGTTAGTTTCGATCCGACGATCTCGCGATCGACAATCGCATCGTTAAAATCAATCCGAATACGCGGATCGGCTTCAAAAATCCCCCGTATCAGTGCAACGGCCGCAGAATTCAACTCACGAGAATAGAGATAATCGCTTCGCACGATCAGCGTAATGCTTTTCGCCTCCGTGTTATGCATCAATGTGTCGAGCAATTCCAAAGCGATCGGCCCCGCACCGATGATGACAACATTTTTTCCGACAATCCCGCGTGCGATCTCTTCGCAATCACGCACACTTCGAAAGGTTGCCGCATTATCAATCCCGGTAATATCAAAAAGAGATTTCGGGATAGAACCCGTTGCAATAATGAGCTTATCGTAGGAGAAAACGGCATGTTCACTAAACACACGTTTGCTCTTGGGATCGATAGAAACAATTTTTTGATTCAGTTCCAACCGTACATTCGGATGAAGTTCCAGGGCAATACCCTCAGCACATTTGGAATGATCGACCAAAGAGCAAAGATGAATCCGATCATACGGAGGATGCGCTTCATCAGAGACGATGAGGATATCCGATTCCGGCATTTGTTCCATAATGGAATTTGCGATATAAACGGCAGAAATTCCGCCTCCTACAATGACGATTCTCATACCGATTCCTCACTCTTGTTTTTGATTTTTGCCGCTTTAAAATCTTCACGGCTTTGTTTGCATGCTGCTTCCCAGACAAACCATCCCTCGTTTGCCCCGTCTTCTTTCAGCGCTGATTGCTGTTTCGTTTCGCTTTGCCATAGCGCCTCTTGCGGTTTTGGGCAGGCACGTACACATTCGCCGCAGTAGATACAAAGCCACGGGTTGTAGCGGTACTCTTTCTCCCCCTCTAGCGGCTGATAGAACAAAATTGCCCCCGGAGGACACACTTTCTCGCATTTATCGCAGAAAATGCACGCTTCTTTGTCATATTCGATCAATCCCCTGTACCCTTTCGGAAGGACAAGTTCGGTTGCAGGATAGTTTACCGTATGTACGGGTTTAAAAAGATTTTTAAAAGCCTCAAACATAGAACGAATCATAATTTTATCCTATTTTGCCGTGCAGGACATGCACGGATCGAACGAGGCGAGGATGGCAGGGGCATCAGCGTACTCTGAGCCTTTAAATACTTCCATCATCGCCGGAATAGCCGAAAAGGTCGGCGTTTTGATCCGCACCCTCTCCAGCATATTCTGACCGTTACCGCGCACCAGATAAAAAAGCTCCCCGCGCGGTGCCTCGACACGAACAACAGCCTCGCCGCTCGGTTTACCTTTGGTCTTCTCCTGAATCTCACCGGAGGGAAGATTATCCACAATGTTTCGGCACATCGCAATCGAATTGAGAATCTCTCGAAGACGGACAAAGTTACGGGCATGAATATCCCCGGTCGATTCAAGAACCATCGTATACCCTAGTGCCTCATAGGGAAAATCGCTCGTCTCGACACGCACGTCGGTCGCTAACCCTGCCGCACGCGCCAAAGGCCCTAATGCGTTGTAGGTATAGGCCTGATCCAATGTTAATACACCGACCCCTTTGTATTTCAATGAAAGCGACCAGTTGTTATCAAAAAGCCCTAGCAGAGTATCAATTTTATCCGACAACAATTCGAGGTTTTTATGGATCAGCGCGCTCAGTTCAGGGGTCAGATCACGATTCACTCCGCCGATAGCGATAAAATCAAACTGAACACGATTTCCGCTGATCGCTTCTTGCAGATCCATCACCAGTTCCCGATCGGCCATAATCTGCATAAAAAGAGCTTCAAATCCGGCATTCTCCGCCGTGTGGGCGAGACAGAGCATATGCGAATGGATACGATCCAGTTCCACCATCAGCATCCGCAGATATTTGATCCGGTCGTTGGCAACGTAACCGAGCAGTTTTTCGACTGCCAGTGTATACGAGAGCGAATGGGTGATTGCACACAGACCGCAAACGCGGGCGACAACATACCCCACTTGCTTGAACTCGAAACTGCGGGTACACGCCAGTTCAACGCCGCGATGGACGAATCCGACGTCGGCATCCACCCCGATGATTTTCTCATTTTCACACTCGAATTTAAAACGGATCGGCTCCAGCAGTGAGATATGCTGCGATCCCAGAGGAATTTGGATCGTTTTTTTCATGATTCCCCCCTTAACGGATGGGGTAAAGAATCTTCATCAAGATAAAGCCCTCGTAGCGCTCCCTCAACCGTGAGTCCGAACATATCGACGATCTCCCTCTCCCCCATAAACGCCGAGGGGATCAAGCTCACGACCGAGGGGACAGGAGTAGTGTAATCACTGAGGGCATAATAGATCACGATCTCATCTTTTATCCCATAACGGGAAAAAATCCATTGAAGCTCTATTTTGCCTTCCCCCAGATCGATCCCGTTGACACTCAAAAAATGCCATTTTCGAGCTTCGTAAAAAGTACCGATATCCGCCAAAAGCGTTGGAAGTGTGGTCTCAATTTTTCTCATGCAGTTCCACCTTTTTTGCCATGTTGAGGCGACTGAGTTTATTGCCTATGGTCTCTATTGCACCGAAGAGTTTGAACGGCTTCTCGATCTCTTTGCTTTTCGCTTCCAAAATATCCAATGCTTTGACAATAGCATCAATGATGAGCTGAGGCGTTGAAGCGCAACCGGGAACATACACATCGACGGGGATGTAGCGATCGATCCCGTCTTCGACGTTATACATTCCTCGAAACACCCCTCCTGTCGTCGTACATGATCCTACCGCTATAACCACTTTGGGTTCAGGTATTTGAGAATAAAGCTCTACGAGCCGTTCACGGGAACGATACGTCACCGGCCCCGTCACCAAAAAGATATCGGACTGCTTCGGATTTCCCGTGTTGATCACCCCGAAACGCTCCAGATCAAACTTCGGTCCCAGTGCCGCGAGGATTTCGATGTCACACCCGTTGCAGCTTCCGGCATTGTAATGCAAAATCCAGGGTGATTTTTTACGAAAAGGGATAAAAAACTTCATAGGAGTATCCATACAAGATTGAGAACTGCCAGAGGCATAGCCGCCATATAGATAATTTTGATCATTTGCGGCGTACGGACACGGGCAGTCGCGTTATCCACCAGATTGACGAGCAGAAATACCCCTGCGACTAAAACAGCCCCCAACCACACTGATTCCCCTCCGAAAATAAAAACAAAGCTATAAATAAAAAGATATTCGAGAAATCGGGACATATACAAAAACTCGTAAAAAACGCCGCTATATTCAATCTCGACTCCCCCTACGATCTCCTGATGGGCTTCCCCGACATCAAAAGGGGATTTTTTTACTTTGATAGGGACAATCATCAGCAATGCGGCAAACAACAGCGGTAACTGAGCCAAATAATTTCCCTTTTGGATCATCCCAGTAATCTCGAAACTCCCGCTCACCAAATACAATCCGACGGCTACGAGGATCAATATCGGTTCATACGCGACGAGCATCAACAGCTCCCGATTAGCTCCCAGATGCGAATAAGCCGATCGTACGCTGTAGCCTGCGAGAATCAGCAACATTTGTGCAATAAGATGCAAAAAAACAATATAGAGGAGATTCCATCCCAAAAAGATCGCCGCAACACTAAACCAAAGGGCAAAAAAATGGGCAACGGCCAACAGCGCATGAGGAGCATGAACAATGAGTGTCCGTTTATCGAGGAGTTTAAACATATCGTAAAACGGCTGTAAGAACGGAGGGCCAAGTCGTCGCTGCATCCGAGCTCGCAATACCCGCTCTCCCCCATAGACCAACCCGCCCAATATCGGAGCAAGGGCAATCCATACCCAGATCATGAGAGCACCCCGACAAATGCTACGGCTACAAAAAGAATACCAAATCCCCAATAGATCATCCCTTTTATTCGGACGGAAGGCTCATAATAGACCAATGCCGCATCAAACGACTCTTTCTCACCGCAATGGTAGATCGCAGTACGGTCATAGTGCTCCATACTCCGTATCATCGACGGTAAAGCGAAGACAAAGAGGAGCGGCAACGTAAATAAAGCGAGCAAAACATCATGCTGGATAACGATAAATCCGACCGCCGCAAACAGGATAAGGAGACTCAACAACACCAACGGGATGCTAAACCCCTGCGGGATACGTTCCTTTTCCGTGCGAACGGTATCGGATGGATTGGAGAGGAGTGCGGAAGAGACTTTAAAATAAAGAAGTACCAGCAATGTACTCCCGATGATCATGGATACCAATACGATCAGCAATAAAGGGCGTTCCCGCAGAAGCGATGCGACAGAGGTAATAGCAAAAAGTTTCCCCATAAAAAGCCCAAACGGGGGCAAGGTCAGTGAAACGAACCCCAGTACTATGAAACCGACCGTTTTGGGAGCACGGTGCACCAAAGCACTCATCTCTTCGATACTTTTAAGATGATATTGCTTTTCCAAAACCCCAGCCGCCAAAAAGAGCAGTGCTTTGGAGAGGGCATGAAACAGCATAAGCACCATCGAGAGCATCATACTCTCTTTCGTGCCGATCGCCGCCAAAGCCATCATCAGCCCTAAAAGCGCCACAGTGGAGTATCCCAAAATCTCTTTGAAAATCGAACGTGACAATGCCAGATAGGCGGCAGCTACAAAAACAAGAGCTCCCGTTATTGATAAAACCCCTCCAAGTAACGTCGTTCCAAGTACCGGCGCCAGCTTCAAAATGAGATACGGTGCAATCTTGACCATTGTCGCCGAATGGAGCATCGCACTCACCGGTGTCGGCGCGACCATAGCACCGAGCAACCATCCGTCAAATGGAATCGAAGCCCCCTTGACCAATGCGGCCATACTCAGTAAGGCTACAGAAAACAGTAACATACCGCCGGAATGTTGCAACAGCGTATCTAACATCACCGTATCCAAAACGAGAGCTGCGACCAATGTTCCCGCTAAAATCACCACCCCTCCGATCTGGTTCATCCAAAGAGCCCTGAGGGCATTTGCTCGGCTGATTTCATCATTTCGAAAGGCAATAAGCTGATACGATGCCAATGTCGTCATTTCAAATAAAAAGAAGAAAAGCAAAAGTGAGTTCGCGCAGACTATGGCATTCATCACAGAGAGGAAAAGGAGCATTGCAGCAATAAAATGCCGTTTTTTATATGGTTCAACTGACTCATCTTCCATATATCGTACCGAATAAAGGACGATAATACCTCCGACAATATTGATGATCAAAAACATAAATCGGGAAAGTTCATCCACCACAATCTCTGCCGATCTTCCGGATGGGGCGGCATACTCCGCATATATATACAACAACAATTGAGCTGCGGCAAGCACTATCACTTTAGGGCTATTAAACTTCTTCCCTTGAACCAAAAAATAGATCAGTAATACGAGATCGGCAGCAATAATCATAGCATTAAGGAGAAAAGGGAGATGAAATGACACCCTTTCTGTAGACATAAAAAGAGAAACTGAAAGGAAACTCCCCACTCCCAAAACGGCAGCACTCAAAAGATACTGTATGCGTGTAGAGGAGTATAGTATTAAAAAAGCCGTTGCTATCGGTAATAATATAAGTGTTAACAGCATCGATACGCATCCCTTTTAGGAGCTATTTTCGAAGATTATAACACATGAATCACTTAAAAAAGTTACTGGTTTTTTATTTCAATTTGGTTATTCAGATGCGTTATATGTCCATGATCATCATGATAAACCGTAACCAGTTGAGTATTTACACACTCTTTTAACTCTGTATCACTTACCTTAAAATAATTGGAATAATCACTCGAATGATAAATTAAATGCTCACTGGGAGCTTGATGGCGATTTAGTCTTGAAAGTACAAACAATACAATAGGGGTTCCGATTAGCATATAGAGGGCATGTTCAAAAGTCACACTATGAATTTCACCAAAAATCCAATCAGATAACTCTTCTGAGGGTGCACCTAATGTAATGATCCGATAAAATACGTGAAATACCGGCTTCCACAAATAGATAAAGCCACCCCACAGCAAAATAGTTATTATGTCCCAAACTATCCGTTTGGTTCTAGGCAGTTCATGGCGTTTATTAATAATTAATGTTTCCATTTTTTTAACCTTTTTTGACCTGTTGATGCGCGCCACGATCCGGACTAACCCAACGAGCGCGACCTTTTTTAGCGAATAAAACCTTAGGAAGAGCCGTTACGGCAGTAAACAGATTCAGGAGCCAATAGGCAAACGGATACCAAATCATCCAAAAATAATTTTTCCCCAACCCTTGATCATAATGGCCGTCCAGCCATTTACTCACGGCAAACTGTACCAAACATGCACCGATTAGAATCACACTGGTTTGATCCGGTAAAATAGGCGATTGCTGAGGCATTAGATACGCTACTGGAACAAATAAACTAATAAACCAGACTAAAAATACCAATGCCATACTATACGCCCACAAGGTACTTAACATGAGCTCAACCATAAGCCCCCAAAGATGGGTTTGGCGTGGCATAAATAAAACCTTAAAGTTTTTAAGCATAACTTGTACCCCGCCCATGGCCCAACGCAAACGTTGTTTCCATAATCCGCTCAACGTCTCCGGCATCAAGATCCACACCAAAGCACGAGGCTCAAAACGGACATCCCAACCGTTGCGTTGCAGTTTCCAGGTAACATCGATATCTTCCGTCAGCATATCGGGGCTCCAATAGCCTACCTCATGCACCGCCGCTTTTCTAAATCCGGTAATCACCCCTGATACGGTAAAAATCCGACCGAAACTGCGCTGTGCACGTTTGATCATACCGACGATAGAAGAAAATTCCCCGACTTGAATTTTTCCCAGCAACGTTGTGCGATTTCGTATTCGAGGGTTTCCCGTTACGGCGGCAACTGCCGGATAACGGATAAAGTGTTTCACCATCCAATACAGACAATACTCATCGATCAAAGCATCCCCGTCGATACCAACCAAATACTCATATTTAGCCACTAATGCACCGGCCTGAAGCCCTAACGCTTTACCCTGATTTGCGGCTAAATTAACCACTTTTAATTTTGGATTGGTTTTTGCCAACTCTAGCAAAATTTCTAACGTATTATCTTTGCTGCCATCATTAATGGCGATAACCTCAAATTCGGGATATTTCACATTCAGGGCATACGTAATGGTTTCGACCGCATTTTGCCCCTCATTATAACAAGGAATCAAAATACTGACCCCTTGCCAGCTTTCACCCTTTCTAAGGGGTGGAATTGTATATTTGAGATAAGGTTTTTCGTTTTTAAAATAAAAAAAGATGGCACCTATGATCCACAAACTTGACATAAAGAGCGGGTAATAAAACACAAACCCTAAGACGGTATGCCATAGTAGATGCAAAATTACAGTAAAAGTCATCAAAGAAAATCCTTCTTAGTTTATCGGGTACGATAAGTGTGCATACGCAACGGTTTTTTGGAAAAACTTTGTTTCATTTGATCGGAATCTGGGGTGTTGGTAAACACATTGTCCGGATAATAGGCAATATGATGAACCCCCAAATCATACAAATATTCCATAGTGTTGCTTACCTCGCCGGCAGGAATCGGCTCATTGTTTTTTCTCCAATTAACGGTTTGAAGCTCCATCACGGTCCGCTCCAACCCGCATTGCTCCTGTTTTACATTTTGAACGATTTTGTCGTAAAACTGCTGATGATCATCCGCTTGTTCCATATACGGCATTGCCATAATCGCGGTATAGTCATAATTTTTGATCGATTCAGACAAACTTTGCGCATACCACTCCTGCGCATCTTTGTTAAGTGCCACTTGAGCGTACAGATTTCGCGCTGTTTTCAGCCCCGGCTGCTCATTTCTGAGTATTTTCGCCAGTTCCATGGCAAATTCATCTAAATAATGCGTTTTCAGCTGTGTCCATTTCTGAAATTCTTTTTTATCGCTTCTGATAGCCGTGACGCTTTGCGGCAATCCCCATTTTTTATATTGTGCACGTGCCGAAGCACTGTCATCTTCAAAATCAGAAAGTGTCACATCGTCATGAAACAATATCCCGTCAATATAGACGGATTTGGCTAAATCTTCATAAATCTCTTTAATGACTTTCCGTGCTGTGGGAGAAAATGGAGACAATCTCGGATATCCCATATTCAGATGGGTCGAATCAACCTGCAACGTCACTACCGTATCTTTGGCCGCCGGATTTTTGGCAGGTAATTGCCAGGCGATCATCGGCATCCACGCATAAACACGCTTTACCTGTGTACGGGTTGAAATTTGCCAAGCAACACGATTAAATAAATCGGCACGCATCGGTATATTCCGGTTCGGGAAATAAACATAGTCCGCCGCACCGTTAGCATCAGGATCGGCAAAAGCCTGGAGATAAACGGTGTTAACACCCAAGCTTTTTATCCGATCGAGTAAAACACCCAAGTTTTTTTCCTGTTGAACCGGATCGGTATCATAGATATAATCCAAATCGATATGGGCGGCTTTTGTTGTTCTTGCATCGTCAGTAAAGTTAGCATTTCGTACCCACATATTGAGCTCTAAATCCGGTAGCGTCATTTTGTGTTCAACCAATATTCGTCGCAATCCCCACAACGGTGTAATACGGGTATTACTGCCATCATCCAGTGTTAATCCGATAGGCATACCTAACTTCTCTGCAATACGGCGTACTTCAATGTTGTAATGCCCGTATGGCCAAACCATTACACGAGGCTTTTGCCCGGTATAGCGTTCTAAAAAAGTATTATTTTCCAATAAATCATTATAGATACGCTTCTCATAACTTTTTTCATCTTCATAAGCGTGCTTATCGCATATCCATTGGCGCGTTCTTATTGCGGGCTGCAAATTGCCTTGCGGATTACCCTGTATTCCTTTGTGTGAAGCATACGAATGACTGGCAACTTCTACAAGTCCACTACCTATCATCTCTTTAATCTCTTTTTGGCTTAAAAACTCACTGCGTGGGATCATATGCCCACTAAAATCTACTTTATCTTCTTTGAGTAGCCAACTGCCGACCAATGCGATAACTGATGGGATTTTATATTTTTTGAGAATAGGATACGCATTCGCGTAAACAGACTGATAGCCATCATCAAAAGTAATCAAAACAGCTTTTTCAGGCAACGGCTTACCACTTTTTCGATACTTTAAAATATCGTCTATACTGATAAAGTGATAACCGTTATCCTTCAACCAACGCATTTGTTGTTCAAAATTCGATGGAGTTACCGCATAGGTTGAATCGAGTGTTTGACTTTTATCGGCTATTTCATGATAGCTTAGGATGGTAAACTCGTTTGGATTTTGATCTCGACTGCACCCATTAGGCACATCATTTGCCACAACATAACTGCTTGTAACAACAATTAATGCAAAAAGAAATTTTATCATTGGTTTAAGCATAAATGAGACTACTTTCTTTAAAATTTAATCAAATATTATACATTAAGCACGCTTTGTATATCTCCAAATCATATATCTTTCGTTACAAAAATATGAAGCTGGTTTTATTTAAAAGATTCACTTAGCAATATGTGATTTTTTTAAGATTATTGTTGAATGGGTGTGGATGAAATAGAAAATTTGTGGAGTTTTAAATGGGCGGAATGATTGTAAGATGGTGGCGGGGGGGGGACTCGAACCCCCGACCTCCGGCTTATGAGACCAGCGCTCTAACCAGCTGAGCTACCCAGCCATCTTTGTGTAGATAATTGAATGAGGGTGGAATTATAGTGAACCATTACTTATTAAAACCTAAAAGTAAAAACAAACATAAACACTAAATCCAATATATATAATATAAGCTCATCTTAATTGAGTCATAGTGACTAAGACATTGACAATTAATCCAAACTCGTGTACAATCTCCCACATAAAAATTCATTTAAAGAAGGAAACGCTATGACCTTTCAACCACTTGGAAAACGTGTCTTGGTACAACGTCTCGAAGAGGCAACCAAAACCGCATCGGGTATTATCATCCCCGATAATGCAAAAGAAAAACCTTCTCAAGGTACCGTTATTGCCGTAAGCAGTGAAGTAGAAAACGTCTCTTCCGGTGATACTGTCGTATTTGGTAAATATGCCGGAAACGAGTTAACACTGGATGGAAAAGCGTATTTGGTCATTGAGACCGACGATTTATTCGGAATCATTAAATAACTAACTACTATATAAGAAGGAAATACTAAACATGGCAAAAGAAATCCATTTTTCAGACGACGCACGCAACAAGTTAGCCGCAGGGGTACAAAAACTCACTGATGCAGTCAAGGTTACTATGGGGCCACGCGGACGTAACGTCCTCATCCAAAAAAGCTATGGCGCACCAAGCATTACCAAAGACGGTGTATCGGTTGCCAAAGAGGTAGAACTTAAAGACCCTCTTGAAAACATGGGTGCGCAGCTCGTAAAAGAAGTTGCTTCCAACACAGCGGATGAAGCAGGTGACGGTACGACGACAGCGACCATCCTTGCGAACGCGATTTTTAAAGAAGGTCTACGCAACATCACAGCAGGCGCTAACCCGATTGAAATGAAACGGGGTATGGACAAAGCGACAGAAGCGATTTTGGCAGAGCTTAAAGCCGCATCACGTGTGATCAACGATAAAAAAGAGATCGCTCAAGTCGCTACTATCTCAGCAAACTCCGATGAACGTATCGGTGCTATGATCGCCGAAGCGATGGATAAAGTAGGCCGTGACGGTGTTATCACCGTTGAAGAAGCAAAAGGGATCAATGACGAACTCGACGTTGTCGAGGGAATGCAATTCGATCGCGGTTACCTCAGCCCGTATTTCATCACCAACTCTGAGAAAATGATCGTAGAATTGGATCATCCGTTTATCCTTTTATTCGATCAGAAAATCTCAAATCTCAAAGACCTTTTACCGGTATTAGAGCAAGTTCAAAAAAGCTCACGCCCTCTTCTCATCATCGCTGAAGATGTCGAAGGTGAAGCGTTGGCAACGCTCGTGGTTAACAAACTTCGCGGTGTATTGAATATCACAGCGGTTAAAGCTCCTGGATTCGGTGATCGCCGTAAAGCAATGCTCCAAGATGTCGCTGTTCTTACCCGTGCTCAAGTTATTTCGGAAGAGATCGGCCGTACACTCGACAGCGCAACGGTTGCAGACCTAGGTCAAGCATCACGTGTTGTTATCAGTAAAGACAACACCACCATCGTTGACGGTGCAGGGGATAAAGAAGCGGTAAACTCACGTATCAAAGAGATCCGTACCCAAATCGAAACAACCACCAGCGAATACGACAAAGAGAAACTCCAAGAGCGTCTTGCGAAACTTTCCGGCGGTGTAGCGGTTATCAAAGTCGGTGCGGCAACCGAAACCGAAATGAAAGAGAAAAAAGACCGTGTTGACGATGCACTTTCAGCTACCAAAGCGGCAGTTGAAGAGGGGATCGTTATCGGAGGCGGTGCGGCATTGATCCGTGCGGCGGCAAAAGTGAAGCATGATCTTACCGGCGACCAAAAAATCGGATGGGAGATCATCCTTCGCGCTATCTCCGCACCGGTCAAACAAATCGCTGAGAATGCGGGATACGATGCGGGTGTTGTCGTCAACACAATCGTTAGTGCAACCAATGAGAATATCGGCTTCAACGCTGCAACAGGTGAATACGTCGATATGTACGAAGCGGGAATCATCGATCCATTGAAAGTTGAACGTGTCGCGTTGACCAATGCAACGTCGGTTTCGAGTATGCTCCTTACTACCGAAGCAACGATCCATGAGATCAAAGACGACAAAGCCGGTGGTATGCCGGATATGAGCGGCATGGGCGGCGGTATGCCTGGCATGATGTGAGTTCAGCATTAAAATGACACGCAGGTGTCATTTTGCTGAACAAAACCCCCTCTTTTTAATCCTTCTTCGATACACTTCTTCACCAATCCTGATCTCGGAATATACTATGAATCTCTCTCTAACCGACCTTACCGGAATACTTGGCGTAATCGTCATTATAATCGCTTATATGCTTTTACAATTTGAAAAGATGGATGCAAAAGATTTAGCCTTCTCCGTACTAAACACGATCGGAGCATTGCTTATCATCGTATCACTGGTATACGACTGGAATCTCGCTTCATTCATAATGGAATCGACATGGATGATAATAAGTATGTATGGAATATTCAAATATTATAAGATGAAAAAGAAAAGAAAAGATGCCGTCTAAAAAGACGGCAAAGAAAATTTACGACAGTTGATTCGCTTGTTTATTTTCCCAAATAGAATGCAAAAAGGCAATTGAAATCAGTCCGATACCGATTGTTCCTGTCACGGCTTCCCCGATAGGGGTTGTGATTTTCATCAACATGATAATCGCCAAAATCCCGATCGCATAGTGTGCACCATGCTCGAGATAACGAAATTCAGAGAGTGTTTTGTGCTCAACAAAATAAAGGGTAATGCTCCGTACAAACATCGCCCCTACTCCAAGTCCGATCATAATGATAAAGATATTGCTTGTTAAAGCAAACGCCCCGATAACCCCATCAAAACTGAAACTCGCATCCAACACTTCGAGATAGATAAAGCCGGCTATACCGCTTTTGACTGTATCTGAAGAGAGAAAGTGATCTAACATATTGAGTAATGAGTGTAGCAGTACCCCGTACATAAAGGCCAATACAACCCCAAAATCCTGAGTGATATGCCCCAATCCAATTCCGACCATAATAGCAGTAATTAACTCAATATTGGCAACCCCAGAAAAATGTTCCATCATTTTGGAACCCTCTACAAATGTTACCCATTTCACATCGTGCTCTTGAAAAAAGAAGTCCAAAAAAACCATGAGCAAAAAAGCTCCACCGAAGGCAAAAATTGTCGTTTCAGTTGTTTTGAGGATCGCTTCATAGCGATGCGGCTCATCCATTGCGACTTGAAGTGTCTCAAAAAGCCCCATCCCTGTTACAATCGATACAATCGCCAACGGGAACAATAGCCGCATACCAAAAACGGCTATTGGCATACCGAAAAGGATAAAACGCTGCTGCCAAATTGGTTCCATCGTATCCAGAATTTTGGCATTAACCACGGCGTTATCGAATGAGAGTGAAATTTCCAACACAACCAATAAAGTGGCAATATAAACCCCCTCAAATCCCCCCAAAAAATATCCGGCAATCAACCCGATAATAAGAATAAAAAAAGAAGTATAAAAATAGCGCATCAATGCCCTTGAAAAAAAGATAGGAAATTATAGCTTAACTGTGAGCATTATGCCATTGAACTAGGCTTAAACGGTATCCTTCTTTAACGCTAAGGACTTCATGGGAGAAATAAGGGTTACTAAAAAATACGACCATATCACCCGCTTCGGGACGAAGGGTTATCGTATTGCCATGCTCATCGCACAGATAGTTAAAGAGTAATTCTCCGCCGCTGAAATGGTCGCGGTCTGTCGGATGGGGAGTGTACGAAGTAGTAAAAAGTACCGTAGTGAGTTTACGCTCGGGGGCAACCGTGCGATAGCCGATCACATTCCCCTGTGGGTCACGAAGTTCACTCGCATCATCCGAGTGTTTGACATAAAAGGATCCGCTCTCATATCCGAGCACCTGCACATCGGTTGCCGTACTCAACGAAAGTGCAAAAAAATCTTCGATCTCTTGGCGGATAGCTTCAAAACGGTGATCATAGATTTGTCGTAGTTCAGGGCTAAGTGTGTGGATATCGGTTTTACGGATAGCGGTATCGAGGGAACCTCCACGTAGTTCCGCCTGAACGGCCTCTTTGTCCGCTAATGCATGAGCAGTGATAGCACGACACTCGGCAGGACTTAAAACCCCTTCCAGTACCATGTAGGGAAAATCGTGATACGGATTTGGAAGACGCGCAGTAGGAATATCCCACCCTAAGAGTTCATCGCGTGCATAAACGTAATTACTGATTTGATGCACAACTATTTCTGCTTATCGGTCACAATATAGAGTTGTTCATGTCCTAACCGTTTGAGGACATCCATAACACCGACGAAGTTTTGAAATGCTGCCTCTTTATCGCTGTATAGAACAACCGTCATCTCTTTACCGCCGGCAATGACACGCTGTTCAAATTCTGCCAAAGTAATCGGTGTTTTCTCTTCCCCGAGCATTAGAGTCCCGTCTTTTTGAATCGTAAGCTTGAGTTCACTGGGCTTATGCTCTGCCGCTGTCCCTTTGGCTTCGGGTAAATCAACAGGAATAAGACCCGTTCGGATAAACGTAGCGGTTGTCAAAACCATCACCAAAAGAACCAGCATAATATCGATGAACGGAATAACGTTTATCGTATCGATACGCTTCATTCTCATAGATTTATCCTCGTTTTTGGTGAGCGTTAATATCCCACTGTGCTAAAAGCCGTTCCATTTTACGGAGTAATATATTGTAAAACACAATAGCAGGAATAGCAACGACGAGACCCATCGCGGTTGCTTTAAGTGCCAAAGCCAAACCGGTCATAATTTTCTTCGGATCAACAGCACCGACATCACCTAACGTATAAAATGTGATCATAATTCCCAAGACAGTTCCAAGCAATCCGACATACGGAGCATTTGATCCGATAGTGGCAATCGTACTGACATTATTTCCCAAATCAAGTTCAAGTTCCTCTTTGGTCTCATAATCAGCGATACGTACTGATCCATACGCCATTATCCTCTCAATAAAAAGCCATAATGAGACGATACTCATCAGCACCAATATTCCAATAATCCCATAATCCACTGCCGAGTGTGCTAGCTCCAACCAGCTACTGTTTTCCATTTATTTCCCCTTTTTAAATTCAAGTTTAACGCACGTGCCTTCTCCCATTTTGGAAGAGACATGCAACATAATATGATGTCGATCACAATACCGTTTTACAAGACTTAGACCGATTCCATATCCCGGTATTGTAGTATCATTTTGGAAATAACGATCATAGATGCGCATCAAAGTGATCTCATCCATACCGATTCCGCGATCACAGATAGTGAGGGTATAATTGTACTGTGAAATAGTAATGTGAGGGTTCACTGGAGAGTATTTCACCCCGTTTTCAACCAAATTATCGATCACCTTACCAAATCCGATCCGATCCAAACGCACTTCACAAGATTCCATATTCACTTCCCAGTGCACAGCAGGGTAAAGAGAACGTAAAAAACCTAACCGTTCTTCTACAACTTCACGCAAATCAAAGGATTCGATTGATTCGCGCTCTGTTTGCTTTTTAATCAAATAATCGAGTTCATTATACCGCTCTTTTAACATCTCTGCCGCCACCTCGATCCGCTCTAAGCGCTTGAGGGACTTTTCATCATTATGCGTTTTACGCAGCATTTGCGTATTCGCTGTGATTGTATTGATCGGGAGATTGAGCTCATGAAGCGTCTCTTTCGAAAAACGTTCCAAATGGTAAAAATGTTCTCGCAACGGTGCAATTGCTATTTTAGCCAATACACCTCCGACCACAAGAGTAATAAGAAGCGAAACAAATGCGATAATCCCCCATTCTTGAACACCCAATACTTGATGAACATAATAGATTCCAGCAATTAAAACACCGGTTGTCGTCACGTATAAGGATGCTAAAGCGATGGTAAAACTACGGAACAAGGCGATATCCTACCCCACGTATATTAACGATCAATTCGCTTCCGATCTCTTGTTTGAGACGGTTGATATAGACCCGTATCGCTCCGTCACTAATCATCTCAGAGGGGTTCCAGAGGTTATCCATGATCATCTCTTTGGTCACAATTTCCCCCGCATTGCGAATAAAAAGAGCCATAAGTTGATATTCTTTGAGAGAGAAAGGAATCTCTTTTCCCCCTAACAAAATACATTTATGCAATTCATCAAGACACAAGTCTCCGATACAAAGACGGTTCGTCCCTTTACTACGACGTAGTAATGCCTGAATACGGACGAGAAGTTCATCGGTATTAAACGGCTTTTTAAGATAATCATCCGCTCCAATTTCAAACGCATGGGAGAGGGTTTCAATCTCCTGATGAGAGGTAAGATAAATCGTCGGTGTGGTATCGTTAGCACGTCGAAGCTCTTTTAAGAGGGATAAACCATTAATCAGAGGAACATTGATGTCGAGAAGATAGAGATCAAAATGGTTTTTGAAAGTTGCATCAAGCGCTACCTGACCGTTTCGACAATGAACAACTTCAAACCCCTCCTCTTCAAGAACATCCATGATCGACTCACCAAACAGCAAATCGTCTTCGAGCAGCAAAATCTTAGTCGACACGTTCAATCGACCATCGGAGAATTTCTCCCGCTTTCATGGGGACAACCGTTCCATAAATATCAGGAACCACAAAGTCATGTTTCACCAATACAACCTCTTTAAATTCGGCACAAATACCGTAAATTTGCTGTGCATTATCGCTGACGAATGCCTGAAGATTATCCAGTTTCTCATGGGCATCAAATACTTCACATAAAAGTTGCAATGCGATAGGAGCGGTAAATACCCCTGCACCGCATCCGTACGACTCTTTGGTATGTTTCGGATGCGGTGCGGAGTCAGAACCGAACATCACTTTCGGATGCGCTTCGAGTGCAACACGCAACAATGCCGCACGATCTTCGGGACGTTTGGCAATCGGTTTACAGAACAAATGAGGACGCAACATTCCTCCTGCCACATCATCGAGGGTGATAATGAGATGATGAACCGTGATTGTCGCATACAGATTCTCATGACGGTCCAACATCGCTACGGCATCCGCAGTGGTAATATGTTCCATAATGATTTTAAGTTTTGGAAAGTTAAGGGCTAACATCTCATACACCGACATAAACTCGGCTTCTCGATCCATTACAAACCCGTTTGTTTCACCATGTACTGAAAGAATAATACCAAGATCACTCATTGCCTCAAGGGTTTCACGCATTGCTTCAATATCAAAGCTCGATACACCACCCTCAGAATTAGTTGTTACTCCGCTGGGATAAAGTTTTATCGCAGTAATATGATCTTGTATATCTTCCAAAAATTCACGACTGTAATTTTGATAAAAAAGGGTCATATAAGGTTCGAAATCATCTCGCCCGATAGCATGTTTGATTCGTTTTTTGTACTCTTTCACCATCTCTTTCGTCGTAACCGGTGGAACAAGATTCGGCATGACTAGCGCACCGCTAAAACTGTAAGACGTGAGAGGTGCCACGGATTCGAGCATCTCACCGTCACGAAGATGCAGATGCATATCCAACGGCATACTTAATGTGATAGTTTTCATCTTAAACCTTTAACTGTTTTTGAGCTTCTTGAATCAAAGCGTTAAGTGCGTCCTCATAACGTACCGCTTCGGCTTGCTCTGTCGATTCAAAACGAGTCACAAGAACAGGAGTAGTGTTGCTCGCACGCACCAACCCCCATCCTTTATCGAAAATCACCCGAACACCGTCCACATCGATGATATCACGCATAGGAGGAAAATCCGACGGCGGTGTTTGTAAAAGCTCTTTTAGTTTGGCGATAAGCGGGAATTTCTCCTGTTCCGTCGTTTTAACTTTGATCTCTTCGGTTGAAAATACCTGTGGAAGCTTTGCAATCTCCGCATCGAGATCAATACCTTCTTGCACCAGTTCAAGCATACGAAATGTTGCATAAATCGCATCGTCATAGCCGAAATAACGGTCGGCAAAGAATATGTGTCCGCTTACTTCGCACGCCAAGTCGGCATGAAGTTCTTTCATTTTGACTTTCAGATTCGAGTGCCCCGTTTTGTACATCACGGCAGTCGCACCCCGCTCACGTAATGTGTCGTACATCACTTGAGAACATTTTACCTCACCGATGACGGTCGGATTTTTCATCTTGAGGGCAAATAGCAAAGCCATCATGTCCCCTTTGATATTGTTTTTAGGGGTCAATACGGCGATACGATCGGCATCACCGTCATACGCAAATGCAATATCACCCTCGGAAGCGAGAAGCTTTTTAATGTCTTCAAGATTATGCTCTTCACTCGGGTCCGGGTGATGATTCGGGAATGTGCCATCAGGATCGACATAAATTCCTTTAGTTTTGAGCCCCAATTCATTGAAAATATCTTCGATTGCGAGCCCGGCAACCCCATTTCCGCAGTCATATACGATCCGCTCGCTCATCCCTCGTAAATGGCCGAATGATTCGACCATAAAACGTTTATAACGGCTTAAAGCATCGATTTCACTGACTTGCCGCTCTACCTTTGGTGGAAACGCCAATGTGTCGATCTTGCGACCAAGTGCATAAATCGATTCACCGAAGAATGGGGCTTTATTGATCGTGATTTTAAATCCGTTGTATTCGCTCGGGTTATGTGAACCGGTAATCATAACCGATGCACAAGCCGTTACACCATTACCCCCCAGGGGGTCTTCTTTGCCTTCGGCATTCACCTTAAATTCTTGATAATTACAAAAGTAGTTAACCGGAGTCGGAACCATCCCCATCCCCAGAACTTTCATCCCTCCCGCATTGAGTCCGGCAGTCAAATACTCAAAAAGAATCGGAGAATGGCTTCGTGCGTCATATCCCACTGCAACATACTCACCAAACCCTTTCATTTCATCCGCCAAAGCGTACCCCAAACGGGTAATAGTCTCTTCATTCAACTCTTTTTCAAAAATACCACGGATATCATACTCACGATAAATAGACATATTTTCCCTTTTCAAGCAACATTAACAAATTATACAACGCGGTGGTTAAAAGAGTCTTTTGCAGGGCAACATGCCCCGTAGAAGAATAGTGTAGAAGTGTTACAAAAGTGTTAAGGAGGTTTGAATTAAGCGCGGATGCTGCGCGCGGGCTTCTTGCCGAGGGAAACCTAGTGTTAACGTAGCCAATCGGGACGCGTTCCGATGGCGTGATAAATCAGATTGCTCTTTTAAATTCAGGGTATGCTTCGAGTCCGCATTCACTGACATCAAGTCCTTGCTGCTGCTCCTCATCGGTTGCTCGGAAAGGAAAGACTTTGTTGATAAGATAGATAATTACAAAAGAAACGGTGAATACAAATACTGCGATTTCAGCCACTCCTTTGAGCTGATTCATAAAGGTGATGTTTTTTGCCGCATCGCTCGCAAAAATTCCTACGGCAAGTGTTCCCCAAATACCATTGACCAAATGCACTGACAATGCCCCAACCGGATCATCAATACGTACTTTATCAAATAAAGGAATCGCAAGAACAACCAAAAGACCCCCGATAAATCCGACTGCCAACGCATCATACAGGGTAAATAAATGAGCCCCGGCCGTAACTGCAACCAACCCGCCGAGTGCACCGTTGAGAATCATGGTAATATCAAAAAGTTTGTAACGAGCGTAGATCAAAATCCCTGCTGAAATTGCCCCGGCAAGACCTGCGACATTGGTATTGAAAATCGTTAAAGCGACACTGTCTGCCGCCTCTTTCGTCGCAATCGATCCCACAGAACCGCCATTAAATCCGAACCATCCGATCCAAAGGAGCATCGCACCAAGTACTACTAAAGGAATATTAGAAGCAGGGATGACACGCATTTGATCACCTATATAGCGACCTTTACGTGATCCGATCACCAAAATAGCCGCAAGTAACGCCCATCCTCCGGTAGAGTGGATGACGGTAGACCCGGCTAAATCGACCATATTGATATCCAACAGCGTATCTTTAAGCCAATCGCTTCCCCAACTGATATTAACCGCCGTTGGATAAATAAACGCTCCCATAATAATGGTAAACAAAGTCAACGGTAATAATTTAGCCCGTTCACCGACCCCACCGCTCATAATATTGATTGCCTTACCGACAAACGCCATTTGGAACATAAAAAATGCCCACTTACTCATAGTGGTAGTCTCAGCATCACCAAATGCCAAATGAAATCCGATTAAAATAAATGCCATAGAAGCCACCGCGTAAATCATGACATTGACGGTTAAAACGCTGGAGACGTTTTTAGTCCGAACCAAACCTGCTTCAAGCATGGCAAAACCGGGAACCATTAAGATAATTAGAGTGATTGAAAAGAGGGCAAAGAGGGTATCAATAACGTATGCAGTATCCATGCAGCACCTTTAGTTTAAGATAAAGGTGTGCATTATATATCCAATTAAATGGATTGTAGAAGAAGTATTGATTAAATTTTAATCAAATGGCTTCAATATCTGTTTCACCCGTACGGATACGGACAATTTTACTGATGTCGCTGACGAAGATTTTACCGTCACCGATTTTACCGGTTCGTGCTGATTCTACAACCGTGTTAACTACTTGTTCCACCATTGCATCATCTACTACCATTTCCATTTTGATCTTAGGAAGAAAGTCAACAACATATTCAGCACCGCGATATAACTCGCTGTGCCCTTTTTGTCGTCCGTATCCTTTTACTTCACTTACCGTCATACCGGTGATCCCGATCTCTGCAAGAGCATCTTTTACATCTTCTAGTTTAAATGGTTTGATAACCGCTTCAATTTTTTTCATTGTTTACTCCTTATAGGTTAAAGCCACGTTCACCGTGCACAGACTCATCCAAACCTTGGCTCTCTTGTTCTTCGTTAACACGTGAACCGCCGGTCAATGCCATTGCGATGTAGTAAACCACGATCGTACCGACCAAAGTAAATAATCCTACAAGTAATGCTGATTCAGCTTGAACCATAATTTGTCCCATACGATCGCCTGAATCTTTCAACGGCCCTGCCCAAAGAAGAGCGTTATCGGTATTTGGTGTGTACAAAGCAAAGATACCGGTTGAAATCGCACCCCAAAGACCTGCGAGGAAGTGAACTCCAAACGCATCCAAAGAATCATCGTAACCCAATTTTTTCTTGAGAGCCGTTACACCAAAGAATGCTACTACCGCACCAACGGTACCGATGATTAATGCCCCGCCAACACTTACGAATCCTGCTGCCGGAGTGATCGCAACCAAACCTGCTACTGCACCGGATGCCGCTCCGAGAAGGGTCGGTTTTTTGAACACCATATATTCAACCACAATCCATGTCACTGTTGCAACCGAAGCTGCGATGGTTGTTGTTAGGAAAGCAACACCGGCAATCGCGTTCGCACCGAAAGCTGAACCGGCATTAAATCCGTACCAACCGAACCAGAGTAAACCGGCACCAACAGCCGTCAAGATAACACTTGTCGGTTTCATCGCAACTTTTGGATAACCCGCACGTTTGCCGATCAAAACAGCCAAAACAAGTCCAGCCAAACCGCCGTTCATGTGAACAACCGTACCCCCTGCAAAGTCAAGCGCACCCTCGTTGAAAAGGTAACCGCCACCCCACACCATGTGAGCAATCGGTGCATAAACCACGATTGTCCAAACAAATGCAAATACCATCCAGGTAGAGAACTTCATACGCTCAATGACTGAACCGGCAACGATAGCAACGGTAATTGCAGCAAATGTCCCTTGGAACGCGACAAATACAAATTTAGGATACAGTTGTCCCAACTCAACACTTGCAAAATCAGTCCAGCTGATACCGCTAAGCATTACATTTGCAAATCCACCGATTACTTGGTTCATCGGGCCTTCTGCCGTACCGAAAGCGATAGAGAATCCGGCGATTACCCATGCGATCATCGCTACTGCAAATGCACCGAAGATCATTGCAAACGTATTCAAAATATTTTTAGAACGGGTCATACCGCCGTAAAACAATGCCAAACCGATCGGTGTCATCAACATAACCAATGCTGTTGACATCATCATCCATGCAGTATCACCTGAATTAAGTACAGGTGCCACTGCTTCAACAACAGCTGTTGCGTTAGCGTCATCAGCAAATGCCGATACGCCCAGTAGCGATAAAGCTAAAAGCCACTTTTTCATTTTTTCTCCTTATAACTTGAATGTCGAATACCATTGTACAGAGTAATTGAAAGTGAATAGTGCAGATGGTTGATTAAATTTTAATCAATTTGAAGGGTGAAATTAAAAACAAGCTTATTTTATAATTATAAGGAAAGAATATAACTGAAGAGTGAGGAAGTGTCTTAATTACTCGTTATGGCTCAAACGCCATTACGAGTACAAAGATTAGATCGCATCGCTGTCAGTTTCGCCTGTACGGATACGGATAATTTGGTTGATATCACTGATAAAAATCTTACCGTCACCGATTTTACCGGTTCGTGCTGATTCTACAACCGTGTTAACTACTTGTTCCACCATTGCATCATCTACTACCATTTCCATTTTGATCTTAGGAAGAAAGTCAACAACATATTCAGCACCGCGATACAATTCGCTGTGCCCTTTTTGTCGTCCGTACCCTTTTACTTCACTTACCGTCATACCCGTGATACCGATTTCGGCAAGGGCATCTTTTACATCTTCAAGTTTAAATGGTTTGATAACCGCTTCAATTTTTTTCATTATAGTATATGCTCCATCGAATAGTCTAGGATAATTGTAACCTTATTTAACTAATTTAGCAAATCAAAGCATTTTTTAGATTTTAAGGCGCATTCGGTTATAATCAGCCATATTATCTTCACTTTTGGGGACCGCATGAACGATCTGCTAGACAACAGCGAAATAAATGACATTAATATAGAAGACACACTCAAGAGCAGTTATCTTGATTACTCGATGAGCGTTATCATCGGGCGTGCCCTTCCAGACGTCCGGGACGGTCTTAAACCGGTACATAGACGTATTCTTTATGCCATGGACAAACTTAGCCTTTCCGCAGGTGCTAAATACAAAAAATCAGCCCGTATCGTCGGTGACGTTATCGGGCAATACCATCCGCACGGTGATACTTCTGTTTACGATGCCTTGGTTCGTATGGCACAGCCTTTCGCAATGCGCGCACCGCTAGTAGACGGTCAGGGAAACTTCGGTTCAGTTGATGGAGACAGCGCGGCAGCGATGCGTTATACCGAAGCGCGTATGACCCGTTATGCGGGAGAACTTCTTAAAGATCTTGAAAAAGACACTGTTGATATGATTGAGAACTACGACGGTACCACCTTTGAGCCCGAGGTTCTTCCGACACGAGTCCCGAATCTTATTATTAACGGTTCGAGTGGTATCGCTGTCGGTATGGCGACCAACATCCCTCCTCATAATCCGAATGAAGTTTTGAGCGCATTGGTACACTTGATGGATAATCCGAATGCTTCTCTGATCGAGATCATGCAGTTTATCAAAGCTCCCGATTTTCCGACGGGGGGGACCATCTACGGTAAAAAAGGGATTTTGGACGCTTATGAAACCGGCCGCGGACGTATCCGCATCCGTGCCAAAACTCATATCGAGAAAAAATCGAATAAAGATGTTATTGTCATTGATGAGCTTCCGTATCAAGTGAACAAAGCCCGTTTGATCGAAACCATTGCCGATTTAGTAAAAGACAAATTCATCGAAGGTATTTCTGAAATCCGTGACGAATCAGACCGTGAGGGTATCCGCGTCGTTATCGAGCTTAAACGCGATGCGATGAGTGAAATCGTCCTCAATAATCTCTATAAATCGACCAATATGGAGACTACGTTCGGGATCATCATGCTCTCCGTCTTTAATCAAGAACCTCGTGTTTTCACCCTCTTAGAGATGTTGGGTCACTTTATCAACCACCGTAAAACCGTTATTATCCGCCGTACTATTTTCGATCTCGAAAAAGCAAAAGCCCGTGCTCATATCTTGGAAGGTTTGAAAAAAGCACTCGATCATATCGAAGCAATTATCAAGCTCATCCGTGCAAGCAATGACGGCGAAGCGGCTAAAAATGGTTTGATCTCCGAATTCGGATTTTCACCGATCCAAGCCCAAGCGATTTTGGATATGCGTCTCCAACGACTCACCGGTCTTGAGCGTGACAAAATCGAAAATGAACTCAAAGAGATTTTGGCACACATCGACTATCTTGAGAGCATCCTCCGAAGCGAAGAGGTTCTTAAAGGGATTATCAAAGGTGAATTCGTTGAACTCGTTGAGCAATACAATATCCCTCGTGTCACCGATATTGAAGACAACTATGATGATATCAATATCGAAGATTTGATCCCGAATGAGCCGATGGTTGTCACCATCAGCCACCGTGGATACATCAAACGCGTACCGTTGGTAGCGTATGAAAAACAGATCCGAGGCGGTAAAGGCAAAATTGCCGTTACCACCTACGATGATGACTTTATCGAGAAATTCTATACCTGCAACACTCATGATACTTTGATGTTCGTCACCGATCGCGGACAGCTCCACTGGCTCAAAGTGTACAAAATTCCGGAAGGTTCCCGTACAGCCAAAGGTAAAGCAGTCGTTAATCTCATCAACCTCGAAGCGGATGAAAAAATCCGCTCGATTATCCCGACTACCGATTTTGATGAGAGCAAATCACTCGTATTCTTTACCCAAAACGGTGTTGTCAAACGTACCGCCCTTAGCGAATTCTCGAACGTCCGAAGTAACGGTGTCCGCGCAATCGTTCTCGATGATGATGACGCATTAATCACTGCACACATCGCAAATGAAGAGACCAAATATCTCTTTATCGTAACAAAATACGCGCAGTGTATCAAATTTGAAATCGAAAAAACCCGTGATCAGGGACGCAGCACCCGTGGGGTTCGCGGTATTAAATTCAAAATTGACGGAGACGTCGTTGTCGATGCCAACATTATCAAAAGCGATGAAGAAGAGATCTTGATGGTGAGTGAAAAAGGTATCGGAAAACGAACCACTGCTGAAGAATACCGCCTCACCAACCGTGCAGGAACCGGTGTTATCGCAATGAAACTCAATGCCAAAACCGGAACAACGGTTGTCGGTTGTCTTATGGTTGATGAGACGATGGATATGATGGCGCTCACCAAAGCGGGCAAAATGATCCGTGTCGACATGCAAACGATTGCGAAATCGGGGCGTAACACCAGTGGTGTTTACATCATTAAAGGCGATGACGTCGCGAGTATTTCTCGTTGTCCGAAGAAAGACGAAGAGGAAGAAGAGTCCGAAACCCCTGAGGGAACCTTGGAATTGGAATAGTATTTGCTATTCATTAGCAACTATTCCAAATATTTCCAAGGAAACAGAATGAGACTATCTGCTGCTCTCGCCCTTTTGCTCAGTGTATCTGCACTGCAAGCGGGTATTTTTTCGACTGATGAATCCTCTGACCAAAAAGTCAAATGTGTCTACAGCGGCACAGACGGCAACTGTGTCGAACCTATTTTAAAAGCTGAGAACGAACTGGTTATCACCGTAACTGGTCAAGGGGTAGCCCCTTCCGTCACCGCTTCTCCTGCCCAAGCGTACGCATTGGCTAAACGCGCCGCAATGGTGGACGGATACCGTCTCATCGCAGAACGGGTCAAAGGGGTACAGGTCGAAGGGCAAGATACCATCAAAAATATGATGTTGCAACAATCAAGTACCAAAACATCGGTTGAGGCAATCGTTCGCGGTGCCAATATCATGAATACTACATTTAAAGAGGGTCTGTGCGAAGTCGAAATGGAAATCGCCCTTTCGTATTCTCGAGTCTTGCATTAATCTCGACTCTTATCCACGCAGCCGATAACTACTATATAGGATATCGGCTCACCACTAAAAATGCTCAACCCATTGAAGAACAATTCACCGTATCCAAAGCGATGCAGCCCTGCACCGAATACGGCAATTTCATCCTGACACTTCCACGACTTTCAGGTGCGACACTTGAAACTGTTTTAAATCTTGAACGAAGTACTTTTATTGAATATGCCGCCGAGCATGAGCTGCGGCTTAAAAGTAACGAAACAATAACTTCTTCCAATGTACAAAGTCTCCAAACCCTCACCCTTCCGACACGATGCTATGCAGTCGAGTTTAATGATCACTCTGTTACAATCTCCCTATCAAAATAAGGGTTCTAAATGAAAATTGCGATTGTCGAAGATGATATTAATATGCGTAAATCGCTCGAAATTGCGATGAGTGACTATGATAAATACGATGTTCACACTTTTAAAAATGCACGTGATGCCCTTAAAAAACTCGATGATTCTTTCGATCTCGTTATTAGTGATATTAACATGCCCGGAATGGACGGTATCGAGTTCGTTAAAACCCTGGGTGGAAAGTATGAAGTAATTATCATCACCGGCAATGCCACCCTCACCCGCGCTATCGAATCGATACAACTCGGTGTAAAAGATTTTCTTCTCAAACCCTTCGAAATCGAAACACTGATTACCGCCATAGAGCGCAGCGCGAATGTGAGTAAAAAAACACCTAAAGATTCTTTTTCTCCTATCACCACGAATAATAGCTTTTTAGGAAGTTCACCTGCATTAGACAAACTCCTTGGTCGCATTGCCAAAGCCGCAACAACGGATGCAAGCATTATGCTTCTTGGAGAGAGCGGTGTCGGAAAAGAGCTTTTTGCACGTCACATCCATGAAAGTTCATCCCGCACCTCGAAACCTTTTGTCGCGATCAACATGGCAGCAATTCCTGATAATCTGATTGAGAGTGAACTTTTTGGTTTTGAGAAAGGCTCCTTTACCGATGCAATCGAAGCGAAAATAGGGCAATTTGAGTTAGCCGAAGGGGGAACCCTGTTTTTGGATGAAATTGCCGAGATGCCCTATCCTCTTCAAGCCAAACTTTTGCGTGTCTTGCAAGAGCGCGAAATTCGCCGTTTGGGTGCTTCTAAAAATACCAAAATCGATGTCCGTATCATTTGCGCTACCAATGCGGATTTACATCAAAAAATAACCGACGGAAAATTCCGCGAAGATTTATATTATCGTCTTAACACTATCCCTCTTCATATTCCACCGCTGCGCGAACGACGCGAAGAAATTCTCTCCATTGCCGAGTCAATATTAGTCCAAAACTGCACACAGTACGGCTTTGAAAATAAATCATTTACACCAAGTGCCCGTAACGCTTTGGAACAATACAACTGGCCGGGAAATATTCGTGAACTTATCTCTGTCGTCGAACGTTCCGCTATTTTGAGTGATGGGGCCATAATCGATACGGAAGACCTCTTCTTAGAAGCACGAGGATTAGGTCGCATCTAAGTCCGTATTGGATATAATCGCGAAAAATATTCACGGGTGACTACTGTTCATCCTCAAGGAAAGCTTCCTATGAAACGTTATAACGTTGCTATCGTTGGTGCCAGCGGTGCTGTTGGAGAAGAAATTTTACGTATTTTTGAAGAGATCGATTTCCCTCTCAATAAACTTGTTCCACTTGCTAGTGCACGCAGTGCAGGAAATACTGTTACGTTCAAAGATCACGACCTCGTTATCAAAGAGCTAACTCCCACCGTCTTTACCGAAGAAGAGATCGAAATCGCTCTCTTCAGTGCCGGTGGAAGTGTGTCGGCTGAGTTTGCTCCCTATGCTGCAAAAGCAGGTGCGGTAGTTATCGATAATACGAGCCATTTTCGTATGTTTGAGGACGTCCCTCTCGTCGTCCCTGAAGTCAATCCTGAAGATATTGCTCAATGGCGGAATCGCGGAATCATCGCTAATCCGAACTGCTCTACCATTCAAATGGTTCAAGCACTCAAACCTCTTGATGATGCGTACGATTTGCAACGTATCGATGTTAGCACCTATCAAGCAACTTCCGGTGCCGGAAAATCGGCGATGGAAGAGCTTGTTGAACAGATGCAAGCATTTTTCTCATTTAAACTCGATGATGTGGAACCAAAAAAATTCCCGCACCGTATCGCACTGAATGCTATTCCGCAAATTGACTCTTTCACCGACAGCGGCTATACGAAAGAAGAGCTCAAAATGGTAAATGAGACCCAAAAGATTATGCACAAAGATATCGAGGTGAGTGCAACCTGCGTCCGTATTCCTACACTTCGCGGTCATGCGGAAACCCTTACCCTCACATTTGACGGTGCTGTCAATGCAGATGAAGCACGAGAACTTTTGCGTAAAGCTCCGAACATTATCGTTATGGACGTACCGGAAGAGAGTATTTATCCAATGCCGTCACTGTGTATGGATCAAAATGAAACCTTTGTAGGACGTATCCGTAATGACCTTTATCGTGAAAATGTACTTCACTTATGGGTTGTTGCTGATAATCTTCGTGTAGGTGCTGCAACCAATGCTGTACGAATTGCCCAAAAATGGGTAGAGATGCAAGGAAACTAAAGATGAACTTCATCGAAAATCTCTTTGAACACGGACTTTGGAGTTCACGCTTTATTATTATCTTGGCTGTTATTTTTGGTCTTGTAGGGGCTGTGCTCCTTTTTGCGGTTGCAAGTTTTGATATCTTTAATACCGCTGTATATGTCATCCAATCGTACGCCACCCATGCACACCCGGAAAATTTTCACGAACAAGTCGTCGGAGGTATCATCGGCGCGGTCGATTTATACCTTATCGGTGTCATTATGATTATTTTCTCATTTGGTTTGTATGAGCTCTTTATCTCCGATATTGATCCTGCAAAAGATGAAGGTGGGAAAGAGAACCAACTTTTGGCGGTTCATTCACTCGATCAGCTCAAAGATAAAATTTCCAAAGTCGTTGTTATGGTACTCGTCGTTAGCTTTTTCCAAAAAGCTGGACATACACCTTATAATAGTGCTTTAGAGCTTTTTTATCTCGCACTTTCCATCACAGCGTTGGCTGTTGGTCTTTATTTCTTGAGCAAAGTAGGTCACCATGAGTAAGATTTTCGTTGATGCGTGTTTTGGAAAAGAGACTCCTTATACCCCTGTATGGATGATGCGTCAAGCGGGACGTTATCTCCCTGAATACATGGAAGTGCGTAAACGTGCCGGAAACTTTTTGAACCTTTGCCATGCTCCTGATATGGCGGCGGAAGTCACCATCCAGCCGGTTGATATCGTGGGTGTAGATGCTGCAATTTTGTTCAGCGATATTTTGGTCGTTCCGAATGAAATGGGTATGAAACTTGATTTCATCAAAGGGGAAGGTCCGGTATTCGAAAACCCGATCGCGTCTGAAGAGGATCTAAATGAACTGATCGGCGGAGATGAAGCGGCTTCTAAACTTACCTATGTTTACGATACCATCAAGATTTTAAGAGCGCAACTTGATGCGCGTGATGATAATAAAGCTTTGATCGGCTTTACCGGTGCACCGTGGACACTCGCCACCTATATGATCGAGGGACAAGGGACCAAAACCTACAATATATGCAAAAAAATGATGTATTCAAACCCTGAACTGCTTCATAAAATACTCAAAAAAGTGACCGAAGTCGTCAAACTTTACATGGAAAAACAGATCCAAGCGGGAATCGATGTTGTTCAAATCTTCGACAGCTGGGCGGCAGCGATTGAGCCTAGTAAATACGATGAGTTTTCATGGAGCTACATGGTCGAAATCGCCGAATATTTAAAAGAAAAATACCCTCATGTTCCTGTTATTATGTTTCCAAAAGGGGTTCCTGCCTTTTTGGATCAGGTGTATGGAAATTTCGATGTTTTCGGAGTCGACTGGAGTACCCCTATGGCTCTGGCAAAAGAAAAGCTCGGTGATCGATACGTATTGCAAGGGAATATGGAGCCGTGCCGTTTGTACTCAAAAGAGCAAACTACCGCGTGTGTAGAAGCGATCCAAGAGATCATGGAAGGACGTCGCCATATCTTCAACCTCGGACACGGGATTCTCCCGGATGTTCCGGTTGAAAATGCACAACACTTCGTTCGTGAATGCCAACGTGTGAGTAAAAAAGCCTAATCATGTCCACCATTTTCGGTCCCGTACATTCACGCCGTTTCGGTGTATCACTTGGGATCGACCTCTCTGCATCGCATAAACAATGTAATTTTGACTGTCTCTACTGTGAACTTGCCCCTGCACCGGCGATGCCACACCAGCACACTGTAACTCCGGTAGATACTATTCTAAACGACCTCACCGAAGCGCTTAAACAACATTCTAATATCGATGTCATTACCCTAACCGCTAACGGCGAGCCGACCATGTATCCTCATTTACACGAGCTTATCGATCAGATAAATATACTCAAAGGCTCTGTTGAAACCCTTATTCTCTCCAACAGTGCCTGCCTTAGCGATGAGAATGTTTTTAATGCTCTTCTAAAGCTCGACCAAGTCAAGCTTTCTCTCGATGCCGCAACAGCCGAAGTATTCAAAAAAATAGATCGCCCTGCCGAGGGGATAGAAATCGCTACAATTATCGAAAGTATCATCCGATTTTCACATCTATTTAAAGGGAAATTATTTTTAGAGATTTTATTTGTCAAAGGTATCAATGACACACTCAGCGAAATAGAAGCACTCAACCGTATCTTACTGGATATCCGATGTGAACGTATTGATATCGGTACGGTTGATCGTCCTCCGGCTTATGCGGTACAAGGGCTTGGTTTTGAGGAGCTTTATACACTGTCACAGTATTTTGACCCATCGCTTCCGATTCACATCGTTTCACGTACTCATGCGCAGGCAATGCCGAGCACTTACAGTGCTGAAGAGATACTGACAACCCTTGACAAACGTCCTTTGACCGCCGAAGACATCGATGCCCTCTTTGATACCGAGTCCAAAGAACGCTTTCAAATCCTGCTAAATCAAGGGAAAATTGCTCAAATCGAACGTTCTAATGTGATTTTTTTTACTCCGACGGAAAATATTCATCGAAAACGCTCTAAATAACCCCATTTTTATTGACAATTGAGCCTTCATAACGTATAATTACGCCCTCATAAACATTCCGGATTAGCTCAGCGGTAGAGTAGGTGACTGTTAATCACTTGGTCGCTGGTTCGAATCCAGCATTCGGAGCCACGTTTAGAGATTTCTTCATTGTTTTATTCCGAATTAGCTCAGCGGTAGAGTAGGTGACTGTTAATCACTTGGTCACTGGTTCGAATCCAGTATTCGGAGCCACCCTCCACAAATCCATTAAACAACACTTTTAAAATCAATTTTTTCGGCTCTATCCAAATTGTATCTGCATACATGAAACTACCCTCTTATATGATTTGTCTCCGCATCATAATGGTCACATTCATATCTACGGAATCCTTCTACCATTCGGACAATATTTTTAATCGGTGTCGGATTAAATAAACGGCGTATATAATGGTTGTTAACACAATCTTCACATCTCGGTATAACACAGTGTATTGCATCGCTAACGACCAAAATCGATTGATCCGGGCTTATTTGGAGAATATGGTCGATACACCCTTGACCGTTTTCAATCCCATGATCGACTATAACCACATCGTATTTATCCTTTTGAAATGCAATAAATACTTCTCCCAATGTCGATGCCGTATCAACAATACTATTTTTAAGAGCTTCTTCAAGTAACATTTTTCGTGTTTGCAGCTGAAAACCGCTTCGATCTATCATTAATAACTTCATATTGTTATTATTGCGAAAGAACTGTTAAAGTTGATTAAACCGATCTAAAATCTGTTTTGACTATAATTGTATAAATAATCTTATGGGAGCAATATGAAAGGGATTATCTTAGCTGGTGGAAGCGGAACACGACTCTATCCCATCACCAAAGGAGTGAGTAAACAACTCGTTCCGATCTATGACAAACCAATGATTTATTATCCTCTTTCCGTATTAATGCTCGCAGGTATTCGAGAAGTTCTTATCATCTCCACGCCAACGGATCTCCCCCGTTTTGAAGATCTTTTAGGTGACGGCAGCGATATCGGTATGAAATTTGAATACTGTGTTCAACCTTCGCCGGATGGTTTGGCACAAGCCTTTATTTTGGGAGCCGATTTTATCGGTAATGACGATGTCTGTCTGGTATTAGGTGACAACATCTTTCATGGACATGGTCTCACAAAAATGCTAGCTCAATCCGTGAGTAACGTAACCGAGGAGAATAAGGCTACTGTCTTTGGATACTGGGTTAAAGATCCTGAACGCTATGGTGTAGCAGAGTTTGATAAAGAAGGAAATGTCCTCTCCATCGAAGAAAAACCTCTTGCACCAAAAAGTTCGTATGCGGTTGTAGGTTTATATTTTTACCCTAATAGCGTTGTTGAGATTGCTAAAAAAATCACGCCAAGTGAGCGGGGCGAGTTGGAGATTACCACCGTTAATCAAGCCTATTTAGCTCAAAATGCTCTTAAAGTAGAGCTGATGGGGCGAGGTTATGCATGGCTCGATACGGGAACCCATGAAAGTCTTTTGGAAGCAAGTATGTTCATTCAAACTATCGAGAACCGTCAGGGGCTCAAAGTTGCCTGTATCGAAGAGATCGCCTATGAAATGGGATACATTACCAAAGAAAAGCTCCTCGATCTAGCCCTTCCGCTTTCAAAAAATCAATACGGACAATATTTGATCCGCAGAGCCAATGAAGGGAAAATCGGCGAATGACGTTTACCCGTACTGCAATACCGGATGTTATTATCATTGATCCTAAAGTCCACGGAGATGAACGCGGCTATTTCGTAGAAACATTTCGTGCTGACAAGCTCTCTGAGTTTTTAGGATTTAGAATATCTTTTTGTCAAGATAACGAGAGCAAATCATCCTATGGTATTCTACGAGGATTACATTATCAGCTTCCGCCGTTTGCTCAAACCAAACTGGTACGAGTAATCGAGGGGAGTGTTTTGGATGTAGCTGTCGATATTCGTCGAGGTTCACCAACATTTGGTCAACATGTTGCGATTGAACTGAGCGGAGAGAACAAACGCCAGTTGTTAATACCGAGAGGTTTTGCACATGGGTTTGTGGTACTCAGTGAAACGTGTACTTTTGCGTATAAAGTCGATAATTATTACAGCCCTGAGTGTGATCGTGGAATTGCCTTTGATGATCCTTCACTAGGTATCAACTGGAATGTTACAACGGATAAACTTCAACTCTCACTCAAAGATACCAAGCAACCGCTGTTATCGAATGCTGATTTGTTTGAATACGGAGTCAATCTCTATGTCTAAAGTACTGGTTACCGGGGCTAACGGGCAATTGGGTTCTGAAATGAGAGAACTGAGTTCTCACTATCCTCAATACACGTTTACCTTTGCCGATCGCAGCACCCTCGATCTAAGCAATCTCTATCAATTTGAAGATTACTTTGATAACAATCGTTTCGATGCGATCATCAATTGTGCCGCATACACAGCTGTTGACAAAGCTGAAAGTGAAAGCGATCTGACGGATAGTATCAATCACCGATTTGTTTCGATGCTCGCTAAAATTGCCAAACGTGATGACAGTACCCTGATCCATATCTCTACTGATTATGTGTATGATGGGAAAAATCATCGCCCGTACATTGAAAGCGATCCGACCGATCCGCAGGGGGTCTATGGACGGACTAAACGCGATGGGGAAAATGCAATCCTAGAGGCAGCTCCAAGCAATTCGATTATCATCCGTACCTCTTGGGTCTATTCCTCATTCGGCAATAACTTCGTAAAGACCATGCTGAGACTGGGCCGTGAGCGAGATAGCCTTGGGGTAATTTTTGATCAGATAGGAACTCCTACTTACGCACACGATTTAGCAGAAACAATTTTAGAAATCCTTCCAAAAATTCATAATAAAATACCTGAGATCTATCATTACAGCAACGAGGGTGCTGCAAGCTGGTATGATTTTGCAAAAGCTATTTTTGAACTGTCCGATATATCCTCTCAGGTAAATCCGATCACTACGGATCAATATCCTACGCCGGCTACACGTCCGCATTACAGTTTACTTAATAAAGCAAAAATCAAAAATGATTTTGGAATTACCATACCCTATTGGAGAGATTCCCTCAAGGCGTGTTTGATAACATTAGGAGAAATCAAATGAAAACTGTTTTAGTCACCGGATGCGCCGGATTTATCGGAAGTAATTTCGTCCCGTATTTTTTGAATAAATATCCCGATATTCGTTTGATCAATCTTGATCTTCTCACCTATGCCGGAGATATGGCAAACCTTTCCGATGCACCGCAAAATGAACGTCATATCTTTGTCCAAGGGGACATCTGTGATCGAACGTTGGTTGAATCGCTCTTCACACAATACGATATTCAAGGTGTGATCCATTTTGCCGCAGAAAGCCATGTCGATAACTCAATTAAAAACCCCGGTGTATTTGTCCAAACCAATGTGAACGGTACGTTTACCCTTATCGATGTTGCCTACAAAGCATGGATGGAAAAACCGTTTCTCTATAAATCGGGATTTGAGGGGTGCCGTTTCCACCATATCAGTACGGATGAAGTGTACGGAACATTGGGTGAAACGGGTCTGTTTACAGAAGAAACTTCTTATGCACCTAACAGCCCTTACAGTGCTTCTAAAGCCGGATCAGACATGATCGTCCGCTCATACCATCATACGTATGGGATGAATACCGTCATTACCAACTGCTCCAACAATTACGGTCCCAAACAGCATAATGAAAAACTGATCCCTACCGTTATCCGCAAAGCACTCTCTGGTGAACATATTCCGGTATACGGGGATGGTAAAAATATCCGTGATTGGCTCTATGTGTTGGATCACTGCAAAGGGATCGATCTGGTCTATCATACCGGACGTAGTGGAGAAGTCTATAACATCGGTGGACGTAATGAGCGTAACAACAATCAAATCGTGGATCGTATCTGTTCCCTTCTCGATAGCATGAAACCCCGAAAGGATGCTAAAAGCTACAAAGAGCTTATCACCTATGTCGAAGACCGTGCAGGACATGACCGTCGTTATGCTATCGATGCCACTAAACTCGAAACTGAGCTTGGATGGAAGGCAGAAGAGACCTTCGACACAGGAATTGTAAAAACAATTGAGTGGTATTTGGGAAAATATTTATGAGCCTTGTAAATCCCCCCTTTATATCACTCATCTGTCCCTGCTACAATGAACAAGAAGTGATCGGTTATTTTTTATCTTCTGTTACCCCTATTCTCGAATCGTTCAAAAAACCCTATGAAATCATTTTTATCAATGACGGCAGTCGGGACAAGACCCTCGATGTATTGCTGGATTCTAAAGCACGCTATCCCCATATCCGTATCATCAATCTCTCCCGAAATTTTGGGAAAGAAGCCGCAATGACTGCCGGACTCGACGTATGCCAAGGTGAAGTCGTCATCCCGATCGATGTCGATCTGCAAGACCCGCCAGAACTCATCAAAGATTTTATCCGCGAATATGAAAGCGGCTACGATGTCGTGGTTGCCAAAAGAGTCGATCGCACCTCCGACTCTTTTGCCAAAAAACTGAGTGCGGAATATTTTTATAAACTGCACAATAAAATTTCGCAGGTTACTATCCCCGATAATGTCGGCGATTATCGGCTGATGAGTCGAAAAGTCATCACAGAAATTCAAAAACTCCCCGAAAATCAACGTTTTATGAAGGGGATATTTGCATGGGTCGGATTTAAAACCGCGGTTGTCGAATACGTACGCCAGCCGCGCAAAGCCGGTACAACCAGTTTTAACGGATGGAAGCTATGGAATTTTGCGTTGGACGGCATCACCAGCTTTAGTACCGTACCTTTGCGCATTTGGCTCTATATGGGGATGATTATTGCTTTTTTGGCATTTGTCTACGGCAGTGTCATCATCGTAAAAACCTTGATTTACGGTATCGACAGTCCGGGTTATGCCTCTCTCATTACCATTATCTTATTTATCGGCGGTATTCAGCTCATGGGAATCGGGATTTTGGGAGAATACATCGGGCGGATCTATATGGAATCCAAACGCAGACCGGCATACATCATCGAAAATGAATATTAACACTATTATTGTCAACCTCTATCAGAACAAACTGATCCGTTATGCACTAATCGGTGGTTCTTCAACGCTTATCCATCTGGGAATTGCTTTTCTATGGCTTTATACTGTTAATTCATCACTCTTTTTTGCTAATACGGCCGGTTTTTCCGTCGCGTTTATTTTTTCCTATACCGTGCAGTCGCGGTATGTTTTTCTTCATCCCCTCTCACCGCTCAAAGCATTTCGCTACTTTCTAGTTCAATTCGGAGCACTTTTAGCCGCACTTATCCTCTCTGCTATGTTAGTTGGATACAATAGTTATATAAAAACGCTCATCGTTGTTATACTATTACCGTTGATTACATTCGTTATTCATAAACTTTGGACGTTTCGTCACCATTAAAGGACACAATTGCAATCTAAAATCCTAGAAAACAATTTTACTTTACTCTTTTCACTTGGATTACTGATCGGTTTATTTTTCTCCTTCCTCTATGCAAATCATCAAATTCTTACCGGCGATCAGTTTCAAATGCTAGAAAAAGGATATCTTGGAGCACATAAGGGGGTATGGCAATCCTATGGAAATGCTGCCAGTGCGGTCGGAAATGTCCCCGGATCGCTCTCAGCGCTGGTAGTTGGTGTTCCGCTCATGCTATGGGACTCGCCATGGGCACCAATGACTTTTTTGATTGCTCTGCATTTAGCCTCTTTCTTGCTTTTTAATGCAGTCATTAAACAAATTTTTAACCCTACGATTCAACTTGTTTTTTTACTCCTGTATTGGCTCAATCCATGGTTTTTATTTGAAAACGTCATCTATAATCCTTCCTATCTCTTCTTTTTCGGTGCGTTGCATTTTTGGTCGGCATATCACATGCGAGAGAGCAAATCGTTTGGGCACACACTCCTGCATCTTCTCTCGATTGCAATGGCGATGCAACTCCATTATTCATGGATCATCCTAGCAATGATTTCTCTCTATCTCTACGTACGAGGCATCATTAAAATCAATTGGTATGCCGTGATAACAGCCTTTGTCATTACGTGTCTCTCCTTAATTCCTTATTTTCAAGCGTATCTCTCCCATCCTGAAATAAGACAAAATCCGGGGAATAAAGACAACGCCCGCTATATCGGATGGGGGTTTGTCCACGTTTACCCTATTTTCAAAGGGATCATTTATTGGTTCCGATATCCTTCGCTCTTGTTTAGCAATACTCTGGCTATGTATACTAATTTTGAATGGGTTACTGCCCATCCGATGATACAAAAGATAGTGCAGTACGCCTATAAAGGGATAATCGAAATTATCGGTATTGCGAGTTTGTGGGTTGTTTGGAAAGCCAACTATGAGAGTTGGAAATTAATCAAACCAATCGCTTTTACCCGATCCGTTTCTGACTTTTCTCAACAGCAATGGCTATCGATGTATGCTCTTGGAGCCTTTATCGCTATTTTAATCAGTGGTGCTCTATCACCCATTGTTTTTAATTATTGGCATCTTATTATCGCTTTTGGATTTTCCCTATTTCCGATTTTAATTTATATTGACTCGTATATTCGCAATGATTCAAAATACGTGATGAAATATATTTTGATCATTATTTTATATTTCGGATTGATCAATCTAATCGCCGCCAATGACAGCAAAAAGTTCTCTTACACCATGGACTACCAGAAACAGACACTTGAATATGTTCAAATGCAAATGGTGAACTAAAATGCAAAAAGAATTTTTACTCCTCGAAGAAGTGATAATAGAAAAATCTAAAAAATGTCCCGTTTATTATATAGCCAATCCCGGAAATTATGGTGATGCGTTGATACGCTATGCCACACTAAAATTTTTTCGAGATATCGGTTTAAATTTCACTGAGTTAACGTCATTTAAAACGAATAAACGTGAATGGTGGCCTACGCGATTCCAACCTAATGCTATATTAATCTTTGGCGGGGGCGGGGCATGGTGCGATTTATGGAATCATGAAAGTTTAGTGAAAAAGGCAAGCAAACATTTTAAACATATCATTGTTTTGCCCTCAACATATGAAATCACCCCTTCCATTTCTAATGCAACATATTTTTGTCGGGATCAGTACGAAAGTAAAGAACAAATACCGGATGCCCTATTTTGTCATGATATGGCATTTTATCTTGGAAGCATCTCAACACCTGAGGGGAAGGGAACCGGCTATTTTTTTAGAACAGACAAAGAAAGTGCCGGTATGATAGAAATACCGATGTCAAACAATGACATCAGTAGCAAAGGAAATCACAATACACCCATTTACTCTTTTTTTGATGAGACATCCCAATTTTCCATCATTATGACAGATCGTTTGCATGTTGCCATAGCGGCTAGCCTGATGGGTAAAGAAGTACATTTATATGCTGGATCATATTTTAAAAATAGAGCGGTATATTTATCCACGTTAAAAAAGTATTTTCCAAACGTCCATTTTCACGAAAAAACAGATTAAAGGCTCTTAGTGCCCCTAAAAGTTAGTGTTATCACCCCTGTTTATAATGTTGAAACATATCTGGAAGAGTGTCTGGACTCGATACTCACTCAGGATCTATCTGATATCGAAATCATCTGTGTGAATGACGGAAGTACCGATCATTCATTGGAAATACTCAAACGATATGCGGAGAATGATAAGAGAATTATTATCATCACTCAGGAAAATAGCGGTCCCGGCAGAGCAAGGAATATCGGACTGAAAAAAGCACGAGGGGAATACATATTTTTCCAAGACAGTGATGACTACCTCCTCACTTCAAATGCGTTCTCTGTATTATACACTGCCGCAAGCGGGCAAGATCTTGATATTGTGAGTTCAAATTTTGCTACACTCAAGGAGGAAAATCAAGAATCTCACGCGAAACGAACAGCGGGTATTATCAGCGACGGAAAACGTTTTTTGCAAAGCGGTGAGACCAATACATCAGCTTGGGCTAAACTCTATAAACATGCCTATCTTGATACAATCCACTTTATGTTTGATGAAACAATCTTTTATGAAGACAGCGAAGCTTTCCCGAGATTTTACATCAATGCCTCTCGGGTATCCCATATCGATGCAGTTTTCTATGCCTACCGCCAACGGCCAAATTCGATCATAACGCAAAATGTTACCCTCAAACATTTTGCAGGCTTAAAAGCTATCATTACTACCTATACTGCACTGCTGGAAAACGAGACGGACAACAGCTTCCAAAAATACCTCAAAAAGCAAATGTACAACAATGTGCTCTATTTTAATCAACTAATGTTACGTAGCGACATACCTTCCTCTATAATAGATGAAATCTATAAGCAAATCAAAAACAAACTCCCCTTCTCAAAGTTAGAGCTGTTTTTAGTACAAAATGATGAAAAATTTATCCAATATGTACGACGAGACAGCAAACATAAATTTTCTCATCCCATAATCTATATGCTTAGAAAACTACGAAAAATTTTGATTTAAACCAACACGGCAAGAACCATGCAAAAAAAAATAAGCGTCATCATCCCCGTCTATAATGTCGAAGCCTATTTGAAAGAGTGCCTCGATTCCATCGTTTCTCAAGAACTTCATGATATTGAAATCATCTGTGTAAATGATGGAAGTACCGATGGTTCCCTCTCTATACTTGAAAAATATGCAGCAGATGACAAGCGGATTATCATCATAGATCAGAAAAATCAAGGATTAAGTGGTGCACGCAATAATGGTCTTAAAAAAGCGCAGGGCGAATACATACTTTTCTCCGACAGCGATGATTATCTCCTCACCTCAAACACGCTCTCTCTTTTGTACACTACCGCTTCCATGCAAGATTTAGATATCTTGAGCTTTGATTTTACTATAGTTGGCGAGCAAGAAAAAGCACATCATGTAAAACGAAAAATAGGTATTCTCAGCAACGGAAAACATTTTTTACAAAACGGGGACAGTGTTGTAATGGCTTGGTGTAAATTATACAAACGTGCCTATCTCGAATCAATCTACTTTTTTTACAATGAAACCATTATACATGAGGATGATGAAGCCCATCCGAGACTGTATGTCAACGCCTCGCGGGTATCGCATATCGACATGCTTCTCTACGCTTACCGCCAACGGGCAAACTCGATAATGACACAAAAAATATCCCTTAAACATTTTTCAAGTTTGGCAACTATCATAGCAACCTATGAGACATTACTGCAAAAAGAACCTGATAGCGGTTTCCGAAAGTACCTCAAAAAGCAAATTGCCTTCTATGTAATACGATACCATTTTCTATTACAGAACACTACTAATCTTACAGAAGCAGCTGATACCTACAAAAGCATTATAAAAAACCTTTCTCTTTCAAAACTTGAGTTACTGTTGATCAACAATGAGATAGCCTTTATGGAATCACAAGCAAATTTAGAACATAAATTATCTCATCCTCTGGTTTATCTGCTAAGAAAATTCAGAAAAATAGTTTTTTAATTCGAGATACACATCAAACCGTACAAAAAAATAATATATAGCACTTAATAAAATGATTGTTAATGTAGATTTCACAAATACCCGATAAAATGGCATTCATATATTTCAGGAGCTTTCTCATATGCCTTATCCGAAATCGACCTTTATTATCTCTGTCTACAAAGACACTGAGGCATTAAGTATTATATTAGACAGTCTTGCAAATCAAACCGCCCTTCCTGATGAGATCATTGTCTCTGAAGATGGTGAATCAACAGAAATGCGAGATTTTCTCGCAACCCAAAAAGATCGCTTTCCCAATCTCGTCCATCTCACCCAAGAAGATGACGGATGGCGTAAAAATATTGCACTGAACAATTCGATCAAAGCAGCAAGCAATGAATACCTTATCTTTATCGACGGAGATTGTGTCCCTTACAGCAACTTTGTCCAAGCGCATCTCGAAAATTCCCAAAAAGGGATCGTCCTATGCGGAAAACGGTTTGAATTGGGAGCTAAATTTAGCGAACGGATCAAACGGCATGAGCTCACAACTCTAGATATCGAAAAAAAATTCCTTTGGTATCTACCGGCAATGATCGCCGATGATGCAGGACATCCCGAAGACGGACTTCTATTTAAATCCCACTCATTTATCAGCCGACAAATCCATAAACGGCATGTAAGACACATTGTCGGATGCAATTGGTCATGTTATAAAGATGATTTTTTAAAAATAAACGGTTTTGACGAAGTATATCGACTACCGTCTGAAGGCGAAGATGTCGATCCGAGCTGGCGATTTCGAGGAATGGGAATCGAGCTCAAATCGTGTCGAAATAATGCCAATGTTCTCCACCTTTATCATCCAAAACGATTTAGTTCCGTCGAAGCGGATATCAACAGAGAGATTATGGAAAACAATCGCGCACAAAAAATATATTTTTGCAAAGATGGCATAATAAAAGAATGATTAATGTCACCAAAACCTATCTTCCTAATATTGAAAAATACAAGCAGTATATCGATGAAATTTATGCAAATGGTTGGATAACCAATAATGGACCCCTAGTTCAACGACTTGAACAAAGACTAGCTGAATATCTTGGTGTCAAAAATATCGTTCTAGTAGCCAATGGTACAGTAGCTCTAGAACTTGCCTATCGGGCTCTTGGGCTAAAAGGCTTTGTTATTACCAGCCCATTTAGCTTTGTTGCAACAACCAGTTCACTTGTCACGAATGGGCTCTTACCAATATTTGCTGATATTGACCCCAATACGCTTAACATCAATCCTGAGAACATCGAAGCATCAATCACGCCCAATACATCTGCTATTTTAGGTGTCCATGTTTTTGGAAATGCGTGTAAAGTCGAAAAAATAGCACAAATCGCACAGCAACATAATCTGAAAGTTATCTACGATGCTGCTCATGCTTTTGATGTACGATATAAAGACCAAAGTATTCTAAATTATGGAGACATCTCTACACTTAGTTTTCATGCGACAAAGCTTTTTCATACGATTGAAGGTGGTGCACTTATCATCAATGATGATGAATTGGTTCAAAAAACACGCTATCTTATCAACTTTGGCATTGAAAACGCTGAATCAATCCCGGAATTGGGAACCAATGCAAAAATGAATGAATTTGAAGCTGCAATGGGGCTCTGTGTTCTTGACGATATTGAAGAGATCAAACAAAAAAGAAAAGTTGTATTTGATACTTATATAAAAGATTTACAAGGTTTAATACAGTTTCAGGAGTTAAATGAGCAAGCAACACAAAACTACAGTTATTTTCCTGTAGTTTTAAAGAGCGAAGAACAGCTTAAACGGGTTGAAAATGCACTCCATAAGGAACAGATATTTCCTAGGCGCTACTTTTACCCATCTCTCGATACGTTAAACTATATCGAACCAAAACAAGAAATGCCGATATCGAGAAATATCGCAAAACGAATACTATGTTTACCTCTTTATCCTGAACTGACATCAGAAGAGCAAAATACGATTATCAAAATAATAAAAAATACATTAACAGAGTTTAAACAATGAAAAATTATTCCAAGAATATACTTTTGTGCGATGCAAATTTTTGTGTTTTGCCAATCCTTCAATCCATTAAATCCAAAGGTTATACCTTAAGTGTTGTAGGCTCCAAGCTCAATGACCCCGCCCATTTTTTAGCAGATAAATCAATAAATCTTAATTATGCGGATGTAGAGTTACTATATAAGCATATATCTGAAAATAAATATGATGGCGTAGTCCCAGGCTGTAATGACAGATCTTATATGTCGTTAGCATATGTGGCTGAAAAATTAAAGTTTAAAGGGTTTGATGATTATGAAACGGTCTTGACAATTCATCATAAAGATAGATTTAGAGCATTCGCTGAACAGAAAAGTTATCCTATACCACGAGCAATCAGCAATCCTGATCAGGTTGATCTTCTTAATTTTCCGGTATTAGTAAAACCAGTAGACTCTTTTAGTGGTAAGGGAATAAACAAAGCCTATAGCGTTGATGAGTTCAAAGCACACTGGAAAGAAGCGAAGAAATTCTCACAATCTGGCTTAGTTGTTGCCGAAGAATTTGTAGAAGGTAAACTCTACAGCCACTCAGCATTCATCAAAAACAAAAAAATTGTGGTTGATTTTTTTGTTAATGAGTACTGTACCGTTTATCCTTATCAGGTTAATAGCTCAAACGTATCCTCACGTCTTAGTCAACAAGTTCAACAAGCCTTGCGAAAATGGACAGAACAATTTGCGTCTGATTTAGATTTATGTGATGGCTTAATCCATACACAATTCATCTCAAACAATGAAACGTTTTATTTAATTGAAATCGCTAGAAGATGCCCAGGTGATTTATACAGTCAACTTATTCAAAAAGCTACCGGTATAAACTATTCAGAATTGTATTCACTTCCTTTTTTGGGTTTAGATCTACCTGAGAGGATAGAAGCAATTGAACCAAAATTTATCTCAAGACATACAGTAAGTGTCGATAAAGATTGTGTATTTATTAGTTCAAGTCTTAATATCAATAGTCCTCACATTCAGAATGTTCAGCTTAAATACAGTGGTGAGCCAATGAAAGCGGCTCCTTTTGACAAATCTGGAATCTATTTTATTGAGCATCATAATGTTGAAGAGATGGAAACATTAACTGAAAAATTGAAAGATTATGTCGCCTTGGAAACGCTTGAATTGATTCAAAGTCATGAAGGATAAATTTAAAATGATACATTATAAAGAGCCTTTGAAATTAGCATTTCTGGGTGGAGGAATTGACTCTGCAATCGGCTATACTCATTACATAGCTTCTCAAATGGATCACCTTTTTGTTTTATCTGCCGGATGTTTTAGCCGAAGAGAGAATATTAATAAAAGAACAGCACAAACGTGGGGTGTTGAAGAAACGCATTTATATTCGGATTGGGAAACACTTTTAGACAATGAAATACAAAATATCGATGCAGTCGTTATTCTTACCCCAACGCCAGATCATTACAAGATGATAAATAAAGCCTTAGATTTAGGATATTCGGTAATTTCAGAAAAAGCACTTGCAACAACGTATGAAGAAGGTCTTAAAATTACAGAAAAGGTAAATGAACAAAAAGCTTTTTTTGCTGTTACACACAACTATACCGGATATCCAATGCTTAGAGAGTTACAACATATGATCAAAGATAATAAGCTCGGTCAAATTACAAATATCAATATCGAGATGCCTCAAGAGAGTTTTGCAAGACTTATTAATGGAACTAAACCTACTCCTCAAACTTGGAGATTAACCGATGGGAAAATTCCGGGTGTATCACTTGATTTAGGAACACATCTTCAACATATGGTCTACTTTTTAACCAATGAAAACCCCATCGAACTTGTAGCTGATCAATCAAGCTTTGGTTGGTTTCCAGAAGTAATCGATAATGTTTCTTGTATGGCACGATACGCAAATGGGATGAGAAGCCAAATATGGTATGGAAAATCTGCTATTGGTCATAGAAATGGACTGAGAGTAAGAATTTATGGGAGAAAAGGGAGCGCGGAATGGTTTCAGATGCAACCGGAAGAATTAATGTTTCAAACTCTCAACGGTGATAGAATGATCATTGATAGAGCTTCAAATGTGGCCGTATCAAATCAATTGAGATACAATAGATTCAAATCAGGTCATCCGGCTGGATTTATAGAAGCTTTTGGAAATCTGTATGTTGATATAGCCGAGAAACTTACTCAATACAAAATCGACAAAAATCATACTATTGATTGGTCATATGATGCACTGCAAGCGACAAAGGGCTTGGAAGTATTTGAAGCTGTAAAAAAATCAACTGATGAAAATAGATGGATAAAGTTGGAAGACAAATGATGCTTGTAGTTGGAAAAGAGACAATTGATTTAAAAAAAGAAAAATTGGCAACAAGATTTTTTAGCGATGAAAAAGTTAAGCGATATGTTTTAGGAAGAAACAAAAATACTCAAAATCTTCTATCAGCCATAGCAATTGATGGATTTATTGATGACTTCACAGATATGACAGAATGGTTGGGAAAACCCGTCTTTAAAAGTTCTGATATCTTAAATAAAAACGATGTGATTGTGGTATCATGTTCCCTAGCCATATACCCACATACAGCAATAAAAAATTTACAGCATGCAGGTTTTAAATATATTTTAGATTACCTAGAGCTTGTAAAATACTCAAATATAAACTTGTCAATAGAGTTTATTGATGAAGCAAAACAAGATATTGAACTCAATTGGAATAAGTATAATTATATTTTCTCCAAAATAAAAGAAACTAAATCACGAAAAATTTATTCTGATTTAATTAACTTCAGACAAAATAGGAATTTATCGTATCTTGTAGATTATAAAGTCGATCAGATTGGACAATATTTTGAAGATTTTTTAAATTTTACGGATAATGAAGTTTTTGTAGATGCAGGCGGATATGATGGTCAAACCAGCATAGAGTTCATCAAGCGTTGCCCAACATATAAATCAATTTATATCTTCGAACCATCGAAAGAAAATTTAACCCTTGCAAAGAAGAATTTAAAAGATTTCAAAAATGTAAACTTTATTTCAAAGGGGTTGTCAAATCAGAAAGAAACTTTGCGATTTGATACAGGGTCAGGCTCAGCAAGCAGTATTTCTGAAAACGGAACTATTGAAATCGAGGTAGATACATTAGATACATTAGTCACTGAAAACGTTACTTTTATTAAAATGGATATTGAAGGTGCAGAATCATTAGCTATTGATGGTATGAAAAATCATATCTTAAATGACTATCCAAAAATGGCAATCAGTGTTTATCACAAAGTTGATGATTTATGGAAAATACCAGAGCAGATTTTGGCGATTAGAAATGACTATGATCTATTTATAAGACATTACACTGAAGGTACAGATGAAACTGTTATGTTTTTTATTCCAAAACAAATGCATGGATAAATCATGAATCAAAAATATATTATTTATACTGGTTCTTTTAATATAAAAATCGGTGGGATCATTGCTCTACATAGACTATGTGATTTATTAAATCAAAATAATGAAAAAGCTTTTTTATGGAATTGGGATAAACCTATTTTTAGTCGAAAGAGACCTATTGAGTTTATAATCAAATATCTAAAATACTTTCGTCGTAATTTACGTCATCCATTTCAATTTATGCCTAATTTCAACACACCAATGGCAAGATTTAACGATATCAAAAACTCTATCGTCATATACCCTGAAACGATAGATGGGAATCCTTTGAATGCAGATTATGTCGTTCGATGGTTTCTGCATAAACCTGGATATCATACAGGAAAAATATTATACGGGCACAATGAATTGTATTTTTTCTATCAAACAGTCTTTAATAATACTGAAATAAACCCACATAAAGATCATTTACTGCAAACAATTTTTATTTTAGATGATATATATAAGCAAACAAATTTTGGTTCCAGAAAAGGGACATGCTATATTTTACGTAAAGGCAAAGGACGTACAATAGTCCATGACTTAAATGATTCTATACTTGTGGATGAATTATCCCATGAAGAAATGGCAAAAATATTCAATCAAGTTGAAATGTGTATATCATATGATACCTATACTATGTACTCACAATTTGCGGCCTTATGCGGTGCAATTTCAGTTATCATACCAGAAGAAAATGTTTCAAAAACAGAATGGTACCCTGATGAAAAAATATATTACGGCCTTGCTTATGGCTTCGACAATATCCCCTACGCATTGGCAACAAGATCACTATTACTACCAACTCTAAAAGAACAAGAAAAAAAAGCTAATCAAACTGTTCACAATTTTATTCAAAAATGTAATGAATATTTTATATAAGAATGAGAGAAAACTTGAAAAATATCAATAACTACAAGCCGGTAAAAAACTTTTCAGTCTGCACTCTCGTCACTAATTTTGACGAGTTTCAAGAAATGATTACATCGTTCCAAAGAGCCGGGTTTAATGATGAAAATACTGAATTTATCTACGTCGACAACTCAAACAGCAACACCGATGATGGGTTCAGCGGACTCAATAAATTTCTTAATCTTGCCAGCGGAAAATACATCATTATATGTCATCAGGATATCCTTCTCAAATACGACAATATCGATGTTCTTAACCACTGTATCGCAGAACTTGATATACTCGATCCACATTGGGCAATTTTGGGAAATGCAGGTTTTAACGGATTAACTGAAAAATACTGCCGTATCAGTGATCCTTGGGGGGAGAATACAAAAATCGGGCAATTTCCCGCAAAAGTCAAAAGTCTGGATGAGAATTTTTTACTCATTAAAAATGAAGCCAATCTGGCTCTTTCGCACGATCTAAACGGATTTCATATGTACGGCACAGACTTATGTACTATCGCCTCTTTCTTAGGGTGGAATGCCTATGTTATCGATTTCCATCTCCATCATAAAAGCGGTGGAAATTGCAATGAGAGTTTTACGCTGGCTAAAAAATCTTTTATTGATAAATATTCAAAATTGCTTTCTATATTATACATCCGTACCACATGTACACCGATGATAATTACTTCAAGCCCTTTTTTAAATCGGCTTTTAAACCGAAAAATTATTTACAGTATCCGAAAACGTATTGAGACATTATTCTCAATTAACCTGAGCTAAAAATGCTATTTAACAGTTATGAGTTTATCTTTCTCTTTTTGCCGGTAACCTTTTTTTTCTATTTTTGGCTCAATAAAAAACGTCTTACACAAGCTTCCAAGGGATGGATGGTATTTGCCTCGCTCTTTTTCTACTCATGGTGGAATATCATCTATTTACCTCTTATTTTAGGATCTATCCTCTTTAATTTTACCGTAGGTTCTACTCTCTCAAAGATGGATGGATCTCAATCCACGATTAAAAAAAGCATCCCTCGAAAAACCCTTTTAGCTTTTGGGCTTACTTCCAACATTCTTCTCCTTGGCTATTTCAAATATATGGACTTTTTTATTACCAATACTAATCTTCTTATAGGTACACAGTGGGATCTGGTGCACATTGTCCTTCCTCTTGGGATCAGTTTTTTCACTTTTACTCAAATAGCCTATCTGGTGGATACTTATCGTAATGAAGTCAAAGAGATGGATTATCTCAACTATACCCTGTTCGTCACTTTCTTCCCTCATTTGCTCGCCGGTCCGATCCTCCATCACAAAGAGATGATGCCTCAATTTGATTCACTCAAAAATAAAGTCATTAATTATCGTAATGTTTCTGCGGGACTCTTTCTTTTTTCTATCGGTTTGTTTAAAAAGATTGTCATTGCCGATACGTTTGCCGGATGGGCCAATACCGGATTTGATACTGCTTCAACCCTTAATTTTCTTGAAGCATGGGCAACAAGTCTGAGCTATACTTTTCAGCTTTATTTTGATTTTAGCGGTTATACCGATATGGCATTAGGGGTTGCTTTGATGTTTAATATCAGACTCCCTATCAACTTTAACAGCCCTTATAAAGCACTCTCTATCCAAGATTTCTGGAGACGTTGGCATATTACGCTATCACGTTTTTTACGTGATTACATCTATATCCCTCTTGGCGGAAATCGTAAAGGGGAATTGCACACCTATGCAAACCTTTTCACGGTATTTTTAATCGGGGGGCTTTGGCATGGTGCGAGTTGGATGTTTGTTATTTGGGGTGCACTGCACGGCTTTGCCATTGTAATTCACCGTGCATGGCAGCAAATGGGGCTGTCTATGAATAAATGGCTCGCATGGTTTATCACCTTTAACTTTGTTAATATCGCTTGGATATTTTTTAGAGCCAAAGATTGGGAACAAGTAACTAAAATATTGAACGGAATGGTATATGGAGATATTATTTTTTCTGACAAATTAGAGAATAAGTTTTTCTTCTTAAAAAACATCGGCATTGAGTTCGGCCAGTTTATGATGCATTTGGGGGGAAGTGCTTCCACTTGGGTTTGGATAATATGTGCCAGTATAATTCTTCTAATGACATCGAATTCAGTTAAGCTCACAAAAGAGTTCAAACCGACTTGGCTCAACCTAATTTATTCACTTGCAGTCTTGTTAACCGCTATGTCAATGATGTCTCGCGTTTCTGAGTTTTTGTATTTCAATTTCTAGGGATTCGCTTGAGCAAAAGAATATCTTATCAAAAATTTTTCTTTCTTTTTTTACTAGTGGTCTCTCTATTCCTTGTATATCATCTCTCAATATGGTATTTTTTTACATCAAAAATCTTTAATGTATTACCATACCATGTTGGTGATTTAGGAAGAATGAGCTACCAGATCCATTCATTAGTTCCGAGAATCGAGCAGCATACTCTGCCACGTAAACATTTTGATAAAAATAATTGGAAAAATGAACCGATTGATCTCATTACGATAGGCGACTCTTTTTCGAATGGAGGCGGGGGAGGTAAAAACCCTTATTACCAAGACTTTATAGCAACATCACAACAAATAAATGTTTTGAATATTCAAAATATTAATAATTTTAGCTATATAGATACGATTCGTTATCTGCATCAAAAACAATGGTTCAATAAAATCAAACCCAAAGCCATTCTTATTGAAAGTGTAGCAAGAGAAGCAATCAATCATCTCCCATCACATCATCATACAATTTCAACTAATGATGATCTATTATTTAGTCAAATTTTCAAAAAAAACAACTGTACATATTTTCCGAAACCTTTAATAATTAATACAGCTAACTACAAAGCGCCTTACTATTACATCAAATATCATTTTTCACCAAGAGCCAACAAAGAAGTATATAAATTTGATCTTAGCAAAAATCTTTTTACTGCGACCGATCCAAATCACCTTCTTGTCTATAACGATGATTTAAAAAATATTAATATCATGAATAATAAAACTATTACTCAATTGAATCAAGAGTTGAATACTCTCGCCAATGAATTAAAGAAAGATGGTATTGTATTGATTTTTATGCCCGTTGTTGACAAATATGATCTCTATTATGACTGGATAGAAGAAAAAAATATTTATCCTAAAAATCCATTCTTTCTTCTGCTAAGACAACAAAAACAAAATTACATAGTTGTGGATACAAAAGCTATTTTGCATCCATTGATCGAAAAGAATATACAAGATATTTATTACGCCGATGATTCCCATTGGACCTACAAGGCATCTGAGTATATCGCAAACAGTAAACTATGGAATGTGTGCAAGCATTCTAATGACATCTAAATTAAAAAGGCAAATATTGAAACATAGTTTTTTTTCTTATTTATTTGTGACTCTTACTCTGTTTCTATTTGCAGGAATTGGCGCGGTTAATTATATTATTGACCCGTATGGATACAACAATGCATTTCATTTAAAAATCAATGCCATAAAAAAAACACAAAACGAACGAAATGATAAGTTTAAACTGTTATCTAAATATCCTCATGCAGAGAGTTTTGTGTTTGGTTCCTCTCGGGCGCTGCGCCTCAATCCGGATATTGTTACCTCTTTAACGGGAAATGAAACTCTTAATACTGCATTTTGCGGTGCATCAGCCGATGAATATTATCTGTACATCAAATATCTTATTCAGACAAAAAAAGTTAAAAATATTATTATCGCCGTTGATTTGTTTGCCTACGCGGATGGATATGAATCAGATTCTACTCTACCGGAATCGCTCCTCTCTTATTTTCATCTCAATAACAAGTATCATATTTCTTCTTATTTCACTTATGACTCTCTACGAGATTCCGTTAAAACTATTAAAGTGAATCGCAATACTAAAGTCTCTTTAAAGAGTGCGTATTCGTCTCATGGACAAGCAATACAGTATGAATACCTCGATGCATTGAAAGATAAGGAGTTAATAAAACGCTATACACAACGAAACGTAGTAGATCAACCTCCCTATTGGAATACGCGAAGAGACACACTATCAAAGGAGAGACTGTCTCAACTCATTGAAATAAAAAAGCTATGTGATCAAAATGGGATTCATCTTTATCTATTTACGAGTCCGTTATGGATCAAACAAATCACGATGAAGCAAAATAAATTTTTTCTTCAAAAAAAACTATTGCAGTACATCGTACAAAACGTTCAACCCGTTTGGGATTATAATGGTATAACCGCCATCAATACTGATCCTTACGCCCATCAAGATCAATTCCATTTTTCATGCGTTACAGGAGATTCCATTTTAACCGAAATAATAAGCGGAAAGCCCATAATTAAAAACTATGCCGGAACCTATGTGACACAGCAAAATATACGTGAATATCTAAATCAAACCGATCAGAAATTACAAAAATATTTAAACACAGTTCACTGATTTTTGTACAGTTTTTACAACATTTTCGACAGAAGGGATCGAACCGTCCACATTATAAACAGCATAATGCATTTGAGGATTTGGCAAATAGCGGTATGGGACGGTAGAAAAAAAGAGTCCAACGGTTTTTGTTCCGGCGGCAATCGCCATATTCCGTATTCCCGTGTCATTACAGACAACGACCTCCGAAGCTCCGAGATATGACATTGTCTCATCCAGCGGAAGCGGGCTACTTTTATAAACGTTCGTCAATGTGCTTAATTCGAAGAAATCGTCGTCGACTTTTTCATTTTCTCCTATCCCTTCCAAGATAACATGCTGATAGTTTGGAAGTGTGAGCGATAGCGTATGAATTAAATCTCTAAAATGCTCTATCGGCCATTGTTTTGTCGGCGTTGATGCTCCCATAAAATAGATGATTCGCTGTTCTTTTTTCTCTGCCGTATCGTATCCATAATCGTATTCACTGTATTTTGGAGCACCGAGAATGTAGAGCATGTGCAGCAACGTCTCAACTTCCGGTACCAAGTCCGAACGTAAAAGCGAAATATCATAGAGTAAATAATTTTTCAACTGTCGATATGGAAAGCCGATTTTTAATTTTGCTTTTGTAAAGATACTAACCATTCCCGATGATGACGTATCCGCCATATCAAAAAGTAAATCGTGTTCGCCCAACTCTCGTATTTGTTTTAAACGGGAGAAAAAAGAGGTTTTTTTACCGCCGATTTTTTTATCGACAACATGCACCTGATCGACTAAATCGGTCGGAGTCCCATAACTATAGTTACTCACAATACTCAATGTTATTTTTGCATTCGGAAAAAAAGTGCGTGCTTGCAGTAAAAAGGGACGTAATACCATCATATCCCCAATGGCCGCATGACGGATGATAGCGATAGAACGGACGGATTCGGGAGAGATTCCGGCTGCTATTTGTTTTGCTTTTTTAGATGCCCATGCACCTTTTTCAAACCATAATTTCATCTTTTACACTTTCAGCAAAATTTGTTGTAACTGTGCAAACTGCTTTTGACTCTCAAACATTTCCATCGCTTTGTGTTGACCTGCTTTCGCAAACTCCATACGCTTTTGCTGATCGTACGCAAGTGTCTCTAATTTAGCACTCAAATCATCGCTGTCGAAGGTTTTAAACAGCAATCCGGTTGCCCCGTCATCGATAATCTCCAACGGTCCGCCGCTGTCACTGCCTACGACACACACACCACACATCATCGCTTCGATCAGCACCAGTCCGAATGTCTCTTTGTCCGTTGCCAATACAGCTACATCACACAACTGCATCAACGTCTGCGCTTCGTTCGTAAATCCAGTAAAGATACCGATGTCACGGTATTCTTCTTTTAATTGCAGCAAATATCCCTCATCCATCGCGTGACCAACGATCAGTGCTTTGGCATCAATCCCTTTTTGGGAGAGATTTTTAACCGCTTCGAGCACCAGATGCTGTCCTTTTTGACGCTCTATACGTCCCACAATACCGACCGTGAACGATTGACCTAACCCCAACTGCTCACGGCGGGATTTTCGCTCATTCTCAGAAATAATAGAAGGTTGTTCGGCACCGATATAGAGGACTTCCACTTTCGGTCGAATCCCCTCAGGAATAAATTTTTCAATTTGTGTTTTAACCTGCTGTGTTACCGCAAGCATCATCTCTAAATTTTTATAGAGGAAACGGTGATAAAAATCATCTTTGAAACGAGTCATTGTCATATGGCGTGACTGCACGACACGGGGTTTACGATCTGAAATCAGTTTGGCCATAATGGCAAGAGGAAGGTCTTTCGTCCAGTGCAGATGTAAAACATCGATCTCTTCTTCATCAATAATTCGTGCAAGTGAACGTGCATTAAGCCATGATAAAAGGATATTGCGTTTTTTTAGAGTGTGGTAACGGTACTGGGTGTTTTCATAATAACTTTTCAGTTTGCCATTCTCATTAATAATACTGATACAATCCTGATCCAAATAACGCGACGCGCGCATCATATAAAGCTCCAACCCTCCCAAATCAGGTGAAAGGCACAGTTCACAGATTTTATTTGCCACGTTTGCTCTTTTGTTCTAAATTCATTTCATAGAGTTTGATATATTTGTAAAAATTGGTTGCCATGTGCGAAAACGCGATGATAAGTCCCGCATACCCGTCCAAAAAACCCCGTTTGAGAATATAGGTGCGGAAAAATGAATAAAGTCCGTTGAAAAACGCTTTTGCGGGAGAAGAGGATTTTTTGCCGACATTATCGGTCGCGAACAGTGTCGAATAGCGATCGAGCTTAACAATAAAATCAGAGATGCTCATATAGCTGTAATGTTTCATATTGCCATTTAGCAACGCCGTTTTCATCCCCTCATCCATAATACGTTCATGGACAAAATTATCATTAAAAGCGGTAGTTTTTTTATGATAAAAGCGGCGAACTTTTTGATTATTCCATCCGCTGTGACGGATCGGTATCTCTTTGTAATAGGCCAAGGAGTTGATCAAATAAACCGTATTGGTATCAAACGTATCATTTTTTAACGTCTTCATCAGCTCGGTATCAACCTCTTCATCGCTGTCAATACTCAATATCCAATCATATTTGGCATAGCCTGCCGCACGGTTTTTCGTCGTCCCGAATCCGTCAAATTCCCCTTCGATCAGATGAACATTCGAATACTCCCGCGCTATTGCCTGCGTACCATCGGTTGAGCCGTTGTCATAGACAACCACATCATCAAACTCACGTAAACTTTCCAATGTTTTACGGATTGTCCGTGTTCCATTTTTTACAATCATTACGCACGATACATTCATCTTAACTCTTTACTAATTTAATCATTGTTTTCAACCAAAATCCAAACCATTTACGAAATGTGAATAATGTATCAGGCGTTTTAAGAGCATCCCCCTTGATCCGATAAATCAGCCCGCCGATCCCGTTCCACGAAGGATTCAGAGCATTTCCGATTCGCAATACATAAGGGTAATGTTCACGAGCCAACACAATAGCAGCATCATTGTATTTTCCAAAAGGGAGGACAAAAGAGGTGATTCTCATCCCCAGTTTTTCTTCGAGAAGTAGTTTGGAACCAACTATTTCCTCTCTCAGATTAGTCCCCTCATCTATTAGATTTACATGGTTCATCGAATGAGAGGCTACCATCACGTGTCCGCTTTGTACCATCTCCCGAAGTTCAACATAGGTACAAAACGGGATATACGTTTTGTAATTTTCACCTTCATAAATCTCATGATGTTTAAGTGAAAGGCGAATTTCCGGATCAAGATTTGTCTCATCGAGAATATAAGCGGCAGGTACAGCAAGCAAAGCTTTTAAATTGTATTTTTGAAGCAAGGGAAATACATAATGGTAAAAATCAAAATAGGCATCATCAAAAGTTAAACAAATCGAAGCGGAAGAAGATGTTTCCCCTGGGAAAAGGGTGGTATAGCGCTGGGCAATCAAACGTAAATGTGCGTCCATCATTGTATCCGTATTGGATAATGGCAAATCATCACTGTTGATATGATGGTACATCACGACAGGGAGCATTCACATCCTAATTTTGAAGTGTTTCAGGAATAATAAAGTATCATACCATACCCTCACTTACTCAAAGGTCAGTATGAAGTTTCAATGTGATTTTCCACCGCAATATGGCTATTTACAAGAGTCGTTTAAAAATATTCAATCTCTTTTTGCAGGGGATAACCACAGCATTCATAAAGCTCGTAATGAACTAAAAATTATTGATATTCAAGGGGTTAAAACGGTCGTTAAGTCGTTTAAAGTCCCCCATTTACTTAACCGCATCGTCTATTCTTATTTTCGTCGCAGCAAAGCGTATAAATCGTATCATAATGCACTCCGTTTGCAAGAACTCACTATTTCAACCCCTCAACCAATCGCCCTCATCGAATGTTTCGAATCGGGTTTATTAGCGGACAGCTATTTTATCAGCGAATATTTCGAATACGACTTTACGATCCGCACTCCGCTGCTTGAAATGCTGAGTGATCGTGAAGCTATTTTCACCGCTTTTGCCGCCTATACCTACGAATTGCATCAAAAAGGGGTTTGGCATCTCGATTATTCTCCCGGAAATATTTTGATCAAAAGAACCGAAGATGGCTATCAGTTCAGTATCGTCGATATCAATCGAATGGAGTTCAGAGAAATCTCCCCGATTCAAGGGTGTGAAAATTTTAACAAACTATGGGCGAGCAATAAAGAACTGGAGATTATGGGGTGTGAGTATGCACGACTCAGCGGATTGGATGAAACACTCACAATTAATGAAATGAAACGACACAACGATGCTAACAAACGAGTCAAAAATTTTAAAAAGAGACTCAAACGAGTGTTAAAAGGCGATTTTTCAACGCCTGTTTAACCTTCTCGAACATCTCTCCACGCCCTTGTGGATTGAGCGGAATCATAAAGTGATGCTGTACTGCTCCGATACTTTTCCAACGTAATGCCGACGCAAAACGGGTATCGGCAAAAAAAGTAAATGTCTCACATCCTACGGCACTTGCCAGATGATACGTCCCCGTCGAGGTACTTATAAACAGTTTAAAACTGCTTATAAGTGCGGCAAAATCGACAACACTTCCTACCGATCGATATAAAACAACCCTGCTCTCACCCAATAATTCTTTCGCTTCGTTATAAAGCCTTTCTTCATCCGGGCCGAATGTCATAACCACATCGAGTTGCTCATATGTTTGTGCAATTCGTACCAGATCAATGTATTCGCTGAGGGTCCAGTTAGCGTCCGATGAACCGCCAAAACCGGGATGAAATGCTACAACCGGTTTGCTGACTTCATATTCGGTACAAAATGCTTTGAAAATATCATCGCTAAAAGGCAAAAGTGGTTGCGGGAAATCGAGCGAAATATCAGGAAAAAGGGCTTTGCTCAGTTGAAGATTGTATTCAAATTCAGCCATTTCCACGCGGCTGCGGCGCTGGGTGATACGGCGGTTGTAAAAAATTTGGGCTATTTTGGTAGCCGGAGCGATACGTATCGGAATACGGGCAATCCACTGTGCCAGTGCTACGCGTGTGTTGGAAAAGAGGGTGATAGAGGCATCGATACGGGCTTGTTTGATTTTAAAAGCAAGTTCAAGGATCTCTTCACCGCCATCAACGATCACCTCATCGATAAATTCACACGATTCCGCTAATGTACGGTTCAGAGGGGCTACAAGAGCGATAATACGGTTCGAGGGATTATGATGCTTAAGAACATACAGAGTCGGCAACGCGGTTATAAAATCACCCAGTTTATCGTTACGTACCACCATAATATTCATACTGCCGCCTCATCTTTAGTCCCCGCATTCTACCTAATTGATGGTAAAGAAAACGCTATAATACGCGTATGAAAGCACCTTTTGCCTGGGATCATTATTCCGATCAGCCCGCCATCATCAAAAATAAAGCATTAAAACGTGCCATGCGGCGCAGTGCACTCCCATCGCTCATTAAAACTTTTTTGATTGCCCTCATTACACTGCCTATTGCCCTTTTATTGATCCCTTTTGTGCGACGTCGCCACATTAGCGGTGAGCACTTTTTCGGCATGGGGGTAAACCTCGATAAAGAACCCAATACAACCCCCTATCTACTGGATGAATTAGGGGTCAAAAAGGTCCTGATCCGCATCCCCCTGTGGGAGATGGATCGGTTGCACGAATACGTCGCCTTTATCCGCAGTTTTTCGGGGAAACACATCACTGTTGCGCTGCTCCAAGACCGTGAACACATCACCAGTCCTGATATGTGCAGGGATCATTTCATCCAGATTTTCAAAGCACTGGACGGTGTTTGCGATACCTATGTCATCGGTTCAACCATCAATAGAGCCAAATGGGGATTCTTTAGCGTCAACGAGTACCTCAGCTTTTATTCCGTCGCATACGATCTGAAACTGCAACGCTTTCCCCATCTCAAACTGATCGGCTCCAACGTCATTGACTTCGAACACCATTTTAGCGCCCACACCCTTTGTAATCTTGCAAAAATCAAATTTGATGCGGTAGGAAGCTTGCTCTACGTTGACCGTCGCGGAGCTCCTGAAAACACCCAAATGGGATTTGATTTGATCGGAAAAATAAAATTTCTCGCCGCTTTGCTACGCCTTAGCCCAAAGACCTCCAACGAACTGATCATTACCGAAACCAACTGGCCGATCAAAAACACCGCCCCCTATGCCCCCACCAGTGAGACAGAGTGTGTGAATGAAGAGGATTACAGTGATTTCATGGTGCGCTATCATCTCCTCGCTTTTGCATCGCAGCAGGTGAGCTGCGTTTTTTGGCATCAGTTGATCGCCCCCGGATACGGACTTATTGACAACCGTAAAGGGATACGAAAACGCCCCTCTTTTGATGCCTATAAAACTATGTTATCGCATTTAAATGACGCCGAGTTTATACGCTATCGTCATAATAAAGAGACTCATTCGCTCGTTTGTTCCACCCCTAGAGGAGAATTGAACATTACATGGAATCTCACCTCGACACCTCTCTACACTTATAAGGCTCTCTCGTGAAAATACTCGTCATTCTCCCCAACTGGCTCGGCGACGCTGTAATGGCAACTCCCGCTATAGAAGCACTATGTGCTGTCTATCCCGAGGCGGAGCTTACCTTGGTCGGTTCGTTTGTCAGTATTGAAGCGTTGAAATATCATCCCCAATGCATACGCCATTATGTTGATGAGACAAAAAAAAGGGGCAATCGTCTTGTCAATACACTGCGATTTGCCAAAGAGCTTGGAAAACATGATTTAGCTATCACGTTTCGCAATCAGCTTCACTCCTCACTTCTGCTTTCATGGACGAAAACACCGATTACAGCAGGACGAAAAAGCTGGCATTCGAAACTCTTTCTGACGCATGCCATCAAACCGTTCCATCCTTCTCATTTGGTGGAGCAATATCGCGATATCGCTCAGAGTCTGAGCCCGTCACCTCTTATCACCCAAAACCTTCAGCTCCATATTCCGCCTCATGCCTATTCCCGCCCCACGCTAGGAATTAATCCCGGTGCAACGTACGGAAGCGCCAAACGGTGGTATCCCGAAAATTTTGCCGAAGTGGCTCGTGCTTTGAGTGAACGTTTCGACATTATCCTCTTCGGCGGCCCGAATGAAGTAGGAATGGCCAACGATATTGAGTCACGGTTAAAGGGGATCAATATCACCAATCTTGCCGGTAAAACATCGATACAGGAATTATGCAGTTTTATCGGAGGACTGGATCTGTTTATTACCAACGACAGTGGTCCGATGCATGTCGCGGCGGCCTATCAGGTACCGACGGTGGCGATCTTCGGCCCGACACGCCACACAGAAACTTCACAGTGGATGAATGAAAAAAGTGTTATTGTGAGACATGATATGATATGCGCACCGTGTATGAAGCGTGAATGCCCCTTAGGACATCATGAGTGTATGAAGAGTATCACCTCATCTGAGGTGATAGAAGCTGCTAAAAGTCTAATCTCATCCCAAAGTACCATGAGTCATTATACGTCACATCACGGCTTTTAAGATTGGTATCGATTTGTCGGTATCCGACTTCAAGGCGTCCGTTATCAATCGGTTCAGCATCCAAATGCAGACGTGTTTCCAGATACGAGTCCCCGTCTTTGAAACTCAGTACCGACGGGGCATAATAGAGTGATCCGCCAAGATAAAACGGGAATGGAGTATTCAACGGCAAGCGAAGTTCCGCTTCCGCCCCCAGAGGAATCGCAGCGTACGTATTGCCGTCAAATTTGGTGAATTCACCCTTGATCCCTAATCCCAGTTTCAATCCCGGAACACCCTGAACCGGACGCATAACCATGAAAGAGACCTCCATCAGCGGATCCGGATTGGCAATCGTATTACTGTTATTATTGTCTCCGTTTAAAAAACGGGCACCTATGTAGGTATTTTGCATCGCATTTCCCATTCGTCCCATATCCAAACGAATCTGTCCTTCGACATCCCGACTGTTCACATTCGCTTCGATCTGGTGTGCGGCGAACGCTCCCGAACTGATTAAAGCGCATAAGATTATTTTTTTTAGCATAGTGTCCCCTCATTAATTCGTGCTATAGTAGCCGTCGTACTTTTACCGTCCACAAACTGCACCAGTTTCAATTCCTTAGCAAATTCTGCTCCAACGACCAATTTGCCCTCATAATCTCCCCCTTTGACGAGGATATCGGGGGCAATATTTTTAATCAGTTCATACGGAGTTTCATCACTAAACATCACGACAAAATCGACCGATTCGAGCGCAGCTAAAATGTAAGCGCGATCCGCTTCGGTATTGACAGGCCGTGTAGGTCCTTTCAGAGTACGAACCGAATCATCAGAGTTAAGACCGACAATCAATACATCCCCATAACTCTTGGCCTCTTGGAGATATTTCACATGCCCGACATGGAGAATATCGAAACACCCGTTGGTAAAGACCACTTTCTTCCCTTCACGTTTTAAACGTTCAGAGAGGGCAAAAATTTCTTCTTGCGTTTTGATATGCATATCTGACGTACTTTGATGCAGACTCGATTCATACTCTTCGATCTCGCTGAGTGTTACGGTAGCTGAACCGATCTTGCCCACAACCACTGCCGCAGCATGGTTGGCAAAAGGAGCTGCTTCATCGATACCAAGCCCAGCGCTCAAAGCAAATGAGAGAGATGCAATAACCGTATCTCCCGCACCCGTAACATCATAAACCTCTTTAGCTACCGTAGGAAAACGGCGCATACTCTGATCATAAATAGCGATTCCATCCTCTGAAAGGGTGATCATCGAACATTCTAACGCACAGGTCTCTTTTAAACTTACAAGAGCTTTTTTGAGACTAACCTCATCATTGATGATTATCCCTGTCGCTTCGGATGCCTCTTTTTTATTTGGCGTCAGCAAATAAGCTCCGCGGTATTTTCGGTAATCTTTCCCTTTCGGGTCAACCAACACTTTTTTACCTGCTGCTTTTGCCGTCGCGATTATCCCTCCCGCGACCGCATCGGTAATAACCCCTTTACCGTAATCAGAGAGAATAATAATGTCACACGTATCAATCACATCTATGATATGGGAAACGATTGCGCGCTCGCTTGCTTTATCAATCGATTCTTTGGACTCTTTGTCATAGCGCAAAATTTGCTGATTTGAAGCAATAATACGGCTTTTTTTGGATGTTTTGCGTCCCTTTTGCTGGATCAGGCCATCACTGTTAGCACCGATATCTGAAAGCATCTTTCGTAACTCTTCACCGTTTTCATCATCTCCGATTACCCCGCTCACACTCACCCGTGCACCCAAAGCGATAAGATTGTTGATTACATTTCCCGCACCCCCGAGTACGGTCGTTTCACGAGAGATATCGACTACCTGAACAGGAGCCTCAGGGGAGATACGCTCACACCCTCCCCACAGATAATGGTCGATCATCAAATCCCCGATCACGAGAATATGAGGATGGATATCGCTTAAGTGTTTCATCAGAGTTCCTGCTCAAATAGACGCTTGATTTCCGGCACGTATGCCGCGATTCCCTCTTCGAAGGTAAAACGCGGCGCATATCCCAAAACCGTTTTGGTGGATTCGATATCGGCTTCGGTATGGAACTGATACCGTCCAACATACGGGTTAGGTATATATTCACACGGCAACGACGTCCCTAGTTCATTTTGGAGAATATCAACCATCGATTGAAACGATCGTGCTTTACCGGTTCCGACATTAAAGACACCGTTTTCTTTCGGATTCATTGCGAGGACATTGGCCTGAATAATATCTTCAATATAGATGAAATCACGCAGGATTTGATCCGAGTTTTCAAACAGTTTCGGGTTTTTCCCCGCCAAAAGCTGGTGTCCAAACTGCACGACCATGGACGCCGTTTTATTTTTGAAAAATTCTCTCGGGCCATAAACGTTAAAATAGCGCAAGCCGACAATACTGATATGATCGTATTTTTTAGTATATTTATGCGCTAAATGATCCATCATCAATTTTGAAAAACCGTATACATTTTGAGGAGCTTCCCGCCCGACACGCTGTGGTGATAGAGCGTCACCATAGGTAGCACCGGAAGAGGCATAAATCATATTGGCACCGTGAGCTACGGCAATATCGAGGAGATCTTTAAACGCATTAACGTTCGTCTGAATCATCAAATCCTGTTCTAACGCTGTAGTATCGGAGATCGCCGCTTCATGAAAAATGTAATCGAACTGAAAGTCACGCTTGAGTTTGGCCAGCAATGCATGATCATTGATGTCACCGCTGATCACCTCTCCCCGAAATCCGAGAAGATTTTTAAAATGACCGAAACTTCTCAAATTTCCGTTGGAAAGGGTAATATTTGAACGGAACAAGTCCAGTACCACAACATGGGTATCCGGATAATTCTCTTGAAAATAAAAAGCAAGATTCGAGCCGATAAACCCTGCTCCCCCTGTAATCAAAATAGTTTTACGATTCAACTCGATATCTTGAAAGCGCATAGTTAGTCCTCAGTTAAGGTAGGTGACATATTGTAACAAAGCTTCCATTAAAGGAGAGAAATGTTAGAGTCATTTAAGATTGCTAAGACTATAATGACGACGAAATTTTTAATGGAGAAAACAAATGAAAAAAATTGCTCTTGCAATGTTATTCGCTGGTGTATCTTTGATGGCTGCCGATGGTAAAGCCCTAACTGCTAAATGTGCTGCATGCCATGGTGCTTCTTTCGAAAAAGCGGCTCTTGGTAAATCAGTGATCGTAAAAGGTCAAGCTGCTGGTGCTATCGAAGCTTCTTTGAAAGCATACAAAGCTGGCACACAAAACAAAGCTGGTATGGGTGCATTGATGAAAGGGCAAGTTGCTTCTATGTCTGACGCTGATATCAAAGCAGTTGCTTCTTACGTAGCAGGTCTTAAATAATACCTCGCTCACCGCCTTAAGCGGTGAGTTTTTCTCTTATCTTTAGAATTATTCCGGTTTATACTCTTTTTTACTCACTGCTTCTTGTTTTCGTTGTTGATTCGCAGCATCGTTCAGTTCATGCTCATCATCATACTGTACCTGATTCATCATTTTGGTTTCATCATCAAACTGACCGTTTTTAATGCCCCATAAAAATGCCGCTAATGCAATACCGCCTAAAAAAAGCGATGCACCCAACATCATTGCTATTACCCAACTGTCCATAGGATTCCTTTTATTTATAAAGCCATCGAACCCGCATCGAGTTAGCGACAACGAGAAGCGAACTAAACGACATCGAAATTGCCGCAATCAGTGGAATAACATACCCCATCATCGCAAGCGGTATCGTAATAGAGTTATACACCAATGATATGCCGAGATTTTGTTTGATAAGACCATACGTTTTACGGCTGATCCCAAACGCTTCGGCCAAAGATGTCAGCGAGTCGTTCATCAATACTACATCGCTCACCTCGATAGCAATATCACTGCCATTTCCCATTGCGATAGCGATATCAGCTGCCGCTAATGCCAATAGATCATTAACCCCATCCCCTGCCATCACGACAATATGCCCCTCACTATGAGCTTGCTCAATAAATGCCGCTTTCCCCTCAGGGCTAAGATGGGCATGTACCTCATCGATCCCGACCTCTTTTGCCACTCTCTGTGCCGCTGCTTCATGATCACCCGTGAGCATCACGACACGGAGATTGGATTGTTTCAATGCGGCTATCGACTCATATGCCTTCTCTTTCGGGAGATCACGCAGCTCATAGGTTGCAACCAAATGAGTATTCACCGCATAATAAAAAAGGCTTATGTCACTCGAAGTATCGACATCAATACCCAGTTCCTGCATTAAAAGTGCATTCCCTCCTGCAATCATCGCCCCTTCATGCCGTCCGACCATACCGCGAGCAGGGATTTCACGTGCTTCTTCAATACTGCTGGCTTCAATAACCTCTTCGGTACGTTCCAAATATTCCATCACACCCCGACTGATCGGATGTTTGGAGGAGGAGACAAGCGTATGCAAAGCTCCGATATCAAAAGGATTATGGATATTGGCATAAATAACTTCAGGACGTCCTTGAGTGATCGTTCCCGTTTTATCGAGTACTACCATCGTCGCTTTTGCCATTGTTTCAATCTGAGCCGCCGATTTAAAGAGAATCCCCCTCTTCGCCCCCAGTGCCAATCCGACCAGTGTTGCTACCGGGGTAGCAAGTGCCAACGCGCACGGACAAGCGATGATGATAACCGAGATCCCCACCATAAGCGAGCGATCAAAACTGTGCGGCCAAAAGAACCATGTCCAAAACGTCGCAATCGCCAAAAACAAAATCGTGGAAGAAAAATGCTGAGACAATCGATTCGCCAACTGCTCTATTGAAGGCTTTTGTGCCATTGCATTCTCTAAAAGATTAACGAGATTCGAGAGCGTTGAATGGGCAAAATCTTTCGTTGCTCGATAATGAATCAGCGCATCGATACTCGTCGTTCCACTGATAATCCGATCCCCGATACGTTTAAAAATCGGCTCTGATTCTCCGGTAAGATTGCTTTCATCAAAGCTCCCCTCCCCTAAGATCACTTCACCGTCGATTGCTGAACGCTCACCGCTTCGGATCACGATCACGTCTCCCTCTTTGACCTCATTAACGTCCACAGAGCGGATAGACTCCCCCTCTAGGATACTCACTTCACGCGGAATATGTTTGCCGATGATATCAAGGGTATCGGCGGCATTTTTACGGCTGAGTACTTCGAGAAATTTCCCGAAAAGTACAAAGGTGATGATCATCGCGACCGAATCGAAATAAGCTTCTCCTTTTTCAAATACCGTTATATAGATAGAATAAAGATAGGCGAGACTTGACCCGGTGACGACAAGTAAATCCATCGTAATTGCTTTGTTTCTGAGTCCATAATAAGCACCGCGATAAAAAATCCATCCGCTGTAAAAAAGGACCGGAGTCGCTAATACCCACTCGGCAACATTTAAAATGGTTTTAATATCCTGAGTGATTCCAGTAAAATACCCTGCATATTGGGCCACGGCAATCCACATCATATTCATCGTCGCAAATGTCGCTACCGCCATTCGCAGATAATAATCTTTACGCTCTTTGTTAGCTCGAACCTCTTGAAGTGATGCATCATACGGAAATGCGTTATAGCCTATGGCGCGAATCATATCGATGATCGCGGAGAGTTTCACCGTTTCGGGGTTCCAGGTAATACGGGCTTTATTATTGGTATAGTTGATATGTGCTTCGATCACACCGTCCATTTTGTGAAGCGCTTTTTCATTCAGCCAGACACACGCCGCACAATGGATTCCTTCAATAACAAGGGAAATCTGAGAAAGCCCCTCTTTGGTAGTCGTCACAAACCGCTCGCTAAACGCAGGGGTATCGAAATTGGAACTTGCTTCAAACTGCTCGGTAGGAGGAGATAGTGTCGTGTCTCCCATTTTCGAGTAAAAACTCTCAAGCCCTTCATCTTTGAGAAGATGAAAAATCCCGCGGCACCCGTTACAGCAAAAGCGATACTCCCCGTCATGGATCATCACATCATCGCTGAATTCCAGATGACAGTGATCGCATTTTACTTTAGACATATTCAAACTTCCCTACAGACTTATTTTTTTTCACCCGCTCAAAACTTCCCATAATCCCCTGTATCACGATATGGACACCGCACTCAGCATTCTGTGCATAACCGAGTGCCATTGAGAAATTTGCAGTCGCCTCAACGTTATCAATCGAAAAAGGGATCATAGCACCGGTAAAAACAACTACTTTATCTAATGATAGACTAGCGACGTATTCCGCGCTTAGATCCATCGTATCGGTACCGTGAACGACAATAATGATTTTTTCGCTGCTCTGTGCAATCGTTTGTGCCAACAATGATCGATCATGATTATCCATCTCCAAAGAGTCTTTATAAAGCACCCCTTGGACAGGGATAGGGATCACCAGCGACTCCAGTATTTGTTCAACGGCTTGATTATCATTCGGAACAAACAGTTCCCCTTTGATCGGATCATACCGTTTGTTAAATGTCCCGCCCGTATTGATTATAAGCATTAAAGCAACTCTCCTAATGTATGAATAATACGATCCGCTTTGGAAATCTCAGCTTCAGCGCTAAGGAGAATATTCATCCCCACACCAGCTTTAAGAGAGGCTTCGATATCACGCTCGTTATCCCCGATCATTACTGAATGCTTCATATCCAAATCATACTTTTTTTGTGCCGACAAAAACATCCCCGGTTCCGGCTTACGGCACTCACATGCGCCGTCGATACTCTCATGGTGAGGACAGTGATAGATGTGTGTGATGTAGACTCCCAATTCTCTGAAATGCTCTACCATCCATTGACTTAGTCGGGCAAAATCCTCTTCACTGTAATATCCGCGAGAGATCCCCGATTGGTTCGTGACGATGATAATTAGATACCCTTTTTCCTGATAGGTGCGGCATACCTCGACAATCCCATCCATAAGTTCAAAATCTTCGATTTTATGGAGGTAATTTTTCTCGACATTTACCACACCGTCACGATCAAGAAAAAGGGCTTTATGTGACACTTACGCTACTCCGCCGCCGAAAAGCTCTTTTTCGATAATGTCACAAAGGATATGACCGATCAGAATATGAGATTCTTGAATACGCGGAGTTGCGTTGGAGGGGATAATGATCGCATAATCCGCCATTGCCGCCATTTTTCCACCGTCACGTCCCACAAGTGCTACCGTAGTGACCCCCCGATCTTTTGCCGACTCAAATGCGTTAATGATGTTTTGAGAATTTCCTGACGTTGAGATACCGATAAAAATATCACCCTCCTGAGCCATCCCCTCTAACTGACGAGAAAAGACTTTGTCATACCCATAATCGTTTCCGATAGCGGTGAGGTTTGAAGTATCAGTGGTCAATGCGAGGGAAGGAATTGAAGGACGATCAAACCCGTAACGTCCCACTAACTCTGCCGCAATATGCTGAGCATCCGCAGCCGAACCGCCATTACCGGCTAACATCGTTTTTTTACCTTGTCGATACACTTCGACACATGCTTGCGCTACGGTTACGATCATCTCCAAAAGTGGCTCATTTTCTAAAATCGCCTGTTTTGTCGCTGCCGAGTCAGCAATTTGTTTAATGATGTAATTTTTCATAATAATTTTCCTTTAGTACTTAATTCCGGTTACGGAACGGACTTTTTCCATAATCGGTTGCGCCGCAGCACTCGCTTTTGCTGCGCCCAATTTCAAAAGTTCGCGAACTTCGTCTTGATTGTTTTCGAAATATTCACGACGTTCACGGTAGGGGCGAAAGTACTCCCAAATCACATCATGAGTATAAAGTTTGAAATGACCGTGCCCCTCGCCACCACGTTTATAACGCTCTTGCAATGCCATACATTCCTCATAATCCAAAAAGAGTTTGGCAATGTTGTAAACGTTACAATCTTCATACTCTTTAGGATCTTCCATCGGCACCGCTTCGGTGACGATCTTTTTGATAATTTTAGACTGAATCTTCTCTTCACTGAAAATCGGAATCGTATTGCCGTAGCTCTTTGACATCTTCTGCCCGTCAATTCCCGGTACGGTTGCCACATTCTCATCAACGCGAAATTCCGGAAGAACAAAAATATCGCCGTATTGGTTGTTAAACTTGATCGCGATATCACGAGCGATCTCAACATGCTGAATCTGATCTTTTCCGACCGGAATCACCTCAGAACCGAACAGCAAAATATCAGCCGCCATGAGGACAGGATACGAAAAGAGGCTGTGATTACTTGCAATCCCTTTGGCCACTTTGTCTTTGTAACTGTGCGCCCGCTCCAGCAATCCCATCGGAGTAAAACCGGAAAGTACCCAATAGAGCTCTAGTACCTCTTTTACATCCGACTGTACCCAAAAGGTACTTTTTTGCGGATCCATCCCGAGGGCTAAAAAGTCGGTAGCCGCTTGCATCGTGAGCTTTGACAATCGCTCACCGTCACTGAGTGAACTCATAGCATGATAATTAGCGATAAACGCAAATACCTCATGCTCATTTTGCGATTCGATCATTGCTTTGATCGAACCGAAATAGTTTCCAATATGTAAATCGCCTGATGGTTGAATACCCGTTAAAACTCGCACAATAACTCCTTGAACATAAAGTAATTTTACCGCAGAGTCTCTTAAGCTTCCTCTTAAGAAAAGATATGCTATATTTTTCCATAGTTCAACACAAAAGGATTCATTATGAACGTCCAAATTCGCTCGAAAGAGATCAAACTTACCCAACATCTAAACGACCATATTGCACTTGCTATTGAGAATTTCAAACGTTACCATTTGGACATTACAACGGTCAATGTTATGATTACCAAAGAAAAAAATGGGGTCGGGGTCGAATTTGACATGCACATTGCCCACGCTCAGCCGGTTGTCATCTCCGATGTCGATGAAGATATCGACACCGCCATCGATATGGCGATCGAACGCGCCAATAAAGCGCTGCGCCGCCTTCATGACAAAGTCAAAGATCATCATGCTACTTCACTTCGTGAGATTGAAGTTGCAGAAGAGGCAGCAGAGTAACGCAATGGCTAAAATCAATGTCGTTTGCCCCCATTGCGGGGGCGTGAATGCCATCCCTGTAAAAGAGTCTTATGTAAAAGCCGCATGCGGCCATTGCAAAGCCTCGCTTCTTGATAGCAAACCTATCTCCGTCGATGCCTCTTCCTTTGATCGCTTGATGCTCAATGATGAACGACTTATTATCGCTGATTTTTGGGCACCATGGTGCGGACCATGCCGAAGTATGGCACCTTCATTCGAAGAAGCGGCACGCCATTTCCCTCTCAAAGCCCAATTTGTCAAAATCAATACAGAAGAACAGCAACAACTCGGAGCACGTTTCGGTATCCGATCCATTCCTACCGTAATCGCTTTTAAAAACAACCGCATAATCGATCAGTTCAGCGGTGCTTTACCTACTCCCCAGATTATTGCATGGGTCAAAAAACACCTGTAGTTATTAATCTTTTTTTGATACTCTACCGTTTCATTTAACACAATAGGACAAAACACATGTACAGCTGGATGCTTTGGTTTCATATTATTTCAATGGTATCGTGGTTTGCGGTACTTTTTTATCTTCCGCGCCTTTTTGTCTACCATGTCGAAAATGGAACGAATCAGGGATTTATCGAAGTCGTCGAAGTAATGGAAATGAAGATTTATAAATACATAGGCATTCCCGCGTTTTGGGCAACATTGCTCTCAGGAATAGCATTAATTGTTATGTCTACACAGCACTACAACGGAGTAAATGTATTTCAGATGGGGGGATGGATGCACGCGAAACTGACTCTCGTAGCCATTTTAGCCGCTTATTTTTTCACACTTGGACATTACCGTCTCAAATTAAAAGAGAACACAGCGTATAAAAGCGGGAAGTTTTTTCGTATGTATAATGAAGTACCCACCCTTTTATTGATGGGTATTGTTGCGTTGGTTATCGTAAAACCGTTTTAATACTCTGATCGTGCTGTATATCCGTTTACCCTTCGACAAGCTCAGGGCGAACGGGAGGATTATCGAAACATGTGGTAAATTACCACATCGACCGTGTTTTATGCGGTTTCGGTTTACGATTCGTATTTTTCGCTTTAGCTTTAAAGAGTACCGGAGTCCCCTCGAAATCAAACTGCTCTCGTAACTGATTCGTCAAATATCGACGATAACTGAAGTGAAGCCCCTGCGGCTTGTTCATGATCAGTGCGATACGCGGTGGACGGATATCGTACTGGGTTGCAAAGTAAAGACGGATATTCATACCGTTGATACTCGGAAGGATGTGTTTACGCATCGCTGCTTGGATCACTTCGTTCAGTTTACCTGTAGAGATACGCTGTGAATAGTTCTCATTGATTTTGAGGAGCATATCAAAGATTTTGTGTACACGCTGTTTGCTCTGTGCGGAGATGGTAACGATTGGAGCGTAACTCAAAAATTTAAAACGGTCGCGTACTTCGGCGATAATTTTGTCGTAGTCCTCTCGCGGTGCCAGATCCCATTTATTGAGAACGATCAGACATGCTAGACGATTTTTATCGACAAACCCTGCGATTTTTTCATCCAAATCCATAAACGGTTGTGACGCATCGAGTACAAGCAAGGCGATATCCGCCGTTTCGAGCATCTCTTCGGTGCGCATAAGGGCATACTTTTCGATTCCGAGAATTTTTCCCCGTTTACGAATCCCTGCGGTATCGATAAAGGTGATTTGCTTATCTTGATACTCCACCATTTCATCGATCGGATCGATTGTCGTTCCGGCAACCGAACTGACCACTGAGCGATCTTCTCCGAGCAATGCGTTAAGCAATGAGCTTTTCCCGACGTTGACACGACCGATGATCGCCACTTTCATCTGATTAACGTCACCCGCTTCGTACTCTTTGACGATTCCGCGATACGCCTCTTCGAGTGCTTCGATCGACGTCTCCTCTTCTTCATCATCCTCTTCAGGAATAAAGAACCCATCGTCCTCATCTTCATCAAACTCTTCATCATCCGATGAAGCTTTCAATGCCGCATCAAATCCGTCCATCTCGTCTTCTTCTGCCATTTCGGCTTCAGGCTTAACGATAGAGGATTCAGGGAGTTCAGAAGCGATCCAATTTAAAAGTGGCAAAACCGAACGGTTATGAGATACCGAAATACCGAAAATACGCTCTGTCCCGAACTCATAGTATTCCCACAGTTTCTCTTGCATTTTGTCATTGTCGATTTTATTAACCACCAAAGCAATCGCTTTTCCCATCGACTCAAGCTCATAAAAAAGCTTTTTGTCATCCTCTTCAGGGAGACTTTTACCATCTACCATAAAAAGGATGATATCGGCTTCATGTGCCGCTTTCAGTGACTTTTCTTTGATCCGGTCGAAGAGTTCACATCCCTCATCCAAACCGCCCGTATCGAGAATCTCTACCTCTTTGTCCACCACTACGGCAACCCGTTTTTTGACATCACGTGTCGTACCCGCTTGTTCAGAGGTGATCGCATCACGTTGTTTTAACAAACGGTTAAAGAGGGAACTTTTGCCGACATTCGGACGACCGATAATCGCTAATTTTTTCATAGACTTCCTATTGTTTATGCCTTTTCAAGAGGTTAATCCCGAATGGCTGTGCGCATGGTGCGTAATAGCTGCGCTGTAATTGATATTTAATTATAGCGTAGATGCCCTTATGATATGATTTCAAAATGATAGCTTATAAATATGAACACTTTAAAAATGATCTTCAGCATCTCATTGTCTTATGTGAGCCATTCCGAGCGGATACGATTATTGCCGTTGCCAGAGGAGGGATGACACTAGCCCATGCCCTTTCAATGGCTTTGGATATCCGCAATCTGCAAAGCATTAGAATAGAGAGTTACGACGGTGAATGCCAACGCGAGAGCGTAAGTATTTCAGGGCAGTGTGACCTTTGCGAATCGAAGCGTGTTCTTGTCGTTGACGATATCGTTGACAGCGGACAAACACTGTTTTCCCTTATGCCACTGCTGCGTGAACAAAATCCCTCATGTGACTTTAGAACCGTTGCCCTCTTTACCAAAACTACCGCCCTGCTCCAACCCGACTTTTCCTTACACGAAGCTCGTGATTGGATTGATTTTTTTTGGGAAAGAGATTTTTTAAAAAGTGATTCGATATAATCCGACAACCACAAAGATTTAACATTTCCTCCAAGGATTTTTATGCCTAAAGAATATATTTTTACCTCTGAATCGGTCACCGAGGGGCATCCCGATAAAATGGCCGATCAAATCAGCGATGCGATTCTAGATTACATCATTGAACATGACCCAAAAGCACGTGTAGCGTGTGAAACCCTCGTATCCAATGGCTTTTGCGTTATAGCAGGTGAGCTCAAAACCACTTCATATGCGCCGATGCAAGAAATCGCCCGTCAAGTTGTCCGTGAAATCGGTTATACGGATGCAACGTATGGTTTTGATTATCGTTCATGTGCGGTTCTAAACGGTATCGGGGAACAATCTCCCGACATCAACCAAGGGGTTGACCAAGAAGACGGTGAAATCGGAGCGGGAGATCAGGGGTTAATGTTCGGTTACGCATGCCGTGAAACCGATGTCTTGATGCCGTTGCCTATCTATCTATCCCACCGCCTTGCAGAGCGTTTAGCCCAAGTACGTAAAGAAGGAATTATCCCTTACCTCCGTCCTGATGGTAAAACCCAAGTAAGTATTCGTTATGTGGATGACAAACCGGTCTCGGTAGAGACGGTTGTTGTATCGACTCAACATGCCCCTGAAATTTCTCAGGAAAAACTGCATGCCGATGTCATCGAAGAGGTCATTAAATATGTTATCCCAGCAGAGTTGATGAGTCCGAACATTGTTTACCATATCAATCCGACCGGTAAATTTGTCATCGGTGGCCCTCAAGGGGATGCCGGTCTTACAGGGCGCAAAATCATCGTCGATACCTACGGCGGAGCTTGTCCTCATGGCGGCGGTGCGTTCAGCGGAAAAGATCCGACCAAAGTAGACCGTTCAGCCGCCTATGCCGCACGCTATGTTGCTAAAAATCTTGTTGCATCCGGTGCGTGCGAAAAAGCAACGATTCAAGTCTCTTATGCCATCGGTGTCGTTAAGCCTATTTCTATCATGGTAAATTCCCATGGAACGTCTATTGTTCCAGAAGAAAAACTCGAAGCGTGTGTAAAAGAACTCTTTAATCTAACACCAAAAGGGATTATTGAATCACTTGATTTACTACGCCCTATTTACCGTAAAACAGCCGCATATGGACATTTCGGACGTGAACTTCCTGAATTTACATGGGAAAAAACAGATAAAGTTGAGGCAATCAAAGCCTATTTAGGACTATAATCTACACTTCCGTAACACTCCCCTATTAATCTTCATTAACCCCCCCTATTTTTTAGGTGGGTTTAAAATTCTTCTGTTATAGTTACCCCATATTTATAAACCAAGGAGAATCCTATGGCAGTAGTCATTAATGATACCTGTATTAACTGCGGTGCTTGCATCGATGAGTGTCCGGTAGAAGCGATCGTTGACGAGGACGATAACCCAACAGGTGAAGAAGTCTATTACGTTTACGCTGATAAATGTGTCGAGTGTGTAGGTCACCACGATGAGCCTGCATGTGCAACAGCTTGTCCGACAGAGGGCTGTATCACTTGGGATGAAATCGGCGCTAGCCCATCTCACCGTGATGATGTTACCGCTGAAATGCGTTCATCACGCGCAAACGTCGTTAACTAATACACTAATTACGAATACCGAAGGGAAACAAATCCCTTTGGTTACGCTGTTTTCTCCCTCTTTTCTTTCTTTCATCATCTTTAATCTTACTTAAATTATTGTTTGGCTATAATCCCGTTCTATTTTTTACACACAAAACAGGAGCATTGATGGAACAAACGTTGTCAATCATCAAGCCTGACGCCGTAGCAAAAGGTGTCATTGGAAAAATTTTAGATCGTTTTGAGACAGATGGTCTTAAAATTGCAGCTATGAAAAAAGTTCAGCTCAGCCGTCAAGACGCTGAAGCATTTTACGCAGTACACGCTGCTCGCCCTTTCTTCAACGACCTCGTTGATTTCATGGTAAGCGGTCCTGTTGTTATTACAGTTCTTGAAGGCGAAAACGCTGTTCTACGTAACCGTGACTTGATGGGTGCAACAAACCCTAAAGAAGCAGAAGCTGGAACAATCCGTGCTGATTTTGCTGAAAACATCGATGCTAATGCTGTTCATGGAAGTGATTCAGTTGAAAATGCTAAAAATGAAATCGCATTTTTCTTTTCAGGCCGCGAAATTTCGTAACTGCCATGAAAATAGCATTTAAAAAATTGGGATCACAACCGCTTCATTTTGAGGCAAATAGTGACAATGCCTTTTTTTCAGGTGATTTGATCCTGAAAAAAAGTAATCTTGCCCAATTAAACGGTACAATTACAGGGAGTATTTCGATTCCTTGCGATCTCTGTGCCGAAGAGGTAGAACGCTCTTTGAATGAAGAGATTACTTTCTACCTTAGCGACGGGATTTATGAGGGCAACGACGAAGAGTTGGATGTCGTCGAAATCGACAAATCGATGATTGATTTGGAAGAACTTCTCAAATCAGAAATCGAGCTAATCAAAAGCGACTATTTTTGTTGCAAAAACTGCGAAGGAACCTCGTTAGATCGAGAGTTCTGATAAACGCACGAAGTGCATCGGGCTTCCTGCCGAAGGAAACCCAGTGTTAACGTAACCGGGGGGATGTATTCGCCCGGTGTTTAAACTTAAACAAGAAAGGACTATAAAAGATGGCAGTACCTAAAAGAAGAGTGAGTCATTCTCGCGCCGCAAAACGCAGAACTCACTATAAAATTTCTCTTGCTCGTCCAGTCAAAGACAAAGACGGCACGTACAAATTGTCTCACTATGTCAACCCGACAACCGGTGAGTACAAGTAATCGATGATTAGAATTGCAATTGATGCAATGGGCGGGGACTTCGGTCCCGAACCGATTGTTAAAGGGACACTTGAAGCACTCAAAGAAAAGAGTTTTCAACCAATTCTAGTTGGTAAAAAAGATGAGATTTTATCTTTATTACCCAAGGGCTATAAAGATAAAATTTTAATTGTTGAAGCGGATGACGTTATTGACATGAGTGATGCGGCGACAGATGCACTCAAACGACAAGACAGCTCGATTTATAAAGCTGTAGAACTCGTGCGTAACGGCCAAGCTGACGGCGTTGTCAGTGCCGGACACAGCGGTGCGACCATGACATTAGCTACACTTCGCCTCGGACGGCTCAAAAACGTGTTACGTCCTGCACTCGTCACATCCATGCCTACCAAAAGCGGGAAACGCAGTATTCTTATGGATGCCGGCGCCAATGTCGACTGCAAAGCGGAACACCTTTTCCAATTCGGAATTATGGGATACTACTACGCTCAAGACATGTATAAACTGAGTGATCCGCGCGTAGGACTCCTTGCCAACGGTGAAGAAGATTCCAAAGGGAATGAAGTCACCAAAGAGGCATTCAAACTGCTCGAAGGGCAAAAAGGATTTGTCGGTAACGTTGAAGGGAACAATATCTTCGATGGAAGCTGTGATGTCATTGTATGTGACGGCTTTATCGGCAACCTTGTTCTCAAAGCCTCCGAAGGAGTTGCTTCAACCATCAGCTTCTTTATCAAACAATATATTCGAAAATCTCCCATTGCAATTACCGGTGCATTGCTAATGCGAAAAGTATTTAAACTTTTGAAAAAAGAGATCGATTATGCTGAAATCGGCGGAGCACCGCTGGTCGGTATCAAAGGGTGCGCAATCGTAAGTCACGGTAAAAGCAATCCAAAAGCAATCAAAAACGCAATTTTTCAAGCAATTCGCTACGTTAATACCGGCGTAAACGAACATATTGAAAAGCGTCTCGAAGAACTAAAAAAATAAACGTCGATCCCTTATAAAGGCTAATTATGTACGCTGCGTTTCGTTCCATCGGAGCTTATGTTCCCGCTAAAATCCTCACCAATGCCGAACTTGAAGTAATGGTCGATACGAGTGATGAATGGATCACTAAACGTACCGGCATTAAAGAGCGTCATATCGCGGCGGCTGATGAGCGAACCAGCGATATGGGTGTCAAAGCTGCTGAACTGGCGATTAAACGATCCGGTCTTGCCAAAGAAGATATCGACATGATCATCTGTGCGACCATCTCTCCTGATTATTTTTGTATGCCCTCGACTGCAACGATTATCGCTACCAAACTCGGCCTTGGTAAAGTTATGGCATTTGACATTTCAGCTGCCTGCACCGGGTTTGTTTATGCTCTTAGTATTGCCAAAGCTTTCATCGAATCAGGGATGAAAAAAAATATCCTGATCGTAGGGGCTGAAAAACTTAGTGCCATTACTGACTATACGGATCGTGGAACGTGTATTCTCTTCGGTGACGGGGCAGGATCAGCCGTTATCAGTGCTACCGAAGATAAAAATGAAGCAATCATCGATATTCATACTGGGTCAGACGGCTCATTCGCCGATTTACTTATGACCCCTAACGGCGGAAGCGGATCGGCGCATGACGAACTTGACCGCGAAGCAGCAGGATGTTACATGCGTATGAAAGGGAACGAAACCTTTAAAGTAGCTGTCCGTACTCTCACTGCTGATGTCGTGGAAATTTTAGAGCAAAATAATATTGAATCTTCAAAAATTACCCATTTCGTCCCTCATCAAGCAAACTATCGTATTATCAAAGCAGTCGGTGACGCACTCGAATTATCGGATGAACAAGTCGTATTGACCGTAGAAAAATACGGTAATACTTCCGGTGCATCGATTCCGATGGCTATCAACGATATTTACGAATCAGGTAAATTACAGCAAGGTGATTTAATGCTCCTTGATGCCTTTGGCGGCGGATTAACATGGGGCAGTGCCCTTGTTCCTTTCACTGGTAAAGCTATCCACTAAGAACTCTCGCTACAATATTGGATCTTTTTAAAGGTCTGATATGATTTATACTAATCCCCTCATCTATATTGAAATTCACGACAGTGAAATCCCATGGGTTAAAATTTTTACCCATACACAGCACAAAGAATTTTCGCAATGTTCCCGTGAAGAAAAAGAGATTATTTGGGAGTGTTTAGACATTATCGAAAAAAAAATGCTCACCTATTTTAAAGCCGATAAAATCAATATCGCCTCATTCGGTAATATGATGCCGAGAGTCCATTGGCACATCATGGCACGCTTCGAAAATGACAGTTATTTTCCTGAACCAATGTGGGGAGTTAAACAAAGAGAGGGATTAGTGTTAACGGCTCCGTTGGAGCCGTTTATAGAGGAGTTAAAAGTTGAATTAACTTCTAGGTTTGCTGCTAGCTGAACGATTACCGCCGCTAAAGCTGCGTGAACGATCTCCTCGATCGCTTCCGCCACGCTCACCGCCACCGCTGCGCTCTCCACCGGCTGCATTACGGTCATTGTTACCACGGTATCCACCGCCGCTTCCAGCGTTACGGTCATTATTCCCACGGTATCCGCCGCCGCCACTTCGGTTACGGTTAAATCCGCCGCTGCGTTGTCCGCCACGATCACCACGACTTGACAAATTGCTTAGGATTTTCTCTAAACGTTCCGCTGCGATACCGATATTGTTTGGTCCTTGAACTGTGTTGCGTTCCATCAATACGGAAATCAATTTATACGCAATTTGCTCTTGGTCATAATCTTGTTTCAACAAATCAAGCACCTTATGCGCTTCATCATACACGTGTTGTTTTTCGATTTCACGAACCAAACGAGTTACTTGTGCCTCTTTAACATCCACTTTGCTCGGAATATAAGCGTGCTCCATTGTCGTACCGACTTTAGCACGGATACGTTGAAGTTCTTTGAATTCCATTGGAGTTACAAGAGTAATTGCTACCCCTTTTTTACCCGCACGTCCTGTACGTCCGATACGGTGCACATAGCTCTCTGGGTCAAATGGGATATGGTAGTTGAAAACGTGTGTTACATCATCAATGTGCAATCCACGTGCCGCAACGTCAGTTGCGATCAATACATCAACCGCATCGGTTTTAAGCCCTTTGATAACGCTTTCACGTTGACGCTGCTCCATATCACCATGTAACCCTTTTGCCATATAGCCTGCGGCAGAAAGGACGTTGGAGAGGCGATCTACCTCTTTTTTAGTTCGGCAGAATACAACTGTTTTCTTCGCATCTTCCGCATCCATCAAACGGATAATTGCATCATCACGCTCTGATTCTTCGATAACGTAATACTGTTGAGTAATATCGGTATTCGTCGTTTCAGATTTGGTGATCGATGCAAAAAATGGGTTTACAAGGATACGTTCTGCCAATTGTTTGATCGGAGCAGGCATCGTTGCTGAGAAAAGCAATGTTTGACGCTCAGTCGGCAAATAGCTGAAAATTTCATTGATATCATCCAAAAAGCCCATATCGAGCATTTCGTCCGCTTCGTCCAAAATAACGGTTGATGGAGTAAAGCCTTTGAGCATGTTACGGCTCAACATATCAAGCAAACGTCCCGGAGTAGCGATGATCACTTGCGCGCCGCGCTCGATCAAATCCATCTGACGGTTGTACGATGAACCGCCGTAAATAGTTACGGTACGTGCACCCAAATGTTTACCGTATTTGAAAATTTCATCACTTACTTGGTTCGCGAGTTCGCGAGTCGGAGTAATGATAAGGGTTTCAATCCCCCCTTTTAAATGCATTTTATTCAATGCAGGAAGACCGAATGCAGCTGTTTTACCGGTACCGGTATGGGCTTGTCCTACAACGTCACGCCCTTCCATAATAACGGGAATAACCATTTGCTGAATCGGACTTGGTGTTTTGAATCCGGCATGACGGATACTTTGCATAATCTCTTCACGAAGACCAAAGTCTTCAAATGTCGCGAGATTTTCTTCTGTGATTGGTGTTTCTATTACGTTCATGATTTACCTTTTTATATACGCCATCGGAAACCATTCCGACCAGTTACGCTTGCCCACTCATGGGGGAGAGAAATTTTAATGAGGATAAGTTGGATTCTCATCCGCGAGGGCACCTTTGAAAAAGATTCATAAATCTCTTTAGAAGGTACCCAAAATTCAAATGGAATTATAGCTGAAATTTTTATAAAATAGGCTGTAAAGCATATGTTTTCAAAAGATAAAGATAACCTTTAGTTTCAAATCGTCTAAAATTTGTCTGATTTTTTTAAACTTTTAGAACTATACTTCCAAAAATTAGACCTAACTTTCAAGGAGTCAACATATGTTCAATGTAAAAATGGAAAAAGAGTGCGGCTGTTTCAAACGAAGCGGTATGGAAAGTATTAAAACGTTTGACAATAAAGACGATGCCCTAATCGAAGCTAAAGAATGGGCGGAAGAGATGAATGAAACCTTTTGTCAAAAACATAATTTTTCGATAGTTGAAGAGGGAAATGACCTCATCATCAAAGTAGAAATGAATTAAGGGGCACAGCCCCTTACAGTTTTAAAGCAAGCTTTTTAATCACCATTTTTTTTGCCCATATCGGGTCTTTCAAATCCAGTAACTCTCGTACTTCATCATTGACCAATCGATACGAAACACTCACAACTACCTGATCGGCACCCGGCTGCAATGGGAGGGTAAAGGTTTTTGACCCCTGTGCCGCAATAGAGACACTATCCGTCGTTTTTACTGCCAAATGGGCAATTGTAGGCTTACCGCGCTTACTTAGATAGTGTGAACTCAAAGAAAGCACCTCATTCTTCATCACTTTCGAACCGCTCATATATTGTGCTTCAATCAAAATCTCACGTGAACCGAATCCGCTTGGCAAGGCATGTGGTTGAGGATTCACTAATGTCACTTCCAAAGCGCGCGCATTTTTCCGTACATCTACTTTTAATGCTCCCTGCCACATACTCTCAACATGCCCGCCTTTAAATCCGTGTTCACGAATGAGGCGTTTATGAGTTTGTCCGTTCACATCTCGCAACGTAGCGGCTACCCCTACTTCACGCGGACTCATGTGACAATCAACACACTGTTTTCCGCCGCTTTTAAATTCAGATTGCATATTGGTAAAACGATGTCCCTCTTCAGATGAATCGTTTGCATGGCATACAAAACAGAGTTGATTCGGATTGGTGTCCATGAAATCACGCTGTTCTACTTTGTGGTATGGGGATTTGGCATCAGCATAAGGACCTGTCATTGTTCCCGACTTCATCCAACTGACCCGATTAATACCCCGTTTGGAATCCGGGAGATCATCATGAATCTGATCTATGTTATGACACACAACACAATTGATCCCTTCTGAGATTCCATTGTTATTGATCGCTTTTGTTGCAGCAGAATCTTTATCCAGCTTCAGCGAGGCAATCGCTTCATACTCAGCATTGGTGGAGGTCACGGAGATACGCGGATTATGACAAGTCGCACATTCAATTTTGATCGTGTTGAGCGATTTACGGTTATCTTTTCGGGCAACATAATCGATCGTTTTTTGGAAATATTCATCGTTTCCGTAATGAGATTTCGCATGCCATGAATTATCCCACTGTTGTACAATATGACTGTGACACGCTTTACACTTACCGGAATCTTTAAATTTGTCACCGACTTGAACCACTTCGGCAGCATAAAGACTCAAACTCAAGACTGCCAACACCCATAATGAACGCATTGATACCCCTTTAACGATGTTTATCTAACCAAACCATTAACCCTTTTTGTGCATGAAGACGATTTTCCGCTTCTTCGAAAATTACACTCTGATCCCCTTCAAGAACCGCTTCACTCACTTCAACACCGCGATACGCGGGGAGGCAATGCAGGAAAACAGCTTCTTTTGCCGCTAAGCTCATGAGGGTTTCATCTACGATGTAACCCTCAAATGCACGGATACGCTGAGCTTTTTCCTCTTCTTGTCCCATCGAGATCCATGTGTCGGTCGTTACAACCGTAGCACCTTCAACCGCAACTTTCGGATCATTGGTAACCGTAATTTTGGCACCGCTGTGTTGGGCAAACGCAAGAGCATCCGCAATAACAACCGGATCACATTCATACCCCTTCGGTGTAGCGATACGGAGTTCAAATCCAAGTTTGCTTGCCAACATCAACCACGAATGGGTCATATTATTCCCGTCTCCAACATACGCCACGATCGGATTTATATCTTTACCACACTCCATCATCGTCATATAATCAGCCAGTAACTGAACAGGATGGTAACTGTCACTAAGACCGTTAATGACCGGAACTTTTGAATAATGGGCAAACTCTTCGAGCATCGATTGTTCATACGTACGAATCATGACCATATCACACATCGAAGAAATAACGCGTGCTGTGTCTTTTACCGGTTCACCACGTCCTAAGTGAATATCACGATTAGAGAGAAACAGTGCGTGTCCTCCAAGCTGATACATCCCTACTTCAAAACTAACGCGGGTTCGGGTGGAGCTTTTTTCAAAAATCATTGCCAACGTCTGCCCCGAAAGACGGGGTTTGAGTTCTCTGGCTTTGACCTCTTTTTTGATCTCCAAACCAATATTTAAAATCTCCAGGATTTCTTCTTTGGTATAATCTTTTAACGTTAAAAAATGTCTCACGTACGTCCTTCGATACAAAAAACAATCATATCATAAAATTATTTCATTAATTTAAAAGTTGTGCTACTTCTTTAGCATGGTAGCTGATGATAATATCCGCACCCGCACGTTTAAACCCGACCATGGTCTCCATCATCACACGATTGTAATCGATCAATCCTGCATTACCGGCAAATTTGAGCATCGCATATTCACCGCTAACATTGTAAACAGCAAGAGGAAGGGATGAAGCTTCACGGATGTCACGAATAATATCAAGGTAGGCAAGAGCAGGTTTTACCATTAAAATATCGGCACCTTGAGCTTCATCTGCCAAACTCTCTCGAATCGCCTCACGACGATTAGCCGGATCCATCTGATAGGTAGAGCGGTCGCCGAAACTCGGTACCGATTCGGCAACATCACGAAACGGTCCGTAATAACCGCTCGCGAATTTAGTCGAGTAACTCATAATCGGCAAATTGACATATCCGCCGCCATCAAGAGCATCACGCAACGTCGTAATAATCCCATCCATCATCCCCGATGGAGCGATCATATCAACACCTGCACGTGCATGTACCAGGGCCTGCTGCGCTGAAATCCCCAATGTCAGGTCGTTATCCACCGTCTCGTGAACATGATCAAGTATTCCGCAATGACCATGATCGGTATACTCACAAAAGCACAAATCAGTTACTACGAACATTTTAGGATAGGCGCGTTTGATGGCACGAACCGCCGTCGCAATAATTCCATGATCGCATAGGGCATCCGAGCCTACTGAATCTTTGACTTCAGGGATACCAAAAAGGATAATCGAATAAATCCCCAAAGACTGGAGCAATTCACACTCTTTGAGTATCTCATCCAAACTCATTTGATACACACCGGGCATTGAGGAAACTTCCGTTTTGATCCCCTCTCCCGGTCGAACAAATAGCGGATAGATAAAATCATTGACACCTATATGCGTTTCACGAACCAGTGAACGAAGGTGGGAATTAAGACGAGTGCGGCGAAAACGCTCCATGAAATTGCTCCATATAAATAGTTAAAGCAAGTGTAGCAAGTGTTAGATTAAGAAAAGAAAATTATAATTGCCACATGAATACACAAATCAACTTTGAAAAATCATCCATTGCTAACCTTCCCAGTAAATACGGTCATTTTAAAATTCGGGTTTATAAAGAAGGAATTCAAGAGCATTTAGCCATTTTTACCGAAAATTTCGAGAAGCAAGAATCTCCACTGGTGCGTATTCACTCCGAGTGCCTTACCGGTGATACATTAGGCAGCATCAAATGCGATTGTAACAATCAGTTACATAAAGCACTTACTATGGTGGCTCAAGAGGGAGGGTTGGTGATCTATCATCGTCAAGAAGGACGGAATATCGGTCTTCTCAATAAGATCAATGCCTACTGCCTCCAAGATCAGGGGCGCAATACGATCGAAGCCAATGTCGAACTCGGCTTTGCCCCCGATCAACGAACCTATGATGTCGTGGGTGAGATATTTTCCGATTTTAACCTCACCAAAATTCGTCTTCTCACAAACAACCCTGCCAAAGTATCCGTCGTTGAGCAGCTGAATGTTGAAATTACTGAACGTGTTCCCGTCATTATCGATTCCAATCCTCATAATGAAGGATATTTAAAAGTCAAAAAAGAGCAGATGGGACACATAATTTAATGACACCTGCTTTAACATCACATCGTGAGTAAAAGGTAAAATGAGAGCAATGATGCGTTTAATCTTTTTACTTTTTTTCCTCTCATTTCCCCTTTTCGCCCTCAGTAATAATTTTAAAGTGGTTATCGACAGTTTTTCAACCAAAGAAGATGCTCGCAAGGCGTATCTACGCTATCAAAACGACCCTCAATCTATCATCTCACAATACAAAAATGAAAAAGAGTTTATACTCCATTTCCGAAAATCAGGCGGACGCTATATCATTGCTGCGGAGCCTTTTAGCTCCCGTCAAGATGCCGAAGCGGTAGTTCAAAAAATTATCTCTACCTATCCGAATGCATCCGTCAGTCAAGGCGTTGCTAATGATATAGAATTCCTATTAATGCAGCATCGAAATGCGCTAAAACAACAATCGTCTTTTTCTGAGGTTCCTAAGAGCACACTTCCCCCAAGTGTTACACCGGTCACACCTGTTTTACCTTCTCCCACTGTAGACTCATCCAAAGTCTCTTTTAGCTTCTGGATTATCGGCATTCTTATTTTATTAACAACACTTTACATTTTTTGGCGCGAACAAAGCTATAAAAAACTTACCCACCGATACAATGAACTTTTTGATGAAAAAGAGTCTATTCAAAAAGCCATTCAGGCAAAAAATGATTTTATTGCGATGATGAGTCATGAAATCCGTGCCCCAATCAATGCGGTTATGGGAATAAGCCACCTTGTTCTAGAATCCCACCTGAGTGTCACGCAGCGTTCTCAAATTACGAAAATAAAAGCTTCTGCCTCTCTTTTACTCAATCTTATCAACGATATTTTGGATCATTCAAAAATGGAAGCTGGAAAAGTAACGATCGAACAGATCCCATTTGATCTCAATGCCCTGTTGGATGATATTTCCAATATTATTTCGCATAAAGCCAATGAAAAAAAGCTGGAACTTATTTTCGATCTTGACAGCACGGTACCGAATAAATTAATCGGTGATCCGTTACGGCTTCTTCAAGTATTGGTCAATCTACTCAATAATGCTGTTAAATTTACCGAGAGTGGAAATATCGTCCTTAGAGCACGGGGACAGCATATCAGCCGTCTAAATCTCAAAATTCATTTCGAAGTAATCGATACCGGAATCGGAATGAACCATGAGCAAATCGACCGATTGTTCCATTCATATGCGCAAGCAGATGAAACGATCTCACGCAGATACGGCGGTACTGGACTGGGACTGAGTATCTGTAAAAATCTGGTAGCGCTTATGGGTGGGACGATTCAAGTGCAAAGTAAGCTGAATGAAGGAAGTACCTTCTCATTTGATATTAAACTTCATTCGGATTTGGATTTTGAAAAACGGCGTTATCGACTTCCAACGACCGAGTTAATGTCAAAGAATGCTTTAATATTAGATGAGAATACTCACAGTGCCTCCGTATTACAGAGGGGACTTGAGTACTTTCATTATGAGGTTAAACCCGTTGTCGATTCACTAGACGCTATAGCGCTCTTACAAAAATATACTTTCGATATTGTTTTTATCGATACCAAAATGTCCCTATGCGGTGAGTTTAAAAAAGAACTCCAAAACCGCATCAAAAACGATGAGCTTAAATTAGTGTGGATGGGAGAAGATCTTAAAAAACGGGGAGGATTTATTCTAACCAAACCGTACAACCAACTCGATATTTTCAATGCTATTCTCTCTATTTACGGCTATATGGACCAAAACGGGAAACATCATAATAATACTAAAAAGCTCAAAGAGAGTCTCAAAAAATTCGCAGGTGAAACGCTTTTATTGGCTGAAGACAATGAGATCAACCGATCTATTATCTCCGGTCTCCTTGCCGGAACCGATATTGCTATCATTACTGCGAAAACGGGGAAAGAAGCCGTTGAAGCCGTTCAACTAAATCCAGCAATCAGTGTTATTTTAATGGATATTCAAATGCCAATTATGGATGGTTTTGAAGCGACCCTTATCATCCGCCAAGACCCTGCAAAAGAGATTATTCCAATCATAGCTGTTACCGGAAATAGCTTGGAGAGCGATATTCAAAATATCCACAATGCCGGAATGAATGGGCATATTACTAAACCGATTGATGTCAATACTTTTTACACTACCCTTTATTATGCATTTGAAAAATCACTCACTCATGCCAAAAGACCAAACAGCTCACTGAATATTGCTTGAGTTACGCTAAAATTGGGTTTTTACATTACCTAAAAAAAATTTACCGTACGGATGATTTATTTGATACCCTTGAAAACTTTAGTGACCAATCGAAACATAACAGTGCCGGAGCAATTTTTTGAACAGGTAGAACACTACAAAATATTGCTCGAAAAATGGAATAAAATTCATAATCTTACGGGAGCTAAAACACTACATCAAATCAATGAGTTCATCGTGGATGCCATCACACCCATCACCTTCCTGCCACCCGTTACAAAAGCGATGGATATTGGTACCGGTGCCGGATTTCCGGGGATGATTTTAGCTATGGCGATGCCCAAAACCCATTTTACCCTTGTAGAACCACTCACTAAACGTGCAAGCTTTTTGCAGTTTGTTAAAGCTGATTTGGGATTGAATAACGTTGATGTAAAAGCCCTACGGGTAGAACAGCTACCAAGTGAACCGTATGATCTCATCACCTCTCGCGCCGTTACCGATACCGATATGCTTCTCAAACTCTCAGAACCCTTTTGTACAAAAGGAACTCTTTTGCTCTTTTACAAAGGGGAAAAAGTGTATGATGAAATCAATGAATCGTTAGATTACACCATTATAGAAGCAGAAAATCGCCATTATCTGCTGATAAAGAGATAAGTATGAAATTTTTACTGTTTGTCGGATTTTTAGGTGCCGTTTACTTTATGTTTTTTAAGAAAAAGTCGCTCACCCCACCCTCTTCGGATACATCCGCAGAAGAAGCGATGATTCCATGTGTCAAATGCGGTACCTATGTACAAGTCAAAGAGAGCGTAATGCGTGATGGAAAATACTACTGCTCTCGCGAATGTCTGGAGGCCTAAATGTTATTATTCGGACACCCCTATATTCCCTCAGAAACGTTTTACCATATTGATGCAATCGAAGCTGTACGCCATACACCTGCCAATTCGGTCGTTACCCTCTTTTTTACCCCGGAAAATCTCGATGTTATTGAGTATTTACACAAAAACAACGTCCGATTCGCTCTTCATATCGAAACACCAACCGATGCGGTGCTCGGTGAAAATCTAGGAGCGTCTTACCTGATTGCCAGCCCTAAAAATGCTCCTGAAATCCAAAGCGTTGCAGAACACTATCTTTTTGATGCAAAAGTATTAGGATACGTAGAAGATATGGAGCATTTGGACAAATTGATTGAATTACGACTTGATGGAGCGATATTTGCCGACGCCATCATTAAGATAAATACTTAGAGAATCCATTCCCGTTTTAAATTCTTATCCAAACACGCCAATATCTCATATCCGATCGTCCCTACGGCACGGGCATAATCATTGGCGTTATCAAAAATCACCAGTTCATTGGTATCCGTCGCAAAACTTGCACTGTCCATCGAAATACGCCCGCGAAGGGCTATCCCATCAGGAGTTATATAACGATTGGAGGCGAGACGATCCAAACCGTTAGCATAGCCTAAATCATATGTACTCACTACCTCATCGGTTAAGGCTTCATAAATACCGTTGTATCCGACGCGTTCCCCTGCTTTTAATACCCGTGTAGCAATTTTCTCTCCGCACAGAGAAAGGACACTTTTAAGAGAGGGCTGCGGTAAACTCACATCCATCTCCAGACATCCGTACAAAGCAATCCCGACACGTACCATATCATCACTGCAGCCTGATGAGCGAAAGGTTCCTGCGGAGTTCGAGATATGAAATCTGAGATTCCATCCATATTGCTTAGATAGTTGTAACGCTTTGAGTTTTACGTTATCAAAAATTTTACGCTGCCAAAACCACTCGGAACTCAGCGTATCGGCAGCTCTTAAATGGCTCATAACCCCGATACACACCAATCCGCCTTGAGTCATCTTTTCAAAGGCTTCATCCAACTGTTCCGGCGCAATTCCATGACGATGCATTCCGGTATCAATCTTTAACTCAACCCGTGTACCTTTCGGATACATAGCTATCTCTTCGAGGGAATTGATCGCATAACTGAATTTCGGATGCACTGCCGTTGCAATTTGACCTAATATCAGTACATTATCAAAAAACTCTGCAATCTCTTCGGCTTCCCGTTCCAAACGTACCACGGCCTGCTTCACACCGTAATCACGCGCTTCTTCGGCAATCAATACTGCACCGTGACCATACGCATTATCTTTTAACACCACCGCAATTTTATCTTTTCCACCGACTTGGTGTGCGATAATGTCAAGATTATGTTTCAGTGCCTCGCGGCTAAGTTTGATCGATGCCATGGTTTCCCTACGGGGTAAAAATTACAAAATTATAGTACAAGGTAAGTTAATGCGTTATTTCCCAGCCGAATTTGAACCCCAAAGTTTCGTCCAGCTCATTTTTCCCCATCCTCAAAGCGATTGGTCACCTTATCTCGAAGAAGCGCGTGCATGTTTTGTAAACATCGCAACCGCAATCGCCCGATATCAACCCTGCCTAATCATCTGTGACGATGTTGACCTTGTCAAAAATTACTTCACGAATCACGAAAATCTGATTTTTATCCCTTATCAAAGTGACGATACCTGGGCACGTGATTGCAGTGTTCTAAGCGTCATCGATGAGGATGAAGATGAACCGTTATTACTCGACTTTACCTTCACCGGATGGGGTGGGAAATTTGATGCTTCACGTGATAATGCAATGAGTGGCGCAATTGCTGATGTGTACGGCGCACCGATGAAAAAAATTGATCTCATTTTAGAGGGCGGCGGAGTTGAGACAAACGCTAACGGTTCACTTTTGACGACTGCCGAATGTCTATTGAACCCTAACCGAAATCCTCATTTAACGAAAGCACAAACCGAAAGCATCCTCAAAAAAGAATTTGGAGTGGAGCAAATCCTATGGCTGAATCACGGTTACCTCGCAGGTGATGATACCGATAGCCATATCGATACCCTCGCCCGTTTCATCGATACCGATACCATCATGTACGTCAAATGCGACGATAAAGATGATGAGCATTACGATGCCCTTAAAAAGATGGAAGAAGAACTGGAAGCGCTTCGCGATATCGAGGGAGAACCATTTAACCTTATTGCATTGCCACTGTGTACCCCTGCTTTTTACGACGATGAACGGCTTCCGGCTACGTACGCGAACTTTTTGATTATCAATGATGCTGTTCTTTTACCGGTCTACAATGATCCGCACGACAGTGAAGCGATCGCTATTTGTGAAAAAGCATTTCGAGGTCGTGATATTATCCCGATCGATTGCTCCGTACTTATCCGTCAGCACGGTTCACTCCACTGTGTCACGATGCAGTTTCCCGAAGACATTTCCTTACGGGTGAAATAAAAGGGTAAATCCGCTGTAGAGAAAATAGCCCGATGCGGCTAAAAGAATGAGTGTTAAAAATATTTGTTTTTTATTCATGGGTAGAAGTGTAACATAAAATTTAAAAGCCCTCATCAGCGAGATTTCTCCTATCGACTTAACACTAATGTAACACTTCTTTTCTATTATTTCTTCATATTGTTTAAGGATTACCTGAATGAAGAAATTTGCCCTTCTCTCGCTGGCAGCGATTGCTGCACTTGCTAGCGAACCTGTCACCATCCAAAAAATCACTGTCGAAGCCGATGCACCCAAAGCCGATAGCAAAAGTGTCAATGCTGATGAAATCGTTAAGTTCTCACGCCAAAGCGATTTGGGTGAAATGCTCTCAAGTGCACTTCCTGAAATTACTCATGTTCGTACCACAGCGATTGGAAACGATATCGTTTTACGCGGATTTAAAAAAGATAATCTGAACATCACGATTGATGATGCAAAAGTATGCGGTGCCTGTCCGAATCGTATGGATCCCCCTGCAATGCATGTCTCATCCAGTCAAATTCAAAATGTTGAAGTGCAAGAAGGTCCCTTTGACGTTACTCAATTCGGCAGTCTCGGCGGTAAAATTAACGTCGTGACCAAAGATCCCGCAAAAGGTCTGCACGGAGAAGCTTCTGCAACCCTTGGAAGCTTTGACTATCGTAAACTCTCTGCAACAGTAGAGGGGGGCAATGATACCGTTCAGGCACTCGTTGGATACAGCCGTGAAACCAGCGGTCAATACAAAGACGGTGAGGGCAAAACCATGGCCGAACAAGCTGATGGCGCGCCGACCGGTCAACGCTATCAAACAGCGCATAAAAATGATGATGCGTATGCGCGACAAAACTTCTGGGCTAAAATTGTCGGAAATGTCGGAAATAATCAAAAACTGACGTTAAGCTATTTCGGTGACCGTGCCGATAACGTCCTTTATCCACGTTATCCGATGGATGCACTCAAAGACGATACCGATATGCTGAAAGCCAAATATCAGATGTTTGATCTAGGCGCTTTTTCCAAAGAACTAATGGTCGAAGCGTACCACTCCAAAGTGGAACATGAGATGGGAACCGATTTTAGAGCAGGTGCAACCAGTGCTACTATGACAATGGTTTCTCCTGTCGATGCAACGATTGAGGGAATCCGTGTTGAAAACAGCGCTTCACTCAGTGAGACGGAAATCACTCTCGGAATCGATCTATCTAAGCGCAACTGGAATGGGACGAAAGGCAATCGAACCAATCCTTATATAACCGTTCAAATTCCTGATGCTGATACCAACAACATCGGCCTCTACACCAAGGCAGCTAAAACATTCGGCGCTCTGGATATCAGCGGAGGGCTTCGTTATGACGATACAAGTGTCGATGCCGATCAAAACTTAAGTACGACTGCCAAAGATCGAGATTATTCCAATCTAAGCGCCAATGTACTGGGACGTTATCACTACAGCAACAATGGCAACTTCTTTGTTGGATTAGGGCAGTCATCACGTGTTCCTGATGCAAGGGAGCTCTACTTTGCTGGAGGAATCGGCAATACCAATCTCAATGAAACCATCAACCGGGAAATTGATATGGGAGTCGAACAGACATTGGGTAATTTACACTTTAGAGGAACCCTATTTTACAGTGATTTAAAAGACTACATTTATGCCTATAAAACCGGTACGGGGACCAACACATCGTATGCCAATATCGATGCACGTATTGTGGGAGGAGATATCACAGCCGATTATCTTATCAATAATGAATGGTCTCTCCAATGCGGTATCGCTACCCAAAAAGGGACCAAAAAAGATACCGCGCAGCTTGATGCGCTGAGCACTGCTGTACAGACCGATAAAGACTTAGCCGATATCCCGCCGCTTAAAGGGCGTGTCGCCTTAGTATTTGATGATGCTAAAAACTATGCGGCAGCTGAGTGGATCGCTGCTTCATCCCAAACCTACGATCAAAATAACGGAGAACAAGGTATCGGGGGATATGGTATCCTCAATCTCAAATACGGAACCGATTTCGGTAACGGGTTCTCTCTCAGCACCGGCATCAACAATTTCTTTAACCGTACGTATGCCGTGAGCAACAGCTACATCGGACTCACCACCATCATGGAAGGGGCGCAACCTCTCGTCCTTAACGAACCGGGTCGTAACTTCTACGCAACCGTAAGTTACAAATTCTAATTTCCATGCCCTTCGGGGCATATCAACGTTTCGTCACAACTTCCCGATTTTCCAAAAACCATCCGAAGCCGAACATCAATCCCGGTGTTTTGGCTTTTGTCTCATCCATCGTAAACACTTTTGCATCTTCAACCGAAATCTCTATCACTTCGATCGACTCAACACCGATACCCCCGCCCTCACTCACACGCATCGATTCATTCACTCGTGCACAATACAGGGTCTGTACCGATCCTGCAAAGCCTACCGCCGTATAAAAGGACGTAACGCGTTCAATCTGTTCAAGAGGGACCAAAAATCCGCACTCTTCGAGAATTTCTTCGTGAGCGATTTCGACAAGCGTTTTATCTTTATCCACAATACCGGCACACAGCTCATAGGTATAGCCATCCTGATTTTTTAGAAAAACCGGAGGACGGAACTGCCGCACGACAATCAATGTTTGCCGCTCTTCATGGTACAATAAAATAGCAACACTGTCATGTACCTCAACCAAATCCCATGTTTTCAAGAGATTGTTTTGGTGATACTCCATCCGTTTTGGCTTAATGTAATCAGAGTGCTCACACGCAATCATTTTCACATTTTTGATCATGAGTTCTCTCTAAAAAGGTTTAGGTTTAAAGGTGCTAATATCAACATAATAGGTTCCATCGAAATCAAAATAAGGTTTCTTAATCGGTTTGGTTCGAAGTACCTTTTTGAAAATACTGTCCATTTTATCCCGTAACGCGAGGAAAGTTTTACGTTCTTTTCCGCTAAAGCCTTCGGTTTTTTTCTTCATAACACCAAGAGGATCAATCGCCCTACTTCCAGCATACATCCCAAAATGCAAATGGGGACCGGATGAAAGCCCTGAAGAGCCAACATAACCGATCACTTCGCCTTGTTTAACCGATGTACCGTTATGGATACCGCTTCGAAATGATTTTTGATGCGCGTATAAACTAGTCAAACCGTTGGAATGACGAATTTTGATCGTATTGCCATATCCGCGAGACGACCCGGCAAAACATACCCGTCCGTCCCCTGTTGCTAAAATCGGTGTTCCCGGACGGGCACCGAAATCAACTCCCAAATGTGCCCGATAACGGTGAAGAACAGGATGATAACGGCTCTTTGTAAAACCTGAAGTAATACGAGGATTATTGATTGGGATCTTGAATAAAAATTTCTCATACTGACCCCCTTTTTCATCGTAAAACCGACCGTCGCTATGACGGTATACCGTGACACGCTTACCATTAATCTCAATCATGGCTCCATGCACTTCCGGCATTGAAAACGGTTTACCTAAACGGTATTTTTGGGTATAAATCAGCACAATTGGATCGCCTATTTTAAACCCTTTACGGAAATCGACTTTTCCTTTGAACATTTTGACAAATTCGGAAGCCAGATTTTTGGAACCGGTTGCTTTTAAAATATCATCATAAGGAAGACTCTGAATCGGAACGTATAAATTTTCGGTATATTCTTGGCTGACGATCGGAGTCACTTGCATTTCATATCGATTTTTCGGTGTTAAATAGATTTGCAATTGAAGTTCATCATTGACCGGAATCAAAATTTGGCGAATAATATGTTTTTCATCCACGAGCATTTGACAATTCGCACTGTAGGGAATGTCTTCGGTAAGCTTTTGATCTTCTTTATCGAGGTTATAATAGATTGACTGCGGGAGTTTTTTTCGCTCTAAAAATGTGAGGAAACTCTCTCCGTCTTGCCATTTGAACGGTTTTACAGACGTGCCAAAGAGGAGCATGGGCAATAAAAACAATAGAAAAAATCGACCCATTCTCATCCTTGATCAAAATACGCTTTGACAGCGAAAAAGAGTTAAATCATAGCAAAAATTCCATTTACAAAGATGTGTTAAGCTATAATCGTTATTAATTACTTTACCAAAAGGTTACCATGATGCGCATTTGGCTTATCACTCTTATCTCTTGCAGCGTTTTGAGCGCTTCATCCATAAGCACTCCGTTACTTGATGTAGACAATGACCGTGCCACAATTACGGCAGAGAATCTTCAGGAAGGGATGAGTGGCTTTATCCTCCGTAAATTCGATGCGACTCATTCAACCATCATTGCAAACGCACATGTAGAACAAACGAATCCCGCCAACGGCCGTGCGATCTTACGTCTAAGTCCGTACGACGGTCTTCGTCAAAACTCACTTCCAAGCGGTAACTGGTCGCCCAAACCTGCCGATACCGCTGTTTTGGCATATGATTATGGGCGTGCCTTGTTAATCGCACCTAACGACGACTCGTACGATGCTATTGCCAAAAGTATCGCCGGTATTGAATGGATTCATCCGGATAACTATGCAGCTTATCTTTCAAATGAAGGGCATCCTACCCCTTTGGTAGAAGATTTTAAAGATTATTGCACCGCCAATTCAGTCGGTCTGCTCTATATCCAAAGCGCCCAAACGCTCTTTACCCTTGATTGCAAAACCTTTGCCCTCTTACAAACTGCCCCTTCTTTGCTTACATCGGAAAAAGCAATGACACCGTTTTTTACCCGTGTTCCGACTATTCGTGCTGCATGGTGGGGCAAAGGTAGTTCACGACTTGATAGCTATGAACCTTATTATTTGGAGCAAATCGCTTTAAAAAATTCTCATAATAAAGAGCTATATGAGTTGTACAAAGCAAAATTTAGCGATAAAAGCGCACTATTGCGCAATTTTGAGATTAAGGAATAAGCGATGCTATCCGCTTCTGCTACAGAATTTTTCACCTCTTTGCTGGGTACAGAGAACGTTTACAGCGATAAAGCCCATTTGATTGCCTACAGCTATGATGCCACGCGAGAACGGTTCGAACCCGACGCTGTCTTGTTTCCTAGACATGAACAAGATGTAAGCGATATTTTGCGTTACTGTAACGAACACCGTATCGTTATCGTCCCTCGCGGAGCGGGTAGCGGATTCACAGGCGGAGCTCTCCCCTCATCAGGCGGTATTGTACTGGCGTTTGAAAAGCATATGAATAAAATTTTAGAAATTGATATGCAAAACATGGTGGCTATCGTTCAACCGGGTGTTGTCAATATGGAGTTGCAACGCGCGGTTGAAGAAGTAGGTCTTTTCTATCCGCCCGATCCGGCTAGCCAAGAGTACTCCACCATCGGCGGAAACGTCAATGAAAATGCAGGCGGTATGCGTGCGGCTAAATACGGCATTACTAAAGACTATGTGATGGCTATGCGTGCAGTACTCCCTAACGGTGATATTATCAAGGCAGGCAAACGAACGATCAAAGACGTAGCAGGTTATAACATTACAGGAATCTTGATCGCGTCAGAAGGGACACTTGCCGTTACCACCGAAGTGACGCTCAAACTTCTCTCTAAGCCTAAAATGACCAAAACGGCTATGGGAATTTTCCCGACGGTTCACGTAGCGATGGAAGCCGTCTACAAAACGATGGCAAGCGGTGTTACCCCTGTCGCAATGGAGTTTTTGGATAATCTCACCATCCGCTCGGTCGAGCAAGTTTATAAAAAAGGACTTCCAATCGAAGCGGGAGCAATTCTTGTCACAGACGTTGATGGGAACCTCGAAGAGGACCTCGATTTTCAACTCTCGATCATCCAAAAAGTCTTTCAGGAAAATGGATGCAGCGAGTTCAAAATCGCCCAGAATAAACAAGAAGCTTCCGATCTATGGTTTGCCCGCCGTAATGCGAGCCAATCGCTCTCCATATACGGCTCTAAAAAAATCAACGAAGACGTAACCGTTCCCCGTTCCGCTCTTCCTGAATTATTAGAAAAATTTGATGCTATTGCCAAAAAATACAATATCAATATCCCATGCTTCGGTCATACGGGCGACGGAAACGTCCACACCAATGTAATGGTGGACGGCAAAGATCCTGAGCAAGTCAAAATCGGATATGAAGCAATCCGTGAAGTATTCCAGGCGACAATTGATCTCGGTGGAACTCTAAGCGGTGAACACGGTATCGGTTTAGCAAAAGCGCCGTATATGTCAATGGCCTTTACCCCTGAAGAAATGGCATTATTTCAATCAATTAAACGGGCATTTGATCCCAACAATATCCTCAACCCTTCCAAAATGGGGCTTGAGTAAGCGATGAATTTGAAAGCAACGCTAAAACATATTCGGCTTTTTTTCTTGATGCTATTTGATCGGGAAATCACCGTATATGCTTCAAGCCTGAGCTTTTACACTATTTTTACCGTTGTTCCACTCTTGATTATCTCCCTCAGTCTAATTGCCAATGTCCCTGTTTTCCAAGACCAATACGCAAAAATCCAAATCTTTATTTTTGAGAACATGATGCCGGTTCAAACCGCCGCAGTTGCAGGATATTTAGAATCCTTTTTCCAAAACTCGGTACAGCTTGGGATAATCGGTTTTACGACGATGATCGTCTCCTCGTTGCTTTTTTTCCAAAATTTCGAGCATATTGTCAGTAAAATTTTTAAGACTCCCAAAAGACGACTTTGGAATGCTATCAGCACCTATTGGACCCTTATCACCCTCACCCCGATTGTCCTTATCGTATCTATGAGTTTAAAAGCTTATTTGATCGCTCATGTCAGCGGTATCGCCCTTCATGCCCTCTCCATCTTCCCTTTCATACTACTATGGGGAATTTTTTTCATAATCTATCATATCGCTGTCAATGCCGATGTTTCACCAAAAGCAGCCGCTATCAGCTCGTTTGTTGTCGCCGTTGTATGGGGATTGGCAAAAAACAGTTTCGTCCAATACGTCTTTTACAATAAAACCTATGCCACCATGTATGGATCGTTTTCCGCCCTCATCTTTTTCTTTTTATGGATTTATGTCTCATGGATCATTGTCATTTACGGAATGAAACTATGCTATTTGATAAATCGCGCTGCCCAACGTACCGAGACCCAAAAGGCCTAACGCCCAAAACGATCCCCGCCACCGCATCGCACTTACCGCCAGTACGATACTTCCAATACCTATCCACATCGGAATCACCACATTTTGCAATGCCCCAGTATCAAACATTTTAATTAAAACAGAATCAAATACATCTGCCCACGGTGTCCAATGAAGTACTAGTACTGTCGGATAATAAAGATTAAAAATCAGGTTAATCGGAATCGAACCCAAATGATTCCAACTAAACGTTCCGAAAATAGCCAGTGAGATCGGTAAGAGTACGAGATAACACCAAAGATGCAGTGCCAAAAATATTTGCCAAGGCTTCCAATGCTCATAGTAGCGGATGAAAATAAAAATCGAGAGTACTCCGAACGTCGAAAACCAAAACGATAGGGAGAAAAAAAGTCTTGGGAAAAAGGCGAGTAGTAACCCCACTGCGATCAACAGCGTTTGAAGCGAAACGATTTTTATCCCCCGATCATAGAGCCAATATCCTACCACGATCATCCCGAAAGAGCGCACCATCGCGGGATTAAATTCTAAAATCGAAAGATACATAAACAGTAATCCTGTCACTATCCAAAACAGATCCCTATTTCTGTGTCGATAGGGAAAATAGTTATTTTGTATCCAACGATACGGAGTTCTGAGAAAGAAATAGGCTATTAGACTAAGAATCCCAAAATGATATCCGCTAATCGATAGAACAGGGCTTAGCCCCATCGCCCCCACTAACGCTTGAAACTCCATAGACATTGGTGTAGCAACAAACAAGGCTCCATAAAGTTCTTTCATCCGCTGATCATTATGCGCCGATGAGATATGCCGATACCATCGCTCTTTGAGACTCAGAGGTGGATAGACTTCTGTGATCAAACCACGGGTACGAAACCCTTTGAGGTAATCCAAAAAGCTCACTTTCGCGACCTGCAGCTCCACCAATACTTCCCGTCCGCGCAGATCACGAAGATACGGGCTCATAGCGCATCGAACACTTGCACCATTTTCGAGTCGAAGCTTCATGGAGGTCTTAGGTTTATCGCCGATTAGACGTACCTCTTGATCGATTACCTCAGCACGTGCTAGCGGATCATCGAATTTGACAAAGTCTTTGTAGTGGTAATATTCCCAACCAAGAGATAAGGAAGCAATAAATAAGAGTATGAGAAAAAAGAACGAACCACTTTTACGGTCAAAGAGATCGACACGCTCAAGCTTAGACATATAACCCCGTTCGTGGTGAGCTTGTCGAACCACAACACCCTTCGACAAGCTCAGGGCGAACGGATTTAAATAATCGGCATTGAAACATTCCCGACACTCTCATCGTCTAAATTCATCGTAGCACTTTTCATATCGATACTCTCATAAACGATCTGCGCCGCACCGAATGTCGGTTTATCGACGAAACGGGTGAATTTTTTCTGGAACATCAGCTTCACATGCCCAGTAGGACCGTTGCGCTGTTTTCCAATAATAATTTCGGCCTCTTCTTCCTCTTTTTCGACGTATTTGGAAATAAACTCTTTTCCCGCCGAAATCGCCTCTTTTTCCCGCTCTTTTTCCTCTTTGTAGAGATAAACGTCGTTACGGTAGACAAAAAGGATGATATCGGCATCCTGCTCGATCGACCCCGATTCACGGATATCGCTGAGCATCGGACGTTTATCAGATCGTGATTCAAGCCCACGGTTGAGCTGTGAGAGGGCAACGATCGGAATCCCAAGCTCACGGGCAAGCATCTTGAGTCCGCGTGAAATCTCACTGACTTCGAGGTGACGATCTTTTCCCCCCGTACCGTTCATGATTTGGAGGTAGTCGATGACGGCCACTTCGATCTCGGGATGACGGCTTTTGAGTTTACGGAGTTTGGAACGTAGTTGATGAATATTGATGGAGCCGTGATCGTCCACGAACAGTTTAGAGCGGCGCATCTTGTCAACCGCGTCATTAAGCTGTTTATACTCCTGCGGGTTCATATCTCCGACACGAAGACGCTGAAGCTGGATAGAGGTCTGCACACTCAGTAAACGAAGCATCAATTGCTCCGCCGGCATCTCCAGAGAGAAGAAGGCTACCCCTTTTCCTTTGTCGAGGAGATTTTGAACCATATTGAGAGCAAATGAGGTTTTCCCCATGGCCGGACGGGCGGCGATAATGACCAAATCCCCTTTCCCGAATCCCGTCGTCATTTTATTAAGTTCGGCATACCCCGTATCAACACCGACGAGGACAGAATCCCCACGCGCCTTCATCTCTTCGATATACGCCAACGTCTCATCGGCGATCGAAGGTGCATCTTTAAAATCGGTCGCTTGGGAACTTTGAGTAATCTCATAAAGCTTTTTTTCGACCAAATCAACCACATCGGTTCCGCTAAGTTCCTCTTCGAGGGTTACCCGTTTGATCTCAGTCGTGAGGGTAAGAAGATGGCGTTTAATCGCTTTATCTTTGATCTCTTGGACATAGGCTTTGGTATTGGCGATCGGATTCGCGGTGAGGATTTCGACCATCACCCGCTCATCGAATTTTTGTTTCCCCGTCAGCTCTTTGCGGATAAATTCCTCATCTATCGGAAGATCACGATGCGATAAACTCATCATCGCACGGTAAATTTCCTGATGAGCGGCGAGATAAAAATCCTCCGGAGTTAATACCGCATCAAAATCGTCGAACTGAGCAGGGTCAAAAACAATAGAGCTGAGGACCGAGCGTTCAAATGCTAAGTTGTATAACGATTCTTCCATTAGTCCTCTTCCTTAGCCATTTTTTCAACTTCTTCGACGAAACGGTCAACGAGCTTGTCTTCGTCCAGCCGCGCAACCACTTCCCCTTTGACCATTACAAGCCCCGAACCTTTGCCATAAGCGATAGCAACATCGGCATGTTTTGCCTCACCGATCGCGTTAACGACGCATCCCATTACGGATAAGTCAAGAGGCTTTTTGATGTGTTTAACCCTCGCTTCGATCACTGCAACCGCACTTACCAAATCGGCTTCGATCCGTCCACACGTCGGACAGGAAATAATATTGGGTCCCTCTTTCGCTACTCCGCTGTCTTTGAGAATGGCACGCCCTACTTTGATCTCTTCTTCGAGTTCACCGGTAATTGAAACGCGCATCGTATCGCCGATCCCATCTAAGAGCAGTGTCCCCAATCCGATTGCACTTTTGATCGTGGCATGGAAAATTGTCCCTGCCTCGGTCACACCCAGATGAAATGGATAGTTATTCTTTGGGCGCAGCATACGATACGCTTCAACAGTGCGCTGAACATCACTTGCTTTCAGCGACACCTTAATGTCGGTAAAGCCCAAATCTTCGAGAAATTTGATGTTATACTCCGCAGAGGCGACCATCCCCTCAGGTGTGGCTCCGTAGCGCTGTTCGAATTCTTTTTCCAAACTCCCCGCATTCACCCCGATACGAATCGGGATGTTACGTTCCTGACACGCTTTGACAATCTCGCGAATACGCGATTTTTCTCCGATATTTCCAGGATTAAAGCGAATACAATCCACTACTTCTGCCGCAATAAGTGCAAGCTTGTAATTAAAATGAATATCAGCGACTAGGGGAAGTGAAATCTGTTCTTTAATCACTTTGAGCGCGCGGGCATCCTCCTCATCGGGAACGGCAACACGAACGATATCACATCCGGCGAAATGGAGACGATTGATCTGTTCCACAGTCGCCGCAATATCCGCAGTACGAGAATAGGTCATCGATTGCACCGAGATAGGGGCATCACCGCCGATGGCGACATTTCCGACAAAAATTTGTTTGGTAGAGTAGCGTTTTATCATGAGTAGATTGTAGCTTTTTGGATGTTAAAGTTACGTAAACTCTATGGGGTCCATATCGATCTCGCATAGCGGTGATTTGATATGTTTGATAGCCCGAATCAAATCAGTACTTTTATCACTTCGAAGCAGTATCTGAAACCGATATTTATCGGCAATCTTCTCGATCGGAGAGGCTCCGAATCCGACAATCTGAACCATCTGCATCTGCTCAATTTCTCTCACAGCCATCTGCATCGCCTCTTTTGCTTTTATCCCATTTTTATGGGCATAAAGCAGACGTGCCAACTTTTTTGTCGGAGGATAACGCCCTGAGCGGATTCTCATCTCATCAATCAAAAAGTTTTCATAATCATCCAAATAACCTCTGAAAAATGATTCATTAAAACTCTGAACAATGACGGTAGCATCTTGTTTACGACCACTCCGTCCGGCGATCTGCACCAAAAGCGAAAGTGCCTTTTCCCGTGCGCGATAATCCGACTGTGAGAGGAGGTTATCGATCCCCATCACCACGGCGAGGGTAATATCATGGTAATCATGCCCTTTAGAGAGCATCTGTGTCCCAACGAGCAAATCTATCTCACGTTTATTGAACGCTTCAAGTACTTTTATGAGTTTATTTTGAGTCGTGATAATATCACGGTCAAACTGCTGAACTCTCAAATTTTCCGAGAGCTTACTGAAATGCTCTACTGCCTCCGCTGTCCCGAGCCTCGTTGTGCGCAATGCACCGCTTTGACATTTCGGACATACTTTCGGGAGCACTTCAGTGTAATTGCAATAGTGGCATTTCAACGCACGGGAATTTTTATGCTGAGACATTCCGACACTGCAGAACGGACACTCTACATGATAACCGCACGCATCACACACCGTGTATTTGAAATTCGCCCGAGTCGGGATAAAAACAATCCCCTGATGACCTACGGCAAAATTCTCCATCACTTTCGCGTCAATACTAGGAGTCAACGCTTCGAGCGAGGGTTCAAATACAAACGTCCGCTTGGACTCATAATACCCTCCGCGAAGACGAAAAAAGGGATATTTGGCATAACTGCCCAAACTCGGAGTAGCACTCCCCAATACAACGGGGATTTTAAAAAGATTCCCGATATATACTGCCATATCCCGCGCATTGTAGCGAGGACGTGAGGAAGATTTATAACTCTCATCATGTTCTTCATCGACGACAATAAGCCCCAAATCCGCTATCGGCAAAAATAGTGCCGACCGAGGCCCAACAATGATATGTGCCGAGCCGTCATAGATTTTCTCCAGCGTCACCTTTTTTTGTTTCGGCGTCATTTTAGAGTGCCAAAGCACCACTGCTTCACCGAAATGCGCACAAAAACGTGACTCCATCTGCGGTGTGAGGGAAATTTCAGGAAGTAGCAATAAACAGCGTTTTCCCCCGCTTAATACTTCATCCATACGAGACATATAGATTTCACTTTTCCCGGCGCCCGTATCACCGAAAAGAAGGGAGACGGAGTGGGATCGGATAAAATCGAGTGCTTGGGACTGAGGATCTGAGAGAGTGATGTTTAGAGCTGGATTCCCGCCTACGCGGGAATGACGGGTTTTGTTATCCTCGGGCTTGACCCGGGGATCCATCCCCCTAAACGGCACAAACAAATTTAGCGCCTCCCCAAGTGAACATCCGTAATACTCCGCCATAAACTGAGCACTCTGTATTTGGGTATCTGAATAAAAAAATCCTCTGGTTTCACCGACTGGTTGTGTGATAAATTCTGGTTTTTCACATTCGTTGATAACAACACCCTGCAGCGTACGACTGGAAAGGGTTACATCAATTTCACTGCCGACAGTCAATACATTTTTTGAATGATAAGTAAGAAGTTCGAGAGGAGAGCCCAAAAGGGCTATGCGGTAAAAATACATATTTGGGGATACAATCAACTCACTTTGTCAACTGATCGCATTTACCCGTTCCTGAAGTACAATCGAATCTTCCTGTCGCTGGTGTATACGTAAAAACTGTATTAGCATTATCAATCTGATATGTAAAAGTTACACCATCACCACCAGCCAACCATGTTCCCGACGTACCTGAGGTAGTGTCCATTTTTAAAGGATAAGTTAACAACCTTCTTGTTGTATTTGTCTCTGACGCGGTAAAATTATCATTAATATCCGGAACAAACGATGAGACCCCTTGCAACAGCAATCTCTGACGCTCAGCCAAAATCGCTGAACGAATGGCCGCAACATCCGCCGTACCGCGTGCGACCTGTGCATCAGTGATACTACTCCCGATTCGTGGAATTGCAACGGAGGCAAGTATTCCAAGAACAACTATGACAAAGATTAACTCCGTCATTGTAAAGGCATTACGAAATTTCATTTTTTATCCTACTTGCTCTGAGTTCTACGATGGTTCACCATCCCAAAAATCAAATCAAACTACATCCTTCCAAGCCAAAGCTTGGAAGGAGAAAAAGAACCAGCACTACTTACTTTACTGGATATGTTGTCGCGCCACCATTAGCAGTTGATGCAACTTTTTCTAGGATAAATTTAGGAGCACCATTCATATTACCATTCATACATTTAATATTATATGTATTTCCACCCGTTACACCCGTTGAAACAACACCAAAGGCGTTCATTTGTGCATCAGTAAAAGAACCGTCAGCATTTCCTGGGGTGACAACTGCTGAACATGCAGTAAGAGTTGGATTAGTCAAATCTTGTGCTGTCGTATCTCCAGTTCCATCAGGCGTTACAAGTTGTGACAACAATTTTGTACTATAGTTAATAGTATTACCAGCAATATCACCATTTAAATTATTAGTGATTGAATCTGACCACAATGCCGGAGCAACTGTACGATTCAATGTACCTACGTATGCTTTAATTTTACCTTCTTGTGCTTGTTCAGACACACCGATAAATTTAGGCAATGCAACTGCTGCCAAGATTCCTAAGATAACGATAACGAAGATTAACTCGATCATAGTAAAACCTGAACGTTTCATGGTTTACTCCTTTGAAGTTTAAATAGTGATTACACTTGTAACCCTGATTACGATTATGGTCTTCTAATTCTTATAAAACGTTTAAATTAAACATTATTTGTCATTATTACCGTTGTTGCAGGTATTTAAGGTCAATATGGCATAATTTTCATACTTATATAGAAGGAAATGCTATGAAAATCGCTGTACCTGTTATGGATGAAAATCTAAAAATGGCCGGAAATGCCGGACACACCCCTTATTTTGCCGTATTTAATCTCAGCGGCGGAATGTTTAAAAGTTTTACATTGGAAGGTCTTCGTGCTAACCCGAAAGCCGCAGGAGAAGAAGATCACGATCATGATGAGCACCATACCTGTGACCACGATGAAGGGGATATGGAACACATCAAAGCCCACGACACCATGGCCGATACAATCGAAGATTGTGATTACCTCGTAGTTAAAATGGCGTGCAAGAATACAGCAAAAAGTATGAATAACGTCGGGGTTAAGCTCCAAAAGTACAACGGAACCGAGGCATTGGCTCCTAAGATTTTAACTGAATTGGCGTCACAATTTAAATAAATCGTCGCTTTAATTCTCGTTTATAAATTGAAGTCGTATAATTCGCACCATAAATGAAGCATCCGCTTTAAATTTTCATCGTTGTACAGTACAGCGATGAACCCGAAAAGGTAAAAAAAGACCATGATTTCCGCAGAGATTGAGACGTTAGGCATAAAAAATAGTGGTAAGCTTTTCCACAACCTCAGTTACGACGAGTTGATCCAACATGAACTGGATAACGGTGAATGCAAACTTGCCAGCAATGGTGCGACCATGGTCGATACCGGTATTTTTACGGGTCGAAGCCCAAAAGACAAATATTTTGTCGATTCTGATCCTTCTAACCGATATATCGCATGGGGCGATGTCAATAAAAAAATCGATAAAACGGTTTTTGATGAACTCCTTGTTGTTGCTCGCGAACAACTCTCAGGAAAAGATCTTTACATTACTGACGTATATTGTGGATCAAGTGCATCCAGCAAACGTTCCGTACGCTTTGTCTCCGAAATCGCATGGCAGGCTCACTTTGTAAAAAATATGTTTATCCGTCCAAGCGAATCAGAATTAAAGAGTTTCAAACCTCAATTCACGGTTCTCAATGCTTGTAAAGCGGTGAACGAAAAGTGGGCTCATCACGGGCTCAACTCCGAAGTATTTGTCCTTTTTGATGTGGAAGCGAATCTTTGTATCATCGGCGGCACCTGGTATGGCGGCGAGATGAAAAAAGGGATTTTCTCTATGATGAACTACTGGCTTCCACTTGAAGGTAAGCTCGCTATGCATTGTTCAGCCAACGTAGGTGCCGCAGGTGACACTTGCCTCTTCTTCGGTCTCAGTGGTACCGGAAAAACAACTCTTTCAACCGATCCGAAACGTGCCCTTATCGGAGATGATGAGCACGGATGGGATGATGAAGGGGTCTTTAACTTCGAGGGGGGATGTTACGCTAAAGTCATTAATCTCGATCCTTCGAGTGAACCTGAGATTCATAATGCAATACGACGTAATGCATTGCTGGAAAATGTCGTTTACGATGAAGACGGTATCGTTGACTACACCGACGGCTCTAAAACTGAAAATACGCGTGTCTCTTACCCCATCGAACACATCGACAATCACCAGCCCTCTTTGATGGCATCGCATCCCAAAAACATCATTTTCCTCTCCGCAGACGCCTTCGGTGTCCTGCCTCCGGTCAGTAAACTCACCAAAGAGCAGGCGATGTACTACTTCCTGAGCGGTTATACAGCAAAAGTTGCCGGTACTGAGCGTGGAATTACTGAGCCGGTAGCAACATTCAGCTCATGCTTCGGCGAAGCGTTTCTCCCTCTTCATCCAACGGTCTACGCTAAGCTTTTAGGTGAAAAAATCGACGAGCATGGAGTTAATGTCTATTTGGTCAATACGGGATGGACAGGCGGCGGATACGGTGTCGGTAAACGTATGAGCATTAAAGATACGCGTGCATGTATCAATGCGATCCTTGATGGTTCGATCAATGAAAGCGAATTTGATGCCACTAATACGTTTGGATTCCATATCCCAAAAACACTCGGTTCTATCGATCCGGTAATCCTCAATCCTCGAAATGCATGGGCCGATCGTGATGCGTATCTCGTCCAGCGCGATAACCTAGCTGCACTGTTCATCAAAAACTTTAAGAAATATACGGATGGAGAGAGTGGTTTCGACTTCTCTGCCGCAGGTCCGCAATTACCTACTGAATAATTTTCTCTCTTCTCTGTCATCCCGTACTCGATACGGGATCTAAGACAGCCCTTTAGATGCTGAATCAAGTTCAGTATGACAACTACTACAAAGAATTACGGCTCTATAAGCTTAAATGTCCCCGCCGTCTCATTATATTCCCAATAATCATTACCTTCGGGTTTATGGGCAATATTACGGTCTTTTGCACCTTTACCATCAGTTCGCGTTGCCGATCCATAGTATCTTGGAGGCGTAGTGCTATCATCCCTACTCCAATCACCATTTTCGGAATTTTTCAAAAGATTAGTAAAAGGGTTTGCAGCATTCCCCAATTGAGCTGCAGTAGGATAACCGCTAGCATTGAGTGCTTGTCCCGCATTTCCTGTATTTTGACCGTTTCCCCAATCAAAAGTACACGTATTGGTGATCCATTCTCCATGAACGGCGTCAAGTGCACTCTGGACTGATGAAGCGGTAGCAAGTTCGGAAGCGCTTTTGGAGTTATCGGTGAGGTTAGCAAATTTGGGGATTGCCACCGCCGAGAGAATCCCGATGATGACAATAACAAAGATTAATTCAACTAGAGTAAAGGCAAAACGCATTTTGCGGTAAAGTTATTCTGTCAATGGCAAAACAGTTGCATTTACATCCGGATTAGCACCAGTAAAAATCATACCTGTTTTAACTGTTAACTTTTCTGCAAGTCGTGCTCTCGTAGCAGCCACAGCACCAGAGATTGTTGTCGTCATGGTGATTGAACCAGCATTATTATATCCAACTACGAATGTTTGATTAGCACCACCAATCGACACCGTATATGTTGCCGTATCATTAGCATTAGATATTACCCATCCATTACCTCTAAAATCGTAGAGTTGTGTCAAATTTACATCTGCCATAGCAACATTGTTTAATTCAACTTCATTTAAATAAGCTGACTTTGATGATGTAAGAATATCAGTATAATATTTTACGATATTCGTAAGTTGCGCATTTTCCTGCAGTTGACGAAATTGTGGCACTGCAAGCGCGGCTAATACTCCAATAATAACGATGACGAAGATCAACTCGACAAGTGTGAATGCATTACGTTTCATAGAAACTCCTGTGTATAGCGCATTATGCGCATGATAAGATTAGACTATTATCGTCAAATAAAGCTTAAGCTTTAATGATAATACTACAGTTTAAAAGAAATTGAGAGAAAGAAGTAACACAAGCCCATAGGCTCGTGTTTTAGATTAACAAGAATAAGTAGATTTGAATTCGAATGCAGTCGGACGAGCTTCGTCAGGCCATACTTGTGTTTCGAATTTGTAGTTTTGGTAGGTATCCAAAAACTCCGGAGTCATAACCGGTTGAAGGAAATCATTATCACGGATCAATGATTCCAATGCACCGCGTAATGTGTGTGGCATTTGTGGAATCCCTTTTTCACGGATTTCATTGAGGCTGAGTTCGAATAGATCTTCATCCATCGGACCAACCGGAACCATTTTGTTTTTGATACCGTCAAGTCCCGCCAACATCATTGCAGTAAATGCAAGGTATGGGCATGAAGTGGAGTCAGGGAAACGCATTTCGATACGAGTTGCTTTTTCACCCGCACCGTATGGAACACGACAAGATGCAGAACGGTTTTGGCTTGAGTACGTCAAGATAGACGGTGCTTCAAATCCAGGAATAAGGCGTTTGTATGAGTTTGTTGATGGATTTGTAAATGCTGCAACCGCACGTGCGTGAGCAAAAATACCGCCGACATAGTGAAGCGCCGCTTCAGAAAGGTTGCCGTAGCCGCCCTCTTTGTAGAATGTATTTTTACCGTCTTTCCAGATTGATTGGTGAACGTGCATACCGTTACCATTGTCTCCATAGAGTGGTTTAGGCATAAAGGTAACTGTTTTACCGTTAAGGTGCGCTACCATTTTGATAACATATTTGAGTTTTTGAACGTTGTCCGCCGCATTTACAAGCGTGTCAAATACGATACCGATCTCACCTTGTGCTTGCGCAACTTCGTGGTGACCAAGGATAACTTCAAGACCGACTTGCTCAAGAACCATCATCATTTCTGCACGAAGGTCTACCATGGTGTCGATCGGAGCAACCGGGAAGTAACCTCCTTTTGTACGTGGGCGGTGACCGGTGTTGTAACCGTCTTGGAATGATTTGCTGTCATTCCACTCACCCTCTTCAGAATCTACTTCGTAGTATGAGCAGTTGATCTCATCACGGATTTTTACATCGTCAAATACGAAAAATTCATTTTCAGGTCCGAAATACGCAACATCACCGTAACCAGCGCCTTTGAGGTGTTCAAGTGCTTTTTTAGCGATTGAACGTGGGCATTTTTCGTACATTTGACCTTTATAGATATCAAATACATCACAGAAAACGATAATGGTCGGATCAGCAGTGAAAGGATCCATAAATGCAGATTCTGCATCCGGTTTTAAGAGCATATCTGAACGGTTAATCGGCTGCCAAGCATCGATAGATGAACCGTCAAATGGAAGACCATTTTCAAAATGACCTGCATTTACTGCACTGTAGCGATAGCTAACATGGTGCCAAGTCCCTTTCATGTCTGTGAAACGGAAATCTACGAACTGTACGTCGTTCTCTTTTGAAAAACTAAAAAACTCGTCGACACTGTTTACGAATTTACCCATGCTTATCTCCTGAAAAAAATAAAAGTGGAGTAGTATATCAAAAAAGACTAAAAAGGAAAGGGATTAAGATGATTAAAATTTAATCATTTCCCTATCACGCCCTCGGTAAATGGCACATTTGTCATATCCAACGGATCGTGCCAAGGTTTCAATCTCGTTTGAAAACAGTCCGACTTGTTCAGGATTATGTGCGTCTGATCCAAAGGTAATCGGGATCTCTTTCTCTATGATTTCCTGAAGCAACAGCGGTGAGGGATACGCTTCGACAATCGGTTTTCGATATCCGGAAACATTAATCTCGACACTCATATTCGCTTTTTTAATAGCATTTAATGCCCCTTTAGCCAAGATACGAATATCTTTTGTCGGAAGAAATTTGAATACTTTGAGTAAATCCAAATGACCGACGATATCGAATCGTCCGCTTTGCGCCATCGCTTCGACAAGACCAAAGTAACGTCGGTAAACATCATCAAGATCAACTCCCTCATAGCGTCCGATAAACTCAGGATTATCAAATCCCCAATCGTCGATAAAATGGACGCTTCCGATCATATAATCGCACGATCGTTTCAAAACCGACTCATCCATATAGCCGGGGAGAAAGTCAATCTCATAACCTAATAAAACCGTGATTTTATCCGTATAACATTGCTGAGCTTCTTTGATCCATGCTTCATACAGTTTCATTTGATCAAAGGTCATCCGATACGCAGGATCGTAATGCATCGGAGCGTGATCCGAGAAGCCGAAAAACTCTGTACCGCACGCTATTGCGGCCTCTACGTACTCATTTACGGTACCGGTAGCATGATTGCATAAAACAGTGTGATTATGAAGATCAACTTTCATCATTTTATCCATTGAAACTAAAGATTTAAATGCTATTATAGTGCAATTTAATCGTTAAGGTACGGGTCATGACGCAAGAAGAGTTAGATGCACTGATGAGCGGTGATATAGATTTGGATGAAGCTTATGAAGAAACAGAACTTTCGAGTGTGGGCGAACAAAAAAACGAAGAAGAAAAAGACCTACCTAAAACAGAGTCTGAGCATCAACCAGAACCGGACACTTATCGTTTATCCGCAATGAACAATTGGCCGCCGCCTCCGACAGATGATAATAAAGTGGTGCATCAACTTGATGATGTTACTAAAGAGAGCGAAGAAAAAGCTTCTGAGATTTTTGATCTGATCGAAGGAATCAGTAATGATTTGGGTAAAGGAGAAAAAGAGGTTAAGAGCGTTCAATCCGTTATAAAAAATAATGTTGAGCTCTTTAGTACACTCAGTGCAAAATTCCCTCATGTTGAGGCGTTTAAAACTCAACTGATTCAAAATAATGAAGCACTGGAAAATCTTTCGTCTATTCTTGAAAAGCTCCAAGATGGCGGGGATACCATTATGAATATAATGGACATCATGCAATACCAAGATATTCATCGTCAAAAAATCGAGAGGGTTATCAACGTTATGCGCGCCCTCTCTACCTATATGAATCACCTCTTCTCAGGGAAGATAGATGATTCCAAACGGGTTGGTTCTGCTGTCCATATCCATGGAGACACCAGTACTGAGGATGTTGTAAGCAGCGATGATATCGAAGCATTACTTGCATCTTTTGGGCAAAAGTAGAGGTTTAATAAGGTAAAATTCTCTCAAATTATTAAAAAAGAGAATCTATTTTTGAAAAAAGTCGAGCTCCTCTCCCCCGCTGGGAATTTAGAAAAACTCAAAATCGCCATCGATTACGGCGCTGATGCCGTGTATGGCGGAGTCAGCCACTTTTCGCTGCGTATCCGATCGGGTAAAGAGTTTGATTTAGAGAGTTTCAAAGAGGGGATCGATTACGCTCATGCGCGCGGTCGCAAAGTCTATGTCACTATCAACGGATTTCCCTTTAACTCTCAGTTAAAACTTCTCAAAGAACATATCGCCACGATGGCATCACTCGAACCCGATGCGTTTATCGTGGCTACTCCCGGCGTTTTGAAACTCGCTCATCAAATCGCACCCCATATACCGTTACACCTCTCAACCCAAGCCAATGTTATGAATGTACTGGATGCGCAAGTGTATTATGATATGGGTGCGCGCCGTATCATCGCCGCACGGGAAATTTCACTCAAAGACTTAAAACAGATCAAGCAAGAACTCCCCGATTTGGAAATCGAAGTTTTTGTCCACGGCTCGATGTGTTTCGCCTACAGCGGACGCTGTCTGATTTCTACACTGCAAAGCGGTCGTGTTCCTAATCGTGGAAGCTGTGCCAATGACTGCCGCTTCCCGTATGAAATGTATGCCGCCAATCCTGAAACGGGAACCCTGTTCAAACTCGTAGAGGATGAAGGGATCGGAACGTACATCATGAATTCCAAAGACCTCAATCTAGCAAGCCATATCCAAGAGATCATTGATGCAGGATGCATCGATTCGCTCAAAATCGAAGGGCGAACCAAAGCACCATACTATGCCGCGATCACTGCTAAAGTTTACCGCCGAGCCATCGATGATTATTATGCGGGGAAAAGTGATCCCGAAGCGTATCAAAAAGAGCTGAATACGATGCAAAATCGGGGCTTTACCGATGCCTATCTTGTGAATCGCCCGTTTGAAAAACACGACACACAGAATCTTGATTTTTCAATGATGATGGGAACCCATCAGGTAAGCGGTATTGTTGATGAAAGCGGTGAGTACTTCGAGTGCAAATACAAAACATTTCCTAATGATGTTATGGAAATTGTCGCCCCTTCAGATGCAGTTATTGAAGCAATTGATAATGAAATCGGTACGGTTGAAAACAGAGACGATCAATGGATTATAATTTTCAAACAACTGCTTGCTGAAAACGGCAAAGTGTGGGATCAAGTCCATAGCGGAAACTTAAACCGCTTTAAACTCCCTATCAAAATGCCTGCCTTTACCTTTTTCCGTATTCCTGCCACTGAAGATATGGGTACTGTCACAAAATGTTAAATTTATATAAAGGAAAAAAATGAAATTTGTATCAATTATTATGGGAAGCAAAAGTGATTTCGACGTCATGAAGTCATGTTCGGAGACACTCGAAGCATTCGGGGTTCAATATGAGCTTATTATCTCTTCAGCACACCGAAGTCCTGAACGAACCAAAGATTATGTGATCGCAGCGGAAGCCAAAGGGGCTCAAGTATTTATCGCAGCAGCCGGTATGGCAGCCCATTTGGCAGGTGTTTTAGCTTCCAAAACTATCAAACCGATCATTGGTGTTCCAATGAGTGCTTCAGCTCTCAGCGGAATCGATGCACTCCTCTCCACCGTCCAAATGCCTGCCGGAATGCCGGTAGCAACCGTGGCCATCGGTAAAGCAGGAGCCATTAACTCTGCCTATCTTGCCATGCAGATTTTGGCTTTGGAAAATGAAGAATTGCGTATGAAACTCCAAGAAGATCGTATCAGCAAAGCGAAAAAAGTGGAGATGGATTCTTTAGAGATAGAAACAATCTTATAACCTTTGATATAATCAAAAATCTAACACACAGAGGCGGAAACAATGCAAGGGCACTGGATGAGTATCAATGATTACGCTCAGATGACACACCTCGATCGCAGTGCCGTCGAAGCGTTGATTGTCAGAGGTAAACTGACTACCGTTATCGAAGATGGGGAAGTGTTTATTGATCCCGGTCATGGGATGGCAGGGATTGTCCCCTCAGGGCTGCATGAACTCAGCGCATCTCATGCAGATGTCACCCTGGGTGCCAGTTTCGTCGAAAAAACAATTGGTACTATCATCAATCTTCACGAGAAAGTACTCGTTGCCAAAGAAGAGACAATCGAGTCGATCAAAAATGAGAATCTCTTTCTCAAAGAGGCTCTGGGATCGCTCCAAGAACTCTACGATGAAGATCGCAAAACCATCGCAACCCTCACTGAGCAACTCCGTCTCTCACAACAAGAAGTTGAATTTATGCGCCGCAAATACAAATTGATGTGGGGAAAAGTAATTGATGAGTATGGGGCGCAATGACCATACAAAATGAGTGTATAGGGTGCATTGCTGCCCAAAGTAAACGGGTTTGTGAAGCGATTCATGCAGATGAAAAACTAACGAATTCTATTGTAAATTACGTCGAAACCTCGCTAGAAAACGCCGATTTTACCCTCTCTCCTCCTGTTATTGCTGCACCATTGTATGAACAGATGGCAGTTTTAGCCGATAAAACGGATCTTTATGCCGAGCAAAAAGCCCATGCCTCCGCTCAGGCACAAGCCTATCTTCCCTTTTTGCGTGAGACGATCGAATGCAGCAACGATCCGTTTATGGCGACACTTAAAACAGCTGTGGTGGGGAATGTAATCGATCTCGCCGCAGAGGTAAGTTTTGATCTACACGATGCAATTGCCTCCGTTTTCACTACACCGTTTGAATATGATGATACTCAAGTCTTGCAAAAAACACTCAGCCGCGCGAAAACCGTTCTCTATATCGGGGATAATGCGGGAGAACATCTGTTCGATGCCTTAGCAATTCAATCCCTCCAAAAACTCTTTCCCGCAATAGCGTTCACCTATATGGTTCGGGGAAATCCCATTATCAATGATGTGACTATGAAAGAAGCACAGGAGGGAGGATTAGATAAAATTTGCTCTCTATTCAACAGTGGGGTTCCGACTCCCGGATTCGTCTATGAACTCGCGTCAATCGAAGCTCAAGCCCTTTTCGATACAGCCGATCTGATTATTGCCAAAGGGATGGGAAATTATGAGTGTATGACCCCTCAAAAACGGAATAATATCTGCTTTTTACTCAAAGTCAAATGCTCTGTTGTTTCGGCATCACTGGGAAAAAAGATTGGGGATATCGTTTGTAAACTGGACTGATTTATCCTCTATAAATCTGATTTTTCCCCTCCTCTTTTGCACGGTATAAAGCACTATCGGCACGTCCGACAACATTTTCGATCCGATCGCCTTTGCGACATTCGCTGATTCCGAAACTGCATGTCATGGCATGAATATAGGGAAAGTCATAGGTATTCATCAGCTCTTTGATTTTCATCGCCATTTGTTCGGCTCCGTCAATATTGGTTTCAGGGCACACAATCATAAATTCTTCCCCGCCCCATCGTCCGATTATGTCCATATCACGTACGTTATCACGTAAAATCGTGGCAATAGTAATAAGTGTTTTATCTCCAATCAAATGACCATACGTATCGTTAATCCGTTTAAAATTGTCCAAATCGATCATCATCACAGCAAAGGATCGATCTGTACGCTCACAAACTTGGTGACATTCCGCTAATTTTTCATCCAGTTTTATACGGTTATAAAGTCCGGTTAATGGATCTGTCGTAGCCAATTTTAGAAGTTTTTTCTGATATTTTCCCATCACAGATTGACGATATACAAAGATAAAGACAATAACCAGTGCCAATGCGGCAATTCGATATACCCAGCTGTAATTCACATGATTTTCATACGTAATGGCAATATAACGGTTGAAAATTTTCTGCCGCTCGGCAATGCTGATCCCGTCAATCCCTTTATCGATAATTGATTTGAGTTCCGGATAATCATTACGGAGCATCATCCGAGCATCAAAATTAAATTCGGTCGTACCTGAAATTTTGAGATCCAGATAATGGTCGGCATTGATCAAATAGGCAACAACCGGGAGAATATCGACTACCGCATCAACCCGTCCGGAACTTAGCAGTTTCAATCCCTCACGCGTATCCTCTACTCCAACAATAATAATTTTCGGATAATGTTCAGCGATCGTACTGGCAATACTGTACCCTTCTCCTACAGCAACACGTTTGCCTTCCAGAGACTCTAATCCCGGAAGAAAATCAATCGTTTTATTCGTTACGATGACATTAGGAAATGAGGCATAAGGTTTGGAAAAAAGGGCATACGGTTCTTGGTTTATGGAAATCGATGTCCCCAGCGTCACATCCGCACTTTTTGTTTTAATGGCGTTATCTACCTCAGCCCATGTAGAGGAAGGGAGAAATGAGGTCTTCATCCCCGTTCGTTCAACAATCAAATTCCAAAAATCGGCTGCTATTCCTTGAAGCCGGGGATCTGCTTCCGTCGAAAAGTTAAAAGGAGGAGAGGAAAGTGTAGAGATATAGCGAATAACATTAGTGTGTAAAAAAGAGTATTCATCGACACTTAAAGGGATAACTTTTTTCGATGTGTCTTCATACAACAACCCTGTCAACCTTCTTTCATTTTGAGGTATTCCCATGACCCGATAGATATCCGATATACGGCGGAATTTTTCCAAAGTCATCGCACCAAGAGGCTGATTACCATGATAAGCAAGCTCTTTAAGCACTTCTCCCTCATACTCGAGACTCTCTATCGATTTGTTTTGTCCATTATAATGATCTTTGATCAGCTGTGCCGTTTCAGGGATATGCGCAAAAGCGTACTCCCACCCTTTGAGCGTCGCATCGACAAACGCACGAACTCTTTTTGGGTGATGGCGCAATTCGGATCCGGATGTAAATAAAATATCGCTGTAAAAATCAAATCCATACGATTCAGGACTGATCGCATTGGTCTCTATCCCTTTTTCTCTGAGCACATATGGCTCATTTGAGATATAACACGCCATCACATCGGTTTTACCCGTTATGATGTCGATCGGATTGTAACTGTGTTCTAAAAATTTTATCTGATCGAGCGATATTCCTTGTGAATTGAGCATTGCCCGCACTGAAATTGTGTCTTGGAAATCCTGTGTCATCATAATCCGCTTGCCGATCAAATCACGTGGAGTACGAATATCTAAAGATTTTTTAGAGAGGAGGATAAAGGGGGAACTTTGAAAAATTGCGGCTAAGGCAACAACATCTTTCCCCTGCATACGATCGACAAGCAGTGAAGATCTCCCTATCCCGTACGTGCTTCGACCCGCCATTACCTCGTCAATAGCAAGTTTTTTGGGATCAAATTTTTGGATGGTTACATCTAAACCGGCATCCCGGTAAAAACCTTTTTCTTTCGCAACGTAGTAACCGGCGAATTGAAACTGGTCAGCCCACTGTAACTGGACGGATACTTTTTCATGTAACGGCTGGGCATACAATGCACTAATGCATAGCAATAAGACAATGAGATATCGCTTCACCCTGCCACCTTTTCATTAATTCGTTTTATAATAAAACATATCGCTTTAAGAAACCCTTTGAATGCGGCTTTTTGGTATAATGGCGCAATTTCTTTTAATGGGACAGTTATGATTACGTTCGGTGATATGCTTTTAAAACTTCAACAATTTTGGAACGACCAAGGGTGCGCGATTGTCCAGCCTTACGACATTGCAGCCGGAGCAGGAACCTTTCACCCTGCGACCTTCCTCCGCTCACTCGACTCAAAACCATGGTCTGTGGCGTATGTCGCCCCTAGCCGTCGCCCGACAGACGGACGCTACGGTGAAAATCCAAACCGTTTAGGCAGCTACTATCAATTTCAAGTTCTTATCAAACCAAGTCCTGAAAATATTCAAGAGCTTTACCTCAAAAGTTTGGAATATCTCGGGCTCAATATCAAAGACCACGATATCCGTTTTGTTGAGGATAACTGGGAATCACCGACACTCGGAGCATGGGGATTGGGCTGGGAAGTATGGTTAAACGGGATGGAAGTAACCCAGTTTACCTATTTTCAGCAAGTGGGTGGAATCAGTTGTGATCCTGTTGCCGTTGAAATCACTTATGGAACTGAACGTTTGGCAATGTATCTCCAAGGGGTCGATACCGTATTCGATATCGTCTGGAGCGAAAACAAATTCGGCAAAACCCTCTACCGGGATATCCACAAAGAAGGTGAAATCGAGTTTAGTAAATACAACTTTGAAATCGCCGACACAGCCATGCTGTTTAATGATTTTGAATCTAAAGCCTCTGAATGTAAACGATGCCTAGATGCCGAGCTTCCATTGCCAGCGTATGATCTGTGCATGATGGCGTCTCATACGTTCAACACCCTCGATGCGCGTAAAGCGATCTCCGTTACCGAACGGGCTAACTACATCCTCAAAATCCGTGAGTTAGCCAAAGGGTGTGCAGAGCTCTATAAATCGCAAGAGGAAGAACGAAATCTCCGCGTTAGGGCCTAATGCAAACCCTCATCGGTCAAATCGATCGGATCATCTACCAAAATAACGGATTCTTTATCGCCGCTCTCAAAAGTGGAGATAAGATCAGCGCCCATTATTATGAGAGTGACGTAGATCACCTCGTCAATGCCGCAATCACCCTCAAAGGATCATGGGAAGAACACCGCCAGCACGGACGGACGTTTAAGGCTCACTCTCTCATCGTTAATCAAAACGAACTCTTCTTTTTTCTCAACCGTGTCGTCAAAGGATTCACCAAAAAACTGACCGCTGAACTGATCGAGAAATACGGTACTGATGGACTCGTCGATATTTTGGACAACGATATTGAGAGATTGTTGGAAATAAAAGGGATGAATGAAAAGCGTCTCCTCAAACTCTCCAGCGGATGGAAACAGTTTCGTTCCATGCGTCTTTTGGGGGAGTTTTTAGCCCCCTTCGGTGTCACTCCTGCACTACTGCGGCTCATTGCCGGGGCGATGAAAGAGGTAAAAGATCCCATCGAAGCCATCAAACACAATCCGTATGGTTTGATGAGGATCAACGGAATTGGGTTTAAAAAAGCCGATGAGATAGCATTAAAAATGGGACTGAGCGTGGATGATGAACGACGTATCCAAGCAGCGATGGAATATACCCTAAGCGAATACTGTGAGCAGGAGGGGAACAGCTGTATCGAACGAGGCGCACTCTTCAGTAAACTCGATTTACTCTTGGCACTAGGAGATCATTCACGGTACGATGAAGCCCTTGAGGATCGACTGAGGGAAGGGAGTATCACACTCTTACCCAGTTCCAAACTCTCTCCTACTCGTATTTACGAAGCTGAAACACTTCTTATCAGCGAATTCAAACGACGGGGAAAAAGTAAGAATGAACCCCTCAGCGATAATCTTGAGACATTTTTAAAGACCCATTCTCTGAGTCTGGGAGAACAGCAGCTTACGGCGTTGGAACGGATCAATCAAGGGTGCGGATTGATTTTTCTCGTCGGGTATGCGGGAACGGGGAAAAGCACCACGGCAAAAGCTCTCTTAGACCTTTTAGCAACCCGCTATGAGCCGAGTCTCATCATGACCTGTGCACTCAGCGGCATTGCCTCCCAGCGGATACGGGAACGCAGCGGTTATCAAAGTGCAACGATTCAAAGTTTGCTGGTAAAATTCGAATCGCACGATAAAATGCCTTATCAAGTGGTTTTGATCGATGAAGCCTCTATGATCAACTCGACCCTCTTTGCGCGCCTGATGGCAAAAATAGAGCGTTCAGCCACTGTCATTATCGTGGGCGACGATGCCCAACTCCCCCCCATCGGTGCAGGAAGTCCACTCAGCGATGCAATAACCCTCAATCTCGCTCCGACAGTAATGCTGACCCAAATCTATCGTCAGCGCGATGATCAGGCAATTGCCCTCATTGCCAATGATGTCCGTCGAGGAATCATTCCGCAGTATCGGGAGAGCTATGATGATTTCACCTTTGTCAATGTGGATATTCCGAACCGTTATGCACTCAAAAATTCTCTCAGTGCAAACGAATTTGAAGAGGTGCTTAAAACCCATGCCCATAATATATTGGCCGCCATTGCCGAAGTGACACTGGAATATCTTCCTCTCTCACGTGAAAAACTTCAAACCAAAAAATTACGGGATTATCTGAGCGCATTCCAAGTGATCTCTCCGATGCGAGGCAATACCCTCGGAGTCGATAATCTAAACACCTTCCTCCAAGACTACTTTAACCCGAAGGCAAAAAAAAAGATTAACACCTTTAAAGGTGAGTTTCGTCTGATGGACAAAGTCGTTCATATTAAAAATGAAAATCTCCCTTCCACTACCCCCGAAGAGTTTAAAGAGGGGCATGAACCGAGTGAACGTCGAATATTTAACGGTATGTGCGGATTGATTTTTCGCCTCGATGAGGAAGAAGAACTCTGTTATGTTTACTATCCCAATGAAGAGATCATCGTCCATTACAAATATGAGCAGATCAGTGACTTTCTCAACCTCTCGTATGCTTTGAGTGTCCATAAAGTCCAAGGGATGGAATACGATACCGTTGTCGTGGTTATGAGTTTTTCACACCATATTATGCTTAATACCAAACTTCTCTACACCGCATTAACCCGGGCAAAAGAGCATTGTATCATCGTCGGTGAGGGCGGAGCATTTGAATCGGCATGCAGACGGTTGGAACAGTCTAAGCGATCCACGGTTATGCAGGAGCTAAATTAACTAAAGGATAAAAATTTTCCTTTATATTAATATGCTACAATTTCTATTCTAATCCAAATATCACGAGGATTCACCATGAAATTATTAATAATCTCTGCCATCGTCGCTTCAAGCGTTATGGGAGCTTCACTCATCGATGAAGCTAAAACTGCGGGACTCAAACCAATCCCGGCAAACCCTAAAGCTATTGATAAGCTCACGTCAAACGCTAAGAATCCGACCACTTCGGCTAAGGTAGAACTCGGAAAAATGCTCTACTTTGATCCTCGTCTTTCTAAAAGCGGTTTAATCAGCTGTAATACCTGTCATAATCTCGCCATCGGCGGAACCGACGGAATGAGCGCAGCAATCGGTCACAAATGGACATCGAATCCGCACGGTCTGAGTTCTCCAACCGTTTATAACGCCGTGTTCTACTCTCAGCAATTTTGGGATGGACGCTCTCCGCACCTCGAAGACCAAGCGCAAGGACCGATTCAAGCAGGACCGGAAATGGCTGCACCGAAAGATTTTGTCACAGGTGTTGTCAATTCAATGCCCGGGTATGTCAGTATGTTCCAAAAAGCATACGGAAAAGATGTCAAAATCACCTTCGAAAAAGTAGCCGATACCATCGCAGTATTCGAGCGAACTCTTGTCACCCCTTCACGCTACGATGATTTCCTAAACGGCAATAAAAAAGCGCTCACTAAAGCAGAACAAAAAGGGCTTAAAACCTTTATTGACAAAGGGTGTACAACCTGTCATAACGACATCGCTCTAGGCGGTACGATGCAGGCCTTCGGTGTCGTTGCTCCATACAAATATATGAATGTAGGTGATTTTAAAGGGGATAAAAACGGAATGGTTCGCGTACCAACTCTGCGAAACGTCACCCAAACCGCTCCGTATTTCCACAACGGTCAGATGGCAACTCTTAGCGAAGCGATCAAAGAGATGGGACGTATCCAACTTGGTGTTGACTTACGTGATGATGAGACGGCATCGATCCAAACGTTCTTACAATCACTCGAAGGTAAAAAACCGAGAGTTATTTATCCGATGCTTCCTTCAGCCACTCTCACTACTCCTAAAGTAGATGTAGTTAATAATTAATATCCCATCGGAACTTTGTTCCGACGGCTACTCACACTCTATCCCCGCAAACTCTTTTTGATATTCCGCACAATCTTTTATCGGTATTTGTAAGATATGAGGCTTTTTCGCAGGATCTAACCATTTGAGCAGTTCGATCAACGGTGCTTCATCCATCGCCGTACATCCCGAAGTAGGCCGATGATCACTATGGTTGAGATGGATAAAGATACATGAGCCTCGCCCTTTTTCTCCCATAATGTTATAACCGATCACCGCACCGTTACGGTATACCTCATCATTACGACGCATTGCTTCAAAACTTTTCGGGAGAGTTGAGGAATCAAGCAAGGCAAACATGTTATAGCGAGAATCTTCCACATCATCGATACAAATCAGCTTTTCATCGGCATGATAATAAGGCATTGCAGAATTTGGTATTTCAGAATAACCAAACGTAGAGGTGATCGGAAACATTCCCGCAGGGGAACGCCCGTCCCCTTCATTTTTAAGCGGCATTTTGTCACGGAGATATCCTAACCCGCTTCGACCCAATATAACGGGTATCTTATGCCCGATTTTCACCCATTGGTTTTTCATCTCATATCGCTGCATCGACGCTACAGTCGCATTTAGTTCAGGAGAGAGGACTATCACCAGCTGCTCAGAAGCGCTAAGTGTTGAGAGGACAAATGACGTTAAGAGGATTGGAATTGTTTTCAACATTGCATTGTTCTTAGTTTATTTTAAAGTTAGGTAGTATAGCATATTGAAAATCGCAAAAGTGAGGCAATAATGGCAATTACCGTTCGTAAAGCATCCGAGGCGGATATTGACATTATTGCCCAAGCATTAATCGAAGGATCTCGCGCCGGAAAGAGAATCGGGCTGTTTGATCTGGTGTTTAATACCTCCGATTATGAAGTACTTCTTGGGAATCTCAAGCGATTAGCTCTTACCTCAACTAAAAGCTATTGCCACTTCTCCAATTTTTTCATCGCTGTAGCCGATGGAGTAACCGCCGGAACCATCTGTGGCTACGAACCCCGAATCGCTACCCATGAAATTTTTTCCAAAGCGCTCGAAGAGATCGGATTTGACGAAACATACCACGAACGTATCGCCGCTTATTTGCTGTGCGAAGGGGAAGTGGATAACAAAACCTTTGTTTTGGATTTTATGCTCATCAAAGCGGAATTTAAAAGTCTTGACGTCTTTAAAGAGCTGATCGGGAAAAGTATGCTCACTGCCCGCCTCAAAGGGTATCGAAAAGTTCAAACCTCTGTTGAAATAGGCTCCGTCGAAAGTGAAATGATCTACAAAAAGCTAGGGTTTACGGTTATCGACGAAAAACGAAGTGAATACTATAAAGAGCAATTCGACCGCCCAGGTATAATGCGCCTTCAAATGATATTGTAAGGATCCCCTATAGAATATGGTATTTTAGGGTTACTCCCTCCGCTTATTGCTATTCTCCTCGCTTTTTTTAGTCGTTCAGTCTTTATAGCACTCGCTATGGCTGTTCTCGTTGGTGAATTTATCATTGCCGATTTTCACCCTCTCACTGCACTCATACTTATGGTTGAGCGATTTGGGGGATTACTGAGTGAAGGATGGGTACTCAAAACCTTAGCTTTTGCCATAATGGTAGGCTCGGTAATGGCCCTCATCGAACGAAGTGGCGGAGTCGACGGTTTGGTTCATGAACTGAGTGTCAAACGTAGCTGGGTCAAAAGCAAACGGGGTGCATTGATGCCCAGCTTTATTGCCGGAATCGTCGTGTTCATCGAGTCCTCTATCACGTCCCTCGTAGCAGGGGCAATAGGACGCCCATTTTGCGACCGATACGGCATCAGTCGCGCCAAACTCGCTTTTGTCTGTGACTCCACCTCTGCACCTGTTTGCTCTCTTATCCCGTTGAATGGTTGGGGGGCTCTTTTACTGGGACTTATCGGCGGACAAATCACGGCCGGTTTGATCGGCGGGGAAAGTGCTACATGGCTTCTTCAATCGGTTGCCTTTAACTTTTATGCCTTCATTGCTCTGATCGTTACCTTTATCGCCGTGTGGTTTGAGATCGATATCGGCCCCATGCGCCACGCTACCATTACACCGCCGCCAACGATAGAATGTGAAGATGAGCGAGGCCATTTTAGTTTATTTTTATGGCCGATGGTATGGATGATCGGCGGTGTTATTGCTTTTATGATCGCTACCGGAGACGGAGATATTTTCAAAGGTTCCGGCTCAACGTCGATTTTCTATACCCTTATCATCACCTTGACCTTGATGTGGGGATATTATCGATTTAAAAATGCCCTCACAACCCGCGAATTTTTATCCAGCTCCCTTCAAGGGGCGAAATCAATGGCTCCGATAGCCGCTATTTTACTGTTTGCTTTTGCCATCGGCGGAGTCAGTTCCGATATGGAAGTGGGCAAATATCTTGCCTCTTTTATCGGCGACTATCTCCCCTCAGCATATTTGGCAGGAGCTATTTTTGTTTTAGGGGCGATTATCGCGTTTGCTACGGGAACGAGTTGGGGAACATTCAGCATCATGCTCCCTATCGCCGTCCCTTTGGCTGTCGGACTCGATGCCCCTATTGCACTGTGCATGGGAGCCGTAATTTCGGGCGGTGTTTTCGGCGATCACTGTTCCCCTATCTCGGATACTACGATTATCTCTGCCATGGCAAGCGGATGCAGTGTCCAAGAACACACGAAAACACAACTTCCCTATGCCCTTATCGCAGCCGGAATATCCCTCGTTTTGTTTATTACATTTGGAATCGCACTGACATGACCAAAGCAAAGCTTCTCCTGCTCGAAGACGATCCCAACCTCTCCGAGAGCGTCAGCGAATATCTCGAAGAGCAGGGATTCAGTGTTACCTGTGTTTACGATGCTTCCTCAGCCGAAGATACCCTCTACGAACAAAAATTTGATCTTCTATTACTCGATGTAAACGTTCCGGGGGGTGATGGTTTTTCTCTTCTAAAAAACTCGCGCAAAGAGGGCAATGCCACGCCGGCTATCTTTATCACGTCACGCAATGCGATGAGTGATGTCGAAGCGGGATTTGAAAGCGGAGGAGACGATTACATCCGTAAACCCTTTGCCCTCAAAGAGCTTCTGCTACGGATTCAAACGATTCTAAAACGTAATTTCTACCATAATCCGACTGAGGCACTTACCCTTGGCGAGGGAATTACCTACGACATCGATAATCAAGTGCTCACCATCAACGGTAAAACACAAAATCTTCAACTCAAAGAGCACAAACTACTCAAACTTTTTATCCAACACCGCAATGAGCTTTTGCATCATGAAATGATTATGGAATATCTATGGGACTATGATGAAACACCAAGTGACGGTTCATTGCGTACCTACATCAAAACATTGCGCAAACTTCTCGGAAAGGATTCCATTGTCAGCCACAAGCGCCTCGGGTATCAATTTCGCTAAATATCGTACCCTCAAAAGCTTCTTGATTCTCTATGGGATAATGTCGGTTTTGATCCTCGCACTTATCGGAGTTCTCTATTTTCAATACGCCAAAGCCGTTATGCTCTCCTCTCAGCGCCTCGCGATGCAATTGGAATCAGAGAGCTATGTTCCCAAACTCAAACAGTGGCTCGAACACGACCGAAATCTCTCCACTTTCCCCAAAGATTTGGCTTACACAACCGCACTCTACGGATACGATCACAAACCGATAATATCGCGGCTGGATACCGCTGCTATCGATTTCAAAGAAAATATTTACCTCTCATCCGGACACATCTATCTGATCGTCCCCCTTTCACCATACGGGATGGGGGAGTATTATCTGGTTTTTGAAACCAAAGATGACGGGTTATGGCGGCAGCAAACCTTTGAGATTACCCTGACTTTCGGAGCAATTTTATTTTTAATGCTCGTCGGAGTCGGATATCTCCTCTCTCGTTTGATTCTCCGCCCCATGAACGAGGCGATTGCCCTACTCGATGATTTTATCAAAGATACTACCCATGAGCTCAATACCCCCGTCAGTGCCATCCTCACCAACATCGAATCATTAGAGATTAATGATCTTCCTCCCTCGGCACAAAAAAAGATCAAACGAATCGAAATCGCCTCGCGCACGATCTCGACACTTTACGATGATCTAACCTATCTTATCCTCAATCATGATTTGGCGGTTCAAGATATCCAACTCGATCTCAGCCACCTTTTACACGAGCGGCTGGAATATTTTCGCCACCGTATCGAGCAAAAAAAGATCACGTTGCAATTATCCGTCGATTCGGATGTATTCATAACAATCGATCATACCAAAGCAACCCGCGTTATCGATAATCTCATCTCCAATGCAATTAAATACAACCGCATGAGCGGAACGATTTTCATCACACTTCACAAGGGAATTTTATGCGTTGAGGACAACGGAATCGGTATCCCCGATACGATGATTGAGCGGGTATTTGAACGCTATACACGTGCCGATAAAAGTGTCGGAGGATTTGGGATCGGATTGAATATCGTTGCCATGATTGCCAAAGAGTATGGTTTGAATATTACGATTGAATCGGAAGAGAAAGTCGGAACAAAGATTTGCGTGACGTGGGAATAACCTCCCAGTCTACCCTTTTACAAAGAAGCCAAAATATCCTGCGACGGGACAAATACCTGCTCAAATATCTCTTTTGCGGTTTTCCAGCGGTTCTCTTTGGAATTGAGCATGACAATCAGACAGTCCTTATCCTCTTTTTTGGCACGGGCGATTAAACATGCTCCCGCTTTAGAGGTATACCCTGTTTTGACTCCGACAGCGTATTCATACTGATTTAGAAGCTGATTGTGCGTATGGGCAACAAATTTTCGGGAAGTGTTGAGTGAATAATAAGTATGCTGGTTTAAGCGGGTAATATCATTAAAAACAGGATTTTGGATAGCGTATTCCGCCAAAGCAAGAAGATCTTGCGGTGTAGAGTGGTGATTACCGATATCAAACCCGCAAGGGTTCGTAAAAACCGTATTCACCATCCCTATACTTTGCGCCTTCGCATTCATCATCTCTTTAAAATAATCTAACGAGCCACCGACGGCTATCGCGATAGCCATAGCCGCATCATTATCCGATTTGATCAAAGCCGCTTTGATGAGATCATCCAATAAAAAGACTTCACCCTCTTTGTACCCTGCTTTGGTAGGTTCAACTTGAAGCATCTCTTTCGTAATAACGACAGTGCGGTTTAAATCTCCCTGCTCTATCGCCAATATCGCCGTCATAATTTTAGTTAGACTTGCCGGTTGTACCTCACGCTGTGCCTCTTTTGAATACAACATCTCATTGTTCGTGAGATTTTTGACCAACAGCGCTTGAACATTCAATTTATCCAGTTTTTCGGAATCGATTTCAGCATGAAGAGAGATGATGGAGAGAAGAAAAAAGAAGATTAATGATTTGAGCATCCCGTCCCTTTGTAAAATTACAAAGGGACATTATGGCTTAAAAGGGTAAATATACCAATACGGTTTTATTTCATTCCCGCAACATAATCCGCAAGAGATTTCATATCGCCATCCGACAATGTCGCCGTTTGACCCTTCATGATAGCACCCATCCCTTTGGTGTTACGGGTTCCTGCTTTATACCCTTTTAGAGCATCGAGTGTTTTAGCTGAACTCCATCCCGCAATCACTTCAGATTTACCCAAAGCCGCTTTTTCACCTTTTGCACCGTGACAAGCCGCACATTTTTGGAACATTGCCGCCCCATCAGCAGCACTCAACATCGCAGTGAAACCCAATATTGCAATTAACGTTTTCATTTTTTATCCTTTTTATTCTCTTTGTAACGCCATCGGAATACATCCCGATAGCTACGCTAACGCTAAGTTCTCTTCAGCAGAGAGCTCACGCGCAGCACGCCGCACTATTAAATTTTTATCCGCAACTCGGAACATTTCCGCTATCCGAACCGTATTGTTTGGCGAAATCACCGACCTCTTGAATTTTATCTTTCATCTCCGGATTGGCGAGAACCGGCAACGCATTCGGGAATCGTTTACCATACTCATCCACAAACCCTTTTGCATCATTGGCAAAAAGATCTTCCCACTCCGAAACCGTATGCTCAGCGGCAAACTTGGTTCCGTTCATATTGAACTTTGCTTTGAAATTTTTAAGATACACTTTTTGACCCGATGCGGCATCCGCCTGTGCCATAGAGGCAGTGAGTGCTACAGCAGCAAGCAACAGTAGAAACTTTTTCATAATCAACTCCTTTTTGGAGAGTTTCTCTTTCGAGATTCCCTTTTGATGAGAGCAGTATAAAAAGTTATTGTGAAGGTATTGTGGAGAGAGTTAACTATTTTGAAAACGATCGATTAGTGTCGAAATTTCTTTCTCTTGTTCATAAAGAGCAAAGCTTTTGCGAACGTAGGCTTGAAGAAGGAGCTTGATATCATTGTTTCCGTAAAATTCAAAGTCCTGTTTCATCTGCTCGCTCAAAAAGCGGGCAAAATCTTCCTCTACATCAATGTCATAACGTTTGGCATTAAGGGTGAGGGTTATTTTAGTCTTCATCCAAGCAAGCTTTCGATTTTGGAGACAATTGCTTCGATTTCGGCATCTTTGGCGGCAAGTTCATCCCCGTACATTTTAATCTCTTCATCTTTAGACGCCAATGCCCCATGCAGGCGTTGAATCTCAGCGTCTTTGCTTTGTTCATTACCGCGAATTGAACTGCTTTCTGCTCGAAGTGTTTCAATTTCAGCTTTTAACGCCGCTTGTTTCTCAAGCAAATCAGTAACGAGAGTGGCCAATTTTTCCAATGGAGTAGGATTAAATAACATGGTTAACCTTGGGTAATAGAGTCTTTGACATAATTTTAACACAGTTTAACTCAGTATCGCTGACGTGATTTAAAATTTAACGAAATAGCCATTGACATTTATTACTAATTAGTAGTATTATTTTCTTCTTATCACTTCTAGGAGGTTTATATATGAAACGTGCACGAAGCTACGGCAAGCATGAAGACATTGTTCTACGTGCCCATATTGAACTTTCGCGTTCCCTTACCAAGATTAGAGCTAAAGAGACGTCATGGCTAGGTGATCGCGATCTGACATTGCCCCAGTTTGGGATTTTGGAGTCGCTGTACCATTTAGGGAGGCTCACGGTCGGTCAGATTACGACCCTTACCCTCAGCACCCCCGGAAATATCACCGTTGTGATTAAAAACCTCCAATCCAAAGGGCTGATTAATGCCAAACCCTCCGAAGAGGATCGGCGAATAAAAATATTGGAAATCACCGAAAAAGGATCATCCATCATCCAATCAATCTTTCCGAGTCATGTCGAAAATCTCAGCGGATGGTATGACAAAGCGCTGAGCGAAGACGAAATCAAAACCCTTTCTCATTTGCTTCGCAAACTCGAAAAGGCTCAATAAAAAAATTTAACTACATAGTACTAAGTAGTACTACTAAAAGGAGATACCATGTCACTACTACTCCATCGCTCAGCACAGCGCGGCATCGCCGAGCACGGTTGGCTTCATAGCCGCTTTAGTTTTTCATTTGCCGAATATCATAACCCCTCACGGATGGGATTCGGAGCATTACGTGTGATCAACGATGACATTGTCGAAGCGGGCAACGGGTTTGGAATGCATCCTCACAAAAATATGGAGATCGTCTCGATACTCACCAAAGGTTCACTGGAACATCGAGACTCAGAGGGAAATCACGGAATCATTCACGCAGGAGAAATACAGTATATGAGTGCGGGGAGCGGTGTTTTTCACTCCGAACATGCTACGGCGGGTTCCGATGCTGCTCTTTTTCAAATCTGGATACACCCTTACGAAAATGGCGGCGCACCTCGCTACGAACAACGCAGTTTTATCCAGCACGACCAACAAAATCAATGGCTAACCCTCATCAGTGGCGACGGAGCGGATGATTCGATAGTGATTAAACAAGATGCCGCTATTCATTCGGCTGAAGTGAGTGAAGGAACTGCAATAGCGATTCCGAATGTCAAATCGGGTCACGGTCGATTGATCTTTGTGATCGATGGAAAAATAGAAATCAATTCTCATATTCTTGAAGCGAGAGATGAGATACAAATCACCGATCAGGAGGAATATACCCTTTTAGCACTAGGCGAGTCTAAGGTTTTATTATTTGACGTGCCGATGACATCCTCATGAATCGTCGCTATTTTTTAGCCCTCATGTCCGCATTAGCGGCCAATGCATCACCGACAAGGAAACCGTTCATGCGTCAAAGCGCCCTCTTTATCAGCCACGGCTCTCCGATGAATATCATCGAGGACAACCCCTATACCCGAAGTCTCAAAAAACTCGGCAAAACATTGTCCAAACCCCAATCGATTCTTATCCTTTCAGCGCATTGGGCGACCAACGGTTCCACTGTTTCCGTGGTTGATAAACCTGAGACGATTCACGATTTTTACGGTTTCCCTGATTCACTGTATGATGTTCACTACGATGCAGCGGGAGAGATGAGCGCGAGTTTGTTGTTAGCCCATTTGACCCATTCGAAAATCGATCGCCGTCACGGTCTCGATCACGGTGCATGGTCGGTACTGGTTCATCTGTTTCCCGATCACAACATCCCCGTATTTCAACTCTCAATCGATTTGAGCAAACCCGCACCATGGCACTATGAACTGGGGAAAATCCTCTCGCCACTTCGAGATGAGGGGATCATGATTATCGGCAGCGGAAATGTCACTCACAATCTCGGCGATATAAACAGAGACGAAGATGCACCTGTCGCCAAATGGGCAAAAGAGTTTGACGATGCATTTGCCGATGCCCTCATCAACAATCATGATAAAATCATCAACTTTGATCTTCCTTATTTCGATCATGCCCACCCGACTTTGGAGCATTATCTCCCGATCCTACCGATTTTGGGATCACAAAAAGAGGGTGAAGAGGTAACCACCATTTATGAGGGATTTCAGCATGGGACCCTATCCATGCGCTGCTTTAAAATCGGATAATCCGCTATAATTTTAGACCGTTGCCTTGGAAGGTGTTTTATGTTACTAGCTAACCTTATCGACACATTGCAATTATCTATCAGTCCTGTCATTCTTATTTCAGGAGTCGGTTTAATCATTTTAAGTCTTACTAATCGTTTTGGACGTATAGTTGATAGGACTCGTCAACTGTCGGTTGAGTATCGAAGCTCTTCAAGCACAGATCAAGAGCGCATTTTATCAGAGCTAAAAATACTCAGCCTCAGAGCAAAAGTCATTAGAAACAGCAATTTTCTAGCCGTTCTTAGCGTTTTACTGGTTTCGTTTATTATCATCGGTCTATTTGGCGCTGCTTTGTATCATTTTAATGTGACACTGCTCCTCGTAATCTTATTTATTTCCAGTATCATCAGCTTGATAGTTTCGCTTTTTTTATTGATCTACGATCTTGATCTCTCACTTAAAGCTCTATGGATCGAACTTCCAAAAGAAATAGAACATAATTAAGTACTATCGATAATAACCGATTGACTTCTGAGGCAGGTGAGTATTGTACTTGGCATTAAATTGTAAAATAAGTCGTATACTATGTGCAAACGATTATATGATTAAAAAATCCAAATAAAGGGGAAATTATGGCAAAAGGTCAAGATTCAAAAAAAGCAGTTAAAAAAGCACCAGCAAAAACTTTAAAAGAAAAACGCAATGACAAAAATACGAAAAAAAGTTAGTCATTAGGTATAATGAAAAAATGAGAGGTTGCACTATCGTTTTTTCATTACTTTAAAATTCAAATAAAAATACTTTATTCTTAAAACCTCATTCAAAAACTCACCTTAACTTAGCAGCCTATAGGCAGTCATCCACTTTAAGAAACAGCATTTGCGCTATAATTCGACATAATTAACACAAACCATTTCAGGGTAGTATTTTGCCGATTTTTAAAGTTCATACCCCGTATCAACCTGCCGGTGATCAGCCTGTTGCCATCGACGCACTCTCATCCGGTATTAAACGCGGTGAGCGCTATGTATCCCTCGAAGGGGTAACCGGTAGCGGTAAAACCTATACAATGGCAAAGGTGATCGAAAGCGTACAACTTCCGACGATCATCATGACCCACAACAAAACCCTCGCAGCGCAGCTGTACAGTGAATTTCGCTCTTTTTTCCCTGATAATCATGTTGAGTATTTCGTCAGTTACTACGATTATTACCAGCCGGAAGCCTACATCCCGCGCCAAGATTTATTCATCGAAAAAGACAGCTCCATCAACGATGAACTGGAACGTTTACGCCTTTCTGCTTCTGCCAATCTACTCAGCTACGATGATGTTATTGTTGTAGCTTCTGTCTCTGCCAATTACGGACTTGGTGATCCTGAAGAGTATGAGAAGATGGTACAGATTGTTGCTATTGGGGATGAAATCAATCAAAAAAAACTTCTGCTTCGTCTTGTTGAGATGGGGTATTCTCGCAACGATGCCTATTTCGATGGTGGAGATTTTAGGGTCAATGGTGAAGTGGTGGATATTTATCCCCCTTATTGGCAGGATCAAGCGGTTCGTATCGAATTTTTCGGGGACGAGGTGGAGCGGATAAGTTTTTTTGACCCTTTGAGTAATACAATGACCGAGAAACAAGATACCGTTACCATTTATGCTACTAGCCAGTTTGCCGTTGGAGCCGAGAAACTTTCCCGTGCCATCAAGCGAATCGAAGATGAACTGGGAGAACGCCTTCAAGAGCTTGAAACGCAGGGGAAAATCGTTGAGGCGCAACGCCTTCGTCAACGATGTGAGTTTGATCTCGAAATGTTGCAAGCTACGGGAATGTGCAAAGGAATCGAAAACTATTCACGCCTTTTGACCGATAAAAAAGCGGGTGAAGCACCTTATACACTTCTCGATTATTTTACCCTCCATCACGACAAATTTTTGATTATTGTAGATGAATCACATGTAAGTTTACCCCAATTTCGAGGGATGTTTGCCGCAGATCGAAGTCGCAAAGAGGTGCTCGTCGATTATGGGTTCCGTCTTCCAAGCGCACTGGATAATCGTCCCCTTATGATAGATGAATATCTTAATAAAGCACCTCATTACCTCTTCGTATCCGCTACCCCATCCGCTCAAGAGTTGGAGCTTAGCTCCACTGTTGCCCAGCAAATCATCCGTCCCACAGGTCTACTTGATCCCCCGATTATCATCAAACCTTCCACTAATCAAGTTGAAGATTTACATGATGAGATTAAAAAAACCGTAGCGTTAGGGGATCGCATTCTTGTGACGGTATTGACGAAAAAAATGGCGGAAGCACTCACAAAATATCTCGCTGATTTGGGAATCAAAGTCCAATACATGCATTCTGAAATCGATACGATTGAGCGCAATCAGATAATTCGCGGACTTCGGGTCGGCGATTTCGACGTTCTCATCGGAATTAACCTTCTACGAGAGGGGTTGGATTTACCCGAGGTAAGCCTTGTCGCGATTTTGGATGCAGATAAAGAGGGATTCTTGCGCTCCGAAACAGCACTCATCCAAACCATCGGACGTGCGGCACGGAATGAACACGGACGGGTTATCTTATACGCGCAAAAGATTACCGGTTCAATGGAACGGGCTATCAAAAAAACCAATGATCGGCGTGCAACACAAGAAGCATTCAACATAAAACACGGTATCACGCCAATCACAACCAAGCGTAGTCTCGACGAGAACCTCAAACTCGAAGACCCAGCCGAGCTCTATAACCGTTCCAAAAAAGCAAAAACCCTCCCTGCAACGGAACGGAAAAAGCTGGTTGAAGAGTTGAGCCTCAAAATGAGAGAAGCAGCAAAAAAACTAGAATTCGAAGAGGCTGCACGGCTTCGTGATGAAATAGCAAAAATAAGGAAATTATAATTTATGGATGATATGTTAAACAATCTTGCGACGTACGGTTACCTCGTCGTATTCCTCTATTCTCTCGGAGGGGGATTCGTCGCCCTTTTAGGAGCCGGAGTTCTCAGCTACATGGGTAAAATGGATATCTCTCTCTCCATATCGATTGCGTTTATCGCCAACTTTATCGGCGATTCCCTGATCTTTTATATGTCTCGTTATCACAAACATGAAATGATGGAACATCTGCGTAAACACCGTCGTAAACTTGCTTTTTCCCATTTGCTTCTGAAACGTCACGGTTCATGGATTATTGTAATCAAAAAGTTTATCTATGGGCTTAAAACACTCGTTACCTTTGCCATCGGTCTGACCAAATACAGTTTTTTGAAATTCAGTGTTTACAATGCACTCGGTTCAGCCATTTGGGCACTCATTGTCGGCGGTGGAAGTTATATCTTTGGCGGCGCATTGATCGAAGGGTATAAAATGGTGGCGGACAAACCGTATTTGGCACCGCTTATGCTCATTGTTATCGGAGGAAGTGTTTGGTTTTATCTCTCTGCTGCAACAAAAAGATCGTAAAAGAAAGAGTTTGAGAAGTGGATGGGGAGGAGGGATTCGAACCCCCGAATGACTGGACCAAAACCAGTTGCCTTACCGCTTGGCGACACCCCAATATGAGAAGGGGATTGTAAAGAAAATCCCCTTAAAAAACTTTTAGAAAACGAGTTTTTCATCCGTTTTTGGTGCAGATTCCTGTGTTGTATCCGGTGCAGCTGAAGTATCGGTAAAATTATCGCTGCTATTTTGATCGTTTGTCGGAGCTCGGTAGACTCCTGCAGGCAAGTCAAAATAGCGTTTGGTATTCGGATAAATGCGCAACATGTCTTCGTAATAATAACGGAAAACCGGAGCCGCAGCCCGTCCACCGGTTTCACTGCGACGCATCGGGGTGTTGTTGTCATGTCCGAACCAAACAACCGTTTCCACAGTCGGTGAATATCCTGCAAACCACGCATCGACATTTTTGTTGGTTGTTCCCGTTTTACCGGCAATCTCCATCCCTCCGACACGTGCCCCTGTTCCGGTGCCGTAACCGACAACATCTTTGAGAATCGACGTCATCAAATAGATTTGTTCCGGGGTATCAACCTGACGGCTTTTATTTTCATATCGAATCGTCTCTCCTCGCGGTGTAATGACCTGACGCACCAAAATCGGATTGGTCAAAGCCCCTCCACTGGCAAACATCGTATAGTATTTTGCCAAATCAATCGGAGAAATAGAAATGGTACCCAACGCAATCGAAAGATCCGGCGGTAAGTTTTCAACAATACCGAAACGTCTCAACCCGTCGGTAATTTTAGAAAAGCCCATATCGCTGACCATATTGATCGTTGCCAAGTTACGCGAATGAACCAATGCATCGCGCATGGTAACCATCCCTTTGTACTCATTTTTAAAGTTTTTGGGTTTCCATGTTTTTTCTTCCCCGTCATCTCCGGCATACGTATAGGTACGGGCGATATCGGGAACCATCGATGCAGGTGTCATTCCGCTATCAAGTGCCACTTGGTAAATAAAAGGTTTAAATGCCGATCCCGGTTGGCGTTTAGCCTGTGTTACACGGTTATAGGGGCTCAGAGAGTAATCATACCCCCCGACCATCGCTAAAACCTCTCCACTGCGAGGATCAAGACTAATCAGTGCACCGTTGAGCTGAGTTTGCATATTTTCATCCAAATCACCCGCTTCCTGTGCCCGTTTTAAAATCTCATTACGACCTGATTGAAGTGCCTTATATCCCGCTTCCTGAAGTCTCATGTCGATGGTGGTATAAATCTTGTATCCACCGCTTCGGATGTCAGGAAATGCATCACCGAGCTGTCGCATTACTTCATCAATGATATAGGGGCCCGAATTTTTACTAAGTGTGTCGTTAAAAACTTTCGGCCGTTCCTGCGTTGCTTTGTCATACGTCGGCTGATCGATCCAACCCAAGTCATACATCCGTCCGATAACACGGTTAGCACGTCCTAATGAGAGCTCATAGTTTTTCGTCGGAGAATAAAAGTTAGGTGCTTTCGGCAGCCCGACCAGCATTGCCATCTCTTTGAGAGTCAACTCTTTTAAGGGTTTGCGGAAATAGCCATCCGATGCGGTTTTGATCCCGTAATAACCGTGTCCCAAATAAATTTCATTAAAATAACGCTCTAAAATCTGCTCTTTGGTCAATTCCTGCTCAATTCGAATCGAGTATAGAACTTCTTTGAATTTACGGGAGAATTTTTTCTCACGGGTCAGAAGGGTATTTTTGACCAACTGCTGCGTGATCGTACTCGCCCCTTCTTTGAGTTTTCCGGCAGTAACGTCTTTGATGATTGCACGCATTACCGCATCGGGATTAACACCGCAATGTTCAAAAAAAGTCGTATCCTCAATCGCCAGCAACGCTTCAATAAGACGGGGAGGGATATTTTGGTATGAGACATAATAGCGATGCTCATCACTAAAGAGGTTAGCAATCTTATTCCCGTTACGGTCATATACTTCGGTTGTCAAGCGAGGCTGATAGTTGATTAGACGCTTGGTTTCGTATTCAAAAGAGTAGACAATATACCCTAAAAAAACGATCGGAATCATCACGATAATCCCTATTCCAATCAATAAATATTTTTTCATTCTCTTCCTTAGCGGTATTTCTTCTATCACTGTCTAAATCCTCTGGTTTTAAACTCGGCGTCGATTAACGCTTGGGTATATGGCTCTTTGGGAGAATGAACCACTTCGGTAATTCCCCCTCGCTCGAGCATACGCCCTTCTTTGATCACACAAATATCTTCGCATAATGCCGATGCCACACTCATATCGTGGGTAACAAATAGCATTTGGTATCCTATTTTATCTTGTAATGTTTTTAACAACGTAATCATAACCTCTTTTGACTCAGGATCCAGCGCAGTTGTAGGCTCATCGAGCAACAACAGTTTCGGGTTTGACCCCAAAGCAATCGCGACAACAACGCGCTGCAGTTGTCCCCCTGAAAGTTCCGGAGGAAAACGTTCCAGCAATCCCTCATCCAATCCCAACAGAGCAAACAGTTCTGTACTGCGTTCTTTAGGAAGGAACATTTGATCTTTTATTCGAGTCAATGGAGATAATGCCGTAAACGGATTTTGGGGTACCAGTGCGACCGATTTGCCTAATCCCCATTCAAATTCACACCGCTTTTCGATCACAACATCCAACGTCGTATCCAATAACCCTAAAAGGGCTTTCAGAGTGAGTGATTTGCCACTTCCACTTTGCCCGACCAATGCCAACGAATGCCGAATTTCAAACGAGAGATCGACCAATACTTGATCATTATGGGTGATTTTCAACCGATCAATTGCAATGATATTCATCGCGTTATTTTACCCAAATCTGTGTTAATCGCTCACATGCCTGACGTAAAAGAACCTCATCGATATCGAGCCTCGCAATGAGCCGGAGTATCGCTTTTTTTACCGTGGGTTGGCGAATCGCACCGACATGAATTCCCATCTCGTTTTTCAGCCATTCCTGCAACCGCATCACTTCGCGATTATCCCCTATCTCAATAGGGATGATCAGTCCTGCGGACTCAATCCCCAAAGTCTCTCGGACAATCGTCTTACGTCTTTTGATTTGATCACGTAAGCGCTGTGTATGGGTTTGGATATAGTCCAGTGCATGATGTGCTAACGCCGTATCGTAAAGGGAAGGCGCCGTCGCATAGATAACATTTTTAGCACGATTAAGAAGATACTCACTGATATGCGTTGATGAGAGAACATAGGCACCGAAACTTCCGTAGGCTTTCCCCAATGTCCCCATTTTGATCATCAGCGGTGTCGGTACGATCTCATAATGATCCAATATCCCCATCAATGATTCACCGATAACGCCACTACTGTGAGCCTCATCCAAAATTAAAATCGACTCATGCTCTATAGCAAGTTCAATAATCTCGCGCGGTACTAGATCACCACCCATTGAATAAATACCTTCAACCGCAATAATCGTCCGTTTCCCATGCGCTTGCTTCAATAGTTCTTTGAGCGCTATGGAATCATTATGAGGGAAAAACTGAACTGATCCCTCACACATCCGTGCACCCGCAACGCCACTGGCATGGTATTCTTCATCCATCAGTAAAACATCGCCTTTACGCACAAGGGCTTCGATAAGACCGATATTGGCATTAAATCCGCTCCCCATGACGATACCTGCTTCGAAACCGTTTGCTTCGCATAACGCCGATTCAAACGCAGCATGAATCGGATGGTAACCGTTTACCAGCATTGAGGCTTTAGGTGCATGATCACTATAAAGAGAAAGAGTTTCACACGCCCTTAGATGAAGTTCTTTGTTATGAGCCAATCCTAGATAATCATTGGATGCGGCATCCATTAATGTGTCATCCCTGATATGCCGTTCGCGATAACGACCGGCTCGCTTTAATGCTTTGAGTTCACTCTCGTAAGGATTTTTCATCACAAAAACGGCTTTAATTCTTCGATGCATAGCCCCATGGCCGTACTCTCGAATCCGCGTACTTCTCGGATATAGGGCTTGCAAAAGCCCTCCACCATACATGCCCCTGCTTTGCCTTGCCAATCTCCGCTTCGCAGATAGTTCTCAATGTCATGAGGGTCAAACACATCGAAAAAATAGTGGGTAGATGAGATATCGATGAGTTCCAATCGGGGGGTTTTATAAATCATGCAGGTAATAATTGCAACTTCCGAGCCGCTTTGCGTCTCTAAAATCGCTCTGGCATCGGCTTCATTTTTAGCTTTACGGAGAATTTTTCCTTGTGCCGTCACGACGGTATCGGCAACAAGAAGAGGATAGTCACTGCACCCAAATTTTTCCAGATTGACTTTGTATTTTCCGAGTGTCGCTTGGTACACAAAGTTTTTAGGGGTAGGAGCGATAATGGAATCTTCATCGAAATCTACTGATTCCTGAAGAAAAGGAATGGAAGCCGCGCGAAGCAATTCGGCGCGGGTGATCGAAGATGAACACAATCTCAACATGCGAACCTCTCTTAAAAAGTACGTAAGCGTACGTGGGCATCCTGCCGAAGGAAACCAAGCGTTAGCGTAGACAATCGGGATTTTATTCCGATTGCGTATATATTATGAATAGGCGCCTCGTAAGAATACACCGATATAGATGGCAATAACACCCAAAACAATATTGATAGGTACCATATACTTGGCGATTAGACCCAATAACTCTTTTGCCTCTTCTACATTACCCGCTTTTAGTGCCTGTTCTGCACGTCGGCGGCGAAACATCATTGCAGCAAGGTTGAGTGACATAACAAGCCAAATCGCCTCTTTAATATGAATTGTATTATAAATACTCATAGCATATTCATCGATAACATTGCCGGTTGCATCCATCGCTGCGGCGCGAAAACCAAGACCGACGGCCATAATAACCGCAGTTATAATGAGAATAACCACAAATGGCGTTACGATGGTGAAAAGACGTTTAAGGGTATGAGCAGCGCGCTCCAAACGAAGCTTAGGATCACTGATCAGTGCGAGAGACTGATGCGTTGCGAAACGAACTGCAATCATCCCTCCGACCCAAATGACAGCGCTTATAACGTGTAAAAATACGATGAGGGTACGATGATGGGCAAACGTTTCGATCAAGAAGTCTTTCATTATGCCAATTCCTTCGTCACATACGCCATTGCCGCTTCTTTGGCTTCAGCGATTTTCGTCACATCTTTTCCGCCTGCTTGAGCAAAGTCAGGACGTCCGCCTCCGCCTCCGCCGAGGATCGGTGCGATTGCTTTAATCCAATCACCCGCTTTAATGTTAGTGTTTTTAGCACCCGCGGCGAGGAGAACTTTTTCCTCTTTAATTTGGAACAAAATCACCGCAACCGATTCATGAGCATTTTTCAGTTCATCGATACGCTCTTTGATATCACCGGCTCCCAACTCAGAAACAACAACAGCCGTATTGCCGATCATTGTCACTTCAAGTTCCTCTTTAGCACTTGAAGCTAATGTGCTCATCTCATGCTTGAGAGTTTTAACCTGCTCTTTAAGACGCTCGATCCCTGCTAATACATCGCGATTTTTAACCGATGCTTCGACCTCTTCGAGAAGGTGACGCTGTGATTTAAAAAGATTGTACGCTGCATTCCCGCACACCGCTTCGATACGGCGTACACCTGCACTCACACCGCTCTCTTTGACGATAACAAAGGTTCCGATAGTTGCCGTATTATCGACGTGGATACCGCCGCAAAACTCAACCGATGCGCTTCCGAAGTTGACGACACGAACCGTATCGCCGTATTTCTCACCGAACTGCGCTTTTGCACCGCTCTTTTTCGCTTCATCGATACTCATTTCTCGTGTCAACCCTTCCAATGCATGGAAGATATGATAATTGACCCGTTCTTCGACCAAAGCGATCTCTTCATGAGACATCGCTTTAGGGTGGGAGAAGTCGAAACGAAGACGGTTGTGTTCTACCAATGACCCCGCTTGAGAGATATGTTCACCTAGTTGCTCATACAATGCCGCATGCAACAAGTGGGTTGCCGAGTGGTGTTTCGCGATTTCGTTACGCTCTGGATCAACACTTGCGCTCACTGTCTCACCGACATTCACTGTCTCTTTAACGTCGATATGCGAAAGATTTAAGCCGTGAAATTTTTTCGTTTCGGTTACAACAGCTTTATCTCCAAGCACTCCGGTATCACCGCATTGTCCGCCGCTTTCCGCATAAAACGGTGTCTCTTCGAGAAGTACCCAGCCGCTTTGGTGCGCATGAAGCTGATCAACACGCTCAAAATTTTCACCCAAAAGGGCTTGAATTTTTACCGGTGCTTTGGTGTAAGCATAACCGATAAAGGTGTTGACCCCGAATGTTTCGAGAAGGGTTTTGAAATCTCCCTCGACATGAGCATCCCCTGAACCTTTCCATGCCGCTTTTGCACGTTTGCGCTGTTCGCTCATCAACGTTTCGAACGTTTCCACATCAAGAGAGAGATTTTTCTCTTTCAACATGTCTTCGGTCAAATCGAGAGGGAATCCGAACGTATCGTAGAGTTTAAAGGCCACTTCACCGCTGAACGTCTCTTTCGTATTTTTGAGCTCTTCGTTGAAAAGTTCGATACCGGATGCGATCGTTTTAAAGAAACGCTCTTCTTCGAGCATGATTTGCTCTTTTAAAACCGCCAATTTTTCAACGATATACGGGTATTGTTTTCCCATCAATTCGGCAACAGTATCGGCCACTTCAAACATAAACGGTTTGGTAAATCCGAGGAGGTACCCGTGACGAACCGCGCGGCGAAGAATACGGCGAAGGACATAGCCACGCCCTTCATTTGAGAAGTTTGTCCCCTGTGCAAGGAGGAAAGTAGCCGTACGAATATGATCGGCAATAACACGGTACGATGCACCGCTCGCATAGGTATACGGTTTACCGATAAGAGCTTCTACTTTACGGATAATCGGCATAAACAAAGATGAATCGTAGTTGCTTAAAGCTCCTTCGAGTACAGCAGTTGCCCGTTCCAATCCCATTCCCGTATCGATAGAAGGTTTCGGCAACGGCTTCAACTCACCCTTAGTGTTACGCTCATACTGCATAAATACAAGGTTCCAGATTTCGAGGAAACGGTCACCGTCTCCCCCCATGTAGTCTTCAGGCCCGTTGAAATGTTCCGCACCCTGATCGATGAAGATTTCCGAACACGGTCCGCACGGTCCGGTATCTCCCATCTGCCAGAAATTGTCTTTATCCCCAAGACGCATAATGCGATCTGCCGCAATATGCTTTTTCCAAATCGCTTCGGCTTCATCATCGCTTTCATGAACCGTTACCCACAGTTTCTCTGTCGGCAGTTTCATCACTTCGGTAACAAACTCCCACGCATAGGCAATCGCTTCTTCTTTGAAATAATCGCCGAAACTGAAGTTTCCGAGCATTTCGAAAAACGTATGGTGGCGCGCCGTGTGACCGACGTTTTCGAGGTCATTATGCTTGCCCCCTGCACGGATACAGGTTTGGGCACTGGTAGCACGCGGATTGGCAGGAATCGGGATATCACCCGTAAAGATCGACTTAAACGGAACCATCCCCGCATTGGTAAAGAGCAAAGTTGCATCATCGGGAACGAGCGGAGAACTCGCGGCACGTTCGTGTTGTTTTGATTCGAAAAAGGCTAAAAAAGCTTCGCGGACATCCATCATGGTTTACTCACAGTATTGGTAAAAATTGCGCGATTATAACGAAGATGGCGTTAAAGAGGAATTAGAAGAGTTCCCGCCTAAGCGGGAATAAAGTAAATGGTTACGAAAATGCCCGATTAAGGGCACTAAACATCGCTTTGATTGATGCGACAGTGATATCATTATCGCATCCAACCCCGAAAAATTTCTCCATACTCTCCGTTTGGATCTCGATATAGGCGACCGCTTCCGCACTTGAGAGTTCACCTCGTGAATGTTCCGAGTACGATAAAATTTTAAAGCTGTGGGAATACTCCACCATCAACGCATTCTTGCACGCATCGATAGGACCGTTCCCAACCCCTTCGCTTCGGATCGTTTTGCCGTTGTGAGTGTATTCCAACACACATTTGGCCGAGTGCTCTTTCGCACTCTCCGAGATTACCGAATAATCGACAAACTCGATGTCGTGCGGTTCGCCGAAATAGGTTTTCTCGAAAATCTCCAAAATCTCTTCGCTTGAGAGTTCGCGTCCCGCTTCATCCGTTACTTTTTGAACAATTGTTCCGATTTCAGGATGCATTTTCTTCGGCAACGAATAGCCGAATTTATCTTCAAGGACGTAGGCTACGCCCCCTTTGCCCGATTGGGAATTGATACGGATAATCCCCTCGTAGTTACGACCAACATCCTGCGGATCGATAGGGAGGTACGGCACTTCCCAAAAAGCATCGTCTTTGGCACGCTGATACGCCAACCCTTTGTTGATCGCGTCTTGGTGGGAGCCTGAAAATGCCGTGTAAACGAGTTCTCCCACATACGGGTGACGCTCATGCGTTTTCATGTCGGTACACTCTTCGACGACACGTACAACGGTCTCCAAATCGCTGAAATCAAGTTCAGGATCGACCCCTTGGGTGTACATGTTGAGTGCCAAGGTGATAATATCGACGTTTCCGGTGCGCTCGCCGTTGGAAAGCAACGTCCCCTCGACACGATCCGCTCCTGCCAGCAACGCCAATTCCGTCGCCGCGACCGAGGTTCCACGGTCATTGTGGGTATGGGTCGAGATCAACACATGTTCACGGTTGGTCAAATGTCGACTCATCCACTCGATCTGATCGGCATAAACGTTCGGCGTCGCCATCTCGACGGTTGCGGGGAGGTTGATCACCACTTTTCGTGTTGCGCTGATTTCCCAACGATCCGTTACGGCGTTACAGATACGAGCGGCAAATTCGAGTTCCGTCCCCGTAAAACTCTCAGGAGAGTACTCGAGCATGATCTCGCCGTCATGTTTAGCAGCGCGAGCTTTGACCATATCGACCCCCTCCATAGCGAGGGCGATAATCTCGTCTTGCTCTTTGCCGAACACGATTTTACGCTGTGCAACGGAAGTAGAGTTGTACAAATGGACAATAGCTTTTTTGACCCCTGCAAGTGCTTCAAACGTTTTATCGATCAAATGTTCACGCGCTTGGACGAGGACTTGAACCGTCACATCATCGGGAATCAATTTTTGCTCCACAAGGGTGCGTAAAAAGTCAAATTCGACCTTCGATGCGGAAGGAAATCCCACCTCGATAGTTTTAAATCCGAGTTTCAGCAAGAGGGAGAAGAGATTAAGTTTTTGATCCAAATTCATCGGGGTGATCAACGCTTGGTTTCCGTCGCGAAGATCGACACTGCACCAAATAGGGGCGTGCGTGATGGTTTTGGACGGCCAAGTTCTATTTGGCAAATCAACTTGTGGATACGGGCGATATTTGCCCACGGATGCGTGTTTCATACAAAAATCCTTTAAAAAATCTCTCTTCTCACCCCAAAGGGGTTCTCGTGCCCTATAGGGTATTGCTCTTGCTGAGGGCGAATGAGTGGCGTGATTATAGCAAAAAGGGCTTTTATCTGTATTATTGAGTCAATTTGTATTATAATAATATCAGTTTGGAGAAAGGGGAGTGAATGTATCTAAAAATTATTTTTTTTACCCTTCTGTTTGCTTTTAATCTTCTCCGTGCCGCAACTCTTAGTTTAGAGAGTGGCTCTGTCACCATCGATAATTCAGAAAATGCCGCTACATGTAAAAGTTTCCGCCAAACCTATGCCGTTCCTCCCGTTGTTTATGTAATGATGGATGACAGCGGAAATAACAATGCCATTATAAAACTTACCAACGTGACCACAACACAATTTTGTGCTAAAGTCATGGAAACAATTTTTGAAGACGGCCCTCACGTCAGTGTTCCGGCTTATTATGTCGCAATTCCTCAGGGAGTATACCGCCTACCTGATGGTACCAAAGTCGAAGCCGGTATCAAAACCATTTCCAATGTCGTCAACGATGATCGGATATCCAACAGTTGGACTACACTCACATTTAATCATGCCTACAGCCAACCCCCTTCGGTTATTACCCAATTACAGACCTTAAATAATGAATTACCTGCCGGAAACACCCCTACAGGCAGAGGAACGACCAATAATGCCATCTCCCTTCCATGGGTTACCGAAACTGTCAACAACATCACCTCCTCTTCGGCTCAAATCGCATTAGATAAAAGCCATATTATTGAAACTGGTTTATCGATAACTCAAGGCGAGAAAGTAGGATACTTTGTTATTGAAAGTAATAAATTCGGAAGTTTTACCGCCACCGATACAGGGACAAATCCCGTTTATTATCAAACCTTTTTAAGTGGAAATGTTTTTGGAGGATACGATCAAACCTGCCAAAGCGTATCAATCAATAATGCTTTTCCTACCTCCGGCTATCTTTTTATTGCTTCCAAAGCGATCAATAATGCCTCCTATGGTGGTTGGTTTCGTAAATGTGCCGAAACCAGTCGTAAAATAGGTTTACTTATCGACAGTAAACGAGCCAAAGGTTCAGGAAAAGTTTCAGGTCAAAAGTGGGCAACTAGTGCATCTCCTGATTACGGTTTATCAACCCGCAACCATCCGGCAGCACCCGCTTCAATCGCCGTATTCAGCCGTTCGTTTGATCTCAGCCGTGTCGTCAACGACGCTAATCTCAGCGTCAACGCTTTAGTACAACCTTCAACCGTCATAGAGTCAGGATCACTTACTATGGATGTAAACGTCTCCAATAAAGGACCCGATTCTGCTCCCAATACGGTTCTTTCGCTTTCGCTTCCGAGTGGAATGACCTTTCAGCAAATTACCAGCGGAGGAGCAAATTGGAGCTGTGCACAAAATTCCAATGCACTGGATTGTAATCTGACAAGCGGCGCATTAGCTGCTAATACTACCAGTATGCTATCGCTAAAATTTTCAGCGCCCTCTATCGCCAATTTTTATACCGTAAACGTCTCTGCCGCATCGGATGGGCTTGATGATGACGGAGCCGGTACAACCGCACAGTTTCAAGTCTATAATTTACTCGTCGATGATGATAAAGCTGAATGTCCCACTGCATCGTTTACAACTATCTCATCTGCGCTAAATATGGCACATTCAGGAGATACACTCCGGATCTGTAAGGGTACCTATACGGAAAATGTTGCCGTCAACGTCAATGATATCAATATCACGTCCAACTCCGGTATTGCAACAGACGTTATCGTCAAAGGGAGCAACAGCAACGCCTTTACCGTCAATAAATCTAATGTGGGTATCAAAAATCTCTCTATAGTTCAAAATGTTTCCAATTCACGTGCCGTTCTCGCAGACAATGCCGCCAATCTGACACTTGACAACCTCGTCATCAGTTATACAAACGGCAGCAATGAAGCGATCAAATTGCAAAACAGTTCGACAACGCCGATTTTAAAAAATATCACGATCACTTCTGATCAATCCGGTATTAAAATGGACGGAGCAAACAGCTTTGCCCTTACCAATCTCAACATCACTGCCGGAAGTAACGGCGGAAATTACGGCATATACGGTTGGAATATCAATACCGCATCTTCTCTTTCTCAAATCACTGTACAAAGCGGAGACAATGCTATTCAAGTTGTATCAAGTCAAAAAGTCACCATGACCGATATCAATGCCAACAGTTCAGTCGCACGGGCAATCTATATCCCGAACGGAACATTTTCACTCGGGGTAAGTACCTGGGCTTCCAACACCCTTGCGGCTCAAATGATAGCACTCCAAGGAGACAGCGCCGGAGCGTTTAGCGTACAAAACACCAATGCATCCAGTACAACCGATACAGTTATGAAATTTAGCAATGTAGGGAGCAATACCTTTACCTTTACCGACAATAACATTACCGGAAACAGTGCGAACAGTTACGGTGTATACATTGACGGCGGCGGCAGTGCTTCGATCATACAACGCAACATTATTAGAAATGCGACAACGAATCAGGGACTTCGTTTACTCAATAATCCCACTTTCAGTTCCAAAATCTCCAATAACTGTTTTATGAATAACCTTACCCACAATGCAAACGTCTCTAATTCCGGAAATTCTCAATTTAACGGAAACTTTTGGGGAAATACTTCCGGGATAGCTGTAACACCTGATTACACTGATACCAATGCACTCAGTTATTGTCCATTAACCTCTACTACTGTTCTTATAGCCGATTATCATTTCGATGAATGTACTTGGAACGGCACAAACGCAGAGGTCAAAGACATCAGCGGTAACAATCTACATGGTACTGCTCAGGGGAGTGCACAAACTTCTCTTAATGGCATTATCGACCATGCCGGTAACTTTAATAACAGTGCCAGTAATACGGATGCCATCATTATCCCTGACTCTGATTTACTAAGCCCTCATACAGGAACAAATGGAGAAATAACGATTAGTGCATGGGTAAAACTCAATTCCTATCCAACATCTGCCCTTCAGGGGAGAATCCCGATTGTTGCCAAAGGTGATAACAACAACTGGGAATATGCTCTATATGTTTACCAAGATCATAAAGCCGGATTTTCTGTATGGCAAAGCAGTGGAAGCAGTTATATGGAAATTTCAGGTGGAAGCCTATCTTTGAATACCTGGTACCACATCACCGGCGTTCTGAAAAAAGGAGTTTTCGAGAGAGTTTATGTTAATGGAGCAGTGGTTGCCGAATCAACAAGCGGATTCAGTGGAAGCACTACCAATGGAACTTCGCCCCTTTATGTCGCAAGAAGAGGCTCCGGTAATAATTATCTCAATGGGTATGTTGATGAAGTTAAAATTTTTCCTAACGCATTATCTTCCGCGCAAATATCCGCAATCGAAAATAATGAAAGTATGGGCAATAATTACGACGGCACAGCACGTACAGCCTCATGCTGTTGTATACCAACCGGAGGCAATCTTATCGCCAATCCAAGTTTTGAAACACTTTGTAATTCAAATATCCTGACTGCATTCGGGAATGTAGCAGGCGGTACCGTAAATTCACGTAGCGGCTTATGTGGATGGGATGTGGCTTACTCATTAGAAACATGGGAAAACACTACTTCTCCGGCAGCTAGCAACGGTACTATCTTTACTGAAATCGACGGTAATGGAGGTCAGGTTGACAAAATATGGCAAACGCTCAATACAGCTGCAGGAACAAACTACATCATTTCGTTTGATTACCGAAAACGGGACACTTCCCATAGCGATTTCATAATCGCCAAATGGAACGACGTTGCAATGACGCAAGTAGAAGGAAATACTGCCGGATGGCAAACCGCGCAAATACAAGTCACCGGAACTGCCGGAACGGATAAAATCTCTTTTGAAGAACCTTCAACTTCCGATGACGGATACGGGAGCTGGATTGATAATATCCGTGTTGAGCAAGGGGCACTAGCCACCGACTGTACCTCATTCAAATACGAACCTTACCACAGTTACAATGCAAGTCTATCTCCTTCTTATCGACTTCAAACCCGTATTACAAATCAACCTTTTGACGTGAATGTAACCGTGGCCTGTGCTGATAGCGGCACTATTCCCTCACGAAAAATCAAGAATATTTATGCTATCGATGCCTTAGCCACCTCATGTAACGCTGTTACTCCAAAATTATTCACACTCCTTTCAAACGGAGCATATGATATCAACGAAACCAGCAGAGTCATTACTATTCCTAATCTAAACATCACCAAAGCCTATTCCAATATTAAATTTATGCTTGAAACCAATGCCAGTGAATTCAACTGCTCTAGCGATAGCTTCGCCATTCGCCCACCTTCATTTAGTATTACCTCACCGACAACATCAGCCAAAGCTGCTAATTTTACTTTACAAATCTCTGCAAACAATAGCGGAACCGGATACCATGGAACAGCAAATGTGACGACGGGACTTCAAGCACCAAATCCAAACTGTCCTGTATCAAGCGGATTTTTAAAATCAAGTATAAGTCCAACTGAGCCACTCTCACTTATCTTTCAAAACGACAGTAATTCATCAACAGCAAAAGCAACCGATGTTGGAACAATTTACCTCAATACAAAAGATACAACATGGACGGCTATAGACCAAAGCAATGATTGTATCGTTGATAGCAACACCACCATAATGAACACTCAGGGGCTACTTGGATGTAACATTGAAAACAATCTCTCATTGAGCATTACACCGGATCATTTTGACGTCAATGCAACCCTTTCAGATTTCGGTGGAGGATTTACCTACCTCTCAAATGATCTCAATATGTCTGCACAACTCGGCCTCATCATCACGGCTGAAAATGACGAAAATGCCACCACCCAAAACTATACCGCCGGATGTTATTCTAAAGATACGACAGTTACACTTCCACACTCTGATGTTCCTGATCCTCTCACCAAAATTCTCTATTCTGAAGCGTTAAGTGGCGTAAATTCCAATGTTATCAAAAGCAATCCGTGGATATTAACCTTCAATAGCGGATTATTTAACAGTGGTTCCGTAGCCCCTAATATAGACCTTAATTTTGATCGAAACGAGACGAAACCTCTAAACCCGTTCAATTTTACCGTTACTTCAGCCACAGCTACCGATCCAGATGCTACGGGGACAGGCACACCGCTGGGGACAGCTCAATTTATCTATGGCCGTGTCCGTGCATACGATATTGCTACCAATATTTCACCTGTTGATGTTCCTGTAGAATTTGAAGTCTACAGCACCACCGCCAGTGGCTTTGTCAACGGTATGCCTCAAAATGTTCTTCACTGGTATCGTAACCTCAATCACGACGCCGCCAATCAGGGAAACGTCATGCAGGGAGGTTTTAGCTCGGGAACCGTGAACAGCAATGTAAATGTTTCCGCCGCACCTCAAGAAGGTGTACAAATCGTGACAATTACCTCTACAACCGATCAAACCGTCCATTTGGACATTAGCAAGTGGCTATGGTATTCTTCGAACTACGGTTATCTCTACTCAGGTACATGTACTCAACATCCATGTTTTAAATATGACTATACCGATGCTTCTACCGGAGTCAACGGAGTGAACAGCGGCACCTTTAAAGGAAGTGATTTCCAGATGGCACCGGCTAAAAATATCACCAATAAAGGGGTAAAAATCTTTCGATGAGAAATGGTCTAACCCTGATTGAGCTGATATTGTCGATGGTGATCATCGGAATCGTCTTTACTGTCATTCCAAGATTAGTCATGTCAATGAATCAAAGCACTCAAACAACGATCAAAGAAGAGGCGATGTACAACGCCATGGCGCAGATAGGGATGATCCTAAATCTTCCGTGGGATAACAATAATACTCAAAATCCTCAAATCCTGACCGTCAATGCCGGCGATGCAGGGTATGATTGTAACACGACCAGCGGCTACCGCATCGGCGGATTTGTGGGTGGACGCAACTGTATCGGAACAGGAACATACAGTGCCACTCTCCCCGCTAATTTTAAAGTAGATACCCCCTCCAACGATATTGATGATTTTGATGGCAATATTACGGTAGTTACCGGTGGATGCGACAATACACCTAAATACAATATCGGAACAACCGTAATCTATTCTCCTGATAACGGTTTAGGCACGGCAGCTGGAACCACAAATACAAAAACCGTTGAAGTGAAAGTAGGCTATAACAGCGCCAACAAATTATACGATCCAAGCAAAAAAAACTGCATCACTGATTTAAACTACACTTCTTACAACATAGGACACGTTCAAATCAACTCACGGAATTGGAACTGATGATGCGCCGCGCCTTTACCCTCATCGAGATCATCATTACCGTTGCCATTACGGGAATTCTCTCCGTCGGTATGTTCAAAGCATTCGAAGCGATTACCCTGCGCTCTGAGAAAGCCAAAATCCTCAGCGTCCTCTCCATTGATTCCCAAACGGCACTCGATCAAATCAGTATCCTTCTGTACAACCGCGCCCCGATATCGGTTGTCGGCTTTAATGAAACAGATTTACGTCCTTATTCACCCCTCAGTGAAACGGTTGATAAAAAAATTATCGAATGGTATGGATTGGCGTCTGAAAGCTATCTGGCAAATAATTACAGCGGTTTTGTAGATATGAATGCCTCCTCAAAACCGACTCTCTCATCTCCCAATACCGATTTAGCGGCTGTCCTTGCAACCGAACAAGATAAATGGGGAGGCTCATTTGCCTTGTCGGATATGGTTCTGATTTTTTCAGGCTCTTTTGATGAGGGTATCCGAAATGACTATAATATTACTGCCAGTGCAGTCAACACCATCACCTTAAGCGGAACCCTTCCGGATGTCATTTATGAAAAATACAACCTTGTTGATTCTGCCTATGCCGTAACCCGTAAAGAGGATGTATCTTCCTGCGCCAAAACATCCGCATACAATAACGATACGCTCTTGCTCTTTTATAATTATCGTCCATGGAAAAATCAAAGCTTTTGTGATGGAAACGTCAGTGTTCTTGCTACCAATGTCAACGCATTCCGCGCCCAAACGATCAACGGGACGATCCGTCTCGCCATCGATACCAACCGTACGGTGCGCGGCGGTAATCCCGTGAGACTATCCAAACAAAAGGTGGTGTTCTGATGCGTCACGCGTTTGGTCTGCCTCAAGTGCTTCTCATCATCCTCTTTATTGGAGGGATTGTTACCGTCACGATGCGCTACGCGTCACTGGGAGCCAAACATTACGCCGACAGCTATACCCGCGAGCAAGCCGAACTCTTTTTACAAAGCGCTACTGAAGCAGCACTGTTAAAGATCAGCGGACACTCTCGAGGTGTGGGAGGTACTGATTGCCTTTCTGCAGTCAATATCACCTCTCCTGACTCAAAATTTCAAGCAAATATTACCATCAACAAATACTATCTTTCTGATGGCACGTCATGCGCTACGGCAGGATTAAGTGAAACCATCCAAACAGAAGAGTCCAACGGTATGATTGATATGACTGTCATCGTCACCTCCAATAGTACCAACACCAAAATCCTCCATCCGATCCGACTGGAACGAAGGAGCCTGCAACGCCCATGAGAAACGGTTTCACACTCATCGAACTGATCTTTGTCATTGTCCTTATCGGTGTCCTCAGCGGCATCGGATTTTACATGAGCCGTCCCGATTACACCCGTCAGGATGCCCAATACACCTTACTAAAACTAAAAGAGGCACGCTACCGTGCATTGGGATACGATGCACTCGATCCATCAGGATGCGTCACCCTCACCCAAGCCGCACTCTCTGATAACGAAGCTCCGAAACATGAGATTAAATCGACTATTACCCTGACCCCGAATGTAACCACCGTCTGTTTTGACGGAACAGGTCGACCACACACGGGTAATTCGGTAACATTAAACACACTCATGCAATCTGAACTAAACATATTATTTAAAAATGGTGATAAAAATAGCACTATTCGCCTTTTTAGTGGAACGGGATATGCTATAATCCCCTGCAGTAACTAATTTGATTTTTTAATTTTACCGATATAGAGTATCAATAAATCGCGGCAAGCAGGGCAATGGAAAACCAAAAAATACTTTTCATCGAACACGACCGTATCCGTACGTACCAAGCAGGCGTACTGAGTGAAGGCTCTTCACGCGAATTCAAAGAGCTGCCATCGGGTGCGATCGTCCCTCTCTCACTTCTCAATACCCACACCATTAAACTTTCCGATCGTCTAAGCGATGATGAACTTCGTATCCAAGTTGAAATTCGGATGTTCGAAGAGGGGAACCTAAACAGCGACGAAGAGTACACGATCGATTTTATACGCCATCGGATTGCAGCCGATGAAAGCATCTTGGTCGAAGTGTTTGCCCTCTCCCATACCAAAGCAAACGAGTATTTCGCAGATTCCCTCTCCAAATGCGGCGCCATTGATCAAATCACACCGGGGTTTATGATTTATCACTCCCTCTACCCTGTTCTCAGTGCCAAAAACGATCTCTTTATCTATTGGGGAGATGAAGAAGCGTATGCCGCGATTTACCAAGAGGGGCGTTATATTGCCCATCGCAGTATCGAAACACTTGCCTCGATTGCAGTTGAAACAGGGCTGGATTTACCGAAACTTAAAAGTTTCCTCCATTCCAAAGGGCTCATCGAAGAAAACTACTCTCCCGAAGAACTCAACAAATACATCCTGCTTCAAGAGCGTATTGCCAAAAATATCGAGCGAATCGTCCACACCATCAATCATAAACGGGGATTATTCGGTCTCAGCGGCGTCGATAACTGTTATCTCGATTTCGAAGGGGAAAGCATTCCGGGATTGGAGAGTATTTTTAATGCCTACGGTGTTAATGATATTCAGGTTTCCGCTCTCAAACGTGAAGAATGTTCTCCCGCAGATCTGCATGACGTTTTATGCAGCGACTATTTTCTCACTCCCAAGGAAAAAACGCTCAATCTTTCCCCCTATCCGCGCAAAGCTCCATGGTATAACAGAGAAAGCGGCAAGTTTTTAGGGCTTATCGGTGGGGCACTGCTTATCGTCTTACTTTCATCACTGTATATCGGATGGATGATTAGCTCTGAAGAGACCCGTCAAAATGAGCTCACGGCTCGCCTCGAAACCCTTAAAAAAGAGACCTCCCAACTCTCCGCGACGCTCAAACAAAACAATGCCCGACTTCATGAACAGCAGACTAAAAGCAAAGCAATCCAAGAAGAGATCGCTCTCTATCACACAGCTGAAGAGACAGCCGCTTTAATCCATGATATGCATGCCGCACGCCAACAGTTTCTCCTCGACACCACCTCTGAGCTGGGACACTACCGATTGGGCGCAATGCTGATGGAGCAAAACGGATCCAAAGAGATGAGCCTTCTCGTTGTTTCCGACTACCGTAAGCGTGACGATATCGCCAAACTTATGAGTGGCCTCTATGCACGCGGGTATCAAAACGTTGAGACCCATGAGATTAGACTCGATAATAACAATACCACGTACAACAGCCTCGTAAAGGTGACGCGATGAACGATTTAGACGTACAGCTCGACAACCTCGACGAACAGCTTTTAGCGTATCAGCCCAAACAGCGTTGGCTTATTTATATCGGGAGCGCTGTCGGGATTTTAGTAATGGGATGGATGTTTTATCTTTCGGATGCACTGGATGAGCTTAATAGCTTAGAAGAACAAAACAGCGCCCTTGTAACACAAATTTCCGACAATTCGCCTGACGCATATCGAGCAAAAATAAATCAAAGTGCGAATGCTCTGATCAAAGAAGAAGTACACACCGCATCGCTCGAAAATGAGAAACAAGTTCTTTTAGTCCAAATGGCTGCATCGTCAGGGCTTATTTTTGATAATCGCCATTATGCCGCAATGCTTGACCTGCTCTTAGAGCGTTCCGTCAGACTTGGGCTTAAAATAGAACTCATGCAATCGGAAGATACCGATAAAATCTTCTTTGGCAAAGTCAAACAATTTAAACAATTAACGATTACCGGAACAGGAAGTTTCCCTGCTATCGCCGATTTCTTAGCGTTTATCGAAGGGCAAAACACGTTAGTGGAAGTCAAAAGCGTCCAAATTCGCTCTGATGAAGAAAAACCCCGTTTTGAAGCTATTATCCTCTATATGGGGGTCGGTCTATGAAAAAACTCCCCGTATGGATTCTATTATGTTTAACGCTATCGCATCTGTTGCACGCCCAAATGTACGATCCGTTTCGAAAAACCTCTAAACCAAAATCCGCAGTGCTCAACGGACTCCTTCCCCCGCCGCCGATGATGGCGGCTGTACCGACTTTTGTCCCTACGACCGTAACTGCTGTTATGAATAACAAAGCATTCATTAACGGCGCATGGTATCGTGTCGGCGATCGGGTTAATAATCAAGAAGTTGCTTATATTCAAAATAATTTCGTCGGTCTCAAAGAAGGCAATCGCCTAAGCATGATCAGTGTCGGTTCCAACCGCCATGTACTCGGTATAAAGGATACTCCATGAAAACAATAATTTTGTCGCTCTTACTTCTTTTTTCTCTCCTCCAAGCGAAAGAGTGTGAAAACAAACGCTTCAGCCTAAGCGCTTATCAGAATCGCGGTTCGGCACTAACCCTGATGGATCTTGTCCGTGATGTCGCTCAAACGTGCCATATCAGTGTTGTTTTCGAAGATCAGAAGGCCAAAGAACGTCTTTCACAGCCTCTTGATATGGTAAACATCCAAGACTATACCGTTGCGGAACTTTTTACTTTTATATTTGATGATCATAACCTTTTTTATGACTACGATGAAGCTAAAGGCATTGTTCGCGTCTCTTACAATAAAACTGTCAATCTGAATATCGATTACATCAATATGTCTCAACTCATCACCGAATCGAGTAAATCAATCACCGTCGGTCCGGGAGCCAATACTGGGGTAGCTTCAAACAGTGGTTCAAACGGTAGCAGTTCAAGTGGTAGTAGTTCATCTTATGGCAATAGCTCTTCCGGAGGCTCAAGCGGTTCAAGCAGCGGTTCAAGCAGTGGTTCAAATACCGACTACACCAATGTCCATGCTGTCTCCACATTTACTTTCTGGGATCAAATGCGTGAGCACATCCAACAAATCCTGCAAGTCGATGAAGAGTACAACGATACGATCAACAAAACGCTGGTCAACCGTGATGCCGCCGTCGTCACCATCACCGGAAACAAACGTCAAATCGATGCTGTCCAACAGTATCTGACGAAACTCGAATCTCGCATGCATGCACAGGTGATGATTGAAGCGCACCTCATCGAACTCACCTACAACGATTACAATACCACCGGTATCAACTGGAGTGATTTCAGTCTATCCCTCAAAGGCAATTACGCCAACAGTTATAACAATATGGGTATTGCCCATCCGGTTTACTCTTTCGGGGTCAATTTTGACCCGCTGGGGCTAATCGATTTTCTCAGCCGATACGGGGATGTTGAAATCCTTTCCAACCCAAAAATCCTGACACTGAGCAATCAGCCCGCAGTTATCAATGTCGGGAAACAACTCAGTTATCTCTACCAAAACGGCTCTATCGCTTCCTCCAATACCCAAACGGCAGCCACTACAACCAATACCCTAGGATCGGTCTTTGTCGGGCTCACCCTGAACATCATTCCGGAAGTGACCGAAGATGGTTATATCGTCATGCGGATCAACCCGGTCACCAGTGAATTACTCGGTGAAGATCTCAATGCATCAACCGTTGTGGGCTCAAGCGAAGTCAGCAGCGCTAACCGTACGATGCCCCCTGATACTCGCGTTAAACAGATGACCTCCATTGTCAAAGTAAAAGATGCTCAAAAAGTCCTTATCGGCGGTTTGATTGAGAAAAAAACCTACAACTATGATAACAAAGTCCCGGTGCTTGGGGACATTCCTTTACTTGGGCGATTATTCCACGGATCACGGGCGTCAACACGTAAAAGTGAGCTCTTTATCCTGATTACCCCAACCCTTATTAAACAAGACGTCTTCCCCTCTATCGATGACGCCATTTTAAAACGGTTTAACTGATTATGTCCAAATGGCTTGAAGCGGCAGACAGATTTGAAGAACGGCGCAACAGCGACGAGTATTTTGAAGTTCAAAGTGCTCTCGGAGCAATCGAAAAAATCCAGACTCTTTTGAATGGTGCCTTTCGACAGCTTATTTTTCTTATCGGCGAACCTGGAAGCGGAAAAAGCTTTTTACTCAATCATCTCCATACCATTTGGAGAGAAAAACGCGATATCATCCTCATCGAAACCCCGTTTCTCACCCCGATTGATCTGCTTAAAAAACTTCTGACCCATAAAGGGGTCAATGTCAACGGAAGTGACATGGAACAGCTTCGAATGGAAGCTACGCAGCTTTATGGTGCCACTGATCATCTCATTATGATCGACGAAGCACAGCTACTTAGTACCGAGATGCGCGAGTTCATCCGTATTTTGAGCGATTCCAAAGCATTTTGGTTTATTATCGCCATGCACCGAAGCGAGGGGGAAGCAATTTTGCGCGCACCTCATTTTAAAAGTCGACCTCATCGCGTTATCGAGCTTTTTCCCCTTACTACAATTGAAGCCAAAAACTACATCCATTCTGAACTTATTCGAATGGGATTCTCTGAAATTATTGATGAGATAACCCCGAAACTCATTGCCAAAGCCCACCGATTAAGTGAAGGAAATTTTCGTAATTTCAAAAAGATCTTTTACCATCTTTTCCACCTCCTTCACTATACTAATGCCCATAATAAAGCCAAATACCTTCGTCCCTCTTCGTGTACTATCACAATGGCGGCTATGAATGCGGAGCTACTCCATGATTGATAATTTTGATCAACTCGTAATGCGCTGTGAAAAGGCTCGCCAGCGCCGAATACTACGCCTTTCCTTTATGATCGTAGGGACTTTATTGTTTGTGATTGCAGGCATTGCCGGATTTCAAATGTGGATTAATTCCGCTTCAACCCCCGCAGTACTCGAAAAAATACCGGAAGTAGCAGCACAAGCTCCCGCACCGGCAGCATCGGAAATCAACCGGAAGATTACTCCCTCAGCCGCTACCCCTGTTACAGCACCTAAAACAACACCGACTAAGGTTTCACCTGATCCCTCAGTAATCACACCGGGTGTAAAACCCTCGGTACTTGCCCCGGAAACTCCTCCATCAACCGTAGACAAAGTACCTACGATTACGACGGTTGCAGTACAGGCACCTAAGAGCAACCGTTTATTCGAAGTCAATACTCAAAATGCCTCCACTCCCGTCGATGCGTACCAAAACAATCCGAAATACGAGACAGCTCTCGCCGCCGCCCGTGATTTTTATGCAAAAGAAAATTTTATAGAAGCCGCTATCTGGGCCAAAAAAGCCAATCAGCTAAACCGTGAAGCGGAAGAGGCGTGGCTTTTGTATGCCAAATCGTATTACGCACAAGGACGTAAAAGTGAAGCCATCGGCGTTTTAGAGCTTTACCTCAATTATAAAGATTCCAAAGCCGCTTCCGAACTGTTGCGAACGTGGAAATTAAACAGCACCAACTAAGGAGAAGAGGATGATCCGACAACAAGTACGATTAGGAGATTTGCTCATTTCCGAGGGACTTATAACCTACGATCAACTTGAATATGCACTGGCTCAACAAAAAAATTCGGGATTTACTAAAAAACTCGGAGAAGTACTTGTCGAAGAGGGGCTAATCTCCCATAAAGAGATGGCATTGCTCCTTTCCAAACAGCTGAAAATCGATTTTGTTGACCTCTTTGGTGAAAAGATTGATTTTCAATCTCTCTCCAAATTCTCCATTACTTTACTCACGGCTGCCAAAGCGATTCCGTTTAAAGAAGATGAAGATTACGTCTATATCGCCACTTCTGACCCTCTCAACTTCGATGCATTAGAAGCGTTGGAACGTAATATCGCAACCAAACCGATCAAAGTCTACCTCTCGCTCAGTGAAGATATTGCCCATATTTTTCAACGTCTTGAAATTATTAAAAAGACTCAAAGTATCGCTGCCGAGGTTAAAAAAGAGATTAATAACGAAGGTTCCAAAGGGGCTGATGGAGATGCCAGTTCCGTTATGCAACTCATCACCCTCATGATCAAAGACGCTGTTTTACGACGTGCAAGTGACATTCATATCGAACCTGAACTCCGCTCCATGTCCGTACGTGTACGGGTAGACGGCATTTTACAGGAGACCTTTGTCTTTGATCTGGATATCTACACTGCCCTCTCTTCCAGGATCAAATTGTTGGGAAATCTGGATATTTCTGAACGTCGTAAAGCCCAAGACGGTCGGTTTAGTCTCGATGTTGCAGGGGGGAAATACGATTTTCGTCTCTCAACGACACCGACCTTGTTCGGCGAATCCATTGTTATGCGTATCCTCGATCAGCAGAAGATCCTTCTCAAACTTCATGAACTCGGTTTTGACGGTAAAAATTTAGAAAAATTCAATGAAATCATTCATGCGCCGTTTGGAATTGTCCTCATTACAGGACCTACCGGAAGTGGTAAAACAACAACCCTTTATGCTGCACTGAATGAAGTCAAAAGTATTGAAAACAAAGTGCTTACCATCGAAGACCCTATCGAGTATCAGCTTCCTCTGGTACAACAGGTACAAGTCAATGAGAGAGTAGGATTCAGCTTTCTCGAGGCCTTGAAATCCTTTTTACGCCAAGATCCAGATATTATCCTCGTAGGGGAGATTCGTGATTTTGAAACCCTTAATTCTGCGGCGCAAGCTTCACTGACCGGTCACTTGGTGTTCTCGACGCTTCATACTAACGATGCCCCCAGTGCTATCGGACGGATGGTACAAATGGGGCTCCAACCCTATCTCATCGCCGATTCATTGGTCGGTATCGTAGCACAGCGATTGGTGCGTAAAATTTGTTCCGAATGCAAAAGTGAAGTTAAACCTCACAAAAATCTGCTTCGCCGCATTGAGCGATGGGTGAGTGAAGATTCCAAGTTTTATGCGGGGAAAGGGTGTTCCAAATGCAACAATACCGGCTATTCGGGACGAATTTTGATCTCTGAGATTCTTATGGTGAATGAAACCATCGCCAAAATGATTTCTGATGAGTCTTCTAAATACGAAATTGCACGATTTGCACAGGAAAATGAAGGGTTTGAACCGATGATTATCGACGGACTCAGTAAAGTATTGGGGGGGATTACTACCCTTGATGAAGTTCTTCGTGTCACCAAGGAAATGTAAGTGAAATTTTTTCGGGTACGCTACAAACAAGGTAAGCATAAACACTCTACCATTTTTGAAGCAGCCCATAAAGCCGAAGCACTCAAAAAGTTTCGAGAAAAGTCACTCGGCGTGCCCGTTGAAGTTAAAGAAGTATCTCAACCTTTTTCCATGAAAGTTGACCGTTTTAAAAAACAATTCACCAATCCGATTCAAAATCGACGCGTCAAAGATGAACCCTATATCGCCTTTTTGGATCAGCTCTCCACGATGCTCGATGCAGGAATGCCAATCAATACCTGTATGGCTGAAAGTATCACGGATACGGAAGACCCTATGATACGAGCTATTTTTACAGAGGTGCTGCGTGATATCGAAAGCGGTCTCAGCCTCAGCCGAGCCGTCGTCAACTATCAACGCCAACTGGGAACCTTATCGCTCTCTATGTTTGAACTCGGTGAACAGACGGGAACCCTTAGCACCGCGATTGCCAAACTTTCCGCGATCTTACAGCAAATTTTCGATAACCGCCAAAAGCTCAAAAAAGCCACCCGATATCCCCTCTTTATTTTGATTGCCATGAGTATCGCGTTCACGGTCGTCATCACGTTTGTTGTTCCCCAATTTCAATCTTTTTTTGAACAATCGGGGATGGAACTCCCCTTCCCCACCAAACTCCTGCTGTGGACGGAACACGCTATTCGTATCTATGGCCCCTATATCCTAGGTGGTGCGATTATCCTCTCTGTTTCCTTTAGTTTTGCGTATCGCCGAAATCCAGTACTCAGACTAAAAACAGACCAATATTTGCTCAAAATCTTCATTGTCGGTAAAGTAACCTATTATGCAATGATCGGACGTTTTATTTATCTGTTCAACGTCCTCACTGAAGCAGGGATTCCAATGATTGATGCACTGGAAATTGCAATGGGTGTTGTTGAAAATAGCTACATTAAACAAGAACTCCGAAAAATCCCCACAGCAATCGAAGATGGTCGCTCATTAGCTCAGGGATTTACCGAGAGCGGTCAATTCGAGGGGATGGTAATGCAAATGATCAAAGCCGGAGAGAGCAGCGGATCACTCGGAGCGATGCTGGGCAAAGTGAATCGAGTGTATAATAGCCGTTATGATTATATCGTTGATAACGTCGCAACCATGATTGAGCCGATTTTGATCGCCGCCATTGCCGGATTTGTTCTGGTACTGGCGTTGGGGATCTTTTTGCCGATGTGGTCGATGGTCGACATTGCAGGATAAAATATGGAACTCGAAACCGGAACCATCACCGTTGCCATTGTGAGTACCATTATCCTCGCATTTGGATTATGGATAATTCATAAAATTACAAATATTTAAACGCTCTTTTCGATCTTTTGAATAATATGCTCCGCACCGCTTGGGGCAATAAGATTGGAGAGTGCTTCGCTTTTGGATCCAATCTCACTCGAAATCGCTTCTTTGAGCTTATCGGCTATTCCCTCGCTCTGACGTTCACACCACCCAACATTGTGTTCAACAACGTAGCGCGCATTATAATATTGATGATCCGCCGCCGCATGAGGAAACGGGATGAAAAAGGCCGGAACGCGAGCGGCACAAAGTTCCCATAACGTACTGGCGCCCGAACGGCTCACCGCAAAATCGCTTCGTTCGATGAGTTCCGTAATCTGTGTTGTGAATCCGTACACTTCAGCACCGATATTTAGTTCACGATACGCTAATTTTACCCTCTCTTCTTCTTTGACGCCGCACTGATGGATAATATGTATCCCTTTTTCGCGTAACCATGGCGCAATCTCAAGGGCTAAATCATTAATAAACTTCGCCCCTTGTGATCCCCCTAAAAAAATCACGGTTTTAACATCACCACGGATACGAGAGCTTTGAAAATACCGCTCATTAACAGGATAGTCGCAATGAAATTCCCCCTCTTCATAAGAACTGAAAAAACCTTGTGCGTAAGGACGAAGGAGCTGATTGAGTTTACCCGTTATTGCATTTTGTTCGTGAATATAAAGTGGAATACGCGATATTACCGCTGCCAGTGCCGCAGGTGCTGCCGAAAATCCCCCGACACTCACTACGGCATCGGCATGAAATTCCCGTATCAACGCACGTGAACGTAGAAGCGCTTTAAATACTTTCCACAAAGCACCGAGTTTGCCCAACCCTTTTTTATTAACGACACCAGTCGTATCTAAAAAATAAGCTTTTTCAAACAGGGAGCTTTCGCCAAACCATTGGTGATCCTGCCCCGACATTGACCCGATAAAGACAACCCGATGACCGCGTGCACGTGCAGTTTCAGCTAGAGAAAGGGCAATTACGAGATGTCCCCCCGTTCCGCCGCCGGTAAAGATAATATTCATTTTTTATCACCCGATTTATACTCTATTTTTTTAGACAGCATCAAGACCATCCCGATTCCGATGGCTGAAGCCATCATCGTCGATCCTCCGTAACTTAAAAACGGTACCGAAATCCCTTTGATCGGCGTTAAACCGCTGATACCGTAAGCATTGACCATAAACGCAAACGTAATAAGTAATCCCACACCCAAACTGAACAAATAGGCAGTGTCATTATGAGAACGGTTGGCAATCTTAAATAGACGATGAAGCAGCATAATAAAGAGAAAGACAACTGCGAAAACTCCGATAAATCCAAATTCCTCCGCAATACCTGCCAAAACGAAGTCGGTATGCACCTCACTTAAAAAGCCAAGTTTAAACGTTCCTCCTCCCAATCCGGTTCCAAAAACTCCCCCGTTATGAATTGCATTGAGCGAATGGCCGATTTGATACGCTTCTTCACCGTTATCAATCCGTAGATGTTTTGCAATCGATTCTGGGAAAAAGGCTAAAACGGTGCTTTGCGCTGTCGCCCACCACGATAAAATACGATTGATACGATGTTCAGACGTCAAAATAAAAAAGAGGAAAAAGGAGACAGAACCTCCGATAAGAGTCATAAAGAAGCGAAAACTACTCCCCGCGAAAAATAGCATAAAGGCCAATGTCAATGCCAATACAACAACCTGCCCCAAGTCATTTTGTAAAAATGCGATCAAAAACATTACCAATACAAAAATGGCTGCATAAGGAAAAAAGCGTTTAAACTCTTCCATCACTCCCATATTCCCATGGTGTCCCAGTTTACGGGAAAAACTCCACGCCAAAAAGTAGACAAATCCGATTTTGAAATACTCCACCGGAGCGAGTGAAAATCCGAACAGTTTAATCCACCGTTTCGCTCCGCCCACTTCACTCACCAAGGATGCAGGGAGAAAAGGCATGACCAGCATCAAAACGATTCCGCCGAAAAACAACCATAATCCTAGCCGATGGAGCCATACATCAGGATCGAGTTGAGCTAAACCCCACATCAATAGGATAGAAATTATGGCCACCGTCAGTTCACGCCCGACAAAGTGAAAATCGTTGTATTCAAATAAAATAACCGTATACGCTGAAAGTGTATACGAACAGATTATTCCTATCGTAATGAGTGCGGTTGTTAAGAGAAATAATTTTTTATCAGGCATATTACTACTTATTTAAAACGCTATTTCGGAACACGTCCCGAAATAGCTACGCTAGCCGCTTGGGCACTAAAGCTAGCCTCTTTCGAGGCAGAAAATTTTAATAGTTGATGTATAATTTGGCATAGTATATCGTTCTTTGGAAAAGAGTTCGATAAAGAACGAGTGGAATGTTTTTTGCTTTAGTATGCAAACATCATAAAGAAAGGGGAAAAAGTGGGGATCAATATTTCACGAGCGCATGATTTGATGCAAAGTGCTATGGATTATCGAGCGGCACGTCAAGATATGATTGCCGGAAATATTGCCAATGCCGATACCCCTTTCTTTCGACCGAGAGATGTCCGTTTTGAGGAAGTATTGTCACAAAAAAGTGCTTCGATCTTTGCGGATAAATCTCAAACGCTTACGATGAGCCGAACTAATGGCGCTCATTTGGATGGGGCTGGAAGTGCAAACGATAGCAAACCGACTACTTTCTTCCGTGATGGCCACATGGCTCGCAATGATGGAAACAGTGTCGATTTGGATGTAGAGACGACAGAAATGGCAAAAAACTCGACAATGTTCAATGCCCTCACCGCCGCGCTCAAAAAAGATTCCGCTATTTTCAAAAGTGTCATTGACGCTTCTGGAAAAACATCTTAAGGATAACTCATGGCATTTTTAGACAGCTTTGATATCAGTGGATACGGACTTTCCGCTCAGCGTGTCCGTGTCAACACCATAAGCTCCAACATCGCGAATGCCCAAACAACACGTACCGATGAAGGTGGGCCTTATCGCCGTCAAGAGGTTGTCTTTAAAGCGATCGACTTTAACAGTGTTTATAATAAAGCATTGGAACAGCAAACCTCAGCACTCAGTTACAGCGATCCCCTTAAAGAAGGGTTAGCAGGGCTTAAACCAAATCCGGCGATCATGAGCGTCGTGGTCGATAAAATCACCCGTGACGATACAGCCCCGAAAATGAAATACGACCCGTCTCACCCCGATGCCGACTCAAAAGGGTATGTTGCCTATCCAAATATTAATCCTGTCATTGAAATGGCCGATTTAGTCGAAGCCACACGTTCATATCAAGCAAACGTAGCCGCATTTGAAAGTGCTAAAAACATGGCCGGCAGTGCAATCAGTATTTTACAGAACTAAATAAGGACAAACAATTATGACTAATATACACTCGCTAAAATCGCTTTCTACCGCCGATTTACTCTCTAATAAAAGCACTAATACGGTTGAAGGAAGCAGTACCGACTTTGCCCAAGAACTTAAAAACGCCCTCGGGAACGTCAACCAGATGCAAGTAGACGGGGAAAAAGCGATGAGTGATATTGCGACAGGTTCTGTCAAAGACCTTCATCAAGCCGCGATTGCCATCGACAAAGCCGAAATCAGTATGAAACTGATGCTTGAAGTACGGAACAAGGCGCTAAACGCCTACAAAGAAATCACTCGAACGCAAATGTGATTTAGCTTTCTGTATGCGCCATTCCAATAAATCAAAAAAAATATTAGCACTTTTTCTCGTTTTGATGTTCGGCTTCATCATTTTTTTGGCGGTAATGCTCTACACCGCTATCCACAAACGTGATATCCCCTCTATTTATTCTGAAGAAAATACTAAAGCTCAACGTGGATCCATCATTAGTGCCGACGGTTTTCATATCGCTACAACCCAAAAACTCTATAAAGCGGTTGTCAACACCCGTAATATTGACCCGGGAAAAGAAGAACTTTTCATTCAGCTTTTCGGTATTTACAGCGGTATTTCCCCTGAAGAGATTCGCCAACGGCTCCATACCCGTAAAGGCTCGGTAACACTAAGCTACCATATCAGCCCCAAAGAGGCCATGTACCTCAAAACACTCGCATTTGAATTACGTCGTCTCCATGTATTTATCGAATACGAGACACCGGATGGAGATCGCATTCTCCAGGGGCTCAATATCATTGAGAGCGGTGAAGCACGTGAGTACCCCTACGGCAAGCTCCTGACCCCGTTGTTAGGATATCCGCGAAAAATAGAAGAGGATGGATATACTCGTGTTTACGGGATCAAAGGGCTAGAAAAATTTTTCGATGAAGAGCTCAACCCGCAGCAAAATAAAACCCAAAAAGCACTTCGTGATGTCAACGGCTATCTAATTTTAAACAAACAAAGCGACGTTAAACGCCAAATCAACGGTCTTACTGTTAAACTCAATATCCCCATAGCCATGCAAGCACGTGTCGAAGCCATCACCGATCGGATCAAAGAACAACTTCAAGCCGACGAAATCATCGCTACCGTAATGGATTCCAAGAGCGGAAAGATTCTTGCTTTGGCCAGTTCAAACCGTTTTGATCCTAGCCATATCACGAAAGAAGATTACCCCTCCCTCAATACCAATGCAATCGAGTACAGCTACGAACCGGGATCGGTTATCAAACCGGTTATCTTTTCTTTACTTCTCGAACAGCACCTTATCAACCCTTATGATATGGTCAACGGCCACGGCGGACGCTATACCATGGGGCGCAAAACCATCACCGATGAACATAAATTCAATATGATCAGTGCCGAAGACGTTATCGTCTATTCTTCCAATATCGGAATTGCCCAGTTAGCGCAAAAATTAAACGGAGCCGAATTTACCGAAGGACTTAAACGATTTGGATTTACCCACTTCAGCGGAGTCGATCTTCCGTATGAAAAACGGGGATCCGTCCCCTCATCGGCACAGTTGAATAATTATCTCTATAAAGCAATCACGGCATACGGTTACGGCATGCGTGCCAATGCGATGCAGCTGGTCAAAGCATTCAATGTCTTTAATAACGGAGGAAAGTTGGTCAATCCTATGGTCGTTGATTCTCTGGTTGATGATAACGGCCGGATCATTCCGATGCAGGTTCAAACTCCGATTCAAGTCATCTCTGCCGCAACCGCACAACAAATGAAACAGATTTTGATTAAAACCGTCAATGTGGGGACAGGAACCGCCGCTAAAACACCGGGGATCGAAGTGGGAGGAAAAACAGGTACGGCACACATCGCCAAAAACGGCGGATACGTCAACAGTTACCATACCTCATTTATCGGTTTTGCCAACGACGGCAAACATAATTATACGATCGGTATTATGGTAAACAATCCACGCACCGTTTACTTTGCATCTATTACCGCCGTACCGGTATTCAAAGGGATTGTCGATATGATGATCGAAGAAAAATTCCTTAAAGTCGATCCTGTCGCTGCCGCAGCAGCAGCACAAATTAGCCCAGTACACCACCCTTAATAAGGGCTTTTTGGATCAGCTTCGTTGAGTCTTTTTCAAACGGGTAATGGTGTTGAATCCCCCACACCTCAATCACAGCATCCCCTTTGAGAATAAGTTTGTGCTTGGATTGAATAATACCCATCATGCGTTTACTATCTAAACTTTTAGGATCGATTGTGAAGACTAAAGGGATCATTTTCTCTTTCCCTGATTCGATCACGATAGGATTATTTTTACCAATGGCGGCTTCCCCTTTGATTATCCCCTCTTTTTCATCTTCGAGTCTATAGGTGAGCGAGACCAGTTTCAAATTACTATGCCATTTATTGATCACTTTCAGATCACTTCCCAATCGGATTGGTTGATTTTCATCCCCTACGCCCAACAATGTCAGAATTCCCATCACGAGTTCAGAGCCCGAATTTTCAAACCGTATATTTCCCTGCGGTTCGATCAAAATATCTTCTCCGATTTTAGGTGTTGCACACCCGCCCACCAGTAATAGCAATACAACAAAAACAAAAATATTTTTCATATTACATCCATACGTTATCGATCAAACGGGTTGTCCCGACACGCGCGGCAACCAATACAATTGTATCGCCAATTACCACCTGCGCAATCGACTGGAACCGGCGGTTGACGATCGCGACATACTCCACGTCCAGAGGTCTAAGTATCTCTGTCATTGCCGATTGTATCTCAATGCTGTTCAGATTCCCCTGCATTACCATTTTAGTACCCTCTTTAAGGGCTGTTGAAAGTTTTAACGCTTCGATGCGTTGAGGCCCATTCAAATACACATTACGGCTGGAAAGAGCCAATCCGTCTTTCTCCCGCACCGTTTCCATCGGGACGATCTCGACTTTCATAAAAAAATTCTCCACCATTTGGGTAATAAGCGCTAGCTGCTGAGCATCTTTTTTTCCGAAATAAGCACGAGTCGGTTGAACCATATTGAAGAGCTTCATGACGACCGTAAGTACTCCGTCAAAATGACCGGGACGGGATGCTCCTTCAAGAATAAACCCTCGACTATCGGGAGCACACATACGTACCTCATCTTCGCCGTACATTCCAGCCACAGCAGGATAAAAGAGTACATCCACGCCGCTTAGTTCACATATTTTAAAATCGGCTTCCTCTTTGCGGGGATATTTACTCAAATCTTCTCCCGGCAAGAACTGCGTCGGGTTAACAAAGATCGAAACAACAACCGTTTCATTCTCTTTGCGTGCCGCATCGATAAGAGTTCGATGACCGATATGAAGCGCTCCCATCGTCGGAACAAATCCAATATTTCCCTCTTTAGCATTTAATGCCTTACGAAGTTCCGATACACTGCGAGCGATAATCATGCTTTTAGCCTCTATAGAATATAATCGCAATTATAATATAACCACAGGAATAAATGCGTGGATCACTACGAATATACCGAATTACTTAAAACCTTGACCATCAAGATGCAAAATGTCACCGATGTTGTCCGTCCACAGGATATTACAAAGCGTCTCGGCGAAATCGAAGCTCTCGAAAACTCGGATGGGTTTTGGAACGATGCGGCCAATGCAGGCATCGTGCAAAAAGAGAAAACGCAACTCGAACGTCGCCTTGCCAAATACTCTAAAACTTTCCACATCCTCGGTGATGCCGTAGATTTGTATGATATGGCAAAAGACGAAGGGGACGAAGAAACGATTGAATCACTCTTCGCTGATGCGGGAGCCTTGGAAAACAATGTCAAATCGATGGAAGTTGAAGTTCTCCTATCCGGGGAACACGACAGTCACAATGCCATCATCACTATCCATCCAGGAGCGGGGGGAACCGAGTCCCAAGACTGGGCTTCCATGTTATTACGGATGTATACTCGCTGGGCAGAACGACACGACTTTACCGTTGAAATGCTCGATTACCAATCCGGTGATGAGGCCGGGATAAAAGATGCTGCACTCCTTATCAAAGGGGTCAATGTATACGGCTACCTCAAAAATGAAAATGGTATCCACCGCCTAGTGCGTATCAGCCCATACGACTCTGCGGCGAAACGCCATACCAGTTTCACCTCCGTCATGGTCTCTCCCGAGCTCGATGATGATATTGATATCGAAATCGAAGACCGCGATATCCGTATCGATACCTACCGTGCATCCGGTGCAGGTGGCCAGCACGTCAACAAAACCGAATCAGCAATCCGTATCACCCATATCCCATCAGGGATCGTTGTACAGTGTCAGAATGACCGTTCACAGCATAAAAACAAAGCGACCGCATTCAAAATGTTAAAATCTCGCCTATACGAACTCGAAATGGAGAAAAAACAAGCGGCCGTTGATGGAATCGAAAAAAGCGAAAATGGCTGGGGTCACCAAATCCGATCGTATGTCCTCGCTCCGTATCAACAAGTCAAAGACACCCGTTCCGGAATCCCTTATTCGAACATCAGTAATATCCTCGATGGAGACATCGATGAAATGATCGAAGGTGTACTCATCTCCCTTAGCCGCAAAGATGACGACGAATAACCAAAACACCATTCTCAAAGAGTGTGCGCTTCATGAGCCGTGCTCCTACATTTCGGGCAATTCCCAAACCATCCACTACAAAGTAATCCAAGAATGTTCCAAAGAGCAGTGCGAAGCATTGATCCTGCGAGGATGGAGACGATTCGGCTCAATGTACTTTCGTCCCATCTGCTCCGAATGCCGCGCGTGTGAAAGCCTTAAAATTGATGTTAATAACTACTCGTTCAGTAAATCCGAACGCCGAATATTGCGTAAAAATGATCAGCTCACCACCGTTATCCGCCACCCTACCCTCACGCGGGAACACCTGTCGCTTTTTGATCGGTATCACCGCTATAAACACCACACACGTGACTGGGATGCCCCTAAAAGCGATCCTAAAAACTATTACGCCTCATTCGTACAAGGACATGGTGATTTCGGATATGAAGTCCTTTATTTTGATGGTAACAAACTGATCGCCGTCGATCTGATCGATATTTTAGAAGAGGGGATCAGCGCGCTGTATTGCTACTACGATCCCGAATACTATACCCAATCATTAGGACGCTATACACTGTTGCAACAAATCGAATTTGCCAAGCGTCTAAACCTCAAATGGATCTATCTAGGCTATTATGTCGAGGGGTGCCAAAGCTTAGCCTATAAAGCAGATTACACTCCCTCTCTGGAACTATTAGGAAGACCGGAAGAAGATGAAATTCCACTATGGAGAGAACTAAGACATGAAAGCCATCCAATTTAATTCCAAATCACTCGTCCCCTCCAAAGTAATCTGTATCGGACGAAACTACGTCGAACATATCTATGAGCTCAATAATGAGATTCCTTCCTCCATGGTAGTCTTTAACAAACCCAACTCTGCCATTACCGATATGCTCCATTTTATCTCGCCCGAAACCCGCTTCGAAGGGGAAATCTGTTTTTTAATGATGGATGCTAAAATTGCGGGAATCGGATTCGGCCTCGACCTCACCAAAGCGGAACTCCAAAATTATCTCAAATCCAAAGGACTTCCGTGGGAGCGAGCCAAAGGGTTTGACGGCTCGTGCGTCTTAGGTGATTTTGTCTCATTTGATGTACCGCTAGAATCGCTACATATGACATTGTATATCAACGGCACCCTTGTCCAAGAAGCTACACATGAGCTAATGATCTACAAACCGTTGGAAATGATCGAAGAAATAAAGAGCTTTATGAGTTTCGAAGACGGCGATATTATTATGAGCGGAACGCCTAAAGGTGTCAATACCTATCAAGCAGGTGATATTTTTGTAGGAAGAATTTATAGCGACAATAGCTTATTAGTAGAAAATTCGTGGATTGTAAAATAAAAAAGAGGTAGGAAAGACTCCCCAAACGGGGAGAAAAAGAAAGAGATATTAGCTGTTACGCTTTTTGATAATCTCTTCGGCAACGTTACGTGGAACTTCTTCGTAGTGATCGAATTCCATAGAATAACTTGCACGTCCTTGAGTCGCTGAACGAAGGTCAGTTGAGTAACCGAACATTTCAGACAACGGTACGAACGCGTCAACAATTTTGTTACCAGAACGGTCACCCATGTTGTTAACTTGTCCACGACGGCGGTTAAGGTCACCGATAACGTCACCCATGAAGTTCTCAGGAACTTCAACTTCAACTTTCATCATAGGTTCAAGGATAGCTGGGTTTGCTTTGCGAGCACCCTCTTTGAATCCCATAGAAGCAGCAAGTTTAAACGCCATCTCATTCGAGTCAACCTCATGGTATGAACCATCATACAATGCAACTTCGATATCCTCGATCGGGTAACCCGCGAGAACACCTTTTTGCATTGCTTCTTTACACCCTTTTTCAACGGCAGGAACGTATTCTTTCGGAATAACCCCACCTTTGATTTCGTTGTGGAAGATATAACCAGTACCAGGTACGCCCGGCTTGATGCGGAGATATACGTGACCGAATTGTCCACGTCCACCCGATTGTTTCGCGTATTTGTACTCTTGGTTAACTTCTGCACGGATTGACTCACGGTATGCAACTTGAGGTGCACCGACTTCCGCTTCAACTTTAAACTCACGGAACATACGGTCAACAAGAATCTCAAGGTGAAGTTCACCCATACCAGAGATGATCGTTTGACCTGTTTCTTCGTCTGTGTGAACACGGAAAGATGGATCTTCTGCCGCTAGTTTTGCTAACGCGATACCCATTTTTTCTTGGTCTACTTTGGTTTTAGGCTCAACCGCAACCGAGATAACCGGCTCAGGGAAGTGCATACGCTCAAGAACTAGACGTTCGCGCTCATCACAAAGTGTATCACCGGTAGTTGTGTCTTTAAGACCTACAACCGCACCGATTTCACCTGCGTAGAGAGATTTAATCTCTTCACGTTTGTTAGCGTGCATTTTAACGATACGTCCGATACGCTCTTTTTTACCTTTGATGGTGTTATAAGCATACGTACCTGATTCGAGAACACCACGGTAAACGCGTACGAAAGTGAGCTGTCCAACGAATGGGTCAGTCATAATTTTGAACGCAAGACCGGCGAATGGAGCATCGTCTGTTGATTCAACATCAACTTCGACCTCTTCATCGTCTTCCATAGTCCCTTTGATAGCCGCAACTTCCAAAGGAGATGGTAGGTAATCAACAACCGCGTCAAGAAGAGTTTGTACCCCTTTGTTTTTAAACGCAGTTCCACATGTCATAGGAATGATTTCCATTTTAAGACATCCGGCTTTAATCCCGCGCATGATCTCTTCGTTGCTAAGTTCACCCTCTTCGAAGAATTTCTCCATCAAAGTATCGTCACCCTCAGCAGCCGCTTCCATTAGTTGCGCACGGTATTGATTCGCTTTTTCTACCATATCCGCAGGAATTTCTGCTTCATGATAGTTTGAACCCATCGCAGCATCTTCATCCCAAAGGATTGCTTTCATTTTAACGAGATCGACGATCCCTTTAAATTGATCTTCAGCACCGATTGGAAGTTGAATTGCAATTGGATTCGCTTTAAGACGAGCACGGATTTGCTCTTCTACATTGTAGAAATCAGCACCAGTACGGTCCATTTTGTTGACGAAAACCATACGAGGAACCCCGTAACGGTTTGCTTGACGCCATACTGTTTCAGATTGTGGTTGAACCCCACCAACAGCACAGAAAACAGCTACAGCACCATCAAGTACACGCATAGAACGCTCAACTTCAATCGTGAAGTCAACGTGGCCCGGAGTGTCGATGATGTTGATTTGTTTGCCGTTCCATTCACAGGTTGTTGCAGCAGAAGTAATGGTTATACCACGTTCTTGCTCTTGCTCCATCCAGTCCATAGTTGCAGCACCTTCGTGAACCTCACCGATTTTGTGTGATACACCGGTGTAGAACAAGATACGCTCAGTTGTTGTCGTTTTACCCGCGTCGATGTGAGCGGCGATACCGATGTTTCTTACGTCTTCAAGTTTATGGGATCTTGCCATGATAATAGCCCTTAATAGAGTTTATAGTGGATAGGGGAATGATAACCCGGGTGGGTTATCAAAGGGTTACGAATATCTTACCAGCGATAATGAGCGAACGCTTTATTCGCTTCTGCCATTTTGTAAGTATCTTCTTTACGTTTGAATGCTGTACCTTTGTCGTTTGCAGCATCTGATAATTCATTTGCCAAACGCTCTGCCATAGTGCGCTCGTTACGTTTGCGTGCCGCATCGGTTAACCAGCGGATTGCAAGAGATAGTTGGCGTACAGGACGAACTTCTACTGGAACTTGGTAGGTCGCTCCACCCACACGGCGGCTTTTTACTTCGATAACCGGTTTAATGTTTTCGATCGCAGTGTTGAACACTTCGATACCGGTTTTTTCACCACGTGAACCCATGATATCCAAAGCACCATACATGATTTTCTCAGCAGTACTTTTTTTACCATCCCACATAATTTTGTTGATGAATTTTGTCAAAATTTTTGATCCGTGAACCGGGTCAGGCATAATTTCGCGAACGGGCGCTTTTCTTCTTCTCATAATGTTTCCTTCAATGTTTTTTTCATTTACTCAAAAAACGGTCATCAAAAACCGAATCTTGTCAGACTAGTTGGTTATTTTTTAACCTTAGCTTTTTTCGTTCCGTATTTAGAACGAGATACTTTACGGTCTTTAACACCCGCAGTATCAAGAGCACCACGTACGATATGGTATTTTACCCCTGGTAAGTCTTTTACACGACCACCACGAACAAGAACGATAGAGTGCTCTTGTAAGTTGTGACCCTCACCACCGATATAACTAATAACTTCAAACCCTGAAGTCAAACGAACTTTAGCAACTTTACGAAGCGCCGAGTTCGGTTTTTTAGGGGTTGTAGTATATACACGAGTACATACACCACGACGTTGTGGGCATGACACCAAAGCGGGTGATTTTGATTTTTTCACTACCGCTTGTCGCTCTTTACGAATAAGTTGGTTGATTGTTGGCACACAATCTCCTTTGTTGAAATGTTCCAGTAGAATTTTAATCCGCTACTTAAAGGGGACTAATAAACGCGCAATAATAGCTAATTTTTGATTAATTTGAGCTTATTTTAAGGAAGTTGTAAGAGAGTTTTGTCATTCCCGTGTATACGGGAAATCAAGTATAATTTTAGCGAGCACTTGCCATTTCAATCAGTTCTTTATCTTTAAACAAAAGGGCATTGACGATTTGGCTCATATTGGTTTTTTGTTCTTTCGCTAATTTGGCAATAAAGTTTTCAAGCTCAGGTTCAAGATAGACGGGGATATTAAACCGAGCATCTTCATTATAGAACTTTCCGCGAACACCTTTTGAAAAATCATACTCTTTTTTCATCTCATTACTCCTCATATATTTTTTGCTCATTTTTCGTTGCTTTTCTTGCACTTATAATTCGTATATTACAATTGTTTTCATCAATACTGATAAAAGTGTGGACAACAACCAATGTCCTTGTTTCATAATCCATACCGATTGTTACCCAGCGATCTTCGCTCTCACTGTGTTCATCATCATAGATGGAGATAGCATTTTTGTCTTTGAACACGGATACAGCACGGTCAAAATCAATCTTGTGTTTTACACTATTGCTTTTGGCTTTATTGGGATCCCATTCAAAATTATAGTTCAAAATCTCTCCGATATATTAATACAAATTGATTTTATCTTTACACCATTATAACACATCGTCATTCTCGACTTGATCAGGCATACCCGTAGAGTGATTTCAATGGCAATTATCTGCCATTGTTTACTCCTTGGGTTTGTTTTTGTTCAATTTGTCTAATTTTTTTAACTCCTGAACGGCCTTCCATCCAATCGCTAAAACTTTCTTTTCTATGCGGTTCGTCTATGTTCTTTTCGTTAATGACCATATATTCAAAAGGAATTTTGCAAATGTATTTAGCGACATAATAAGATTCATCTGCACGTTGCTCAATCATAAAGTCGTAATTTTTCTGATCTCTTTGTGAAAGACTCGTATAAGAACTTTCTGGTGTTCGGTATGCCCAATCGGTGAATTCTTTGTAGTACATGACAAATTTTTCAAAGTCTGGAGTACCACAAGGGTGAATATCATCCATCTTGGTTTTTAAAAACTGAAAGTGATCAGAACTGTTTACTGTAGCCCAATAAAACGCCGCTTTAGTATGAGGCTGAGCTTCAAGACGTTGGGAGAGTTCTTTATCGTCTCCGAGTCGTTTGTGAATCGCATCGAGAAATGAGAGATAGTGTATCAGCTTGGTTTTTAGTTGAGGGTTTTTGTAGAGTTTTTCCCATTTTTGCCATGTATTTAGTTCGTTAGGATTACGTTTTTGCCATTCCCACGGTTCTAGGTATTTTTCGGTATCGACCGAAATATAATTTTCCATGTATTCGTAAAAGTAAGGAGCAACCGAAATACTGACAAAATAGCGATCATAATGGTCAAACTCTTTATCTTTGATCGGTTTAGTATTCATAGCATCCATCGTATGATAGATACTATCGAGTATTGGGATCAGTTCGGTACGAAAAGATGCGGCGGGGTTATTTGGTTTTATATGTTCGTGTATCGAATAATCGCTAAGCGGAGCATACATCGTCCGTGCATAATCAAACAGATCGAATTTATACCGCCATATTTCCCGTTCACCATCGGTTTTTGGGATGTATTGAAACATCTTTTGGAGTATGGATTCATGCACTGCACGAAGCGGTCGAACAATCGGATGATCTGGATATACGAAAGCAAATGTAAGGTTTTTCCATAAAAACAGATAATCTCCCGCTATCGCATAAGCTTTTGCCTCTTTATAAGCTCTATCTCCCCATAGGTAATCACTCGCTTTATCGATATAGAAAAAACCGAATGAAAAGATATACAGAGGGGCAAAGATTTTCAGACTTTTTTTGATACTTAAAAAGCTCAGAAGCTTTTCGTTTGTCGAATGTCGAAGATGCAATACTCCTCGAATCATCCCTCCTATAACAAAGAGAAAAGCATAGATGACTATTCCCCCTATTAAAACAAACAGCCAATAGTAAAAAAACGATTCTATATATGCCATTAATCACCTAAAATAATTTCAAAATGTTAAATGATAATAGTATTGTATTGCTTTGAAGGGGATAAATTAGAAGAAGGATCCCCGATCAAGTCGGGGATGACGAAAATGTTAAAATTTTATAGCCCGATCTCCCTCATTGCCGCTTTTTGTAAAAATGCCGAACGACTCAAATGCAACGGTTCGATATAGCTATCGATCTTTTTCACCAAATTCTCAGGCATTGAGATATTGATCCGTAAGCTTTTTTCATTGCTATGCGGTTCAGGTATGCTATCTCCCTGTGAAAGAGAAACTTCGACAAAAGCCGCAAAAGCGTTTTGTGCCGATTCGATCGCCTCTATCGCACTCTCTCCATCACCCATCACCCCTTTGAAATCTTTGTAATAGGCAAACCATCCATCCCCATCTTCGGGACTCACTTTTTTAATAACTATCTCATAATCAAGATTCATATAATAGGCTAAATTTTTCATTTGGATTCTCCCAAAATTTCTAATACGTGTTTAACATAAATCGCTTTTATAGGCTTATGGTACGGGATGACAATACTTGCCGTATTTTCTTTGCGAAAAACGTAGTGACTGCCGCCGCTATTATGGCAAACATACCCAGCATCTTCTAAAACTTTCCGAATATCCTCAAAGGGAATATTTTTAGGATTATTTTTCATCGCTTGAATCAGTTTGTCTTTTTTGCTCATCCCAGCCTCTCTATACACAATCTTACACAACAAATTATTAAATTGGAATTATAAATATTCGATAATTAGTATAGTAATTTTAAATAGGAGATTAGAATATATGACAGATTGAAAAATTAGAGGGTATTAATTAAAAGATGGATTCCCCTGAAAGGGGAGTAACGAGAAGAGACCTTAGTCTCCGAAAACCATTTTTTGGTCTTTGTAGATACCGGTACCAACCGGGATCGTACGACCGATGATGACGTTTTCTTTAAGATCGGTCAAGTCATCGATTTTCGCTGATACTGCCGCTTCGGTCAAGACTTTTGTGGTGTCTTGGAACGATGCAGCGGAGATGATCGAGTCTGCACTAACCGCAGCGCGGGTAATACCGACAAGGTATGGTTCGGCAATCGCCGGCTCTCCGCCGAGACGAAGGATTTTTTCGTTCTCAACTTTGAACTGTGCTTTAGAAACAACATCACCCTCGATGAATTTCGTATCACCTGAGCGGAGGATTTTGATCTGACGTAACATTTGGGTAAAGATAACCTCGATATGTTTGTCCGCAATGTTAACCCCTTGACGGCGGTAAACTTGTTGCACTTCACTGACAAGGTAGTTATACAATGCTTTAACACCCAAAATTCTTAAAATCTCGTGTGAGCTGACAATACCATCCGTCAAACGCTCGCCGGCGTGAACGAATTCACCCGGATGAACCAATGCAACAAGGTTTTTATCAACAAAGTACTCTTTAACCATGCCATTTTCAGACGTGATTAAGATACGTTCTTTACCACGGAGTGGTTTACCAAAGCTTACTACCCCGTCAAGTTCTGCAATAAGAGCAATCTCTTTAGGTTTACGTGCTTCGAAAAGCTCGGAAACCCGTGGAAGACCCCCGGTGATATCGCGCGATTTTTGAAGCGCTTTTGGTGTTCTTGCCAAGATGTCAGCGACTTTTACATCAGCACGGTCTTGGGCGAAAATCGCCGTTTTTGGCTCAACCGCATAACGGATGATACTACCATCAGCCGCCGCAAGGACGATTGCAGGTTTGAACTCAGGAGCAACGTATTCGTTGATCATCAAACGGGTTTTACCGGTCAATTCATCAAATTGTTCTGATGCGGTAATACCCGGGATGATATCTTCAAACGTGATGACACCATCCGTTTCGGAGATAATCGGATTCGAGTACGGATCCCATTCAGCAATGACCGTTGATTCTTCTTTAACCGGTTTAGCGATCATTGTATCGGCTTTAACCGCTTCATTATCATTAATCTCAATCACTGAACCGCGAGCGATATAGTGACGGATTGCTTCTCGGTCTTCACTGTCAGCGACTACAGCGAAAAGACCTTTCTCTTCAACGCTGTACCCTTTGGTAATCTCGTGATGACGCTCAAGGTAATCGCCTTTGAGAAGGTAGTATTTAACAACCCCTTTCTCTTTAGCGTAGATTTTTTGTGTAATCGGTGCACCGTCTTTCACTTGAATCTCAGACGCGTATGGGATACGGTTAGGTACATTCCATCCGTCTTTAATGGTTTCAACGATGGATTCATTCTCTTTTACTAGACTGCCATTTTCATATGGCATGAAGAATTTACCTTCGATTTTACCGCTTACCCCTGCAAGTTCATTCGGTTTTGCCACTTCATTTTTACGAAGTGTATAGCGAACGGTTTGGCTTTCACCTTTAACACTTACAATCGTTTCATCATGAATCGTTTGAATTTCTACGGTTCCGTTAAACGGAGCTTTGATTTTCGGTTCAACCAACAAAATAGCTGCATTACGACGATTCGCAACAATTTGTTTCCCCTCTTTTGAAAGGTAGGTTTTCATGTTGTAATAACGGATGAAACCTTCTTTGGTTGCAACGACTTGACGCTCTTCACGAGTACTTGACGCCGTTCCCCCGACGTGGAACGTACGAAGTGTCAACTGCGTACCCGGTTCCCCGATCGATTGAGCCGCGATAATACCGACCGCTTCACCACGCTTAACGATACCACCACTTCCAAGGTTAAGTCCGTAACAAAGGGCACATACGCCCCCTTCGGACTTACACGTTGTCGGAGTACGGATTTGTACCGATTTGATACCTGCTTCAATTACTTTGGAAGCTTTGATCTCATCGATCAACGTTCCCTCAGAGTAAAGGATTTCATTCGTGATCGGATCGATCGCATCTTCCGCCAATACACGACCGTAAATACGGTCTTCCAACGGCTCTATCAATTCATTACCGACAGAGATATCGGTAAGTTCAATCCCTTCGTGAGTTCCGCAGTCATGCTCAACGATTTTCACGTTTTGCGCAACGTCAACGAGTTTACGGGTCAAATAACCCGCATTCGCTGTTTTAAGTGCGGTATCCGCAAGACCTTTACGAGCACCGTGGGTAGAAATAAAGTACTCAAGGACGTTTAGACCCTCTTTAAAGTTCGAGATAATTGGGGTTTCAATGATCGAACCGTCCGGTTTCGCCATCAAACCACGCATACCGGCTAGCTGACGGATTTGAGCCGCAGATCCACGCGCTCCGGAGTCTGCCATCATAAAGATCGAGTTAAACCCGTCTTTATCATTTTGGATTAACTCCATCATTCCGCCCGCAACGGTATTGTTGGTATCGGTCCAGACGTCAATAATTTTATTGTAACGCTCTTGTTCCGTTAATAAGCCCGCTTCGAATTGTTTTTGGATCTCTTTAACACGGTTTTTAGACGCAACGATCAATCCCGCTTTCATTTCAGGAATAATAATATCCGTGATAGAGATAGAAACACCCGATTTGGTCGCATATTTGAAACCAAGGTTTTTCAAATCATCCAAGAAACCGGCTGTTACCGCAATACCGCCGTGTTTATTGACATAGTCAACAAGAATAGAGATGTTTTTCTTTTTCATCACAACATTCCAAAGTTCCGCAGGAACGAATGATGGAAGAATGTCCTGAAGGATCATACGTCCTGCTGTCGTGTGAATAACACGTCCATCAACACGGGTGCGAACTTTTGCATGCAAATCGAGAGCATTATGTTCTAATGCAATCATAATCTCATCAACATTGCTGAAGAGTTTATTGGACCCTTTTACATCATTTTTGCCGAGTGTCAAATAATAAAGACCCAAGACCATATCTTGTGAAGGGGTTGCAATCGCTTTACCCGATGCCGGAAGCAAAATGTTCATGGATGAAAGCATCAATACTTTACACTCAGCAATCGCTTCAGCAGAAAGAGGTACGTGAACCGCCATTTGGTCACCGTCGAAGTCCGCATTAAAGGCGGCACAAACGAGAGGGTGCAATTGGATCGCTTTACCGTCAATCAGTTTCGGGTGAAACGCTTGGATTGAGAGTTTATGCAACGTTGGTGCACGGTTAAGCATAATCGGATAACCCTCAACGATCTCAGCAAGACACTCCCAAACTTCGTTGGTTTTCTCTTCGATCATTTTTTTCGCCGCTTTCACGGTGGTCGCATACCCTTTATCTTCAAGTTTTGCGATCAAATGAGGTTTGAAAAGCTCCAAAGCCATTTGTTTTGGCAATCCGCACTGATCCATTTGAAGGTTTGGTCCAACAACGATAACCGAACGTCCCGAGAAGTCAACACGCTTACCGAGAAGATTTTGACGGAAACGCCCTTGTTTACCTTTGATGATCTCAGAGAGAGATTTCAACGGACGTTTGTTCGCCCCTTTAACGGCGTTTGCACGACGACCGTTGTCGAACAACGCATCAACCGCTTCTTGAAGCATACGTTTTTCATTACGTACGATAATTTCCGGTGCTTCAAGCTCAATCAAACGTTTAAGACGTTGGTTACGGTTGATAACACGGCGATAGAGGTCATTGACATCCGATACCGCGAATTTTCCACCATCAAGGCTTACCAACGGGCGAAGTTCAGGAGGGAGAACCGGCAATGCTGTGAGCATCATCCACGCCGGGTTATTCCCTGAATTCAAGAATGACTCGATAACTTTCAAACGTTTAATGATCGTTTTACGTTTTGCTTCTGAATTGGTTCCTGCTACTTCTTCTTTGAGAGAAGAGAACAAATCAACCAAATCGAGTTCGTCAAGCAATTCACGAACCGCTGATCCACCCATCTCAGCAGAGAAACCGCTGTCTCCGTAACGTTGTACAAGCGTACGATATTGCTCTTCATTCAATACATCGTATTTAAGAACCGCAGAGGTTTGCTCACCGTCATAGTATGCTTCTCCACCTGTTTTAACGATGTACGCTTCGTAATACAATACGCGCTCAAGGTCTTTCATTTTTACGCCGAGGAGTGTTCCGATACGGCTTGGAAGTGAACTAACATACCAGATATGAGCTACCGGTGTAACGAGGTCAATGTGTCCCATACGGGTACGGCGAACTTTCGCCGAGGTTACTTCAACCCCACATTTTTCACAAATGACACCTTTGTAACGCATTTTTTTGTATTTTCCGCACAAACATTCGTAATCACGAACCGGTCCGAAAATTTTGGCACAAAACAATCCGTCACGTTCCGGTTTAAGGGTACGGTAGTTGATGGTTTCAGGTTTTTTTACTTCACCGTGACTCCATGAGAGAACTCTCTCAGGAGACGCGAGTCGAAATTGGATTTGTTTAATATCGACTGGGCGATTCTCTTCCGTTACGGCAACCGGTACTAATTTACTCATTGTCATCCACCTCGTCAAAAATCTCAATGTCGAGCGCCAAGGCTTGGAGCTCTTTGGTTAATACGAAGAGTGTCTCAGGAATACCGGATGCCGGTACACTTTCACCTTTCGTAATTGCTTTGTAGGCACGAACACGTCCGTCAACGTCATCCGATTTAATTGTCAACATCTCTTTAAGAACCGCAGAAGCACCGTATGCTTCAAGAGCCCATACTTCCATCTCCCCGAAACGTTGTCCGCCGAAGAGTGCTTTACCACCGACCGGTTGTTGGGTAACGAGAGAGTATGGTCCGGTTGAACGTGCATGCACTTTTTCATCAACCAAGTGATGAAGTTTGAGCATGTACATGTAACCGACGTTAACGCGTTCTTTCATTTGATCGCCTGTTTTACCGTCGAATAACACCATTTTCCCGTCATCATCGAGTTTTGCCAATGCGAAAAGTTTTGCAAATTCAGCTTCAGTAACCCCTTCGAAAATAGGCGTTGCAAATTTAACCCCGCGTGACCAGTCTTGTGCGTAGCCAAGGAGAGTTTGATCATCCATTTCACCAAGTACTTTAGCGGCGTTCATAAGACCCGCTACATCGGCGAAAGAGATCATTTTTGCTCTTAGTTCGCCGATAAACTCTTTTTGTTTCGCTTCGAAAATTTCTTGAATTTGGAAACCAAGTTCTTTCCCGACCATACCAAGGTGCATCTCAAGGATTTGCCCGATATTCATACGAGACGGAACCCCAAGCGGATTCAAACAAACGTCTACGGTACGACCGTTCGCCATGTACGGCATGTCAACTTGAGGAACGATCGTCGAAACGATACCTTTATTCCCGTGACGTCCCGCCATTTTATCCCCGACTTTGAGTTTACGTTTTGTCGCGATATAGACTTTTACGAATTTAACAACACCGTTTGGAAGGATGTCGTCTTTTTCCAAGATAGAGAGTTTTTCTTCGTGTTCGTCACGGAATTTTTTCTTCTCTTTTTGGAAATGGTTTTTCGTTTGGTTGTATTTCTCTTGAATATCGTCGCTAAATGCTTTAACCACGTTATTCATTGCAAAACGGTTAACCTCTTTAAGATCGTCCGCTTTGACGTTTTCACCCGCTTTATACTCGTTGCCGTTGATGCTTACATCACTTAGCAATGGGTGTTTAGTGAGCAAAGAAACGATGCGAAGCATCTCTTCTTTATCGATCATCAAAAGACGATCATAATGTTCGCGCTCAAGTTCATCACGCTCTTGTTTTTCAAGTTCAAGCGTACGTGGATCTTTGTCGTACCCTTTTTTCGTAAACACTTTAACGTCTACAATAACCCCTTCCATACTTGGAGTACAGTAGAGTGATTTATTGACAACGTGACCTGCTTTTTCTCCGAAAATAGCACGTAATAAACGCTCTTCAGGAGTCGGTTTTACTTCACCTTTTGGAGAAACTTTACCGACGAGGATCATCCCGCCTTTAACGTACGTACCGATTTTGACGATACCGCTGTCATCAAGGTGAGAAAGTTCATCGTCACGAACGTTCGGGATATCACGGGTGATCTCTTCGACACCGTGCTTGAGTTCACGAGCTTCTGCCTCTTTCTCATAGATATGAACCGAGGTAAATGCGTCTTCGCGGATCATACGCTCAGACATAACAATCGCATCCTCAAAGTTGTATCCGTTCCACGGCATAAACGCAACGAGTGCATTGATTCCGAGTGCCAACTCACCTTGATCCATGTTCGGACCATCTGCGATGATTTGACCTTTTGTTACCAACTGCCCTTGTTTAACGATCGGTTTTTGCAAGAATGTCGTATTTTGGTTGGTACGAAGATTCTTTTGCAACGGATAGTAATCGATGAATGTTCCGTCTTCGTCTTCACCCATCACGTAGATGTGCTTAGAGTCAACTTTCTCAACAATACCACTACGATCTGCCTTTACACACTCCCATGAATCACGAGCAACGAGTTTTTCAACACCAGTTCCGACCATCGGTGCTTCCGGACGCAACAACGGCACGGCTTGACGTTGCATGTTTGATCCCATCAATGCACGGTTCGCGTCATCGTGTTCAAGGAAAGGAATCAAACTTGCGGCAACACCAACAACCATATGCGGTGTCAAGTCACGAAGTTCACAATCTTTTGGAGAAACCAAAGGATATTCACCATCTTGACGCGTTTCAACCAAATCATCCAGGAAATTTCCGTTTTCATCAACACGGCTAGATGCCGCAGCAATAACTTTTCCCTCTTCTTGCGTTGCAGTTAAATAAACAACTTCGCTCGTGACAACACCGTCTTTAACAACGTTATATGGAGCTTCGATAAATCCATGCTCATTAACTTTTGAATAAGTTGCCAGCGTATTGATCAAACCGATGTTTTGTCCCTCAGGAGTCTCAATCGGACAGATACGACCGTAATGCGTCGGGTGAACGTCACGCACTTCAAATCCGGCGCGTTCTTTAACAAGACCACCTTCTCCGAGTGCTGATAAACGACGTTTATGGGTAACTTCCGACAACGGATTCGTTTGGTCCATAAATTGTGACAATTGTCCGCCGCTGAAGAACTCCATGATGGTAGAGGTGATCATTTTTGAGTTGATCAAATCGTGCGGCATTAACTCAGTGGTCGGTCCGCTCATCGTTGAAAGTTTATCTTTGATCGCTTTTTGCATTTTGATCAAACCGTTGTGAAGCTCATTTCCAAGCAATTCACCGATTGAACGGATACGTCGATTACCAAGGTGGTCTCGGTCATCGATATGCCCTTGACCATTTTTGACTTTAATAACGTATTTAACGGTATTGATAATATCTTCATTGGTCAAAACAGTCACATACTCAGGAATATTCAGTCCGAGTTTGTGATTCATTTTCATACGACCGACTCGTGTCAAATCATAACGCTCAGGATCGAAGAAAAGTTGATTAACAAAAACTTTCGCCGCTTCTTTCGTTACCGGTTCACCAGGACGCATTACTTTGTAAATACGAATTGCAGCAAGATCGTTTTCATCTTCGATAATCTCTGTTTGACGGAGCAATTTCAATGAATCAGTATCGGCTGCAAACGCATTGATAATAGAGCTATCATGTCCTTCTGCAAGGTCATTTGCGATAATAAACTCTTTAACACCCGCTTCAATCATCTTTTTAAGTTTAGTCTCATCAAGCTGTGCCATCGTATCGAACATTACTTCACCCGTAACCGCATCAATGATCGGTTCCGCTAAATGGCGCTCAATTAATGTTTCGATCGGATATTGAATCGCAGTAACACCGTCAGCAATTAATTTTTCCGCTTTTTTCGCTGAAAGACGTTTCCCTGCCGCAACAAGAAGTTTCCCCTCGCTGTCAACAAGGTCATATCCAAGACGACCGGCAAAATGTTCCGGATCGAAATCCATCAAATATTTGTTCTCTTCAACACGGATTTTTTGCAGCGGATAGAACATTTTTAAAATGTCTTGTTTGCTGTAACCCAAGGCACGGAACATAATGGTAACAGGAACTTTACGGCGTTTATTGATACGCATGTAAAGGATATCTTTCGGATCGTACTCGAAATAGAGCCATGACCCACGGTCAGGGATGATCTGACCGGTGAAGATCATTTTGCTACCTGCAGTGGTTGATTCTTCTTCTTTGAAGATAACCCCAGGTGAGCGGTGAAGCTGATTAACAACGACACGTTCAACACCGTTGATAACAAACGATGTACGCTCTGTCATCAATGGGATATCACGGATAAAAATCGTTTGCTCTTTAATATCTTTGACACCGGTTTTTTCTTTGGTGTTTTCATCACGGTCCCAAATCATAAGACGTGTTTTCATACGTAGTGACACTGAATAGGTCAATCCACGTTCCATACATTCACGGACGGTATATTTCGGGCGTCCTACTTCAGAGCCAAGATACTCAAGAGAGAGACGATTTTGTGAATCATGAATCGGAAATACCGATTGAAATACACGTTCGATACCACTTTTGGAACGATCTTTTTGATCCAACATCAAAAAGGATTCATAAGAACTTTGTTGAAGTTGTAACAAATTCGGTACTTCAATTTGCTGGGGAGTTTTCGCGAAATCAACGCGTAAGCGGTTTCCGGAGTGAAGAGTGTTTAACATAGGCTACCTCAATCGAAGTTTTTGATCCCATAGGGATAAGTGCAAAGTCTATGACTCAAGCGTCCTTGAGTCTATAACGACGTATGGGCACTTTACGAAAGAGTTAAAAACTCGCTTCGTAAAGTGCCCTGTGGGAGGTGGAGGCTCGTGAGCCCCCGATCAAAATGATTATTTGATTTCTACAGAAGCACCAGCTTCTTCAAGTTCTTTTTTCGCTGCTTCAGCAACGTCTTTTGCAACACCTTCTTTGATAGTTGTAGGAGCGCCTTCAACTGCATCTTTAGCCTCTTTAAGACCAAGACCTGTCATTGCACGTACTACTTTAATAACGTTGATTTTTTTATCACCACCGTCTTTCAAGATAACGTCAAATTCAGTTTTTTCTTCTACTTCTACAGCAGCAACAGCGCCGCCAGCAACCGCTACCGGTTGAGCAGATACTCCGAATTTTTCTTCGAATTCTTTTACAAGCTCAGAAAGCTCGAGGACAGAAAGGTTTGAGATAAACTCAAGTACATCTTCTTTTGTAACAGCCATTGTATTCTCCTATGGTATTTTTTATTTTATGCCGAAATTAAATCCGGCGATTTTTCTAAGCAGCAATTACGCTGCTTCTTCTTCTTTTTTACGTTTAAGCGCATCGAGTCCGATTGTAAAGTTGCGAACTGGTCCCATCCAAACAGATGCGAGCATTCCAAGCAACTCTTCGCGTCCCGGTAGGGTAGCGAATGCACGTACTTTAGTTTCATCAGCGGCTTCACCGTCAATGTATGCTGTTCGGATAACAAATTTATCATTTGCTTTCGCGAATTCAACCGCTGTTTTAGACGCAGCAATTGCATCAGCTCCCCACACGAAAATGTTAGTATCTTTAATTTCGATACCAGACATCTCTGCATTGTTCAAAGCGATAGTAGCAAGTGTATTTTTTACAACTTGAACTTTAGTCTCTTTTTCACGTGCAATTTTACGAAGTGCTTCGAGTTCAGACACTACTAAACCTCGATAGTCACACATAATAACCGCTGCAGAAGATTTAAACTCTGAAGTCAAAGTGCTAACAATCTCAGATTTCTGTGATTTGTTCATAGTTTCTCCTTTCCAGACATAACTTCAAGCGGGGCGAAGTGACTCCGATTAAGGCCTGAGCCCCCTACTGTCTTAAGTCCATAAGATAAAGTATTTTTAAATTGATTAACGAACGTCAAGAAGTTCTTGCGTATCAAATTTGATTGCCGGACTCATAGTTAATGAAAGAGCAGCATTTTTAATATAGCGACCTTTTGCAGTCGATGGTTTTGCACGGTTGATAGCACCGACAAACGCTTTGATATTTTCAGCGATTTTATCTGTGTCGAAACTCACTTTACCGATACCGGCATGGATGTTCCCTTTTTTGTCAACACGGAAGTTTACTTGTCCGCCTTTAACGTTGCTAACCGCTTTTGCGATATCTGCAGTTACAGTTCCTGTTTTAGGATTCGGCATCATCCCTTTTGGCCCGAGGATACGTCCTACTTGACCAACAAGTCCCATACAATCTGGTGCAGCAACAACGATATCGAAGTTGATGTTACCTGCTTTGATTTGCTCAACCAAATCTTCAGCACCAACAATATCAGCACCTGCAGCTTTTGCCTCGTCTACTTTTGCACCTTTAGCAAAAACAGCCACACGAACCACTTTACCCGTACCGTGAGGAAGTACAACGGCACCACGGATCATTTGGTCAGCGTGACGAGGGTCAACACCGAGGTTTAATGCAATTTCAACGGTTTCGTCAAATTTAGCCGATTTAAGCTCTTTTACGAATGCCGCAGCATCCGCTACAGAGTAGCTTTTTGACATGTCAATTTTTTCACTAAGTTGTTTATAGCGTTTTCCAGCCATTTTAATTCTCCAATATTAGAATCTGCCGCAAGATTTAGCCTCTTTGCGGTCGAAGAGTAGTGTAGAAATTAATCTACGATATCAACACCCATTGAACGTGCAGAACCAGCGATAGTCGCAGCAGCTGCATCGATATCATCTGTATTCATATCTTGAATTTTTTGCTTAACGATTTCCATCAATTGAGCTTTAGTGATTTTACCCACTTTGTTTTTCATCGGATTATCAGTCCCTTTTTTAAGACCAGCCGCTTTCATAATGAGAGCAGATGCCGGAGGCTGTTTTGTGATGAATGAAAACGTTTTGTCCGCATATACAGTAATAACAACAGGGAGTTTAAAACCTGCCTTATCTTTTGTACGCTCGTTGAACGCCTTACAAAATTCCATGATGTTAACACCACGTTGTCCGAGTGCTGGTCCAACCGGAGGGGCTGGATTAGCAGCGCCGGCTTGTACTTGCAACTTGATGTAGCCCGTAATTTTCTTTGCCATTTGTGCTTCCTTTTTTTGAGATTAAATTATTTTTTCGACTTGCGTGTACGAAATATCAACCGGAGTACTACGTCCGAAGATAGAAACATTGAGTTTCAACGTACCGTGTTCAAGATCGTATTCATCGACTGTACCGGTAAAGTTTGCAAACGGACCATCCACGATACGAACCATCTCGCCATTGTCAAAGAATACTTTCGGTTTCGGAGCCGAACGGTTGGTTACACGATCCAAAATTACCGCGATGTCATTGTCGCTTAGTGGAGTCGGTTTGTTCGATTCACCGATAAATCCTGCCACACGAGGTAGCGATTGAATACGGTGCTGCAAATCGATAGAAAGATCCATATTGGCAAATACATAACCTGAATATAATGAACGTTCAGTGATTTTTTTCTTACCATTTTTTACTTCAATAACATCTTCTGTAGGTACAATTACTTCTGTAATGACTTCTTGAAGATTGTTCTCTGCAATAATGTTTTCGATAGCGGCTTTTACACTGCGCTCACTACCGGCATAGGTTTGAATTGAGTACCAAAGATGTGCCATATTTTTTCCTTAACTCAAAATTGCCGAAACGGTTGAAGACATAATCAAATCTACCAACGCCAAGAAAACAACAATAAATGTAACCACAGCGATCACGGCAATAAATGCTTGTTTAACTTGAGGTTTTGTAGGAAAAATAACTTTTGCAAGTTCCATTTTCGCATTATGAATGTGATGGTTTAGGTTGTTTTTCATCTATTGTATCCTTAGGACATTTCCAACGAATAAAGCTCTCAAGCATCATTAGTAGAAAATGGGTGGCAGGTCAGGAGGGATTCGAACCCCCAACAATCGGATTTGGAATCCGGCGCTCTACCATTGGAACTACTGACCTATCATTGTATTAGAATCCCCGAGGGGAAACGACTTAAAGTTTTGCTTCTTTATGTACCGTGTGCTCACGGCAAAATTTACAAAACTTACGTACTGAAAATTTTTCAGTATGAGTTTTTTTGTTTTTAGTAGTGTGATAGTTACGTCTCGTACACTTCTCACACGCTAAATGGATATTTTCACGCATGTTTTTACCTTATGAATCCAACCCGAAGGTTGGGGAAAATTATGCAAGGATTTTAGAAACAACCCCAGCGCCGACAGTACGTCCGCCTTCACGGATAGCAAAACGAGTACCCTCTTCCATAGCGATCGGGTGAATCAATTCAGCATTGATTTTCACGTTATCACCAGGCATAACCATTTCAGTACCTTCTTGCAAGGTGATAGCACCTGTACAGTCAGTTGTACGAACATAGAATTGTGGGCGGTAGCCGTTGAAGAATGGAGT
>NZ_JAQTNN010000004.1 GCF_028713855.1 Sulfuricurvum sp.
ATCTGTAGATTGTGCATTATTTTTATTTGAATATGAAATGATAGTGTTTTGCACTCATGAGAGGTTAAAATGGTACGTTACTATCATTTTAAATTCAAATTACTATCATTTTAAAATCGGTTGTACACTTTGAGTATCGATTATTTTCAATCGGATTGAATAATTAATTTAATCATACCATATTTGGTACGAATATTTATAATAATCGTATTTTTATCTCAAAAATATTTAATATTTTGATTGTGGACATGGATTAATTTGGACATAAAAAATAGACAAAGTGGCTAAACAAGGGGTTTGTATTGGATTTTTTGGATGATTTTGGACTGATATAAACAAGAGGGTGGTACCAGTGGCCGGACTCGAACCGGCACATATCGCTATACCGGATTTTGAATCCGGCGTGTCTACCATTTCACCACACTGGCATGTGTTTGAAGAGGTGAAATTATAGGGAGGCTTTACTTAAAAAGACGTAAAAGTGGTTTTACTAATCCATTTTCTATTTTTGCCGATAATAGAGTATGGAACTTTTATTGCTTTAATGTATTTAAGCTTGCACAAAAGGATTTGACGTGAGGATTACATCAGGATCGTATTACAATAATATATACGGTGAAAATAATAAAATAAATCAACAAATGTTTGATGTCAATAAACAAATTGCGTCAGGCCAAAAAATTCAATATGCCCATGAAGATCCCGGTGTTTTTATTGATACACTCCGTTTGGACAATGAAATTACAACTTTATCCCAAGTAAAAAGCAGTGCACAAAGCGCCTATAAAATTTCTACCCAAACAGATACTACGATCGGTGAAATCGTTAAAACGATTGAATCTATGAAAGTCAAACTGATCAATGCCGCCAATGATGTAAACTCTGATGCAAGTACACAAGCTATTGCAAAAGAACTTCGCGGACTCCAAAATCATCTCTTAACTTTGGCGAACACCTCAATAGGAGGTCAATATCTCTTTTCCGGAACCGCCACATCGGTAAAACCAATCGGGGCGGACGGTACGTATCAAGGAAATGATCAAAATTTGGAAGCTTTTTTAGGCTCAGGTGTTAAACAAAAATACAATATCAGCGGCGATCAGCTCTTTTTAGGTGAAGAAAACAAGATCAACCGTACAATAACTTCTAATCTAGCGCAAAAGAGTTTAACAGATCTATATCCGGATATCATGAAAGATACGGGAATGACTCGCAGTTCTTCAAAAGATACTTATCTTACAGCTTCGAGTACTATTCGCGATCTGATGGGTGATACCGATACCAATTCAACCAATGATGCCGCCCGTTCTTCTTATTTTTATCTTCAAGGGACAAGAACCGACGGAACCACGTTCAAATCTAAAATACAGATGAATATGACAGATACTATGGACGATTTGACCCATAAAATTGCTCTTGCGTATGATCCGAATCAACTAAATCCGACCACTAATCAAGTAAATGTCAGCCTCAATGCCAACGGTCAAATTGAAATCAGCGATAAAAGTGCAGGGTCCAGTAAGCTTGATTTTCATATGGTGGGTGCCGTTGATTTTAGCGGAGCCGGCGGGGCAGATGTAACTGACATTGATAATTTACAGTCTGGTTCAACTGATTTCGAGACCGCTGCGGTTACTACACCGGGAGTTTATGTTAAAGAATTTACCAAAAGTGGATTTACGACACCAGCCGGAACACTAAATACCATAGAAGGGATCAATTACGATCGGACGAATTTTGAGCAAAATGGGGCTAAGCTCTTATCCAATATATCTCAAATCGATAAAACCACCAATAACTATGCAACCAGTTCAACCAGACTGCTTGATGTGAGCGGAGAAACTACTTTAGATGGAAAGCAGTTCGTTGTCCAAGGAAAAAATGTAGCCGGAACCGCATTTACTGCCCAAATCAACTTTTCATCAGCCGGATCAACATTTTCACTTGATGGTGGTGTCACAAACTATAATATTTTTACAGCAACAGCTCCTCGTGTTGCGGTAGATGCAGACCAAATGACATACCAACAGATGATGGATGTTGTCAATATGGCGACATCGGGAACACTTCCGACAGCCAATACATCAGCGGCTTATGATACAGCGATAACCGCATCAAATACCCTTTCTTCAACAACACTTGATTATGCCGGACGCATAATATTTGAAGACAAAATAAATCCATCAACGCAAGCATCAATTGCAATGTACGATTCCGCTTCAGATACTTATCCGGCAGCCGGATCCACAAGTGGTTCAACATTGCTCTTCAACGCCAACAGCGCCCTAACAGTGAGGGATTCAAAAACAGATTTCTTTTCCCAAATCGAAGAAATGATTAAATCGGTTGAAGAAGGGAAAAAGCGTGCTGATGGTTCTGATACCACAGACCCTCGAAATATCGGCATCCAAAATTCCATTCAAATGTTAGATGACATGAGTGATCATGTCAGTCGTCTACAAACGGAGGTTGGATCCTATTCACAAGTGCTGCAAGCATCGTCTGATCGTACAGATATGCTCATAATCAGTACCAAAACACTCCAATCCGATGTTATTGATACTGATGTTGCAGAAGCAACCTTACAAATGCAGCAACTCAGCCTCAATTATCAGGCGCTTTTATCAAACATCTCAAAAGTTTCTAAACTTTCACTTGTAAATTATTTATAGCAATCTGCAATAAAAGGGGTTTATATACCCTTTTTTGCTATAATAAAACCACTTTTCATACCTATTTTCAAGGATCTCCTATTTTACGCGATACACTGTTTATAGCCGGTTTCGGTATTTTATTTTATTTAGGCATTGCCACTATCATAGGTGATGCATCCATTATTGGTGCCTATGGAGCCTCTTTTGCCCAAACCAATGTATATATTTTCGGCTATGTTGCTTATATCTACTTGCTATTATTGATGATTCCGCTTTTTTATTCCTATAAATATGATGGGGAGTTCTATCGTCGTTTTGAATTGGCTGGGATTTTTACCCTTTTGTTTTTTGCTATGCTCTTTTTTCAAGCCATGGTTGTCGAAGGAGTTTATCGCGGCATATTTGGCGGAACTATTGTTGACTTCTTATCCGTTTATATCGGTACCTTTGGTTTATGGACATTATGGCTGATGATGGTTACCGTATCGGTTGTATTGGTAATGGAGCAAAGTTTATCCGAACTCGCTCAGCCGCTCAAAGAGTACATGGATAAACCGCTTAGCACTCCTAAACCCATCCAAAAAAGAGAATCAGCTCCCGTCCAATCAAAACCGAATCCGGAAACAATATCATATCCGGTCGAAGATAATTATGAAAATACCTACACCTCTTTTGAAGAAATACCTTCGGAAACATCTGTAGAATACACCCCGTCAGTACCAATGCAGATGTCACCAGAACCGGCTTTCGAGGTAGAAACATCCATTAGCATCGAGACTGCCCCAAAAGAGTCAACAATTCTCAGTATGGCAAAAAAAGTCAAAGAATCCAAGAAGCATGCTCTTGTTGTCGATGAGCTTGAGGAGAACAAAATCCTTTTGGACCAAATCGATAAAGGGATCAGTGAAAAACCAAAAAACTTTAAACTTCCTCCTGTCGATTTCTTCCAAAATCCTCCGAAAAAACAGACGTTGGTCGATGAAGCCGAACTTGATGACAAAATTCGTGATCTCATCGAAAAATTGGGTCACTTTAATATCGACGGGGATGTTGTACGTACTTATGCAGGTCCTGTTGTCTCAACATTTGAATTTAAACCGGCCGCCAATATCAAAGTGTCTAAGATTTTAGGATTGCAAGATGACCTTGCTATGGCATTACGAGCTCAAACAATCCGTATTCAAGCCCCTATTCCGGGTAAAGATGTCGTAGGGATAGAAATACCTAATAAAACAGTCGAAACGATCTATCTCCGCGAAATGCTGGAAAGCAAACTTTTCCAAGAAGCGGCCTCTCCGCTCACTCTTATTTTAGGAAAAGATATTGTCGGTAAACCGTTTATTACCGATCTTAAAAAACTCCCTCATCTCCTAATCGCAGGTACAACAGGGAGCGGTAAAAGTGTCGGTATCAACTCGATGATTTTGAGCCTGCTCTACAAAAACTCGCCTGATCAACTCAGACTGCTAATGATCGATCCAAAGATGCTTGAATTTTCGATTTATAATGATATTCCCCATCTTCTGACCCCTGTTATCACCAAACCAAAAGAAGCGATATCTGCCCTAAACAATATGGTATATGAGATGGAACGCCGTTATCAGTTAATGAGTGAGACACGTACCAAAAATATTGAGAACTACAACGAAAAAGCGAAAAGCGAAAAACGCGATCCCCTCCCCTATATTGTTGTCATAATCGATGAGTTGGCCGATCTTATGATGACCAGCGGTAAAGATGTCGAATATTCGATTGCCCGTTTAGCTCAAATGGCACGTGCCAGCGGTATCCACTTGATCGTAGCAACACAGCGCCCGAGTGTCGATGTCGTAACAGGTCTTATCAAAGCCAATCTTCCGTCCCGTATCAGTTATAAAGTTGGACAGAAAATCGATAGTAAAATCATTCTTGACGGAATGGGTGCCGAATCACTCCTCGGAAGAGGAGATATGTTGTTCACCCCTCCGGGGATGAGCGGGCTTGTACGTCTCCATGCTCCATGGAGTACGGAAGTTGAAATCGAAAAAGTAGTTGATTTTCTCAAAGCTCAGCGTGAGCCCGAATACGACCGCAAATTTTTACGCGATAAAGAAGATATTCCTAAATCCGAAGGTGGTAACGGAAACGATGAAGAGGTAGATGAACTCTATGAGGAAGCTAGAAATATCATTCTCAGTGAGCAAAAAACCTCTATCAGTTATCTACAGCGGCGTCTTCAAATCGGGTACAACCGTTCTGCCCGTCTCATCGAACAGCTAGAAAATAATGGTGTTCTCTCTTCTCCCAATGCCAAAGGCAACCGCGATATCATCGTAAACGATCCTTTTTAATTCTCCTTTCGGAGAATCTTCCTATTTTTTCTCAATTTGTAACGCTTTTACCTATACTATGTACTTCATTCTTTTTTATTGCACTATCCAAAAATAATTAATGTTACATTTATACACATTTTTAGACTCTTTAATTAAAACAAATGAGTATTTTTGTAACACTATGTCAAAACTGTTTTTTTGTTCTGATATAATCATTCAAAATTAATATGCACAGGAGTCACTATGGCTTTTATGGACGAATACAAAGCACACGTAGCGGAACGCGCAGCACAGGGAATCCCTCCATTTCCTCTTACAAAAGAGCAAGTTACCGAGTTAGTAGCACTTATTAGCACGACAAGTTCTAAAGACGGTGAATTGGTTGAGATGTTGGCAGAGCGCGTCAATCCGGGTGTTGATGATGGCGCATACGTTAAAGCGGCATTTTTGCACCAAGTCGTCCAAGGGGAAGTAAAAGCATTCTTGGCAGACAACAGCGATATTAACAGTGACGATCACAAAAAAGCGGCAATCAAAATCCTAGGTAAAATGGTAGGCGGTTACAATGTTAAACCTCTTATCAATGCATTAAGCAACGATTCTATCGCAAACGAAGCGGCACATGAACTCAAACATACCCTTTTGGTATACGATGCGTTCAATGATATTGTTGAGCTTTCAAAAACCAATAAATATGCGAAAGAAGTTTTACAATCATGGGCCGATGCAGAATGGTTCACTAGCAAAAAAACATTGGCAGAAAAATTCAGTGTCGTTGTTTTCAAATTCCCGGGTGAAACCAATACTGATGACCTCTCTCCTGCGAGCGCGGCATTTACCCGTTCTGATATCCCGCTTCATGCCACAACAATGTTGAGCGCTAAAATGCCTGAAGGTATCGCTAAAATCGCTGAACTCAAAGAAAAAGGGATGCAAATCGCTTATGTCGGCGACGTTGTAGGGACAGGTTCTAGCCGTAAATCAGCAGCGAACTCCGTTCAATGGCACATGGGTGATGATATCCCTGGTATCCCGAACAAACGTACGGGTGGAGTTGTTATCGGTAGCATCATCGCTCCGATCTTCTTTGCAACGTGTGAAGATTCAGGTGCACTCCCTATCGAAGCAGATGTATCTCAAATGGAAACAGGCGATGTACTCGATATCGATACAAAAGCGGGAACCATCACTAAAAACGGTGCTGTTATCGCTAATTTTAGCCTTCGTCCAAATACGATCGAAGACGAAGTACGTGCCGGTGGACGTATCCCTCTTATCATTGGTCGCGGATTGACGGCAAAAGCACGTACTGCGCTTGGCATGGAGCCGGCAACTATTTTCGCAACTCCTATCCAACCAGCCGATACCGGCAAAGGATACACCCTTGCACAAAAAATGGTAGGTAAAGCATGTGGTATGGAGGGTGTACGCCCCGGTATGTACTGTGAGCCTATCACAAGCACTGTAGGAAGCCAAGATACCACTGGACCGATGACACGTGATGAGATCAAAGAACTCTCTGCTCTTGGATTCTCAGCGGATTTCGTTCTTCAGTCGTTCTGTCATACAGCGGCATACCCAAAACCGTCTGACGTAAAATTACACGCAACGCTTCCGGCATTCATCAGCTCACGCAGCGGTGTTGCTCTTCGTCCTGCAGATGGTGTTATCCACTCATGGTTGAACCGTATGGTTCTTCCTGATACTGTAGGAACAGGTGGCGATAGCCATACTCGTTTCCCAATCGGTGTGAGTTTCCCTGCAGGTTCAGGTCTTGTAGCATTTGCAGGTGTTACAGGCGCTATGCCTCTTGAGATGCCGGAATCAGTTTTGGTACGTTTCAAAGGTGAAATGCAACCGGGTATTACACTACGTGACTTGGTTAATGCGATCCCGTATTATGCGATCAAAGCGGGTCTTTTGACCGTTGAGAAAAAAGGTAAGAAAAACATCTTCAACGGACGTGTGTTGGAGATCGAAGGTCTTCCAAATATGAAAGTAGAACAAGCGTTTGAACTTTCCGATGCATCGGCTGAGCGTTCTGCGGCGGCATGTACCGTTCGTCTTAACAAAGAACCGGTCATCGAATACCTAAAATCGAACGTCACGTTGATCGAAGCAATGGTTGCTGATGGGTATGAGGATGCTCGTACTCTTCAACGCCGTGCAGACAAAATGAAAGAGTGGTTGGCCGCTCCGTCATTGATGGAACCGGATGCAGACGCAGAGTATGCAGCGATCATCGAAATCGATCTTAACGACGTTAAAGAACCGATCCTTGCATGTCCGAACGATCCTGACAATGTTAAATTGCTCAGTGAAGTTGCAGGTACTGAAATCAACGAAGTATTCCTCGGCAGCTGTATGACCAACATCGGACATTATCGTGCGGCGGGTGAAGTAATGCGCGGCGAAGGCAAAATCGCCGTTGAAAAATTCTGGATCGTACCGCCGACCCGTATGGATGAGCAACAACTCATCAACGAAGGGTACTACGACGTGTATAAAGCGATCGCGGCACAAACCGAAGTTCCGGGATGTTCACTCTGTATGGGTAACCAAGCGAGTTCACGCGAGGGTTCAACCGTGTTCTCAACCTCTACCCGTAACTTCGACAACCGTTTAGGGAAAGGGACTCAAGTATACCTCGGTTCTGCTGAGCTTGCTTCGGTGTGTGCTAAACTCGGGCGTATCCCAACAGTAGCTGAATACATGAGTATCGTTCCTGAAAAATTGGCTGGAAAAGCGGATCAAGTATATAAATATCTCAACTTTAATGAGATTGCTTCATACTCACTTCAAGCACGTAACGTAGCTGAAGAAAAATACGGCGTCACGATTAAAGCGGTATAATCAACCCTTCTCAAAGCCCCTCCTCTGTGGGGTTTCCTCCATCTATGCTATAATCCCGTATCTATATTACAAAGCGACACAATGTCCTCATTCGACTCCTTAGCGTTACGCGCACCTTTGAAAGAGGCATTAAAACGCCTTGAATTCATCACAATGACCCCGATTCAGTCCACTTCTCTTCCTATCATTTTAGAGAAAAAAGATTGTATTGCCCAAGCAGCAACCGGAAGCGGAAAAACCTTGGCTTTTGGCTTGGGAGTTTTGAATCCGATTAACCCAAAATCATTCGGTATCCAATCCCTTATCCTCTGCCCTACCCGCGAACTTGCCGAACAAGTGGCAAAAGTACTCCGATCATTGGCTTCTGAAATCGGCAATATCAAAATTCTTACCCTCTGCGGCGGTGTTCCGATGCGTGGACAACTCCACTCCCTCAAACACGGGGCCCACATCATCGTCGGTACTCCGGGGCGTGTTTTAAAACTTCTCCAAATGGATGCTTTCGATACGGCACAAATACAAACTGTGGTTTTGGACGAAGCCGATCAAATGATCGATATGGGATTTATCGAAGATATTACCTCAATTTTGGGCTTTACTCCCCCATCACGCCAAACTCTCCTTTTTTCCGCTACATTTCCCGATTCGATTCAAACGATCACTTCGGAGTTTATGAAAGATCCGGTTATGCTTCAAACCGCACATACGGTCAGTAAACCGAAAATCGAAGAAATAGCCTATCTGTGTAACGATAAACTCCCCGCAATCGCAAAAGTGCTCCATCTTCACGGAATTACCAATACGATCATTTTCTGTAATACGAAAGTGGATGCAAATGCTTTGTGTGACGATCTTAACCGTATAGGAATACATGTTCTAACACTGCATGGAGATATGGAACAGTTTGACCGAAACGAAGCGATCATCCAGTTTCGTAACTTAAGTGCCCCTATTCTTGTTGCTACCGATGTCGCGGGACGTGGAATCGATATTGAAGGTCTTGACGCCATTATTAATTATGAAGTGCCGATTCAAAATGAGCGATATACCCATCGTATCGGTAGAACCGGACGTGCCGGGAAAAACGGCATTGCCATTACACTCGTCAATCACTTCCAATATGAACGATTCTTAGAGTTAAAACGCCCTGTCACACCTATCGATCTACCCGACATTCGAGAAAGATTTTCCATTGAAACTTTGATGCGTACTATCTGTATTGACGCAGGGAAAAAAGAGAAACTTCGAGCAGGTGACATTGTCGGAGCACTTATCAATGAATGTGGCTTAACGCAAGAAGAAATTGGTAAAATCGATCAGCTTGATCATCTCAGCTATGTTGCGATTCCACGTAAGAAAGCGGAAAATATTTATCAAAAATTTGTCAGTCGTCCGATAAAAGGGAAAACATTCAGGAAATGGCTGTTAGACTAACATAAACGGTTTCTAATATATTTTTTGCAGAAAGGGGATGTTTATGTCCAACCAAGAGTTAACATTCGGAGAGGAAGATTTTATCGTCTCCAAGACCGATCTAAACGGTAAAATTACGTATGGAAATTCCCTCTTTATCCAAATGTCCGGGTATAGTGAACTTGAACTCATTGATCAGCCCCATAATATATTGCGCCATGAAGATATGCCCGGAATTGTTTTTAAACTCCTTTGGAATCGGATTAAAGAAGGAAAAGAAATTTTTGCGTATGTTAAGAACAAGACAAAAGGGGGAGACTTTTATTGGGTATTTGCCCATGTTACCCCCTCATTCGATACTAATCGAGCAATCAGCAGTTATCACTCAGTGCGCAGAAAACCCTCTGAAAAAGCACTCAATGTTATCAAACCTTTTTATGCTACCTTACTCCAAAAAGAGCGTCAGGGTGGAATTTCGGCATCTGAAGCAGCACTGAACCAATTCTTACAAGACAAAGGAATGTCATACGATGAATTTATCCTCACTCTCTAAAGTACAATATGCAAATGTTGCATCAATAGCCTTATTTATTATTGCTCTTGTGCTCGAAACAATGATTGATGGGTGGAGCTGGATCCGTATACTCAATCTTTTTAATTTTGCATTAGCATGGTTTATTTTTATAAATATTCATAAAACCCAAGAGACAATCCATGAGGTTGCTGCAGTGATTAAAGGTGCGGAAAAAGGAAATCTGGAAAATCGTATTACCCACATCAAAGATCACGGAGAACTTAGTGATTTGTGCTGGAATACCAACAATATGCTCGATCAGACCGAAGTTTTTATCCGCGAAATACGTGCCAGTGTCGAAGCATCAAGCCGTGATGAGTATTATCGCCGAATCAATATACAAGGGTTACAGGGAGAATATAAAGAGGCAAGCAGCTTTGTAAATAAAGCTATTGATGCAATGCATACAACCTATATTCATATTCAAAAATCTATCCTAAACAGTGCTCTTGGGAAAATTGGTTCCGGTATCGGAGGTGGACTTGATGTGATCCAAAAAGATCTTCAAAATACCATTCAAAGACTTGGAAATATCACACAAATAAGCCATTCCACCTCTAAAAATGCTTCTGAAACAGTTCACGAGTTGGAACTCATTATTAGCAAACTCAGCCGGCTAATAGAATTGGTTCAAACGTCTGCGGATGCCATCAATTCACTCAATGAAAAAACCAATGAAATCAGTTCTGTTGTTAACCTGATCAAAGACATTGCCGATCAAACCAACTTATTGGCACTCAATGCCGCTATCGAAGCAGCTCGTGCGGGTGAACACGGAAGAGGCTTTGCCGTCGTTGCTGATGAAGTACGTAAACTTGCCGAACGCACCCAAAAAGCAACCGGTGAAATTGCCATAGCTGTCCAAACCCTTCAGCAAGAGACAACTGAAATTCATACAAATTCCGAAGATATGAGTGACATTGCCAACGAATCAAGCAATGCAATCGAATCCTTTAGAGTTACCCTTAACACATTCAATGAAGATGCACTCAGTACTTCATTGCAGACGAGTGTAATTGAAAATACAACTTTTGTTACGCTAGCAAAAATTGATCATATCATGTTTAAATCAAATGCATATAAAACACTTGTCAACGGTAAGCCTGAAGTCTCCTTTAGTGACCATCATAATTGCCGTCTCGGCAAATGGTATGAAAGCGGTTCGGGAAAAGAACGATTTTCCCATCTCTCAAGCTATAAAGAGATCGAAAAACCACACGCAACGGTTCATACTGAAGTGCACAAAAATCTTAAATTCATTGAAAATGGGGATCACTCTGTTGAGCATGCAGATGAAGTTATTAAAAATTTCCAATCTATGGAAGATGCAAGTCTTATACTCTTTACACTAATGGATTCTCTGATCAAGGAATCTGAACATGAGATTTGCGATAAACGCTCATAAAGAGCGTTTTATTTTTGAAAATATCCAGTTAAGATTGTTTTTCCCAATTCCACACCCGGTTGATCGTACGTATTTATTTCCATCAGTGCACCACTTATAGAGGTTAAAAGCTCATAATAAACGATCATTTCACCCACTGATATTTCATCAATACGTTTCCATGCAATTTCATCTACACTTACTCCGCTTTGCAAAACACTTTGCATGGTTGCCTTACATTGCGCATTAATAAGGTCATTAAAGCTCACACCGTTAACAAAATCGCTTTTTTCTAAAAACTTAAGTGATAGGTCAGGGATCATCAAGTGATCTTCCGAGTGATCAATATGGACGAAGGTCACTGTCTTATTCAGAGGCCCTTCAATAATAAGCTGTAAAAATGAGTGCTGATCCACTGAACCTATTAAAGAAATAGGAGTCAATCCGACCCGCTCACCGCGACGTGTTCGTTTACCAAGTGATTCACCCCATAACTGTACAATCCATTTCCCCAATTCTTCAAACGTATCCGAATAAGCAAACAAGACGTTCATAGGATATTGATCTTTATGAGTAACATAAAAAGCTGCTTTTTGCAGTAAATGTTCTTCTTTGCGATTCCAAAATCGTTCCAAAAAGGCTTGAGAGCCTTTCAGTATGGCTGCAGTATCAAAACCGGCTAATGTGAGAGGGACAATTCCAACGGCACTTAAAACCGAAAAACGCCCTCCGACATTACTGGGAATTGCAAAACGACGAAGGTGATGTTCATCCGCAAAGTGTGAAAGTATCGAATCTTCATCGCTGACGATATAAATTTGATCCGAGTGATCCAATGTCAGTTCAAAACTGACAATTAACCGCTTAAAAATCGAAAGTGTCTCTACTGTCCCGCCCGATTTTGAAATAACAATAAAGAGAGTTCTAAACTTATCAATTTGTTTCATTTCACTGATAATACTGACAGGATCGGAGTTTTCGAGGTAAATGATTTTTTTAGCATTCGGAGTACGAGGACGCAATAGCCGCTCAATCGCTTTGATACCAAGTGAAGATCCGCCGATTCCAATGACAGCTATGGTATTAAATCGGCGATCAATATCTTCTCGGATTATATGCAACTCTTCTGCAAGTCCTTGAGACATCACAGGCAGATGATAATATCCGACTTCTTTGCTTTGTGCTTCATAATGAACCGCCTCAAACCCTTTTTCAAGGGTAAAAGGATCGAGTGTTTTAGTATCGAAATGGTTCGTATACTGTAACATCAATGTGTTCCGACAAGAACCGTCATATCAACCAAACGACTGCTGTATCCCCACTCATTGTCATACCATGCCAATACTTTTACGGTATGCCCATCTACGACACTCGTCATATCCGGAACATACGTTGAACTGTAGGTTGAGCCGACAAAATCACATGATACACGCTTATCGTTATCGACTTCTATGAGTCCCTTGAATGAGCCTTCAGCTGCGGCATTAAACGCTGCGTGAATATCTTCTTTAGTAACCGATTGTTTCAAATTAACAGTTAAATCAACCACAGAAACATCCGGAGTCGGTACACGCATCGCATAACCGTTAAGTTTGCCGAGTAATTGAGGCATTACTTTACCAATGGCTTTTGCAGCACCGGTAGAGGTAGGAATCATATTAAGAGCAGCTGCACGGGCGCGACGAGGATCTTTAGAGTGTTTAACATCCAAAATATTCTGATCGTTCGTATACGAGTGAATCGTTGTCATTAAACCGTTTTCAATACCAAATGCATCATCCAATACTTTACAAATCGGTCCAAGGCAGTTTGTTGTGCAACTCGCATTGGAAATAATTGCTTCACCTTTGTAACTGTCTGAGTTGACACCATATACATAGGTTGGAGAATCATCTTTTGCAGGTGCAGACATAACGACTTTTCGAATCCCGTTTTTCAAGTGTTTTTGACAGCTTTCCTGATCTAAAAATACTCCCGTACATTCAATAACGACTTCCGCTCCGGTGCTTCCGAAATCAACCTTGTCAATATCACGTTCACGGAACATGCGAACATTTTTTCCGCCAATAGCAATCGTATTTTCATCCACCACTTTGGCATCAATTCCACGATGAACACTGTCAAATTTGAGTAAGTACTCAAGCATTTCAGGTTTAGCGGTCGTATTTAGAGCAACCAGTTCAATGTCACTACGCTCAGCAATAATTTTTGCTACGATAAGCCCGATTCTTCCTGTGCCATTTATCGCCACTTTGAGTGCCATGAGAGACTCCTAAAAAACTTAATATTTATGCTATATTCTAACAAAAAAAAGCTAAAAAAGGTATAAGTAAAGGGAAGATGTGTCCGCATAAATAGCGGACGAAAAGGATTAGTAGCTGTAAGTAATCGTAACAGGAATTTGTTTAAGAGGTTCATCACTTTCTACTGTGATTTCTTTACCTCTGAATTTAGCGATATTGGTATAACCGCTCAAGACTTGACGGGAACGTACGGTATTAACTGTCTCACATCTGCGAACATTGCGGTAAGTAGCAGGACTATTCCCACCATAGTTATTTGCAACGTTTTGTCCTGCTAGTGTACCCAATATAGCGCCCCCAACCGTTGCAACCGTTTTGCCCTTACCACCACCGATTTGATGTCCCAAAACACCGCCAATCGCTCCTCCGGCTACTGCACCGACAATACTATTTCCACCGCTGCCAGAACTTACTTGTTCTTGAACGTCGTAACATTTTTCACTGGGAACCTGTTCTTGAATCGTCGACATAATAGGTATCGATTGATTCACTTTAACGTATTCTACACTTGAAAAACCATCTGCCATTACAGTTGAGCCTGCGCAAAGTATTGCTAATGCAAAATGTGACATCGTGCGACTTGACATAATTATCCTTTTAATCTTTTACGTGTACTTATTGTAGGTACTTATTGTTAATCAATAGTGAACTTTTTACTTTACACCATACAAAAGAGTATTAATTTTTTCATAAATATCTAAAATTTCACTTTTCTTCTCAAAAAAGCTGTTTTTATTCGCGATAAGGTGTGTCGTCGATTCCATGATAGTCTCAACCACTTCCAACCCGTTTTGTTTCATCGTACTTCCCGTCTCAACCACATCAACAATCATATCGGCAAGCCCTACGAGGGGAGCGAGCTCGATGGAACCATACAATTTGATTATGTCAGCCGCTACCGCACGCTCTGCAAAATAGCGCTTTGTGATATTCACCATTTTGGTCGCTACCTTGATCTCACTTTTCGTAAAATCCGGTTTTTCTCCCGCACGCATCCCGATAGCGACACGGCATTTTCCTTTTTGTAGATCCAAAAGACGAATGACATCCAATCCTTGCTCTTCGAGGGTATCAAGACCTACCACACCGATATCGGCGGCCTGATGATAAACATAGGTTGCAACGTCCTGATTTCGTACCAACAAAAATTTAAAATTTTCGGTTTGAAGAATCAATTTACGATCATCAAATTTAAAACTGCTTCCAAAAATCGTTTCGAAAATTTCTAACGTATCCTCAGCAATTCGCCCTTTTGGGAGTGCGACACTTAGCATTTAACACCTTTTTCAATCAACTTTTTCATCCCTTGAAAGATCAAATCTTCCACCACAACTGCCTCAGGTAAAAAATGAGACAATTGCCGAGCATCTCCTCCGGTTAAAAAAATGGTTTTTTCAAAACCCTTGATCTTTTCAATCAAAGGGGCGAAAAAACCGACCGTAAGTGCATCGGGAGTATTTTTCGCCATTATAGTCAAATCAACCTCAAAGTTAAATGACATTTCAAGTGCAGGAGAGAGTCGCCCGTACGCTTCTTGCGCAGCACGAAGTCCCAGTGAGATAAATCCCCCCTGATATACACTATCATGCATTAGATCAACGGTAATGGCACTCCCCGCATCGACAATGACCCCATTATCTACCGCTTCGCACACCATAATCCGGTCAAGGCCCATCGTCGGGTAATATTTATCCCAATCAATGAACGCTCTAAGATCGTGCCAATTCGGATAGCCTCGAATACGTTCATTGAAAGCAGTGTTCACACTCACAAAATAGACATCATCTCGAAGTGTTGCGGGATCAAAATCCTCTGCACTGAACTTACTGCATTGCCCCTCGATGAACAAATCAACCGATGTATTGCCAACGTCACATAATATCATGACGATATTATAGCTTAAGTACCCCGCTTACCCGTGCGACACTGTCCCCTTTATGCAGACTCAGGCGAACAATCGAATCTTCTAGTGCGTTGAGATCATGGATCACATTGGGTTCCAGCGCAATAACATCTCCCGCACCAAAAATGATTCTCTCATCAGCGATACCGAAATCGATCTCACCCGATACGATCATTACCGTAATCGGAAACGATGTTTTGTGGGCTTTCATCGATTGCCCTGCGCGGAAAGCTATCCGTATCTCTTTGGTAAACTCGTTCGTAATCAGTGGTGTAATAACAGGCTGTTTATCGCCAAAGATAACATCCGCTGTAAATGAAGCATAGGTCATAGGTATATCCTTTTTTAACGTAGATAATAGCTTTTTAAAAACGAAAAAAACTTGATCAATATCAACTTATTGCCATGGGATGATGTCTCAATACGGTATCTTGAAGATTTTGTTTTTGAACATGGGTATAAATTTGAGTTGTTAACAGTGAAGAATGTCCCAACAACTCTTGAACAACCCGTAAATCCGCTCCGCCGAGAATCAGTGCCGTCGCATAAGAATGGCGCAGAGCATGGGGAGAAATACCTAAATATTTTTGGTTAATTTTAAAAACAGAGACACGGCTAAGAGGCTCTCCGCGATAGTTTAGCCACAATGTTCGACGATGATACGGAGATGCGTTCTGATAGGCTCTTAATGCTTTCAGTGCCTCCTGTGCAATGGGAACATAACGTTCTTTCTCCCCCTTACCGTGACGAATACGGAGCCATTCTCCCTCAATATCACCCTCTTCAACCATTAAACATTCACTAACCCGTACTCCGGTCGCGTACAAAAAGAGAAGTATCGCGTAATCGCGCAGTCCGATCCATTCGCTGCGATCAATCATTTCTAAACCGGATTGTATGGTTTCAAAAGTTAAATATTTGGGAAGATTTTTCGGTACTTTTGAGAGGGTAAATTTCGACGATGCCGAGTCAAATCGACTGCGATGGCAAAAATCTAAAAAGGAGTTAACCGAAGAAAGCTTTCGATTGAGGGTACGTTTATTAGGAATAGTCCCAAGTATCCGGAAAATCATATTTGAATCGATTTCCACAAGAGGTTTGTGAGCGGCTTCTTCGATATCATTCAAGTCACGAGTATAAGCCTCGATGGTTCGAGGGCTTAGTGCCTTTATGACCGTAATGTATTCAATAAAAGCTTCCAGCTCTCCGGACATTATTTGATATTAATATAGCGGTCATCAAAATAGAACTGACCGTCTCCCACAAATATTTTATTATCACTGTCCAAATCAACATCATACACATCATGCATCAAAAGATTTTTGCTCAATGCAATCAGGTAACCTTCTTGTTCCAAAACAAACACACGGTCATTTTGGATACTGATCCCGACAAAATGGGCAAACGGAAATTTTTTCTTTGCTTTAAACTGCAATGTTGGACTTAGTGCGATAACTTCACCCTGTTTCGTTGTTAACCATATCCCATCAGCAGCATAAGCAATATTTCGAATCTCATATTTTTCACGTGCCTCTTTTTGTGAAAGAGCTAATACCGTATTCCCGGTTGACGCAACAAGATTATTGTCGATAACGTTCATATACGTAATATTATTGAAATATTCATCTGAACCCACAACGACCGAACGCAAAACTTGTTTTGTCTCAGAATTAACGATAACGATTTTCCCGTCCAACGTTAAAAACATAACAAGTTCTTTAAGAAAATAAGGATTCGCGATTCGAGTATCCACGGCAATGGCGGCATTAGAAGACTCTTTAAAAAGAAGTTTTTTACTCTCAAGTGAATACAAAGCCATTTCGTTATTGGTAAATAAAACCGCAACGACATCACCTTGAATGCTTGCCGCAGCAACGCCACGTTTAAAATCAAACGTTACCTTCGAATCACTCCCATCATGTGGTAATAAAACTATATTGCCATCGGGACTCGCGGTGATAATCCATGTATCATTGGCATTAATCAGACGATAATCCTTCGGAAGTTTGAGTACTTTCTCTCCGTCTTTGGAAAGAAGATGCCCATTCTCCAAAACAGCAGCCGATTGGGTTACCTGCTGTATGGATGAACTCAGATGTCCGGCATTGCGCCATTCACCTTTCACATGTTCAGGCTTAAAGACTTCTTTGTGTGAGCATCCGCTGAACATAACGGCCAATGCGGCGGATAACGCGATTAAGGTGATTTTCATTATTTTACTCCGTAATGAGAGAGCGACTGAGCCACTGTATAAAGTGGTGAATCTTCAGGGATAAGAGATATTTTTTGGTGTGCCAATACTGTATCACCCTTTTCAATCGCACTAACAGCAAGCTCTAGCAACGCTAGATCTTTGTACAATGCACCCTGTTGTTTGGTGTATGCGTCAAGCGCTTGCATATCCCCCTTGATCGCAGCGGCTTCATATGCGGCAATATCGGAAACACCAAATGCTTCAGATTTTTTCAATCCCTCTAACACAGTAATGTCGTTATGAGAAATTCCTTGTGAAAGTTTCCAGACATCGTACAATGCAGGATTATCATTTTTAAGAGTCTGCTGTGCTATTGTATCTGCCGGATTAGCTAATAAAGCATTAAATGCTACATTCGAACTCTCAATTTTAGCTTTTGTATAGGTTTGATATCCTATAGCTCCACCTACGGCAAACAGCGATGCAACTACGACAGCGATCAAAGGTTTTTGATACCGTTTCACAAAACGTTCGGTTCGAATAGCACTTTCGAAAAATTTCTCTTCAGAACTAAGTTCCTCTTTGAGGGCATCCATATTCTCTTTTAGACTCAAAACAGCTCCTGTCTTTCACAATCATTAATTAGAGCAATAATATCTTACCCTACGTTAAAGTTTTGTGAACCTATTTTTAGGGTACAATTATTTTTCATAAATTTATCACAACTTAGGTTAACCATGCAAATCGACGAAAACCTCTTACAACGTTTAGAAAAACTCTCATATCTTCAAATACCGCAAGATCAACGAGAGGAGATGATATCGCAGTTAAGTGAAATCGTTTCGTTCGTTGACAATCTCTCCGAATTAAATACGGATGGTATCAGTGCAACATTTGCAATGTCCGATACGGCAACGTCTCTTCGTGAAGATATAGGAATCGTCGATCAATCTATCAATGATGATATTTTGTCACACGCACCCCATGCGTCAGAACATTTTTTCATCGTTCCAAAGATCATCGAGTAAAATATGACACACATTTATGGGATTAAAAGCTGCGGGAGTGTTAAAAAAGCTCTTCAGTTTTTGGATGCACATTCCATAGTTTATACTTTTCATGATTTCAAAGTGACACCTGTTTCACGAGAAAAAATTGAAGAATGGCTAAAAAAATCCGATATGAGTGTACTGTTGAATACAAAAGGTACAACCTATCGAACACTCGGCATTAAAAATCTGTCGTTAGATGAAAATGGCAAAATTGAATGGATGGGGAATCATAACCTTCTCCTCAAACGCCCTATTATTGAATATAGCGACAACCTTATTATCGGATACGATCAATCTCATTACGAAGGAATATTTCACTCATGAATGCTGGATTAGATATTTATAAACTCCTTAAAAGTGTCGTCGCCTATAAAGCGTCAGATCTACACCTTGTTAGCCGTTCAGAACCGCAAATACGTATTGACGGACGTCTGGTTGCCCTAAATCTTCCTATTCTTGACGGACGTGAGATTGAAGAGATGGGATACTCTCTCCTCACCGAGAAACAGAAAAAAATGTTTGAGGAGAATAATGAACTTGACTTTTCAATCGTTATTCCTGATGTAGGACGATTTCGTGCCAACTATTATCGTACAATGGATGATGTGGCCTGTGCCTTCCGTATTATCCCTGTTATTATCCCCTCTCTCGATGATTTAAATGCAAAAAGAATCTTCAAAGAGATTATAAAAAGGGAAAAAGGACTAATCCTTGTAACCGGCCCTACCGGTAGCGGTAAATCGACGACATTGGCCGCTATGCTTAATGAAATCAATATGAATGAAGCACGGCATATCGTAACGGTCGAAGATCCTGTTGAGTTTGTCCACACCAACAAAAAATCGCTCTTCTCCCATAGAAATGTCGGAACCGATACCAAAAGTTTCTCTGCAGCATTGAAATACGCAATGCGTGAAGACCCGGATGTTATTCTAATCGGGGAGATGCGTGACCGTGAAACAATCTCTGCTGCCCTAACTGCTGCGGAAACGGGTCACTTGGTTTTCGGAACACTCCATACTAATTCGGCTCCTCAAACGATTAACCGTATTATTGACGTTTTTTCGGGGGATGAACAGCCTCAAGTACGTGCACAGCTCTCTACGTCCCTGATCGCCGTTATTGCACAGGCTCTTTTGCCGAAAATCGGTGGAGGTCGTATTGCGGCCCAAGAGATTATGATTACTAATCCTGCAATCGCCAACTTGATCCGCGAAGATAAGGTTCATCAACTCTATTCACAAATGCAGCTCAATCAAACAGCTACAAGTATGACAACACAAACACAGGAAATCATTGAATTCCTCCGTAAGAAAATCGTCAGTAAAGACATTGCATTGCAATATTCCAACAAGCCGGATGAACTACTCCGTATCATCGAATCGATGTAAATTTCTCCCTGCCGGGGGGAAATATCTTAAAAATTATTTCAAGAATCTTCCCGTTTAAATCTCTTTATGCTTTTTAACTCTAAAAATATCTTATAATTCCCTCATTATGAAACATGAACACTTACTAAAATCTCATCAGCTCAAAGCAACACCGCAGCGGATTGCTATTATAGAATTAATGTACCATACCGGACATATCAGCATTGATGATCTCTATAGTGCTATTCGTAAAAAATTTTCCTCTATTTCATTAGCTACACTCTATAAAAATGTTCATACCATGTTGGATGTCAGTCTGATTCGCGAAGTGAAAATACCGGGGCAAAAAACCAAATATGAAATTGAAAAAGAATCCCATGCCCATGTCATGTGTAAAACGTGCGGTGAGCTCAAAGATGTACCGTTTAATCCGTTGGTATTACTTCAAGACACAACAAGGATGAGCCAATACGTTGCAGAAGAAATATCGATTGTAATTTCAGGCGTTTGCCCAAGCTGTCAAAAGAAATAAAAAAGTTCAGGCTACCGTTCGTCCTGAGCTCGTCGAAGGATGTTCATGGTTCGACAAGCTCACCACGAACGATTAATTAGCGATGCGCTTCTTTAAGTGTATCAGCGATCAAAAATGCAAGTTCAAGCGACTGATCCGCATTCAAACGAGGATCACAGTGCGTATGGTAGCGGCTTTTTAGATTCTCAGACGTAATCTCAAACGATCCACCCAAACACTCGGTAACATTTTTGCCGGTCATCTCTAAATGAACCCCTCCCGCATAGGTGCCTTCTGATTTGTGAACTTGGAAAAACTGTTTCATCTCTTTCAAAATCGAGTCAACGGGGCGTGTTTTATATCCACCGCTGGTGATAGTATTACCATGCATCGGATCACAGCTCCAAAGAACTTTTTTCCCTTCTCTCTCAACGGCACGGATTAATGCAGGCATTCCGTCTCCAACTTTATCCGCCCCCATACGGACGATGACATTCAATCGCCCTGCTTCGTTATGAGGATTTAAAATATCACACAATCGAATCAAATCTTCCGGATCCATAGAGGGGCCTGCTTTAACCCCGATCGGATTTTTGATTCCGCGCATAAACTCAACATGTGCACCATCAAGTTGTCGGGTACGGTCACCGATCCACAACATATGTGACGATACATCATACCATTCACCGGTAAGTGAATCTTGTCGCGTAAATGCTTCTTCATAATTTAGCAACAATGCTTCATGAGAGGTATAAAAGTCGGTCTCACGTAACGTACGATAAGTATCCGAAGTGATCCCGCATGCCGCCATAAAACGTAGTGAGTCATCGATTTGGCGTGAAAGTTCATCGTATTTTTTAGTCATCTCATTTTGTCCGACAAAACCTAGATTCCATGCATGGACCTGATGTAAATCGGCTAATCCGCCGGATGCGAATGCACGGAGTAGATTAAGTGTAGCCGCCGATTGATTGTAGGCTTGCACCATACGGTGCGGATCGGGAATACGGGCTGTTTCATTAAAATCAACACCGTTGATAATATCACCGCGATAACTAGGGAGACTTATACCGTCAATCGTTTCGTTATCCGATGAACGGGGTTTTGCAAACTGTCCGCCCAAACGCCCTACTTTGACGACCGGAACTCCGCCGGCAAATGTCATAACAACGGCCATTTGCATCATGACTTTAAAAGTATCACGAATATTGTGGGCGTGAAATTCTGAAAAACTCTCGGCACAATCTCCGCCCTGGAGTAAAAATGCTTTACCCTCGCATACATCTGCAAAATTCTTTTTCAGGGTACGTGCTTCACCTGCAAAAACAAGAGGAGGATAATTGCGAAGCTGTGATTCGATTTGCTCCAAAACTGCCGTATCCGGATAAGTCGGCTGTTGTTTAATCGGTTTTTCTCTCCAACTGGATCGGCTCCATGTGCTCATATCATCTCCTGCGTGCTTACGCACCATAATTATTAGTTCACGAATTTTATCCTTTTATCCTAAAAAGGGACTGATTGGCAGGAGCAAAAGTTAGATTTATGTTAGAAAAAGTATAATGGCATAACTTTTAGAAAGTTTTATAATTGCCTTTTTCTCCACGATAAAGAGGTATTTGAACCTTCGAAACACAAATAAGGTCAAATGGTGGAAACGAACCTAGTCAACCCTTTACTTATCCATTTTTGCAGAGAACTCACAATCCAGTTGGACTCTTTAAGTAACTCACAGGCAACCATTAACCCTACCGAGTTTGCAGAACTTATTGCTACTGCTACCCACGAAGTTTTGGATGCTTATGTCTCAGGCGAATTTGATTTACAAGCCTATCGAAGCAGTACAACCGAAGAGTATAAAGAATTAGCACAAAAAAGTATCGATTCTTATGCTGCTACCAATATGAAAATCGGGGAAATTACCGAAAGACATGCTGAATTGCTTGGAGAAACAACTGCCTCAGCTCTGATTGATTTCGGAAAAATTTCCGAAAAATTCAGTGCTATTCAAGACCATTTGAGCGATGAAGTAACTCGAGCCAATGATGTGATTTACACCCTTTTGGAACAAGTTAAAACTTTAGAGATGAAGACTTCTCTCGATCCTCTCACCAAAGCATTTAACCGCTATGCACTTCAAGAACATTTAAAAGCAGTTCTCGAAAAAGAAAAACTGGATTTTGAAAGTTTTGCACTCATGATCGATGTCGATAATTTTAAATTAATTAATGACCGATTCGGCCATATTGCCGGAGACAAAGTTCTTATCTTCATTGCGAAACTTTTGAAAAAAGCATTAAGAGACGGAGATCGAGTTTATCGATTCGGAGGCGAAGAGTTTATCATATTGCTCAACCGAACCGATTCAGCCGGAGCTCAACTCGTAGCGGAACGACTTTTGAATCTCTGTCGCAACAACAAACCGTTATTCCAAAATCAACAGATTCCGGTCACACTCAGTATCGGATTAACCAAGATTATTGAAGGTGATACGATGGATGCAATTATCACACGCTCAGATGTTGCTTTATACCGAGCTAAAAAGAATGGCAAAGACCGTCTTGAAATGGAGTTTTAATGGATATGAATTATTTTGACCTTGCTGTAGGATCGATCATTTTGCTTTTGGGGCTTAAAGGATTGTTAAACGGTTTTTCAAAAGAAATATTTGGAATGGTCGGTATTGTCGGCGGCGTCTATGTCGCTTCACACATCGGCGGGTTTATCGGAAAATTTTTAAGTGAAAATATTTTTCATTTTGAAAGCGCAACGGCAATTAATCTAGTCGGATTTATTTTTGCCTTGGGGATTTTTTGGCTGCTTATGGTGGCACTGGGTGCCGGATTTAAAAAGTTAAGTTCTCTCAGCGGTTTAGGGCCTCTCGATCGGGTCCTTGGATTTCTTGTCGGAAGTAGTAAATTTTTCTTTATTATCTCTATAATCGTCTATGCTCTTTTCAGCGTAACGGCTATACGAGAAAACTTTGAGCCTAAAATGGCGAATAGCTTTTTTTACAAACCGATGTTTGCTACGGGAGATTTTATCCTCCACATCGAAACAGATGATGTCACATCGCTAGTTGGAGATGAAAATAAAACCGATAGCGCAGAATCTAGTGAAAAAACGAATGAAAAAACTATCCAACATGGTTCGAAAAAGGAAAAATAATTTATGAATTCTTATACCGATTTCACTGAAAGAACTATTGAATACAATAAACTTTTAAATGACTTCAAGCAATTATTAAAGATTAACGGTCTCAAATTTACGATTCAGCGTGAAGTCATTTTAGAGATGCTTTATAATTCTGATGAGCATCTCACCCCTGAGGGACTCCATCATTTGATTCAACAAAAGCATCCGGAACTCAATACAGGAATTGCTACCGTTTATCGTACGTTGTCGCTTTTGGAAGAGTCTGACATGGTTACTTCTCTCTCATTTGGAGCGCAAGGGAAAAAATACGAATTAGGGGCAAAAGATCATCATGATCATATTATTTGCACAACTTGCGGCACTATTACCGAGTTTGTTGATGAAGCGATTGAAGAGCGTCAAAAAAATATTACCGAAGCATTAGGGTTCATCATGCAAGAGCATTCTATGCAAATATACGGCATTTGCAAAAATTGCCAGGACAAAACGACAAAATAAACATAGTAAAGAAGGAAAAAAATTGGCATTTGAAAACCAATACGTACAACAACGAATCGAAAAAGCTGAAGCGCTCAGAGCCCTCGGGATTGATCCGTATGCAAATAACTCCAATCGTAACACAACGATCGATAAGTTTCACAACGTTAACTCCGATTTGTTCCAAACAGAGGAAAAACGTGATGAACACCGCCATTACACGGTAGCCGGACGGATTAAACTTTATCGACTCATGGGGAAAGCGAGCTTTCTTAAAATCGAAGATGAAAGCGGTATGCTCCAAATCTACGTTGCACGTGACAACCTTCCTGAAAATTTTTACAATGACGTCTTTAAAAAATTGATCGAAGTCGGTGATATCATCGAAGTGAGCGGGTATCCGTTTGTCACTCAGCACGGTGAGCTTTCACTCCATGCCGACAAACTCACCATACTTACCAAAGCAATTTCCCCGCTACCGGAAAAGTTCCATGGTATCCAAGACAAAGAAATGCGCTATCGTCAGCGCTATCTTGATCTTATTATGAACTCGGAAGTGCGTAAAACATTTCACATTCGTTCCAAAGTAATCAGTCTAACCCGCCGTTTCTTCGAAGATAAAGGATTTTTGGAAGTTGAGACTCCGATGATGCATCCGATCGCCGGCGGTGCCAATGCCAAACCATTTGTCACCCATCATAATGCTTTGGGCGTTGATCGATTTTTACGTATTGCCCCTGAGCTTTATCTCAAACGTCTTATCGTCGGCGGATTTGAGGCGGTGTTTGAGATCAACCGCAACTTCCGTAACGAGGGGATGGATGCAACCCATAACCCTGAGTTTACCTCCATCGAGTTTTATTGGGCGTATAAAACCTATAAAGACCTAATCGAGATTACCAAAGAATATTTCGAATATCTTTTCGATCATCTTAATCTCCCTAAACGTCTCCCTTACGGTGAGTTTGAAGTCGATTTCGATCAATTTACCGAAATCGAATTGATCCAAAGTTTGAGTGTTATCGGCGGTGTTCCGGAGGAGATCGTTAATGACAAAGAAGCTATTTTGGCCTATTTGAAATCCAAAAACCTCGAAGCCAATGCCGCAATGAATCTCGGACAGCTTCAAGGCGAATTATTTGATGAATTTGTCGAAGAAAAACTGATTAATCCGACGTTTATTACCCATTATCCCGTTGAAATTTCACCGCTTGCACGCCGTAATGACGAACGTCCTGAACTGACCGACCGCTTCGAACTTTTCATTGCCGGACGTGAAATTGCAAACGCATTTAGCGAACTTAACGATCCTGTCGATCAATTAGAGCGTTTTGAGGGGCAAATGGCAGCCAAAGACTCCGGCGATGATGAAGCCCATGAGATGGATGAAGATTTTGTTACTGCTCTTTCTTACGGAATGGCACCAACCGCAGGACAAGGAATCGGAATCGACCGCCTCGTCATGATGCTGACCAACCAACACTCGATCCGGGACGTATTGCTCTTCCCGGCTATGAAACCTTTACAACACAACCAAATCAACAACGGAGAAGAAGAATGAGTTTCCTCAAAGAATTCGATAACGAAATTTACGCCCTATGTGAGCAAGAGCTCGAACGTCAAAGTGACCATTTGGAGATGATCGCTTCTGAAAATTTTACCCTTCCGGCCGTAATGGAAGCAATGGGTTCGGTCTTTACCAACAAATACGCTGAGGGTTATCCGGCAAAACGCTACTACGGCGGATGCGAATACGCAGACGGTGTTGAGCAACTCGCGATTGATCGTGCATGCGAACTATTCGGATGTAAATTTGCCAACGTGCAACCACACTCCGGTTCATCAGCAAACGGTGCAGTGTACGCAGCATTATTGCAAGCGGGAGACAAACTTCTCGGTATGGATCTCAGCCACGGCGGTCACTTGACCCACGGTTCAAAAGTAAGTTTTTCGGGTAAAAACTACCACAGTTTTTCCTACGGTGTAGAGCTTGACGGTCGTATCAACTACGAGCGTGTTATGGATATTGCTAAAATCGTTCAGCCGAAAATCATTGTCTGCGGTGCTTCAGCCTACGCTCGTGAAATCGATTTTGCTAAGTTCCGTGAAATCGCTGATGCAGTCGGAGCACTTTTGTTCGCGGATATCGCTCATATCGCAGGTCTTGTATGTGCCGGTGAGCACCCTAGCCCGTTCCCATACGCCGATATTGTTACTACGACAACGCATAAAACTCTCGCAGGTCCTCGCGGCGGTATGATTATGACCAACGACGAAGAGATCGCCAAAAAAATCAATTCCGCTATCTTCCCTGCGCTTCAAGGTGGACCGTTGGTTCACGTTATCGCGGCAAAAGCGGTCGGATTTAAATTCAATCTCTCTCCTGAATGGAAAGTATACGCTAAGCAAGTGAAAGCGAATGCGGCAGTGTTGGCCGATGTGTTAATGAAACGCGGTTATGATATCGTCAGCGGCGGAACCGATAACCATCTCATCCTCGTTTCCTTCTTGAACAAACCGTTCAGCGGGAAAGAGGCCGATGCTGCACTGGGACGTGCAGGAATCACCGTTAATAAAAATACCGTTCCGGGTGAAACACGTTCTCCATTCGTCACATCGGGAGTCCGTATCGGAAGCCCTGCTCTCACGTCACGCGGTATGAAAGAAAAAGAATTTGAACTCATCGCCAATAAAATTGCAGACGTTTTGGACGATATCGAAAATACTGAAAAGCAAGCCGCCATCAAAGATGAGTTGAAAGCATTAGCACAAAATTTCATTATTTATAAACAACCAACCTATTAATAAATAAAGGTAGCCCATGACATCGATGGATATGAAACTCATTAAAATGATCTCGGATCATTACTGGCTGAAGCATGATAATGTTGTGAATAAAATCGATTACAAAGGGCGGACTTTTTTCAATAAATACGAAAAGATTGATAAGGCATTGACCCAGTCAATCATCGATCAGCATCTCAAAAAACAGATTACTGTTGCCCACTCGCTGATTAACCAGTTCAATAAAGTAGAAAATATTGTTATCGACTACAACGGAAACGATCCTCAACGTTTTTACCACAAAACACAACTTCTTTTGCGTGAAGAGGGATTTATCAATTTTACAGCGTTTGAAACCAAAACACCGGGCCATTTGCATGTTTATATCCATAAAGGTCATACTACTTTACAAGAGGCTGATCAACTGGGTAAAATGATTTCCATGAAATTAGCCGCAAAACAACCAAAACAGTGGAGAATGTTCCCTACGCTTGAGTTGCCGATGGAATATAACATTCTCAACCTTCCCTATGAAGTGTACGCAAAAGAGCGTGGTGCTTCATGGTCGAAGCACATGTAACTCGATACTCTATAACTATGACACCTAAGGAACGGGACTAAGATGGAAGAAAAAAACGAACTCAACGATATCATCCTCAACAAAAGCGGATCACGATCAAACAGTAAAAAGCTTTTATTGGCAATTGCGGCATTAACTCTTATTCTGATCATTGTATTGGTGATTATGAATTCACTTAAGACGCAAAACGAAGCCCCAGCGCCGCATGCTGCTGTTCCTCCGGTACCATCCGCACCCACTGAAGTGATCGATGATCCGCTTTTCGAACCGGTAGAAGTGATCCAAGAGGGAGGAAATGAAACGTCTGCTCAGGATTTAGGGAAAATTGCGCAAAAAATCAAACAAGAATCATTTCAAACTGCCGCGCCAGCAGCATCTCAGCCTGCTCCAACAGCACCGGTGCAACAAAATGTTCCTGTTCAACAAGCAAAGCCGATAACACCAGCTCCTGCTGCCGCAGTCATTCCTAAAGTGGAAGCAAAAACTCCGGCTAAATCGACGGTGGCACAAACTGCACCTAAAGCGGCTCAACCGGTCGTCAATACCCCTACGATTAAAAGTGTCAAACCAACTGAACCAAAAAAAGCTGCAGAAGCGAAAAAAGTAGCAGAAGCGAAAAAAATCCCTGCTCAAGAAAGCAAAACGATAGCTGTAACTGCTCAAAAAGCAGCTGAGAAAGCACCTGTGGAAACTACCCCGAAAGCTGCTGCAGACGGAGGAACGTATTACATTCAAGTAGGGTCATTCAGCAAAGAGCCGAATAAAGCGTTATTTGATCGTCTTAATGCAAGCGGATTAAAATACATCACCGTTCCAAACGGAGCATCAACCAAAGTAATGGTTGGACCGTTCCAAGGTGAAAAAGCAGCACGTGACGTGCTCGGAACCGTTCGTAAGAACATTGAATCCGGCGCCTATATAACAGGGAAATAATGTGATCACATCGCGCCATTTTTCTCTCGACCAATTCGCTCCGATCGCCGTCTATGAAAAGGCTAAAAGCTTTTTCCCGGGTGAGGTGAGTTTTTTACTTGAAAGTGCCGGAAACAGCGAAGGCAACTACACTATTATCGTCATAGGAGCACGTGAACGGCTTATCTATGCCGATAAAAAAAGTGTCTATATTGATTCAATAAATGAATCACACCAGCTTGACATCTCCCCGTTTGATTTTTTAAAAGAGTATTATCGTAAACTCGATCAAGCGGCTTATCGTGAACGTGCACGTGAGCTGAAGGTAGGTTACATCGACGGATTTATCGGTTATATCGGATACGATATGGTACAGGTATTCGAACATGTTCTCGAAGATTCCATGAGCAATCTTATCGATCAGACACAAACCCCCGATATGGATCTCATCCTGCCGAAGCTTACTCTCGTCGTCTCTCATAAAAATGCGACGATTACCCTTTTAAGCTGTGTAGAATCAATGATAAGCCGTTTTGAGGAGATCGAGACGAATCTCAAGGCTCCTTATCAATACACCCCGTTAAAAGCGATACGGGAAGATCAAGGGGGAGAGTTTATCCATACCAAAGAGAAATTTTTCTCTATGGTCGATGAATCCAAAGAGATGATTAAAAGCGGGGATGTTTTTCAGATTCTGATGACCAACCGCTACATCCGCCATGCGCAGGTTGATCCGTTTAGTTTTTACCGTATTTTGAGACTTAAGAATCCTTCTCCCTACATGTATTTAATGGAATATGAGGGTTTCAGTATCGTCGGAAGCTCACCCGAGGTAATGGTACGTCTCAGCGACGGAGATATCTTGCTGCGTCCTATCGCAGGAACCCGTAAACGCGGAGGGACCAAACAACGGGATTTAGAACTCGAGGAGGAACTCCTTTCCGATCCCAAAGAACTCTCTGAACATTTGATGCTGATCGATTTGGGTCGTAATGATGTCGGACGTGTTGCCAAAACCGGAACGGTAAAAGTAGAGGAGATGATGCACGTCGAGCGCTATTCTCATGTCATGCATATCGTATCCGATGTCCATGCCCAAATCGCAGAGGATAAAGATATGTTCGACCTCCTTGCCGCAACTTTCACCGCAGGAACCATGACCGGTGCCCCTAAAATCCGTGCGATGGAACTTATCGCCCAGTTTGAAGGGGTAAAACGCGGTTTTTACAGCGGAACCATCGGTTATTTCGGATTTGACGGGAATATGGACAGTGCGATCACTATCCGAACCGCCCTTATCAAACCGGATTTCGTTATTTTACAAGCGGGAGCGGGAGTTGTCGCCGATTCGGTGCACGAGCTCGAATACCTTGAAGTGACCAACAAACTCGGTGCTCTTACCAGTACTTTAGATGATTTGGTCAAACCGCTATGAAGATTTTCAGTATCTTCGGTGATCCCATCAGCCATTCACGCTCACCCTTGATGCATAACAGTGTCTTCAAAGCGTTAGGCATTTGTGCTTGCTACTCCCGAACCCATTTGAATAACAGCTCACAGCTGCGTGACGTTTTTTTAGCCAAAAAACTCAGTGGTGCCAATATCACCGTCCCACACAAAGAAGCAGCATACGCCCAATGTGACGAAGTACGAGGTATCGCAAAAACGATTAAAGCCGTCAATACCATTGTGTATGAAAAAGGAAAACTCATTGGTTATAACACCGATGCAGACGGTTTTATGAGTGCCATACAATCGTTCGGCCCTATCAAAAATGCGCTAATTTTAGGAGCAGGCGGAACAGCACGTGCACTCTCGATCGCACTGCTTCGAGGAGAAATAACCCCTACCATTCTCAACCGCTCACCCGGGCGGCTGGATTTTTTTACCAAGGAAGGGATAACTGCATACTGTTGGGACGGTTTTACCGCTAAAGATTATGATCTGATTATCAACACCACTTCGGCGGGACTAAGTGATGAGGAATTGCCCATCCCACGACCGCTGCTTTTAGAACTCTTATCCCGATCCAAAGGGGCGGTTGATGTTATCTATGGGAAAGAAACCCCTTTTCTACGTGAAATCAAAGTCAGCGGCCTCCCCTACAAAGATGGTTCTGATATGCTCTTGGCACAAGGCGTTTTAGCCTCGTACCTCTTTTTGGGCGGTGAGTTTGCACTTAAAACCATCGAAGTACCTATGAAACACAGCTTTAACCTCTAATGAAAATCGACGGACGTTTTTGGCTCACCAAAGAGGGGCAAAGTTTTCTCGGTTCAGGACGGATCGAACTGCTGGAGCGAATCGATAAAATCGGTTCAATCCATGCTGCCGCCAAAGAGATGAAAATGAGCTACAAAGCGGCATGGGAGCGAATCAACGGCATGAATGCCCTCGCCGATCAGCCCCTCATCGAACGGACAACCGGAGGCAAAGGGGGCGGAGGAACAAAACTTACCCCCTATGCCCGTGAACTGATCGCAACCTTCCACCGATTTAACGAACTTCACCGCCAGTTTATCGACCGATTCTCAGAAGCGGGTAATGATCCTGAACGTCTGGCACGAATTTTAAGCCGTACCTTCCTGACTACCAGTGCTCGTAATCAGCTCCCGAGTGTACTCAAAGAAATCCATACAAACGGTCTGCATTCCACCCTCACCCTCGCCCTCAGCGGTTCGGATGTCATGCGCTCTACCATCACCGCCAAATCGGTACTCAATATGGGGCTCACAGTGGGATGCGATACCTACGCAATTATCAAATCGAGCGATATCCATGTCGTCTCCACACCACCCTCTTCCGACGCCGAGGATAACGTCCTCGCCGGTACGGTAGAAACCCTTGAAACTTCAGGGGTAAATATCGAGATCGGATTGCGCTTGGATGGTGGTACCTTTCTCATCGCCCTCGAAAAACAAGATTCACTCCAAAATCTACAAGTCGGAATGACCGCCTACGCTATTATTTCGCCGTTGCATATTATTATCGGGCTGTAATCTCTCTTGACAGAATGTATCTTTTAGGATACTATTATTCCTATGTATAAAACCAAAAAGACAGATGAATTCACTCATTGGCATTCAAAGCTCAAAGATATTAAAGCCAAGATCGCTATAGGTCGAGGAATCGACAGAATGGCGCAAGGGAATTTCGGAAAGTCTGAGCCGGTTGGTGATGGTGTGTCCGAGTTAAAGATCGATTTGGGTCCGGGATATCGGGTTTACTATTTCGTTCAAAACAAAGAAATCATCATCCTTTTAATCGGTGGGGATAAATCAACCCAACAAAGAGATATTAATAAAGCCAAAGAAGTGGCAAAGGAGTATAAAAATGGCTAATCATCTTACAGATTTTGATATGTCTGAATATTTAGACAGCGAAGAAGCTATTGCCGAATACATTTCACAAGTTCTTGAGGATGGTGATCAAGACGAACTCTTAAGAGCCGTCGGCTATATAGCTAAAGCAAAAGGAATGACCCAAATTTCCAAAGAAACAGGATTGGGGAGAGAAAGCCTTTACAAAACATTTCAAGAGGGTGCTGAGCCGAAATTCAGTACTGTTATGAAGGTTATGAAGGCAATCGGTCTTAATCTTCATGCAGACCCTATCAATGGAGCCATACAGCCGAAAATCGCACACGCATAAACTCGGCGAGCTTTTCAAACTATAATAGCTGGATTCCCGATCAAGTCGGGAATGACGAATCTTTTAACAATATAAAATACTACGAAATACCCTATCATAAAACAATACTTTTATAACGCATTATTATCAACGGTCGGACAATTTTAAGACTTTTTTCTTATAATTCGTTATATCTTACAAAACATAACGAAATTGTCGTATTTTTTGCGAACCGTTTTTGCAATGTTAGGTTTGTAGTTATCGTTATATCAAAACAGATACAAAGGAGCCTCCATGTTAACCTCTGCCCGTAATACCCTATACGGTACCGTCGATTCAGTTATCACCGGTGCGGTAAATTCTGAACTCATTTTATCAGTCGGTTCGGAAAAACTTGTCGCTACTCTCACCAATGAGTCGGTTAAGAATCTCGAAATAGCCATCGGGTCAAGTGCCTATGCCCTCATCAAATCGAGCTCAATTATTTTGGCGAAAACCAAACCGTTGCGTATCAGCGCGCGTAATGTTCTCCGAGCTACCGTAAGCGAAGTGATCAAAGGGGCGGTAAATGCTGAGATCAAAATGACAATCGGAAACACTACCCTCACTTCAATCATTACTAATGAATCGTGCGATGAGCTGATGATGAAAAAAGACGATGATGTCTATGCTATCTTCAAAGCTTCTAGTGTCATTATCGGCATGTTGTAAAAAGGAACCTCAATGAAACTGATAAAAATTGTATTGGCATCCCTTGTGTTTGCCTCCGCACTTGCGGCACAAACGATCACTGTTGCCGCTGCGGCCAATATGAAGTATGCGGCGGATGATATCGCCAAGGTGTTCACTAAAGAAAGCGGAATCGGCGTCAAAATCATCACCGGATCTTCCGGTAAACTAACGCAACAAATCATGAGCGGTGCACCCTACGATGCGTTTCTCTCTGCCGACGTCGAGTTTCCGGCAAAATTGGCACAAGGTGGGTTTACGACGACTCCATCACAAGTATATGCTTATGGGACGCTAATCCTCTGGAGTGCTACAGGTGCCGATCTCTCAAAAGGGGTTGCCGTTGTCGCTGATCCATCGGTTAAAAAAATCGCCGTTGCCAATCCAAAAACAGCCCCATACGGTATCGAAGCGATGAACGCGATGAAATATTACAAAGTAGCGAATGATGCGGCACCTAAAATCATTACCGCCGAATCCATTTCACAAGTGGGTGCCTATGTCACGACTCAAGCGGTCGATATCGGGTTTATGGCCAAATCAATCGTCCTCTCCCCTGAGATGAAAAATGTCGGGAAATGGGTTGAAGTCGATCCTAAATCGTATAACACCATCGATCAGGCAATGGTAGGACTCAAAAACGCTTCTCCTGAAAATCAAATCGCGGCTAAAAAGTTCCTCCGATTTATGTCATCAGCTAAAGCATTAGAAATTTTAAAAGCAAACGGGTATGGCTTACCTGCTAAAAAATAAGGATCTGTCATGACAAAATTAAGTATTGCAACCGCACTGATTTTAGGAACCTGTGTGTTTGCTCAAGCGGCGGATGATTTAGCCTCAGCATTTAAAGAGGGAAAACTGGACGGTCGTCTCAGAGCTCAATATTTTGCTACTGATTGGGATAACGATGCCAAATACAGTGCGACCGGATTTGCCATCGGCGGAAGTTTGATTTATAAGACGGCACCTTTGTATGGATTTAGTTTCGGTACAGGTCTCTATACCACCCAGAACCCGGGCGGATGGACGGACAAAGAAGACGGTACAAATGCCAATACAGCCAAAGATCTATTCTTACGAGGACCGGGATCAGCTTATAGCTACGGTGAAGGGTATGCGGTTTTAGCGCAAGCGTATTTGCAATATGACCTTGCAAAAAGTAAAATCAAAGCGGGTCGAATGCTGATGAGTAATCCATGGATGTCTCCGAACGATACTAAAATGATCCCTATTGCGCTTGAGGGGGCTGATGTCGTTTCCAATGATCTGCTCAACACGACGATACAGTTGAACTATGTCGATAAAATCAAAGAACGCGGTATGGACTATTTTGGGAATATGGCCGAAACACTGGACACACCTACAAAAATCAGCAATTATTATGACACGGGGTATCACACAAGCGGAGCGACACACGGTGAGGCTCCAAATGTCACTATCGTCGGAGTAACCAATAAATCGATTGATAATCTTGAGCTCCAAGGTTGGGTAATGCATTGGCCGGATTTGGTCGATCATCTCCGTCTCGAAGCTAATTACGCACTCGAAGCGGGAGATGTTATCCTCGGATTCGGCGGTTTATACATGCAACAGTATGACAAAGGTGCAGGAGATATTATCTTGCCTAAAGTTAACAACTATGATAGTGACAACAGTGTCGATACCTATCTTTGGGCATTAAAAGCAACAGCAAATTATCGTGCGGCAACTTTTTTACTCTCAACATCACACACGGATGGCGGTGCAGATATGATTGCACCTTGGCGCGGATTCCCGACGCAGGGCTATACTCGCAGTATGACGCAAACCGATTGGAATGCCAATACAGACGCCTACAAAGCTCAGTTTGATTATGACTGTAATGCTATCGTATCAGGGGTCAGCACCATGCTAAGCTATTCGTATTATGACCGTGATCCGAGTAAAAAACCGTATCAAAGCATGACCGACAGAGCTTTCGGAAACGGTGACACCCGTCAATGGAACTTTGATGTGACCTACAAACTTTCCGGTAATTGGAAAGGGACAGAGCTTAAAGCCCGTCTAATGGATCAGAACAATGATCAAACAACTTTGGCAACGGCAGAAACATCTAACCGCGAAATGCGTTTGGAAGCGAACTACCGTTTTTAATATATCTCCCCTCTGAGGGGGCTAACGTAAAGTTTTAAGAATACGAAAGGAAATAGCATGACAATTTTAATGTCTGAGGGAAAACCGGTATCAATGTTCAGTGCATGCGGAACAAAACCATTTCAAAGCGCAAGTATGACACCCCATACTGCCGAAGCTAAAATCGACTTTGTCTATCCCGAAGTCGCTTTTCCTTCCATCCTCCTTTATCAACAATGGGGTGAAGAAAATATACGTCAAATGGTCCGTTACCATCATGGTTTACTTCGTAAAAGTGCTATCGGCAATCTCTTCCCTGCTGATGATTCCATGTTTACCTTTGCAACCGAAAAGACCGCCGATTTTTTCGTCGAAGCACTCGGAGGGGAAAAAGCCTATACCTCGGTACATGGTCATCCCGCTCTAAGAATGCGCCATTTTCATATCACTATCGATGAAAAAGGGCGTGAAATTTGGCTGATGATGTACAAAAAAACAATCAATGATCTGAGTATGCCACCTGAGCGTATCGAAGAGTTTTGGAACTGGATCGAGCCGCTTTCTATCCGTATGATCAACCGTCGAACCACCGTTGCACCGATCGAACGCCACCCTTATGCCTCTATTTGGAAGCAAATGGGAAACGAGGAAAACTGAGATGTTTTTTTTAAACCCTACCGTTATATCAAAAAAGATACACAATAAGAACTCTTTATCAAAAACAAAATCATTTGCCGCTTCAATCGGGGTACATGCTACCCTGTTGGCGGCCATATCTTATTATATAGCGCTTCATCCGATCCCTATGCCCGAAGCAGAAAAAACGATCACGATCTCCCTCTCGGATTTTACGTCGACCAGCGGTGATATACAACGGATGGAGACCTCTGTTTTGCACAAAACTCAGATGATACAAAAACCGGTTCAAACATCCAAAGTACAACCTCTAACGGTTCCTTTAAAACCTCTGATTTCTACGACCCCTGAGCGGACACCGTCATTAACTCCTTCGGTGTCCTCTGAGGCGTCCGCGCCCCTAGCCGTGTCCCAATCCGCGTCTTCAGTTTCGCCAGCCAAAAACGACAATGATTCTCCTCATTTGACACCATCCGGCTCTGAAAAAGAATTACCAAAAAACTCAGATAATCAAATCGGCGGAGCGGCATTGGGACACATTCGAGCTATGATCGAAAATGCCATCACCTACCCTACTATTGCACGAAAATTGCGATTGGAAGGGGTTGTAATGGTCACATTTATTCTACAACCAAACGGTACTGTTGAAATGGCACAGGTTAAATCAACCAGTGGCAGTAACGTACTCGATACCAAAGCGATACAAACGATTCTCAGCCTCAGCGGTGATTTTCCCGCATTGGGAAAAACCTTTGAACTGAGTATCCCTATCGCTTTCAGTTTACATAAATCCTAAAGGAAACCTATGAATACGTTGCTTAAAGTACTCCTTTTATCGGTGTTTGTTGTTGGAGCCCATGCAAAAACAATCACCGATATGGATGGACATCCGGCTATACTTCCCGATCAAACCGATCGTGTTTTCGGTTCATCTCCCCCGATGAATTATCTCATTTATACCCTCAATCCGGAAAAAATGATTGGTCTCAATTTCGCGGCAAAAAATGCGAATAACAGCGCTGATGAGAAGTATCTGAATAAAAAATTTCTCTCTCTGCCGGTAATAGGTTCCTTTCACGGTGGTGGACAAAATATCAATCTCGAAACACTCATGACATACAAACCGCAACTCGTACTCGTATGGCAAGATGATATGCTGGTTCAAACCGTCGCACATGAAATCGAAAAAACCCATATTCCGACCTTTATGATTCCGTTTCGGGAAATCAACGATATGCCGCGTGCATTCCGTCTTGCCGGGGAGGCTATCGGTGAGGCTAAACGTGCAGGCGTATTGGCTTCCTATTCCCAAAGTATTATCAATGAGGTACATAAGAGTGTTGTCAAAACCAAACCTGTTCGCTATTACTATGCGGAAGGATTGGATGGTCTCTCTACCGAGTGCGACAAATCGTTTCATGTCGAAGCGCTTAATTTCGCCGGAGGAGAGAATGTCCATAAATGCCAACAAAGCGGTATCTTAGGGTTAGAGAAAATCAGTTTTGAGACTCTCCTTTCTTACAATCCTGATGTCATTGTCGTCCAAAATAAAAGTGTTTATTTTGATCTCAAAAATGATCCTATGTGGAAAAATCTCCGTGCGGTACAAACAGGACGTATTCACCTTGTCCCCGTGCAACCGTTTAACTGGATAGACCGACCACCGTCTTTTATGCGAGTACTAGGTATTCAATGGGTTGATTCAATTTTCCATCCAAAAACTTATAAAGTAGACCTGACCCAGCGTACAAAAGAGTTCTATACGCTTTTCTTACACGTCAAACTCAGTGATCAAGAAGCTAAAAATCTATTAGGAGCCAACCAATGAAGCTTTCCCCTCTTGTAATTTCCATCGCCGCGTGTGCGGTACTTGCCGCGAGTCCTTTAAGTATCGAACGTATCGTAGTTAGCGATACGGTTGATTATAACGATCTCTTAGGCGCAGAAAGCAATCTCTCCAAGGGCTCACAAACCTTTGGAGCTAAAAGCATCGCCACCCTCAGTACACAGGCTAATATGAACCCTTACAGCGTTATCGCTTATTCGCCTTCGGTCAATTTTACCCCTGTCGATCAGGCCGGATCGAATGAGCCTTCTTATCATGACCCAATCCGTATCCGCGGTAAAAGCCAAAGTGGTCCCGGAGGGGTCTTTATGATCGACGGTATGCCGATCTCCAGTAATCCCGGTGGCGGAAAACAGTTGATGGATATGGAAAATGTATCCTCAATTGATTTGTTCAAAGGGTATCTCCCATCTGATAAAAACCTCGGATTTTCATCTTTGATCGGTAAAGTCGATATGAATGTTCTCGGTGCAAAATCGAAATCCGCCGCAGAAGTGTCTCAATCGTTCGGTTCGGACAACTTCCAACGTACCTTTGTCCGCTTCGATTCGGGTAAAGTCGGCGATATAGCGGTATTCGGTTCATTCTCACAACTCACCAATGACAAAACAAAAGGCGAAGGGGATCTCAAACGGCTCAACGGTACTGTAGGACTCACCTATACCCCTAACAGTACGTTTAAAGCTAAACTCACCGCGATCCGTAATGCGGACGATCATCATAACTATTACAATCTCAGCTATGCGGAAGCCAATGATTTGGGTAAATATTTTTCAAAAGATTATGCAACAACCAAACCGACTACCGCTAATAACGTCAACTACTATGATTTCAATAAACAAAAATTTTATACCACGGCAGTTTTAGGCGAATTTGAATATAAACCGACGTCATCAGATGTCATTACCATCAAACCCTACTATAAAAAAGACAAAGGAGAATATTGGTATTCCAGTGTCAGCAGCGATGGTAATGCCAGTAAAAATCGTGTCATTAACTGGAAGATCGATCATGATCTCTTCGGTGCCGTAACCTCGTATGATCATACTTTTTCCGAAGCGCTCAAAACGTCTATAGGGTATTGGTATCATAAACAGCTCCCTCCCGGACCTCCTGCTGATCAAGAAAAATATACGGTTAACAGCAGCGGTAATTTGGTATTTAACGGATATGCCGTACTTGCCGACAACGACTACCATATTTTGCAAGCCCCTTTCGCACAACTGAGTGGAACAATCGACCGATTAACCTATACCGCAGGATTACAATATCAAACTTTCAAACTCGGTTCGCTCCACAGCTATACGAACGGGACAGGTGCATCTACCAGCTCGAACTATGATACTGCAATTGCCAACGGGACATTGGATACATACTCAAGTGTCGATGCAAAAACCTTTCATACTTTTATTCCATCGCTCTATGTAGGATATGCAATATCCCCATCGACTTCAGCGTATATCGATTACTCACGTACTTACGGATTTGACGTCAATCTTTTCCCTACGTATGTTTCGAATCGAGCCAACTTCGTCAGTAAGAACGTAACGCTCCAACAGCTTTGGGATAAACTTGATTTGGAACTCTCCGATAATATTGATTTAGGCTTCAAATCCACCATTGGTTCGATCACTCTGAATCCAAACCTTTTTGTATCTTACGTACAAAACAAACAAGCCAACGTTTATGATCCGCAGTACGGTGTCTCGTATCCTGCAAATATCGGTGATGCATTCGGATACGGTGCGGAGTTCTCAGCCTATGGACCGATCAATGAAAATCTTGAGTTTCTTTTGGCACTTTCATATAATCAGTACCAATTTACCCAAAACTTTCAAAGCGGTACAAGTACAACGGTCAACACAGATGGCAAACAGCTCCCTGACGCACCGGAGTATATGGCTAAAGTCGCTCTCTCTTACCACCTAGGGGATTGGACGCTAACTCCAAGCGGACGTTATACCTCCAGCCGATGGGGAGATGTACAAAATACCCAAAAAATCGATGCATTTACGCTGGTTGATTTTGATGTAGCTTACCGTATGACACAGTTTATGGGTTCACATGATGCTCTTTTCCGTCTCACAGCCACGAATCTGACCAATGAAAAATACATTGCAACCATCAATGCTGCGGATAATTATCTCGCTGCCACCGGTGTCACGACTACCTATCAAACCGGTGAACCGTTCGGACTGTTCGGCAGTATCAATCTGAAGTTTTAAGGGCTATGATGAAAAATATCAAACCGATCAGTTGGATAATCGGCTCAACAGTGCTTTTACTCGTTGTCGCCACATTATCTCTATTATGGGGACAGTATCCGATTACACTGGAGACATTGATCGGCTATCTCCAGTTTAAAGTTCTCGGAGGAGTAGGCAATGATACCTATACCCTCCTCGATAACATTATTTTACAGATTCGTCTTCCTCGTGTCCTACTCGCCATCCTCATCGGATCAGCTCTAGCAACCTCCGGTGCCGCGTTTCAGGCAATGTTTGTCAATCCTCTCGTCTCACCGGGGATTTTAGGAGTACTCGCTGGGGCATCATTCGGTGCGGCAATGGGGATGCTTATAAGCGAGCAATGGTACGTCGTTCAGTTGCTCGCATTTGCCTTCGGATTTGTCGCGGTCGGAGTTGCGGTACTCATCGGGACAATGGTAACCAACTCACGCTCAACCGTGATGCTGGTTCTCGGAGGGGTTATCAGTAGTGCGCTCTTTACCTCGCTCCTCTCCATCATCAAATACCTCGCTGATCCCTACAGCACTCTCCCAGCCATCGTTTACTGGTTGATGGGGAGTTTGACCATGGCGGATTTACATGGAGTATTGCTTATCTCGATTCCGATGCTTGTCAGTGTCATTGGGATGATTGTATTGGGCAAATACTTCGATCTCATGAGCTTGGGAGATGAAGAGGCAAAAGCATTAGGGATTAATGTTACGATGATTCGTCTAGGGGCAATTATACTCGCAACATTAGCCAGTTCACTCTCCGTCGTTATGGCGGGGATTATTGGATGGATCGGGCTTATCATCCCTCATATCATCCGTATGGCGGTGGGACCCTCACATCGACTGTTGATGCCTCTTTCGGCGATAGTGGGAGGGGCATTTTTGCTCCTTGCCGATACCATCTCACGACTGGCTTTCACCGTCGAAGTCCCTATCGGAATTCTCACGTCGCTTATCGGGATTCCTGTCTTTATCATCGTACTTAAAAACGCGAGGGCAGCATGGAACTAAAACCTATCATTACGGTAAATGATCTCCATTTTTCGTACCCTAAGCGTCCGGTATTGGAAGGGATCGATTTCACCCTCCGTCGCGGTGAGGTCGTCAGTCTGTTAGGACCAAACGGATGCGGTAAAAGTACCCTTATTCGCCTTATCCTCAAACTTATCAACGCTAAACGGGGTGAGATATGGCTCAACGACAAAACGCTGCACCGCTATTCGCATCGTGAGATCGCAGAACATATCGCCTATATCCCCCAATATCACAACGTACCGTTCAACTACAGTGTACTGGAGATGGTCATCATGGGTCGTGTATCCAAGCTCGGATTTTTCGCTGCCCCCTCCGCTCGTGATTATACTATTGCCCATGAAGCATTGGAAAGAGTCGGGATTGCCGATTTAGCCGCGCGTCCTTTCGGTCAGCTTAGCGGCGGACAAAAACAGATGGTACTTCTCGCTCGTGCCCTTACCCAGGGGGTGGATACGTTTATCATGGATGAACCGGTATCGGGTCTCGATTACGGTAACCAAATTCGCCTTTTGGAACTGATTGTATCTCTCAGTACCCAAGGCTATACCTTTCTCAAAACGACCCATTATCCCGATCATGCTCTGCTGGTTTCCAGCCGAGTCGCAGTAATGAACCACGGTAAAATCATCGCTGACGGCACTCCTGAAGAGGTAATAACCCCTGATATGATCCATGACGTTTATGGAATAGAAGCCGACCTCATCGTCCACGATACCCATACCCGCTGTCTCCCGATTTTTAACAAAGGAACTCTATGAAAATACTTATCCTCATAATCGGATTGCTTATTACAAACGTACAAGCTCGTACCATCACCGACGATTACGGCAGAGTTGTTACGATTCCCGATAAAATCACCAAAATCTATTCGGCTTCTCCACCGCTGACTATCAGCCTAACAGCGTTCGATCCCTCTCTCGTTGCAGGATTAAATTTTCCGTTTAGACCCGACCAAAAACCCTATGTCGGTGTAGCCGCTTCACGTCCGGTGGTTGGTGGATATTTTGGACAAGGCAACACTCCTAACATAGAAATTTTAGCTTCCATAAAGCCCGATGTTATTCTCATGTGGGGGAATGCAACCGGTGTTGAAAATCAACTCGGTAAGTTATCCGCGTTAGGTATCCCCGTACTCCTCGTTCGTGACGACACGATCAATGATCTTGTGGGAGAGTTCAATCTCTTAGGCAAACTCACCGGAAACACTAAACGATCCTCCGAACTCATCGCCTATACCCAAGAGACCTTAGGATTGATAAAATCGCTTCAGGCCAAAGTCAATGCACGTAAAGACGTTCGCTACTACTTTGCCGAAGGGTTGGATGGAATGTCGAGCGAGTGTGAAGGTTCAAGACACCTCGAGCCTTTCACCTACAGCGGAGCCAAAAATGCTATTAATTGTAAAGTCTCTTCCCATTACGGGATGGAAAAAATATCACTGGAAACAATCCTCCTCGCCGATCCGGATGTCATCGTTGCCATGGAAGAGTCATTTGCAACATCGCTTAAAACCAATCCTCAGTGGAAAAATCTTCGTGCGGTTAAGAGTGGACACGTTTTAACTGTCCCTACCCTACCGTTCAACTATATCAGCCGTCCCCCGTCTCTCACGAGACTCATGGGAATACGGTGGCTGATACACACCTTTTATCCCGATCTGATCGCCCCAATCGATCAGGAGAAAAAACGGTTTGAAAAACTCTTTTTCCCTGCCTATCGGGGATAAGCGTTTTTTTAACTATCGTTATATCATATTTGATACATATAGGAAGTACCATGAAAATAGGACTATTTTGCCTTAGCGAAAACTACTCCGGCAATGTGCAAGAGAGCATTATGGAACAGCTCCGTCTCGTTGAGTTGGCCGATGAACTCGAATTTGATGAAGCGTGGTTCGGCGAACACCATTTCAACGCTTTTAGCGTCATTCCCGATCCTGCGGTAATGATCGGTTATGCGGCGGGGCGTACCGGATGTATCCGACTGGGGAGCGCAGGGTTTCTCGCCCCCTTTTACCACCCCGTCCGACTCGCTGAAAGTATCGCGGTGCTCGACAATCTCTCAGACGGTCGGATCAATGCGGGATTTGCCAAAGGGGGATTCGCTCCCGACACCAGATATTTTCTTCAAAACAAAGAGGATCTAAGAGCGGTGATGTACGAGAGCGTCGAGTCCATCGATGCCTTGTTGCACGGCAACGATACTGAGTACAACGGTGATTTCGTCCAAACCAAAAACATTCCCATCGCACCTCATCCGATCCAAACGCGAGTCCCCTTTTTCGTCGCGACCTTCTCCTCCGAAGAGACGATAGCATTTGCCGCACGGCACGGCTATGGGCTGATGATGTCCCAAGGTGCCTCTTTAGAGGAGTGTATCGAGGCACGTAACCTTTATCGCTCGATCGCAGAATATGAGCCCGAAATGGTCATCATGCGGGTTTTTTATGTCGCCGATACGTACGAAGAGGCATCACGCGCTGTTTGGCCGGCGATCGATCATTTTGTTCGGTGTATGCGCGCCGTCCAAGAAGAGCAAACCCAGCCGACATTCGATCTCGAAGCCTACCAACTGCTTCTAAACGAGCGCAAAGGGTTTTTCAACGGTCAGAAGTTTTTTGACAACGCCATTTTGGGAACCCCCCAACAGTGCATCACTACCATTAAAACCATCCAAAAGGAGCTTAATCACGTCCACCTCGTCCTCAAACCCTCTTCCACCGATCATGCTCAAAATCAGTGGATGCTATCACGGTTCAATGCCGAAATCCGACCCTACATTTAAACTTAAGGAAAAAGAATGAAGAAACATATGTTATTACTATCACTGGCAACTGCGTCGGTTTTATACGGTACAGAGGGAGTCTTTGAACTCGGCAAAGTTGATGTAACGAGTACCTCGGATACATCGAGTTCTACGACTACGATCATCGATGCACAAGCGATGCAAGATCATGAACGAAAAACCGTCGTCGAAGCGCTTAACCTTCTACCGGGTGCAACGATCCAAAGTTTTGGTGCCCGTAATGAACAGATGATTATGATACGAGGATTTGACGTTAAACACGCCCCGCTCTTTATCGACGGTATCCCTATCGCCGTACCGTATGACGGATACGTTGATTTCTCGCGATTCACGACGTTCGATCTCTCCGAAATCGAAGTCTCCAAAGGACTCGCGTCTCCCCTTCTGGGAGCCAATACCTTTGCGGGTGCGATCAATCTCGTTACCAAAAAACCGACCAAAGAGTTCGAAGGGGAAGTCGGAGCAGGATTTTTCAGCGGAAACGGACGAACCGAATACATCAACCTCGGAACCAATCAAGGGAGCTATTACATTCAGGCATCCGGATCTAAAACCCAGCGCGATACCTATCCCCTCTCCGATGATTTCACCCCTGTACGCACGATCAATGAAGACGGCGGCGATCGCAACAACGCCTATGCAACCGACGACAAGCTCAATCTAAAAGTCGGATTTACCCCGAACTCAACCGACGAATACGCCATCAACTACATCCGCCAAAATGCCGACAAAGGGGTTCCACCGGATGAGGCGATGAACTTGTCGGGGCGCGGGTTCTGGCAATGGCGCTATTGGGACAAACAAAGTCTCTATTTCCTCTCCAAAACCGATTTTGGAAACTGGTATCTCAAAAGCCGCGTCTTTTATGACAAATTCCAAAACTCACTCGCGATCTATACGAATAACGGCTTGTACAACACCTTTGCCTATGGAGGAGTCGGTAATCCTAGCTGGTATGACGAATACACCAAAGGGGCATCATTAGAGAGCGGAGTAAAACTCTCTTCCGATAATACCCTCAAAATGGCGCTTCACTACAAAATCGACGACCACCAAGAAGGGGGCGTTAATCAAGTGGCGGTCTATGAGATGAAAGATACCATCAGCTCATTCGGCATCGAAGATACCCATACCTTCTCTAAAACACTCAAACTGACCATCGGAACCAGCTATGACCGCGAAGAGATCGATACGGCGCAAAATACCCAATACGGCAAACCCAATACCAATTATTATAATGATGGTGCTGGAGTGAGCCAAAACACAACGACCGGATACACAACAAGCCAAGAGTTTGCCCACGGAGACACCTCCTCCTTTAATCCTATGATCAAACTGGAGGGACAAATCGATGATTCCCTCTCATGGTACGGCGGTGTTTCAGGGAAAAGCCGTATCCCATCGATCAAAGACCGCTACTCGTTTAAATTCAACACCTTTGTCCCGAATCCTGCACTAGATGTTGAAAAAACCATCAACTACGAAGTGGGCGGAACCAAATCACTCGGAAATGCGTCGTTTAGCGGAGCCTTGTTTTACGCGGATGTGAGCGACTACATCCAAAGCGCTTATATACCGCTCTGGTACAAAAGCGGAGCAACCTACACTCAACAGCAACAACTCCAAAACGTCGGAAAAGTAACCCAAAAAGGGTTTGAACTATCCACCGTCTATGCACCATTCGAATCACTTTCCTTTGAGGGGAGCTACACCTACCTGAAAATGACCAACGAAGTCGATGAGAGCCAAAAAATCACCGACGTACCGAAAGAGAAGTTCATCGCTACCGTCGCCTACACTCCGATCGAAAACCTGACATGGTTCAATACCTATGAGTATGATTCAGAGCGTTATGCCGCTACGGGAACGACCGGAACCGCACCCAATACGAAAAATCTCTATAGTTCAACAGGATGCGTCTCGGTGTGGAATACCAAAGCGACCTTGAGAGCTACCAAAGCGGTCTCATTCGATTTGGGTATCAACAATGTATTCGATCGAAACTTTTACTACAGCTACGGCTATCCTGAAGCGGGACGCAGTGTCTTCGGCAATATCCGTTACAAATTTTAATCACCTTTGGGGAGTCGATCTCCCCGATATTTCAGTATAATAATAACAACTTAGGAGAGACCATGTTTTTAGAACCGATCAATTTTTCCGCAATGTACCGTGAACACAAAGCCACCACTGATTTCAAAGGAAAAACGAGCAGTGACTGGGATGAAAAATCTGCCGATATGGCGGCGTCCGTCATCAACAGTCCCTATGTGGACGATTTCATCTCCCGCATGAATATCACGGGGGACGAAGTGGTTCTCGACATCGGATGCGGACCGGGAACCCTCGCGATCCCCTTGGCAAAACGGGTCAAAGAGGTGATCGCTATCGACTTCTCCGCCCAAATGCTCGAAGAGTTAAAAGCCTACGCCGCGCGCGAAGGGGTAACTAATATTAAAACATATCATATAGGTTGGGACGATGACTGGAGCAGTTTGCCGCTGGCTGATATTGTCGTTGCCTCACGCTCCATAGAGGTCTCTGATGTCGATACAGCGTTAGCGAAAATGTCTGCTCATGCACGCCGTGGATGTTATCTCACCTACAAAGTCGGGGGGAGTTTCGTCGATATGAATATCCTCGATTACATTGGTAAAAAGGTCAAAACGAAACCCGACTACTGGTACATTCCGATCATCCTCTATTCTCACGGCTACCTCCCCCGCGTCGATTACATCGAAACAGGTCGGGGAAGCGTCCGAAGCGCCAATGAAGAGGATTTCGTCGAATCGCTGATTTGGAGTGTCCATTCACTCGATGAAGAACAGCAGTTCAAAGCACGAGAGTATTACCGTGAGGTGATTATCGGACAAAACCGCCCTCCTCGTGCTGTTAACTGGGCATTTATCGGCTGGGAAACATCGATATGATCACTCTCAACGATTTTGAACTCGAAGCACTGCTGAGCGAGGATGTCCCCTACGGCGATCTAACGACCGCATCACTGGGGATCACCGACCAACGCGCCCGTATCACCTTTGCTAGCCGTGAACGTCCTCTCGTCGTTTCATGTATGGAAGAGGCAGTGCGTCTGTGCGGTCTGTACGGGTTAGAGATCGATGGGTTTGTTAAATCAGGAACCCTCATCCCGCCCAAAAGTGTCTTTCTCGAAGCACACGGTGAAGCCGGAAATATCCACCGTATCTGGAAAAGTGTCCAAAACCTCCTCGATTATGCGAGCGGTATCGCTACCTATACCCGTGAAGCCGTGTTATTAGCGCATTCGATCAACCCCGATATCGTGGTCGCCACCACCCGTAAAACGACTCCGTTTACGAAAAAAATCGCGATTAAAGCGGTCGAATCCGGCGGAGGTGTCGCACACCGTCTGGGACTCTCCGAATCAATCCTGGTGTTTGAATATCACCGTGTGTTTTTCCCATCGGATAAAGTGTTTGCGGAAGCACTAATCAAAACCAAAAAAGTAAATCCGGAGAAAAAGATCGTCATGGAAGCCGAAGACATTGCCCAAGCGCTCAAATTTGCCGCGATGGGAGCTGATATCCTCCAGCTCGAAAAACTCCCTCTGAGCAAGCTCTCCGATGCGGTACGTATCCTCCGAGCCGATTATCCCCACATCACCCTCATCGCAACCGGAGGAATCAGTGCCAAAAATATCGCCGAATACGCGGCAACAGGTGTCGATATGATCGTCACCTCATCGCCCTACAACGCACAACCTGCCGATATCAAAGTGAGAATAGAACTTTTATGAACATCATATCCGCCACTATCACCTCCGTAACCTCCTCTGAACATCTCTCCTGTTTAGGGGTTAATGTAGAAAAAGATACTTTTTATCTTCTTCTCGCCGAAATTTCGGACGAAAACCAGTTACTGAATACTCCGGTCACTCTGGCATTTAAAGAGACCGAAGTTATCCTCTCTAAAACACGCATCGCCACCACCGCAAATATTCAGCGCGCTGTTGTTCAAACCATAGAGCGCGGAAGCATCCTTTCTCAAATCACCCTCACCTACCATAAGACGACGCTTAGCGCTCTCGTCCCTACACTGACATTCGATACACTCAGTATTGATCAAGATGATGAAGTGTTTTGGATGGTGAGTCCAAGCGAAATATCCTTATTGAGAGAGACCCATGGAATCTGAATTCATCAGCACGATGGTGCTGACCTTTAAACTCGCATCCATTACTACATTGATATTGCTTTTTATCGCTATTCCCCTCGCATCATTTTTGGTTTTTTCAAAAATGCGGTTCAAAAGTATCATTGAAACAGTGGTGAGCATGCCCCTCGTACTACCGCCTTCAGTTCTGGGGTTTTATCTTCTACTGGCATTCAGCCCCGCATCCGCTATCGGGAGCTTTTTAACCGAGCACGGTATCCGCTTGGCATTCAGTTTTGAGGGGTTAGTAATCGGCTCCGTCCTTTTCAGCCTCCCGTTTATGGTTCATCCGATCCAATCCGCCTTAGCCCAAGTCCCTCCATCGATCTTTGAAGCCGCCTACACCCTCGGCAAATCAAAACTGGAGACAATGCTACGTGTTATCCTCCCCTCAATCCGTCACGGACTGATTTCGGGAATCGTCCTCGCATTCGCCCACACGGTCGGAGAGTTTGGGGTGATCCTGATGATCGGAGGAAATATCCCCGACGAAACGCGTGTTGCCTCCATCGCCATCTACGACGAAGTCGAATCGCTCAACTACGCAATGGCGCATCAATACGCTCTCACCCTCTTTATCGTGACATTCTCGATACTGCTCCTCGTCTACACCCTCAATAAAAAATCACTCGGCGGTATTCGATGATAGTAATTAATATTACCAAGCGTCTCGATACTGCTGAAGGCTCAATCAATGCCCATTTTGACCTTGCCATCAACGACGGCGAGTTCCTAACCCTCTTCGGTCCCTCAGGTGCCGGAAAAACGACATTGATGCGTATGATTGCCGGACTCGAAAAACCTGATGGCGGTACTATCGAAGTAGACGGAGAGGTGTGGTTTGACGGCAGTAAGAAAATCAATCTCCCACCCCAGAAACGGAGCATCGGGTTTGTCTTCCAAGATTACGCTCTCTTCCCGACAATGAGTGTCCGGGAAAATCTCCTCTTCGCCGCCGAAAATGCACAGCAGCGTCATAATGTCGATGAGCTGATCGAACTCGTTGAACTCTCTCAACTCTCAAACCGTCTCCCCGCGACTCTCTCAGGGGGACAGAAACAGCGTGTTGCCCTTGCCCGTGCATTGGTACGTCATCCGAAGATATTGCTCCTCGATGAGCCCCTCTCGGCGCTCGACCCTTCCATGCGCCAAAAGCTCCAAGATGAACTAAGCCTTATACATGATCGGCTCGGTGTCACAACGCTACTGGTGAGCCACGATATCGCCGAGACCGTCAAACTCTCCGATCGTCTCGCGCAGGTCGAATCAGGTCATATCAAGCGGCTCTGCTCGCCTATGGAGTTCTTTAGCCCCCAGAGCCTAAGCGGAAAACTTCAGCTAATCGGAGAGGTTCTTAAAATCGAAGAGGATACTCCGGTTTTTATCGTCACCCTGCTTGTCGGTTCTTCTATCGTCCGTACCGTTTTGAGTTCCAGTGAAGCTTCAGAGCTTACAATAGGTGGACACGCTATAATCTCGACCAAAGCGTTTAATCCGATTCTTATACCATTACCCTAAGGAAATCTCATGACCATTAAAAAAGACTGCCTCGTTACCCTCGACTATCACATCAACGATACCGAAGGAAATCTTCTCCATGAAGAGGAAGAATCACTCGTTTATCTCCACGGTAATTACGGTCACATCTTTCCAACCGTTGAAAAAGGGTTAGAAGGGAAAAGTATCGGCGAAACGTTTAAAATTGAACTCTCTGCGGATAAAGCATTCGGAAACTATGATCCTTCCCTCGTTATCACAGAAGCCCTCAGCGAATTACCGGTAGAGGTAAGTGTCGGAATGGAACTCGATGGGTATTTTGAAGAGGATTCTGACGATGTAATCATTTATACCGTCACCGAGATAGAGGGTGATCACGCGACACTCGATGGTAATCACCCGCTCGCCGGTATGGATCTCGTTTTCGAGGGAACCGTATTGGATATCCATGAAGCAACCCCAGAAGAGATCAAAGAGGTGTTGGAGTTTCATCACCATCATTGATTACAAAAACATCATAGACCTCCCAATATTAAGCTATAATGATTTTTTATCATTTCTAGCGAGGGCAGGATGAACGTCCATAATCAGACAAACGCCATTAGATCCTATCCGATTTTTTTCCTTTCTCTGATAATCACATACATTGCCCTCATCAAAATCAGTCTTTATTTCACCACAATGAGTGAGGGATTATCGATTGTCTGGTTCCCAAACGGTTTATTATTAGCGGTATTTCTCTTACGCCCTATACGCGAATGGATATGGATTGTTCTAGCAATCATTCCCGCAGAAATTATCGCAGATATACCGATGTTGACCTCGCTTCAGACATTACAATTTATACTCATAAATTTAGGCGAAACATTATTTTCGGCGTATCTTCTTCGTCGTCTTTGTCCTAATGATGATAGTTTCAATAATATTCGATTTACCCTTTTGTTTATCGTTATCGCTCTGGCAATCAACCCATCGGTAAGCGCTTTTTTTACCACACTTATCTACAATACCCAAATCGAATCTCAAACCAATTTTATAGCTTTTTGGCGTATCAGCTTTTTCGGAGATTCTCTGGGTATTTTGTTTCTTACTCCGCTCATTATTTTATGGGCAGAGTACCCGAAAAAATTTCTCTTTACTCAACATCTTTTTGAATCGATACTGACCGATACGTTAGCTATTTTACTTGCTATTGCCCTCTTTTCTATCGAATTTACCCCAAGTGTTCTACCTACGACTCCTATGATTTTTATTTTAATGACATTATGGATTGTCTATCGTAACGGTCTTCGTTCAGGTATGGACATAGGGATGATTATTAGTATGATTGCCATTTATTATACTATCCGTCATCAGGGTCCGTTTGCGATTTTTGATTCGGTACAAAACACATTGTATATACAGGAATTTATCGCAGCACTTATGACATCCACCCTCTTTTTCGGCGCTTTTCTCCGTCAAATGAATGAAACCAACGCCTTACTGCTGCAATCCAATGCCGCGTTAGAATCATTAGCCCAGAATCTCGAAAATGAAGTGCTCAACAAAACAGCCGAACTTCAAAAAGCCAATGATCTGCTTATGGAATTAGCCACTACCGACCCACTCACTCATATTTACAACCGACGCTATCTCGAAGAGAATGTTGTAAGAGAAATCGCTCAATCCATACGGCATGAATCGCCATTATCTCTGATCATCTTTGATATCGATTTTTTTAAATCCATCAATGATACATACGGTCATCAGAATGGGGATAATGTTCTAATCTATATTTCACAAAGTGTCAAAACCCGTATTCGCAAAGATGATATTTTTGCACGTATCGGAGGGGAAGAATTTGTTATTCTAATGCCCAATACCTCTGTCGAACACGCCGTCATTTTGGCAGCATCCATTAAAGAAAGTATTGCTTTATTGGTCATTCCGACGAAAAATGGATCTATATCGTGCACGGTCAGTATGGGGGTATCCGAATTCAGCACACAGTTTGACGGGTTTAGCGAATTCCTAAATGATGCAGACATGAAACTCTATCGGGCAAAAGAGAGCGGACGTAACAAAATTATCTGGGAGTGATGGCTTACTTTGACACCGTCATCATGGTATTAATGACCTTAAACGGTATCTTCTGTTTTAAAAGGGCTTGTATCTCATCATACGAATACTTTTTATAAGGGAGTTTAGCCGCTTTGATATGTGATACGATCTCTTTCTCACGCAAACGGCCGTTTCGTAATCCTTCGATAATGTCTATCACTCTCCAGCCGCTAGGACCGACATAAAGCAGTTTTTTTTCCGACTCTTCGATCATATCAATGGCTTTTGGATTTGCGTTTAAAATCTCACGTACTTCACGTGTTTTACTCTCTTTAACCTTTTGATTGAGCTCTTTTATCGCTGATTCTGACTTATCCGTATCTGTTTCATTGTTGAGAGAAGTTTTATTGGATTTTTTAGTTGCATCTTTTTTTCCAACCGATTTAGCGGACGGATTTTTTTTAGGCTCAACCTTTTTTTCTATTGTTGGTGCGGGAATCGAAGTGTTTAACTCGGGAGGGGAAATTTCAATGCCCTTGTTTATTTGATTTGTATCCATACTATTTTCCATGTTGTGCGAAGAGCATCCGGTAAAAATTATAAATACAGACATAAATACAATATATTTTGTAACGTTTAGGGACATTCAAATTACCTATTAATTATTTTTAATATAATATAATTTTTAAGCTTATGTGCTGTTGATTAAAGATCAATTCCTAATGAGCGGATAAACTGCTCAACCCTCTCGGTATAACCGCTTGGCTTGCCGAGTTCATCATTAATCTCACCATGGTTCAGCGGTTGTTCGTTCATCTCGATTCTAAGCCCCATATTAACCCCTTTTATCATAAACGGTTTGGAATTCTCACACGGTTTATCTTCACGAATACTGGAGCAGACGAGCAACATCGGAGGTGCGGAACGATCAAGTTGATAGAGCGGAGAATCTTGCATCCAAATATCCTTATCGCTCCCAAACACATCATCGTAAAAATCGTAATGCTTCCGCTGCATTGTCTGTACCAAATCCATCGTTGCCGTATCGAGAGATATTGTACCAAGCCACGGTTGGAGACCGAGCGAAACGTATTTTTGAGGATTAGCCGAGATCAACGAGACCAAATGTGCCCCCGCAGAGTGCCCCATCAAAATTACTTTTGAAGCATCACCATCCCACGAAGCTGCATGCGACTCAACAAACGCAAGAGCCGTTGCGACATCTTCAGCTTGTTGCTGTGGAGCCACTTTCGGAACTAATCGATAATTGACCGATACAAATATAGCACCTTTAGAAACCCATCGATTCATTTTGTTTTGAACGACGTTATCCGATTTCTTATCCCCCATTTTCCATGCACCGCCGTGAACCATGACGATGATAGGAGCATTTTTAGGGTTTGAGGGGAGATAGACATCGAGAGACTGTTTTTTGTCCACGCCGTAGGCTATGTCGGTGAGTTTTTTGACCTCTTGGACAGAAGATCGTTTTTGAAACATATCGCGGATGATTCCGGCTTCAAGACTCAATGATATAAATAACAAAACAACTATTTGCATACGCATGTTTTTCCTTCATGAATAAATAATTTTTTCATACTATTAAAGTTTTATAATGATATATTATTATTGATAATTAATTAATAAGGTTTCTCTTGGCTCTAGCATTTTTTGCATTATCGATCATTTTTTTTCCTTTTATTATTGCCGCACTTATTTTCGGGGTCGAATACATGTACATTCCGCCTCTACGCATCGCATTAATCGTGATGATTGCAGGAATCTATCTATGGTTCTCAACCTTTCGAAAAAAGTATAGCGATAGACACAACGGCTATTTCGAAGATATAAATCTAATGAGTGGAATGATCGAGGGGACAACCTATTATTATACACTTGGGCATAAAAAAGATGATTCGGTAGTTTCGATAAGTATATCAATTGAAAATATCTATGGATACGATTTTTCTCTCAAATTTGAAACACCGTTTGAACGTTTTTTCAAATCTTTGGGACTTAGCACCGAATGTCAAAGCGGAGATAGTCGATTTGATGAAACTATCTATATCATCTCCGATGATGAATGGCTCTGCAACGAATTAAGCAATAACAAATCTTTGAGAGAAGCTCTTTATTCCCTATTCTGGTCTCATCATGAAAAAGGGATAAAAGTACAAAAAATAGAGTGTTTTGACGGTCGGTTTCTTCTAAAAACTAAAAATACGACGGAAACCCTCAGCGATGATCAGGCAAAAGGATTATTTAAAACCATTGTCCCCTTGATGAAACAAGCCATAGAGCATCTCCCCTCCAAAGCAGCTCCACACCATCCGATCTATCGTGAATATTCAGGAAAGATCGCTTTTGTATTTCACACTCTTATCGTTGCACTCATCGTAAATGGTGGAATGATGCTCTATTTTGAACATAATAACTATCTAACCTTCCCCCAGCTGAGTGATTCTTACAGCATCCTCCCAATGGGTATTGCAGTAACAATAATCTCTCTCGTCGCCATCATCGTTATCGTCTACAAATATCTGCGTCAAAGTTCCCGTTTTTCTCCTGTGTTGTTTGAGCTGTTCACATTGGGGTCTTTGGGATTATTTCTCAGTGCATTGGTAGAGATTAAAGAGGTCAATGTCTATCTCGATTCTTCTGATGCGACTACCTTTGCTTCTTCCATCACCTCAAAAGAGATACACAGCGGACGTAAAAAATCAACCACCTATTTTCTAAATCTCTACGGATGGAATAATCAGCCCATGCAACACCGTATCCAAATCGATTCAACCCTCTATCATCAGTATAATGAAAATGATCACATTAGAGTCTATCTACATAAGGGATTTTTAGGGTATCCATGGGTTGAAAAGATTGAACAAATAACAAATTAATTAGAAGTGTCTACAATCAACTCATTCGGCAACTCGTCCACATCCCCTGCTTCGGCAGGAAACTCTCGCTTTAAAATCGCACCACATGCTTCGATAGCTTCCAGATAGCCCTGCGCTACATTTTTCGTCTCTAAATTTTGGCGAAATGTATCGATAACCACTTGCCATGTTTCAGTAGATATTTTCGCATCGATTCCGATATCGGTGATAATCTCGGCATATTTTTCATCAATAGAGACAAAAAATAAAATAGCTCGCCGTTTCGACGTCCGATACAATCCAAATTTTCTAAAACTCTGCTGTGCGACCAATGCTGCTTGACGTTGTTTTACTGCAAATGGGGCTAACGCATTTGTGACCACTGATAATTGGGTAAGGATCATCAATAAAATAAAGGATGTGATCTGCCACTGAAATATTTTTTCAATACTAAACCAATCTGTTAGCCAAAAAATCAAATGGGGGATCAATAATGCGCTCAATGCCGCAACAAAGAAGGCATATATTCTATAATTTCCGCTTTTTTGAGTAATCACTGCGACAAACTCGCACGAGCTTTGAGCTTCGGCACTCTCTATTGCCTCTTTAATCTGAGTTTTTAGTGTCTCATTTAACTGTTTCATTAACTCCCCAATCCATCTAATAAATCACCGATATCGACACTAGAACCGCCACCGCCGAAACTGCCGCCACTCCCACTAAAAATATCAAACGAATCACTGCTCATTGATCCAGACGAATTGCCAATTGTATCGATAATAGAACCAAAGTCAGAATTTTTGTTAGAGAAGTAGGTAATGATAAATACAATCAAACCCACAATTGCGCTAATTATTACTAGATGGCTTGCTATCCAAATTAACATACCGACGATTCCTCCAATAAAGAGTGAAGCCGTCAATTTAAGAATAACCATCACTTGTTTTGAAAAATAATAGGTACCTGCCCAAAAAATTAAAACTAAAAGTGGTATCAATGCAATTAAAAGAATATAGAAAAGGTGCGATTTTTCCTTGACAGGTTCTGCCTGATACTCTTTTGAAATAATTACTTTGATTTCTTCCATCGTATCTTTGATACCACCATAAACATCTTTTTGTTTAAAACGTGGAACCATTTTCGTTAAGATTAGATCATTTGCTTGAGCATCCGTAATATCACCTTCTAGCCCATACCCAACCTCAATACGGACTTTGTGATCATTCGGTGCGATGATAATCAAAAGACCGTTATTCTTATCTTTCTGCCCTATTTTCCAGTAGCGTCCGAGCTGATAGCCGTAATCAGAGATATCGTACCCTTCCAGTGATTTGAGAGTGACAACGACGACCTGAGCAGTGCTGTTATCTTCGATCGTTTTCGAGAGTTCGGATAGGGATTGTTCCTGATCTGGTGTAAGCAATTCTGCCTGATCGACAACACGACCACTCAGCTCTGGAAAGGTTGGAGCCGCCCAAGTGGCAACTCCGATAAAAAAGAGAAGAGTTACAAAAAAACGTATCATTATTTAAAACGATACAGTAGGTGCTTTTTGACTCTGCGGTTCTGCGGAAAATGTCTCTTTTACCGTCGCATCGGGATAGAGAATAGCGGCTACCCATCGACCCGGAACGGTACGCAATTCGAGATTATATTCTTTCACGGTATCGATGTAATCACGGCGTGCAACGCTGATACGGTTTTCAGTCCCCTCCAACTGTGATTGTAATGCCATAAAGTTTTTATCGGCTTTGAGCTCAGGATAACGCTCACTTACCATCATCAGCCGTGACAGCGCACTGCTAAGTTCCCCTTGCGCTTTTTCAAATGCGGCAAATGCTTTTGGATCATTCAAAACCGCCGGAGTGATGTTCATTTGTCCCACTTTGGCACGCGCTTCAGTAACACCGACTAAAACTTCTTTTTCATGTGATGCGTATCCTTTGACCGTGGCAACAAGATTAGGAACCAAATCGGCACGACGTTGATACTGGTTTTGTACCTGTGCCCATGAGGCTTTTGCCGACTCATCCAATGTTGGGACGCTGTTCATATGCCCCGCAAACATCATCACGATTGCTCCAATGATGACTGCCGCTAAAATTCCGCCGATTGCTTTCATACACACCCTTTTACTATTAATAATGATAAATTGTAACTGTTTTTTGTTTAAAAAAACTAAATTGGATTAATCTCTCCGACTATTCCCATCATCCCCCGCCCTTTCTCCGATAAAAACGGGGCAATATGGATTTTAAACATCGTCTCTTTTGTCTCCCGTATCGACTCACGACTCACTTCGCCATCCATCGAGGCAAACACTTGCCAATACGCCGTAACAAACCAATAGAGCTTGGCACGTAGAGGAATATCCTCTTTAGCTATATTTTCTAAAATCTCTTCGCTAATAAGGAATCTAATTAGCCCTGTTATCTGAATAATCCGTTTCTCTTGGTTAGCGACAAAGACCTTTTTTAACTCGCTATCGAGTGCCATCAACACCGGAGCATCTCGCATAAAAAATCGGTATTCCCAAAACAAATCCCCAAAATGCTCTTGCGATTCATCCAATACCCTCAAAGGGTTATCAGAACTAACCATTTTTTCAAAACTTTTTGATAATTCCATCCGCTGAGACATATCAGAATAAATTTCTCGGATGATTTCCTCTTTATTGCGGTAATGATAGTAAAGATTCCCCGCAGAAATTCCCGCCGCTTTGGCAATATGGTTAGTTGTGATAGAGAGTGAATCATGGGCATTAAACAGCTCTATCGCCGTGCTTTTAATCCGCTCTTTAGTCGTTATCTTTTTTGGCTTTGTCATGGGAAAATTCTACCATATTTAGAGTACATATACGAATTATATTTTACAAATTAGAGTATTTGCACTAATTTTAAGATTTAATTTAGAAAATTGAGACTACTATGCACCTATCTGATTGGGCGAGGAGCTGATATGGTACAGGGAAAACCGGGTGATGGATTGCCGCGAGGAGAATTTTTACTCATACGGCTATTGTTGATTCCGCTGGTGCGGACATTTTTTACATGGCAAATCGCTTTTTGGCTTTTTAAACGCGAAGCACGTATTATCATCTCTCTTTTGGAGGGGTTAGAAGAAGTGGAGCGGTTGCAACAAGTCGTTATCGACAAAACGTTCGCCATCGAAGATCACTCACGCCAATTTTCCCTCAACATGGTTATAGAGCACCTCTGCATCACGGGACGAAAAGTGATGGGGATTATCACCGCCCTATCCGAGGAGAGAGAATACAGTGAAATCGTCACGATAGCAGGGGTAAAACCGTTCGCCAACCGTTCCGGTACACTCGATGATTTTAAAGCCTTTATCGATGAATACCAAACCTTTTTCAATGCTTTGCCAAAATATCACTCCAAAATGACCAAACCCCATCCATGGTTCTACTCGTTCAACAACTTCGACTGGAACTCGTTTATGTACATGCACACCTTCATCCACCGACGACAAATCCAAGCGATCATTAAAGCGTTAAAGGAGCACCGATGAGCAACACATTCGGAACGATCTGCCGTGTCATAGGTTTGTTTATACTTTTACTAAGCGGATGGTTTTTAGCGGTAACGGCACTCTATTGTTTAGTTATTTTGATGATCGGAGCCACATTTGAGTGGAGTCATGTCGGAATACTATTTGGTGTGGTTGTGATCGGGAGAATGTTTTACCCTCGTAATGTTTTTAAGTGGTAGAGGTTATGCGACACTAATATCATTTCATTTTTTCAGCATCGTTTATTTCACATTTTTGTGTTTATTAGTTATAATCAAACATAAATTTGTTCTTAATATAAAGGCTTAGAATGATAGACTCGCAAGAAACTCCACCTCTTTTTTATCATAATAATTTTAATATTATCGACATCATAAAAACAGGTTTCCAGTATACAAATGGATTTAAAGCTACTGCTTGGAAAGTTATATTTATATTAGCAACAATTATGTATATTCTGTATAAATTAGCGTGGTTTATTTTTCCTGATCTCAAACCTTATTCCGAACAAGTTAAAGAAAGTTTTAATATCATCGATTTTATTGTTATACCTGTAATAGCACCTCTCATGACTGGTTTTGATATGATTATCATCAACTATTTAAGGGGTAAAAATGTATCCTATAAATCTATATTCCAATATTATCCAATCATATGGAAATTATCATTAGCTAGTTTATTTGTATATTTAATACAAGATGTTATCTCACTAATTACAAATTCAATTGGCAATTATTTGCACTTAAAGTGGTTCGTCATTATGTCTTATATATTATCTATGATAATTACAACAATATATATGTTTACCTTACCTCTTATTGCCGACAAAAGCTTAAAAATATGGGATGCAATGGAGCTATCACGTAAAGCAGTCTTTGCCCATTTTTTCAGCATCATAATTTTATATATTTTATTAGTAATTATCACAATTTTAAGTTCAATTCCACTTGGAATTGGGATGATATGGACAGTACCAATGATGTTTATTGCATTTTATGGCTTACTATATCGTATGATGTTTGATGGAGTTAGTTACGATATTGAAAAAAAATTATCACTCAATAAGCACAATTTTTAATATGCACCTATCCCCTATCCGAACCGAAGCCGATTACGAAAAAATATTAGAACGTATCGATGTGTTGATGGAACAAGAACCTGAAATCGGAAGCCGTGAAGGTGACGAGCTCGAAATCCTCGCGCTGTTGGTCGAAAAATACGAAGAGCAACACTGGCAAATTGCCACACCCGATTCTAAAGTTTCGGTATAAAGTTTTTTACCCCTCCCCTTTATCCACTCTCCCCCGCATCTTCTTGATATTCCCATGCTTCGTTTTACTATCCATCCGTCGCTTCTGTGAGTTCTTCGTCGGTTTGGTTGGTTTGCGCTTTTTCTGGACTATGGTGACGCTTTTAATCAGTTCTTTGAGCCGCTCCAATGCCGCTTCTTTATTTTCTTCCTGACTTCTCGATTCTTGAGATTTGATGTTGATAATACCGTCTTTGGTGATACGGTGATCGGTAATAGTAAGGATACGTTCTTTGTAAAAATCAGGGAGCGATGAGGCGTTAATATCGAAGCGTAGGTGGATTGCGGTGGAGACTTTGTTGACATTTTGCCCGCCCGCACCTTGGGAGCGGATAGCGGTTATCTCGATCTCAGAGTCGGGAATGCTAACGGTGTGGGAAATGTGCAGCATGTCAGATTTCTAGGAGAGAAATTATCTCCCCCGTCCGCCCGATTTTTTCGGTGAAGGTTTTTTGGTATTGCCAAAGGCACTGCCTCTGGCTGAAGAGTCGCTTTTACCGGCAGGTTCATCGCGTGCGACGCGGGGTCCCCGTTTAGTGGCAAATTTCGACTGGACGGGAGCTTTTTTACGCTTGTTTCCAAATGCCCCTTCCGTTTTACCCTTTTTCTCACCCTCTTTTGAGAGACTTTTACCCCGTGTTTTTACCAGTGCGTTATCCGCAGGCGGTTCAAATCCGGGAACCAATATCGTCTCGACATTTTTGCCGAGCATGGTGATGATTTTTGACCATGAGATATGCTCTGCTGAGGAGAGAAGCGTGATGGCGAGTCCATCATTGCCTGCACGACCTGTACGACCGATTCGGTGAAGGTAATCGGTGCTAACGTGAGGGATATCGTAGTTAATAACGACGTCTAGCCCCTCGATATCGAGACCACGTGCGGCGATATCGGTTGCGACGAGGATACGGGCAGAGCCTTCTCTAAACTCACTGAGCGCACGATCGCGTGCACCGTGTTTTTTATCGCCATGGATCACGACATTTTTGAGTCCACTTGCAGTGAGCTCCGTGCTTACCTCATCGGCTTCTGCTTTGGTACGGGTAAATACGAGCACTTGAGGATAGTTGTTGGAGCCGATTAGGAACGACAATAACTCTTTTTTGCGCTCTTTTTCGACCGGATGAACCACTTGGCGCAGTGTCATATCGGCGGCTTTGAGGTTATCGATTTCAACCAATAGCGGTTTGTTCAGGATCTTTTCACTCAACTGTTTGACTGCACCCGTCATCGTTGCTGAGAAGAGCATATTTTGGCGTTTTACGGGGAGTAAATCGATGATCTGACCTACTTCACGGATAAAGCCCATATCGAAGATCGTATCGGCTTCGTCAAATACGAGATACTCAATTCGTGATAGAGGGACATGTCCTTGTTTATTCAGCTCGATAAGACGTCCCGGAGTGGCGACAATAATATCTACCCCCTCCTCTAGCTCTTTAGCCTGACGAGCCATATTCGCCCCGCCAAATAGTGCGATACACGTAAGCTCAAGCCCCTCGGCGTAAGAGCGGATCGCCTCTGCCACTTGGGATGCAAGTTCTCGTGTCGGGACGATTACCAACGCTCTGGCACTGGCTTGTTTGGAATCGGTCGCGCTGATGAGTTTTTGGATGATCGGAAGGGCAAACGCAGCCGTTTTTCCTGTCCCTGTTTGGGCGGCACCGAGGATATCTCGACCACGCAATACGAGAGGAATCACCTGTGCTTGAATCGGAGTCGGCTCACTGTACCCTTTTGCATTAAGAGTATCTAGGAGGTGCGGGCTAAGCCCTAAAGTCGTAAATGACATGTGGTTATTACCTTTTTGGTATTTTATTAATATATATTAACATTTTATCGCTTCAAACCTCCCATTTATGGCATTTTTTTTGCTACGATACGGCAATTGATTTAATGGGAGAAGATGGGTGAGAGCACTGGCGATTTTAATAGGGTATATAACACTGACATGGGGGGCATACACCAGCGGAACAGTTTTCGATAAAGCAACTTCCAAACCGATCGCAAATGCTATCATTATCGCAAACAGCAAAGAGTATCGAACCGACAGTAACGGCTCATTTACGGTCCCTTCAACAGGGATAATCGGAGTACGTGCGATCGGATATGACCGCAAGTTTTATAAAAGCGGCGGGAAAATGTACCTCAACCCTTTCTTACCGAAAGCCCTCTATCTCTCCAGCTTCGGTGCAACAAGCGGTAAAATCATGGGAAATGCCAAGCATCTGCTCCAAACAACGGAGATCAACGCCTTTGTTATCGATATTAAAATGGATCGGGGACAGATCGCATTTAAAACGGCAAACCCGACAGCCAATAAAATCGGGGCGCAGGATCTGATCTTGTTCAAAGATATAAAAAAGTTTATCGCCGATTTGCATAAAGAAGGGGTATACGTCATTGCCCGTATCGTTTCATTCAAAGACACCCCATACGTCACGGCCTACCCGCAGTACGGAGTGCGCACCACTGACGGGTCGCTTTTCAAAGACAAAGAGGGGCTGTACTGGATCGATGCATCACGTAAAGAACCTCGCACGTATATCCTCTCCATCGCAGCAGAAGCTGCAGCCGCCGGATTTGATGAGATCCAATTCGACTATGTCCGTTTCCCTGATCGCAAAGGGGTAAAATTTTCGGTAGAAAACACCCAAGCCGAACGGGTCAAAGCAATTTCAGGCTTTTTAGAAGAGGCACGTCGAACACTGCTCCCCTACAACGTCTTTTTATCGGCTGATATTTTCGGATACGTCAGCTGGCATGATGCCGATATCGAGATCGGGCAACGGGTCGATGCCCTCGCACCGTATGTCGATTATCTCTCCCCTATGCTTTATCCATCAGGCTTTAATGCAGGTATCCCCGGATATCCGAATCCGGTAAAAGCCAATTATGAGATCGTGAAAAACTCGCTCGATAAAGCACTCGAAAAATCGGGCGGATCATCCAAATCATATCGTCCATGGCTCCAAGCGTTTCGGGATTACGCCTTTGATCGCCGTATCTATGGGGACAAAGAGATTCGTGACCAAATCAATGCGTGTGAAGCGTTCGGAAGTTGCGGCTGGATTTTATGGAATCCTCGCAATGTTTACACCGAACAAGGTCTAAAGTAAAAATGAAGTACAATAAAAAGAAAGAGGTCTTATGAATTCCGAAAAAGTGATTTCCGGTTTTTTTATCATCCTTGCCCTTACTCTGAATTTCGGGTTTGTTTACGGTGATTTTGATGTTATAGCCTATCACAGTGTGTATGAACTGGTTGCCGCTATTACGGTCAACATTATCGCCACAATCATGAAATTGGGAGACAAAACCCAGACGGGGTCAGTTCTCCTTGCCACCAGTTTTGTTGCCGATTTACAACTGATCGCTGCTGCATTATTTTGGGGAATCGTCAACATGACCGGTGTGATGAGCGTAGAGCTTTTTACCATCGTCGTCTCTTTGGCAGCCGGTGCATTGGTCGCCAATGTTATATCTGTCACCCTCTTCGTCGGTGAAACGCTCTTACTTAAACGTTGATATACTGATCGATGAGCAACGAATCGACCATTTGGCTTTTTTTACGAAAAATGAGGGCTCCCCTCATTATCCTCAATCTCGCCCACGCTTTTCCCGTGATTCTTCTCACCCTCGTTCCCGGAACCGGAGATAACGGACAGCCTGTTTACCTCAGTTTTTTTGATGCGATGTATATCGTCGGTTATACCGCCACAACCATCGGATTCGGAGAAATTCCCTACGCATTTAGCTATCCGCAGCGTATGGTCGTGCTGCTCACTATTTATGCCACCGTACCGGCATGGATTTACGCATTGGGTTCAATCATTGCATTGTTGCAGGAAAAAACTTTTACCACTGCGATAAAAATGAATGCCTTCCGTCGGAGGGTTCACCATCTCGGACAAGATTTTATCATCGTCTGCGGATATACCGATGCTGGAAAATTACTGATTGACAAAATTAACAAAGACAATCGTTACCGTATTATTGTGATCGATAAAAGCATCGAAAAAATTGAAGCGTTGCAAAGTGAAATGTATCTCCCCTCTATCCCGGCGATTGTTGCCGATGCGTCGATGACGGATGTTTTGAAATCTTCAGGGATCGAGTCTCCCCACTGTAAATTTCTCGTAACACTTTTCGATGACGATCAACTCAACCTAAAAATCTCCGTTCGTGCCCGAATTCTGAATTCAAAGCTTTGTATTATCGCTCGTTCAGGGATCAAACAAGGGGGAGAAAATTTAGCCAATATCGGTGTCAATCATATTATCGACGCGTTCTCCATCATCGCAAAACGGATCGATTTTGCGCTCCGTTCTCCCTATCTCTTTAATCTGCTTAGCTGGGTACAGGGGGGAAATCTGCACGTTAGTAAGAGCGATATTCTTCCTGTGGGAAAATACATCGTATGCGCTAAGGGTCGCTTCGGGAAAACGCTCCAAAATACCCTCGACAACAATCAAATCGAATACACCTATCTGGATATCAATAAAGATACCCATGAAAAGGTTTCTTCGGATCAAGATTTCTTCATTCAGGCAGGAATTATGGAAGCTGCCTGCATTATTGCCGGAACCAACGACGATGCGATTAATCTTTCGATCGTCGCTACCGCGCGCAGTCTCAATCCCGCTATTTTTGCCATCGTTCGGGAAAATGAGCTCGAAGAGCGAAGTCTTTTTAGTAATCTCAAAGTCGATAAAATTTTTATCCTTGATCAAATTGCCGCATTGGACGGCTATAACTACATAGACCGACCGATGACGTTTAAGTTCATCAACGAGATTTCCAAGCAGAACACAGAGATGTTTGTCGACACCCTGTTACTGATTACGAGTAAGGTCAACAAACGCCCTGCTCTCCTTGAGATGGAAATCGATGAGCACCATATGTACGCCCTTAGCCGATATTTAACCGAAGCATCGGTAACTATTGGACAATTACTCCGGAATCCGTACCGTGACGGTGAAGATTTAGAAATCGTTATTTTAGGACTTGAACGATCAAACGGTGATTTTATCCTCTTACCGCAGGATACTACTCTCCTTCAACCGAACGACCACATACTCTTTGCGAGTACCCGTCCTAGTTTGGAAACGTTCCAAACTATCGTAAACCATTATTACGAACTCTATTACGTCATACACGGTGTTGAAGCGCAACGGTTCATACTCCCTTTTAAACGATGACATCTCTACCGATCTATGACGTCCTTGACGATATCCGCACCGTACTATCAAACTCAAACCGCCTTATCCTCCAAGCGCCTCCTGGAGCAGGGAAAACCACGGCTGTTCCCCTTGCTCTTTTAGATGAACCTTGGCTTAAAAACAAACAAATCATTATGCTGGAACCTCGCCGTATCGCAGCTCGAAGTGCCGCCGCACGTATGGCACATCTACTGGGGGAAAAGGTAGGGGAACGGGTCGGCTATCAAATCCGTGCCGAAAAAAAGATCAGTGATAACACCAAAATCCTCGTCGTCACCGAAGGAATTTTGACCCGAATGCTTCAAAATGATCCTTCACTCGAAAATATCGCACTCATTATCTTCGATGAATTCCATGAACGTCATCTCCACAGCGATCTCTCCCTCGCTTTTGCTCTACAATCTCAGGAATTTTTACGAGATGATCTGAAAATTTTGGTGATGTCGGCGACACTCGATACCGATTCTTTACAAACTTTAATGGATAACCCTCCTCTCATTAGAAGTGAAGGTCGAAGCTATCCGATTACTGTCGAATACATGCCGCCCTCTTCTCCTCCCGTAGAACCCAAAAAAATCGTCCCTGCACTTGTAAGTCTCCTCCAAAACATTATCGTCAATGAAACAGGAAGTATCCTCGTCTTTTTACCCGGAACACGTGAAATCAAAATGGTTGAAACGTCGATGAAAGAGCTTTGCCGTTCGATGGATATCATTATCGCTGCGCTGTATGGCGAACTTTCCAAAGAGGTGCAAGAGCGAGCCGTTGCCCCCACAGAAAAACGCAAAATCGTCCTCGCCACCAACATCGCCGAAACGAGCCTCACTATCGAGGGTATCACTATCGTCGTCGATTCAGGATTGGAAAAAGTACTCACCTTTGACCCACGCAGCGGTATGGAACGGCTTATTACACAGAAAATTTCCCGTGCCTCAGCCGATCAGCGTGCCGGACGTGCCGGACGACTCAGTGCAGGAAAATGTTACCGCCTATGGAGCGCAACCGGACATCATGCCCTCACACCCCATAAAGAACCGGAAATTCGTCTTTGTGACCTCACACCGCTCTCTCTGGAACTGGGTGCTTGGGGAGATTCGGAACTCTCATGGATTACACCCCCTCCGGTAAAAGCACTCGAACACGGCAACGTATTGCTGCACCGCTTGGGTGCTACCGATCTCAAAGGTGCAATCACCCCGCACGGTAAAGCAATGATGGGTTTAGGAGTTCATCCCCGCTTAGCCCATATGATGATTATCGGACGAACTTTGGGTTATGAGAGTGAGGCCATCTTGCTCGCATCATTGCTCAACGAACGGGATCTCTTTTCTAGAAGCGGGAGCCGATCTTCCGATATGCGAGAGCGTTTTTGGGCTTTATCGGATTACATACGCGGAAAAGGGATCGCTTCAGAACTAACCGAGAGTGCTGAAATGATCTTAAAAACCGCACGGGAACTCTCAGGGCGTTTAACGACATCGCTTCGATTATCGCCTGACTTTCCCTCCTCTATGATCGCCCTCTTACTCGCCCTCGCGTATCCCGACCGTATCGCCCGTTTACGTACACCTAAAGGGGAAAAATACCTCCTCTGCAATGGCAAGGAGGCGATTTTATCCCACGAAGATGATTTGCACGGCGAAGAATGGCTCGTCGTCTCCGAGAGTGACGGGGATTCCACCATGGCTCGAATCTATCGGTGTGCACCGCTGGATATCGCTCTCTTAGAAATTCATGCACCTGAACTCTTTGAGAGTGAAGAAGTAATAGTATGGAACAACGAGTTAAAACGGGTCGAAGCCAGAGAGGTTCGCCGTATCGGAGCCATCATCATCGAATCGCATCCACTTGCCAATCCCAATGCGAGAAAGATTAAACAAACACTCTTGGAAGCGATAGGCACTCACGGATTAGAGGCTCTGGTCTGGTCACCTTCCGCACTCTCACTACGCCACCGTCTCCAAGCCCTGCACTATCATTCTCCGGATGGTTCATTCGGCGATTTTAGCGACGAAGCCCTCATAGGTTCTTTGGAAACATGGCTTTTGCCTCACATCACGACCCAAAGCTCATTCCGAGACTGCGAATCCCTCGATCTGTACGCGATTCTTTCAACACAACTGACGTGGGAGGAGACAAAGCGGTTAAATACCCTCTTACCAACTCATTTTACCACCCCGACCGGAAGTTCTATCGTACTCGATTATTCCGATCCCGAAGCGATCGTTTTGGCGGTACGGATTCAGGAAGTTTTCGGGCTGAGTGAACACCCGGGCATCATGGAGGGAAAAATACCGCTACTGATACATCTGCTCTCTCCTGCACGCCGTCCGATACAAGTAACGCGTGATTTGGTCGGATTTTGGAACGGTTCGTACAGTGATGTCAAAAAAGAGCTAAAAGGGAGATACCCAAAACATTACTGGCCGGATGATCCGCGCAATGCCGTGGCGACAAGCAGAACGAAAAAGTATATGGGGAGTTAACTTTACCCGTTCGTGGTGAGCTTGTCGAACCATGAGCATCACCCTTCGACAAGCTCAGGGCGAGCGGGACTATATTGATGCTCTTAAATACTCACCCGATCTTCCATCGCTTTGGTCAGGGAGAGGATATCGACGTTTTCCAAACTCACCCCCGTCGGAACCCCCTGAGCGATTCGGCTGAAACGGACATCGCACGTGCTCAGTTTGTCTTCGATGTAGAGCATTACCCCTTGATTTGCGATAGAGGGAGTCAGGGCGAAAATAATCTCTTTTATCCCGCTTTGAACGACACCGCGCAAATGTGCGAGGTCGAGTTCTTCAAGAGAATCGAGGACAAAATAACGCCCGTCAAAAAGGGCATTCTCTTCAAACGTCAAAATATCTTTAGCGTTTTCGACGATACAGAGGATTTCATGATTTCGCCGTTCGTCACTGCAAATCGCACACAGTTCATCTTCGCTCAGCCCGCCGCACGATCGGCATTTTTTCAGCGAAGTAATCGCATTTTCGATAGCATGGGCGAGTTTGAGCGCACCAAAACTGTCATGCATCACCATATGATACGCTAGACGTGTAGCGGATTTTTGTCCGATAGTCGGAAGTTGCTGCAATGCATCGACAAGGCGGTTAAATTTCTCTAGGGAACGTTTCATGGACGTATTGTAGCAAAGCTTGTTCCAAAAATAGTTTAGTCTTTATGACTCAATTAAGCTAACACTCTTTTTGACATGGTATAATTGCGCGAAAAATATGTTTTTGGAGTCAATGCGTGGAAAATTTGAGTTATTATGAAATTTTAGAAGTCACTAAAAATGCTAACGGTGATGAGATAAAAAAAGCCTATCGTAAAATGGCGAAACTGTACCATCCTGACCGTAATCCGGGTGATGAAAGTGCAGAACATAAATTCAAACTTTGTAATGAAGCGTATCAAGTCCTAAGCGACGATCAACAACGCTCGGTTTATGACCGTTACGGGAAAGAGGGTCTCCAAGGCGGTGGCGGTCGTAGAAGCAGCGGCGGCTTTGACGATCTCGGAAGTATCTTCGAAGAGATGTTTAACGGTTTTGGCGGAGGCGGCCGTAAACAATCCCGTGCGGCAGCGGATAAATTCCCTCTCGATATGGGTGTTGAGATGCGCGTCAGCTTCAAAGAAGCGGTTTTCGGATGCGAAAAAGAGGTCACTTTTACGACTAAAAGTTCATGCAAAACCTGTAAAGGAACCGGTGCCAAAGAGGGGAAAGTCACAAGCTGTAGCCAATGTGGCGGCAAAGGACAGGTATATGTGCGCCAAGGGTTTATGACCTTCTCACAAACCTGCCCTGCGTGTCATGGTGAAGGAACTATGGCGAGTGAGAAATGCGGTGATTGTAAAGGCAAAAGCTACACAGAGACCAAAGAGAGCGTCACGATCAAAGTCCCTGCCGGAATCGATACCGGTAACCGTTTACGGGTATCAGGACGAGGGAATACGGGTAAAAGCGGTGTGAGAGGTGATATGTACGTGACCTTCGAAGTGGAAGAAGACAGCCACTTTATCCGTAACGGCAACGACATCTATCTCGAAGTTCCGGTATTCTTTACCCAAGCGGTTTTAGGTGAGGACATTACGATCCCATCATTAAACGGCGAAGTGACCTTAGAACTCGAAACGGGAACCAAAGACGGACAGCAATATCGTTTCCGAGGTGAAGGGATTGCCGATGTCCACGGACGAGGAAAAGGGGATTTGATCGCTCAAATCCACCTCACTTACCCTAACCGTCTGAATGCCTCACAAGAGGAACTTTTGCAAAAGCTCCAAGAGAGTTTCGGTATCGAATCCAAGCCGCATGAGAGTTTGTTTGAATCAACCTTTGAAAAAGTAAAAGGGTGGTTTAAATAAACTGCCGCTAATATTAATATAATTAATAGTATTTTATTTGGAAGGGTGTTATGAAATCAGAAAAAAAACAACTTTCCAAAATATTTATCATTGTCGGAGTGTCATGGACCTTTTTTATTGCTCTGATGATCATTTATTTAACCTACCAAAAATATCAGCAAGTCCAAGCGCTTGCGCTCCTCGAAGCTAAAACCAGTATCAATAAAGATATTGCCTACCGCAAATGGGTAGCTACTCACGGCGGTGTTTACGTCCCCATCTCCAAAGAGACGCAGCCTAATCCTTATCTCAAAGTCAAAAATCGTGACCTCAATACTACTACAGGTCTCCAATTAACCCTAATCAATCCTGCCTATGCCCTGCGTCAGATGACAGAGCAATACAGTTCTCTTTACGGTATCAAAAGCCATTTATCCAGTGATAAGTTCATTAATCCTAAGAATGCTCCTGATGCATGGGAAAAGCAGTCGCTTCAATCCCTTCTTAAAACCAAACAGGATGTGTATAAATTTCATACCATCAACAACCAAAAATACCTTAGTTATATGACGCCTTTCTTAGTCAAAGAAGAGTGTATGAAATGCCATGGTGAGCAAGGATACCATATCGGAGACATCAGAGGTGCCTTAACGATTACTCTCCCGATGGATCGATATGATGATGTCTTTTTCAAAGGGCTTATCACTACTATCATCATTTTACTATGGGTATGGATATTGGGACTGGTAAGTTTTAGATGGGGATATCGTTCCTCCTCTTCGCATATTCAAGAAAAAATAGACTTGTATGAGCAAAACCTTTTTTCCCTTGTTTCACTTATTGAACAAAGAGACAATTACACTGCCGGCCACGGACAACGAGTAGGTGAGTATTCACGGCTTATTGCGGCACAAATGGGGTTGTCGCATTCTCAGCAGGATGAACTGTACCGGGCAGGAGCTCTTCATGATATCGGTAAAGTAGCTATCCCCGATTCCATCTTGCTTAAACCCGGAGCACTGCAACCGATCGAGCGAGTCTTGATCGAAGAGCATGTCAATGCAGGGTACAATCTGTTGAAGAGGGTCGATATATTTGCTGCTATCGCTGAAATCGTCCGATATCATCATGAACGTATTGACGGCAGCGGATATCCGAATAAACTTTTCGGAGATAGCATACCGCTTACTTCACAAATCATGGCGGTAGCGGATTGTTTTGACGCTATGACTACCAACCGTATCTACAAAGCCCGAAAATCCTTAAATGAAGCATTAATGGAACTTACTTCAGTAAGAGGCATCAAATTTCGTGCCGATATCATTGATGCCGCCTTGATTGCTCTTGCAAAGATTTCCCTCGAAGCCAATCATTCACAGCGTCCTACAACACTGTTAGAAATGGAACGCTTCTCCTATTTTTACAAAGACTCTCTAACCGGTATTTATACCTATGCCTATCTCAATTTTCTCTTTTTTGAGCCTGATTTCGATCAATATAAACAATTATGGTTGGTAAATCTAGGGAATATCAGTCAGTTCAATAAAGCATACGGATGGGAAAAAGGGGATGATTTGCTCAAACATTACGCACAAATGCTGCAAGAGTATTATCCGCAACTCCCCGTCATTCGCTTTCAAGGAGATGACTTTATTATCTTTCGTAAGGATGATAAAGTACCTCAAATCGAGGATTTGTATGCGCATTGGTTAAAAGAGGTAGGGATCACCGTTACCGTATCTATTATTACTTTAGATAAAGAGACAGTTAGGAATTTAGAGACCTTGCAATCACGTTTAGCCAAGCGCTAAACGCTAAATAGTCCATTCAACAGCAGAGTCTGTACTAGGCGTCGAAATCATCTGTACAAAAGTACGTACTTCTTTGATGAGGTGAAGCTGTTTTTCATTCAGCCATTCCCGTAATAAACTGCCATTGTGCAAATCATACCCGATACTAAATGCCGCCTTCATTTGGGTACCTGAACCCAAAGCAATCGAATAAAGCCAAACCGCTTTAATCACTATTTTTGTATTCGATAGATGCAATTCTGCCTCAAGCGTTTTCCCTTTTACCGACGATAATGCAAGCAAAAGTGCCCCATTATCTGTCTGAATAGATGAACCCTTTTCCGAGATATCATGCAGTGAAGAACTATATTTTTTACCGTTGATGAAGATAATCATCTGGTCTTCCGAAGATACCCCATATCGTATAACTTGACGAAGGTGAAAACTGCTGTTCACGATTTGGAGGCTGTTAAGCCATACGACTGACTGTGTCAGATCATACTTCAAAACCTCTCCAGCAACCATTTTATCCCGTCGATTTCCAATCAGCCATTGAATCCCGATTTGTGCGGCTGAAAGTTGTTTTTTCTCCACTTTGATCGCGATTTCGCCTTCATGGGCATGAACAATAAGACAATCTGCTTTAATCGGAATCCCTTTGTATAAAACCACCGAAGGAATAGTAAGATTTTTCCAATTTCCAAACGCTTTGTTCAATAACGCATGTTCATCCTGTTGTTGTTTGGAAGCGGATGAGAGATTGTTTGCACACATTTGGCGCAAGGAACGTGTATCATCGACCATTTTAATTGATTCATCGCTTATACGGACTATAACGAAAATATCAATATTATCAACATGTTGCCGATCAATTTGTAAGAGTCGATCATGATAAAGAAAAAGTTCAGTGAAGGAGAAAAAATCGCAAAGAGATTCATGTGAAGCATTTTCAACGCCCACCATATCCCCTAGAATTTGGATAACTTCATCACTCCCTAAATTTTGGAGCAATAAAATACTTCGTAGATGATCATTGACAAAAAAAAGTTGCTTATCTTTAAAAAACATCACCCCGATAGGGAGATGTTTATACGCGTTAAAAAGTTCTTTTAACGCTTCTGTCATACTATTTTGTAACCCGTTTCGGATAGGCAAAAGCTATCACAATAGCCACTACCGCATACGTCCACGGAACGAAATCAGGCACCGGTACCGGATCGCCTTTGGCATATGAGTGCATACCTGCCAGGTAGTAGTTGACTCCGAAATACGTCATCAATACCGAAGTAAATGCCAGTAAAGAGATGACACTGTACACATATTCACTGTACGCACCTTTGATAAACCGGACATGGATTACAACGGCGTAAACAAGAATAGTGACCAATGCCCATGTCTCTTTCGGGTCCCATCCCCAGTAGCGTCCCCAGCTCTCATTCGCCCAAACTCCTCCAAGAAAGTTCCCCACAGTGAGAAGTACCAATCCGAAAATAAGACTCATTTCATTGATCGCATTAAGCTCTTTGATCGCAAGATTCAAGCGCTGCGCATTATCCGGTTTTTTGAGGATAAAGAGGATAAGTGTAATCATCCCCAGCAATGCCCCCAGACCCAAGAACCCGTAACTCGCCGTAATCATAGCCACATGGATAGCAAGCCAGTACGATTGAAGTACCGGTACGAGATTGGTCACCTGCGGATCCATCCAGTTTAGATGCGCTACAAAGAGGATAAGCCCTGTCATAATCGCCGTGGCCGCCATCGTCATTAAAGATTTACGCGAGAAGATAAATCCGGCTAATACACTCGCCCATCCGATATAAATCATCGATTCATATCCATTTGACCACGGAGCATGACCTGCGATATACCAGCGCATAATCAATCCGGCCGTATGCGCCATAAAGAAACCGATAAGAAGTCCGAAAGAAAGCTTGCGGAGCCATTCGGCACTAAAAGACGGTTTGAGAATTTTAATAAACGATAAAATCAATAAGGTAAAGCCGACTACAAAATAAAGCGGCCATAATTGTTCAAAAATATTGGCATGATTATAAAAAATCTCAATCTTGACTTTCGCGTCATTCGGATACACACTCGCACCCACGAAACGTTGATATTTTTCGATTCGCTCCAATGCTGCATCCGCTTTGGTCCAATCTTGGGTTTTCATCGCTTCATCGATTGAACCGAAATAGCTGATCGCTAACAAACGAACAATTTCAGCTTCTTTCGGAGGAAAGTTTTGCAATGCATCGATTGTGGCATCCCATTTGTGATTTTTATCATTCGGTATCGGCCACATACGCATCAACGAACCGGTATAGACCATATAGGCAACATTCACCCGTTCATCGACTTGCAATAATGCTTTATCAAACTTATCCCGTTTCCCGGGAGCTTTACGATTAGCTTCATCAACCAAAGCAGATAACTTATAACCGCTAATCTGATCAGGAGCCTCAAAAAATTGTGAAAATGCCGCTGTTTTAGCATCAGGAGAGAGTCCGATCAGTTTATTGACCTCTTTGTCTCCCGTACGGATCATTGCAATCTCACGCCACGCATCAGGGCGAAGCATCATCCCTAAAACAACTTGATTGGACGACAATCCCATAAAGGAATTGTTACGGTTTAGCTTGGCTAAAATTTCATGAGAAAGGGTATCGATCGGTTTCATACGACCGCCCGCATCCTGAATGATCAGGTGACCGAATTTATCCGCATGAGTTTTATCAAACGCTTTAGCCGTTTGGATTACCGGATTGTTTTCATCGGATGCCACGGCATTCGTTGTCGAAAATGCCATGATCACCAACGCCAAAGAAGCTACGACTTTTTGACCATCCATCTTTTTGAGTTTTTCACTCAGTGCATTGAATCGGCTGTTTTTTACAATCAATACCCCAAACATTCCGATCGCAAGCAACAAATATCCGATATAGGTTATCAATGTTCCCGGGTCATGGTTAACCGAGAGAACAGTGCCGAGTTCATCCTGATCGAATGACGATTGGAAGAATCGGTATCCTTGATAATCGAGGATATGATTCATGTAAATACGGAAATCAAATTTTTGCGCCGCAGGATCAATAACACTCACTTCACTCGCATACGATGCAGGGGACATTGATCCCGGATAACGTTCCAGTTCAAAATCGCGCAGCTTGATTGCGAAAGGAAGTTTACGTTCAATCGAGCCATACGATGCTTCGATAACCGTATCACCTAACATGATACGCTTAGGTTCACCGACATCACCCGGAGACCCCAATACAACTTCAGTCGATTTTTTATCACCGCTGACAAAACTAAGGGTTAATGCATCCTGCGATTGCGCTTGCTGCATCATAGGTCCGCTTTTCCCTTTGGAAGCTTTGGAAACTAACTGCATCGATGCTTTCGGGAAGAAATTACGAAGTACGAATCCGCTTTGCGCCGTTTGGAAAAGGGTACGCTTCGTCATTTCATGTTTGCCTACCGCCAAAGTGGAACTTTGTTGTGTATCCATACTGAGTGTGTTTAACGTAGCAGGAGTATCAATATAGGCTTTATCCCCTTCAACCGTGAGGGCAACGACCGGTTTGTCGAATGTTTTATTCGATTCAAAATCGATTACGATATCGTTCGCTTCAACAAATTCACCTCGTTTAAGAGAGACTTGCTCTGCACCTTGCGCACCGGTAACCATCAGATTAAAGAGTGGGGAGCCTTTGGGATCAGCAACCGCTTCATAGTGTGCATCTCCCATATACTGATCCAATTTAACGTTGATAGATTCACCCTCGACCGCCAATGTCCGTTCAAAGTGATTTGACGTACGTTTAGACAGGTACAAAGGTTCTTTAAACGGATACGATTTCCCGTCTTTGAGAACATTAAAGGAAATATAAGGTTCAGAACTGACCAAAATATCGCTTTGCTCGCTCTCTCGGATGTGCATTGTCCCCTCATATCCAGCATAACGGGTGACTGCAGCACCCACTAAGATAATCAAGAATGAGGCATGAAACGTAAATACCAATAGTTTGGCTTTTCGTGCCATGTTAAAATTGATAATATTCAATACCAAATTGAGAGCCAAAAGACCCAAGAGAATTTCAAACCAACGGGCATTGTAAACATCCGCTTTAGCAGTCATTGTCCCATAATCGTTTTCGATAAAGGTAGCATAGCCGATCGAAACGGCAAATATGAGCATGAGAGCCGCCATGGTTTTCATGGAACTCAAAAGTGAGTGAAGTTTATTCATTGAAAGACCTGTCTGTATAATATGTCGCAATTGTAGTCATAGTTGGGTAAATATTTGTTAATTGAATATGAATAGTTAAACGCCCTCAAGAATCATCGCCTCCGCCACCCGTTTAAAGGCGGCAATATTTGCTCCGTCTACGAAGTTTCGCTCAACTGCGTACTCTTTAGCGGTCAATGCAACCCGTTTATAAATCTGACGCATCAGTTCATCGAGTTTACGATCCACTTTGTCAAAATCCCATTTCTCCATCGAAGCGTTTTGAGACATTTCAAACTCACTCACGGCAACCCCTCCGGCATTGGATGCTTTACCCGGAGCGAACAAAATACCCTCCCTTTGCAGAAGTTCGATTGCTTCGGGTTCAGTCGGCATATTAGCCCCTTCTACTACTGCGACACATCCATTGTCAAGCAATTGTTGTGCATCAGATACAGTAAGTTCATTTTGTGTTGCACATGGGAAGGCAGCAAAACACGGAACTTGCCATACTGCATGAGCATCTTTTGGATAATCTGCTTTTTTTGTATAGATCGCACTTGGAAATTGACGCTTATACTCTTCTAGAGAATGCCTCTTTCCCTCATCTTTCAAATGCCTTAACAATGCCAAATCGATACCGCGCGAATCATATATCGTTCCATCACTATCACTGCACGTGACAACAATGGCACCCAACTGTTGAAGTTTCTCAATCGTATGGATTGCGACATTTCCCGCACCGCTAACCGTGCATACTTTTCCTTCTAGAGATTCTTGTAACTCCTGTGCCAACATTTCGCGGGCGAAATAAACAACACCGTATCCAGTGGCCTGAGGTCGCATCAATGAACCGCCAAACGCATAGGGCTTACCGCTGAGAACGCCGTCATAATTTCGGGTAATATGTTTGTATTCTCCAAACAGATAGCCGATTTCTCGGCTCCCTACCCCGATATCACCGGCTGGAACATCGACACGCGCTCCGATGTATTGATGAAGCCCTCGCATAAAAGCATGGCAAAACTTCATAATCTCAAAATCGCTCTTTCCTTTGGGATCAAAATCGCTCCCCCCTTTGGCTCCGCCGATCGGCAGACCCGTCAGAGAATTTTTGAAAATCTGCTCAAATGCTAAAAATTTGAGTACTCCCGTTGTCACACTTGGGTGAAATCGCAACCCCCCTTTATAGGGTCCCAGAGAATTATTAAACTGGATACGGTAGCCCTTGTTAATATGGACATGATTGTTATCATCGAGCCATTGAACTTTAAACTGGATAATACGATCCGGGGTTACGAGACGTTCCAAAATGGCAAACTGTTCATAGCGCGGATCGCTTTTGACGATCGGTTCTAACGAAGTAAATACTTCGCTCACTGCCTGAAAAAATGTATCATCATTCACACACTTGGATTTTTCGAGATTAGCTAAGATTTTTTCGATCAAAGAGATCCCCTTTTTTAAAGATAACACTCTATTTTATTTTTTAACCGCATTGCCAAAGAGAGGTGTGCCTCTTTCAACGCATCATAAATCATTTGTGCTTCAAGTGCATATTTTTTCTTTTTTGCTTCATCCCAATGTGCAGGAACATTCGAAAGGTTACTAATACGATCTGCTAATTTAACGGATTGAACCGCTTTAGGCTGTTGCAGCAATTTTTTCAGACTCTCTTGCATTTGTTCTTCTTTTGATGAAAGAGATTTATTTTTGGTCAATGCGGACACCCCATGAGCGACCTGTTCTCCGAATTCCGCTTCAATCTCTTCAAAAAGCGTAGCCGTATCTTCAATCGTATCATGAAGAAGCGCGCAGCTAATTGCTAAATCAAGTTCATCACTGTTGAGTTCAGAAGATGCTGCAATAATCTCTGAAGCTACCGAAACAATGTGAGCGAGATAAGGATAGCCCATCGGTGTTTTTTGCTCCCCGTGAGCACGCGCGGCAAATTCCAATACTTTTTTATACTTTTCGATATCAAATTTCGGTTCAGTTGCCGTGTCCAAAAATTCTATAATAGTCTGAAAATGGCGTTCGATCCCTTGAAATCCATGATCGCCACCCTCTTCGATAATCATTTGTGCACGAGACAATTTTTCAACTGCTTCGGTGTAATCAAGTACTTCATCGGCAGTTTGAACCATTAAAAGAGCATTCTCTCCGCTGTATTCCTTCACTTCATGCTTTTTGAGCATTTCTAAATGGGAAATGTTCCATTCATAGGTACTTTGATCGTAAAAATTGGGAGGAAATCCAAGTGCCCGGCTAAGTGTTTTATAGGGATAAATGGCCGGATTAATCAGTACGCACGGAAGATTGTATTTATAAGAGAGGGACATTGCATAATATCCCCCCAAAGAAGAACCGACAAGAGAGACATTCTCTGTCATTTGAAAACTTTCTATTAACTCTTCTAACGTTTGAATAGCTAAATCGGGAATTGTTGACAGAGACGGGGCAATAAAATGTATATTTTTGCGTTTACAAAAATCTCTTAAAGCGACCGCTTTTGATCCATTGCCATGACTTCCGAATCCGTGAATATAGATAATCATTTTTAACCCTCTGTTATTATTTTAACTCACCCCAGTGATTACCAATATGCATTGAGGTTTTCAGCGGAACGCGGAGTTCTAAAATACTCTCCATCGTCTCGACAAAGCGCGCGGCGTAAACCTCTGCCACATCCTCATCCACCTCAAAAATAAGTTCATCGTGGATTTGTAATAACATTCGGGCGCGTAATCCCTCAGCGCGGATCATCGTATCGATCTTGTTCATCGAAAGTTTGATGAGATCGGAGGCGGAGCCTTGGAATACGGTGTTAACCGATTCGCGCTCGTATGCCGCTTTGAGCATCGGGGTGGCGGAGGAAAAATCAAAATAACGGCGGCGATGTAACAGCGTTTCTACATACCCCATCTCTTTTGCCTGCTCGACAATGCCGCTAAAATACCCTTTGACACTCGGAAAGGTCTCGAAATAACGCTCGATGATCTCTTTTGCCTCTTTAGTGGTGATTCCGAGAGTATCGGAGAGCTTTTTTTGCCCCATTCCATATAGTAGACCAAAATTGACCGTCTTAGCGATGTTACGCTTACGCGGTGCATCCTCGGCACCAAAAAGCGCTATCGCCGTTTGCATGTGAATGTCATGCCCCTCATTAAAGGCGTTGACTAAAACACTATCCTCGCTAAAATGGGCGAGGAGACGAAGCTCGATTTGCGAATAGTCGATCCCGATCAGTTTTTTCCCCTTCGGTGCAACAAACGCTTCGCGGATACGCATCCCCAGAGCCGTTTTGACGGGGATATTTTGGAGGTTCGGATTTTTGGAACTGAGCCGACCCGTTGCCGTACCCGTCTGAACAAACGAGGTATAGATGCGGGATGAGGGATCATTTTGTGCCAATGCGATCAACGGTTCGATATAGGTCGAATAGAGCTTATGATACTCACGGTATTGGAGCAACATCGTAATAACAGCGTGTTCCTCTTTAAGCCCTTCTAAAACCTGTTCATCCGTGCTGTATCCGGTTTTGGTTTTCTTACCGTGTGCCAGCCCCAGCGTTTCAAACAGAATTACTCCAAGCTGTTTAGGTGAATTGAGATTAAATACCGTACCACACGCAGTGTGGATTTGCTCAGTAAGGGTGGCGATCTCTAACGCTACCTCTTTTTTAAAGAGTTCCAATACCGACGTATCGACTGCTATCCCCTCTCGCTCCATTCCAAGTAATGTGATAGTAAAAGGAAACTCAACGTTAAATGCTTCATCCAGAGCGTCCTGCCCACCCTTTAAAAGGAGCTGTTCTCTAAGGACTTCATACAAACGATAAGTGATATAGGCATCTTCTCCGGCGTATTTGCATGCATCTTCGATCGCGACCGAAGCGAAGTTCTCCCCTTTTTTCACCGTGTCTTTAAAATGGATCATCTCGTGGCTCAAAAGATTTTGAGCCAGATTATCCATAGAAAGTGATCGTGAAGAGTCCGTAAGCCATGCCATCACCATAGAATCAGCATAAATAGTGAGTCGATCAACCCCTAAAAAACGGGTGACGAAATGAAGATCAAATTTGATATTATGACCTATAACACGACGCTCAAAAATAGCGTTTATAGCACTTTTAGCCGCATTATGGGTGACTTGATTCCCTACGCCCAAATAGCTGTGAGCCAACGGCACGTAATAGCCTGTTTTATCGTCACTGCTGAAACTAAAACCGACCAAATGGTCTTTCGTAGGATCGAGTCCTGTCGTTTCAGTATCAAATGCGACTAATGCATCCTGAGGAATCGAAGCAATAAGACGCTCCAACGCTTCGTCTGTATCAATCAACAGTGTGCATCCTTCACTGCTCTCACATTTCGGAAGATCAAGGGGTTTAGTTTCTGCCACGCGCGCAGTTGAAGTACTTTGCGATTCCTCAAACAACGCTTTAGCTTTCAACGTACGAAGAACTGCGTTCATCTCATAATGAACCAAATCATCGTAAATCGGCAAAAACGGATTCTCAAAGTGCATTGCAAATTCATTGAAATCAAGCGTCTCAAATACATTGTCCCGTAAGCTTACCAGTTCACGTGAGCGAAACGCATCATCCCGATACGTTTCCAGTAAACCTTTGATTCGAGGCGGTGTCACCTCACCCAGACGTGCATACATCTCATCGAGCGTCCCGAACTGAGTAAGCAGTTTCTGAGCTGTTACTTTACCGATCCCTTTAACTCCGGGAACATTATCCGCCGTATCTCCGATAAGAGCTTGATAGTCGATAAACTGTTTGGGATGAACGCCGTACTTTTCATCGCAATGGCGCTCGTTCATCACCTTTTTACTTATCGCATCGACGAGGACGACCACATCGTCTTCGATAAGCTGATACAGGTCCTTATCGTGTGAAACCACACGGACGATATGTCCCTGAGAACGTGCATGACGAACAACCGACGCGATCATATCGTCGGCTTCGTATCCGCTTTGCATAAGCGATTTATACCCCATTTTGTCAATCCACTCAATCGCAATCGGAAGCTGCATAATCAGCTCTTCGGGTGCAGGAGAACGGTTGGCTTTATACTGAGGATCGATCTCGGAACGGAAACTTGGGCCTTTGGCATCGAGGGCAAAAATCAAATAATCGCTGCTGTGATCTTTATGTAAAGAGGCTATAAAATTGATAAATCCTGTCAACAGACCAGTAGGAAAACCCTGTTTATTTTTGAGGGGAGGAAGCGCGTAAAAACTGCGGAAAAAAAATCCGAATGTATCGATTACAGTAACGGTTTGTTGAGCCATCCTGCGCCTTTATATGGCGCGAGTTTTTTCAAGAATCGAATCAATCGCCGCTTGAAGTTTTGTCAAATCATACCCTGCGGCTTCAGCTTTTTTAAGGCCATACGCAATCCCGTGTTCACCGAAGGGATCATTAATCGGAAGAATCGTTTTAACAATATGAAGTGCAGTTGCAAATTCTTTGATTTCTTCAGGAGCTTTGTCCGGAGCATCCGAATATTCGATCATCTCTACGAATTCTTTGTCAAAATTCCAGTGGGTAAAAATCGCTGCCGTAACGGTCGCTGTCGTCTCTTCGATATACGAACGTTCTACTTGCGAAATATCGATTGCAGAAGTGATATCCGCTTTAAAGTTGGTGGCTAAATCTTCTTGGATAACATCACTGGCAATAATGATTTTACCCGTCTCTTGTAAAAATGCAGCAAGAAACAGTTTATCAGCTTTGGCACGGTCGATCTTAGTGTACCACGCGTGCATCAAGGCCGCCTGCATCGAAGAGATTTCTGCGAAATGATCCGAAGATACCCCATAAGGTTCCATATCGACATTGAGAAGTTTACGAACAGAGTTTCCTAATCCGATCGATCGGGTCATACTCATACCGAACAATGAAACGGCCTGCCCTACGTTGTTAATCTCACGTCGGAAACTGTATAAAGGCGAATTAGCCGCTTTGAGTAAGTTGGCAACGATCATCGGATCGGTTTCGACCGTTTTGACCAGATCCTGAATCGATGAATTCGGATCGTTACAGACACGCTGCATATCAATAACGGTTTTAGGAAGCGGCGGCAAAGATTTAATACTGTTTATAATCGAGCTTTTCATTAAAATTCCTCTACAAAAGCAATTGAAGTTATTATACCCTACTTAGCTCAAGAGCCAAATATTTTCCGGTAAAACTTCCGGTTTTTTCCCAATCTCGGGCAACAGACTCAGGATCGCCCTGAGCGACGAGCAATCCGCCGCCGCTTCCCCCTTCAGGCCCCATATCGATGATGAAATCGGCATTTTTTATCATATCAAGGTTATGTTCGATGACCAGCACCGAATTCCCCAATTCAACGAAATTATGAAGTACCCGGGTAAGACGATTGACATCATCAAAATGTAACCCTGTCGTCGGTTCATCGAGAATATAGAGGGTATTTCCGGTATCACGGCGGCTTAACTCTTTCGCAAGCTTGATCCGTTGAGCCTCTCCTCCGGATAAGGTAACGGCATTTTGTCCCAATGTTATATAATCAAGTCCCACATCGCTAAGAGTTTGCAAAATTACTTTGATTTTAGGGATAGGAGCAAAAAATTCGAGCGCTTCGCCTACGGACATATTTAATACATCAGAGATAGTTTTCCCTTTGTACTCCACTTGAAGAGTCTGCATATTATAACGGCTGCCATGACACGAATCACATTTGACCATAATATCGGGAAGAAAGTGCATCTCAATCTTGATTTCCCCTTCCCCCTGACATTTTTCGCATCGTCCGCCCTTGACGTTAAAACTAAAGCGTGATGCCGTGTAGCCTCGAATTTGCGCCTCTTTGGTCTTAGCGAAGAGATTACGAATTTCATCCATAACTCCCGTATACGTTGCAGGATTTGAGCGTGGAGTTCGTCCTATAGGACTTTGATCGAGATAGATTACTTTGTCGAGCTTCTCCAATCCTTCTACTTCAACTCCTGCAACGCGGTTTATTTTACGGGCATGATTCAATATCTCACGGGTAACAGGGAGAAGTGTTTGCAATATCAGCGAACTTTTCCCGCTTCCGCTTACCCCCGTCACACAAACAAAATTATGAAGCGGAATCTCTACACTTAAATTAGTAATATTATTTAATGTCACATTTTTAATGCTCATCCACTCTTTTTGCTCGCGTCGATAAAAATATTCGATCTTTTTCCGACCGGAAAGATACTGAGCAGTGAGAGTATCCGATTTTTTCATCTCTTCAAGCGTTCCTGCGAAGACGACGTTTCCTCCGAATTTTCCGGCACCCGGCCCGATATCAACGATGTAATCGGCATTCTCGATGGTCTCTTTGTCATGTTCGACGACGATAACCGTGTTTCCTTTTTCCTGCAATGATCTCAGTGTTCGGATGAGTTTGAGAGTATCACGTTCATGCAGTCCGATACTCGGCTCATCGAGGACGTACATGACACCGGTCAAACCGCTGCCGATCTGCGAAGCGATACGGATACGCTGAGCTTCTCCTCCACTGATGGTACGGGCATCACGGCTGAGGGATAGGTATCCCAATCCGACATCGAACAAAAAGAAAAGACGTTCGCGTATTTCGTTCAAAATAGACGCGGCAATCATCGCACTTTGATCGCTTAATCCTTCAAAAGTCTGCGGATCGGAAAACCATGCATAGGAATCTTTCAGCGGCATGGAGATCACCTCTCCAATCCCTTTATCCGCGACACGAACCGCTAGCGATTCACGCTTGAGACGATGAGAGTTACAGATATTACACGGCTTTTCAGACATGTAATCGGCGAGATCTTTTTCGTCTTTGAAGATATCATACGCAATGCGGACAATCCCCGGCCATGTGCGTTTGATCGGGTGATCTTGCCATTTGAATTCCACTTCATCGACACTGCCGTGGAGAATCGCTTTTTTCTGATACTCTTCGAGGGTGTAGAAAGGGGCCGTAATGCTGATCCCTGATGCGGCACAAAACGCTTTTAGAAAGGTGAAGTAATATCCTTTGTTAAAGCCGTAAACAATCTTGATCGCCCCTTTTTCAATGGGGAGTTCAGAATCGATGATTTTCTCATAATCAAGTGCGTATCGTATTCCCAACCCGTCACATTCACTGCACGCCCCTTTAGGAGAGTTAAACGAAAACGAGAGAGGTTCCAGCGGATCAAAACTCACTTTACAGTCAAAACAGGCGCTGTGCTCACTGTAATGGATCAGCTTTTCAGCCATCCCTATCTCTTCGTGGTTTTGAATCTCAATCTCTACCTCACCGTAGGACTCTTTGAGCGCTTTTTCGACATCTTGAGCCACACGGTCATGGTTGTCATCTTTGATAATAAGGCGGTCAATGACCACTTTAAGGGTATGTTTTTTAGTTTTGGAAAGCTCGATCTCTTCATCCAGCCGTACCATAACCCCATCAACCATCGCACGCACATATCCTTTGTGACGGAGTGATTCAAGAATATCGGCAAACGAACCTTTCTTTTCCCGAATCAAGGGAGCCAAAATAACAATTTTAGCCCCATCCGGGAGTTTGAGTACCTGCGTGATGATATCTTGTGCCGACATCTTCGAGATTTGTTTACCGCACAGATGACAATGTTGAATACCGATACGGGCGTACAAAAGGCGTAGATAGTCATAAATTTCGGTAATCGTCCCTACGGTTGAACGGGGATTTTTGGACGTGGTTTTTTGATCAATCGCGATGGCCGGGGTAAGCCCTTCGATTTTATCAACATCAGGCTTTCCTACCCGATCCAAAAACTGACGTGCATAGCTTGATAACGATTCGATATAACGGCGCTGACCTTCGGCATAAAGGGTGTCAAATGCCAATGTCGATTTTCCGCTACCGCTGATTCCGGTACAAACAACGAGCTTATTCTTCGGAATCTCCAAGGAGATATTTTTGAGATTGTGTTCTCGTGCTCCGATAATTTTAATCATATCCATAGTCGTTTACCCCGCGATCAATTTGTATGCCGTAATGGCAAAAATAAGTATGTAAAAAAGCACCAAGACCTGCTTGTAATGGGTGATGCGTGTTTTGTGCAGCAACCCTATTCCCAATATTATCCCAACCAACGAGCTAAGTGCCATAATGATTCCAGCCTGAAGATTGATGAATCCTAAAAATAATAAGGTAGCGAATGCCGAAATAGAGGTGAACATAACAAAAAAGAGTCCTACTGCTGAAGCTTTTTTCAAAGGAAATCCCATAAAACTAACCAGTATCGGGGTCATTAAAATCGATCCTCCGACACCGAGCATCCCTGAAAATATCCCGATCCCGCTTCCTATAAGAGTATATAAAGGACGATTGACCACTTCAGAACGGCTCGGAACAGGATTGGAAAATGCTAATCGTCCCAATGTAAAAGCAACAATACTCAAAAAGAGCCATTCCAATATTGTTGCATCGAGTAATTTAACCATAAACCCTCCGATAATCGCACCGAGTATCCCGCCATAACCGAAATATTTGATCTCATGTACCACATAGGTCTGATTTTTATGATGAATCCATGCTGCCAGCAAAGAGCCTGCGACCATCTGCATCATGGATATACCGATCGCCTCTTTGATACCAAAACCTAAATACAGCAAGATAGGTACACTCACCGTCCCTCCGCCTATTCCGAAAAATCCGGATAGCGTTCCGACCGTCATACCTAAAAGTGCTAATTCAATCACCATATTGTCTGCTTTAATTTTTGTGTCGCGCGATTATACTTGTTTCGTGCTTCAATAAACCCCCTTCTCCATCAACTGATTTTACGGTATAATCAATCTTCTATACTTACACCCGATAAACGAGGAAACGATGTTACCGATCATTGTGCAAGCGGCCGAAAACTTTTGTATTCATCAGTTACGACTGCCATACCATCGTATCAGTGATGCCTCTAAAAAGAGAACGTTTCTTGCTTATATCGATATTGAAGCTAATGACGGAACCTTCCAAAGGGTCTATATCGGATGTGATTACACACTGATTCAAACCATCGCCGAAACATTTTTAGGCGAAGACGAGAGTGATGATCAGACCCTGATTGATATGCTTTTGGAAACAACCAATATGATCGTCGGAAGCGCAAAAGTGTTGGCAGAAGAATCATATAAGACATCAATGACTATCATGACCCCATTTTTCGTATGCGATAAAACAAGCCAAGGCGATCCTGAAGAGATTCAGCACCTTAGTGTCGAAAACGGCGAAATGATGATTGCACTTAAAAGGCTTTAACGTATGGATGAAACACTAACAAAAGCAGAACCTTCCCTTCTCAAAGATCACCCTTTTGATGCTGTTAAAGAGCTTTCATGGATGGACTATGAAGGATTGCTCGATATGGAAGTTGAGTTCGTCGCCGATTTGGGACAAACAACTCTTTCGCTCGGAGATATCCTCAAACTCGAGAAAGGGTCAGTCATTGATCTTGGAAAACCGGCAGGTGAAAGTGTTGAATCCTACGTGAACCGTCGTATTATCGGCAAAGGAGAAGTAATGGTTTATGAAAAAAACTTGGCTATCCGTATCAATGAGGTTCTCGATTCGAGCGCCGTCCTTTATTACCTTTCAAAAGAGAGACTATGAGATATCTGATCCTTTTACTTCTTCTCCCCGCGTTTCTTTGGGGAGCTAAAATCCTAAGCTATAACGTCTATGATCGCAATGATCGTGTTGATGTCATGCTGACATTCGATACTCCGTATGAGGGTGTACTTCGCCAAAATCGTCAAGGAGATACCGTTGTCATTAAACTCGAAGAGGCATTTATCGATGCACCGACTGTCAAAAATGTCAATTCAAAGTATTTGGAAAAATTAGCCATAGCCCCACAAGGTGAACACATTGAGATTGTCGCTCAGGTTACTCCCGATGTAACCATGCAAGCGTCTAAAACGTCTGATTCGTATGGATTAAGACTCCGTTTTATGCCTGCCGCTGCCACCAGCAATGCAACTGAGCAAACACCGCCTGTTGATGAAACATCGCTTACAGGACTTCCAACTAAAAACAACGCTGAATTTGAACAAAGCTATTACGTCGTTATCGTTATTATGTTAATCGGTATCGCCATCTTGTTTTGGCTCAAGCAAAGTATCGCCAAGCGTACCGCAACCATCCAAACGGAGCCTAAAACACCATGGCTTTTCAACAAAACAGTCCCTGAGCCTAAATCTGCACCGGTTGCACCGATTAAAACTGCCGGGGATGCTGGAGGCGTTCATATCCGATTTCAGAAAACGCTTGATCCGTCCCATACCGTAGCGATGCTCGATTACGGAACTATGAGTTATTTGGTATTGTTGGGCAATAACACTATTTTACTGGACAAATACCAAGATAACATTCCCATTACCCAAAACGATTTCGAGACGCTCTTGCAATCCAAACACCGTGAACTCGATGGCTATTTCCAACTCGCTCCCGCACAAGACGAAGCATTCGATTCCTATAAAGAAAAAGCTTCAGGGGTTTATTAAACCCCTACTTTAGTTGACATTTCCAAGATCGTACCGAGTATACACATCATAAGCTTCTTCTCCTCCGGTTGAAGAAAGAACTTCACGAATCAATACAGCAGCTTCTTTACGACTTCCTCCTGCAAACCCTTTTGCATAGATCTCCGCCAAAGTCACCTTGGCCGCCGGTTCACCTTGGGCAACTGCCATTTTGAGATAATGCGCCGCCTTGTCAAAATCTTCAGGAACTCCCATCGCATTGGCATACGCAAATCCGGCAGAGACTTGTGCAGGTAAAATACCCGCTTCTGCCGCGATCGTATAATATTCAGTTGACTTGGTAAAATTACGCATAACGCCTTGACCGTTATAATACAGTGTTGCCAGTGCAAATAAACAGCGCGGATCCGTTTCACCCTTCATAAACCACTCATACGCTTCCTCAAAGCGTTTCGAAGCATAAGCATTCATTCCGGCATTATAAAAATCGATTTCCACATCATCCCCTTTTTGGTGCGATTGTAACCAAAGAGGCTAACAATAGAGTAATCATATGAAGGGAGGTATAAGAATTTATTAGAAAAAAAGCCAAAGCAGCAATGCAAATCCGAGGGTGAGGTTAAACCAGCTTCCGCCCTCTTCAAAAAGCATCACCAGTAAATTGTAGTACTGCCGTTCCACAGCGCTTGAAGCTATGATTAACCCTTCCTTCGCATAATGGGTAATCTCAACACCATAAATAAAAGCGATGATCTCAGGTACAATAAAAAAAAGAATTACCCCGACAAATCCCCAGATGCTTTTTTCCGGTTTCATCGACATGAATGCTTTTTTAGTTGCAGGATTTTTGGCTATCTGTTCTGCTTTGGCCTTGATTTTATGATGCATAAACAGTATTAGCACTCACATTTCATATCGGAAGCTTTAAATCCTTCGCCTATTTGACGATGAGTGAGAAAAAATTCATCGACTATGGCGCGAAAATGAACCGGATCATCGATGCGGTTTACGAGATCACGCAGTGCGGATGCCCCCTCGTACCCTTTTGAGTAGGTGTGTACGTGTTTACGGAACGTCACAACGCCACGTGCACCGTAACAGCTTATCATACCGTCTAAATGCTCCATAATAATCGCGTGTTTGATGAGAGGATCGACAGTGGAGCTTCCGGTTTTGAGTTGATGAAATATCCACGGCGCACCGACGGCTCCGCGCCCGATCATTACGCCATCGGCTTTAGTATGTTCTAACACCCACTGCGCTTTCTCAAACGAGTCTATATCACCGTTGGCAATCACAGGTATTGAGACTGCCGCTTTGATCTCAGCAATAGCATCGTAATCAACGGGAGCTTTAAATTTACCCGCACGGGTACGCCCGTGAACGGCAAGGAAATCAGCTCCGCAATCCTGAACCAGTTTAGCAATCTCAATATGGTTTTTCGACTCAAATCCGAGCCTGATTTTGACACTGAGGGTCGATTTATTGGACGTCTTTTTAATCATCTCGATGATACGTGCCATACGAGGCAAATCATTTAGAAGAGAGCTTCCCGAACCGTGACACACGATTTTAGGAACCGGACATCCGCAGTTAAGATCGATAATATCGATATCCTCCACACTGTTGAGAACTTCGACTGCACGTCGGACAATATCCTCTTCTGCACCCGCGATTTGAACCGAATATGGGTCTTCATTCGGACTTCGTTCCAACATACGAATCGTTTTTGCCGAACCGTATGCAAGGGCATTAGAGCTGATCATCTCACTGACCGTCAAATCGGCACCGAATTTTTTGACGACATTACGAAACGGCAGATCGGTATATCCGGCAAGTGGAGCAAGCGCATAAACGGGAAAATCAAAAGAGAGTTTAGGAGTCATAAAAAATTACCTTGGAAGAGAAGGTAGCCAAAAAGGGCTACCTTTTAAAGTCAGTTAACAGTTTGGACGTAAAAAGATCGCGATATCATAGTGCTTATTCGCACGTTTAAGGTCACGATACGCTTTGAAAATCTGATAATCACTGTTTGCCGTATTGTTTAGAATTTCATTAGCGGTGTCGATCATCTGTAGATCATAAAGGGTATAAAGATACCCTTCCATCGCTTCATCATTGTGTTCACTGAGCATTTCGAAAAGTCGGATTCGTTGCTCAGGGAGCATGTTTTTAGACATTGCCTCAGAAAGGTCAATCCAATCCGTACTGGTTAGTTTAAGCGTTCCAAAAAGTGTTGCTAATTCTTCATTACTGATTTGGATGCCGTTTTCAGCTGCATTTATCCGTTGAACGAAATCAACCAAAGAGGCTTTTGTAAAGAGATGTTTAAATTTCATGATCGAACCGACCGATGCTGTTTTAACATACGATTCGTACGCTTTGGCGCATACGATTTCGCCATAGCTTTCAGGACGTGACAGGATGCTGTCCGCATCCATCTCTCCACGTTCAAGACGGTTAAGGTTGTTTTGGATCGCAATTGATGTCGTCGATGGCAAATGAAATTTCTTGATATCGATTTTTTTCTTCTCTTTGACATCGCGCATTAACTCAAGCGCTTCATCAATTTTCTCATTTCCGATAGAACGGAGGGTTTCATACGGGAGGATTAGAGAGTTATCAACCAACTTGCCCATAAGTTTATACGCTTCACTTTTGTACACATAATTTCGCTCACCAATCCCCAAGAGTGAATCACGCAGTGCATCAATCATCTTCTCATGGTCTTTATTTAAACGGCGAAGTTTAAAGTTACCGACCAAAGCATAAACACCCATGTGCAATATGCTCGCTATGTACATGATTGCAAGAGGTACTACAACCCAAAATGCGACTGGAAGGTTTGGAAAATGCATCCCTAATAAATCAAATGCGATCGAACCATTATCTATCGTGTAGACGGCAATACCGACTAACATCATTAAAATGAACGATGCGATGGTGTAACGTTTTAGTTGCATTTTCTCTCCTCCTTAGTGTTTGTTTTTTTCAACGATTGGACGGCATACAATACAATATTTTGCATGCGGTTTCACTTTTAAGCGCTGAAAACCAATATCGTCTTCACACATTTCACAAATTCCGTATTGTTTGGACTTGATTTTAGCGAGAGCGGCTTCGATCTCCTCGAGTTCATGCATCTGTTGTGCACCGATAGCATTCTCAACCATGTTGTCATTACTGGCAGATGCGTAATCACCCTCGTCGTTGAGTTCCATCTCACGTAGCTGTTTCATCTCGCTCTCGACACCGGTAATATTTTTGATAATCTGAGCTTTTCGCGTCAGCAATATTTCTTCAAAATACTGCAACTCATGGTCTCTCATCAATGCTCCTCATTTGTGGTACGGATGGTTTGCTAACAGTGAATAGGCGCGGTATATTTGCTCTAAGAGCACCGCTTTAGCGATTTTGTGGCTCATTGTCATCTCAGAGAGACTGATAGCCACGTCGCATTGGTCTACAAAGCTCTTTTCAAAGCCGTAGGCTCCTCCTATAAAAAATTGCATCGAAATTTTATCACTTATAAGCTTACTAAATGCAAAGCTATCCATTTTTTTACCCTCAGGATGGAGGACAATCGAGTAATTTTTACCCAACATCGGTGATAATAGTTTTGAATACGCCGTTTGTGATGCTTCCGGACTGATAGTGTGAGCTTTAACTATCTCTTTTGGAAACAATTCAACGTCATCCACTTTAGCAAAACGGGAAATCATTTTCATCTGTTCTTGATAAAGAGGGTCATACAAAGAGCGCTCTTTTTTAGCGATGGATATAATCGAGATATTCACAGTAATCCTGATCCGATAACGAGATATGTAACGTGACTAAAGGTATCATCGAGCTTAACTCCGCCGATAGCCCCTACCGGGTGATTAGAAAGAGATGCAATTTCATCGAGACGCTCCCCTAACACTTTGGCTTCCGATTTTGTAGAGGTGGCTCTATACGCTCCCAATCCGATGTAATTAACATCCAATGTGTTGGCAATCGTAATCTCTTCGGCGTTATGGGTGGAAAGACCGATGATTTTATCTTCCCCGATTGCCATTTTTAATATTTTAATAGCGCGTATAGGATCAGGATCAATCGCATACAAATCTTCCTGACCGATATGAACGCCGTCGCAAAACGCTGAGAGCTCATAATGATCGTTAATAATCAAAAATCCTTCCCAAATCTGTCGTAAAGTGATTAAATCGGCTTTTACGCTAGCAATATCAGTATGTTTATTACGGTATTGGAGAACTGTGGCGCCTAAAGATTTAGCACGCTGGGCAAACGAGAGAGGATCAATCCCCCGCGTATGGAGCGTATCGGCATCACAAAGAGCGTAAAGCTGCATTAAGGGAGAAGCAGTTTGAGCATATCACTCAAGGTTTCTTTGAGTTCACTGCGGGCAACGATCATGTCGATCGACCCTTTCTCAAGGAGAAATTCAGCACGTTGGAATCCTTCCGGCAAATCGCTTCCGATGGTTTGTTTAATAACCCGCTGACCTGCAAATCCGACCAACGCACCCGGTTCGGCAATGATAATGTCACCCAACGTTGCGAAAGAGGCGCTTACCCCTCCCATTGTTGGGTCGGTAAGGAGTGAAATATACGGTAGTTTCGCATCGGCTAATTTTGCCAATGCCGCTGAAGTTTTTGACATTTGCATGAGAGAAAAGGTACTCTCCTGCATACGCGCACCGCCGCTGGCACTGACAATGATCAAGCCCATACGTTTCTCTAGTGCACGGTTCACCGCACGAACAATTTTCTCCCCTTCAACCGAACCGAGTGATCCGCCCATAAAGTTGAAATCAAAGACAACGAGTTGTGCCGGGACCGAATGGATCGTACACTCACCGCTCACTACGGAAGAATACGTTCCATTTTTAGCATACCCCTCTTCAACACGTGCCGCATAGCTTTTTTTATCGACGAAGTTAATCGGGTCAACCGGACGAAGATTGGCATCAAATTCGACAAAACTACCCTCGTCCGCAATGAGGGCTAAACGCTCTTTAACACCGATACGAAGATGAAACCCGCATTTAGGACATACATGATTTTGTTTTTCAATCTCTTTATAGTACATTAACGACTGACAAGAGGGGCATTTTACCCAGTGAGAAGGGGCTTCACTTTTGGTGGGTTGTTTTTTCTTTTCGGAGTCCCCGAACAGGTTAAATAGACTCAAAAATACTCCTTTTCTACAATCAAACGTATCTGCTCAAAAAGCTCTTTATCCGCACTAATGAGAATATATCTATCATCTTGAAACACGTGCAAGTGTTGACTTAGATAGAGTCCGGCTTGGATATCGTATGGCCGCATTGTACCCAAAAATAGCACATATTTTACATAAGGGGCATACGCCAGAGAAAGAGCAAGTCCCCCTGGAGAGCGAAATTTCAGCTTTTTAGCTATCAATTTTTGGATTAATTTAGGGTGCTCGGGAGCTTTTTCAAATAGACCGATTTTAGCCCATTTATTAAGAACAATCTCTTTTTTTTGCAAGGGATTTTGAAGAGCGGTTAGAAAATATTCATCTAAAGTACGAACGAACAAATCGCCGTTCGCGAGATTGCAGACGATGGCTTCCGTCGTTTTCCCTGCACAAACACGGGCGATAGAAACACCGTAATAGGGAAATCCGGAGACGAAATTATCACTCCCGTCGATAGGGTCAATGATAATGTTAATCGAAGATTCAGGACTCATCCAGCCGCTCTCTTCGGAAAATACCGATCCAAACGGTGAAAGGTGCCGGTAGCAGATCGCTTCGGCCTCCATATCGATACCGTTGCTGATATCTCCGCCATAACCTTGTTCATGGAGAGCAAACAAAGTATGATGCCCTTCCTTTACAAGAGCGGATATCTCTTGACACGCTAAAATAGAAGCGTGGATAAAACGCTCCATCAAACCAACAATGATTTAACGATTGAACGAGCAGCTTCACGCCCGTCATAGGCTGCGGTAACGACCAAATCAGCACCGCGATAACAGTCCCCACCGGCATAAATGCCTGATGTAGTCGTTTCATGCTTCTCATTGACGATAATGCCGCCCCATGAGTTCACTTCGATTCCGTTTTCAGCTAAGAACGGTGGTACTACCGGATCAAATCCGAGCGCCATAATAATGACATCGGCGTTGACATTAAAGTCGCCCCCTTTGACCTCTTCCATTTTTTGACGACCCGACTCATCTTTGGAACCAAGAACGGTTTTAGCCATATGGATACCTACTGCCTTGCCGTTTTCACCTAAAATGACCTCTTTGGGAGAAGCGTGGAAAACAAATTCTACCCCCTCTTCAATCGCATTTTTATACTCTTTGACTGAACCGGGCATATTATGCGCATCACGGCGATATAGGCAGGTCACGTTTTTAGCACCTTCGCGTTTTGAGGTACGGACACAGTCCATAGCAGTATCACCACCCCCGATGACAACAACATCAAGGTCTTTGAAATCAAATTTTTTATCGTAAGTAGAACCGAAATTCTTACGCTGAATTGCACTCAAATAGTCCATTGCAGGATAAACATTGGAAGCATTTTCTCCTGCTATTTTGGCTGTTTTGCTTTTCGTAGCACCGATACCGATAAATACGGCATCATGGTTGTCGGCAATGGCATCAAATTCGATATCTTTACCCACTTCACAGTTCACCACAAGTTCTAATCCCGCTTCCAGAAGCAAGTTAACACGGCGCTCAACAATTTTTTTGTCGAGTTTAAAATTTGGAATACCATACGTGAGTAATCCGCCCGCACGGTCACTTCTCTCGTACATCGTTACCGCAATGCCGGAACGAAGCAAATAGGTAGCGCACGAAAGACCTGCAGGCCCTGAACCGATAATCGCTACCTTTTTATCCGTTGTGATCCCTGGAAAGTATGGTTTTAACCCTTGACGGAATCCTTCTTCGTTAATAAAAGTCTCAATCCCGCCAATGGTGATAGCACCATGTCCGTCATTTAATGTGCAATCGCCTTCACAAAGACGATCATGCGGACACACACGTCCCATGACTTCAGGAAACGGTGAAGGTTCATTGGAGAGATTAAACGCAAATTTCAAATCTTTTTCCGCAACCGCTTTGAGCCATTGGGGGATATAGTTATGCAACGGACATTTGTTCAAACAAAATGGATCACCGCACTGGATACAACGATCACTTTGAGAAGAGGCATCGCTGGCACCCATCGGCTCGTAAATTTCACTAAAATCTTTTAAGCGTTGTAATACAAGGCGTTTCGTGGGGTCGATACGCTCAATCGTTAAAAATTCTCTCATAATACTAGTCCCCTTTATCCGGATTAAGTGGCAATTTGGTTAAGTTTTTCGGGCGAACAAGCCAGAAATTTCGGATTTCGACACGGAAATTTTTAAGCAGGTTCTGCGCCATTTCACTTTCAGTTTCCGCAACGTACTCTTTAAGAAGACGTTTAAGGTAATGTCGTGCTTCATCACCGTCATCGGTATCGATACGCAACGCATCGATCAACTCACGGTTTACATTTTCAACAAAACTGTGATCTTGGTCATAAACAAATGCAAAACCGCCCGTCATACCCGCACCGAAGTTGATTCCCGTTTTACCTAGGATGACAGCAACACCGCCGGTCATGTATTCACACGCATTGTCTCCTGTCCCCTCTACAATTGCAAGGGCACCCGAGTTACGAACAGCAAATCGTTCGCCGACCGAACCGGAAATAAAGAGTTTTCCCCCAGTCGCCCCGTAAAGACAGGTATTTCCACCTGCAGCAAATGTTTCACCTTGATTTTGAGAACGTATAACGATTTTACCGCCATGCATCCCTTTACCGATGTAATCGTTTGCAACACCCTCAAGACGGATAGACACACCGTTAATCAAGAATGCACCAAGTGCCTGTCCTGCAATCCCTTTGAGATTGATTTTAATCGTATTATCTTTAAGACCTGTGTCCCCGTAATATTGAGCAATTTCACCACTGATTCGAGCACCGAAACTACGGTTCAAGTTACAGATATCACGAACGATTTTAATCGGACGTTCCGGATTTTTAATCGCATCCATCGCTTCAGCAAGAACTTCTTGCTCAAATTCATTCAAATCGAACGGTTCGTTGCTCGGTGATTGACAGGTATTAACACCCTCTTCACGATGCAATACGGAGCTGAAATCGAATTTTTTTGCGAATTCAGTATCGATGACACGAAGCATATCACTGCGTCCAACCAGCTCTTCAATCGTTTTATACCCGAGTTTCGCCATAATTTTACGAACATCTTCAGCCAAATAAGTGAAGTAGTTGATTAACTCTTCAACCGTTCCGTTGAAAAATTCTCCGCGTAATTTTTCGTTTTGGGTCGCAATACCGACGGAGCATTTGTTAACGTGACAGATACGGAGCATTTTACATCCGATGATTGTGAGTGCTCCCGTTCCGAAGGCATAACTCTCTGCACCTAGCAATGCCGCTTTAACGATATCTTGACCCGTTTTGAGCCCACCGTCGGTTTGTACGTGAACAAGACCGCGAAGATTATTCACTTTCAGGGCATTATGAGCTTCCGAAAGACCGAGTTCCCATGGATTCCCCGCAAATTTTATCGATGTAAGCGGAGCCGCACCGGTACCGCCATCACCGCCGGAGATGATGATTTTATCGGCATATGCTTTGGCAACACCGGCCGCAATCGTACCGACACCTGCAGAAGAGACGAGTTTGACCGCTACTTTAGCGTTCGGATTAACCTGTTTCATATCGAAAATCAACTGCGCCAAATCTTCGATCGAATAGATATCATGGTGCGGCGGAGGTGAAATCAATGTCACACCCGGCATCGTATAGCGAAGACGTGCGATGAGACCGCTGACTTTGTGACCCGGAAGCTGTCCGCCCTCACCCGGTTTTGCCCCTTGGGCTACTTTGATCTGAATCTCTTCGGCAGAACGGAGATACGCCGGAGTGACCCCGAAGCGTCCCGATGCAACCTGTTTGATTTTAGAGTTTTTGAGGGTTCCGAAACGTGCGGCATCTTCACCCCCCTCACCCGAATTGCTTTGTGCGCCAATGGTGTTCATCGCCACCGCGATGCACTCATGTGCTTCAGGAGAGATAGACCCCAGAGACATTGCTGCCGAAGCAAAACGTTTAAAGATTTTTTCTTTAGGCTCTACTTCTGAAATATCGATAGGTGAACGATCCGAGTTAAACTCAAAGAAATCGCGGATGAATTTTTGTCCACGGCCGTTGACCAATGCACTCAACTTATCAAAATCTTCCCGTTTACCGGTTTTCGAAACACGGTGAATCGCATGAATTACATCCGGATTGAAATCGTGGTGCTCTTGTCCGTTGTAAAATTTGTAGTAGCCGCCGATTTTTAGAGGGAAAATACGGTTGAATCCGCCGACCTCAAACGCATCTTTGTGATTACGTTCCAAACGTGCATCAATATCGTCATACGTAAGTCCAGGGATCATTACATGAGATTCACCGAAACATTCATGAACGATCTCTTTACTTAAACCGATAACATCGAAAAGTCCTGAATTACGGTATGACGCGATCGTCGCAATCCCCATCTTGGACATAATTTTGAGCAAGCCCGCATTAAGGGCATGATGAACCGCTTTGAAAGCTTCAGAACAGCTCACTTCAGTGACGCTTCGTTCAGCACGGGCAGCTACGGTAGCAAAAAGAAGCGTCGGATAGACCGCACTCGCCCCGTACGCGATCAATGTTGCAGCGCCGTGAGAGTCGATTACCTCTGATGTACACGCAACAATCGATGCAAGATGACGAATACGTGCATCCAATAATGCACGGCTGATACGGCCAACCGCCATAGCCATCGGGATTGCTTTGTGCTCTTTGTCAAAGCCGCTGTCATCGAGGATAACAATACGGACACCCTCTTCGCGCACTGCTTTGATAACCTGATCAACCAATGCTTCAAGTGCCGGTTTCAACGCACCTTTATAGGCTGTTGAAAACTCTTGGTTGGTATAGAATGATTGATGTCGAGGTGATTTTTTATCCCCGAATGATTTAAGCACTTCGAGCTTTTCGCGGATAATGATCGGTGAAATCGCTTTCAAACGGTTCGCATGCGAAGGAATTTCATCCAAGATATTATGAGTTTCTCCGAATCCGGTATTCAAACTCATTACGACCTTTTCGCGGATCGGGTCAATCGGAGGATTGGTAACTTGAGCAAAACGTTGTTTGAAATAATCACTAAAATTACGTTGTACCGTACTAAATGCCGCTAACGGGGTATCATCCCCCATCGATCCGACGGCTTCTTTCCCATCACGCATCATCGGTTCAATCACCTGTTCAACGACCTCTTGGGTGATGTTGAAATAGCGTTGACGCTCCACTAGATTGGTTTCATCATACTCACAGCGGGTAATATATTGTTCCTCTACATGTTCTTGGAGATAGATCATATGATCATTCAGCCATTTCATGTACGGATTTGATGATTTTAGATATTGGTTAATATCTTCATCTTTAAGCACTTTTCCGAATTTCAAATCCAGACCGATCATTTGACCTGACTGTAAACGACCGCGTTCTTTGATTTGATCTTCTGAGATATCGATAACCCCATATTCACTGGCAATCAAAAGCGTGTCATCGTGAGTGATGATGTATTTGGACGGGCGAAGACCGTTACGGTCGAGTACACATCCGATATAGCGTCCGTCGGTCAAAGAGAATGCCGCCGGACCGTCCCATGCTTCAAAAACGGTAGAGTGGTATTCATAAAACGCACGTAGCTGAGGATCCATATGCGGAGCATTTTGCCACGGAGCGGGGATAACGGCGCGCGCCGCCTTAAAGAAATCCATTCCGTTGATGATCAAAAACTCGAAAAAGTTATCGGCGCTCGCACTGTCTGATCCGCCCGGTTGGAGGATCGGAAGCAAGCGTGCAATCTCTTCGTCGGTAAACACTTCACTTTTAATCGATTCGGATTTAACCGCAACGTTAAAGCGGTTCGCTTCGACAGAGTTAATCTCACCGTTATGGGCAACCGCACGGAACGGTTGAGCCAAACGCCATTTTGGAAGAGTATTGGTTGAGAAACGTTGGTGAAAGAGAGCAAAAGAGATTTTAAAGTTTTCGTTTTGCAAATCGGTATAAAACTCTTTGATATGCGTCGGCATAATCAAACCTTTATACGAAACAACACTGGCCGACATAGAGGCGATGTAAAAATCCTGATCGTCTACAAGAGCATGTTCGATCTCTTTACGGCTAAGATACAGCAATGCATCAAAGCGTTGGCTTGCCATCAAAGAGTTTGGTGTAACAAAAATATGATGAATTGCCGGCAACGTTGCAAGGGCTTGTTCCCCAAGCGCATTGGTATCTACAGGAACAACACGATCCAAAACAACTTTGAGATCATTGTCATTACAAATTTTTTCAAAACGGGCCAAATTTGAAGTATCACGGGTAAAAACCACGGCTACCGCATACATTTCAGGGAGTTCAACCCCTGCTTCCAAAGCCGTTGAACGCATAAAATCATGCGGAAGAGATAAAAGCAATCCGCTTCCATCGCCCGTTTTACCATCAGCCGCAACCGCTCCGCGGTGCATCATTCGCTCTAACGCAGTAATCGCGTTTTCCAAATTTTCATGCGAAGGACGGTTTTTGATATTTGCAATCAATCCAAATCCGCAGTTATCTTTAAATGATCGTAATAGGTCTTGGTATTCCACTCTAATCGTCACCTTTCACCAGAAAATTTCGGCAAATTGTTATTTTTTAATCTCTTTTTAAACATAAGTAGTTTAAAGGGGAGATGAAATTTTCTTATTTTAACGATAACAAGGTTAAAAAAGGTTAAAATAATGGATAATTTTTGATCATTAAGAAAAAAATGTGTAGAGTAGAGCCAAAAGCATGCAGGGATTCATTATCAAACTCACTCGAGTGCGCGAAGAAGATATGATTGTTACTATCATAGCCGAGGAAAACTTACAGACTCTTTATCGCTTCTACGGAGCACGCCACAGCCCTATCAATATGGGATTCAAAATCGACTTTGAAGCGGAACATTCCATGAAATCTTCCATCGGACGATTACGAGACGTGATTCATCTGGGATTTCCATGGATGGGGCAATATGAACGGATTCGTTTGTGGCAGCAGTTTATTACACTTTTTCACCCGCATCTGAAAGACTCTGAGGGGATCGGAGATTTTTATTTCTCACTTTTGAATGATGCCTCGTTACGATGGAGAGATCAAAATCCAAAACGCGTCGCCATTGAATCGTATGTTCGTTTATTGGACTATGAAGGACGTTTACATAAAGAGCTCAATTGCTTTTTTTGCGATCTTCCAATCGAAGATGATATTTCGTTGATACGGGCTTTTTTACCGGCACATAAAAATTGTTCCCATACGCTCTCCATTAATTCGAAAGGACTTGAATGGCTTTATACACACGCTTCAACCCTTTTCTTGAACGATCAGGAAATTGATCGCTTGTGGTACGTCGTCAACGAAGGATTCTAGGCACACATTTTGCTTATAATTATGCAGTTGAAAATTACTACCGAATGAGACAATTATGCGCAACCATAAAATCCGCGAAGCCATATTGGCAAAATACACTCCAAAACCTAAATTATCTCCCTACACATATATCCGTACAAAAACAAAAGGGTCTACCCTCGAAGAATTTTACAATGAGGTTCATGCCAAACATACGCTGCATCAAGAGCAGTTGTACCCCAATAAAAATGCTCAGGAAATCGAATTGATTATGATGCAAAACCGCCGTCTGATTGAAGCACAACGTAATCATAGAAAGTAAAGGAACCCTATGTCCACTCCGCAAGCCATTGCCAAATCCGCTGATCATTTTTTAACCCTCCTCCCCTCTATGGCAAATCGCCACGGTCTTATAACCGGAGCCACCGGAACCGGAAAAACCATTACCCTTCAAAAACTGATCGAATCTTTTTCATCGATCGGCGTTCCTTGTGTCGTCAGTGATATTAAAGGAGATCTGAGCGGTATCGGTTCAGTCGGCGGAAATAATGAAAAAGTAGCTCAACGCCTTGAGTTGATGGGGCTTGAAGCAGCTTATACAAATTGCCCCGTTACGTTTTGGGATGTTTGGGGTGAGAACGGGCATCCTGTACGTGCTACCGTCAGCGATATGGGACCGTTGCTCCTCTCTCGTCTTATGGGGTTGAATGAGACTCAAGGGGGTGTTCTAAATCTTGTATTCAAAGTAGCTGATGATGAGGGATTAGCACTGCTGGATTTGAAAGATCTCCGTGCAATGGTTCAAAATGTCGGTGAACGTGCCAAAGAACTGAGCTTAAGTTACGGAAATGTCTCTACGGCATCCATCGGTGCAATTCAACGTGCTCTCCTTTCCCTCGAATCTCAAGGTGCGGAAAAGCTTTTCGGTGAACCGATGCTCAATATCCACGATCTTATCCAAAGTGTCGACGGCAAAGGAGTTGTTAATCTCCTCGATGCCACCAAGCTGATGAATACCCCTAAGCTCTATGCCTCATTGTTACTCTGGATACTCTCAGAACTTTTTGAAACGCTTCCTGAAGCAGGTGACAGTAAAGCACCAAAACTCCTCTTCTTTTTCGATGAAGCCCATTTGCTGTTTAATGATGCCCCTGACGTTCTAATCGAAAAAATTGAACAAGTCGTTCGTCTCATCCGCTCAAAAGGGGTAGGAATTTATTTCATCACCCAGCACCCCAACGATATTCCCGAAAAAATTGCAGCGCAATTGGGTAATCGGATTTCCCATGCACTGCGTGCCTTTACTCCAAAAGACCAACAGGCTGTCCGTGCAGCGGCTGAGACGATGCGGGATAATGAAACATTGGATGAGAATACGGCATTGATGGAACTCGGTGTTGGAGAAGCGTTAGTATCCTTTCTTGATGAAAAAGGGACCCCAGGTATTACACAACGTGCCCTCATTATCCCTCCGTTATCGCATATCGGGCCGATCAGTGCGGAAGAGCGTACATTGCTTATGAGTACCTCGATTGTGGGAGATACGTACACTCAGACGATTGATTCTGAATCAGCGTATGAAGATCTAACAAAGCGTCTAAAAGAACAAGCAACACAAGAGGAGCAAATCAAAGAAGAAGTTAAAGAAGAGCAAAATTCGGGACGTGGCCGTGAAAGTGCTGCCGAAGCATTGGCGAAATCAGCTGCCCGAGCCATCGGTTCTCAACTTGGACGTGCAATTATTCGCGGAATATTAGGGAGTATCTTTAAAAAATAGAGGCTTTTACCTCTATATCTCATAATAATGGGGCTGATACGATTGATCGAGTTCGGAAAGTTTCATCCCGAAAAGTGCTCTCATCTTATCTTCTATATCTCTCCAAAAATACTCCAGAATCAAACTTGAACCGACATTCCCCTCTACCTTATAAAATGGCCCTTCCAGCGCTTCGACAATCTCAATCACTTCGATTTCATGACTCGCTCGGGAGAGTTTATATCCCCCTGATGCTCCTCGGATGCTGCTTACCAGGTTGTTACGACGTAAAATTGAGAGGAGTTGTTCGAGATAGCCGTGTGATATCTGTGTCATTGCTGCAATCTCGCGTACCTGCATCGCTCTACCGTGCGGAGCATGAGAGAGTACGTGCATTGCAGCAAGACCGTAAATTGCTTTGGACGAAAGTGCCGCCATTACTCAAGCTCATTCGGATAGAGTTTTTTAGCAATGTAATATATTTTACACGCAATACAATATCCGAAAAACAGTTCTAGTGCCGCACAAAATAGAAATATTCCGGAGATAAACGCTATAGCTAAATCAGCACCGATCCATGAACAAATCAATAAAGCAATACTAAATCCCGTCCCGAAAAATGCTGCAAGTCGTTTAGCCCCGGCATCTTCCATTTTAACCGGAAGGGAAAGTTTTTTCTGAATAAACAGTGAACTGATATTGACTGGACTTAAATGTTTATAGCCATACAATCGAAGAACAAAATCTACAATCAGTACGATCAATACAATCGAACTCTGCGTCACTAAAAATACAATAATGCCTAGAATTACAAATAAAGTATTAATTCTTGTAACCGTAGCATCAACTTGTCGAAAGATTAAAGGGCATTGTTGAGCCATTGTTTTCTCCTAAATTTTTCACAATATTAATATAGCTTTTTTTTATTGTCAAGTATCCATATTAGTTTACTAGGGTATAAAATTTTAAGACAAAAAAAAAGGGGATAGTTCCCCTTTCGTTTTATGAACGTTTTTTTACCAATTCACGCACTTTTTTTTCAACATTTGCAAGAGAATCAAAAGGTTTTAGAAGATAATGATCTGCCCCTATTTTATGGCTGCTTAGTACCTTATCAAGCGTTGAATAAGCCGTCATCATAATAACGACACACTCCGGATCTTTGGCTTTTATCGCTTCTAAAACACGTAGACCATCTTTTTGCGGCATCATAATATCCAGTAAGACACCATCGTATTCGCCTTTACGAAATCGCTCAAGCGCCTTTAGGGGGTTGTCAAAGAAAGTCACTTTGATATCCCCTGAGCGCGTCAATGCTTTTTCCAACATCGTCCCTATCGGTGCTTCATCGTCAATAATCATGATATGCATTATTTTTCTCCCTTAAATAGATCTTCAATAGCAGTCCCCATGAGGTTATCCGTTTTTTCGGCTACCAATTGATCGAGCGCTCCAAATACCTCCTGACTCGCCTCTTCAATCGCCTTGATTCGCTGTTCAATTTGATGACGGGAACAGAGCATTTTACCATCACCGCAATCAGCTATCAGGGCATTCGCTTGTGTATGAACGATAGCATGCGGGGTTTCAAGACGGCTGTATGATTTGAGCTTTCCAAATTCCTCTTTTCCGACACCCGTGTCATACCATTTGCCCAAACGGCAATTATGATGATCAACTGCTTTAAAATCACTCTCTTGTCCGAATAAAAAGGCATAAACATTATTTTTATAGATAACGTGATCGATTTTTGCTAAATTACTGAAAATATAGTTACTGATATCCATAATTTCATACACGCTGCGTGAAGCATTTCGTTGAAAGACAGACATTTTACCGCTCATCTGAGAGACTTCGTTTTTAGTGAAAGATACAATTTCTGACAATTGTTCCGTATCGTTTTCGATCTCATTGGTATCTTGCTGCATTGATTGGATCACGATCTCAATCTCTTTGGTCGCCTTCTGAGTCCGTTCCGCAAGTTTACGCACCTCATCCGCTACTACTGCGAATCCGCGTCCGTGTTCTCCGGCGCGAGCCGCTTCGATGGCAGCATTCAATGCGAGCAAGTTGGTCTGATCTGCAATATCTTTGATCAATGCTACCACATTCGAAACTTCATTGGAACGCGATACAAGATTGGATGTCGTTGACACGGTCCCCTCCATCAACTCAGCTAGACGATTCATATGATCATCCACATGATTGGCAATTTTTAGCCCTTCATCAGATCCTTGTGCAGTTTCTCGAGATTGCACTACCAATTCTTTGAGTTTTTCAAGAATTTCGGTGAATACTTTCTGGGTAGCGTATAAAGAGCCGCGAATACTTTTTTGGTGCATTTCAAGCAATCCGCCTTCTCCACCGCCGACAACGGTTGATTTTACCAAGACAAACCCTTTTGCACCGTTACTCAAATTTTTTTGGACAACCGAAGCTTCACATTCCCCGACGTTTATCTCATCCAATCCTTTGATTAACTCCCGTACTACTATATCTTTATCTCTGATTGCCTCAGCACGGGTATTAAAAAAAACGGCCTCATTATTCTCATTCAATACAATTACGGCCTCTTTATCACTGATAGCGGCAATCTCTTTATAAAGGGCCAGTTCAGCGGCTAATATATCACGTTCCACTCTGAGTAAATCAGCCGTCTCTTTATGCTTTCTTGCTTCTGCCCCAAAAAACATCTATTTATTCTCCTTATATACTTTTAATCTGATTTCAAATACAGCACCCTGCTCATCATTATTGACATGGATACTGCCGCCATGCTTGTCTATGATCGCTTTTGCCACATTAAGTCCGATTCCCATACTTTTCTTTTTCTCGCCGCCGACCGCAAAATCAAACAAAGTATCCAACATCCCTTTTGGTATCCCTCCGGCATTATCACTGATGGTTATTGTAACATCATCATTATCACATTTCAGCCAAACATCAAGCCGACGCTGCTCATAAGGCATTATACCTTTTTCAAATTCATCCAATGCGTTATTAAGAATGATAATCCACACTTGTTCCAACCGTGTCGATATCCCCATAGTCATACAGCTTTTTGGATTATATTTAGTCCTATGTGTAAACACTTGGCCGTTTAATCGGATAGGGACAATCTGTTTTGCACGGTTCATAACAATTCGCAGTCCGTAAATCAGTGTCATATCTACACTGCATACATCCATCACTTCTTTCCCTGTACCGGCAAATTCGTACATCGAACCTACAATAAATTCAATCCGTTCAATCCCCTCGTCGATCGGTTTGAAATAATGCTCTAATTGTTCAATTTTTCCATCGCACTCCCATTTGAGCAGTTCAAGGTTCCCTTTGATATAGGTTATAGGAGTATTGATTTCATGCGTGATTGCAGCAGCCAAACGCCCTACACTTATCAGCTTCGCATCGTTTATTTTTTCTTCTTTAAGGCGCTCAAAATCACTCACGTCAACGAAATAAAGAATATGATATTGTTCATTTTGGATCAAAGGGTTTATCATTGAACTCATATGAACCGTATAATATGCTTTAGTATTGTTCAAATCGATAGAAATAATACGTCCGTTAATATGCCCTTTTTTCATCTCTTTGACGATAAATTCAAGCCCGTCTTTTTGGGAATACTTATCGGATAAAAGGGGTTGTAATCCCTGCTGCGTTTCTACCATCCATGACCATAAATCACAGCTCTCCTTCAGCGCCTCAAAATTATCATATCCATTAGCATCCAAAAATTTGCGATTTACCATGATCGCTTCGTATCGATGATCAAATAAAACCGCCAAAGAGGTATCATAATCGATCAGTTGTTTCATACTCTCTAAAATAGCTCGCTTCATCTCACTGACATCATGTCCGATAAAAACAATTTCTTCGATATTGCCTCGACTATCAAGTACCGCATAAATTGTGGAGTCGACAGTGATCATTTGCTTTTTAGGGCCGATAATTTCAATGATTCCACGATAAATTTCTCCGGATTGCAAACGAGCCCGAACCAATGTTCTAAGATAAATCCAAAATCGCTGCTCGACAAATCGCAGCCAATAATGTCCTATCATCTCTTCGGGAGCCAAACCGATCAGGGAGCTTAGTAACGAGTTCACTTCTGTAATCATCCCATTATGGGCAATTCGAATCACCAAAGCCGTTTTAGAAATCGATCCGAACATCATATTGATTTGTCGGTATGCTTTTTGCGCCTGTTTGGCTTCAATCGATTGAGACATAAGGCGTTCAACTACTTTTTGAACCGCACTGGGCAACAAAGGTTTGAGGAGATATTTATCAACACCGACATCAATTGCTTGTAAAAAAAGATCACTGCCGTGTGCACTCGAAATGACGACGGTTTTAATGGCAGGGTTTTGATTCTTGCTGCGGCTAATGGTCTCAAAAATAGTACTATCCATCTGCATCGGATGAAGAATCAAAAGATCAATTTCATCAAATAGTTCCGGTAAGTCGTTACGAATACTCAGATCTGCATTGAATCCTTTTAAGACATTAAAAAATGGATCTTGATCCGCTAGATTATAATCTCCGATCGTCCAATCGGTTACATAAACGATTTTTATAACTTCAACCATAGTCTCACATTGCTTTTTTCAAATAATACCTTGTTTTTATTCATCTAAGTGTTAATTCACTTTTAGATATAATTGTGATATTAATTAGCGATCAGGAGTTTATGTATGAAAAAATTACTGCTCATTTTGCTTGCGTGCGCTGCACTTTGGGCTGATGATGTATATGAAGGTGATCTCACCGCTACCGAAGCACATGAAATGCAAAAAAAAGGGGAAGCGATCATCGTGGATGTCCGTACGACGCTCGAATATATCTATACGGGCCACGGTGAAGGATTTATCAATATTCCCGCCTATGAGTGGACCTATATTCCAAAATCCATCGAAGAGCGGGTAAAAAGTTCCGAGTTTGAACTTAAAACCGATAAACCAAAAGGCCATATCGATATTCAAAAGCTCTACGATGCCAAAGAGGTATTTAACAAAAACTTCGTCACCGATGTCATGAGTGCGATGAAAATGCGTCATGTTGATGCAGTCATTCTCGTATGCCGCAGCGGTCCGCGTTCCAAAGCAGCCGCTAATCTCCTGGCCAAAGAAGGGATCAAATCCTACAATCTTGAAAACGGGTTTATGTTCGGATGGAAAGAAGCAAAATTGCCGTTTGATGGGTATTAATACCTATCTGCGGATAACATCACTCTCTTTTACCCATAGATTTTCATCTTCTCTCGCAGCCGTCCACACACGATTGACAAAATACCCCGTAATATGAACCCATCCGCTTGACGGATTTCCTGCCGTAAATGACCGACGTTCTTCCCATGTATCGACTTGAGAACCGTTTGGAGCATTGTAGATCGGAGCATTGGAAGCCATACGATAGGCAGAGGAAAATCCGATTTTTTTTGCTACTGGGGTGATAGAAGCTGTAATCGGAGCTTTTGCTTCAGGAGTATGAACTACTTTTGATACTTTCTCAGGAAGTGCAGGGGTCTTTATGATTTTCGTCACGATCTTTTCTTGAATAACCGGTCGATCTTTATAGACTACTTTTTCAACCGGACGATCCTTATAGACTACTTTCTCTTTGACAACCGCCCGGTCTTGGTAAACTACTTTTTCAACCACTTTTTCCTGAATAACCGGTCGATCTTTATAAACTACTTTTTCAATCACTTTCTCTTGAACAACAGGGCGGTCTTTATAAACTATCTTCTCTTGCACCGCCGATTGTGCAGGAGCGCTTTTTTTGAGTTCTTTGAGCAAACGCTCGTTTTCCTCTTTTGCTTTCACAAGAGAAGCCGTCAGATTTTGTCGCTCGATTCGGCTCACCTTTGCCGTATTTGCCTGTTCGTTAAGGGCATTATACCGAGTGAGCGTTTCACGCAGCTTTTGGTCGCGTGCTATGAGCGTTTGTTCCAGACTCTTGATAACACCGCTTTTTTGCGCTATTTCCTGACTCAGTGCTTTGTTTTTTGCGATGCATTCAGCCAGAACTTTGGGTTCAATCCCCTGCACCACACACTGCCCTGCTCGACATTCTTCGTATTTCTGACGAAGTTTAGCCACATCTCCGAGTATCGCTTGCGACTCGTTCGTCACTGCGTTCAAACATACAGCAGTACACAATGAAAGGAGGATTATTTTCAACTCAAACCCTTCCGAGTCAGTTTTACCCCCATCTCCAAATGATGAGTGTAAGGGAATTGATCAAATGCCGCCATTGCGACAATCGTATGAGTTTGTGTCAAAATCTCCAAATCGCGCAGCAGTGTTTCGGGGTTGCATGAGATATAAAGCAAATGATCAAACCGTGCCGCAAACGTACACGGTTCTTCTCCCAAACCTGCACGCGGAGGATCAACGAAAAGAGTTTTAAGATGGTAATCGCTTACTTTGAGCCCTTCTAAACGACGAAATTCACGTGCGCCATCGAGCGCTTGCGTAAACTCTTCGGCACTGAGGCGGACGAATTGAATATTCTCTACACCGTTAAGTTCCATATTTTGTTTAGCGGCATGAATGGAAGCTTTGGAAATCTCTGTGGCTAATACACGATCAAATTTGGTTGCAAAAGGAATCGTAAAATTTCCTGCACCGCAATAAAGCTCAAGCAGATCGCCGCCGATACCGTCCAACTGAGAAAGTGACCATTCAATCATCTGCTCGTTCACTCTTGGATTTGGTTGCGTAAAACTGTTTTCGATATGGATGTAGCGATATTCACGAGTATTGATCTGAAGTTTTTCGGTGACATAATCTTGGGAAAGGATCAGTTTTTGTTTACGACTGCGCCCGATGATGTAGACTCCTAATCGCTTTTCGATCTCATGAGCTTTATGTTTCCACTCTTCATCCAATGGACGATGATACAGCATACTAACCGCAACTTCACCCTCACCGGAGGTCAAGAAATCGACACCGAACAGCTTATGTGCAATCCCTAAATCAGCGATTTCGATAAGAAGCTTTTCCATAACAGCGGCAATAAATACAGAAACGATAGAACAATGATTAATTTTCAAAGCCCCTTGCCGATCAAGTCGGCTCATGGCGTAAGACATTCCATTCTCATCATGATAGATTTTAAATTCCGCGCGGGAACGATACTGTGCCGAGGGTGATCGGCAAATAGTGATATCACCCTGATAGAGGGAGAGAAAGGATTCCCGTACTGCTGAAACTTTGTGATTCAACTGTCCTTCATACCCTGCCTCATAATCGCGGCAGCTCCCGCATACACCGAAATATTCACATTGCACGTAATGAGCCTTTTTCTCTATTTAACACTGGCAATCAGATTTCCGATCAGCAGATTCCACCCGTCTACCATGACAAAAACGAGTATTTTAAACGGCATCGAAATCATTACAGGCGGAAGCATCATCATCCCCATTGACATCAGGATCGAAGCGACAACCATATCGATGACGAGAAACGGTAAGAAGAGCAAAAATCCGATTTCAAAAGCCGTTTTGAGTTCACTGATAACGAATGCAGGGATCACGATAGTAAGCGGAACTTCTTTGATCGATTGAGGGTTTTGCATATGGCGAATCCGTAAAAAGAGCGCCAAATCTTTCTCACGGGTATTGCGCACCATAAAATTTTTGAACGGATCGGTTGTTTTATCAAATGCTTCATCGTAGCTGATCTTATTTTCACTGTAAGGTTTTATCCCCTCATCATACGCTTTCGTCGCAACCGGTTCCATGACAAAAACCGTCAAAATCAGTGCCAGCATAACAAGTAACTGCGTCGGCGGAACCTGCTGTGTCCCTAAAGCCTGACGTAAAAAACCAAATACGATGACAAAACGGGTAAAAGTTGTCATGACCAATACCAAACTCGGAGCTAAAAAAAGTACGGTTAGTACCAATAAAACGTTTAGAGAACTCACAACTTCTTGAGGAGATTCGGGTGCGGTAAGATTGAAATTCATCGCCGGAACCTGCGGATCGGCAGCCCAAAGGGCAAAGGGGACCATGAAGAGTAAAAAGACTAAACGACCCAAATCAGGCTCCATACATAAAATAGATAGTTTTAAAGAGGCGATAATACCACAATCTAAGTGTGTATCTTGATTAAATTCTGATAAAATTGCACCAATAAATCTCAGGAGCCTCCATGTCAAACTCTCTTTCTATCGTTATTTTAGCTGCCGGGAAAGGGAGCCGGATGAAATCGCCCAAAGCGAAAGTACTTCATGAAATATGCGGTCGCGAGATGCTTTACTACAGTATTAAAGCGGCACGAGAGATCACTGATGATGTCATCGTCGTCGTCGCTCACCAAAAAGATGCTGTGATTGCTGCAATGGAAAAATATTATACAGGACTGACATTTGTCACTCAAGATGCCGAAAACTTCCCCGGTACCGGCGGTGCGATGATGGGCGTACAGCCTAAATACGATGACGTGCTCGTACTCAACGGGGATATGCCTCTGATAGAACGCTCCTCGATTGAAAAATTCCTCGCCAATCCTGCTGACATCGTCATGTCGGTCATCCCCCTCGACAACCCAAGCGGCTACGGTCGTGTCGTAATCGAAAACGGCCAAGTTCTGCGTATCGTCGAAGAAAAAGACGCTTCTGAGGAAGAAAAAGCGATCAATACCGTCAATGCCGGAGTTTATGCGTTCAAACACCATGTTTTGCAAACCTACATCCCGCGCCTTTCCAATGCTAATGCCCAAGGGGAGTACTATCTTACCGATGTAATCGAGATGGCACGTGCCGACGCGCTAAGTATCGCACCGTTGTATGTCGAAGAGATAGAATTCAAAGGGGTCAACTCCAAAAACGATCTCGCTCAATCCGAGATAATTATGATGGATCGCATCCGCCGTACATGGATGGATGCCGGAGTCATCATGCAGCTTCCCCACACGATCTATATCGAAGAAGGGGTTCAGTTTGAAGGAGAATGTATTGTTGAAAACGGTGTACGCCTCTGCGGAAACACCCTTATCTCTCATTCTCATATCAAAGCCCACAGTGTCATCGAAGAGAGTGTCGTCCGCAACTCTGACGTAGGTCCTATCGCCCACTTGCGCCCACTGAGTGTCTTAGAAGGGACTCATATCGGCAACTTCGTCGAAGTGAAAAAATCAACCCTTACCGGCGTTAAAGCGGGACACTTGAGCTATCTCGGCGACGCCACTATCGATGAGGGGAGCAATATCGGTGCGGGAACCATCACCTGCAACTACGACGGGATCAAAAAATACCAAACCATTATCGGCAAAAACGTCTTCGTCGGAAGCGATACTCAACTCGTTGCACCCGTAGAGATCGCCGATAACGTTATGATTGCTGCAGGGACCACAGTAACCGCAGGAAAATACGAAAGCGATATCCTCATCCTAAGCCGAACCACGATCAAAAAGATTCCCGGCTTTTTCTCCCGATTCTTCGGCAAAGGGAACTAATGATTATCCCCTCTAATCTGCTCGCAGGAAAAAAAATCCTCCTCGGTGTTACCGGGTCGATTGCGGCGTATAAATCGCTCGAATTACTCCGTTTCTATATCAAAGCCGGAGCTGAGGTACGGGTTGTTATGTCCCCTGCCGCCAAAAAGTTCATCGCACCTCTCTCATTCGAAGCCCTCAGCCGCAACCGTGTCCTCGATGACACCAACGAATCCTGGGCGGACGATTTTAACCATATCAAGATTTCGCAGTGGGCGGATGTGATGGTTATCGCCCCCGCTACCGCAAACACGATTGCCAAACTTGCCAACGGGATCGCTGATACGATCCTCACCCAATGTGCCTTGGCGTTTTCAGGGATCAAACTCATCGCCCCATCAGCGAACACCAATATGATCCAAAACCCGATGATCCAAGCCTCCCAAAAAATGCTTGCCATCGCGAATTACGAAATCATCGCTCCCCAAACCAAAGAACTGGCCTGTCAAGTGGTCGGGGAAGGTGCAATGGCAGAACCGCAAGAAATTTTTTGGCAGAGCGCTAAAATTTTGCTCAAAAACGATTTTTGGTCTGACCGCCGTGTTATCGTCACAGGTGGAGGCACCATCGAGAAACTCGATGACGTCCGAACGATCAGTAATCGTTCCAGCGGCAAAATGGCCTCCGCGCTTGCTACCGCACTCTTTTTACGCGGCGCGGATGTCAACCTGATCGCAACCCGTTTTGAAAACGATTTGCCACAGGGGATTCATACTATCGATGTGGAAAGTTCCCAAGAGATGAATGAATACCTCACCGACTCGATCCGTATCGCTAAAAAAGGGAAACTTTCCAAACCTTCCCTCATCCACGATGAGCCGATTGCTTTGATCCGAAAAGAGCCGTTTTTATTTATGGCGGCGGCGGTCAGCGACTATCTCCCGCTCCATCCTCAAAACGGTAAGCTGAAAAAAGAGATGCTTGGGGAAGACTGGAACATTCCGATGAAACAAAATATCGATTTATTGAGTGCATGCAATAAAGAGGGGATCAAAACCGTCGCTTTCAAAGCCGAAACCGATCCTTCCGTTGCATCGGCAAATGCCCGCACTCTTTTGGAACGCAAAGGGGTCGATGCGGTATGTCTGAACGTTATTGACGAGAGCAACCCGTTCGGCGGAGATTCCAACGCTATCGATTTTATTACGCGAAATGAAACAGTGAATCTCCCGAAAAACGATAAACTCACCGTTTCTTTGCGTATCTTAGAGCAGGCCGAATCTTTATGAGCAATCAACCGCGTCACATCGCGATTATTATGGACGGAAACGGCCGATGGGCTACCGCACAGGGGAAAAGTCGCACCTACGGTCATGAGCGCGGAGCCGAAACAGTACGCGCCATCACCACCTACTGTGCACGCCACAGCGACATCGATCGTCTAAGCCTCTACGCTTTCAGTACCGAGAATTGGAAGCGTCCGAAAATCGAAGTGGAATTTCTGATGAAACTCCTAGAACGCTACCTCAAAAGCGAATGTTCAACCTATCTGGAGGGAAACATCCGATTCGAACCGATCGGTGATCTTAGCCTCTTTTCCAAATCGCTTCGCAAGATAATCAATGATGTTCAAAATGCGACGGCAAACTGCAACGGATTGGTACAAAGTCTGGCATTAAACTATGGAAGCCGTGATGAAATTGTCCGAGCCATAAATGCCCTGCGCAATGAAGAATCCATTACGGAAGAATCTCTCAGCAATGCACTCGATTGTACCCATGATATCGATTTGCTCATCCGTACCGGCGGCGATCATCGGCTGTCGAATTTTCTCCTCTGGCAGGCTGCGTATGCGGAACTTTTCTTTACCGACACGCTGTGGCCCGAATTTACCGCCGATGAACTCGAAACGATTATCAAAAAATTCAAAACCGTCGAGAGACGATTCGGAGGATTAAATTGAGCGAACTGTTTTTTGTCTTTATCATTGGGGCGGCCATCGGCTCGTTTCTCAATGTCCTCATCCTCCGTACCCCGCGTGATGAGAGTGTCTCGTTCCCTGCTTCACACTGTATGAGCTGTAATACCCCGCTGCGTGCATGGCACAACATCCCTATCCTCTCATGGCTCTTTTTACGCGGAAAATGTGCGTTTTGCGGTGAAAAAATCTCCGTTCAGTACCCATTTATTGAAGCACTCAGCGGTCTTATCTTTGTCTTTAGTGCTATAAAACTGGGGGTTTCGGTTCAAGGATTCGGCGTTGCATTGACGTTTGATCTCTTGCTCGCCCTATCAGTGATCGATTACCGCTACAAAATGGTTCCTGACAGTATCAATCTCGCCGCATTGACGGTTGCCATGATCAGTGCAACCTCCCTCGGACAGCTCGGTTATAATTTCACCAATGCCCTTTTGTTTGCCGGAGGATTTACCCTCCTTCGTTTTTACCTCTCCTACGCCATTAAAAAAGAGGCGATGGGCGAAGCCGATATTATGATTGCCGCGACGATGGGAGCATTACTCGGGGTAAAATTGGGACTCGTTGCGATTTTCGTAGGTGCAGTGATCGCCCTTCCGGCCTTATTACTGACCCAAGGAGAGAGCGAAGATTCCAAACAGCTTCCGTTCATCCCCTTTTTGGCAATGGGATGCTGGATCGTACTGATGTTTGATACCTATGTAAGCGCATATTTGGCGGGGTTGTATGGATAAATTACGCCACTATATTTTATCAAACTTATCGATTCTCTTTTTCTCGATTTTTTTGCCCCTTTTTGCGATAGCCTCGGTCATTTTTATGATCAAACTCGCTACCTACACGGCGGTCATTCAGCTCAGTATCTTGGAAATGGCTAAGCTCTATCTCTTTGTATTGCCGGAGCTGTTGTTTTATACCCTGCCGATCGCATTTGTCGTCGGAGCCGCATTGACCCTCTATCGCCTCTCGAATGACAACGAAATGGTCGTCGTCTTTTCGCTGGGTATTTCACCCTCGTTTATCGCCCGAGTATTAGCCGTTCCGGCACTGCTGCTCACGCTGCTTCTACTGATCGATTTTTTACTCGTTACCCCGTATATCAAAATCATCTCAGCCAATTTCGTCGATCACAAAAGAGCCGAAGCCAAATTCAACCTTACCGCTTCCGAATTCGGGCACAGTTTCGGAGACTGGATGCTCTTCATCAACAAAAGCGATGAACAGACCCGCGCGTTCAGTGATGTAGTATTGTTCAACAAAAAGATGAAAGACGAGATTCTCATCACCGCTAAAAGTGCCGAATTGCTCAATAACAAAGGGGTATTACAACTCCGTCTGCGTGAAGGGGAAAGTTACAGCTACGATGATGAAACCCTGAAAAAAATGATTTTTAAAATCGCGTACATCAATGACATGATGAGCAGTGAAGAGACTATTTACCTTGACGCTATCGACTACTGGACCAACAGTGATTTGCGAGAGCGTAAAGATCAACGCCTTATCACCAACACGCTACTAAGCCTTTTCCCGCTTATCTCAGTCTTTTTGGTCATTGCTCTGGGAGTCGTTCATGCCCGTCATCAAAAACGGTGGATTTACCTATGGCTTTTCCTCTCCATCATCGGATTTTATTCCGCCGCCATACTCACCCAAAAATGGCTTGGCTTCCATACGATCTGGGCAGTTGCTCTTTTGTGGCTCCTCATCACGTACGGTTTTTATAAACGTCTGGTAGGACAACGATTTTGAATCGTGCCAAAATCACCATGAGCTACAACGGCTCGGCGTTTCTAGGCTCACAGCAACAACCCACGACGCACGAAACCGTTATCGGAACCCTCCTTATCGCCCTCAAACGGCTCAAAATCAACTCCGCACCCAAAGGCTCAGGCCGAACCGATCGCGGCGTTCATGCCACCCATCAGGTGATGCACATCGACCTGCCGCTGTTTTGGGATGACCTCCCCCGTCTCAAAGATATGCTCAACCTCCAGCTCCCCAACACATTGCGGATTTTACGCATCGAGTTTGTAGAGGGCGAATTCCACGCCCGCTACAGTGCCAAAAAACGGGTTTACCGTTATCTCATCAAAGAGGGAACTACCAACCCTTTCGAGGATAATTTCGTCACCTTCGTCCCCAATCTCAACCGTGAGATCATTACTGATGCGATCAAATGTTTCGAGGGAGCTCATAGTTTTGAATTCTTTAAAAAAAGCGGCAACGACTTGGAGCACTTTACCCGTATGATCTATCGCGCCTACGCCTACTCTCACAAAGGGTATTTTGTCCTCGTGTTCGAGGGGAATGGATTTTTACGCTCCCAAATCCGTCTGATGGTCGGTTTTTTACTCCGTATCTCAGCAGGGAAAGCGACGAAAGAGCAGCTTATCGAGCAATTGAATTGCATTAAGCGGTACTCGACGGATATCGCGCCGCATAATGGTTTATATCTGACACATATTAAATACTAAATTCCCGTCATTCCCGCGAAGGCGGGAATCCAGCTTACCTTGGGATGGATCCCCGGATCAAGTCCGAGGATGACGGCAGAGAACACCTTTAGTCAAATACACTAAACTTACTTGATATCTCTTGCATTATTAATGCTATTTCGTTACAATCATAGCTCAAATTTTAACCTTTAAGGATAGTCACATGGCAAAACATCAGTTCCAGACTGAAGTCTCACAAATCTTACATCTCATGATTCACTCTTTGTACTCCAACAAAGAAATCTTCGTCCGTGAGCTCGTATCCAACAGCTCCGACGCACTCGATAAACTCAACATGCTCGTCCTCACCGACGATGCCTACAAAGGGGTAAATTTCGCTCCTCGTATCGACATCATCATCGACAAAGAGGCGAAAACCCTTACGATTTCCGACAGCGGTATCGGTATGAACGAAGCCGATCTCGTCGAAAACCTCGGAACCATCGCAAAATCGGGGACCAAAGCGTTCTTGGAAAAACTATCCGGCGATCAGAAAAAAGACTCCAACCTTATCGGTCAGTTCGGTGTCGGTTTCTATGCGTCGTTTATGGTAGCAGACAAAGTGGAAGTTATTTCACGTAAAGCCGGAGAAGAGCAAGCCTACAAATGGTCATCTATGGCAGGTTCTGAATATGACCTTGAGCCGGCAGAACGCGACAGTCACGGTACGAGCATCATCATGCACCTAAAAGACGATGAGAGCGAATTTCTAGAGACGCACCGCATCGACAGCATAATCAAAAAATACTCCAACCATATCCCATTCCCGATCTTCATGGACAAAGAGGAGTGGGTAGCCCCAGCCGAGGGTGAAGAAAAAGGTCACAACGAGACCAAAAACGTCCAAGTCAACAAAGCGAATGCATTATGGACAATCTCAAAAAGCGACATCACCGATGAAGAGTACAAAGATTTCTATTCGAGTATCGCCCACGATTCAAGCGAGCCGCTATTATGGATGCACAACAAAGCCGAGGGGACATTAGAGTACACTACCCTCTTCTACGTCCCTGCAAAAGCGCCGATGGACTTGTACCGCGTCGATTACCAAAGCGGTATCAAACTCTACATCAACCGTGTCTTCATCACTGACGATGAAAAAGAGCTTATGCCAACCTACCTCCGTTTCCTACGCGGGGTAATCGACTCTGCCGACCTTCCATTGAACGTCAGCCGTGAAATCCTCCAAAGCAACCGCGTTATGGCGAAAATCAAAAACGCATCGGTCAAAAAAGTGCTCGGCGAACTCGCAAAAGTCTCTGAAAACGACGCAGAAAAATACGATGCGTTCTACAAAGAGTTCGGAAATGTTCTCAAAGAGGGACTCTACAGCGACATGGGCAACCGTGAAAAAATCCTAGAGCTTCTCAAACTCAATACCCTCAATTCTGCCGAGCCGGTCATGTTCAGCAAATTCGTCGAGGGTGTAGATGCAGAGAAAAAAGAGATCTATTATATCAGTGCAAAAATGTCTCTTCAAATGCTCAAAAACTCTCCGGCGTTAGAGCGTTTCAAATCAAAAGGGATCGATGTATTGGTGCTCAACGAAGAGATCGACACGATCGTCTTCCCGATGGTAACCGAGTACAACGAGTATAAATTCGTCAATGTTTCCGATGCGAAACTCGAAGAGTCCGAAGAGGAGAAAAAAGAGCACGAAGAGAAAGCCAAAGGGATGGAATCATTCGTTGGTCAGCTCCAAAATGCTCTCGGTGAGAACGTATCGAAAGTCGAAACGACGTTTGATCTCACTGACTCTGCGGTATGCTTGAGAGTCGATAAAGAAGACCAAGGGTACATGATGGCGCAGATGATGAAACAGTTCGGAAATATGGGTGGGGATTTCCCGGCTCCGAAACCGATCCTCCAAATCAATCCGAACCATGAGTTGATCAAAAAACTTAGTGATTCAGCGGATATGAATCTCATCGATGATGCGGCGCATGTGTTGCTCGATCAAGCGAAACTCTATGAGGGTGAAACCCTTGCGGATACGGCAGGGTTTATCGCACGTTTAAATCGCATTATGGCGAAAGCGCTCTAATCTCTCCATCATTCCCGACTTGATCGGGAATCCATCCCCATTTTCCCCGTTATTCCTGCGAAGGCGGGAAGAAAAATTTAGCTCTACTCCTATACTAAAGCTTTTTACTGTTTTTAAATAATTTTTGTTAAAATTGTTATAAATATTTTATTTTTTAAGAAAGTGGCAAAATAGTTATGAAAGACATGTTTTTATGGATCAAAAACAACTTATCGCATTTATTCTCACTCATTGGTATTCTACTAACGATTTATTTTTCTGTCTATTATATTCCTCAATATTCAGAAGATTTAAAACATAAGCGTATAGAAGGAATAAACAATGAGCTTATAGGCACCATTCAAGAACTTGTCTATAATCAACAGCAAATAGATCTTCACGATATAGAAACATTGATCAAAGGTAAAGAACTAAGAGATAATGTAAATTACCCTTATAGCGTAGATGAACTCCTTATACAAGTTCAAGAAAGTTTTGTATCAAATAAATTCATTACCCTAGAATCACGAAAAAAACTGGTTGAAACAATAGATTCAATTCGAGCAACAATTAAACCTATCAAAGATCAAAATGAACTAAAAGAACCTAAAAAATTCAATTGGCTTTCACTATTTTCAGCACTATTAGGAATAATATCTTCTTTATTCGCTACATATAGTCTTGCCTCCAGGGTAAGCAAACAAAGAGAAGAAGAAGTTACAGAACGCGTAATTGAACAAAATGAAATTTTTCAAGACAAAATCAAAAAAGCATTTGAGTTTGAAGAATTTGTTGGGAAAAAACTTGAATTACTATATGGAGTGGAATCAGTTATTCGTCAAGGGCCAATTAATACTGGAGTAGATTTCATTATAATGAAAAATAAAAAGCCAGTATTTGCAGTTGAAGTGAAATTCTCTGATAACATCGTTTCAGCTAATACAATATATAAACTTATACCACTTGTTCAAAGTATCGGTTGCCCAGTTATTGTTGTTAGTAATAAAGAGCCATCCCAATTGGCTTTAAATCTCTTGAATAAGACTAACTCTGAACTAAAAAATAAGATAAAAATAATAACAATTAATGAACTTGAAAATATTGAACATATTATTCAATCTGATTAATGAAAAAAGAAGACAGGCTACTTTTTTTCCCTTCCCTCACCCCACATTTCAAATCTTCTCTGTACTTTACTCTTTACGAGAACCTTTTCTTCTTAAGATATTACATCAATAAATAGTGTTTTCATAGCTCTACATTCTTAAGGAATTAGTAGTAGAAACTATTAATAAACTATATAATATTTAATTTTATTATATTTTGATATAAAATTATTATATTTCGAAATAAGGATAAACAATGAAATCTTCGAAAATTGCCTTATTTGCTTCTCTCATCCTTCTAACTGGATGTGCATCGATGGAGGAGTTTAAACCTTCAACAAATCCTATTATATCTATTCGTTCAAATTGGAATGAACAAGTTGCTCAAAGTTTTATCGATGGAACATATAAGAATCGATATAACGAACTCATGTCTAAAATGGGATCCGAAGAAGAAGCGAAAAATGAGCGTAACCGCCAAATTTATCTAATGATCAATGGGATTGATTCCTATTATGACCGTGAAATTAAAGGTAAGTTAATCACAGGTAAAGCAGCCATGAATACATCATACGACATATTGTTACTAGCATTAACTGGAACAGCGTCATTTGCAGGAGGTGAAACACCTCAAGTTCTCTCTGCTGTAGCTACTGCTATTCAAGGGACTAAAGCTTCTATCGATAAAAATTTCTTTCAAAACAACTCCGAAATAATGTTAGTTATCAAAATGGACCAACTGCGTGCTGAGGTTTATACTGACATACAGCAATCCATAAAGCAATCTTGCCAAGATTATCCACTTGAAGCTGCAATGAGAGATGTAATTCGATACTACAGTGCAGGAACAATGAAAAGCGCAATTATTGCTATTGTAAATGAAGCAGGAACAAAGTTGCAACAAGCAGAAGAAAAATCAAAAGAACTCTTAAAATCCAATACTGATATGGCTACGCAAAAAGAGCAACTTAAATTACAGAAAGATCAATTAGAAATACAAATAAAACGCAAAGAACTTAATCTGTAAATGATTTTGACTGCTTACAAAAAAATAAAGAAGGGACTATGATACTTTTTTCCCAATCCCTCACTCCACATTTCAAACTTCCTCCCTACTTTTCTGTTTAGCCGAAAAGTAGCAAAAGAGCATACCGCGATCCAAGAACACTCGTTCCTCTCGGCACTACTGCCTTCGGAACGGCTCTAGGTATTGGATCGCGGGAATAATTTAAATAGAATCATGCCTTGCGACACCACACAGAGCAAGGTCGTTCGCCGTAGGGCGAAACGTACCGCCAGCGATTTGGCGCAAGGCGATTTTCTTTTCGTTCTTTTCTTATGAAAAAGAAAAGGACATAATCTTTCATACTGCAATATATTTTCAAAACACCCTATCAAAGTATTACACTATTTTTTAAAAAGGGAGTTGACTATGCCCGAAACCTTTTTCCCTAAATATACCCCACCTTTGACATATCGTACCAAAAATGGTACAATCCAATGAATAAGAAAATAAACGTCGTTTTTTATCAAAGTCCAAGCGGTAACGAACCTGTGCGCGAATGGCTCAAATCATTAGAGCCGCATGACCGTCAGATCGTCGGCAGTGATATTAAAACCGTCGAATACGGATGGCCTATCGGTATGCCCGTATCACGCCCGCTCGGAAACAAACTGTACGAGGTGCGAAGCAATATTTCCGATAAACGGATCGCACGGGTGATTTTCACGATAATAGACGATTGGATGGTACTGCTCCACGGGTTTATCAAAAAGAGCCAACAAACCCCGAAAGAAGAGATAGATTTGGCGATCAAACGCCTAAAGGAGATACGATGAAACCTCAAGGAATCGGAACCAATTTCGATGATTTTTTAGAAGCAGAGGGGATGCTCGCAGAAGCCGAAGCGGTTGCAATCAAACGGGTTATCGCCTATCAACTCGAAGAGACGATGAAAAAAGAGCATATCACCAAAACGGAAATGGCAAAGCGGATGAAAACCAGTCGCAGTGCCATCGATCGTCTCCTAGACCCACTCAATACCTCGATTACCCTTGCAACTATCGAAAGTGCGGTTAATGCAATGGGTAAACGATTACAGATTCAGATGGTTTAATCCTATGAAAATCACCCCTATTACCGAAATCAACTCCCCTATCTATCACAACCTCATACAATCCTACGAAGCCGAGTTCTCACCGATCACTGGGAAGAAACCAAACGCTTCGGGTCTGTTCGAGCTAGATACCCATTTAGGAGACGATACGCTAGCCTTTCTGCTACAAATCGACAATGCCCCTGCCGGAATCGCTGCGATCCGTTGTAAAGAGACTCAAGCCTACGAAATATGTGAATTTTACGTAGTTCCCTACTTTCGGAAAAGTGGTATCGGAATGCACTTCGCCCACACTATTTGGAAAAACTATCCCGGAGATTGGGAGATCAAACAGATTCAGGGAGCTGAGTACGCCAGTAAATTTTGGCGCAAGACAATAAAGTCTTTTGTCGAGACAGAATATACCGAAGAGAGCTATGATGACCCGTATTGGGGAATCGTCACAAGACAGAAATTTACAGTAAATTAAAATAAGATATTATGCTCTCCCAAACTGGAGCTTGGAAGCGAATGATAACTTATCTCAACGTTATTTAAAAATCCCGTTCTAAAAAATCCGAATCATTCAAAACATGAGAATTTGCACTGTTAGGCATAGAGTGTTTGGGTACGCTTCCAAACCCTTCCAACTTACCGCAATTTGGGCATTTTCCCTTATCAAGTTCTGCTATCATCTCTACATCGATCACAAAATCACACGCCTGACAAAAAAACTCCATAATGTACTCCTGTACTATTTTCTAAAGTGTCAGATGCATTCTCTATTCTAATAGACTACACAAACGTAATGCTCTGTGCTTTGATCCGTTTCATATCTTCTTCATCCAGTCCATCGATACCGTAGACAAAACAGCACGGTTTCTCTTTGATCTGTTTGTGTATCTCGTTAAATGACTCTCTGTTTTCTACGATGTAGACGTTCTCCGCATACAACGCCTTCAGCGGCAGTCCGATGCACCCGTGCGCGAGGGTGATCGTCAGCAGTTCCATCATCTCGTTGTTGATCGTGATCCCACCGTTGCCTTTGAGCAGTATGACAGGGATAGATACTTTAAAAAGAGAATGTCTGTACTATTGTTGCAAGAGTACCCATATAAAAAAACTGCCCCAATCCTATTGTAAAAAGCATGCACCCATAGAGGGAGTGTGTGAAAAAAATGAGAGCAAGAGAGTGTGTTTTGGCATAAAGACTCGCAAAGAGAACACCCCCTCCAATTGCAAGGATTACGGCAATCCAATTATGAAAGATAATATGCATGTAGCCAAATATAAGTGCATTAACAAAAATCATAACCTGCTGATTGGGAAAAAGCACTTGATAGCGGTGAAAGAAAAAAGCCCGATAAACGATTTCCTGCGGATAGACTGAAAAAAGCGGATAGAAAAAGAGGATCGCTATCCAAAGCAACGTCTTTTCACGCATAAGTAAAAAAAGCGATTCAGGCTTCAAAAAATAGAGTAATAGACTCAAAAGCAGAGAAATAACCAAAAACTGAATCAGCATAGGTTGAAAAAAAGATGCTATCGACTCTTTCCGCCAAAAATTTTGACGGTCAAATGAAGTATCCTTTACAAGGATACGCAGACAAATCAGCGTGATTATCCATAAAAATAGTAAAACAGGATTAGGGGTGACAAGAAACAAAAGCAGTGGGACAAGTAAAAAAATGAGCGTAAATTCAAAATATAGCTTTACCATCCATAGAGCCTTTATTGAACAAAATAAACTTGATTTCATGAACCGCTACTATAGCTCAAAATATCATAACTATATTTTCTAAAATTCTTCACCGAAACACTCTCGACACAAATTCAAATTACTTATCTGATTTTTAATAATCATGATAGTAGTTTAGATATATTATGATAATAGTAGCATACAAGAACATTCTATGAAAGCCGATAAACAGCTTTCAAAGTATCAACTTATTTCCAGTAGGAGAAAAATGCATGTATCGCCAGATCGCATACTTTAGCCTCGGATGGATCGTTATCGTGCTCTGTTCATTTGGATGGGGATATTACAACAGCCGCCAGAAGGATGACCAAAGCATATTGGAAATGAGCCGTGCTTTCTTCGGGCAGATTGTCCTCACGCGAGAATGGAACGCTTGCCACGGCGGCGTGTATGTCTATGCCGATGAGAAGACCCCGCCAAATCCCTATCTTGTCAAAGACCCGGAGCGGGACATTCCCCTACAAAATGGAAAACTGCTGACCAAAATCAACCCCGCCTATATGACCCGACAGCTCTCCGAACTCGCCGCGCAGTACAACGGAGCACAGATCCATATCACGAGTCTCAAACCCATCCGTCCGGCTAACGCACCGACGCCATGGGAACGCAAAGCTCTGAAATCTTTCGAAACAGGTATCAACGAAGTAGGTACCTTTACGGACGGACACTATCGCTACATGGCCCCCTTGTTTATGCAAAAAAGCTGCATGAAATGCCACGAACAGCAGGGGTATAAGGTCGGAGACATCCGCGGCGGTATTAGCATCACCCTCCCCTACAACCGCTACGCTTCCCTCTCACCACGCATCACAGGTTATCTGGCAGTTACTGCGGCAGGACTGCTGTTTATTCTGTTCTTCGGTCGCCGCCTCGCTAGAGCCTATCAAATGCTCGAAGAACAGAGCATTATCGATCCCCTGACAGAGATTCCCAACCGCCGTTTCTTTATGAAACGGGCCGAAGAAGAGTTCCGGAGTGCCGGACGCAACCATACCCCAATCGCCTTGATTATGATCGATATCGACTATTTCAAAGGCTTTAACGACCGCTACGGCCATATAGAAGGAGATATCACCCTAAAAACGGTGGCCGAAGCGATGAAACATCAGCTGCGACGACCTCCGGACTGCATCGCCCGCTATGGCGGGGAAGAGTTTATTATCATGCTGCCCAATACCATGCCAGAAGGGGGTGCTCAGGTTGCCGAGTTGCTACGCACCAAAATTGAAGCGCTGCAAATCAACAATGAAGCTTCCAAATGTGCCGACGTAGTGACCATCAGCCTCGGTGTTGCCTCTGCTCCTCATGATAGCGTCTCTTTCGAAACCCTGCTCAAGCATGCAGATGAAGCGCTCTATACTGCCAAGCAAAAAGGTCGCAACCGCAGCGAGAGCATAATTATCCAACCGACGACGAAATAAAATCAGGATATAGGGGTCAGATATTCAATCTTTATTTTTCTATCACAGCACAAAAGTAAAGTCGTTAATAATCTGGTGTGAGGACGCTTTTTTGGATATTTATTTTTTCTAAAAAGAAAAACACACCTATAAAATTATCAAATAGTATTAAGTGTTTAAATGTAGAATTGTTGAAAAGTATAGATTTCCTATGATAGGAGGAATATCATGCGTATAGCCAAAGATGACGTAGACGTCAGAATGCAGATTCCAGGTGCCGTGATTCGTCAGCATATGAATTTCGGGGACGCAACGGGGCTAGGCAAAATCAGTTGCGAATATTTCACTCTTTCGGCGGGTGTCGATACAACTGCGTTGTTTCAGGGACTGGAAAGCAATTCCTGCCAAAGCCCCCACTGGGGCTTCGTCTTACGCGGTCAGCTCACCACGACAGACAATCACGGTTTCCAAGAAACAGTCCACGCAAATGACCTCTTCTACTGGCCGCCCGGCCACAACGTGAGGGTTGACGCAGACGCTGAAATCATAATGTTCAGCCCTCAACACGAGCACAGTATTGTCATTAATCATATGATCGAAAAAACGGGGGGATAAATCATGTCAGGAACTGTTCATCTTCATCATGTGTTGAAAGCACCGCCCGAGCGTGTATACCGGGCATTCACTACACCAGAAGCAATGGCCAAATGGATTCCGCCTTTTGGTTTTACCTGCACGGTTCACCACATGGAACCAAACGTTGGCGGAACATTCAAAATGTCATTCACCAACTTCACAACACAGCAAAGCCATTCGTTTGGCGGAGAATACTTAGAACTCGTACCCAACGAGTTCCTTCGATATACCGATACCTTTGACGACCCAAATCTGCCTGGAATCATGCAGGTTGCGGTTACGCTCAAGCCGGTTTCATGCGGTACAGACTTGAGCATCATACAAGAAGGGATTCCGGATGCGATTCCCCTAGAAATGTGCTATCTCGGCTGGCAAGAGTCGCTTGTACAATTGGCAATGCTTGTTGAGCCTGAAATTCAGCAGTAACAGAATATCGAGAACAAAAGACGAAGCTAAAATTCTCTCATCCTATCGAGTAAGTTTCAAGGCTATAGCGGCAACATGCCTGCCTTGATATCTAGCTCCGGAGAGTTCGTTATCACTTGGGAAGCGGCTGCCGTCGCCACCCGCAATCGTCGACGCACCATAGGGCGAACAACCGGTGATCTGGTCAGAAGACGATTGTCCTGCAAAGGTATAGGGTAGCCCGACAATTACCATACCATGATGCAGCAGCGTAACGTGAAACGTTAGGATCGTCGACTCCTGTCCGCCGTGCTGAGTACCGGAGCTGGTCATTACGCTTCCAACCTTGCCGACCAAAGCCCCTTTGACCCACAGTTTGCCGGTTGCATCGAGAAACTGACGCATCTGAGCACACATGTTACCAAATCGCGTCGGCGTGGCGAAGATCACAGCATCGGCCTCAGCAAGTTCATCCAGTGTACAGACAGGAATACCGGCTTGCTCTTTTTGAGCTTCAGTCGCCCCCATCTTGTCCAGAACATCGGTTGAAAGCGTCTCAGGAACACGGCGTAATATCGCTTCAGCCCCCTCCATTGATACGACTCCTTCCGCTGCCGCCTGAGCCATCCGATAGATATGTCCGTACATCGAGTAGTACACAATCAAGACTGTCATACGTTGCCTCCTTGTCGATTTTGTTCAATAATAACATAACTTTTTTTTATCTTTTCCAGTATTCCTTTCTTAATTAAAAATTAAAAGAAACACTTCCCGATAAATTCTATTGACATCCTTTCTTTTGCCTCTGTACCATTAGGGATATCAGGATTGAACGCAAAGGAGCAATTATGGCACATGAAGGTTTTCACGAAGATCCCACTAAACTCTCAGAATTTACAAAAGATTATCACCGCATTATCCAAAGTACCATGGAAGAACTCGAAGCAGTAGACTGGTACAACCAACGCGCCGAAGCTGCAAGCGACCCTATGGCAAAAGCAATCATGGAACACAACAGGGATGAAGAGATTGAGCACGCCTGTATGGGGCTAGAATGGCTCAGACGCAATTCCATCATATGGGATACCATGATGCGAAAATTTCTATTCACAACTACGGATATCGTCGTGCAGGAGTCCGGCAATACGGATCAAACCGTTCAGGGCAGTCCCGAAATCGTTGCAGCGCCAACGGGGACACTGAAAATCGGCAACAATAGCTAAGGAGCTGACAATGAAATTTTTAAATCGCGAAACGTCACCGATTGCGGCGGCTGTCTGGACTCAGATTGACAGTGTGTTTACCCCCTTGCTCAGCCAGCGGCTGAAACTGCGTAGCCTCGTCGGGTTTACCCCCGTCCCTTTTGAAACCGATGCCGTTGCTACGGGAAACCTGAAAACGATTACCGCTTCGGAAGCGCTAACCCTGTCAATGAGAAAACCCATTCCGATGGTGGAAATACGATACGATTTCGATCTCCCCAAATCGATTGTCGAGGCGTTCAAGCGGGACAAACCCGATTTTGACGACTCGATCTTCAAAAAAGTTGCCAACCGTTTCAGCGCCGTTGAGAATTCGCTGATTCTTGATGGGGTGAAAGAAGCAGATATTGAGGGAATTTTGAACAATATCCCGCGTAAACCGATACATGCCAAAAATATCAAGGGGCTGATTGACGCGGTCGCCTCGATGATCGCCGCTTTCGGTTCCGAATTTGTCGAAGGGCCCTACAAGCTCGTCCTCTCAACCGCAACACTGATCAAGATGGTCGGAGAAAGCGAAGGGGGAGTCAGTGTCAAAAGCCGTTTGGAGACCCTGATCGGAGCCAACTTTTTTGTGGTTTGCGAGAGCATCGGTGACGACAAAATTCTGGCGCTTTCACAAAGAGGCGGAGATTTCTTCCTGTATAACGGACTGGATGTCAGCATCGGATTTACCGAAGAAAAAGAGGACAGCTATACCCTTTTTATCAGTGAAAGCTGCACATTCCGCATCATTAACCCCGAAGCGGCACTTCTTATCACTCTGTGAGCTAAAAAGGAAAACGGATGGAACCCTCTATAACTGAAACCTCAGAATGCTCCCGGCAGATCAAGAAAGCTGTGGGCGACGCTATGGAATTCCTCTCAGAGGAAAAACAAAAGGAAGTGATTTTAAGCGTCTGCGCCCTGATCAAAGATCAGCGAAGTGAGCTAGTCAAAGATCCGGATCTCTCTGAAGAGCTGGCGGTCTCAACCTGCAGTATAAGCGACGAGGTGCTAGCGGAACAAGAGAGGATTCTCGAAGAGGTGATTACGAAACATCATATCAAAAAAGGCGTTCGTTACGACTTTGAAAAGCACCGACGTAAACCATCATAATATACAGTCGTTATCCATTTGAATAATAAAAAGGAAAAAGGAGAGATTTCACAAGCTACTTTTTTTCTAATTATATAGTTTCAACCGCTCCTCGAATTTGAGTTAATATAGTATGATTTGTGCAATTATTTATGATATGCATTATTTGTTTTTATTGATTTTACTTGCAAATGCCATGCGATAGGAATACTGTTTCACGACAGTATTCCGGTCTTTATAGAAGTGACATTGCCACATCACCTTAACTATTGATATTTAAATGACAAAATATAGATTTTTTTGATAATTGTCTGCTACAATTTATACCCTGAAAATATCCAACCGGGAGGATCAGTAGTAATGGAACCTATATTTAACCGTCATGGACAAACAGTCGGATGGCTTTTTAATGGTGTCATTTATGACCGTAAAAATTGCTATAGAGCGTTCATACGTGACGGCAATATCTTTACCTACGACGCCCAGCATCTTGGAATAATGTATCAAGGAATCTTACGTGATAGAAGAGGACAGTGTATAGCATATATGGATGAAGCCTCCGCCGATCCGAGACTTCCTATCCCGGAGATTACACCGGCTCCGCCGATTCCAACAATCCCATCGGCTACTCCGATTCCACCTATACCGCCTAAAGTTTCCCACACCTCATATCATTGGAATCCGTTGAAGTGGGAATTTTTTTTAGACGGCTAAAAGCCGAGGCAGAGTTAAATATTAAATGCTTTCAGAGTGTTTGGTGTGCCGCCTAGCTCTTTTATCTGTGAATCAAAAAATTGTTCAAGCGTTTGTTTTTCTTTAGCATTTAAAACAGCATTTTTATGCATCAGAAGATATTCATGTTTTGGCATCATCTCATTGTTGACCATTTGTTTTGCACGTTCCAGTCGCTCTAATTTTACTTTAGCGTCTATATTAGCCCAGTTTGAAAAATCCAGAGCCTTGCGACCTCTTACAATATGATCCGACATGACCCATGAGACAGGGGCAACGTTTTGATACCATGGGTATTTTGTTTCACTGGAATGACAGTCATAACATGAGGTTTTCAGAACACTCATAACATGTGGATCACTGTTTAACGCAACCTTCTCATCCACTGCCGGATTTTTAAAATCAGGTTGGATAAACTGTATCACGATCGCAATACCAATTACAAAATACATTACTAGCTTCATCTTTTTCACCCATCTATTCAAAGTTTTACCGGAAGCATACAGGTTTAAAGTAACAAAACGGCTCAATGAAGCCTTAATCAAGAACAAATCAAATTTTGCTAAAATCAATAATCCTTTCCACTTTTCCAAAGGCATTCAATATGGCACTCTTTAATAAACGGCTTTTGTACCGTATTGGATTGTATGGGTTAGCGGGAATCATCGCATTTTCACTGTATGCAAAAGCAAATGTGCAACCTGAAACAGATGAAGAGTATTGCAAAAGAAAGGGAATGGTCAAAATCCATGACCGATTCTATAAATACGACGTCTATGAACATAATGAAATGAAACCTATAGTAGATATGCTCTCCCAAGAGTGCAACGGTGATCCCTATTGCGAAATTAACCATACCTATCAATATGTTCTTAAAATCCCTTACAAAGAGAGTACAACCGATCGAAATCCATCCGATGTTATTAATCAAAATGGAGGCGATTGTGACGAAAAATCATTTTTATTGGCCACATTGCTTTTACAAAAACAGTATGAGTGTCTATTGGTCACGACAAAAGATCATGGGTTCATTGCCGTACATGTACCTAATGAGAGCATATTAAAACAACCGGTTTCGTATTTGACGTTCAACGGGAAAAAATACTATATTGCTGAGACAACCCTTTCCGATGGATATATCGGACAATATAACAATGTAAATCCAAAAGAGGTCGAAGGGGTTTTTGATATGGTCACAAAAAAAGAGATCGCCTTGGAAAAAATAGAATTTTCCTTACCTCACGATCTCATTCTTAGTAATTCGAAACGCTAATAAAGCAAAAATAAAAACAGCCCGAAACAGCTCAAAGTTCTGTTTTATACGCTCATCGTATCTCTATTTTTAGTAAAAATCATTACAATACGGTTATTAAACGGATACCAAGGATTACCCATCAAACCACCTGTCAATAAGAAAAAGCCTAGCGGACAAAAAGCCTATTCAAAACCTTCTCCCAACTTTCAACGCAAAGCACCGCCGAAAAAAGAGAGCGTCGAAACGACTCAAAAAAATGAGATCAAAGCGATGTTTATGAACTGGTTCAAAATTCGCAAAGCCGTTGCCGGTCATATCATGAGCAAACAGGATGTCATCACTCATATTCTGAAAAAACTCGATTCCAAACAAGACCGCCCTTTCCAAATCGCAATGGATGAGCTCAAAAACGACGGAGTGATCGAAACCAAAGAAGACGGTGTGACGTTGTTGTTAACCCAAAAAGGCGCTGAGCGCCTTTAGAAAGAACGGTGTTTATTTTTCATTATAATAATCTGATAGAATGACACAAAAAGGAATGACAATGAAAAAGATACTCATAGCTGTATTCACGATGGCTTCCGCTTTGATGGCGAACGATCCGCTCATCGATGAATTAAGTGCCTTGAACATCATTAAAGAGAGTCAAATACATATCCTCAAAGTACAGGATGAAGGAAATCTATACCTCATCAACGGCGAACCGACACGGGTACCCGAAGGTCAGTCAAAAAAACCGTTTAATTTCTTCATTACCAAAGACAAAAAAATCCTTATTATGGGCGATGCTATCCATACGGATACCAAAGATAAAGTCGGCTTTCCGATAGATAAAAGTGCTATTGCCGGTAAAGAAGCTTTCAGCTACGGAACAGGTAAAGAGATATTGTATGTTTTCACCGACCCGGAATGCCCGTATTGCAAAGAATTCGAAAAAGTGATCCCGAAACTCAAAGATAAATACACCTTTAAAATTTATCTCTTCCCTCTTCCGTTTCATGCTAACGCGATACCCATGAGCAAATGGATACTCAAAGGCAAAGACGGCACCCAAAAGGGTGAAAGACTGATCGCCATAGCAAACGGCTCGATAGAGTATAAAAACCTCGTCTTGACTCCTGAAGAAGATAAACAATTGACACAGATCATTAACACCTTGATAACTGTAGCCCAAGATGCAGAAATACGCGGAACTCCGACCGTTTTGGACAGTGATATGAAAAAATTAAACTGGCCAACGCTTTAAGAATCGCTATGTTCAAAAAAAACGTCCTCATTCTATCCTCTTCTCTCCTACTGCTCACTTCAGTTCATGCCTCTGAAAATACAACGGCATGGGAACTGTTCGACTGGATGGAATCTGCGCTGAAAGGGGAATGGAAACTCTCCCCTGCCGAGGCACAAATCGGAACCGAATCGTATAAACATAAAGCAATTCTTCCTATGATAGGTACCGATACGACCGCCATGGCATTTAAACTCATCGGTGCAGATGTGACGATCCAAGAAGATTTACTCCCCAATACCGCCAAACAGATGGTGAGTATGTACCATTGCAAAGATATCGCGTGTACCAACCTCAAAGCGACCCATTACTGCACAAAACAAAACCAACCCGAATTTCTAGCCAATCTTCACGATAGTACTAAAACCAAAATCATCTTTGAGTGCGATATGTCCACCGAACTGTGCCAATCCGATGAGGATCATGTCCACCAGATCATTCATGAGATCAGCGATGACGGCAAACATCTGAAAAGTTCCTATTTAGCATGGAAAGATAAAAAACCTAAATCGGAAAGCTCGATTTACTATTTCGAACGCAAATAATGCTAAATAGCTCTAAAGCGTGCATACAACGCATTATGGTCTGAGAGCTTTTTGACATCGATGGCATAACTCTCTACCACTTCCAACCCCCGATAAAAAATATGATCCAGTTTATAGCCCATAAACGATTTAATCAAATGAGCGTGTTCTATCTCACTATTTTGGAGTTCTAACGAGCCTGAAAGCTTCATCAGAAAACTAATCCTCTGCTTATTCCAACTGTTGAAATCCCCTGTTAGGATTATAGGTCCATGATGGTGACGTATTGAGTCGAAAATCATTTCAAGCTCTTTATGGTATACCTTGGTCGCTCTAAAGTTGATCGCATGGAGATTGACCAGCAAAAGCATCTCACCGTTATGAAGCGTATACGTGGAGAAAATCGCACTTTTTCGTGTTTGAATCATACTTTCGCGATGAGAGGATAGTAGGGAAAATGACTCATATTCTGGAATACGAGAGCCATTGAATACCCCGTACATATGATTTATGAATCGAATATTCGGTGCAAATACAAAATGAAAGCTATCCAATAAAGAAGAAGTATTTGACGTAATTTTTACTTCTTGAAGTGCTAATAGATCAATCGTGTAATCCTCAAGAACTCTCTTTAAAAAGTGATCGAATCGATACCCGAGATTCTGTTTATGGACATTCCAGCATAAAAGCCCAAATTCATTGGGTAAACATTTTTCTCCCTTAGGGTCAAGGCAATTGCGGATTATTTTGAGGGTTTTCATATCATTCGTCTCTATAATTGGGGTGAAAATATCCGCATGAAATTCTCCAATACCACCCTTTGTTTCGACCCTTTTTTCATACCCGATACCGAATGCGCAATGAGACTTTTTATCCACTCATCCATCTGCGCAATGACCGGCTCCGTATAGACGAAACTAACCACTTCGTAATTTAGAAATAGGCTTCGGTTATCAATGTTAACCGACCCCAACATAACCGCATAATCATCGAACAAAACGGCTTTTGTATGAAGCATATTGCCCTGATAAAGCAACACGTCGATGCCATTCTCTTCGGCTTCACGCATATAGCTGCTGCGGACTATATCGCTTATCCAATGATCGGAGATACGAGGCGTGATCAATCGGACATCGACCCCTTTGTGTTTAGCGATGATCAGAGCCCGAAGAATCGTCTCATCGGGCACAAAATAAGGGGTGACGATCCATATCCTATGACCGGCGGAATGGATCGCGCTTAACAATGCTTCATAGAGGGCATCACTGTGCATATCGGGACCGGATGGAACGACTTGAACACCATTGTGTTCAGCACATTTAAACTCTTTTTTTATCGCTGTTCTCTTTTCACCCGAAGCGTATTCGAAATCTGCCGTAAAAATCTCCGCGTAAGAGAAAACGGCTTCCCCTTCCAGACGGAAAATCATATCGATCCATCGTTTTTTTAACGCCTTAGAACCCAAATATCGCGCTTCAAGATTCATCCCTCCGGCAAGAACAACACGATCATCAAAAAGATAGATTTTTCGGTGATTGCGCAGGTTGATGTAATTTTTTAGCGGATGCTTTAAGATCGGCATGAAAAAAACCGCTTGCCCCCCTGCCTTTCTCAGCGCATGAAGAGGACTCTGATTAAAATAGAGTTTGTAGGATCCGACCGCATCGATCAATACTCGCACAGCAATCCCTTCAGAGGCTTTTTTCGTCAATGCATCCAAAATCACTTTCGTTGTTGAATCGTTTCGTAAAATATAGGTACTGATACAAATCGATTCGCATGCATGTGCAATTTCATTCAGCAAAACAGTGTAGGCATCAACCCCGTCAAAATAAAGCTGTAGTTTATTACACTCGCTCTTAGCTGCTATAGCATGCGCGGAAAGTACCGTTTCTATCGGATTGAGATATGCCTTTTGCGGCTGATGCAGTTCATGTAGGATCAGTGTACTTTTTTTACTTTTTTGCCGTATTTTTCGGTTTCCGAAAACAAAATAGAAGATAAATGCGGGAAAAGGAAACATCAGTATCGCCATAAACCAGGCAAGAATAGTGCTGTGGTTTCTTCGTAAATATAGCATATGAAGCAGGGTAATAACTTGTGCAACTATAACCAGTACTACGTATATAGTTATATAGTTCATGCTAGGCCATCCTGCTATTTCTTCCCTTGATTATACCGTTCTTGATTCATAAAACAAGCCGAATGCTCAGCCTATAACAATTCTCATAAAAAAACCATATGTATAATTATATTTCATAACAGTAAAAAGTATATTTTATACATATCTAAACTAACACTCCCTACAATACTCAATTTTAATGTCTAAAATCACTATCCATTTTTCAAGAATATAGGAATAATTTTTTGGCTATACATACCTCTTCATACAAAGGTTTTCTAAAAACGTTCAGCACTATTTCACTGCAACGTAAATTACTTTTGTTCGTTGTTATTGCTCTTTCCATGATTTTTACGCTAAGCGGTGTATTTATCTATACACTGGTCAATAATATATTTATAGAATCCGAAAAAAAACATATTGAAATAATCTCAGAATCGCTTTCATCAAAAGTAGGCATATGGTACTTTATCAACAAAGATAATGAGCATATGCATATGGAAGAGTTTCTCCAAAATTTGCTAATCGACTATAATTTAGAAAATATAACCTTCAAAGATAACAATGGAATCCTAATATCCGAAGTCAACTCAAGCGAATACACTCCGGATGATCCGTACAAGTTAACATATGAAAAAGCCGTTTATAATCCGGGATTATGCACCTCAAATAACAAAGTTGGAAAGCTTCAAATAGCGTATGCCCACCATATGCTCAAAGAACTTTCCATGAAATATTATACGGTCGGCGTCATACTGGTCCTATTACTTACGTTGTATTTTTACCTCGAAATGCGCCTATTAAAAGAGCTTCTCACCCCTTTACGAAAAATTGCTTCCCAAATCAAAGGTTATATGCCCGGCGATAAACTTGTTTTTGAATCCTTTAGCAAACATACGGATGATGTAATATCAGAGATTGTCAACGGATTTCTCCATATGCAGCAAAACATTGATGAAACGATGGAAAAAAAAGAGATCGAAAAAGAGAACAATAGAATTAAAGACGCTCTTTTAATGAAGCAGTCACGATTCATTGAAATGGGAACCATGATTAACAATATAGCGCATCAGTGGAAACAGCCCTTAAATGTTATTGAACTGTGCATTACCGATTTAACTCTAAAAGGGATGATGGGAACCGTCGATCTACACTATCAGGACAAGTTGTTTAAGGACATACATAATCAAGTGGAATTCATGTCAAAAACCATTGATATTTTTAAAAACTTTTTGAATAATGACCAACATGATAAAAGTATGGAGGTCTTTTCACTTAAAAAAGCCATTGAAGACAGTATGCTGTTGATAGGGAGTACGTTAGAAAATAAAAAAGTATCAATAACATTTAATCTCGACGAAAAGGCATCTGCTTACGGTTCAATCAGTGAAATAGAACAGGTTATCTTAATCATCATCAACAATGCCATCGATGCTCTTAGCAATAACATAACTATTGAGTGTACACAGGAGAAAACGGGAAATCTTCTTAAAATATACGACAATGGCGGAGGATTTTCTCCTGAAATAATCGACAGAGTGTTTGATGCCTATTTTACGACAAAACACCAATCTCAAGGGACAGGATTGGGTCTTTTTATTGCTAAAATGATTGTCGAAATAAAGCTTAACGGTACCATCGAAGCCCATAATTTTAACGAGGGGGCACTCTTCGTGATTAAACTCCCTTTTCCACCGACTTCAATAACTAGGTTATAATGGTAAAAAATAAGCAAGGCTTTCTCCCTATGTCCAAACACCCAACTCTCCTCCAACAATTCCGCTCATTTTGTTTTCAAAACAACGCAACCGATATCGAAAGCGCTATTGAGTATTTCGCCGTATTCGGAGGGATGGGATGGAATGTTGATATGACGAAACCTCTCGAAGAGCTGATCGAAGAAAAAATACTGGCAAACTATCGATACATACATGGTGACTTGACCAAGATCACCCAAAGCAACAAATCACATCATGCTCTCCTTTCAGCCCTTGCACTCGGCGATCGACGGGAACATTCTGCGTATCGACGAGCCAATTTACTCCGGAAAGAGGGAGAGGAATCTGCGGCTTTTTTGATCAAATTTGGCTTGCTAACGCGTGAAAAATCCCAAGAAGAGCCAGCCGATGAGAAGGAGGAAGTATCCGATCGCCTCGTATTTACCGCTGCGTTCCTACGCTTTTGGTTCTCCTCTGTCTCTCCGTATTACAAGGGGATCAAAGAGGGGGACTTTACTGAGGTGAAAGAGCGATGGGAAAATACCAAACATGCTTTTTTCGATTCGGTCTATGAGGGTCTTGTTATCGCCCTGGTAAAACAAAGTTTCAAAGAGGACTGGGTGGCTAAAGTCGGTTCCTATTGGGATAAAAACAGTGAAATCGAGATATTAGGACGAACTAAATCGGGTAAAACGCTCGCTGGTGCGTGTAAATATTCCAAATCAAAAGCCAACAAATCTGAACTTTCAAAACTCCAAGAGAGATGCGATAAGGCTAAACTCAAAGCGGATATTTTCGTTATTTTCTCCAAAAACGGATTTTCAAGCGAGTTTAAAAAGGAGAAGAGCGATACGCTTAAGCTCTACTCCCTCAAAAATCTCAAAATACTCATGGACGATCTGAGCGAAAAAGACCTTCTCGTTAATACCAATAAAAAGTACTAATGAGACGATGGACTATAACGTCGTCCCGTGCTCAAAGTTAATAAAAATCGTACTTTCCCGCTTCAATATCCGCTTTGATAGTATCAAGCGAATCTTGCATAATGGAAAGCAAAATTTTCGCCGCTTCACGATCATCACCCTCAGGCACGTCCCAATCGGTAATTGTCATGTTTGCCTTAAACATCATTAGCATCGCCTTTTGTATCTCTTCTTTTCGATTTTCGAGATCTTTTTGCACAGCGTCCATAATCATCTCCTTGTTTTACTTTTCATGACATTGATTATAGTACAAAATTGACTCCCTTACAGAGAACTGCTTAAATTTTAAACCCTTCACAGCTCATAAAGCGGTTATAATCTTTTTACTCACTTCCATTTAATCGGCTCCCTTTTTTGGGGAACTTTTTACGTCCATAGAGGGTAAAAAGGATACCGATGCCCCTCTACCATATCGAATCGCTGGGACGTGATGCCTATATCACTTCCATCGCAAAGTTCCAAGACCGTGAGAGCATACGCTTTGCTGATCAGTCGTTAGCATGGTGGGATCGCCATTTCAGCTGGAATGCGCAAGGGTGTGCGGTGCTGTGCAATGAAAGAAATGAGCATTTATGCTATCTGTTCTCAAAAATCGATCGCTATGGCGAATACATCACCCTCTACAACCTTTTTACCCCTCTCAACTCCCAACGCAATGGATACGCCACGCACATGCTCCGACTGATACTCGATCAAGCCCTCGAAAAACACGTCCGCCGAATCACGTTTTCTTCCGTTTCCGCATCACTCGATTTTTATCAGATACTCGGATTTATCTACTGGGGAGTAAACGATATCGGTGATTACTACTGCAATCTCCCCCTTCCTAAAAGCGGACTCGCTGGAATAATAGAAATGGTCCAAGAATCGGATATCAAGACTCTGATCGGATCAAATCTAGCCAAAATCAATGCCAAAATCGATGGCAATGAACGTCATCTTTCCCCAACTCAAAGCCTGATCCATAAAGCGGATATTCTCAAACTCGGAAAGAGCTATGTTCGGGGGGAACTGAAAATCTTCAAAGAGTTATCCCAATCTCCAAGGATAAATTGAGTAGAATTTCAAAAACAATCAAAGGGATTCTCATGGCATGGGCAACCGCACGACATATTTTAGTAAGTACCGCAGATGAGTGCAACGCACTTAAAGCAGAGATTGAAAACGGAGCCTCTTTCGCTGAAATAGCGGCAGAACATTCACAATGTCCATCCGGCCGTAAAGGGGGAGATTTGGGACGATTCAGCCCCGGACAAATGGTTCCTGAATTTGATAAAGCGGTATTTACCGGTGATGTCGGCGTACTATATGGCCCAATTAAAACTCAATTCGGTTACCACTTACTCGAAGTAACGAGCAGAGGGTAATCACCTCCGGTATGCAAAGTACCCCTGAATCTTCATATGATCTAATCGTCGTCGGAGCCGGAGCGGCAGGTATCATGGCCGCCATTACTTCCGCACGGCGGGGACATCGCGTCCTACTCCTCGAAAAACTCTCCAAAATCGCCGCAAAGCTAAAAGCAACCGGCGGCGGACGATGTAACCTTACCAACACCCTCTCAAATGACGATTTTATGGCACGATTCGGACGGGACGGACGGTTTATGACCCCTGCTTTGAACGCACTGGATCACAAAGCACTTATCGCTTTTTTCGCCGAAATCGGGGTAGAGAGTCATGCACCGGATGGTTACCGTGTTTTTCCGATTTCCCACAGCTCGGTCACTATTATCACCGCACTCGAAGAGGAGATGGAAAGGCTGGGAATTACCCTCATCACCTCGGCACGTGTCGAGGGGCTGGAACACAACGGTGAACGTATCTGCGCAGTAAGTACCGATTCTCAAGTCTATAATGCACCTAACGTCATCATCGCCACAGGGGGTCTGGGGTATCCGCAACTGGGAGCGGAAGGGGACGGATTTAATCTTGCATCCCAAATCGGGCACAAAGTTACGGAACTCTATCCCGCTATGATGCCTCTTCGTACCAAAGAGATATGGGTAGCGCAGTGCCGTGCAGACACCATCCCCAAAGTCGAGATTCGTATCGATCTGACTAAAGCCAAAAATATCCGCGCTCATGGGGATCTAATTTTCACCCAAAACGGTATTCGCGGCCCCGTCGTCCTCGATGTCGCCCGCTATATCACTCCGCTTATCGAAAAATACGGCTCCGTTCCTCTGCTGATCAACATGACCAAAGGGCTGAATGAAGAGCAGATTCGAGCTCATATTAAAAAAGAGATAGACAGAAATCCCGAACAATCCATACTAATTCATATGATGACCCTTTTGCCGGAATCACTGAGTCGTGCACTCTGCACACTTGCCGAAGCCGATCCCGATAAAGGGTTTAATAAACTCGAAGGCTACCAGCGAGACCGTCTCATCAAGCTCCTAGCATGGACACCGCTTACCGTGATCGGTCATGACGGATTTAAAATGGCAATGATCACCCGTGGCGGTGTATCGCTCAAAGAGATACGCCCTGAAAGCATGGAGAGTAAAATCATCAACGGTCTCTACTTCTGCGGCGAAGTGATGGATCTCGACGGTCCATGCGGCGGATATAATTTACAATGGTCATTTGCCAGCGGATATCTGGCGGGACATTTGGGATCACTTTTCCATTAGGAAAGCCAACACACTCTCCGTCCACATACACAAATACATTTTCCATAAAAATACCGCAAAAAGATTCATCTCCTTATTATCCGATTTTTTACGCTATAAAATTTATTATTTTTAAATATTCTTTTAGTATACAAGCACTAAGATTATTATATTTGGTTTTAAAAAAATACATTGAGCGTATACATCTTTACTTAAAGGGGAAGGTATGAACGAGTTATCAGTATTATGGCAAGAGTGGACGACGCCCTATTCCTTGGAATTAATCAAGAATGGAATACTTTTAGGCGTTTTTGCCGGGATTTCGGAAGGATATCTTGTCAATCTATTAATGAAGGCTATGGGAATGTTCGATATTGTAATGATTTATAGCAAATAATCTGACAAAATCATTTGAGCACCCCTACTAGTTATCTCCACGCTAAATAAATCCTTAGTCTATTTCTATATTTAGAAAACTTATATATTAATTATTTTTCCTGTTTTATCATGTGTCATATTTATCCAAGGAGTCAGTCATGTTACGGATGCTATCTTCTATCCTATTTGTCGGATTGTTATCTTCCTCAGTGAGTGGTGTCGAATACGACGGTGAAAAAAGTGTTATTTTCGAAACCAAATACGATGTATGTGTCATCCCTCCTCAGGTTGATGACGCCATCGCAAAAGGGGTTAACGTTGTCGACGTCGTAACGGCAAAAAAACTTTACGATCAAAAATGCAATTTTTATGATGCACGCGAAAAACGCCATTATCTAAAAGAGCACATCAAAGGAGCCTATCCGGTCTATTTTGATGTTTCCAAAGCAGAGTACATCGTGATACAGCTTCCTAAAGACAAAGACGAAAAAGTTCTGTTTTATTGCTACGGGGAAACATGTGCCAACTCGTATGAAGCCGCTTTAGCCGTTCGAAAACTCGGATATACCCATGTGTACTGGCTACTCAACGGATTTGGCGAATGGAAAGAGAACAAATATCCCATCGAAGCACAATAGACAAATGGAATATTAATCTCAAATCCCCTACAATGAGTCTCTAAATATGAAACAGAGACTCGAAAGGGCAATGTGCAAAAATACATCCATTATGACCCCTCCCCTGAAGATATTTACACTTTTCATATGCAAGTGAATTCAGACAGTGGGCATCACTACTACAAGATCCATTTATCTGAATTGAGCGAGGGACAGCGAAAACACATTTCTCAGCGTTTTGGCGTATCTTTGAATATCTTGGAGAGTGAGCCCTATCTTGTGTTGGTCAGAATGATAGATATCTAAAACCTTCATTTCGCTATACTACACCCTATTAACGTATTTATACGAAGGTCATCGATGCCAAAAATATTTCTCCTTTTTCTCTTATCCGTGTTGATACTTACCGGATGCAAAAAAGATGAACCGATAACGTATCAAGGCTATGTTGAGGGCGAATACGTCAACATAGCCTCATCTCAAAGCGGAAGACTCGATAAGCTGTTTGTGTCACGGGGAGACAATGTAAAAGCCGATTCACCCCTCTTTGTATTGGATTCTGAAAATGAAACGGCACAGCTTCATCAAAATGAATCCGAATTAGCCTCAGCGCAAGCGGTGCTAAACGATATGCAAAAAGGTTCCCGTACCGAAGAACTCGATGTTATCAAAGCCAAACTCACCCAAGCCAAAGCGGATGCCGATAATTTTAGAGAACAACTTAACCGTAACCAAGAACTCTATAAAGCTAACGCTCTCTCCAAAGAAGCACTCGATAACACGACAGCATCCGCTCATAGAAGTGCGGCGTTGGTGAATGAACTGCAAAAAACCCTGAAGGTCGCCCAGATCGGTGATCGTAGCGACCGTATTGAAGCCCAAAAAGCCAAAATAGATCAAATTCAGGCGCTAATCACCCAAACCACGTGGAAGTTGAGCGAAAAAGCGCGTAAATCACCCTCCGATGCAATCGTATTTGACACGTTGTACCGTGAAGGAGAATTCGTCCCTATGGGGGGAATCGTGGTACGTTTACTCCCGCCGCAAAATCGGAAAATACGCTTTTTTGTGCCGCAGAATATCGCTGAAAAACTTACCGTCAATCAAAATCTGACCATCGTTTCACGCAGTGACGGGAAAAAGCTCTCCGCACATGTTACCTATATTTCAACGGAAGCGGAATATACCCCTCCGATCATTTACAGTAACGAAACCAAAGATCAACTCATTTATATGATCGAAGCCTATCCGCTGAGTTCCGATGCTCCATTACTCCATCCCGGTCAGCCTGTGGAAGTTTCTCTTGAACACTCCTGATTATGCGATCGATGTTCGAGATCTCAACAAATATTTCGGGGATAAACATGTTGTCAAAAATCTCTCGCTCCAAGTGGGGCGCGGTGAAATCGTCGGATTTTTAGGACCAAACGGAAGCGGTAAAACAACCGCCATTCGGATGATGTGCGGACTTTTGACTCCCGATAGCGGTGAAGGACACTGCCTCGGATACAATATAGCAACCCAAAGTGATGCCATCAAGCGCGAAGTGGGGTATATGACCCAAAAATTCTCCTACTGGGAAGATTTGAGTATTCGCGAAAATCTCGATTTTGTCGCACGGGTGTATGAGCTGGCCAACCGTAAGCACGTTGTCGACGAAGCGCTCGAAACCCTCGGACTCACCTCCCGCTCATCCCAACTCGCACGCTCACTCTCCGGCGGATGGAAACAGCGTCTTGCCCTAGCGGCCTGTATGCTTCGCCATCCCAAACTGCTGCTTTTGGATGAGCCGACTGCAGGGGTCGATCCCAGTGCACGGCGCGATTTTTGGGAAGAACTTCACGAACTGGCTTCAAAGGGGGTTTCAGTACTTATAAGTACCCACTATATGGATGAGGCTGAACGATGTCACAAGCTCGCCTACATCGCCTATGGAAATCTCCTCGCGCAAGGAAGTGCCAAAAATATTATTCAGACGCAAGGTCTATCTACCTACGAGATACGAGGTGAAAATCTGATGGATATTTCCAAATTTCTTGAACGGCATGAGGCCATCGAGCAAACCGTTATTTTCGGTACAACACTCCATGTGAGCGGAAAAAATCCACAAGCGATCGAAACTCTATTAGAAGGACAAAACTTTGCGCCCATTCCCACGTCGCTCGAAGATGTTTTTATCTATCTGATGAAACAAACCCAAGATAATTTTGGAGATGAGAGTGTTTAATGCCTTCAGCTTCTCACGATGGTGGGGAATTATCATCAAAGAGTTTCTACAGCTCAAACGTGACCGTGTCACCTTCGCCATGATGGTTGGAATCCCTATCATCCAACTTGCACTTTTCGGTTTTGCCATCAACACCGATCCCAAACATCTCCCCACCGCCGTCGTCTCGTATGACAAAAGCGAGTTTACCCGTACCCTCATATCGGCTATGCAGACATCACAATACTATGCAATCGATACCCATTATACGACCCCCAACGATGCGCAAGACGCATTAAAAAAAGGAAAAATACTTTTTATCCTCACCATCCCTGCTGATTTTACCCAAAAACTTCTGCGCGGTGAAAAACCTTCATTACTTCTCGAAGCCGATGCTACCGACCCCGTTACCGTATCAACGGCACTGCTATCGATCGAAGGTATAGCCACACAGGTCGCTAAAAAAGATTTAACGGGAGCGCTTGCAGGATTTGCCAATCTGCAAAAACCATTTGATGTACGGATTCATCGCCTCTATAATCCCAACGGTATCAACCAGTACAATATCATTCCCGGTCTCATGGGGACACTGATGACCATGACCCTTACTATGATGACCGCATTGGCTATCACGCGTGAACGCGAACGGGGGACGATGGAAAATCTCCTCGCCACCCCTGCTCGGCCTCTGGAGATTATGACAGGGAAAATCATCCCCTACGTCTTTATCGGTCTTCTCCAAGCTACCCTTATTTTATGTGCATCGTATTTTGTCTTTAACGTTCCGTTTAACGGTTCAATCATTTTGGCCTACGGTGTTGCCCTGCTCTTCATCGTCGTCAATCTTACCATCGGGATCACCATCTCTTCGTTGGCACAAAATATGTTGCAGGCGCTACAGCTCACCATCTTTTATTTTCTCCCCAGCATCATGCTCTCAGGCTTTATGTTTCCCTTTTCAGGAATGCCGACTTGGGCTCAGCATGTAGGGGAACTGCTTCCACTCACCTATTTCAACCGCCTGATCCGAGGTGTTGTTTTAAAAGGGAACGATTTTGCGGCCTTATGGCCAAACATGTGGCCTCTTATGCTTATTTGTCTGCTAACGATGATTTTAGCTGTCAAGTTTTATAAAAAGACCCTCGACTAAAAAATAGACCTTATCTCGCTATAATTTCGCCTATTTTGTATTGAAATGGTCCCTATGTCTAAACTTTTTTTCATTCTCACATTCCTCTTTCATCTTGCCCTTTTCGCCGATACGCGTGTTATTTATGACATTCGTGGAGAATCTCCCCTTCTGGATGCCAACCTAACTCAATTTTTAGACAAATGGCGCACGAATACCATCACCCCCGTTAAAGAGGGAAATTACACCAATGTGATTGTCAACGGCTCACCTATGAATAAAACGATCGCTCTCACCTTCGATGATGCCCCCGATGAGAACAACACCTGCAAGCTCCTCGATATTCTCAAAACCCATAATGTCAAAGCGGCTTTTTTCATGATCGGCGGCACCATGGTTGATAGTAATACCACCGTAGTCCAAAGAGCAAGCGATGAAGGTCATCTTGTCCTCAACCATACGTTTAACCATCCGCGTCTCACCGATCTCAATGAAAGTGCCATCACCCAACAACTAACCCAAGCCGCAGAGCGTATCGAGACGATTACCGGACACTACCCACTCCTTTATCGACCACCCTATGGTTCGATCAATCCCCTCGTTGTGGATACTGTCAATGCACAAGGAATGACCACCGTCCTCTGGTCACTCGATTCGCTAGACTGGACACTCAAAGATCCCGATGCCGTTGTAACCAATGTCACAAACAACATCCGAAACGGCGATATTATCCTGATGCACCGAAATCCGACCAGTGTGGGTGCGCTCCCGAGGGTTATCGAAAAACTCACGGAACTGGGTTATACCTTTCTCCGCCTTGATGAATTACTGGTGATTAAAGCGTACCGATAGAATTACGCTATAATTACATAATCATTTGCGTCTTCGGTCTACGCTTGACATTCTTCAACGACCGCTTATCCCCCCTCTTAGATGAGGCCTATGTACCCAAGGACTATTTTATGTCATCGACACCTATCAAACGCCAGAACCATCGTATCCACCCGTGTAACCGTCCACGCAAAAATGAACTTATCCATTTTTTAATCGAACGCAATGCCGGAAAAAAGATTCTGATCGTTACTTCGAATGAATACGAAGAACTCACTACCCTTTTCGCCGGAAAAAACATCACCGTTTTATGTGATGCTGCTTTGGCAGAAACTCCCGATCTTCGCTGCGAAGTGCTTATCAGTTATGACCTCCCTGAAAAAGCGATCGTCTATATGTCACGCTTTGCCCGAGCGAGTGAATACGCTCTCATCACCCTCGATGAACAAGATCAAAAACGGCTCTATCCTATCGAATTACTCAACGGACGAACCATTACTCAAGAAGTGGTCAAAGGATTCGAACCCGATTTCGGAATCGCCGTAGACAATCAGCAAAAAGCCGAAGCAAAAGCACGACGTGATGAGCGGGAAGCTCGTGATGCGTCAGATCCGCGAAATCGTGATAAAAAACCGATCCGTGATACCAATGCACGCCCGGAACGCGTACGCGATGATGCACGCAGTGATCGTCGACCTGCACGCGGTGTGGATGACGGATTTACTTCTAAAAAACAGCATAACAGTAAACCTCGCTTTGTCGGTAAAGATGAAAGCGGTAAACCGATCTTCGAGGGGAAAACCCGCGAACGCAACCATTACATCGACGGAACACCTCGCTCCGATACTGAAAAAGCGACCAAAACTCCTTACAGCAGCAAACCGAAGTTTTTTGGTGACAAAGCCGGAAGTTCCGATGGGCGAAAACCAGCCGATGGAGAGAAAAAACCGTACGGGGACAAGAAGCCTTACGGGGATAAAAAACCGTTTGGAGACAAGAAACCCTATGGCGACAAACCTGCATTTGGTGATAAAAAACCATACGGTGACAAGAAAGCGTTTGGAGATAAAAAGCCTTTCGGTGATAAACCTGCTTTCGGAGAAAAAAAACCATACGGTGACAAGAAAGCATTTGGAGACAAAAAACCTTATGGCGACAAGCCTGCTTTTGGTGATAAAAAGCCATACGGTGACAAAAAAGCGTTTGGAGATAAAAAACCATACAATGACCGAAAGCCCGCAGAAGCACCGGCTACACCGAAACGTCCCCCTCGCCGAATAGACGTCAAATCATTCAAATCGCCTAAAGAGAGCGAATAATCTCTTATAAATCGATCTAATTAATGGTATATTAACGCTAACTCGAATACAATGTCTCTACACTATCCAATAGGAGATAACATTGGCAGGTATTTCGACAAAAGGCAGCTATGGTCTCGCCGCTATGTATGAGTTAGCACTTCATTATGGACAAGGTCATCTTCAAATTCGTGATATTGCCGAAAAAGCCAATATTCCGCAAAACTATCTGGAACAAATTCTTGCAACATTACGTAAAGAAGGATTGATTCAAAGTATACGTGGAGCGGGAGGCGGTTACTTGCTCGCAAAAGCTCCCAATACAATCTCAGTATTTGACATATTAATCGCTTTGGAAGGGGAACTTTGTAACCCCTCTGATGAGCGGTTACAAGCTATTTTGTATATATATTGGAACCGAATTCGAGAAGATATGAAAGGTGTTTTTCACGAAACACTCCAAGATCTCGTCGATCAAGGGAATGCTCTGGATCAACAATCAATGTATTTTATTTAATTTCCACCTGTTGCAGTTGATACTGCGGCAGTTTTCCATAGAGTTTTACGACCTCTCCAAACACGATTACGGCCGGACCTGTGACCAATTTTGCCGCTTTTGTCAATCCTGCCAAGGTTGTTACAACGCTTTGCTGTTCAGGACGGGAAGCATTGGCAACGATCGCTATCGGAAAATCCCTTGCTACTCCTGATTTCAGAGCTGCATTACGAATAGCGCCTGCCAAACTTAACCCCATCAATACCACAGTCGTATGATTGGGTACTTTCAAAAGCGGTATCCAATCTGTGTTAAACTTAGCATCTTTCAGATGTGCCGATACCACAGAAAAACTGGAAGCATATCCTCTCGCGGTCGGCGGAATTCCGGCACATGCCGGTCCGGCTACTGATGAAGAGATACCGGCCACAATTTCTACCTGATACCCCTGTTCTCCCAAATAAAGTGCTTCTTCCGCACCCCGTCCGAAAATATAGGGATCACCGCTTTTAAGGCGTGCAACACTAAATCCCTGCCCCGCATAATCAGCAATTAACGTATTTATCCGTTCTTGGCTGATGCTGTGGCAGCTTTTTGGTTTGCCGACATAGATTTTACGTGTTTCAGATGGAATCAATGCCAAAATCTCATCCGTGATGAGATGGTCATACAAAACGATCTGAGCTTCTTGGATAATCCGATACGCTTTGAGCGTCAACTGTTCTACATCCCCCAGACCGCAGCCTACGAGGTATACTTTTCCTTTTCTCGCCGAAAACGAATAATTGGTTTCGGCTGAATTGTTGTGAATAATTTTTGTCATTCGAGCCTCTTTATCGATTTTCTAATAGCCTCCAACAACGCATCGATATCACTGCTCTCCTGCGAATAATGGATACTAATCCGCAGCCATCCCGGCCGCGTTTGGAAAGGGGTATCATCCTCCAATCCTAACAGATCATGTCCGTAAGGTCCGGCACATGAACATCCCGCACGTGTTTGAAATCCGTCCGACTCGGACAAAATTTCACACAATGCATACGGGTCAATATGTTTAATATTAAATGAAACAATCCCGATATTTTCTGCCTTTCGACAGCCGTAGCAGGTTGCTCCCTCAATCTTATTTAACCCTTCGATAAAACGTTTGTATAAACTTTTTTTCCGTGAAGCAATCCACTTGAACCCAAGCTCATTACGAAGCTGATATGCCAATGCGGCACGTATAAGCTGTAAAATTCCCGGTGTACCGGCATCTTCACGCTCTTCCACTTCATCCACAAAAAAGTGGCTGGTGCGGCTCACATAACGCACCGTTCCACCCCCTGCAAAGGTCGGCTTGGCATCCATATCGAACAAATCTTTTCGGATAGCCAACAATCCGCACGATCCCGGACCGCCCAAAAGTTTATGCGGTGAATAAAACATCGCATCGTACAATTCGCACGGTATGTTGATATACGGTGACGAAGCCGCCGCATCAAAACAGACAACCGCGCCATGACGACGAAGTATTGCCGATATCTCCGCATACGGAGTAATCGTTCCGGTTACATTCGAAGCGATGCAAAATGTCCCTATAATCTCTCTGTCTGCATTCTCTTGGAGAATACTCTCAAGCTGTTCAAGATCGACCAACCCTTTGGCATTCAATCCGACCCTTACCGTCTCGCAAAGCGCTTCACGGTAACTGATATCATTGGAATGATGTTCATACGGTCCAACGATCACCAACGGAAGCTCATTAAGGGGCGGTAACGCCTTATAACGTGCCCGAGTTGCGGGAGGGATATAGAGTCCCAATACTTCCTGCAGCCGTTTAACAGCACCCGTAGCACCGCATCCGCACGGCATTAAGGCAAACCCCTCATCCAGACCCAAAAGCGATTTTAGATGCTCACGTGCCTGACGATAATAGTTATCGGTTCGAGCCGCCATCGACGCCTCTTTCGAATGAGTGTTTGCATAGGTTTCAAGCACTTCATGAATACGCGCTTCGATCGGTTCATACGCCAGACCGGACGCGGTAAAATCGAAATAAGTCTTTTTATGTATCCCGATCGTATTACGACCTATCTGCTTAAATTTATCACCTTTTTCAAGGAGTGGACGAAATAGTTGATTCATGATCGTATTTCTCCAATAAAAAATTTCCAAAATCGCTGCTGTTGCTGCTCTCAAAATCGTTAATCAATGACTCGATCAACACAGCGACTTCATCAGAAGCAACCTTGACCCCCGTTTTTACGGCGAAACGGCTTTGTTCACCTTCGAGATGACCTCCAACGATCAGATCAAACCCTTTGAGTCGTTCATCGCCCCGCTTTACGATCGCACCGACAAACCCCAGATCAACGATATGAGGATGGGCACACGAGTTCGGACAGCCGTTAATGCTGATACTCACCGGTTCATCAAAATCGGGGAATTTGCCATTCAGATAGTTCACCACCTCAATCGCCAAATCTTTTGTCTCACTCACCGCAAACTTACAAAAATTCAGCCCCGTACACGCCAATGTCCGCGCTTCAAAAACCGATGGATAGGGATGAAATCCAACCGCTTGAAGCGTATCGATCATCGGTTCCGTTGCATCGGTATGAACATTCAAAATCACGAAATTCTGCGTCGTCGTCAGTGTAATCCCCTCAGCCTTGTAAAGGTCTAGGATACGTCCGAGTTTCAACAGGTTTTCACCCTTGATCCGACCGCTGGTCAAGGCACACCCTATCGTGTTATACCCTTTTTTGACCGTTGCTCCGACGCCAAAATGGCTGCGTCTCGGATACGGTGTAAACGGCGCTGCATCATAACGTTCTAAGTCAACATGCGATTCTTTTTCCAATTCACTCACAAAACGCTCTACACCCCATTCTTCGACTAAATGTCCCAAACGGGCTTTGGAACGGTTATCACGCCGACCAAAATCACGATAGATACGAGCTACTGCTTCGGCAATTTTCACAATATCCCGACGTTTCACATAGCCGATATGATCGGCAATACGTCGGTTACTCGCTTGACCGCCTCCGACACTGACACTGAATCGGAGCTCATCACCGTTTTTGACAGCGGTGAAGGCCAAATCCTGTACTTCGTGCTGGATACAATGTTTGTTACATCCGCTCACGCCGATTTTGAACTTTCTTGGCAAGTTCGAAAAATCGGGATTTCCCCGATACAAATTGTTCAACGCAAGTACAACGTCACGGACATCATCAATTTGGGCATGATCAATACCATTCACCGGACAGCTCACGATATTACGAGGACAGTCTCCCGATGCTTCAAGCACACTCAGACCAACGCTCGAAAGACGTTCCAAAATTTCCGGAAAATCCTCTATTTTAAGCCAATGAAACTGTATGTCCTGCCGTGTCGTAAGATCGCCGCTTTCACGAGCGAACTGAACCGAGATTTCTCCCAATACTTCGACTTGTTGAGAGGATAAATATCCTCCTTCAAGCTTGACACGAAGCATGTAATACTGTGTCTCATCATCCGCTTCCTGAAGATTTCGGTTTTGGGTATAGATACCGTACCATTTAAACCGATCGATATCTTCAGGATCAATCACGTCACCTGTTGTAGCATATCGATAGATGTCGGCGATGACCTCCAATCCATCTTTCTCGCGCTTAATACGCTCGATACGCTCCGCTTTTGTTTCATTCGCCATAACATCTTCCTTAAACGATTGTCGCGGCATTCCAATGCGGAAAATGCCGCCGAATAAGAGCATTGAGCTCTATCTCAAATTCAGATACGGCACTTTTTTGTACCGTTCTCTCCTTCTCCGTGCTTTGGGTAATCATTCCGGCTGCTACGGTATTGTTAGTAATTTTATCGATGAGGATAAATCCCCCCATCTCTCGATTTTCTTCATACAAATCAAATGCAATCGATTCGGCTAACACCAAACGTACCGATCCTATGTCATTGAGTCCTAAAGACTCGGCATCATGACGTTCTTGAGTATTAACATCCACGCGGTAGTCAATCCCCTCAACATACACGGTTGTGACTGTTGATGCACGTTTAAATAAATAACTCTTACCTGGGAGAAACTTCTCCTCATCCATCCAAACCAAATTGGCACTAAACGCATTGCTCTGCAAAATACTCTCGTGCGTTTTAACCAAAACATTTCCGCGGCTGATATCGATCTCTTCATTCAAAAGCAACGTTATCGCATCACCGGTAGAGGCAGATTCCAAATCGCCATCATAGGTTACAATCGATTTTATCGTTGCCTGTTTTCCGGAAGGATACGTCGTGATACGATCACCTACACGAACCGTTCCGGAGGCTATTGTCCCCGAAAATCCCCGAAAATCAAGATTTGGCCGGTTAACATATTGCACTACCATTCGAAATTGCGCATCAACTGCCGCAGTGGCGAGAGGAACCTCTTCAAGAATCTCCAAAAGCGTTGATCCTTGATACCAAGGGCTCCGTTCACTCTTCGTGACTACATTGTCTCCGTCCAACGCCGAAAGCGGTACGGAATAAATCCCCTGAATCCCCAATTCTTTGGCAAAGGCATGATATTCCGCATTGATCTTATCAAAGACCTCTTGATCAAAATTGACCAAATCCATTTTATTGATGGCAACAACGACATTGCGTATTCCCAAAAGACGGACGATATACGAATGGCGACGCGTCTGTGTCACTATTCCGTATCGAGCATCAATCAAAATAATCGCTAAGTCTGCCGTAGAGGCCCCTGTCGACATGTTTCGGGTATATTGTTCATGACCCGGAGTATCAGCGATGATAAACTTGCGCTTATCAGTCGAAAAATAGCGATACGCTACATCGATCGTAATTCCCTGTTCCCGTTCACTCTGCAAACCGTCAACGAGGAGGGCCAAATCGATTTTATCCCCCGTCGTCCCCGATTTTTTACTGTCATTTTTAATACTTTCGAGTTGATCCTCGAAAATCATTTTTGAATCGTGCAAAAGACGACCGATCAAGGTGCTTTTGCCATCATCTACGCTGCCGCACGTAATAAAGCGGAGCAACTCTTTGTGTTGTTGTTCATGAAGATAGCCCTCGATATCGGTGGCTATCAAATCGGATTGATGTGCCATTAAAAATATCCTTCAATTTTTTTCTTTTCCATTGAACCAGAACTGTCGGCATCGATCAGACGACCCTGGCGTTCGCTCGTTTTTGTCAAAAGCATCTCTTGGATGATGTCCGGCAAAGTGACCGCATCACTCACCACCGCTCCGGTTAGGGGATAACATCCCAAGGTTCTAAAGCGGACGTTTTCGATCGTAGGGACTTCTCCCTCATTAAGCGGAAAACGATCATCGTCCACCATGATTTTCACTCCGTCACGTTCGACTACCGGACGCGGTGCCGCATAATAAAGCGGTACGATCGGGATACCTTCTAAATAGATGTATTGCCAAATATCCAGCTCCGTCCAGTTTGAAAGAGGGAATACCCGAATGCTCTCCCCGCTGTGAATCCGTCCATTGTAAATATTCCATAATTCCGGACGCTGATTTTTCGGATTCCAGCGATGGTTTTTATCGCGGAAGGAATAGATCCGCTCTTTCGCCCGACTTTTCTCTTCATCCCGTCGCGCTCCGCCGAAAACGGCATCAAATTCATAATAATTTAATGCCTGTTTCAACCCTTCCGTCTTCATCACGTCGGTATGAACCGCACTCCCGTGTGTAAAGGGGTTAATCCCCTGTGCAATCCCCTCAGGATTCACATGCGTGAGTAAAGTCAATCCAAGTTCTTTAATCCGTTTATCACGGAATTCGATCATCTCTTTAAACTTCCATGTCGTATCGACATGCAGCAGTGGAAACGGCAGCTTCGCCGGATAAAATGCTTTGATCGCTAAATGGAGCATCACCGATGAATCTTTACCGATCGAATAAAGCATTGCCGGATTCTCAAATTCCGCAACCACTTCACGCATAATGTGAATCGCTTCGGCTTCTAATGCCTTCAAATGTGTTTTTCTCTCATGAGGTATCATCGTTTCTCCTTTTCTACCTATTGATTAAATAAAAATAGCCCAATCAGCCAACTCTTTGCGATGCGAATACTCGTCATCATCGAGTATTCCATATAAAAAATCCAACAACTTTTTCATTGTTAGTTCCCTTTTAAATGGAGTCCACACTCCTTGTGCTCAGGATTTTCCCACCACCATCTGCCGGCGCGGATATCTTCTCCTTCACGTATCGCTCTCGTACACGGAGCACATCCGATACTCGGATAGCCTTGCGTGTGCAGCGCGTTATAAGGGACTTTATTCTTTTTAATATAGTCCCAAACTTCTTCTTCACTCCACTCGATAAGCGGATTAAGTTTTATAAGAGAGTTAGCTTCATCCCATTCGATAAGCTGCATCGTCTCACGCGTCGGAGATTGCGCACGTCGTAAACCTGTAATCCATACGTCAAGACCTTCCAGAGCTCGGCGAAGCGGTTCGATTTTACGAACCTGACAACACATTTTTCGGTTTTCAACGCTCTCTCTGAATCCGTTAATCCCCTGCATTTGATAGAGTTTCTCCACTTCACTTTGCTGTGGACAATAAACATCGACCTTGATACCGTACTTTTTATTGGTCTGATCCATCACCGTATACGTCTCTTCGGGAAGACGACCCGTATCGAGCGTAAATATTTTTGCTACAGGGTCAATTTTTGCGATCATGTCGGTTAGAACCTGATCTTCCGCACCATAACTCGAAGCCAAAGCGATACGCGCTTTATAGGTCTGTAAAAAATGGGTGAGTACCTTTTCTACCGATACATCTGCAAACCATTCATTTAATAAATTAAAATCTCCATTCATCTCTTCACCCTATATCTGATAATCGTTTTCGACAACTTTTAATCTTCCGAAATTTGTTTTATTCCACGCTCGTTCATGGAAATAGTACAGAACCATCTTGGTCACTACTTCGACCGATCCGATCGAAATCGCCATCACAAGATTTCCCGTAACAAAAAAAGATACGACCATCGTATCGATCGTTCCGACCGTTCGCCATGAAATGGCTTTGATAATACTGCGATAGTGTTTCTCTTGCATGGTTATCCTACTTTTCTCTTCAATCAGACATTTTCAGGAGGGTATTCATACAATTCAGTACTCAAATACCGTTCACCGGTATCACACAGGATTGTTACAATCGTTTTCCCTTTATTTTCCGCCCGTGCCGCGATTTTCTCAGCCGCAGCAACATTGGCTCCGGAAGAAATACCTACCAAAAGTCCCTCTCTTTTCGCTATTGTTCGTGCCGTTTCCATTGCTTCCGCATTGGTTATCCGAACGAGTTCATCGTATATTTCACGATTGAGAACCTTAGGTACAAACCCTGCTCCGATCCCCTGAATTTTATGCGGACCTGCCGGTTCGCCCGAAAGGACTGCCGAAGCATCCGGTTCAACCGCAATGATTTGAATGTTCGGGTTGTACTTTTTGAGTACTTCCCCCACACCTGTAATCGTTCCGCCTGTTCCGATAGCCGCAACAAAGATATCGATTTTCCCGTCGGTATCTCTCCATATCTCTTCTGCCGTCGTTTGACGATGGATTTCAGGATTGTCCAAGTTATTAAACTGTTGTAAAACGATTGCACCGGGAATTGAGGCTCCCAATTCGATTGCTTTTACAACCGCTCCGCCCATCCCTTTTTCCGGTTCTGTCAAAACGATTTGCGCTCCAAGCGCCGCTAAAAGGCGTCGTCTCTCCAAGCTCATTGAACTTGGCATTGTTAATATCAACTTCAATCCTAGGCTTGCGGCGACACTCGCCAACGCAATACCTGTATTTCCGCTTGTCGGTTCGATGATGACACTCTCATCCGTAATCTCACCACGCTGCAAGGATTGGAGTATCATATTGCATCCGATCCGGTCTTTGACCGAACCTGATGGATTCATAAATTCGCATTTTCCTATGATCGTTGTCGATCCGTTTGAAAAATGATTTAACGTAATGAGCGGTGTATTCCCGATAAGTTCCGTAACATTGGCTGCAATTTTCATAATTCACTCCTTTCGCGGATGAGATTCTCTCTAAAGATGAACTCTCATTCATTTTTTAAATTTGAGAAATTATAGGAGGATATTTTTTTATTGTCAAGTAATTCTATTGAATTAGTTGTATTTATTGCGTATTTTATTTCTGATGCCCTATTTTACGGACTTTTAAAAAGCATACAATTCATAGTGAATTACTAAGGATATAGAGTTAGTAGCTCTAAATAGAGCAAAATTGCTATAATTTGAACCCGATTTTACTATTTATGCTACCATTCCCAAAAAATTAGAGGATATATATGGCTATTATCTCTATTGCTTCAACCAAAGGGGGGGTGGGTAAAACCTCTCTTGCTTTCTCACTCGCAAAAGATCTTCGTTACCGTTATGCAACAAACGATATGTCGGTCGTCCTTAACAAATATAAAAATGCCCGTTATTATCCGAATAAAATTCCCCTCTACCCTGATACGGTTTACGATTTCGGAGGATTTGAAAACCCTCATGCCAATGAAATACTGCAAGAATCGGATATTATTATTCTGCCGACGACCAATGATCTTAACTCTATTATGAAAAGTCTAATATTCATTAAACATTTTAGAGAGAAAACGATTTTGGTTTTTGCTAATATGATAGAAAATCCCAATGACGCAGTGATGATTCGTGATAAAATTCATGAGCATTTCCCGAATCTTGCCTTTACCTACCTGCGACGGACAAAATTACTAAAAAATGCACTGGAGAGCGGGATGAGTGCAACGGAGCTGTATGAGAGCAACAATCACACTCAACATCTGTATAAGCAAGCATTTGGAGAATATTCGAAGATTTTGAAGCTTTTTACCGAAGAGAATTCGTCATTCCCGACTTCACATACCCCTTGAAGGTAGATTGGGAATCCAACCCTTTTGTACTTCTAACCGATTTCAATACCGGTGACTCTTTTTTTGATCGCGATTTTGTCATCATACATTTTCTTATCGGCTGATTCTATAACATCGATCAGGCTATCATGTACTTGAAACTTACTCACTCCAAATGAAAAGCTTGGTTTAAACGTCGTTTCGTGTGCCTTTAGCTTCTTACTTAAAATATCTTCTCTTAAACTATGAAGTTTATGTAATGCATCCGTTTCTGAAACCGTATCCGAAAAGAGAATCATAAATTCATCTCCTCCGTATCGTATGATATTCTTATCTACTTTTTTTAAATTATTTGCGATATAGATTAAAACTTTATCCCCGATAATATGCCCGAAAGTATCATTTATAATTTTGAAATAATTTAAATCGATCATCACAAACGTTCCTGCACACTTAAAACGCTGAGTCTCTCCGTCTAAAAAAGTATCATGCAGCCATTTTCGATTAAACACACCCGTTAGTTCATCTTTATAGACAGAGGCTTTGAGCTTTTCAATCTCTTCACGCAGCAGTTTGGTCTCCGATAAAACCTCATTGAGTACAGTTTCATCTTTCTCTTGAATCGCATGTATAGCTTTATTGGTACTTTCGCTCAACTGTTGCATATTTTTGGATGTTTCGTTGTTTAAATTGGTAAATAGTGAAATTTTTTCATTTAATTCATTCTCAGCGATATTGACTTCATCCTCTATCTCTAATCCATGTTCTGCTGCAAATTTAAAAAATAAACTGGAATAAATACTTGGGGTGACAACGCTTAAAGCATTAGCAGAGTTGATCGTTTCAGTAGAAATACGTTGCAAAATGTCTTGATTTTCATACATTCTTCTTCTCCTCCTTTTGTACAATATATAAGTATATATTTTTAAAAGTATAGCTAAAACAGTGTAATTTACTACGATTTTTTGTATAACTATTTATAAAAATTATAAAGGTTAAAATACCCCTTTTTTAGTTTATAATATATACTATAGTTACAAAAAAGGCTAAATATGGAAGATCAGGACATCGTCTCAGCCTATCGACGATCACAATGGATCAAAGTGATTGGATGGACTTTTTTAGTTCTCATCGCAGCCCTTTTTTATCACCACGAACACTCTCAAGAAATTATTGAACTCGCCAAAAATACAGCCAAAACAGCCCTTAACAAAGATCTTGCAAGCCGTGAATGGGTCATTTCACACGGCGGGGTTTACGTTCCGATCGATAATAGGACTCCCCCAAGCCCTTGGCTGTCTCACGTTCCTGAACGAGATATTAAAACTCCGGCTGAAAAATCACTTACTCTAATGAATTCATCCTACGTGTTACGACAAATGATGGAAAGCTACGGAACACTCTACGGTGAAAAAACGAGAATATCGTCCCTAAAACCGCTTAATCCCGTAAATAGGGCCAATCCTTGGGAGGAAAAAGCACTTCGTTATCTCCAAGCCAATCCAACAAAAACAGATTTTTATGAGCTGCACCAGAGCAATGAGGGTGAATACATCCGGATGATGATTCCGATGTATGTCGAAATAAGCTGTCTCAAATGTCACAACCCATCCGAAAATAAAGTCGGTGATATACGCGGTGGTGTTTCTATCTCTGTCCCCTTAAAAGCATTTATAGACATGACACGGCAGACATTGATTAATGCCTATATCTGGTTCTTTCTCATTTGGATATTGGTAAGTGGTGCGATTATTGCCGCTTCAAAAGCAATGGAAAAAAAATCGCTTCAGCTTCATGCCACTGAGGTTGAAAAAATCAAAAATTATCAAAGTATGATTTCCCTCGTCATTGATTTGATAGATAAACGAGATTCCTACACCGCCGGACATTCTCAGAGGGTATCGCATTACTGTGAAATCATTACGAGAGCCATGTATCACGATGAATCCCTCGTTAACAAAATCAAAGAGGCAGCCGTATTACACGATGTGGGTAAAATCGCAATCCCCGATTCTATATTACTGAAACCTGAAAAGCTTACGCCCACTGAAAAAGAGCTAATCAATTACCATCTCACCGCAGGATACGATCTTCTTTCAAAAGTAGATATGTACAAAGAGCTCGCCGAAATCATGCGCTATCACCATGAACGCTACGATGGAGAAGGGTATCCCCAAGGGATTTCAGGTGATCAAATCCCTCCGCTTTCTCGTATTATGATTGTTGCCGATGCTTTTGATGCTATGACGACTGACCGTATTTATAAACCACGCAAAAGTGTTGAGGAAGCAATTAAAGAGCTTGAATTGCACAAAGGTTCGCAATTTGATCCTGAGGTTGCGGATATAGCCATCGCTGTTTTAAAAGATGTCACAATCAATGCAGCCGAGCAGTTCCCGAAAACAAGTTTGGAAGAAGAACGATTTGCCTATTATCTCAAAGATCAATTGACCGGATTGAACAATCACTGGGCGCTTGAATCCATTCTAAAAATAAATCAGCATACTTTCGAATATCGGTTTGCAACGGTCATCACACTGGAAAACTTGATGGCATTCAATCGTGAAAAGGGATGGCATAGTGGAAATATTCTGCTTGAAAAATTTAGTGATCTGCTAAAAAATCGCTTCCAACACTATCATATTTACCGTATATTCGGAGATACCTTTATCATCCTGAGCCAAGAATTCATCGATATGACTCCCTCTTATGCATTCATGGAAGAGTTATTACATGATAAAAATATTACAACTTCAATCAATAGCATCCATCTCCTCGAAAAGAAAATCGACAGTATCAGTAAACTCGAAGAGTCTATCATCAGCAAACAGATTCCTTCTCTCTAAAGAGAAAGAATCTATTAGTTTAGTATCAACCCTTTTTTCACTTCAAGCCGATCGTACATCTCAAGCATATTGTCATAATCACGATGTAATGCCGTGCTGACTAAAAACGCTTCTCCGCTTACAATCTCGACCGCTTTATCCACCCGATCTACGCTATAAAGATCATACAAAGCTTGGCTGTAATCACTGAATTCAAGACCAAACTCCGCCATTTTGATCAATTCAACCACCAATACATTCATCGGTGTGATGCTAAATTCCAAATAACTCACTGCTTCTTCGATATTCCCTAACGACAGATGCATCTGCGCTTTGAGTTCTCCGATCGTAAAATTCTCCTCAAAAATCACCCCAATGAATTTTTCCACATTGAGATGATCTTCGAGTGCTTCGATCTCATCGAGTACGACTTCAGGATCGAATTGTTCAAAGTTCAAAATTACTTCGCGGTACATTTTGCCCCGATTTCGGTTGTTATAGATCAGATCATCGATCGGATACACTTCGGAGACTCCGGGAACGATCATCTGGCATGAGTAAAAGCCGAGATAATTATAATCACGGATGTAGACTTCTTTTCCCATGGATTCAAAAATTCCTGTGAGGTAGGCAAACTCATCTTCCGTACTGCTTCCGCTGTATTTCCAAGGAGCCAACTCAAAGCTCTTTTTCGCGCTTAGAAACTGTATTCCCATCTTGCCGTTTGAGTCGATGAAATGTGATTCCAGATTAAAACTCTCCGAGATAATCGACATATCAAATGTCGGTACTTCAAAACTCTCCAGATTTTCCAATCCGCGTCCCTGCATCAACTCGGTCATCGTCCGTTCCAGCGATACTTCCAAAATCGGGTGAGCTCCGAATGAAACGAAAAGGGTAGCATTGAGTGGATTGATAAACGAAATCGCCGTAACAGGATATTTTCCCCCCAATGATGCATCTAAAACATTCACGATATAGCCGAGTTCGCGCAACTTTGTCAAATCACTGTAAAGACGTTCGAACTGCTGCAAAAACTCATCATGGTAGTGCGGAAGAGCATAGCCGTTTTTAATGATCTCGATTTTCGCATACCGCTCTAAAATCTCACTCATCGACTGAACCTGTGCCTCTTTTGCCGTATTCCCCGTCGCCAAACCGTTACTGACATAAAGATTGCTGAGAATATTGATCGGGAAATAGACCACCTCATCCGAAGAGAGTTTATGAAATGGCAATGCGACAATTTTATCTTCATAATCACTGTTAAAATCGATCAGCTCATCCTGACTTAGTTCATGGTTGGGATCATAGACTTCCATTAATTGAGGGTTGAGATATCCACCCTCAAAATCAAACGCCACCTCATCGGGATAATATTTCCGCTGGGGCAGATGAAAATCGATAAAAAAGTTATTGGTTTGGAGCCGTTCGATGTATTCACCCAGCGCGCTCGCCGTAGACGCTTCAGAGTAAATCCCCTTGCCGTTGGAATAGATATGTTTCGGAGCTTCGATCGATGCGAGATTCACCGAATAGCAATGATTGAGCGGATGTTTTTCACGTGAGTAGGTGACATTGCACCCCATCTCGTTTAATATGTTCTGCATTCGCTTGATGGATTCTTCGACTGGGGCATTTTTAGAGAGTAGATTCATGGGTTCACCTATGAGTAAATTGTGCAGTGAATCGGAGAAACCAAGACCCTTACGCTTATACCGAAAGTATAACGAAAAATATATTTACAGCGTTATCGTTATGAAACAAGTTTATTATATATTAAAAATAATAATACATTAATAGATTGCGCTGTAGGATTTTCATGTATTACATCTCTCATAACGGTTGCTAAACCAAAAGGATATGAAATGACAACAGCCTTATCCCGCAGAAGCTTTTTCAAACATATGTTGGCAATCGGGGCAGTTACTTTTTTGACTTCTCCTTTATATGCTAAAGTGACTAAAATGTCCGTAAAATATCAGGAAAAATCCACCAACGGCAAAAAATGCAAAGAATGTCTCCATTTTCTAGCAGCTTCAAACGAATGTAAACTCGTAGAAGGAAAAATAAATCCTGAAGGTTGGTGTACGTTTTACGTAAAAGATCCCAAAAAAGCGTAATCTTATATACGATTACTTCTTACTTTCTATCTCACTCACTACCTGCCGCATTTTCAACAACGAATCGGGGTTGAGCGAGATCGAATCGATCCCTTCTTCGACCAAAAATCGGGTGATTTCAGGATAATCCGACGGAGCCTGACCACAGATACCGATGTATTTTCCCCGCTCTTTACACGCGCGTATCGCCATGGAGAGCATCCGTGTCACTGCATCGTTACGCTCATCAAATACCGCCGCGACCAATGCGCTGTCACGATCGACTCCGAGGGTAAGCTGAGTGAGGTCATTGGAACCGATACTGTAGCCGTCAAATATTTCCAGAAACTGGTCCGCGAGAATAACGTTGGAGGGGATTTCGCACATCGCGTATATTTCCAATGCGTTCTCCCCCTGTACCAATCCCGCTTCGTTCATGACCGCTATGGCTTTGCGCCCCTCATCAGGAGTTCGGACAAACGGGAGCATCACTTTGACATTACCCAGCCCCATGTCGTCGCGTATCCGTTTAAGCGCTTCACATTCCCACACAAATGCCTCTTTGTACTGTGGTGAATAGTAGCGGCTGGCTCCGCGAAAGCCGATCATCGGGTTCTCTTCATCGTTCTCATACGCTGCGCCGCCGACCATATGTTTGTATTCATTGGACTTAAAATCGCTCGTACGAACAACAACCGGTCTGGGATAAAATGCCGCCGCGATCATCCCTACCCCCTCGGCTATCTTGTCTATGAAAAACTTCTTCGGATCATCGTACCCGCGCATCGTTCGGTGCACGTCCTTGATATCACGAATCTCTTTACCCTGCGAAAGCTCTACCAATGCCATCGGGTGAGCCGCTACATAATGGGTGATAATGAACTCCATCCGAGCCAGCCCTACTCCGTCATTGGGAAGTTTTGCCACTTTAAATGCGATGTCAGGATTACCGACATTCATATAAAGCTTTGTTTTCGTCTGCGTGAGATTACCCAAATCGATACGCGTCGTCTCATACTCCAACAATCCCGCATAAACCCGACCGCTCTCGCCATCGGCACAGCTTGCGGTCACTTCATCGCCATCGTGAAGCAGTTCAGTCGCATTGACCGTTCCCACGATCGCCGGAACCCCGATCTCACGCGCTACGATTGCCGCATGACACGTTCGCCCTCCGCGATTGGTAATGACCGCTGAAGCTTTTTTCATGATCGGTTCCCAATCCGGATCGGTAATATCGGCGACGAGGACATCTCCCTCAACAAATCGATCCCCCTCATGGGGAGAGTGGATAATTTTGACTCTGCCCGAGCCGATTTTCTCACCGATCGCTTTTCCGCTGAGAAGTATTTTAGCTTCAGCACCCTCTTTTATGTGGTATTGCTCAAAACTGTTATCACCCATCTTGCGGCTTTGTACCGTTTCAGGACGGGCTTGCACGATAAACAGTTCTCCGCTTTGGCCGTCTTTTGCCCACTCGATATCCATCGGTCGATATTCCCCTGCGATGGCAGTGTAATGTTCTTCGATCAGAAGCGCATAACGCGCTAATGTTGCTACTTCATCATCGTTGATCGAAAAATGCTCTTGCAGCTCTTTTGGAGTAGCAAGATTGATCGTGTGGTGACGTTCATCGTAACACATCGTGAGGGCTTTGGAACCGATTTGACGTTTTAGAATGGTTGTTTTTCCCTGTTTAAGGGTCGGTTTGAATACATAAAATTCATCCGGATTGACCTTGCCTCCGACGATATTCTCACCCAATCCCCATATCGAGTTGATGAGGATCAGATTCTCAGAACCGTTTTCAGTATCGATCGTGAACATGACCCCACTGCTGGCAAGGTCGCTGCGTACCATTTTCTGTACCCCCACCGAGAGAGCGACGGCAAAATGATCATAATTTCGACTGTGGCGATAACTGATCGCACGGTTGGTAAAGAGGGAAGCAAAACACCGCTTGACATGTTCTATCAGCATCACCTCGCCCTGAACGTTGAGATAACTCTCCTGCTGACCGGCAAAACTCGCATCGGGTAAATCTTCCGCCGTGGCGGATGAACGTACCGCAACATCAACACTCACCATCGCGTACTCGTGTTCCATCACACGATAACTCTCAGCAATTTCCGTTTTCAAAACATCCGGCATCTCACCGCTGAGCATCAAAGAACGGATAGCGTCTCCGCATTGGTTCAGCGCTTCAATGTCGGTGAGATCAACCCCCTCAAAAAAATGACGTATTTTCGGTTCGAAATCGTTGTGTTTAATAAAAAGACGGTATCCATCGGCGGTCACGGCAAACCCTTCGGGAACGTTTACCCCCAGTGATTTGAGGGAGCTGATCATCTCACCCAAAGAGGCATTTTTCCCTCCGACTAAAGCAATATCTTCTAATCTCAATGAATCTAATCTGCGAATATAGTCCATAAATACTCCTTTAGAAACAACACATTTGGATAGAATACCATACAATTTTCAATATCGTATCGGAATACTTATGACATCCATAGTGCTTACCACTCTCAATGCCCGTTACGCCCATACCGCGTTAGGTCTGCGCTATCTCTATGCCAACCTTCACGAGTTACAATCCGATGCAAAAATCGTCGAATTTACGATGAACGAGCAGATTCAGAGCATCGCGGAGGGACTCCTTATCCACTCTCCCCGCATCATCGGTATCGGTGTCTATATTTGGAATGCTTCACAATGTGCTGAACTAATCCAAACCCTCAAAAAAGTCTCTCCCCAGACCATTATCGTCCTCGGCGGACCTGAAGCGGGACATCTCCCTCATCGTGTCGATTTGAGCAAAGCGGACTACATTATCAGCGGTGAGGGGGAAGTGGCTTTTTATGAGTTGTGCAAGGAATTGCTTTCTCCCGTTCGCCCTGAGCTTGTCGAAGGGGTTCATGGTTCGACAAGCTCACCACGAACGGAAGTTCCCCATTTCATTAAAGCCCCACTCCCTGATCTAAAATCGATTCATCTCCCCTACTCGGCATACGATGACGAAGACGTAGCACACCGATATATCTACGTCGAAGCATCGCGCGGTTGTCCGTTTGAATGTGAGTTCTGCCTCTCCTCCATCGATGAAAAGGTCCGTAACTTCCCCCTCGATCAACTTCTCGAAGAGTTTGAAGTCTTATGGCAAAGAGGGGCACGAAGCTTCAAATTCATCGACCGCACCTTTAATCTGAATATGACATTTGCCAACCGAATTTTAGATTTTTTTCTTTCCAAAGAGCCGCCCTATTTTGCCCATTTTGAAGTGATCCCTGACCATTTTCCCGAAGTACTCAAAGAAAAAATCGCCCGTTTTCCCGCAGGATCATTGCAACTCGAAATCGGGATTCAAACCCTCGATCCGATCATTGCCAAAGGGATTAACCGTCCTTTAAAACTCGAAAAGATTTATGACAACTTGCGATTTTTGGAAAACGAAACTTCCGCCCACATGCATCTCGACCTCATCGTTGGTCTTCCAGGAGAGAGTATCGAAGGATTCGGACGCAATCTTGATACACTAGTCTCTCTCACCCACAGCGAAATTCAGATCGGCATACTCAAAAATCTCTCCGGTACAACCCTCTCTCGTCACGACCGAGAACACGGAATGATTTACAGCGATACACCGCCGTATGATATCCTCCAAAACAACCTGCTGAGTTTTGTTCAGATTCAAAAGATGAAGCGGTTTGCCCGTTTTTGGGATATTTTTTACAATAGCGGCAGCTTTAATACAAGCGTACAGTTACTTTGGAGTGAGGATAAAGTATTTGACGGATTTTACGCCTTTAGCGAATGGATCTATACCCAAACACTTTCGACGTGGAAAATCGCACTGGAGCGTCAGATTACCTTGCTATATGAATATTTGATCCTTACTCATGATGAAGAGCAGGTACAAAAAGCGCTTATGGAAGATTTATCGACACGACCGGAGAAAACCATTCCGTTTTTTCTCAGACAAAAAACGCAAGCCAGCCCAAAAAGTGCAGATAATAGCGTCACCCCAAAACGCCAAGCCAAGCGGGCGCAACCTACGGCTTAAAGAGTCGAGCTAATCTCCTCTCCTTAATCGTTTGGAAAAGTTTTTGGGCTATAACTAGAAATACCAAAGATTAAAGGATATACATGAGAGCATTTATTTTAGCCGGGCTATTACTCGCATCCAGTGCATTTGCCGAATGCACCTATTATTCAGAAAATGCGAAAGTAACGTGGAAAGCATTTAAAACCTATGAAAAAATTGGGGTTGGAGGAACATTTGATCATGCAGTTTTCTCCCCGAAATCAGCAAAAACAGCCGAAGAATTCTTGACCGGTGCTCATATGAGTATCGAAACATCCAGTGTCAACTCCGGAAATCAAGGCCGCGATGCTACCCTCGTTGCTTCATTCTTCAAAGTCCAAAATATCGATACGATCACGGCTAAAATCCTCTCTGCCAAAGAATCCAAAGCACAAGTAGAAATCAGCATGAATGGGATTACAAAACCCATACCGATGAGTTATGCGATTCAAGAGGGGAAAATTGTGGGGAAAGGGGTGATCGACCTCAGTGACTTTAGCATGTTAAAAGCACTGCAATCCATCAACACTACCTGCTTCACACTCCATGCCGGAAAAACGTGGCAGGATGTAGAAATAGGATTTGAAATTCCTGTAGCCAATAATTGCTACTAAGTATTTCTCTTTGGAGAAATACCTACCAGTTTCGGATACGAATATGACACGACGTACATTGCTTTAGAAGCTGTGTATAATCTTCCAAAGCATCATCCATACGCCCGGCTTCAATGGATGTTACCATATCATCCGAATAGAGTCTGAGCATACTCGCTGTTTTTTGGGCAAATTTATAAGCGTACACTTGATCTTTCGGAAGGATGAATTTTATCTCATCACTCTCAAGCGTTTTTAGTGTCCCTTGAAGTTTCTTAACCCCTAATTTCATATCTTCTGACGAACTGTACAATCCGCCACGCTGAATCTGTTCCATAGCATCGAGCATACTGCGCATATCTTTCATCAACATTGTTCGATGAACTCTCTCAGTGGCTTCGCTGGAAGCCTTATCAGCGGCACAAAGTGATGATCCTGCAAGAAGGGAAGAAAGTACCAATGCTGTTACTGCTTTTTTCATGTATGTGCCTTTTAGTATTGAATGATTTCTTTGGAATATTCGGTCAGTTTAACCGTTTTAGCCGAAAGGGAAACAAGCTGTTTCGCTTGCGCAGGTCCTCCAAAAAACTCTTTAAATTCAGGTTTGAATGCTTTAAAATAATCCTGAAATTTATCCGATCCCAAAACACCTACCGCCCAAATCGTATCATCTGCAGCCACTTCCAAAACAACCGCCGCAAGAGGCTGACTTGCCGCTCCGCCTAGTACTTTCGCACCGGCGGACGCGTCGTACGCCGAGAGATGGGATGAGCAAACGATAATGCCGCTTTTGCTGTATGCCATCGTTGGTGTTGCTTTAGGGACGTATTTAATAAAACTGTCATTAGGGGTCGGGTGTGTCAACTGATGAGCACAGATTGCGCTGTACGCCACAATTGTCCGCTCTTTTCCAACACCGCTTTTCCAAACATACTCTTCGCCCGCTTCCGATTTTAACGCCACTTCCTGCTGTGTCGGTTCAGGAAGATTGATAAGCATACTCGGTGTCGAAGCATAAGGATAGTTAAAAATATAGGTTACCTCTTTTTCAAGGGAAGAAGCTTTGATCGGATTACCTGCCCCATCCACAATCTGCGCTTTTTCATACGCACTATAGAGGCGTCCGTCATCCGCGTATAATGTACCGCGAATCAATGAAGGGTTTACCGCTACAATCGTAGCCCCAGCCGCCATAACTTTCAAAAAACTTCTGCGTTCCATTCTCAATTATCCCCTCTCTCAACCCGCAGGGGCGATAGCTACCGATTTTTGTGCTTTGTCATCATCCGAATTAACGAAATCCACCACCAATGTACCCGGGCCTGTCACTTTAAACGGAAATTGGATAACCGGATTTTGGCTCGTAGCCACATCCAATTCAAAATGGGCAACAACCGCACCATTAAAAGTGGCCGTAATCTCTTTCATGTAAAAGCGAGGAAACGTTTTACCCGATTCTTTATCCTTGGTAAATCCCGTATCCATTTTATGAATGACAATGATCTTGGCTTTTATAACATCACCGACTTTGTAATTTTGATCTAAAATTTTTACTGTTCCGCGTAATTCCATTCCAATCTCCTTATCAACCGCATCCGCCGAGAGCGACTCGGACGTTTTGTGATGCTTTAAAAATTTGTCCTTTATTGGTCTTTGCCAAAATAACGACATCCTGAGTTTGCCCCATTTTCACGTTGACATACAAGTATGCGATTCCGCTCGCAGGAGTCAAATCAAAAGAGATTGCTTTGTTTGCTTTATTCTTCGTCGTCAACACTGTGATATTGCTAATGTAGTTATCGGCATTCATCGGATGGTTAATCGTCACTTCAATCGGTACAACCGCACCGTTTTCAGGTGCTTCAGGGATATTAAGCGTCATGATAGAGCTTCCGTCTTCCGCTTTTTTCCCTGATAAATACTCATTTAATAACTCAGTATACGGCATCTCAACCGCTTCTTCTGCCGCACTTAATCCATGGCGGAAAAGAATCGGATTGAGCAAACCGATCGTTGCAAGGGCAAACGTCCCTTTTATGAAACTACGTCTTTGCATATCTTCCTCTCTTTCAAAAAATCATCTTGTATTATAACAGCAAGACAAATCTAAACAATCCATAATTGCTTGAATTTGCCTTGCACGGTATCACCGTGCAAGAAGTATGATTTAGAAGAAGTCTCTGTAAAGACCTTTACCCCATTCGACAAGACCTTTACCGCCGGCAAGACCGTCAGCTCCGTCCCATTTTTCCATCGTTCCTGCATTAGCAAATCCGAATGATTTTTTGGTTTCATCGTATGCGTATTCAGCATGAACCGAAATAGCGCGCATTGGATCACCTGCAACTGCAGAATAACATACAGTAAGCGGAGAGCTCCATGTTTTTTGGCTGAGTTCTTCACCTGCAAGATATTTAACGATGTTTTTAGCAACGATTTTACCTTCGGTATTCGCCGTATTCGCTGATTTAGAGAATCCCATCGGACGAACGTCACCCGTACAGAATACGTTTTTATCACCGATAACTTGATACGTAAACGGATCGATGTTCGCTTCACCTTTGTTAAATACGCTGTCTTTCGCAACACCGGCAATTTCGAGCAATTTGTTACCGCGAACACGGCTGTAAAGTGCAGCATCGGTGAAATCGATTTCTTCACCAAGTTCCGTAACAATTTTTTGTTTGTTTGGATCGATACTTGTAATCGTCGTACTTGGCATATACGTAATATAATCTTTATACAATTTTTCAAACGCTGAGTGGAAACCGTCGGCTTTAATCGTGATATTCGGATTTTCATCCAAGATGACCACTTTACCTTTGATTTTATTACGTTTCATATAATCAGCGATCAAGCAGCTGCGCTCATACGGCCCAGGCAAACAACGGTAGTTTCCGCCGGGAACGGTTTGAACAAACACACCGCCTTCCATGTTTTCGATTTTAGATTTGAGGGTCAACGTTTCACTACCTGCGATGAATGCACCCGGGAATTTTGTTCTAAGCGCTGTTTCGAGTTCAACATCACCCTTAGTCCATTTAGAGTAATCATAATCAATCCCCGGAGCCAATACCAATACATCGTATTTTACGATCCCTTCATTGGTATAGACGGTTTTAGACGTACGATCGATTTCGTGTGCAGTTGCCTGTAAAAAGGTATAGTTACCGTTGCGTGCACCTTCTAGAAAATCGTGCGTGATAAAATCAAGTGGTAAAACACCTGTCGCTACCAAGTTGCTGATAAAGCCCGACATAAAGACGGAACGTTTGTCCATCAAAACAACATCAACTTTCGGATTAGCCTTTTTGACATATTTAGCAATTGTCAAACCTGACGGTCCTGCACCCACGATAACTACACGCGGTCCTTTTGCTGCAGGGATCGGAGCAGGTGAAAGTAAAATACTTTGCGTTGCCGCTTTAGCTCCCCCCTCATTCCCTGCTGCATAACCGCTTGATGCTGCAGCCGTAACCGCCGCCAATCCGGTAAATTTCATCGCATCTCTTCTTGATAGCGCCATCGTTAACTCCTTCGTTAAGTATAAGATTTTTGTATCAGCCGGCAGTGTATCTACGGTAACCTTAATGATTTTTAAATATTATTAATACTTATCTTATAGGAATTATCAACACGAGTTAAATCTCACATACTTATCACTAAAATAGCCTGAAAATAGCGAAAAAACAGTCAATTATCACATTAATAACAAATAAAATTTAAATAATTGTAGTATCAATTTGCAATTATGAGTGATATAAATGTGATATAAAAATCGATAACTCCTTAAAGTACAAAATGCTATGATAAAGGAAATTATTTGAGCAAGGAGGATGTGAGTATGGAAATTAACGATTGCCAGAGTTTGGAAGAGGTGCGTCAATATATTGATGACTTGGACGATCAAATTGTCGAACTGATCGCTGCTCGAAATTCTTACGTCAAACAAGCCGCAAATTTCAAACATTCCATAGAAGATATAAAAGCCAATGAGAGAATGGAAGCGGTCATGGATCGAGTTCGTTACAAAGCAATGGAATTCGGCGTCTCTCCGAATCTTCTCACTAAACTCTATTCTATAATGATTGACGCGATGGTAGAATCTGAAATCTCTGAGTTCCGGAATGCAAAATCACTATAAAGGAAATTCAATATGAACATTTTAGATTTTGAAAACCCCTATATGTTATTGTATTTTGTACCCTTTGTTTTCGCAGTACTTTATATTGTAGTCAGTTTTTTTGGAGAGAGGGGAGAATAGCTTCTCCCATTTTCTTCCTTAAAAGTGTGTCACTTCGCCTCGGCAGAATGACATAATTACTTTGCCTTGCAGTGTTTCATTTTTATAGAGGCTGTGATGGTGTGTAACCTGCGTCGTTTGGGATGGATCAAACAGAATCATATCCACCGATGAACCTACATTAATCTCCCCTGCCCTTATCCCGATCTGTCGTGCTGGAGCGCTGGAAGCAACATCCACCAGTTTTGGCATCTCAATCACATTCGTTAGAATCAAATAGGTATAAAGCAACGGTAAATATTCGGCGATTGATGTAGTTCCCACATGCGCATCATAAAACGTAATATCTTTATGAATATCGGAGTTTGGCTGATGCAGTGATGTAAGAGAATGTATATCGCCTCGTCTCAATGCATCAATAAGCTCCAAGCGTTTCGATTCATTCACCAACGGCGGATTAATTTTAGCATCTGTATCAAAGCCCAAACATGCCGAATCGTTTTTAAAGAGATGGTGAATGGCCACTTCACACTCTACACTCACCCCCAATGCACGTGCTTCAGAGATCAACTCAATCGATCGAGGCTCCGTAATACTTTTAAATACGATTTTTATCCCGAAATAGCGTGCAATTTCGATCATCGACGCAACATGAACCACTTCAGATAGTGGAGATATCCCCGGTAATCCGAGCTGTGAAGCGATCGCTCCATCAGACATGACACCGCTTTCAGTCAAACTTTTTTCTTCCGCTTTATAAAAAAGAGCCTTATCCGCCATTTTTAAATATTGTGCGATTCGAGTGATTAGATTGTAATCGGCAAGTGTCGCCGTATGTACGGCTAGAGAGCCTTTTTTAAGCATAATAGCAATATTGCTCAAAGCGTCTGTCTCGTTCAATGCACTTACCGTACTCTCAATCGTTGCGCCATGTGGCAAGCAACGATGTTGTTGGACAAACTCCAAGGTAATTTCGTTGTCGATTCGAGGGTGAGAATCACTCGATAATACAGCCGTTGTTACCCCACCGCTAAGTGCGCGTGTTGAAAGCTTTTCGAGGTTTGTACGGCTTAGCTGCGCATCTTTAAGCCGCACATCGGTATCCACAAGACCGGGGATCAAATAACATCCCTCACCTTTTATAATTTCGTCGCCGCTAAGATTCTCTCCGATTTGAGTAATTACCCCCTCTTCGATTCTCACATCCCCTTTGCGTTGCCCTCGTGCATCACAGATAATGACGTCAGAAATGACCATAATTAGCTCCCGTTCGGTATAATTACGCCATTTTAGTCTAAGAATGTTTGAAAAAGGATTAGAGTGCGCAAAATCATCTTCTTGTTCTTACCGATGATGGCACTTATGGCTGCTCCATCGGCTTATGATCAAGGTAAAAAACTCTATTTTGCAAAAGGATGTAATGGCTGTCACGGTGTATCCGCCGGCGGAACCAACATCTATCCTGCACTCGCTTATCGCCGTAAAGCCTTTTTGGTCTACAGACTCAAACAGCTTCGATCCAAACAAGGCAATACTCAGCTGGCACCCATGATGATCCCCTTTGCGATGGCACTTACCGACACGCAAATCGATGCCCTGACCACTTTTTTAAGCGACTATCACGAAAACACTAAAGAAAAGTATACTCCTGATGATTCCAATACCGGGGATGGCAGCTCATGAAACTCCTCGTCAGTGCACTCGAACACTCTGCTAATGTCCATTTAAAATATCTCTCAAAAGAGTTGGGAGACGAAGTAGCTCTCTCCGGCATTTTTGACTCATCGTTGGGAGAGAGTATCGTTGATCTGCGTGCCACTTCCGTGATGGGATTTGTCGATGCCCTCACAAAACTCCCTTTCTTCTTCCGGCTCAAAGATCAAATGGTTGAATTAGCCGCCGAAGCGGACAAAGTATTACTGATTGACTCGTCAGGATTTAATCTTCCGCTGGCCAAAGCGATACGCAAACGCTACCCAAAAAAAGAGATCATCTACTATATCCTTCCTCAAGCATGGGCATGGAAGAAAAAACGGATCCCCGTCCTCGAAAAGACAATTACACGACTGTGTTCCATTCTCCCGTTCGAACCGTTATATTATTCTCCATCCGCTCCTATCGAGTACGTCGGACATCCGCTTCTCGATGAGATTACGATCCGAAAAGAGAGCCTTATTCCTACCGGCAAGATCACTTTTATGCCCGGAAGCCGACCGGGAGAAATCAAACGGCTTATGCCGGTTTTTCGAGAGCTGCGCTTGCTGTTAGATACACAAGCACTGCTTGTAATTCCATCTCATTTTAGCTCTGAACAAATTGCAGAACTTTACGGTGATATTTCAACCTTTGAAATCACCCATGAAGCACATCAAAGTTTGGCAGAGTCAGATTTTGCTTTTATCTGCAGTGGTACGGCGACACTTGAAGCTGCCCTTATCGGAACCCCATTTATCCTCACATACATCGCCAAAAAACTCGATTACAGCATTGCCAAGGCACTTGTAAAGCTTGATTATGTCGGCCTTGGAAACATCTTATTTTCGCACGAATACAATCGTTCTATTCATCCGGAATTTATCCAAAACGAAGTCAATGCTCAAAATCTGTATAATGCCTATTGTAAAATGGACAAAGAGGCTTTTTTTAACGATGCCGGACATCTGCGCGGCCTATTAGAACATGGCAGTGCCGCTCGTGTCAGCCAGATTATTAAGGAACATAATGTTTAGAATTTTTTCATGGATCAAAACCAAGATAAGCACCTTTAGCGATGAGAAAATCATCCCCTACGTCTTTACGTTGAGTGATGGACCGATGCTCTTTCGGGATTTGCTCAAAACCAATAAAATGTATCAAGAGGGATTGAAATTAGAAGGGAAAATACCGGGATTTCGTCTCAGTACCGGGAGAAGTTTTCTGGTCTTTATTGGACTTTGGCATCTGATCATTTTGCCAATTTCGGTTGCATTTCATCCGTTTTTAGCCAAAATAGACTGCCATTTATTGATTATTATGGCAATTGTATTTACCGGGATGTTTTTTGCAACGTATGCCCTCTATAAAGAGTATTTGATCGACACCGTCGCCTTGAAGATTATCAGAAGTGCATGGGAGAACCATTTTCCCCATTTTGATTATGACCTTCATGCCAAAGAAGTTGCAAGGATTTATTCGGAAGCATTAGAAAAAGAGATACCGCATAAAAACATGCAGCTCTATATTTTGGATAAACTGGTCGAAAACAAGTAAAATTTCAGCGGCTTAGGGCAATTACCCGAGCCAAATCGCTGTCCATGTTGAGCAAGTGATTACGAAACCAATCCCCCAAACGATCCTTCACATACGCTTTGGCAAACATCAGCTTTCCGCTTGATACTTTCTCTCTAAAATAATTCATCTCTTCGAGCGCTTTTTGATGTTCTTGTTTATGTTCGGCTTTGTTCGGATAAACGATCCCTTCCATATCCGCTTCTTCTTCGGCGAAATGCCCCTGTGTATGGAGAATAACGGCATCAAAAGCCTCTAGAAACTCGCTATCGGCACTATTTTTAAGGATATCATACAGAGTATAGAACTCTTCGTGTCTTTTATCGATAGAATCTACACCGACTTTCAGAGCATCCGGCAAAGGTGACATAGAGAGCCTTTTTTATAAAAGGTATTCAATTATCGTTCTACTCTAGGGGAGAGTCTACTTTTTGTATTTTCCCAAGATGCCCATAAACGACGGGACATTCGCAGCGCCGTCATAACGACCGATTTTTTTGCCGCTTGCATCAAGAAAATGAAATGTTGGGGTTCCGATATACCCCAATCCTTCCGGAATAAAATCATTGTGAATATCGATATGCACCGGAACGTACGATTTTGCTACTTCGGACATCACCATTTTCTCTTCGAAAACTACGTCGGTCATATATTCACATGCCGGACAATTCTCTTTGGAGAGCATTACCATCACATTTTTTTTCTCTTTTTTCGCCTGTGCCAATGCGGCATCATACGACGGTGCCCATTTAAGTTCTGCCAAAGCGCAGCTTGCTAATAATGAAAGTGCTAAGATTATTTTTCCCATGCTTATTTTCCTAAGTGTTTGATAAATTCTTGCGGTTCTTTGAACCCGACGATATCGGCATCTTTCTGATGTACCCCGTTTTCATCGAAAAACAAGATCGCAGGAGGACCGAAGATACCGAATTTGCTGCTGATCGCATGTGCCGCTTCATCGTTGGCAGTCAGGTTCACTTGTACAAGCACGTAACTGTCCATTGCCGTTTTTACACTCTCATCGCTAAACGTTTTCTCTTCGAGTTCTTTGCATGCCGTACACCAATCGGCGTAAAAATCGACCATTATTTTTTTTCCTTTGTTCTTAGTCAAGATGGCATCCAACTCTTCGATCGAAGTGATTTTTTCAAATGTTTTATGCTGCGGCGCACTTACAGCAGCCGGTGCTTGTGTGGGGAGAAACGGATTTAATGGATGGAGAGGATTTTTTGCCCCTGCCATACCACCTAGCAACAGCGACATACCATAAAGGAAAATGACAATTCCGAGCGCTTTTTTATTAGCACGTGCACACCGGATACATCGTCCGCGAATCGGTTCCAAAGCTCCGATATTGACCGCTACGAATACCGCCAAGGCTCCCCACAGCATCATTGATATATTCTCATCGAGGATACGGCTGATCATCCAAATTGAAATACCAATCAACATCACTCCGAAAATCGATTTGATGTTATCCATCCATACGCCGGGGCGAGGCATGAATTTACCAGCACTCGTTCCGATTGCGATCAAAGGGACTCCCATACCGATACTAAGTGAAAATAGAGCCACCCCACCCAGAAGTGCATCTCCCGTTTGACCGATATAGATTAAAGCTCCAGCCAATGGTGCGGCGACACACGGTCCGACGATCAACGCTGATAAAAATCCCATAATCGCAATACCGATAACACCGTTGCGCGATCCGCTAATCTGAGTAATTTTAGACTGAATCACATTGGGAATTTGAAGTTCGAATAGATCGAACATCGACATCGCCAAAACAACAAAAATCAGAGAGAACAACGTAATAATCCATGGTGTTTGAAAGGCCGCCTGTAAATTTGCACCGAACAATCCTGCCAAAATACCGGCGATCGTGTAAGCAACCGCCATAGAGAGAACATACACAACCGAGAGCCAAAATGCTTTCTTCGTCCCTAATCCTGCCCCCTGAGCCATAATGACCGATGAAATAATCGGTATCATTGGAAAAACGCACGGTGTCAGTGCCAAAAGAAGCCCGAATCCAAAAAAACTAAGGATGATAAACCAAAGACTTCCCCCTTTGATAACTCCGGCAATTTGATCGGTTTCAGACCCTTTCGGCTGAATTATTGGTTCTTTTTTTACTTCAGTATTTAGCTGAGGCATCGGTGCAGGTTCAACCATTTTGGTCTCTGCGACAGGCGTTTTTAGGATTGAGGAAGATTCTACTGATTGTTTCAACGGAATCACATCAGCATTAAGCGTGACTTCCAACGTTTTCTCGATCGGTTCATAACACAATCCTGCCGATGAACACCCTTGATAAGAGAGTTTGACGTTTACCTTTTTTTCACCGCTGAGCTCTTTGGTTTTTACCAAAGCAATACGGATAGCAGGTGAAGATTCATAGACAATTTCTCCATCCAGTTGAGTCGGTTTAGCCATCGTGATCGTTCTAAAATCGATCCCGTCATTGTTATCAGTGTCCTCCACTTTTAACTTATCGGCGTAAATGTGAATTTGATCCCCCATTGTCAACTCGACACCGATTGTTTTGGAGTCAACCATTTTGGCTGAAGCTTTAAAAGCCTCTTCAGGCTGTAAAAAACCAACTCCAAAAACATTTAATGAAATAAGTAAAAACAATAGCCAACGCATGCATAAACCTTATGAAAATTTCATCTCTATTTTATCACAAGTAACTGTGTCCAAACTCACAGAGCAACATTGTTAATATTTTTCAGTTTAGACATAGCCTCAAATGCTACACTACAGACATTGTTTTGAACGTAAAAGGAATAAATTATGTCAAACCGCCTAGCCCTTGAGGATTCTCCTTATCTCCAACAACACAAAAATAATCCACTGGATTGGTATCCATGGTCCGATGAAGCCTTTAATCGGGCTAAAAAGGAACATAAGGCAATCTTTATTTCCATCGGCTACAGCAGCTGTCACTGGTGCCATGTGATGGAACATGAGGTATTTGAAAATAATGAAATCGCCGAATTTGTCAATCAGCATTTTATCTGCATCAAAGTTGACCGTGAAGAACGTCCCGACATTGATAAACATTACCAAGAGCTACATTCCCTCCTCAACCGTCGAAGCGGCGGATGGCCTTTATCGATTTTTTGCACCCCTGAAAACAAACCTTTTTATGCCGCAACCTATATTCCCCCCTACAACCGTGAACGAATGATGGGGTTCAGCGAACTAACCGCGATTATCGCCGAAAAGGTGGCACTCAACGATGAAAAGCTGTTCCAAAATGCCGATGAGATTACGACTTACCTGCGTCCCAAAAATGAGCCTGTTCAGGCAACGGCACTGAAGGATACAATCATCACCCAGTTCATACTCCAAGCACAGCACAACTACGATCCTGAAAACGGCGGATTCTCTAAATCCCCCAAATTCCCTCATGTATCGACCTTACAAACTCTCATGAATATTCACCGTCTAGATCCGAACGATGAGATCAAAACGATGCTGAAACATACCCTCGACTCGATGGCGTTGGGGGGAATGTTTGACCTCATCGACGGAGGGTTTTGCCGTTACAGTACCGACGAGGCATGGCTCGTGCCGCACTTTGAAAAAATGACCTACGACAATGCTCTTCTGTGTATATTGTACGCTGAATCGGGTATGCTCTATAACGATGAGCATCATCTCCGTATTGCACGTGAAAGTGCCGATTTTATGACCCGTTTAATGATGGAAGATGATCTGTTTTACAGTGCCAGTGATGCCGACAGTGAAGGGGAAGAAGGGAAATATTTTGTGTATTCCTATGATGAGATTCTAGCGGCACTCGAAAAATGCGCTGTTGATAACCCCCGTGAAGCGGCTAAAATGCTCAACGCTTCCGAGGATGGGAATTTTGAGGGTCATTGCATTATACGTCTCTCTTCCCATGAACGCCCCGAATGGTTTGAATCTTTCCGTGCAGAGCTGAGTCATTTACGGCAATCACGTACCTATCCGTTTATAGACCGTAAAGTTATTACCGCATGGAATGCAATGATGATCAAGGCTCTGTTCGTTTTAGGACGTGCTTATCCCGCATACCATTCACAAGCAATTTTGTGTTTGGAAAAACTCTCAGCGTCCATGATTGTCGATGGGAAATTAAAGCACTCCACTCTGATCCATAAAACACCTAAAATCGATGCTTTCTTGGAAGATTATGCCTACTTGTGCGATGCACTTATTGAAGCTTATCAATCCACTTTGGATGAATCTTATCTTATTCAGGCACAACGGTTTGCGCACAAAGCGTTGGAACTCTATTATGAGGAGGGGAAATGGTATTTCAGCCGTGGAGCATTTACCACGATAGCCGAATTTGATGATGGAACCTACCCAAGTGCAATGGCCGTAATGGTCAATGTTTTACTCAGCATGGGGATATTAAACGATCAAAAATACCGTCATTTTGCCTACAAAAGCCTCGAGTATGTCTCGATCAAGCTAATGAAAACCCCCATCTATTATCCGAGCCTTACCAACCAAACGATCCGTTATCTCAAAGAACAGCGTCTGATTAAAAGCTCAACAAAGAATCTCTCTCACATTCACAAACCGTTTATTTATCCGTTCGTTCTCCTTAAAAATGATGAATCATTGGAAGAGCTAAGTGTTTGTGGCGAACAATCCTGCTTTGCAGTGACAAAAGATGTTACAAAACTTGACGAGTTAATTGCGACAACGTTATAATGAAGCACTAAAGGAGTAAGTAATGGGCAGTAAACACTCTATGGCAACGGCGGAAATCGCCGAAGCCGAAAAAATGGAAGATATCGTACACGAAGAGCGTCGTAAAGATCAAGCACTTCCGACAAATGAAAAACGTAAAACAAGTTCAAAAGAGGAACGTCTCCCTGTTTGGATTAAACAATCGGTTTTGGAATACGAAGGGGAACTCAAAAAACTTCAAATCGAGCTTCTTAAACTCCAGAATCATGTCAAAGACCAAGGGCTTAAAATACTAATGATTTTTGAAGGGCGTGATGCCGCCGGTAAAGGGGGGACGATCAAACGAATCACCGAACACCTCAATCCGCGCGGTGCCCGCATCGTAGCTCTCGAAAAACCCTCTGATGTCGAAAAAACCCAATGGTATTTTCAACGTTATATCAAACACCTTCCCAGCGCAGGAGAAATCGTTTTCTTTGACCGCAGCTGGTACAACCGAGGCGGTGTTGAACCGGTTATGGGATTTTGCACCGAGGAAGAACATCAAGAGTTTTTGAACCATGTTGCCGAGTTGGAGCATATGCTCGTTAACTCTGGAATCATCCTCTTCAAATTTTACTTTTCTGTCTCAAAAACAGAACAGGCACGCCGATTCAAAGAACGTAAAACGGATCCTCTTAAACAATTCAAACTATCACCCGTAGATGCTAAATCTCAAGAGATGTGGGATCAATATACCATAGCCAAACACTCAATGCTGCGTGCGTCTCATACCGGAACCGCCCCTTGGATCATTATCCGCTCTGATAACAAGAAAAAAGCCCGTCTCAACTGTATCAAACATATTTTATCGAGTGTCCAATACCCATCCAAAAACCCGCCGGATCTAACAACATCGAAAAAAGTCTTGGTATGGGGGGATGAAGAGATTAAGATTTTAGAAACACACTTATTGAATGAATCGAAGAAAAAAGGCTAACCCTCCAAGGGTTAAAGGAATTTAAGAATTTCAGATTCGATATTCTCTTTATCGATGACCGTGTCTTGAACGACAGGTTTCTCAAATAGCCCTTTAATCATCGCCGGGATAGGGGTAGAAGCCGTTTTTGAAATTGACTCAAGCGCATCAATATCATTAACATCTTTTTCACCCGTTAGCGCATTGGCAATTGTCGGAGAAAATTTCGTCCATTCTGCCGTTGAGTAAATGATCGTTTTGATCGGTTTGGTCGCACAGCAATCATACGCTTTAAAACATGTGGCTGTATGGGGATCCATCAGATATCCGTGATCGAATGCTTCTTTGATGTATCCTTTTCCTTCCGCACCGTTGCAGTAATCCGCAGCGAACAACATTTGAAGCTTCATCGTTTCATCATCGCTAAGTGCATAAAAACGCTCCGCTTCCAACGCGCCCATAAGTTCTTTCGTCCGTTCAGAACCGAATAAATCAAACAAAACACGCTCAACATTACTGGAAATCAAAATATCCATTGCCGGAGATGTCGTTGCGATGACGTGTTCGCCGCGCAGATCGTAACGCCCTGTATTGATAAGACGTGTGAGAACGTTGTTTTCATTCGAAGCGATAATGATCTTCTCAACCGGAAGGCCCATTTTATAAGCATAGTATCCACCCAAAGCATTACCGAAATTTCCGCTTGGGACATTAAGATAGACTTTGTCACCTATCGCAATGACCTTTTGTCTTGCCAATTCAAGATAGCTGTGAATGTGATAAATGATTTGGAAAATAATCCGGCCGAAATTGACTGAATTCGCCGCAGAAAGGGAAATATTTTTAGTTTTAAGGGCATCTTTGAAAGTTTGAGAAGCAAGTAAACGTTTTAAGGCACTTTGAGCATCATCAAAATCCCCTTTGATTCCGATTACTTTGAGATTCACCGCATCTTCCGTGACCATCTGAAGACGCTGAACATCCGATGTTCCTCCGTCAGGATAAAGACATGCTACGCGGACATTCGCTCTGTTTTTAAACGTCTCCAATGCCGCAGGACCCGTATCACCGCTCGTTGCCGCTAAAATCAGATATTCTTTTCCCCGTTTTTGAGCGATCGAAGAAAGAATGACACCAAAAGGTTGAAGCGCCATATCTTTAAATGCTCTGGTAGGTCCGTGATAAAGCTCGCTTACATACAAATCATCACGTACTTTTACAACCGGAACCGGATTCATCGGATCGTCAAATTTATCATAAAGCGACAAAGCTTCGTCAATTACTGATTCATCAATATCAATTGCCAAAGTCGTGAGAAGATCTTTCGCCAATACTTTGTACGAAGAGTTCAGATGTTTGATAAGAAATGCTTCACCAAGATTCGGAAGTTCAAACGGAACATACAATCCGCCAAACGATGCGATGGGACTTAAAATCGCCTCTGAAAAGGTGACCTGCTGTGGATGGATTCCGTCATTTCCGCGTGTTTCTATAAATTTCATCGTACCACTTTGTAAAATTTTTATGATTATAACAAAGCCGCTATCAGGAAAGGCTTAGAGGAAGAAAAGTTAACTAAAACCTCCTCTAAAGCCCAAACACTCTAAAATACGTTCAAATATTACGAGGACTCCAAAAATGCCATTTTCTACACTAGGACTCTCTGTTCACATTATGCGTGCACTTCATGAAAGCGGTTATACCAAGCCGACTCCCGTCCAAGAAAAAGTCATTCCGTTGGTCCTCGCGAATCATGACATACTGGCAAGGGCTCAAACGGGAAGCGGCAAAAGTGCAAGTTTTGTATTACCGATTTTGGAGCAGTGGTCAAAAAGCAAAGGTGAGGGTAAATCGAAAATCAAAGCGCTTATCCTCACACCTACACGGGAGTTGACGCAACAGGTCGCACAAACGTTTGAGACCATGGGAGCATTTTTACCGAAACAACCGAAGGTAGTCACTGTTATCGGCGGCGAAGGTATCGGAGACCAACTCTACGCAATCCAGCAAGGGTGCGATATTCTTGTTGCAACATCGGGAAGATTTCTCGATGTACTGAAAAAAAAGCAGATGAATCTTTCGTATCTGGAGTTCTTTGTACTCGATGAAGCGGATAAGATGCTCGATCTTGGCTTTGCTGAAGAGCTTGAGCTTATACTCCAAGAAATCCCTCTTAAGCGTCAAAATCTTCTATTTTCGGCAACGTACCCTCCTAAAATGGAACTCATTGCTTCCAAAATCACAACAAATCCTCTGCACGTTACAATGGAATTCGAAGAGCCAACGGTGGTGAGTATCCACCAGCGGGTTATCGAGGTCAACCATGAAAATCGCGGTCCCCTGCTCCGTCATCTGCTAAATAGCGAGAAATGGGAGCAGGTGCTTGTCTTTATGGCTAACAAGCGAGCCGCCGATAATATCGCGATGAAATTCAAAAAGTACGGTTTTTCAGCCGACTCCTTTCACGGGGACCTCCTTCAAGAGGATCGCACCTACACATTAGAGCAGTTTAAAGCGAAAAAAATCCGTATCCTTTTTGCTACCGATATTGCCGCACGCGGACTCGACATTGATGATATTACCTGCGTTGTCAACTTCGATCTCCCCCGCTCTCCTGCCGATTACATCCACCGGATAGGACGTACGGCCAGAGCAGGCAAGTCAGGGATCGCAGTATCATTCATTTCCCATGAAGATCAGGATCATTTTGTCCTAATCGAAAAACGTAGCAAAATAAAATTGAATAGAGAACAAATAGCCGGTTTTGAATTAAAAGGGACGCCGCCGCCAAAAGTACGAGGACCTGAACCTGTTAAAGGAAAAGGAAAAAGCAAAAAAGACAAACTACGAGAGCAAGCATCTCAGAATAAGGGGAATTAAAATTCCTGTTCACCAAACATTCATAATTATTGATTAATATTTCTTAATAAAAAAAATCGAGAATACAATTGAAACAAATACTTATGAAATATCTGGTTGGAGGAGCGTTGCTTACAACCACATTTTTAGACTGTCTACACTATTGTAAGTTTTACCTGTCCAACAGGATTTAACTATACTTTCTTTCTTAAATGAATTCAAACGAGGGTCATCCCGCTTTTACTTTATTGCATGCTTCATGTTCTAAAAACCCTTTTATCCCTTATTGAGTGGTTGAATAGGCGGCTTAAATACGCATATTCATATTATCACTCAAAACCATATCATCAAATTTATGTAATCGAACTGATTTAGGCTTTACATTGAGAGGTTTGACATAGCTCGAAAAATTCATAATATCGGTAAATTTTGCTTTCAAACCTACCGTCACTGCAAACGTGTTATCTGAAATATTATTGGCGTATTCGGTTGTAAAGTAACCATAGTTCAGGCTATATCCGCTGTAAATACTGTTTTGACTGTTCATGTAAAAATAGCCCAACCTCATATTTTTGTCAGGATAATAGTTGAAACTACTTCCGTAATTTTCTTCTTTACTCGAAAGTCTTTGATAAAGTTGGTTCCCTTTTAACGTAACATCTATCGTACCGATTGGTATCTCAGTACGTTTGGCAATTTGATAATATGTTTCTTTTATGGTTTGATTAGCAATTTCGTTTTCCATATTGCCGTTATCCAATATCACCTCTGTCATATTACTACCAAGTTCCAAATCGACATTAGGATAAAGGGCATAACCAATCCCTAATGCAGCAGAGTACTGACTGACATTTTTTTTAGAGGATTCATAATTATAGAAATTCTGATTGAGATAATTGACACCGAATTTCACATACAATGAATCGTGTAAAGGATTTATCTTTAAAAGCGCTCCGGTTTTTATATAATCAGCAGATTTTTCAACCTTGAGTTTGATATTTTGCGCATTATAATAAAGGCCTGCACCACTCTCACTTATTCGTGTCGGATCAGGTGGGGTATTGATTTTATATATTGAAATTAAACTTGCAGAATTAGAAGCATTTATGTCAGAAGCATAAACAGTGACCATTCCAATACAAAGTTGATATGCAATCAAAAACCGGATACCCATCCATCAGCCATTCAATATTTTTTGTTTTTCAGCTTCAAATTCAGCTTCAGAGATGACCCCTTCATCCAACAATACTTTGATTTTTGCCAATAAATCGTATTTATTGGTCGGATCGTCTCCATTGATTTTTGGTATTAACTTCATTGATCGACCAATCATCAAGTAGAGTAAAACACCGATAAAAGGTAAAAAGAAAACGACAAGGAGCCAAATAACCTGCATTAGATCTTCTTGAAATTTGGAGGTAATAATATCAATAAGCGCCCATACCCAAATAATGAAAAAACCGATAACAATGAAAATTAAAAACAATTCTAATCCGATTAACATTTCCATCTTACAATCCTTTCACTTCATATGCAAAAGTATACTCAGGAATGGGTGAAAATAGTATGAATTAAATTCTTCTACTATTGATTTTATAAAAATGATGAAAAAACAATAAATTAAACCGGCTTAATCGGTACGATTTTTGCTTGTCATAAAAAGCATATTCGAAACTTTAAATGTCAAAAGATGGAGCTTGTAAGATTTTTTTAATTTCCCATATGTTTTCATTTTTAAAGGAGATTCCATGACGATTAATGGAGGATCTGTTTGGGCGACCCCTGCACAGTCTTATTCCAACAATAGCGTCCAAAGTCAAAGCAGTGCTAGCGGTATGGCTCCGACAGATTACAGTACAGTGATGCAGCAGGCAGGAAATACCCTTATTGCGACATTGGACAGTGATAAAAGCGGTACAATCGATAAAGCTGAGTTTTCTCAAGCTGCTCAAGCACTTGCTCAAAAAACAGGTAATACGTACAACGTTGACACTGCATTTAATGCTATCGATAAGAATAGTGACGGATCCATTAGTGCTGATGAGCTTTTAAATGCCCTGAAACAAGCACGATCACAGAACACTCATCATCACGGTATGCATAAAACAGATGCGCAGTCAGCTACAGGGCAAACCACAGCATCTACAACAGAATCCGCATCAGCAAGTGAAACGTCCAGTTCTTCCAAATTGCAATCTATTTTGATGCAGCGGATACTTTCAGCCTATACCGGCGGCGATACTAAAACCGGTTCAACAACGCTTGCCACGGCTTAAAAACAACAGTGTATCACTACCAATTTGAAGCTTTTAGCGCACCGTGTGAGCTACATATCGATGCAGTTGATGCATCGATAGCCAATAATGCAGCGAAAGTCGTTTTCGAAAATGCTAAACACTTAGAACACCGGTATAGTTTTTTCCGAAACGACTCTGAGATTTATTGTGAGGGGTAGGATGAAATGAGAGTGAATCCAAAAGAGCGCGAATCCCTAAAATAGGGAGTTTTAAGCGCGAATCACTCATGTTTCATTATCAAAACCACTCACCAAATCTTCACTATCGCGTCGTTTTACGCAAATACCCATTGATTTTACGAAAAAACAGACGAAACGCCACGCATATCATCGAGCGTAAAAGATCGTTATTATCGGCTTTTATCGCACGAATACACCCATGAAAATTTTTACGAAAGCCCCGCGTCGATTCCCATATAATAACGTGTGGTCAACAGTGTGGTAGAAGTGTGACTAAGGGACATAATAAAGGGACAGTTAGGGACATTAACTTAGGGACATTATACATGTCAAAGAAAGGGACAAAATAACATTTCAATATCAAAATCAATTAAATAATTTTATTGATTCGGATATGTCTATATTTATTTCATTTCCATGTCGTTCTGTAGCTATAGTGTTTCCTTCAATATGTGTGGCAGCTTTCCCATTGATACTATATATTTTGTAAGCACCATCTTTTGAATATTCAACTTGATACATTCCTCCGATATATGATTCATCAGCACTGCGAGGAGTGCATAATACATATGCAGAGTTATTTATATCTCTTGCTCTGCAATATGGGTCTTCATAAATTCCATTTTGTATATAAAAATCTGTAAGCTCATTCTCTACTTTCTCATGTGGGGAGCTACTACATCCACTTATAAACAACAATGCAATCACGGTGTAGGTTATTTTTGTCATGTTTAATCCTATCTACAAATTGAATTTAAATCAGAATGGTCTGATTTTAGCCCGGACGATCCCGATGATCGTAACGTGTTCTAGATCTTTTCCTTTGAGTTCGATCTCGTCGTACTCATTGTTATCGCTGAGGAATTTTACCCATCGATTGAGTGGGTCTTTTTTGATTCTCTTTATATATATGTCTCCGTTGATATTAGCAATAACGGTCTCGCCGTTGCGGGCATCATCGATGCGCTCTACGATAACGGTCTCTCCATTGCTGATGAACGGTTCCATTGAGTTGCCGAAAACGGTGATAATGTCGAGGCAGTCAAAACGTCGGATATTGAGGAATTGCTCCAGAAACCTACGATCGAATTTCATAGTCTGCTTGCGGAACTCGTATTCGTTGATCCCGCCGTACCCTGCCGCAGCTACGATATCGGGGTAGTAGTTCAGGGCGACAGCGTTTTCGTCGTCTTCCGGTGGAGCTTGGACGGCGATCGGGAGGTTGGCTTCACCATCCTCAAGCATTTTTCCTTTACCTGTTAGCAGCCACCAACCATTTATCAAGAATTTTTCTTGTATTTCTTCTGCTTCTGAAGCCTTTAACTCTTTAACTTTGCCACTTTCCAGGTCTTGAACTCGTCCAATAGTCCATTTCATAGTAGAGGCGAACTCCTTCTGAGAGCCTATTTTTAGGTGTTTTCTAACTTCTTTCAATCTATTTTTAAGCATAACATGTCCCACCCTATCACTTTTGCAAGAAAATATCTTGACACACAAGAATATTTCTTGTACAATGCCACTATACCAAAAAAACATTGTTTTGTTTTTATGGTTGTGTTCTCTTTTGGGTCAATTATATCCCAAAGGTTTTGATTTTCCGCCGCGTAACCACGACATTATGCGGGCTTCTCAATGCTCA
>NZ_JAQTNN010000005.1:0-133882 GCF_028713855.1 Sulfuricurvum sp.
TATGAAAATACTTGCTTTAGTTATAATGATGGGTTATAATACTGCTATTCATTCAACTTATAGGAATTATTATGTTAAAAGACTTTGCGAAACTTATGACTTTTCTCACGGTAGTCCGTGAAAAAAGCTTTTCAAAAGCATCGGCAAAATTGGGTATTTCGCAGCCTGCGGTTACACAGCAGATTAAATTTATCGAAGACTATCTTGATACCCGAGTGGTAGAACGTAAAAAGAACGGAATTAAGCTGACGAAAGAGGGAGAAGATCTTTTCCGTATTGCAACTAAACTCGAAAAAGCGATCCAATCAAGCGAAAAAGAACTTCTCAAAATTATTAATAAAGAGTTTACGTTTGTTGTTGGAGCATCTTACGCGATCGGAAACTATGTTTTGCCGACCTATCTCCAACAGCTCAAAGAGAAGATCAATAACGAAGTTCATATCCGTGTGGCATTTTCGGAGGATATTGTTGATCAGTTGCTTGATAAAAAGATCGATATTGCCCTTATCGAATCACCAATATTTAAAGACGGACTTATTTACCGCGAATGGGAAGAAGATGAGTTGGTGATTTTTTCCAATCAGCCTATCCCTAAACAACTTCGCAAAGAGGATATGTATAAATTTGACTGGATTTGCCGTGATGAGAACTCTCATACCCGTAAATTAACAGCGGAAGTATTCGAAGAAATCGGAGTAGAGTGTTCGGGCTTTAGTGTCATCGGAGTTGTGGCAAGTTCTACTGCGATTAAAGAGACGATCATGCGTTCACCGAAAGATGGAACGCGCCCTGTGGTATCTGTTATTTCTCGCCATGTTATCAGTGATGAGGTAGAAGAAGGTAAACTGTTTGAAGCGCGGATCAAAAACTATAAAATTAAACGCAAGTTTTACATCGTTTACAGCAAAGAGCGTAAGCATGATGCCTTTATTGATAATGTTGTAACGTATCTATTGGGATTGAAGTTATAACTTTCAATCCTTACTTTTTCTTCAAAAATTTCTGATTTTCAGGATTTGATAGCAGAGCGCTCATTGAATTCTGAACCCCTTCTTGTTTCTCAATATTGATCATAGGGTGGTGCTCTCTCGGAAGGGCAAGATTTACAAATGCCGGTGTGTCATCGATGATGATCTGAACGATCGAGAGCAGTGGAACCGAAACAAAGCTTCCGATATTTTCTTGCCCGAATCCCGCTTCAAAAATTAAAATATCATTATCGATTCGCGCACTTTCGAACGTATAACCTGCTAAGAAAAAGAGGGTCATTGCCCGAAACTCTTCACTTAGATGTTGTGGAAGAGGTGGGTCAAAAGTGACCTGCTCAATTTTGCAGAGAATACCGAAATTTTGGTCGTTTTCAAAAAGATAGATGAGCATATCACGAACATGGTTTTCCATCAATCTCGCGAAGGAAGGATTTTTAATAATATCGTATAACATTAGGGCAGACCTGTTTTATAAAATTAACCTATTATACCATTTTCGACTTCAATGAACCCTACCATCGCATTCATAAGGGCAACTTTGGTTGCTTTGGTGATGTTTTCGGGACGGAGAGGTTCAGGGGTTAGAAATCCTTCTTTGATTAAACGTGCACGTGTAGTTCCCATCAATAAAGGAGAATCGGGGGTGAACCATTTTCCATCGATGTACAAGGCTATATTAGCAATGGTTGTATCCGTTAACAGAGTATTTTTTACAATGAGAATATCATCACATTCACCACGCTGCTCAAATAAAGCATTGAGTGCTTCTCGATTTGAATCTTTGAGCGGATATTCAATAGTATCATCATAAACGAGTTTTAAAGAGGTAATGATTCGCGGTTCATACGGATGAAATTCAACTGTATATTGAGTCGCGTTGTAGAGAAAGCGACATCGATATATCCCTTTTTCGGGGGGATGTAAGAGGGAATTGAGATCATAGTGCTGTCGACTATGGAGACTTTTTAGTGATTGATCTAAACGTGCTTGATGGTAAGGAATATGAAGAACTGCGCCGTTTTCACAGCGGAGCGTCTCTAAAAGCATTTATGCTTCAAACAGCGGGGTGCTGAGGTAACGTTCTGCGGTATCGCACAAAATTGTGACGATTGTTTTTCCTTGATTTTCAGGTCGTGCGGCAACGAGTGCTGCAGCATGGACATTTGCTCCTGCGGAGATTCCAACGAGAAGTCCTTCTGCTTTTGCAAGCGCTTTGGACGCGGCAATTGCTTCTTCATTGCTTACGGTAATCACTTCACCGTACAAAGATGTATTGAGGATATCAGGGACAAATCCTGCACCTATTCCCTGAATTTTATGCGGTCCCGGTTTTCCGCCTGAGAGGACAGCGGAGTCTTTAGGTTCCACGGCAATGATTTGGATATTCGGCAAAACGGCTTTGAGCGCTTCTCCTGTTCCTGTCAATGTGCCTCCTGTTCCGACAGCGGCAATAAAAATATCAACTTTCCCATCGGTGTCTCGAAGAATTTCTTGTGCCGTGGTGATGCGATGAATAGCAGGATTGGCGGGGTTGGCAAACTGCTGGAGGACGATGGCGTTAGGCATTGATGCGACTAAGGCATTGGCTTCATCAATCGCCCCTTTCATACCTTGTGCGGCAGGGGTGAGTACGAGATTGGCTCCGAGCGCTTTGAGGAGATTGCGTCGTTCGATACTCATGGATTCCGGCATTGTCAACGTGAGTTTCAGTCCCAAAGCAGCACAGATAGATGCGAGGGCAATACCGGTGTTTCCGCTGGTAGGCTCGATGATAAGAGTATCGGATGTGATTTTCCCCTCATCCATAGCCGTTTTAATCATATTAAAACCGATGCGGTCTTTGACTGAACTGGTGGGGTTCATAAATTCACATTTTCCTAAAATCGTTGCTCCGCTTGCAAGGGAGAGGGCATTAATCCGGACTAGGGGGGTATTTCCGATGAGTTCAGTGATATTAGCAGCTATCTTCATGTTGTATCCCTGTTTTTTACACATTATAATAACAAATTTTTAAAAATCCAATAATTATTAGCAATTCAGTATGGATAGTGATAAATATCCGTTAATACCATTGATAATAGTGTTTGAAGGGAAAAAGTTTTGCATTAACAGCGGTTTTATCCTATAATTTCATTTTTAAATCAAGATATCGGGTGTCTTTGGAAAATTTAGCCTAGCTAAATGCTTCAAAGGTGTTCAAATGAGGGAACCGTGAAAACTAAAAAGATCAGTAAAGTATTGATTGCGAACCGTGGTGAAATCGCACTTCGTATTATTCGAGCCTGTAAAGAGTTGGGGATTAAAAGTGTCGTTGTATTTTCAGAAGTCGATGTAAATGGCGTCTGGGTTCGTAAAGCTGATGAATGTTATCCGATCATGGGTGACCCGATCGCCGCATATCTTGACTATGAGCGTATTATCTCTTTGGCTAAAAAAGCGGATTGTGATGCGATCCACCCAGGATACGGATTTTTGTCTGAGAGTGCAGAGTTTGCTCAAGCATGTGTTGATAACGGTATTATTTTTATCGGACCGAAGCCGGAGCATATCGCTCTGTTCGGGGACAAAATGGCATCAAAAGTAGCGATGCGTGCCGTTGGTGTTCCGATGCTTCCGGGTACCGATGAGCCGATTGATAATGTCGAAGACGCTGAGAAAATTGCAATCGGAATCGGATTCCCTGTTATCATCAAAGCGGCTTTCGGCGGCGGCGGGCGCGGTATGCGTATCGTTGAACGTGCGGAAGATTTTAAAGAGATGTATGAGTCTGCAACCAAAGAAGCATTGCGTTTCTTTAGCCGTGGTGAAACATTTATCGAAAAATACCTCAAAAACCCACGCCATATCGAAATCCAAATCGTTGCGGACAAATACGGCAACGTTGTTCACCTCGGTGACCGTGACTGCTCGATCCAACGTCGCCACCAAAAAGTAATCGAAATCGCTCCATCACCGTTGTTGAATGAAGCAACACGCCGTGAGCTTTATCGTATTTCTACCAAAGCGATGTTCAAACTCGGTTACGAGAGTGTTGGAACAATCGAATATCTGGTTGACCAAGATGACAATATCTATTTCATCGAAATGAACACTCGTGTTCAAGTAGAGCATCCGGTAACGGAAGCGATCTCAGGAATCGATTTGATCCAACGTATGATTCAAATTGCTGAGGGTGATCAACTGATTTTTATGCAAGAAGAGATTAAATTCCGTGGGTATGCGATTGAGTTCCGTATCAATGCTGAAAATCCTAAAATGGGATTTGTTCCATCTCCGGGTCTTATCACTAACTACCTTGCACCGGGTGGTCCTGGGGTACGTTTGGACTCTATGGCGTATACTAACTATCTAATCCCGTCAAACTATGATTCAATGATCGGAAAATTGATCGTTACTGCTTTGACATGGGAAGATGTTGTTCGTAAGGCACGTCGTGCTTTGGATGAGTTCTTGATCGAGGGTATACCGACGAATATCCCTCTTCACCGTCAAATCGTTCGTGATGAGCACTTTATCAAAGGTGAACTCGATACTGGGTATCTTGATACCAAATTGCAACACTTTAATCTCGATGCGATCCACAACATGGATGACGAAGAGGCTAAGATGAAGCAAATTACTGCTGTTATCGAAGCAATCAACAAAAACAAACTCAACGTTCGCCACTAAACAATAAAAGCCCTCAGGGCTTTTATTTTCTTCTTATACTTTTAATACACTATCCCGCTTCCCCCGCTGTTAGCCGAATGAAAGACAATTGTATTGTTTTGACGTGCATAGAATTGAATCAATAATCTTTGCAACGTCGGTTCAATCGAAGGGGTGAACCAGCCGTTGTTACTCATCGCAATCAAGTAGCGTACATCCGGTGTGTAGAGTTCTTTTCTTGTTGCTTCATAACAGATGGCGTTTCGGAATTTGACGCCGTGGATTATAAAATCGGTTGGTTTATCGGCGGTGACAAAATCAGAGGCTCCTCCGAAAATTTCCCGATCGACCCACTCTTTGATAAATGCGGGAAGAGGAATGTATTCGCCAAACGGGACGAGAATAGTTTTTTTGGCAACGGTAACGTGACCGTTTTGAAACAGATAAGAGACATTGTAATTTAATCCGTCCTCTTCATACAATGCTCCGGTCACAATCGGAATCTGATAGGAAAGCTTTTGCAAGTAGGCACTTAGATGCGGATGATGATTCATAAACAGGGCAAACGACGCTTCTGGGAGGACAACAAGATCATACTTTTGCTGGATGGCTTCTTGGATAGCGGCGATGTTTTCAGTATTTAATCGATATTGTTGAGATTCTTCCCATTTAATGTCTTGCGGAACATCGGTTGTGACGAGTTTAATTTTTAGCTGTGGGATCGGCGGCTTCGGATAATGGGTTTGGATTGCAAACAGGAGTAAGAGTAGAGGAAAGAGCTTTTTGATACTGCTGAACCATGCGGTAGAGGCAAGCGAAAAAAGGATCAGGGCAAATTGCCATTTTGAAAATCCGAGATAACTGTTGACAAAAATAAGTTCCGGCTGCATCCAGTTAAAATCCATTGGCCATACGTAGGTAAGACCGAAAAGGATTGCCGCACGGATTAAGGGATTCGAAGTTAGGCCCATTACTCCGTAATAGAGGGCATAGACAAAACCAAATCCAAGCGCGACGAGCCAGATCGCCCATCCAAGCCCATAATATTGAAAACTGAAACCGATCCAATAGCACCAGAAAAGTCCGATCCAAAATCCGGCGATGGGAAGGACTTTTTTAGGGGCGTGGAGCAGTCCGTACAGTGCCCCTAATCCAAATACGGTATTGATAAATGGTGATGTGAGCCCAAAATATTCCCAATAGATAAAAGCGGAGAAACCGACGGCAATCAGGAGGGGGAGATAAACATAGGTACTACGGTGGATAGAACTGATTTTCATGGCGCAATTATACCGATGTTAATGTCTTTTGAGTATAATGCGACAATTTTCTTTATGTTAAGGATATCCATGGAAATTCTCACCCAAATTCTCCCTTTCGTCTTTTTGATCGCTATTATGTACTTTGTGATCATTCGTCCCCAAAACCAACAGGCTAAAAAGCACAAAGAGATGGTTGAAGCATTGACCAAAGGGGATAAAGTCGTCACAAGCGGAGGACTTATCGTCGAGATTAAAAAAGTCGAAGATCAATTTTTTGCTGTGAAATTCAACAATGACACCGAAGGGCGTCTTGTTAAAGACGCAGTGGCGCGAAAGTACGAGGATGAAGCTTAATTACCGACTCGTTTTACTGATTATTGCCACTGTATTCGGTTTAGTTTTTTCGATCCCTTCCTTCACTCAAAGCAGTGCAGGAAAAAAAGTTACCTTAGGTCTTGACCTGCAAGGTGGATTGCATATGCTGTTGGGAGTTAAAACCGATGAAGCGGTGACCTCTCAAATTAAATCAATTGCATCCGCTTTGAAACACTTTGGAGAGCGTAACGATGTACTGCTTGATGCGATAAGTGCTCAAGAGGATAGGGTTACGTTTGAGTTGATCGATGCTGATGATGCGAAAACTATGGATACGTACCTAAAAACACTTGAGGGGACGATTGTCCATGCAAGCGAGGGGAAATATACGATTACAATGACCCCTGCGGCGATCGAAAAGCTCAAGGTACGTGCGGTTGATCAAGCAATCGAGACGATTCGTAACCGTCTCGATCAATTTGGACTTGCTGAACCTACAGTAGCACGTCAAGGGGTTGATAAAATCCTTGTAGAACTTCCGGGGATTAAAACCCCTCAAGAAGAACAACGGGCACGTGAACTGATCTCCCGTGCGGCGAAGCTTGAACTTATGGCGGTTGATGAAGACCATGCAATGCGAGTTAATGAGATGAATGAAGGTGAAGCGGCAACTTATGGGGATAAAATCCTCGAAGATGCACTTCAGCCTCAGCTCAAACATCTGGTCAATGAGATTCCTATTTTAGATGGGACAATGTTGACTGATGCTCATGTCGGCTACGATCAAAATAACCGTCCGGTGATTAACTTTTCACTCAACTCTGCCGGAGCGCAAATTTTCGGTGATTTCACCGGTAAAAGTGTCGGTAAACGTCTTGCGATCGTTCTGGACGGTAAAGTCTATTCAGCTCCGGTTATCAATGAACGTATCGGCGGTGGAAGCGGTCAGATTAGCGGTAACTATACCGTTGCTGAAGCAAACGACCTTGCGATCGCATTGCGTTCAGGGGCGTTACTTGCGCCTATTTATATGATGGAAAAACGCTCTGTCGGACCAAGTCTCGGTGCGGATAGTATTAAAGCGTCTCTTTTTGCATTTGCAACGGGTGCGGCACTGGTCGTTTTGTTTATGGTTGCTTACTATGGGTATGCCGGTATTATAGCAACAACCGCAATGGTCATCAATATTATTTTAATCATTGCCGTTATGGCGATGTTTGGAGCGACGTTGACATTGCCGGGGATGGCAGGGATTGTCCTTACCGTCGGTATGGCGGTAGATGGAAACGTCATCATCAATGAACGGATACGCGAACTTCTTCGTGAAGGGGCCAAAGTGCGTAAAGCGATTGAAGGGGGATATGACAATGCGTTCAGTACCCTCGTGGATGCGAATTTGACCACACTTATCGCGGCAGTGGCTCTGTATATGTACGGAACCGGTCCGATCAAAGGGTTTGCAGTAACGTTGGCCGTCGGTATTTTAGTATCGATGTTTACCGCGATTTTGGGAACACACGGAATTTTCAGTGCCCTCATGGAACAGATTGAAAAAAGCGGCAAGATGAACCGATGGTTCGGTATCCGCCTTGAGGGTAAGGAGTAATCATGGAATTTTTTAGAGCCAAAAAAGCGTTTAATTTGATGGGATTGGTCAAGCCCATCTTTACGTTCTCACTGATCGTTACCCTGATTTCGTTTTACCTGATTTTTCATAAAGGGTTTGTGTATGGAATCGATTTTGCCGGTGGTACGGTTGTACAGGTAAAATACGATAAACCGGTTCAGATTGATGCACTGCGCGAGAAGTTAAAAAATACTCCATTCGCTTCGGCAGGGATTCAAGAATTCGGCTCATCCAGTGAGATTATTTTACGTCTTCAAAATACGACGGCAGACGTAACCAAAGATACGGCACAGCAAGTTTCTACAGCTCTTAAAGGAACTGGGAACTTTGAAATTCGCCGTGTTGACATGGTGGGACCGAAAGTCGGGAAAGAACTCCAAACACAGGGTATCATCGCCCTTTTGGTTTCCGTAATCGGAATTTTGATCTATGTCGCGTTTCGATTTGAATGGCGCTATGGGGTTGCAGCAATTATTGCCCTCGTGCATGACGTTGTGATTACCGCGGGTATGGTCAGTTTATTTAATGTTGAATTTGATTTGACGGTATTGGCGGCATTGCTGACGATTTTAGGATTTTCGATCAACGATACGATCGTTATTTTCGACCGTATCCGCGAAACGATTCGTGATACGAAAGATGCATCACGCTATAGCTTGGCCGATATTATTAATGAGAGTGTCACAAATACCCTTTCACGAACGATTCTGACGGTTGCGACTGTATTTTTTGTTATTTTAACCCTCTTTTTATTCGGTGGAGAGATTATCCACGGATTCAGTTTTGCGATGCTGATAGGGGTCATTTTTGGTGCTTACAGCTCGATTTTTGTTGCGTCACCATTTTTGATTTGGTTTGGTTATGATGTGGCTAAAGCGAAAGCCGCTCATGCCGATAAAGCACGCAGACATGCTGAAAAAGAGAAAATGCGTGCACAGTTCGAACAAGGTATTGTGTAAACTTGGATGAAATCTGCCTCGAAGAGGCTAGCTTTAGTGCCATAGCGGCTAGCGTAGTCAAAAGGGATTTTATTCCTTTTGGCGTTCTAGATAGACTTAGGAGTATTTTTGAATTACACCCCCGCATCAATAGAAGCCAAATGGCAAAAAACGTGGAGCGCTACAAAAGCGTATGAACCTTCAAACGATTTTAGTAAACCCAAAAAATACGTCCTCAGTATGTTTCCTTACCCTTCGGGGCGCATCCATATGGGACACGTCCGCAACTACACCATCGGCGACGCTTTCGCCCGTTATTACCGCCAACAAGGTTTTAATGTTCTGCACCCGATCGGATGGGACAGTTTCGGAATGCCTGCAGAGAATGCGGCGATCAAACACGGTGTCCATCCTAAAAAATGGACATACGAAAATATCGCAACCATGCGCGGAGAGCTTGCCGGTTTAGGGCTTTCTTTCTCAGAAGAGCGTGAATTTGCAACCTCTAACCCTGAATATACTGCGTTTGAACAGGGCTTTATCATCGATATGTTTAACAAAGGACTTTTGTATCGTAAACAGGGCTTTTTAAACTGGTGTCCGCACGATTTGACCGTTTTAGCGAATGAACAAGTAGTCGATGGCGGATGCTGGAGATGCGGAACCCCTATCGTCCAAAAAGAGATGTTTCAGTATTATCTCAAAATCAGCGATTACGCCGAAGAGCTTCTCGAATCGCTTAAAACACTTGAGGGGAAATGGCCGAAACAGGTTTTGACGATGCAGGAGAACTGGATCGGGAAATCGTACGGGTTGGAATTTGCGTTCAAACTCGACGAAGAGAGTGAAGCACGTCTTGGCGCCGTCTATCAAAGTTTTGATGTCTTTACCACCCGTCCCGATACGATTTACGGAGTGAGCTACGCCGCTCTCGCACCGGAACACGAGATTGTCCGTCATATGCTCTCATTCGGTCTGCTCGATGAATCAACAGCCAGTGCGATCAAAGCGATGCAGCGTGTAAGCGCACGTGATCGTGCAACCAGCCCGAAAGAGGGTGTATCTCTTGGTATTAATGTCATTCATCCTCTCACGGGGGCAAAAGTGCCGGTATGGGTGGCGAACTTCGTCCTTACCGATTACGGCTCGGGTGCAGTTATGGCGGTTCCGGCGCACGATGATCGTGACTATGAATTCGCAACCAAATACGCCTTGCCGATCAAAGCGGTTATTTTTCCATCCGAGGGAGAATTGCCGAGCGGGTGTGCGTATACCGAAACGGGAATACTACGTGATAGTGCAGAGTTTAGCGGTCTTGATAACGTCACCGCAAAAGCGTCGATCATGGATCATTTTGAGGCAAACAAACTCGGGAAAAAAGTGATCAATTTCCGTCTAAAAGACTGGGGAATCAGCCGTCAGCGTTACTGGGGTGCACCGATTCCTTTGATTCATTGTGAATCGTGCGGAATCGTTCCGGAAGATAAATCCAATCTTCCGGTAGCACTTCCTGAGGATGTTGTGATTAACGGTGAGGGAAACCCGCTCGAACATCATCCGTCATGGAAACATTGCGCATGTCCTAAATGCGGCAAGCCAGCTATCCGTGAAACGGATACGATGGATACCTTTATACAATCATCGTGGTATTTCCTCCGTTATACGGTCAAAAACGATTTTAAAGAGGCATTGGATAAGCAAGCACTCGATTATTGGATGGGAGTTGACCACTACATCGGCGGGATTGAACACGCGATCTTGCATCTGCTGTATGCACGCTTCTTTACGAAAATGCTCCGCGATTTGGGTTATGTGAACAGCGATGAGCCGTTTGAGCATCTTCTTACTCAGGGGATGGTTCTTAAAGACGGTGCGAAGATGTCGAAATCCAAAGGCAACACCGTCGATCCGGGTGCATTGGTAGAGAAATACGGTGCCGATACGGCGCGTCTCTTTATCCTTTTTGCTGCTCCTCCGACCCAAGAGTTGGAGTGGAATGACAGTGCTGTTGAGGGGGCTTTCCGATTTTTAAAACGCTTTGCCGATCGCAGCCAATACGTACGAAAAACGGACACGATTCCTAGCATTGACCACACAACCCTTTCTAAAGAAGAAAAAGGGGCACGTAAAAAAGTGTATGAAGCACTTGTGCGGGCTCAAGAAGTGTATGGTGAGCGTCATACCTTTAACACGATGATTGCAGGTGCAATGGAAGCGATGAATGCGCTGAATGAACAAAACAATACGGACGTATGGACGGAAGGGTACTGGATTCTCACCTCGATACTCGAACCGATTGTCCCTCATATCTGCTGGGAACTCTCAACCGAATTTTTTGGTGGCAAAAACTTTGGTGTACACGTCGTTCGCGAAGAGGTATTTGAGGTCGAAGAATTGAGCCTCGGTGTCTCCATTAACGGCAAAAATCGTGCTACGATAGAAGTAGGGGTTAGTGAGAGCCAAGAGGCAATCATAGAGATTGCCAAAGCTTCCGTTGAAAAATGGATTGAAGGCAAAGAGATCGTAAAAGCGATCGTGATACCCGGAAAACTCGTTAATCTGGTGATAAAAGGATAGTGAGATGCGTTTAGCAATATTTTTGGTATGGGTCGTATTATTGAGCGGATGCGGGTATGCTCCGGCATCCTACTATGCCAAAAATGTTCTCGGTGACAGCGTCAGTACCGAAGTCGTTATCTCTATGGAAGACCCTCAAAATACGGTGATTATCAAAGATGCCGTGGATATGGCAGTTATTACAAAGTTCAAAACGGCACTGGTTTCGAAAAAACTCTCCAAAACACATCTAAAAATATCGATTGCTTCGGTTTTATTCACACCGTTACGTTATGATACTAATGGGTATGTCATTACGTATCGTACAACCGTGGTGATGCGTATTGATCGTATTGTGGGAGAAAAAACATCTCCATATTCGACACATGGTATATATGACTTCTCGATTGAACCGAATGCTATTATTTCGGATCAAGCCCGTTTTGAGGCAATACGTCAGGGTGCGCAAAAAGGGATTGATTCATTTATCGCACAAGTAGCGGCACAGGGTGCAAACTCGAAATAAGGGGTAGGTTATGACCATCAACCAAATTGTTCGCAACACCGTAGATCGGCTTAAAGCCGAAGGAAAAGTATGGACCCCCGACGTGTATGCCGAAATATTTTGTGCTGAAGCTAAAAAAGCGGGATTTGCCGTAGAAGATTGCAGCGGCATTGATCGTTATGTGACACTGTTGGACAAAAAAACTGCTGAAGAGATTAAGCAGTATCGTGTCAGAACCACAGCTGAACTTATCCGTTTTTTGATCTCGAAGCTCAGTCGTCTAAACCCCAATGAAGCCTCCATCCTTGTTGAACTATTAAGTGCTTTAGCCAAAAAAATGGCACAGAGCATGGACGCGTTACACAATCCTGAAGCTTCCGCATTGGCCAAAAAAACCATTGCTATTTTAGAAAGCCAAGGCGGTTCCACGCAGATTGATTTGCTCAAACAGGCATGGAGCAATTTCCTCACAATTTATGATGACACATTTTTGATGAAACTGGCAACTTTCGGACCTGTCGATACGGCTAATCTGCGTAAAACCATTGAAGGACTTAATCTCCAAGAGGGGGGAAGTCAAGGCGGCATGGTGATTGATCATGCTAAAACGGTTCGTCTTCTTGTTTCATCCTTAGTTCCCTCTATCGCACCGACTATGGATACCGCAACAATTCAGCTTTCCCAAAAATTGGCTGACAATCCTGCATACATCGCATCAGATGAGTGTGAAAAAGAGCTTAAAATAGCCATTTCGATGCGTATTGCTTTGGATAAACAAAGTGTCGAAGAGATGGTTCGTGCACTCGATGTGCTTTTGGAAAAACTCTCTGCACAGTTGATTGAACTGATAGAGCGGAGTGAAAATTCGACGAGTGAGATCCGAGAAGTCAAACGAGACCTCGAATCTTTAGAGAGTAACAAACCCAGCGATTTTAAAACGGCACACAAACGGCTCTATGCTATAGCGAGCACTCTCGAAGAGAAAGTGGAAGTTTTAAGTAAAGATCTCAAAATTCATAATGATAAAGTAATACAAATGGGTAAAAAAATTGCAACATTGGAGGCGGAACTCACGCAGGCAACACAAGCTTCCCGCGAAGATTTTTTGACCAAGTTGTTTAATAAACGGGCGATTGAAGAATATTTAACGATCAAAGAAGCAGAATATGAGCGACATGGCCGCGTTTTTTGTGTTGCAATGCTTGATTTGGATAACTTTAAAACGGTCAATGATACCTACGGGCATGAGGCCGGGGATGCGGTGCTGATCGCTTTTGCTAAAATCTTAAAAGAAGAAGCGCGTACCAGCGATATCGTCGGTCGTTACGGTGGAGAAGAGTTTTTGGCGATTTTAGGCGATACCGATATCGCCGGTGCAAAAGTATTTTGTGAAAAAGTACGAGCACATGTGGAGTCAGCTCATTTTATGTATCAGGGTGCGCGGATAAAAGTCAGTATCAGTATCGGTGTCGCCGAGCGTAAAGACTATCCTTCCCTGAAAGGGCTCATTAACGGTTCGGACGAGCGGCTCTATGATGCCAAACGCAAAGGGCGAAACCGCGTAGAGCCAGCATGACATTAAACGAGTTCCTTGCCGCTAAACCTCTTTTTTACGATGTAATCGACTATGAACGCTTTCCCAATGCGTATCAAAGCATCAAACAATTTCTTCCGAGTTTGAAAATCATCCACCTTGTCGGAACCAATGGAAAAGGTTCTACGGGACGTTTTTTGGCAACTGCGTTGAGTCGTTCAGGGAAAAAGACAGGGCATTACACCTCTCCTCATATTCTTCGCTTTAATGAGCGGATTTGGTTGGATGGTTCTGAGGGCAGTGATGAAGCGTTAGAGAATGCCCACCAAAAGCTTTTTGCCCTCTTATCCACGGAGATTGCTAATACGCTGAGCTATTTTGAGTATACGACTCTTTTGGCAATGGTAGTATATGAAGAATGTGACTATGTCGTACTTGAAGCGGGACTGGGTGGTGAATACGATGCTACCAATGCCTTTGATAAAGTGCTGAGTATTTTCACCCCTATCGATTTTGACCATGCGGCATTTTTGGGAACCACGATCGAATCTATTGCATCGACAAAACTGAGGAGCATGCAAAGCATTGCTCTCTTGGGAAAACAAAAACACTCACAAGTCGAGACAATTGCACGCACTGTTGCGGGTGAAAAAAGGTGCACCCTCTACACTCTTTCGGAACGCGTTACCCTCAATATTGAAACAATGGCATGGCACCTTGCCACGAAAAACAGTCTCAGCGACTATTTACGCGATAATCTTACCCTTGCTATGGCGGCGTATGAGCTTTTAGGGTTTGAAGCAACCGAGGGGTTGTTTGATCAGAGTGCATTGTTCGGCCGTTTGAGTAAAATTGCTTCGAACATCACTTTGGATGTAGGGCATAACGCCTTAGCTGCAGAGTCGATAGCTAAAGCGTACAAGGGTCGAACAATAACACTGATCTATAACACCTATGGTGATAAAGATTACGGTGAGATTTTGAGCCTTTTAAAACCGATTATTGATTCGGTTGAGATTATCGACGTCAATGAAGGGCGGATTGTGGAACGGAGTCTTCTCGAATCGGTATTACATGAACTGAATATCCCATATCGATCATTTGAAGAAATAAACACTAATAAAGAATATTTGGTTTTCGGTTCGTTTAGCGTAGCCGAGACGTTTTTAAAGAGGATGAATGTCACAAGCACGATGGTATGAGTACCTAAAAAATAGCCCGAAAAAGCTCCCTGAAATCCTCCTGTGCGAGGATGCAAAAGAGGCATCGGAACTGAGTGACGTCTCCACCTTTTTAGAGATACCTCATATCGTATTACCCGATTTTCGTGCAACCTATATGGATGATCTGCGTCCGTTTAGCGAAGAGTTGTTTGCCCTCTTTGCCGCACTGCGTACCTATTATACGGCGTCCAAAAAACCGCTGATCATATCACCCGTAAAAACGTTGCTTTTCCCTCTCCCTTCTGCGTCATTGCTTCAAAGTGAGACCATCGAATTTGCTTCCCGTATCGATTTGAGCGTATTTAAAGAGAAGCTCCTCCATTGGGGCTATAGCTTTGTCGATATGGTGGAGATGGAGGGGGAGGTATCCCATCGCGGCGATATCCTCGATATCTACGTCCCGAACCAATCCAACCCGTACCGTATCAGCCTATTTGACGATGAGGTCGAAGAGATAAAAGCGTTCGATGTCGAGACACAGCGGACGGATAAAGAGGAATTAGCCTCTATCGACGTCACCAGCGCTTTTTTCTCACTTGATGCACAGCAGCATAAAGCTTTTGAGAAAGCGATTGCTTCCGCTCAGAGCGACAGCTTCGTCAAAGACATTGCTTCACTCGGATTTTGGGTATTGGGCTCTGAGGGGATCGATCTGTGCGAGGGTAAAAAGGTCGCGCGTATTCGAGAGATGAAAAACGTTCTCGATGAAGCGTACGGTCTCAATCAACCCGTATTGGCGCGTGAGCGATTGGAAGCGGATATTCTCCCTGAGTCGGAACGTTATACTCCCTTGGGGGGAGGGAATTTCGAGACCCTCCGAAGCGTCCATAAAAACAAAAAATTCACCCTCATCGCCGCGAGTGATACCCAGCTTAAAGCAGCGGGGATTTTTGAGCTCAAAGGGATAACGGTTAAAACCTCGGGGATCGTTCTCAACCTGATCGGTCCCGATGAAATCATCCTCTCCCTCAACCATCACGAGAAAAAGCGCCGTCGCCGCCGTACCTCCATTCTCCTCGATGATTTGAAAGTGGGCGATTATGTTGTCCACGAAGAGTACGGCGTGGGGATATTCGTCGGAATCGAGCAGGCGGAGATTCTCGGCGGGATCAAAGACCTCGTTGTGATTAAATACATGGGGGATGACAAACTCCTCCTCCCCGTCGAAAACCTCGATGCAATCGATCGCTATATCGCATCCGGCTCTCTTCCCGTACTCGATCGTCTGGGCAAGGGGAGCTTCGGTAAGCTCAAAGAATCGGTCAAAGCACGACTGTTTGAGATAGCCTCCGAGATTGTCGGAATCGCGGCGAGCCGTGCGCTTATTAAAGCTTCTGTCCTTAACGTCGATGCGGGAGAACTGCGACAATTCCAAGCGGCTGCCGGATTTGATTATACCCCGGATCAGGCGAGTGCGATCAGCTCTATTGTTCGTGATCTCTCTTCGGGACAGATTATGGATCGGCTCCTCAGCGGAGATGTCGGTTTCGGGAAAACCGAAGTAGCGATGAACGCCATTTTTGCTGCGGCCAAAGGGGGATACCAATCGCTCCTCGTCGTTCCGACCACGTTGCTCAGTTCTCAGCACTTTCAATCACTTAAAACGAGGCTGGCACCGTTTGGGCTTCGAGTGGCAAAGTTAGACCGATTTGTTAGCACCAAAGAGAAAAATGCGACGCTTAGAGCGTTGGAATCGGGAGAACTCGATTGTGTTGTCGGAACGCATGCCCTGTTCGGTGTGAACTGTGCGAAGCTGGGGATCGTTATCATCGATGAAGAGCATAAATTTGGAGTGAAACAAAAAGAGAAGCTCAAATCCCTCTATGAAAACGTCCATCTCCTTAGTATGAGTGCAACGCCGATCCCGCGAAGTCTGAACCAAGCTCTTAGTTCGATCAAGACGATGAGCGAACTCCTCACCCCTCCATCCGAGCGTTTAGGGGTACGGACCTTTGTTAAAAACTATGACGAAAAACTGATCAAAGAGGTGATATTACGCGAACTTCGCCGTGGCGGTCAAGTGTTTTATGTCCACAACTCGATTGACTCTATGATCATCAAATCGGGAGAGCTCAAAGCGATCCTTCCTGATCTGCGTATCCTAATATTGCACTCTCAAATCAGTGCAACCCAAACCGAGGATGAACTAGCCAAATTTGCTAACCGTGAGTATGATGTGTTACTTGCCACGTCAATCATCGAATCGGGTATCCATATGCCGACGGTCAATACGATGATCATCGACGGAGCGGATCGTTTCGGGATGGCCGATCTGCATCAGCTTCGCGGTCGGGTCGGACGGGGACATATTGAGGGATATGCTTACTTTATCGTCGATGACAAAGACCATCTTACCGAAGAAGCGAAAAAGCGCCTCGTGGCACTCGAATCGAACTCCTTTTTGGGAAGCGGATCGATGCTGGCCTATCACGATCTCGAAATTCGCGGAGGTGGGAACCTCGTCGGAGATGCCCAAAGCGGTCATATCAAAAATATCGGTTATGCCCTTTATTTGCGAATGCTTGAAGATGCGATCAAAATTCTCACGAATCAGACGACGGCAGTGCGGGCAAAGGTCGATATTAAACTCACCGTCAGTGCCTTTATCAGCGATGAGCTCGTCAGTGAAGACCGTCTCCGCCTCGAACTCTATCGCCGTCTCAGCCAGTGTGAATCACCGAGCGAGATTTATGAGATTGAGGAAGAGGTCGGAGATCGTTTTGGCAAACCTGATATGCCGACGAAACAGTTCTTTGAGATTATGGTGATCAAACTCCTCAGTATCGAAAAGAAAATCAAAATGGTGAGCAACTACAATCAAAACATCACCATCGAATATATAAGCGGTGTCAAAGAGACATTGCAGAGTAAAAGCAAAGATGACGATGATCTCATCGGAGCTGTCTTGCAGTACCTTCGGACTGCGAAACCGAAAGCTTTGTAGGTTACAGTTAATAGATGTGTATTTATATTTGTCTTTTATAATGTTAGATGGATATAATGGGGTCTTTATTTAAATGAGGAGAAAGCTTTGGATAAAGCTGTCACATTGCAGTTGCTAAGTGATGCGAAGAGAGCACACATGAACTGGGTACAACGTGCACAACTGCTGATTGACGGATTGCCGATCGATAAGGATGCGATACCGTTAAGTTGCAGTGATTGTGAATTTGGGCAATGGCTCTACCGAGAGGGAGAAAAAATAACTGCCCTTGGAAACATACCGTATATAGGCGATATTGAAAAAGTACACTTTGACTTACACGATCACTATATGAAAATATTTAGAATATATTTTGCCGATGACAATCGTTCTTTTTTGTCAAAACTATTAAACTCCAAAAAAAAGATAAGTGATCAGGGAAAAGAGATGGCTAAAGAATATTTTAGTATGCTACAGGCAACTTCAGAAGAACTCCTCACTCTTATAGGCAAACTGGAACGTCGTTTACGTGCAATTCCGGAAAGTACTTTCAACGTGTGTGAAAATACAATAGAAGCAGGGATGTGATGAGCTTTTGCAGTTACTATGACACGTATCAATGCCGATCATGCAGTTGGATCGATTACCATTACGCCGAACAGCTAAAACTTAAGAATGAGCATTTGCATACCCTTTTGACCCCTTTTAATCCGACGGAGTGGTTAAAACCTGCCACCTCACCGTTAAAAGGTTTCCGTAACAAAGCAAAAATGGTAGCAAGTCCGACGTTAGAGGGAGTGGTGCTAGGACTCTCCGAAGAGGTGAGTCTGATCGAGTGTCCTTTGTATGATTCGAGTATGCAAAAAGTCCTGCACACCGTAGAACTGTGGCTTCGAGAGCTGGGTGTCAAAGGGTATGACGTTAAAAAGAAAAAAGGGGAGCTGAAATACGTTCTCCTCACCCGAAGCAAATCCAACGGAACGATGATGCTCCGTTTTGTCCTACGTTCCCATGGGATTGTCGGAAGGCTGGAAAAAGGGCTAGATGATTTACTCAAACGCGCACCTGAACTGAAAGTGATCACGGCCAATATTCAGAGCGTCCATATGGCGATATTAGAAGGGGATGAGGAGATTTTCTTTACCGAGCAACGTCGTCTCGAAGAGCGGCTCAACGGTATCCCTCTTTATATCCGTCCGAAGAGTTTTTTCCAAACCAATCCCGAAGTAGCTGAAAAGCTTTACCGTACTGCTGCTGAATGGGCAGGAGAGACAAAACCGACACGGTTATGGGATCTGTTTTGCGGGGTAGGGGGATTTGCCCTTCATTGTGCTACTCCGGAGCGTAACATCATCGGAATCGAGATCGAGCCCGAAGCGATCCAGTGCGCCCGTGATTCGGCGGCACAATTGGAGATGAAAAATATCCGGTTCGAATCGCTCGATGCAGCGAGTTTCGGAGCCAGTTCAGGGGAAAAACCGGATGTTGTGATCGTTAATCCGCCGCGCCGAGGATTGGGAGAGCAGTTATGCAAATGGCTGATACGCGTCGGTAGTGAACGGATACTCTATTCGAGCTGTAATGCGATGAGTCTGGCGAAAGATCTTGAAATATTAAGCGGCTACCGTGTGAATCGGGTTCAGCTGTTTGATATGTTCCCCCATACGGCTCATTATGAAGTTTTAATTGAATTAACGCGAAAGGAATAAAATCCCTTTCGCTACGCTAACGCTGAGTTTTACCCGCAGGGGGCACAATGTCCTCGGCGGAAAGCCCACGCGCAGTAAACCGCACTTGTTATCTATATAATTGCCCGAAGTGATCAATATACGTTAAATACAGCCTGACTTCAAATTCGAGTTGATGGTATTGCGGTTCGATGTGGGTGCAGAGTTTATAAAATGCTTTATTATGCTCTTTTTCTTTGAGATGGGCAAGCTCATGAGTAACGATCATCCGAAGAAACGACTCAGGGACTTTTTTAAAGAAGTGTGAAATTCGAATCTCGTTTTTAGCCTTTAACTTCCCCCCCTGAACCCGTGAGACGAAGGTATGGGTTCCCAGTGCGGAGTGCAGATCACGGATTTTGGTGTCAAAGAGTACTTTTGAGATGGGTGCGGAGCTTCGGAAATGGGTATTCTTGAGTTCCATCACATAATCATAGAGACTTTTATCGGTGTTGTAGGGATGGGTATCGGGATATTTGAGCAAAAGCCGTTCACCCAGTGTGTCAGTATCGATCAGATGAAGGACCTGAGTCCGTATCTCTTGAGGGTAATGAGCTAAATATTTAAGGGTATGCATACGCAATTGTAGTATAGTTTCACAACATAATGCAAAGGTTCGGGATGGAACATCAAAAGATCGACGAACTCGTCGCAAAGATCAAAGCACTCGAATCAGAACTGGAAATGGAACTTCATCAGGAATATGAGAAATTTACCTGTGAAATAACAAAAAAACGAGAAGAGATACTCGAATCTTATCGGCATGATCGTCAGAGCCTATTGCGCTATTTGGCGACAACGCCGATTTTACATCTCCTGAGTGCTCCGGTGATTTGGTCTGTTCTAATTCCGGCATTGATTTTGGACGGGTTTGTCTCGATCTATCAATGGATCTGTTTTCCGATCTACAAGATTACTAAAGTCAAACGTAAAGATTATATTATCGTCGACCGCCATCGTTTGGGGTATCTCAATATTATCGAAAAACTAAACTGCCTCTATTGCAGTTATTTTGGCGGTCTGATGGCGTATATTTCCGAGATTGCCGCCCGTACGGAACAATACTGGTGCCCGATTCGCCATGCGAGCAGGGTCAAATCAATCCATTCACGGTATCAGAAGTTTTTTGAGTACGGTGACAGCAGCCATTATCGCCATGGGATTGAACCATTAAGAAAGGAACTCATGGAGGAGAAAGAGTGAAAATAGCGTTTATTGGAGATATCGTCGGTCGTCCGGGACGGACGATGATTAAAGAACACTTGTCAAAGCTCAGACGTGAACACGGCATTGATTTCGTCATCGCCAACTACGAAAATGCTTCGCACGGATTCGGTGTAACGATGAAAAATGCCAAGGAGTTGTTCGATATGGGGATCGACTGCATGAGCGGCGGGAACCATACGTGGGATAAAAAAGAGATTGAGCCGTTGTTGGAGTCGTTGCCTCTCCTGCGTCCTCACAACTACCCTGAAGGGGTAAAAGGGACAGGGTGTCGTATTTTTGACGTTGCGGGAGAAAAACTCGCTGTACTCAATATTATGGGACATTACGGAATGCCATATGTCGATAATGCCTTTCGATGCGCTCGTGACACCGTCACAAGTCTCAAAAATGACGGAGTCGATCACATCTTCCTCGATTTCCATGCTGAGGCCTCCAGTGAGAAACGGGCTATGCTGATGCTTCTTCAGTCACAAGTTAGCGGTATTATCGGAACCCATACCCATGTGGGGAGCGATGATTTCCAGATTGTCAAAGGGACAGCCTATATGACCGATATCGGTCTCAGCGGATGCCGTGATAACGTCATCGGTATGGATTCCAGAGTACCTTTGGAACGGTTTACCACGGGAGTATCAGGACGTTTTGAAGTCCCAGAAAAATGCCGAAAAATCCTCCAAATCGCTATTATGAATCTCGAAGAAGGAAAATGTACCGAAGCGTTCAAGCTCAAAATCTTCGATGACGGGCGTGTTTACAGAACCGATGCGTGGGTAGAAGAATAAATGGAATTACAAGATTCTTGGGACCTATTCAGCGCATTAGAGCGTTTAAAACTTCTCGAAAATTCTCCGCCGCTATGGTGGCCCTCTTATGGAACCTTTGAAGTCGTCATCGGTGCCGTCCTTACTCAAAATACCCAGTGGGAACGTGTAAAAATCTCCCTAGACAACCTGCGTAATCTCGATCTGATAGACCCTGCTATGCTCTCTAAATGTCATAATGAAAGTCTGATGGAGCTGATCCGTCCGAGCGGTTTGTTCAAAGCCAAAGCCGCTAATCTCATCCGCTTATCACACAATATGATTGAAGAGTTCGGTGATTTCGAGACCTTTGTCCTCTCGGTAGATCGCGACTGGCTGTTGTCTCAAAAAGGGATCGGACCTGAGACGGCGGATTCCATACTCTGTTACGCCTGCGCCCGTCCGGCTATGGTCGTCGATGCCTACACGGCACGACTACTGGGCGCATTCGGATATGAGTTCGAAAGTTATGATGAACTTCAGGAGTGGTGCGAAGCAGGGGTACGAGGCTATTTCGACACCGTTCAGCTTCCCGCCGCATTTGCGCGGTTTCATGGGATGATAGTGGAGTATGTGAAGAAGAATAGTAAGGGGAAAGTGGTTAAAATCGAAGAAATTAATATAGGATTATTAAGATGACATGGGCAAAGCTTCTAAAAATTCTTTTTTGGATTGTAGTGATTGGAATCATTGCTTTTATTATCTTGGTCATGACAATATTTTATATTTTAGGTAAAGATTTAGTAAGTGAAATTGAAACACATAGACATGTATCTCCAGATAGAAAGCTTGATGCCGTTGTCATCGAAGCTGATGCAGGTGCACTGACTACTTCTGTAATGCAAAGACTATATATTGTAAAACGAGGCGATCAACTATCTGGAAAGGCTGTTGCAGTTATTGATAGTCCTGTCATTAAGAATAAAGAGACAAATTCTACAAAATATGGGGTTATAGTTCAATGGAAATCACCGAGTGAATTGGTAGTTCAATATTCTGACGCGAAACATATTTATATGAATCATTCAACGGTGGAAGTGAATGACGAAAAAATTCATATTGAATTTGATGAAATGAAGTAAGACTGCTAATTAAAACACCTCTTTAACCCGTCCCACTTCCCCACCCATCAATCGCACTTTTATCCCATGCGGATGGTTGGATGATTTGGTGAGGATGTCACGAACAACCCCCTCGGTCAGTCTACCCGTCGATTGATCCTCTTTGAGGACGATGCTCACCCGTTTGCCTGACATGATATTTTTCCGTTCTTTGCCGTCCATTGTTGATCCTTGCTCTTTGTTTTTATAGGGAGTTATACTGGATTTTGAAAAATTGTAGTCGTCTCTCATTGTCCGATTTTTTGTTTTGTTTGTTTGTAGATTGTTTTGGCAAATTCATAAAACTCTTTTGCCTCTTCGACGGATGGTTTTCCGTTGGGCATCAAGCCGAAATCTCCGGGATAACGGGACTCAATATAGAGTTCGTCGAGGGTATGAAATAGATCGGTATCATCGCATACCAATTCAGATTTATTGAGGTCGAAGAGTTTATTGAGTGAATGAATTTTCGGGACATTTTCGCCGTTTTCTTCCATGAGTGCTTTAAAAGCTTTTTCGATTGCCTGCTGAGAATGAAACGCGACGAGATGAGTTAGATGAGGTTGTGAGAGGATTTGCTCGATGACATCGAGATCATCGGAGGCGGCTTGGAGCCATGCTTGGCTAAGCCGATTCATAGAGCTTGACCCCTTTGGTCGTAATCTCTCTCGAAAATGAACTGTTCATAGCGATAAACTCTCGGTGCATTGCCTTGGTATGGACGATCAAATCGGTGGGATGGGTTCGAACAATATTTTCCAACGCTTTTGCAACTTTGAGATAGACTCGGTTTTTTTCGCCCCAGTTTTGAGGGATAAACTCATCATCTGTCACAACATATAAATCAATATCACTATTCTCTGTAGGCTCACCATAGGCATAGCTTCCGAATAAAACGACCTGCATGGGATTAAGAGGCGTTAGTTGAGTAATGATTTGATCTTTCAGTGCATTGGTTAACTTCATGAGAAGATTATAACAGATTTTTGATTTCTTTAAGAATTACGGTAACAAGTCTAGCAATTCTTCGAGCGTTTTGATCCGATGGGTCGCCGCGCTAAAATCGTGGTTTTCGGTAAATCGGTTGTGGACGATGATGCACTCGATCCCGCGTTTAATGATCTCTACTATAATGTCAAGGTGATGTATGGGTAATTTATTTTAACTAGGATTACTATCTTGCTCTTTGATATACGCATACTCTTCGTCCGTAAAGATTCTCGAACGGGTGATAAACTGATATCCTAAATCAATCTCTAATGAAAACGAGTTTCCAAACGCACTTTTTTCTTCTTTGACATCGATAATAATTTGGGAATGTCTGAAATATTCGAATTGGTCTTTGTCGATAAAAAACTCGCATCCACATATCTCACCGAGTTTGACATTTCTGCTGGGAACGTAAAAATCGCTTTTTTCATAGCACATCGGAGCTGTTCCGTCACAGCATCCGCCGCTTTGGTTAAAAACTAATTCGCCGTTTTGTTTTTTTAATATTTCGATGACTTCTGCGGCTTTGGGGGTGAGGGATAATCGTTCTATATTCATACTAAATTCCTAAGATGCACTATGTACGGGATCAAAACGATTTTGACCCCGTTCGAATTTTCAACTATCGATTAAAAAAATCCCATAGCACTTTTGTTGTAAGAGGTCAAAATATTTTTCGTATGACGGTATGAGTTCAACATCATCATGTGCGTCTCTCTGCCGAGACCCGATTTTTTGTATCCGCCGAATGATGCGTGTGACGGGTACATGTGATAGCAGTTCACCCAAACACGGCCGGCTTCGATTCCACGGCTGATTTTATGGAGTTGATGTGCATCGCGTGACCATACCCCTGAACCCAATCCGTAGATGGTATCGTTGGCGATAGCCAATGCTTCTTCTTCGTCTTTAAAGGTTGTAACGGCAAGAACCGGTCCGAAAATCTCTTCTTGGAAGATGCGCATTTTATTGTGACCTTTGAATACGGTCGGCTGGATATAGAATCCGTTCGGATACGTTGCAGACTCATACACCTCTCCGCCGATGAGACACTCAGCCCCTTCTTCTTTACCGATTTTGATGTATTCGAGGATCTTCTCTTTTTGGTTCAGTGAACATTGAGCACCCATCATGTTGGCTACATCCAACGGATTTCCTAATTTGATCGCTTCCATCCGCTCTAAAACACGTTTCATAAACGGTTCATAGATCGACTCTTGAATCAATGCGCGTGAAGGACACGTACACACTTCACCGGAGTTAAACGCGAATAGAATCAACCCTTCAATCGCTTTATCAAAGAACTCATCATCGGCAGCCATAATCGACTCAAAGAAGATATTCGGAGATTTACCACCCAATTCCAACGTCGTAGGGATGATGTTCTCTGTCGCATATTGCATGATTAACTGACCCGTTGTCGTCTCACCGGTAAATCCGACTTTTTTAACATGAGGATGGGTTGATAGGTATTTACCGATTTTTCCGCCGGCACCGTTGATAATATTAACGACCCCTTTTGGAAGGACATCTTGGATCGCTTCCATCAAAAGTAGAATGGACATAGGGGTAGCAGAAGCCGGTTTCATGACGATACAGTTACCTGCCGCCAATGCCGGAGCCAGTTTCCATGCCGCCATCAATAGCGGGAAATTCCAAGGAATGATTTGCGCGACAACACCGTACGGCTCATAAATTTCTTGAGAAATGGTTGTTTCGTCGATATCGGCCACGGTACCTGACTCGGCTCGGATGACGGACGCGAAATATCGGAAGTGATCCACAACCAAAGGGATATCTGCAAATAAAGTTTCTCGGATCGTTTTACCGTTATCCAACGTCTCTGCAATCGCTAACGCTTCCAAGTTTGCTTCGATCGCATCGGCAACTTTATTGAGCATAATACTTCGTTCTACGACGGAAGTATGTTTGTAGGATTGAAATGCTTTGTTTGCGGCTTGAATTGCCAGTTCGACATCGGCTTCATTCGATCTTGGAATTTTTGTTAAAACTTCACCGTCAACGGGAGAGATATTGTCAAAATATTCGCCACTTTGTGGAGCTAACCATTCTCCACCAATGAAGTTCTCATATTGAGCTTTGTAAGTCGGTTTTGTGTATGCCACTGTTTTTTCCTTTGATTCAATTTCATTAAGAAACTTGACGGAATTCTTTCCAGCAATTTTTTCTCTGAGCATACTTTATACTACTTCTATAGCTTGAAAATAGCGGTCTCGAAAGTGCCTGTTTTTCGGCTATATCTAGGTGGTTTCAGGGGATGATTAGAGTGTATGTGCAGTGCAACGGTAAGGATTTTTTTTAAATACTGTAGGATTGTCGTTTAAAGAGGCTCAAAAGACCTCTTTAACCCGTCCTACTTCTCCGCTCATCAACCGCACTTTGATCCCGTGCGGATGGGAGGGTGATTTGGTGAGAATATCACGGACAACCCCTTCGGTTAATCTTCCTGTGGATTGATCCTCTTTGAGGACGATGCTCACCCGTTTGCCCGACATGATATTTTTTCGTTCTTTGCCGTCCATGTGTATCTCCTTAGTTGAGTAGTGTTATAAGTTCTTCGAGTGTTTTGATCCGATGCGCTGCCGCGCTAAAGTCATGCTTTTCGGTAAAGCGGTTGTGGACGATGACACACTCGATCCCTGCCGCAACGGCGGAGCGCAGCCCCCGCTCCGAATCCTCGATAATGATCGTCTCGTGCTTCTCTCCCCCTAATCTCTCCCATCCCATCAAGTAGGGGTCGGGGTAGGGTTTGGCACGGGGGTACTCACCGCTGCAGAGGACGAAGTCCATGTAATCGGCTATCCCTCTGTCGGCATGGATGAGCTCGAAATCGCACCGCAACGCTGAGGTGACGATCCCCATGCGGTATCGGTGTGAGAGTTGTTCTAGTACCTCTTTGACACCGGAAATAGCGATCTCTTCGGTTCGGAGATAGTGTTGATAAAGTTCGTTTCGCTGTGCGCGCCATTTGTCGGTCTCAGAGATCGGTACCCCCGCTTCTTCGGCGATCAAAAAGGCACTCTCTCCTGCGATCATAATGTCGTGGTAGCGATCTTCGCTCAGATGAAATCCCATGGTGTTTAATACCTCGGCGCTGGCAGTGTAGTACCAGTGTTCGGTATCGACGAGTACTCCGTCATTGTCAAAAAGGATCTGTGTTTTCATGGATGGAATTGTACCGTTGTTACCTTACCGTTATCATTACTCTTCTCACCTAGACGAAAAGTATAGATAGAACTGTATTTGCATACCCATAAACAATATTATGCCAAAGGGGAACTATGACGATCGACGTCAATCTGCATCGCACAGACGAGGATTTTTTTGATAATCTTGATGAGATTATGGAAGATAGCATGGTGCAGATGTTTATTTTACATCCGTCGACGATGGCTGAACTCGAACATTCTAAAAAGGTTGCAGCGGAGTATGGGAGTGTTTTTTATTCTATTCCTCTGAGCTTGCATCATGAAGCCGACGAAAATTGTGTAGCTTTTTCGATCCAAAGTGATGAGGATAGTGCTCTTCTCCCAGTATCGGGCAAACCGATCATGATTGATGAATCCCGACTCAATGATGCTGCCGTGTATGATTTGAGCAGCTGTAAAGGGATTATCCTTAATGCGACGCGTGAACATACCGCATTGTCGAATTTTCATCTCGCTCTCGGTGCAGAGAATATAGGAGCGTTTGATACTGATACGTTAAGCGGTTTGAGTATGGATCAGATTGTCCTGCAAAGCAGTTATCCCCTTCATGGATTTGACGAGATTTCCGATGCGGTAAAAGTGATTTCAGATGCTATGCTCCGACCCGAACAGAGTATTATCGCCCGAGCGACGAAAAGTTCATTGGAGTTATTCGGGTTTCGTAAAAGTTGAGAGCGCAGGGGTATAAACAGAGGATAAACACTAAACGCGTTATAATTTTGTTACAACTTGAAATTTTAGGAGACTATATGATTCGTTTTTTGATGCTATCGGTATTGGCTGTTTTGATATTGGGCGGATGCACCGCAAAAGAATTTAACAGTGGTGTAGATGATGGTATAAATGATATTAAACGTGTTGTTCGCGGGACAAACAATTAGTCCCGTAACGGATTTAACACGCTAATACTTCGATGCAATCTTCACCTTTTGGGACGAGACATAAAAAGCTATAGGTTTCGTCACCTAAGGTTTCATAACTATGGGGCACTCCCGCAGGGATCAATAACACATCTCCCTTCCCCGCTTCAATCGTTTGATCACCTATTACAACTTTTGCCCGACCGCTGAGGACGTATTGCTCATGTTCAACGGTATTGGTATGCAAAGGCATATATCCGCCTGCATCGATAGTAAAGTTACGCATGGCAAAATGGGGAGATTCATCCGGAGACAGGAGCATTTTCATACTCACGCCACGACCGGCTTTTTGGGGAGTCGCATCAATGACATCGATTTGTTTGTGGAGAAACATCATAACCTCGTATTTTGTAAATACGGTAGGTTAGCATACTAAAAATATAGGGGAGTTAAAAAGATGAACTCAATCTCGAAGATTGAGCCATGATGGAGGATTGTCGAAACTGAGTTCACTTTCGTGCCAGTCGGTTTTTTCACCGTTACGGGCGTGAAGTTGTCCGCCGATGAGAGTGTATTGTAACCCTGTGACGTTACTGGTAAGCTTTTTACCCTCTTTTAACGCTAATAGAACGGCTTCTTTGCTTTCCATGTGGGTTCCTTTAAATCGGTTCGGAAAAACACCTGATGGTGCCTTAATAGAACGATAAAGGTGACAGGCAGAAAGACTGCCTGTCTGTGCAATTAGATAACGCTAACGTTTTCTGCTTGAGGACCTTTTTCGCCTTCACCGATAGTGAAAGTTACTTTTTGTCCTTCTTCAAGACTTACACGGCCGTAACCAGTGCTGTTGATTTGACGGAAATGTACGAATACGTCTTTACCGCCGTTGTCTTGTTGGATAAATCCAAAACCTTTTTCACTGTTGAACCATTTGACTGTTCCGTTAACTTGATTTGCCATAGCAATTCCTTTGGGTTGTAATACACCTCATTGCTGAAGTGGTCGAAAATATAAAGTGGAGTATTCTAAGGGCGGGTCGTACTGCTAACGGAAGTCATCAATAAAAAGCAAGCCAAAGATGAAACTCTAAATCATCTTTCAATGGAGTTATTATACCTGAAAAAAAACTTAATAGCAAGGAAAGATTTTATTCATGAGCCGTTTTATACTTTGGATTGCACAGTGATTTTTGTCGCTTCGAACAATTCGGCTGCTTTTTGGATCATCGGCTCTTTGAGAACATCGCTGCCGTCAAACTCTTTGACACTTGTTTCATCGCATTGGCTGACACAACTTCCTACACCGATTTCGGCCTCTTCGACCATGGATGCGGGTTCGTCACGTGCTTCGGAAATCGTCTCGGCGGCAAGCGATTTTTCAGGTTCAGCCACTGAGGTATTATCCACAGCTACGCTTTCAGCGGTTTTGGTACACGCATTGGATTTAATCTGGGTATCGATGCCGTAAATCTCACGGACAAACTGTCGGATAATGCCGAAGCTGTTTTTGAGCAGTTCTTTTTCCTCTCCCTCCGCGCAGCTTTCCCAGGTGAGTGTATTATTATCGAAGGAGAGGAAGGTAACATTATTGTTAAAACAGATACCAAGCTCGACACTTCGGTCACTGATCCGCTCACACAGCTGTTCGTAAGGGGATTTTACAGCAGGCGGAGTAGGGGTGACATGGATGGTTGGAGCTTCCGTCACACTGATCGGTGTAGGAGCTTTTGTCGGTGCATGGGAGACACGCGATTCGAGAGATTCGATCATCTCATCGATCTCTTTTATCTTGAGTGCTTCGATCATTTTAAAGAGAACAAGGCTCACGACAAATCCGCCGTCGGCATTGATCGCAAAGAGAGTTTTTGCATCGCTGAGGATGCGGAAAAACCGCTCAATCACGAGGGGGCTGAAACGGTGATCCCCTTCATAGAGACGCTCTTTGAGATAGGCGATAAGCTCATCCACCACCATTTCGGATTCATACGCTTCGAGTTCTTGAAGCATAGCGATTAAACTGTGCCGATCTTTCGCAAAAATGGCATCAAAAAGTCGGCTGATATAATCAGGATCGAGAAGCCCCAGCATATCGGCAACCGTTTTGACATCCACGAATCCTTTGGAATAGATGATGGCCTGATCCATGAGGGTCAAGGTATCACGCAGGCTTCCTGAACCGCTACGGGCTAGGATATCCAATGCTTCAGCTTGGTACTCGATGTTTTCCAGATGGAGGATATGGCTGAGGTGATGGACGATGTTCGGATGACTGATCCGTTTAAATCGAAAATGCTGCGTTCGGCTTAAAATGGTCGGTGGGAGTTTCAGCGGATCGGTGGTTGCTAGGATGAATTTGACGTATTCCGGCGGTTCTTCGAGAGTTTTGAGGAGGGCATTATGTGCTTCTTTGGTAAGCATGTGAACTTCATCGATGATGAAAATTTTGATCTTGGCACTGGCAGGGCGGTATTTGGTGTGTTCGATCAGATCGCGAATATCGTCGATTTTACGGCTGGAAGCGGCATCCATTTCGATGATGTCGATATGACGCCCTTCATTTGCCATGACACAATGACTGCACACATCGCACGGGCTGGAAGTAGGGCCATTTTCACAAATCAGTGATTTGGCAAAAATCCGTGCGGTAGAAGTTTTACCCGATCCGCGAAGTCCTGAGAAAAGATAGGCGTGAGAGAGGCGTTTTGAATCGAGTGCGAGGGATAGGGTTTGGGAAATACTCTCCTGCCCGATGAGTTCTTCGAAACGTCGAGGACGGTATTTGAGTGCGAGTACTTCGGATGTGCCCAATTGAGACCTCTTTGATTTTGTATAAGGGAGTTTACCGTGGATACGATAAATTTTAGATTACAGTGACAGCCACTCTTTGGCAACGCGGCGTAACCCTTCGGGATTTTCAGAGGCAAAAAATTTGAGACTGGTATTCTCAAATCGCTTCGTAAAATCGTAGTGACTTTCCAGATATTCGACAATCGCTTCTCCCGAGTGGATGAGAGAGCTTTTTCCTTCGAAATAGTTATCAATCGCGCGGGCGACGAGAGGGAAGTGAGTACATCCTAGGATAATGGCATCGGGGGTTTTATCTAAGGAAGCGAAATAGTGATGCAAGGCACTCTGGAGCACTTCACCCTCATACAATCCCTCTTCTACAATAGGTACTAAAAGAGAGGTTGCAATGGCGCTGAGATTTTTGTATCCCAACTCGTGAAGACCTTTCTCGTAGGCACCTGATTTGACAGTTGCTTTGGTTCCGAGAATGAGGATATTGGCCTCGGTGGAAGGGATGGCATTTTTGAGTGCCAACACCCCCGGATCGACCACTCCGATAACATCACAATCACTGTGAAGGCGCATTTCGTCGAGGGCATAGGCGCTGACGGTATTGCATGCGGTGATGAGTAAATCGATTTCAAAGTTTTTGAAAAATTCGAGGGCTTCGAGGGAGTAGCGGATAATGGTGTTTTGATCTTTGACCCCATAAGGGACGCGGGCGGTATCGCCGAAGTAGATAATCTCTTCGAAAAGTTTATGCTCCAGCAGCGACTTGACGACGCTTAAGCCTCCGACACCGCTATCAAAGACGCCGACTCTCATCTTATTTGCTTGACTCGTTCATGCTATCAAGAAACTCGATATTCGATTTGCTTTTGAGCATGGTGTTGTAGAGGAAGCGGAGTGCTTCGACTTCGTCTTCTTGTTTATGCAGCATCGAGCGAAGGACAAATACTTTTTGCAAGACATCCGGTCCGAGGAGGAGTTCCTCTTTACGGGTTCCTGATTTGAGAATATCGATCGCAGGGAAAATACGGCGATCGGAGATTTTACGGCTGAGGACAATCTCGGAGTTACCGGTCCCTTTGAACTCTTCGAAAATGACTTCATCCATACGGCTTCCTGTATCGACAAGGGCCGTTGCGATGATCGTGAGACTTCCGCCGTTTTCGATGTTACGTGCGGCACCGAAGAAACGTTTCGGTTTGTGCAAGGCATTGGCGTCAACCCCACCCGAGAGAACTTTTCCCGAACTCGGTGTGACGGTGTTATACGCACGTGCTAGACGAGTGATGGAGTCGAGGAGAATGACAACGTCTTTACCAAGTTCAACACGTCGTTTTGCCCGTTCGATGACCATTTCGGCTACTTTAACGTGGTTTTTAGCCGGTTCATCAAAGGTGGAACTGTAGACTTCCCCTTTAACAGAGCGCTCCATATCGGTAACCTCTTCGGGACGTTCATCGACGAGAAGAACCATCAACTCTACTTCAGGATGATTGTTGGTTACACCGTGAGCAATCTCTTTCATAAGTTCTGTTTTACCAGAGCGGGGAGGGGCAACAATAAGACCGCGCTGACCTTTACCGATTGGAGAGAACAAATCCATCATCCGTCCGGTCAATTTGGTCGGCTGGTATTCGAGTTTGAGCTGTTCGAGCGCATAAAGCGGGGTAAGGTTTTCAAAAAGAGGTCGTTTTTTAGACTCTTCCGGAGGGAGATAGTTGATCGCTTCGACTTTAAGGAGGGCATAGTAGCGCTCTTGGTCTTTGGGTGCACGTACCTGACCGGTAACGATATCCCCGTTACGCAGGGCGAAACGGCGAATCTGTGTACTGGAAACATAGGCATCATGAAGTGAATCGCTGAACCCTTGATCCACAGCACGTAAAAAGCCGTAACCGTCCTGCATAATTTCCAAAATACCCGTAAAGAGGATGAATCCCCCTTGCTGTACTTGGGTTTTTAAGATTTCGAAAATCAAATCTTGACGTTTGAGTTCGTTAGGATCTTCGATGCTTAATGAGGTAGCAATCTCAAGAAGATCTTCAAGCTTTTTGGTACGTAGTGCTTCGATCGTGAACCCATCAACAGGGATGTGAGTACGATTTTTCGAGTTATTTCGAGGAGTTTTTGCGGTATCGCTCATGCGTGGAATGCCTTAAAGTGTGTGGATTTAATCGGCGAGTACTAGGTGAGATGTCATTGACAGGTCATGGTATTTGTTCCGACATTATAAACTATCGAGAAGCAGGTTGTCAAGAAAACTTTCTTATAGCCTCTTTCAGTAACGGTTCAGCAAGTATAAGGAAATATATTAGATAAATTTATTATTCAAATTTTTATTGTTGTGTAATATTACTTTAATGAAGCAAGGACGTTGGATGGGGTGGGTATATAATTTTTCGATAAAAACAATTTTAAAAGTGGTAATGTCTGTTATCGGGTTGTTATTGATTGTAAACACGGTTATTGAATACAAGTTTTCAAAAGATGTTGACAGCATGCTGCAAACCCAAAGTCAAGAAAGTATCCCTCAGGCAATTGATTATATCAACCTCAAAATTAATGTTATCCAAATCCAACAGTGGCTTACGGATATCTCAGCGACACGGGGAGCCAAAGGATATGATGACGGGTTTGGCGAAGCAGAAAAGTATTACCAAAACGCCAATGCCATTATAGAAAAACTATTGGTTCAGTATCAAAATAATCCTAAGAAAAAAGAAGAAATTACACAATTCAAAAATGATTTGGATGATTATTATGCGGTAAGCAAAAAGATGGCAGAGGCTTATGTTTCAGGAGGCCCAGAGCAGGGAAATGCGTTGATGGGCAAAGTGGATCCTTATGCGGAAGCATTGTCTAAACGTTTGGACTCGTGGAGCGATGAATATATCAAAGAGGTTGAAGAGAGCTCTAAAAACATCGCAGAATACAACGCTTCAGCAAAATTTTGGGTATTGCTTTTGTCTATTATATTGTTTGTGGTTGTTATGGTCAGTTTTGGTGTTGTTGCACTTATTTTGGAAGGTGTAAAGCATCTTATTACTCGGATCGGTTATTTGGATCAATTGGATTTAAGCAAATCACAGTCTATGAACGGGAAAAATGAAATTGCTTTTATTGCCTCTCATCTTGAAAGTTTACGATGTAAACTCAGCAGCGTTATCGGTCATGCGAAAGATACTTCGAATGAAAATGCGTCGGTTGCACATGAACTTTCCGTTACTTCACTGCGTGTAGGAAAAACCGTGGAAGAGACGGTTGATGTTATTAACCAAGTAGTGCGTAAAGTGGAAGCGATCCATTCCGATACACAAAATATTATTGATAAAGCACAACAAAATAAAATGGAAATTATAGATGCCGGTAATGCACTTAGCGTAACTGCTTCAAAAATTACGGCATTGACGGCACAGGTACAAAAAAGTTCGCAAACTGAGAATGATATGGCGATTCGTATTCAGCAGTTAAGTAACGATACAAAGCAGGTAAAAGAAGTGCTCGGAATCATTTCCGATATTGCTGATCAGACGAATCTGCTTGCTCTTAATGCTGCGATTGAAGCAGCTCGAGCCGGAGAACATGGTCGCGGCTTTGCCGTTGTAGCGGATGAAGTACGTAAATTGGCTGAGCGTACTCAGAAGAGCTTGGTTGAAATCCAAACCACGATTAATATTATTGTTCAGGCTATTATGGAAACAAGTGAAGAGATGAATCAAAGTTCAAAAAATATGTATCAACTAGCTACTATTTCGGATGAAGCTGAAGGTGAAATTGAACGAGCTTCTTCCAGTATGCTTACCGCAACACACACCACACAAGAGACTGTTTCCATTATCAGTCACACGGTTGAGATGATTGCAACAATCAATAAAGAAATCCAGCAGATTGATATGTTGAGCAGTTCCAACGCCCGCAGTGTTGAAGAAATTGCTGCCGCAGCAGATCATCTTCATGTTATGACTGAAAATTTAAATACCCGCTTGAATGAATTTAAAGACTAAGCAGCTCTTGTATTTTATCGTATGGATCGAGTTGTGAACGATTTTTGCTAGAAGTGTTAATGAAGAAAAATAAACATATTTAAAAGGTTCAGCTTGTTCGATTTTTTTAAAAAGCAAACCGAAGTAACTCCCGCAGTTGAAGCGGTGGTAGAGACTCCCAGAGATTTTACCAACTCGATCGGGATGGAGTTTCTCTATATCGATGGCGGAGAATTTACGATGGGGCGCAATCCGCAATATAATGAAGGCGGCGATGTCGAATCACCTGCGCATCCGGTGAAAGTGGGTGGCTTTTGGATCGCCAAATATCCTGTAACACAGGAACAATATTTCAAACTTACCCGAGTCAATCCTTCTTATTTTAAAAATGACAAGGTGGAAGAGGAGAGTTCCCGCCGTCATCCGGTGGAACAGGTGAGCTGGTTTGATGCCAAAGCTTTTGTGGAGCTTCTCAACCGATATGAGGGGAAAACACGATTTTATGCTCTTCCGAGCGAAGCGCAGTGGGAATACGTTGTTAAAGCGGGAGGAAATACCCGTTTCACCTTCGGCGATTCGGAAGCACTGCTTGATGATTACGCGATTTATGAATACAGTTCAAACGGAAGAACGGCGGTTGTTGACAATAAAACCCCTAACCGTTTAGGGGTTCACGGGTTACTCGGCAATATATGGGAGTGGTGTGAAGATGACTTTTTTGCCAACTATAACGGTGCGCCGAGTGATGGACGACCTCGTATCGGCGGAGCCGAGGGAGAATCGTTTAAAGTTCGCCGCGGCGGAAGTTATAAAACCGGTTATTTATGTTTAAGAAGTGCATTTCGGGGATATTCGCGTCCTGATTTGACCGCTAATGATATCGGATTTCGTCTGGTTATCAACGGTGATCCTCTGAAGTAAAAAAAGTTATTAAAACGTTCCGAGAATAAAATCCTCGAAACTACGCTAACGCTATGTTTCCTTCGGCAGGAAGCCCACGCGCAGATGGACGCGCTATAAAAATTCACCATCTACGTATAGCCATTTTCCCTCAACTTTTAAAAAGCGGCTTTTCTCTTTGAGAATACCGTGATCTAACATCGCTTCAAACGTGACAAATGCCTCTTCCTTCCCATCGATAAATTCACTGATTTTTAATCCTAAAAACTGAGTATTGTGAAAGAACTCTAGAATACTTTTTCTCCATATCTCTTTATCTTCTGTGTAATCAGGATTGTTCGGATGGGTCGTTGCCATAATATAATCGGCTAATCCCAATGCATATGCGCTGTAGCGTGAGCACATGAGTTTTTGAGCATTAGAAGGAAGAACCCCTCGGTGATAGGGGAAACAGCAGTTTTTATATTTTTCGCCGCTATGGCAAGGACAAGGCGAATTTACAGATATTTTCATGATGTCATAATAGTGAACCGTTTCTTGAAAATTGCTTATTATAAATAATTTTTGTTAATAAGGATTGAATAAGCGTGAAGCGAGTACTCTACTTTATTGAAGATAACTCATCCGAACAAAAGAGGAGGGGCAAGATGTCCTATTTTATCTGGCTCATGTTAGCGGTTGCGGCATTTGTGGTGGAGATGACATTACCGACTTTTTTTGCTTTATTCGCAGGCATCGGCTTTATTTTTGCAGCATCAGCCGCTTTTTTCTTTCCCGAATCGCTTGTGCTCCAGTTGGTTATTGCCTCGGTTTTCATGGTTATTGGAGCGATAATATTTAAAAAACGGGGTTTCGGAGATGATCCGCGCGACGCGGTTGGAACACACAACGAATTTATAGGGATTGCCGGAACTGTAAAAACAGCGTTATCTCCTCACCAAGAGGGAGAAGTGGAATTGTATGAAGCGATTGTAGGGAGCCGTCACTGGCCGGCTGTTTCAGAAGATAATGAGATTGATGAGGGTACAGAAATACGGGTAGTGAAGCTCAATGGCAATACTTTGATCGTTGAAAAAAGCTAAGAAGGGATTTCTATGGATACAAGTATTATTTTTTCGCTGGTACTGGTTGTTGCGGCGATTTATAGTCTTTCGCAAATGGTTCGAATCGTTCCTCAAGGGGAGGAATGGGTCGTCGAGAGGCTGGGTAAATACCATACGACCCTTTTACCGGGTCTCCATTTATTGATACCTATCGTCGATATTGTGGCCTATAAGATTGTGACGAAAGAGCTGATCCAGCAGACGCGCGAGCAAGAGGTCATCACTAAAGACAATGCCGTCGTCATTATTAGTGCGGTGGTTTTTTACCGCGTTACCGATCCAGGGAAAGCGTCCTATTCGATCAGCAATTTTGAGAGTGCCGTTGCGAATATGACGACAACGACATTGCGCGCCGTTATCGGGGGGATGACGCTGAACGCTTCACTTTCTCAGCGTGATGTCATTAAAGCGGAGGTTGCGGAAAAAATCCGTGATTCGCTGAGCGGATGGGGACTGACTCTGGGTAATCTGGAAGTTCAGGATATCCGTCCGAGTCCGAATTTGCAAGAAGCAATGGAACGGCAAGCGGCAGCCGATCGTGAGCGTGAAGCGGCAATATTGATCGCTGACGGACAAAAGCGGGCTGCCATCGCCAAAGCGGAAGGGTTAAGAGAGTCGATGATTCTCGAAGCACAGGGAAGACTGGAATCGGCAAAACTGGATGCACAAGCCAAAGTGGAACTGGCCGAAGGGGATCGAAAGTCCATGGGCCTGATCGCTGAAGGGATCACCGCAGGGGAGGCGGCACCTCATTTCCTCCTCGCACAACACTATATCAATAGTGTCAAAAAACTGAGCGAATCGGGCAATTCAAAGGTAGTCTTTATGCCTGCCGACTGGCAGCAAAGTCTTGCCGGTGCAGTAGGAGCACTGGGATATTTGGGAACGTCACTTGGGGATAAAAAGTAGGGCAATTTGCCAACTTTTTTAGCTCTTAGGGGTGATTGGCTATAATCACTTTATGATATATTTACTAATACCCTTAACCATTATCCTTATTGCAGTTGCGTGGGCGCTGATCCGCGCACGCCAAGAATACTCGCTTATGCACGCGCATGCTCTCCAACTCCAAGAACAACTCACCCAAGAACACAATCTTCGTAGTGAAACAGAACGAAAATATGAGAGTCAAAGAATGGATTATCATGCGCTGGAGCGGGATTTCGCAGTACTGCACACGCGACATGAGGAATCAGCTCGTGCTTTTGAAGAAAAAATTCGTCTCCTCGATGAGGCGAAACTGCAGATGAAAGCGCAGTTCGAACATTTGGCCACCCAGATTTTCGATCAAAAAGCCAAAACATTCGACGAAGCGCATACCAAAGGGCTTGACCTCCTCTTAAAGCCGTTCCGCGAGCAAATTTCGCAGTTTGCCACACAGAGCAAGGAGCAGTTTATCCACGATGCCAAAGAGCGTCAAAGTATCAAAGACGAAATCCTCCGTCTCAAAACCCTCAATGAGCGTCTAAGTGAAGATGCGATCAATCTCACCAATGCCCTTAAGGGGGAGAATAAAACCCAGGGGAACTGGGGAGAGATCGTATTGGAGCGGATTTTAGAGGAGTCGGGGCTGCGCGAGGGGCATGAATACGAAACCCAAAATACCTACAGCGATGAAGAGGGAAAAAAATTCCGCCCCGACGTTATTGTCCATCTGCCGCAGAACAAAGATATCATCATCGACTCGAAGGTCTCTTTGGTCGCCTACGATGCCTTTATTCGTGCCGACACGGATGAAGAACGTGCCCATGCCCTCAAACAGCATCTTCTTTCAATTCATGCCCATATCAAAGGTCTCAGCGGCAAACGGTACGAACAGCTCAGCGGAGTACGGACACTCGATTTTGTGTTGCTATTTATGCCGATTGAGGGGGCATTTTTACTTGCATTGGAGCAGGATAATACGTTCTTTAAAACGGCGTATGAGCAAAACATCGTCGTTGTCTCCCCGTCTACGCTATTGGTTACGCTACGCACCATCGAACATATCTGGCGAAGTGAGTATCAGGAACGTAACGCCAAAGCGATAGCGGAATCGGCTGAAGCGCTGTATGAAAAACTGGTGGCATTTGTCGAGGACATGGAGAAGATCGGCGAACAGATCGGACGTACCCAAAAAAGCTATGAGGGGGCGATGAATAAACTCTCAACCGGAAAAGGGAATCTTATCCGGCGTGTCGAGTCGATGCGGAAGTTGGGTTTGAAGCCGAAGAAGTTGCTTCCATCGTCGGTGATTGATGATGAGGTAGAAGATGAAAATTGAGTTATAATATCTTCACTTTAATAATGAATAATAGATAAAAATAGGGAACCATAGAGATGACATCAAAACTTCATATCCTCTCTTTTCTATCCGATCACAAAGAGTCACTTAAACAAAATTTCGGTGTAACTCAGATCGGATTATTCGGCAGTTATGCACGTGATGAGGCAAATGAAGAGAGTGATGTCGATATTGCCGTTGAGATCGAAGCTCCTAACAAATTTAGAAGTTTTTTTGGATTGAAAAATTATCTCGAAACCAATCTTTATCCCAAAATTGATTTGGGGATCGAAAGCACGTTGAAGCCTATTGCAAAAGAGTTTATTCAAAAAGAGATTATTTATGTCTAAGCGGGATCATCGTCTTTACGTCGAGGATATATTAGAATCTGTGCGAGCGGTTGAAAGTTATGTTGAGGGGATCGATTTCGATGCGTTTCTCAATGACCGTAAAACGTACAGCGCGACGATTAGAGAATATATCATTATCGGAGAAGCAATCAGTGCGATTATCGATCTTTTAGAAGAGCGGTTTCCAGATTATGAATGGCGAATGGTTAAAGATTTTCGTAATTTCATCGTGCATGAGTATTTTGGTGTTGATCCGAGGATCGTGTGGGATTTGACGATTCAAGAATTGCCAATATTGAAAGAAAAGATCGAGTTATTGGATCAATAATCAATAGTATGGAATACGATCCCGGTACTCTTATTTTCTTATAAATGGGGAATCTTCACTTTAGAGTTTAGTAACGCTCCGATGATAATCATCAGGGCGAGTACCCCCATCCATCCGATAAATCCTGATCCCAACCATACAAGCCATAAAAGAATTGCTCCCAGCGGTGTTGGAACCCCTGTAAAATGTTTGGCTACCTCTCCGACATCGGCGTTGATGTTAAATTGGATCAAACGGCGCAAACCGCTAATGACGTAGTAGATCGACGCGATAGAGGTGATGATGAGCGGTAGTCCTGAGAGGTTTGTGTAGACTGATTGGAAGATAAAAAAGGTGGGGACGAGGACGAAGCTGAGAAAATCGGCAAACGAGTCGAGCTGAATTCCGAATTCATTGGAAAGGCCGAATTTACGGGCGATTTTACCGTCGATAATGTCAAAAGCTCCCCCCATCCATGCGAGTACAACGGCGACCATAAAATGATTTTGGGTAATGAAATAGGTGGCGAGAAGACCGCAGGTGATATTTGCCATTGTTACTAAGTTGGCAAGGTTAAAGTGACTGGTTGAGCGCCATAAGAATTGCATAAAAGTCCTATTATTGTATTATTCAAATTGAAATTATAACCAAAGCCGGCAAAATAGGCCTAATTGAAAAAGGTTATCATTATTAAGGATATTATAAGTTGATAATGTTTATCATTCTATCTATAGCAATGTGTAAGGAAGAGAGATGAAGCGTGTTGTCCTAATCAGTTTAGTAGCCGCAGCCGCTTTAAACGCAGTAAGCATCGACGAAGCGTTTAAAAGTGGAAAAGTAAGCGGACAGATTCGTACCGCATATGTGAATCAAGACAATGCAATCGATACTGATACCTATGGAACGTCTGTAGGCGGGCGGCTTAAGTACGAGACGGCTACATGGAATAACGTGACACTCGGTATTGCCGCTTACGTCAGTGAAAAACTTTCGTTTGCCAGTGGAAACGGGGAGAAGTTAAATCCTGATTTCTTTGATACATACGGAAACTCTTTTGTGTATTTAGGAGAAGCGTATATCGATTACAGCGCGGATGATGTGTCCGTGCGTATCGGTCGGCAAATGGTCGATACCCCTTTTATGGAAACCGATGATGTTCGGTTTCTTCCTAACAGTTTTGAAGCGGCGATTGTTTCTTACAGCGGTATTGAAAAAACAACTGTGATTGCAGGATATGCACAGCGATGGGCAGGATATGATTCTCCAACAGGTCATAATGATAGCTTGAACGAATTTAAAAAATTCGGTGAAAATCATGACAGCAGCGGAGTGTATTTGGTAGGAATAACCAATGAAAGTTTCGAGAATATTGGATTGCAGGGATGGCTTTATAAGATCAATCAATATTCTGACATTTTCTATACGGATGCAACATACACAAAGAGACTGGGCGAAACCTCCACGGTAGAGTTGAGTGTGCAATATGCCCTTTTCGATGAAGATAAAGATACCCAAGGAAATGAAACAGGGATTGACGGACATATTTACGGTGCAGGGATAAATGTAAACATAGGAATGATAACACTGGGTACAGCCTATAACCGTACTTCCAATACGAATGGGAAGTTTATTACCAACGGTTTGGGCGGAGGACCCTATTACACGTCAATGGAAGAGATGACTATTGATGGCTTGGAAGATGCAAAAGCATATCAGGTTAGTGCTGAAATCGATATGACTGATGTAGGGATCGAAGGGCTGAAATTTGCAACGTTGTACGGTGATTTCAGAGGAAAAAATCAAAATTTGGATGCCAAAGTAAGCGAATTTGACATTGTTGCAGCCTATACACTAGATGAAAATATATGTGCCGATATGAGTTATGCCAGGGTCAATGATAAAAACAAAAACACTAGTGATACCGGAACAGATGGCGGATATGACCGCTTTTTGGTGCGTTTAAATTATAGCTTTTAAGAAGGATTTTTATGAATACAATGACCTTACTGAGTGCATGTACCAAAGGCGGGATTGCTACAGTAGTAAAAATTAATGCCCAAGGACCGCTGAAACAGCGGCTTATTTCATTTGGTCTTATGAAGGGGACAGAAGTTAAAATGCTTGAATGTGCACTCAATAAAAGTACCTATGAGATCAAAATCGGGAATATGAATATTGCTCTACGTAAAGAAGAAGCCGAGTTGATTGAGGTGTCCAATGTCCGATAAAAAAATAAAAGTTGCTCTCGTAGGACAGCCTAATGTCGGCAAGAGCATGCTCATTAATTCGATCAGTAACGCACGTTTGCATGTCGGAAATTTTACCGGGGTAACCGTCGAGAAAACAGAAGTTTTATTTGAATACGGCGGATACCATTTTAGTGTTGTCGATCTGCCTGGAACGTATGCCTTTACCGATTATTCGATTGAAGAGCGGGTAACGCATGATTTTTTATGCGATGAGAGCTACGATTTGATTATCAACGTCCTCGATTCGACCAACATGGAAAAAAACCTTCAGCTCACCGCAGAGTTGATGACAATGAGTAAAAAAATGGTTATTGCTCTTAATATGAGTGATGAAGCGGATCGTGAGGGGATAGAAATCAATGCTCCTTATTTGACACAGCTGCTAGGGATTCCGTGTGTGCGCGTTTCCGCTGCGGCAAAAATCGGTCTTGATGAACTCATGAAAGCAGTGATCGGTGTGCATGAGGTTGCTTATCAAGAACAAAAACTGATCTTTAGCGAAGCGGTTGAAGAGGAGATCGTAGTCATTACAGATTATCTGAATCGACACAAATTCAAGGCATCGATTAGTAATCGTAATATTGCGATTAATTTACTCCAACAAGAGAAAAAGACTTATCGAACCCTTCATTCCAATCCGATTTGGACTGAACTTCAGCCGATGTTGATCGAAGCGGACCATCACATCTCTCTTCATCATGACAGCGATGATATCAAAGAAGTTTTTGCCGAAGAATATCTTGCTTTTAATCGCGGGGTTATCAAGGAAGCGGTGAAAGTAAAGCTTGTGGCGGTAGAGAAAAAAACAACAACAGAGAAAATCGACTCGGTTTTAATTCATCCGATATTCGGAATACCGATTTTTCTCTTTTTTATGTGGGGATTGTTCCAACTCACGTTTAAGATCGGAAGCATTCCGATGGATTGGATTGATGCTTTTTTCGGATGGCTCGGTGGGGCGATCGGTTCAACGATCACGAATAGTGAAATACGTTCCCTCATTGTAGACGGAGTGATCTCCGGGGTTGGAGCGGTTATCCTTTTCGTCCCTAATATCGTGATTTTATTTGTAGGAATAGCTTTGCTTGAATCGACGGGGTATATGTCACGTGTTGCATTTTTATTGGATGGTTTTTTCCATAAATTTGGACTTCACGGGCAGTCATTTATCCCGCTTGTATCAGGATTCGGATGTTCAATTCCGGCGTATATGTCGGCGCGTATTCTGAAAAATGACCGTGATCGGCTTTTAACACTCTTTGTCATCGGATTTATGAGCTGTGGTGCGCGTTTACCGGTGTATGTTCTCTTTACAGGAGCATTTTTCGGTCCTGAGATGGCAGGAAATGTGTTGTTCGGAATCTATATTCTTGGAGCAATGATTGGTCTTGTTGCGGCAAAAGTGTTGAAGATGACGGCGTTCAAAGGGATTGACGAACCGTTCGTTATGGAGATGCCAAAATATCGGCTCCCTTCCGTGAAACTGATATGGCATACCGTATTGACTAAAACGATGATGTATTTGAAAAAAGCGGGGACGTTTATTGCCGCTGCTTCACTTCTTGTTTGGTTTCTCAGCAGCTATCCGAAAGACAGTGCTCTTGATGCTATGTTTGGGGCAAAAATCGAAGCATCCTCGTCCGATGATGAGGTAAAAGTGCTCGAAAATCAGCTCGCCGAAGCGCAGTTGGAACAAAGCTTTTTGGGTCAAATCGGTCATGTGATAGAGCCGGTATTCGCACCTCTTGGATTTGATTGGAAAATGGCGGTTGCGTTGCAGACGGGATTGGCGGCGAAAGAGGTGGTGGTATCAACTATGGGAGTTCTTTACTCGTTGGGGAGTGATGCGACGGAGGCCGATAACTCTTTAGTCAGTGCTATCCATGATCATATCCCTTTTGCTTCAGCGGTAGCGTTTATCGTGGTTATTATGACCTATCTGCCGTGTCTGGCGGCATCCGTTGTCTTTACTCGTGAGGCGGGAGGAATTAAATATTTCGGATATTTGTTCGCTTTCACAACAATCGTCGCCTATTCGCTGGCATTTATTGCTTATCATTTGACGTTGTGGCTGAGTTAGCGCTTGTTAACCGTCCCTGCGTTACAATTAGAGTATGAGTAAAATATTAATGATAGAAGACGATCTCGAACTGGCCGAGATCCTTACCGAATTTTTAGAACAGTATGAATTTGAAGTGACGACGGAAGATGATCCGTTTAAAGCTCTCAGTATCCTCAAACTTGAAAAGTTTGATGCAGTGATTTTGGATCTAACCTTGCCGGGGATGGATGGGTTAGAGGTCTGTGAAGCAATCCGCGCACGTCAAAACATCCCGATCATTATCTCTTCGGCACGCTCCGATGTGACCGATAAGATTAATGCGCTCGAACTCGGTGCCGATGATTATCTCCCTAAACCTTATGACCCGAGAGAGCTTGTATCCCGTATCCACTCAGTATTGCGCCGATACGATGCGGCTTCGGTTGCCGCTTCCGAGATTGCATGTGATTTTAAACTCAATGAATCGGCGATGCAGATCAGTTACAAGATGCGTCCTCTCGAACTCACCAATGCTGAGTACGGTATCCTCGCACACATGATTAAAAAACAGGGAATGGTCGTCTCTCGAGAGGATTTGATTCACAATGTCAGTGCGATAAACGAAGACTCTTCGAACAAAAGTATTGATGTAATGATGGGGCGTATCCGCAACAAGCTTGGGGATAAAGCTCTCATTGAATCGATCCGTGGTATCGGTTATAAGTTATTAAAGTAAATGATCAAAAATAATGCTGTTTTAGCAACCGTTATGTTTGCCCTCGTCGTTACGGTGACGAGTGTAAGTTACACCTTTTATCAACTCTATGAGACCAATCGAGCCAAGCATATTGATAATGTTTTTGGCAAACATGCGCTTATCAGTCAAATCTACCATACCTATCTTCTAAAACAAATTTCTGAACCGATGTTTGAAGCCAATTTGGCACTGTATGATTTGGATGATATTACCGGTAAAGAGGAATATGAGGCGATTATCCGTCAAGGCAAGGTGCTCAAAAGTGACGGAACAACGGACCGTGAGATGAGCTCTTTAGAGTTTTCATACATACATCCAACGGTACAGCCTATTATTATTTCGATGATTGAGTACAAGGATAAGATTTATTTTTGGGCAGAGTCGTCTCATCATACGGTGTTGCTTGAAGATCATAGTATCCACGCGTATAATCCGATTAATCTATTGTCGGCTTACGGAACGCTGATAACGATTTTGTTGGTCTCATTTGCCCTTATTATCCATCGGCTCAGTCCTCTACGCCGCCTTCGCCGTCAAATCGCTCGATTCGGGGAAGGGGATATGGGTGTACGTTTCCGTATTAACGGCAGTGATGAAATCGCACTGATCGCCAATGAGCTTGACACTACCCAAAACAAAATTCGTTCTTTGATTGAATCACGCAATCTTTTTTTACGAAACATTATGCACGAACTTAAAACACCAATTGCCAAGGGGCGTATTGTCGCGACGATGATCGGCGATGAAAAGCAACGGGGACGATTTGAGGGGATATTTGAGCGTTTAGAGTTATTGATCGGCGAATTTGCTCTTATCGAAGAGATATCATCCGGAAATCAGTATTTGGAGAAAAAAGAGTATCGGCTTGTCGATATCATCGACGGTGCGATTGATTCGGCGATGGTAGAGTATGATTCGGTGAGCTGTCACGTCGATACGATGATAAAAATAGAAGTTGATTACCGTCTTTTTATGACGGCAGTCAAAAATTTGATTGACAATGCGATCAAATATTCCCCCGATAAAAAAATGGAGATTGCGGCGGAGGGGGGAGAAATTCTTTTTATTAATACCGGTCAACCGCTCAAAAAACCACTTTCGTATTATATTGAGCCTTTTACGAAAGATCATCCGACCAAAGACAGCTTCGGATTGGGGCTTTACATTGTCGATGCGATTTTAAAAGAGCACGGCTACGTGTTAGCGTATGAGCGGCGAGAGAATCGTAACTGCTTTATATTTGTCCCTGAAAAACCCTCCAAAAGGAACCATAAATGAAAAAAATCCTCATCAGTAATGACGACGGGTACGAATCTCCGGGGCTTTTGGCATTGATCGAAGCGTTGGATGGTTTGGGGCATATTACGGTTGTTGCCCCTTCGACTGAGAAATCGGCATGCGGTCACTCTTTGACCTTGACTCGCCCTTTGAGCTTTATCAGTGTTGGGGATGATTTTTACAAACTTGATGACGGGACACCGAGTGATTGTGTCTATCTCGCTCTTCATTCACTGTTTGAGGAGCAAAAACCTGATCTCGTTATTAGTGGAATCAACAAAGGCTCCAACATGGGTGAGGATATTACCTACTCAGGTACGGCGGCGGCGGCGATGGAGGGGGTATTGCAGGGAGTTCCGTCGATAGCAATATCGCAAGTGATGGACTTTACACAGCCTATGGGTGATTTTGCGTTGGCTAAAAATGCCATCCGAACATTGGTAACAAAAATCCTGGACGGAGAATTTCCGTTGAAGCATCGTGAGTTCTTAAATGTTAATATTCCCTACGGTGTCGAGGAGTTGCAATGGTGCGTCACCTATGCCGGATACCGCTATTATGCGAACGATGCCCATCTCCACCGTAATCCCAGAGGGATGGAATATTATTGGCTTGGGCTTCACCCGTTGGAGTTTAAAGCACGTGAACATGGGATGGGATTATGCGATTTTGAGGCAATCGAGCAGGGGATGGTCTCTCTTACCCCTATTCAGCTTGATATGAGTGCGTACGAATCGATGAAAAAATTGCAGGAGTGGCTGTGAGGCATACCCGTACGAAGCTGGTTTTCGGTGAGGAAACTTTCGAAAAACTTCAAAATGCGAATATTCTTCTTCTCGGTGTCGGCGGTGTCGGGAGTTTTTGTCTCGATTGTCTTTATCGATCCGGCGTACGACACATAACAATCATTGATTTTGACCGTTACGATCTCACGAACCAAAACCGCCAGATGCATTCCGAAGAGCATGAAGGGGAACTCAAAGTCGAAGCACTCAAAAAGCACTATCCCGAAGTGATAGCTATCGCCGAAAAGATTACCCCTGAATGGGTTGAAGCGTTTGATTTCGAACCGTATGATCTTGTCCTTGATGCGATCGACGATATGCGTGCCAAACTTTCCCTTATTCAAAAGTGTTATCCTAAACTCATTGCCTCCGTCGGTTCGGCGAAACGGCTTGACCCGACGAAGATTGAGGTGCGCTCCATTTGGAAAACCGAAGGCGATCCGTTTGCTTCTAAACTCAGAAATGAATTGCGTAAACGTAAGTTTAACGGTGATTTCAGTTGTATCTGCTCATCAGAACTTCCCCGTATTAAAGAAAAAGGGAGCTTTGTCGCAGTGACGGGAGCTTTTGGTCTTGCGATGTGTTCACTGGCATTGCGGAGAATAGGGTTTTAATCGATCACTTTGGTATAATGTTCCCACTTATTTTTGCGGAGCAAACAGTGGAACAAAAAGAACCCATGACCAAATACGGGTTTCAGCGATTAAGTGATGAGCTGAATACCCTTAAAAATGTCGATTTACCGGCGGTTAATGTCGAAATCGATCGTGCCAAAGAGTACGGAGATTTAAAAGAGAATTCCGAATACCATGCTGCGCGTGAAAAGCAGGCCTTTATCGGTACACGTATTGCAGAACTCGGAGACGTTATTTCCCGTGCCCAGATTGTCGATCCAAGCGAACTCGAACACGCTCGTGTCAGTTTCGGATCTACGGTTGTATTAAATGATCTTGATAGCGATTCAGAGGTGACGTACACGATCGTCGGCGGATGTGAAAGTAATCCTGAGCGTGGATTGATTTCGTTTAACTCTCCGCTTGCAAAACAGCTTTTAGGACGTGAGGAGGGGGATGATTTTAAAGCTCGCCTTCCGGGCGGTGAAAAGTCATTTGAAGTAGTAGAGGTCAAATATCAGGAGATCGTGTTTGAAAGCCATTAACGTCGGAATCATCGGAGTCAGCGGTTATACGGGTTTAGAACTCGTTAAAATGCTTATCAACCATCCGATTTTTGCTTTGACGTATTGTGCCAATACGGAGGGTGAAACCACTATTGCCGCATTACATCCCTCTTTAGCCGGAGTATGCGATTTGTCGGTGGATAAGGTCGATTTGGATCGTGCGTGCGCATCATGCGAACTGATTTTTTTGGCACTTCCGCATAAAACAGCGATGCAGACAGCCAAAGGGTTATTGGAACGCGGTGTCAAAGTCGTTGATCTTTCCGCGGATTACCGTCTCTCTCAGGAAAATTACGAAGCATTCTATTGTGAACACGAAGATATTGGAAACCTTTCTCATGCGATCTATTCGATTCCTGAACTTCATGGAAATATTGCAAAAGGTGCAAAACTTATTGCCAATCCGGGATGTCACGTCACCGCATCGTTGATGGCTTTGGCCCCCTTTTTGGATCATATTGATTTGATGCAGCCGATTTTTATCGATTCGAAAACAGGGGTGTCGGGTGCCGGTAAATCACCTTCTGCAGGGACACATTACGTGAATGTCAATGACAATATCAATTGTTATAACATTATCAAGCACCGCCATGCGGTTGAAATCGAGCAACATGCAAGTGATTTGTGCGGCAACGATATTCATGTCACGTTTGTCCCCTCGCTCGTTCCGATGACGCGGGGAATGCTCGCGTGTGTCTACGCAACATTGAAAACCGATTGTGACCCTTTGGCGCTTATGGAAACGTTTTATCAGAACAAGCCGTTTGTCCGTCTTCGTAATGCACCTCCGCATACCAAAATGACATCGGGAACTAATTTTGCCGATGTGTACGCTGCACGCCATGGGAATGCTCTCGTTGCGATGTGTGCAATCGACAATTTGATGCGCGGAGCGAGCTCACAAGCGCTTGTGAATGCCAACCTCATGATGGATTTGGATGAAACGCTCGGCATTCCAAAAATCGCGTATGTCCCCTAAACCTCTTCAAGCGGGTGCGATTTTAATCGCTGATGCCCACTGCGCTCCGTGGCGCACCTCTTTTATCGATTTTCTTTATTCCCTTGAATCGGGCGAGATTACGACACCGCAACTTATTTTGATGGGGGACGTGTTTGATATGCTCTACGGTCCTATACCGCGAACGTATGGTTATAACACGGAGGGGATCGATCTTCTAAACCGGTTGTCTTTGCGAATGGAGATACTCTATTTAGAGGGTAATCATGATTTTTTAATGAGTGGTCTATTTCCTAATGTGCAGGTCATTCGCCGAGAATATCAGCCTTTGCTAATGAGCTTTGAGGGGAAAAAGATTGCTCTCTCTCACGGTGACAGTAATATGGGCTGGGGTTATGAACTGTATACTGCGCTGATTCGCAGCCCTTTGGTTTTAGGGATACTCCGAAGGATCGATAATCTGGGCAAAGGTTTTATTGTTGCGTGGCTGGAAGAGCAGATGAAACGAAAAATCCATTGCCGTAGCATTGAGAATTTTCAAGGCTTGATTGAGCGACGGTTGGAATCATTAAATCTGGGTTCTGTTGATGTATTGGTCGAAGGGCATTTTCACCAAAATCAGACATTTACGCTGGATGGCTTGGATTACATCAACGTCGGCGCTTTTGCTTGCAATGAAAGATACTTTACTGTACAATCAAACCAAAATCAGCCGTTATTACACGAAGCAGTTTTTCGTAAGGAGCCCCGATGAAGGGACAAGGTGATGTTTTAAAAGTCGGCACAAATGAGATGGAATTGGTCGATTTCCGTATCTTCAAGCGCGAAGGCGATGAGATATATGAGGGGATATACGGGGTCAATGTCGCCAAAGTACGCGAAATTATCCGATTCCCGAAATTGACAGAACTTCCAGGTACACCTGCTTTTATCGAAGGAATCTTTGATTTGCGCGGTGTTGTTATCCCTGTGGTTAATTTGGCTAAATGGATGGGTGTCGAGGCTCCTGAAGAGATGGACAGAGAAGCCCGTGTTATTATTACCGAGTTTAACAATATCCTGATCGGTTTTGTCGTTCATGAAGCCAAACGGATTCGCCGTATTAACTGGAAAGATATTGAGCCGGCTTCTTTTGTATCCTCGTCAGGGGGATTGGATGGTTCTAAAATTACCGGAGTAACCCGTATTGAAGACGATGGAGTTCTTTTGATTTTGGATTTGGAAGGGGTTGTTCAAGAACTTGGCCTCTATCAACCTTCCAGAGGAAAACTTGAAGATGGAAAAAACCATTTCAGCGGCTATGTCTTGCTTCTTGATGACAGTTCAACCGCAAGACGGATTATCAAAGAAGCATTAGAACAGATGGGCTTTGATGTAATCGAAGCGACGGACGGTCAGCAAGGGCTTAAAATCTTGGAGGATCTGTATCAGGCATACGGCAACAATCTTCCTTCCAAACTGCGTCTCATCGCATCAGACATTGAGATGCCGTTGATGGATGGATTCCATTTTGCGGCCAATGTGAAAGCGGATGAACGGTTTAAGATGATTCCGATTGTATTTAACTCTTCTATTAGCGACCATTTCAGCGAAATACGCGGAAAAGAAGCAGGCGGAGAGGCTTACTTGGTCAAATTTGATTCGAATTTATTTTACGATGAAGTAGCACGTGTCGTACGTGCTCATATTCAATAGGGGTTAGGCAATGGATGAATTTGAAGAGATATTACAAGATTTTTTGGTTGAATCATTTGAACTGATCGAACAACTGGATCAGGACCTTGTCGAGTTAGAATCACGGCCGGATGATTTGGAATTACTTAATCGTATCTTCAGGGTTGCCCATACGATTAAAGGGGCCAGTTCCTTTTTAAATTTCGATGTATTGACCCACTTGACCCATCATATGGAAAATTTGTTGAATATGGCACGTCACGGAGACCTCGTTATTGATGCGGACGTGATGGACGTCATTCTTGAATCGATCGATTTGATGAAGGCGTTATTGGTACGCATTCGAGACAGCGGTAAAGACGGCGGAATTGAGATAAGTGCATGCGTCGAACGTTTGGACGCCGTTGCAAACGGTACGGCATTAGGTGAAACGGTTCCTGCGCCGGTAGATGTAGCCGTACCTAAAGCTGCGCCCGAACCGGTGATTGCGGTGGCTATTGCTGAAGAAGAACCTGATTATTCAGGGATGAGCGAAGCGGAAGTTGAAGCGGAAATCGAACGACTGATTGCGGTACGTCAAGCTGAAGATGCGGCAAAACGCGCACACAAAGCACCATCTGCTCCGGTAGCAGAAGAAGAGGAACCTGATTATTCAGGGATGAGCGAAGCGGAAGTTGAAGCGGAAATCGAACGTTTGATTGCTGTACGTCAGGCTGAAGATGCGGCAAAACGTGCACAAAAAAGTGCAGAACCAGAAGCACCAAAAACGGCACCAGTATCTGTATCTACGCCACAAACTGTCCCTGCACCTGTAAAAGTGGCATCGGCACCTCGAAAAGTAGAACCGAAAGAAGAGGGAGAATCTCGTGGCGGTGCTACGGTGGAACAAACCATTCGTGTTGATGTCAAACGACTTGACCATTTGATGAATCTGATCGGAGAACTCGTTTTAGGGAAAAACCGTCTAATCAAAATTAACGACGATGTCGAAGAGCGCTACGAAGGGGAAGCGTTCTTGGAAGAACTTAACCAAGTGGTTTCGATTGTTTCACTCGTAACAACCGATTTACAGATTGCCGTTATGAAAACGCGAATGCTGCCAATCGGAAAAGTATTCAATAAATTCCCTCGCATGATCCGTGACCTATCCCGTGAACTGAATAAAAAGATTGAACTAGAGATTACCGGTGAAGAGACGGAACTTGATAAATCGATCGTTGAAGAGATCGGCGACCCGTTAGTCCATATCATCCGAAACTCGTGCGACCATGGTATTGAGACACCTGATATCCGTCTTGCTGCGGGTAAAGAAGAAACGGGAACGATTCATCTCAAAGCCTATCATGAAGGGAACCATATCGTTATCCAGATTATTGATGACGGTAAAGGGCTTGATGCGGATATGCTCAAGCAAAAATCGATTGAAAAAGGGGTTGTTACCGAAAAAGAGGCTGATGCCATGTCTGAAAAAGAGGCATTCGGCCTCATTTTTCGTCCCGGATTCTCAACTGCTTCACAGGTTACCAGCGTCTCAGGACGCGGTGTCGGAATGGATGTGGTCAAGACCAATATCGAAAAGCTCAACGGGATGATCGATATTGATTCTGAGGTAGGGAAGGGGACTTCGATGAAGCTCAAAATCCCTCTTACCCTCGCGATTATTCAAGCTTTGCTTGTCGGAGTGCAGGAAGAGTATTATGCGATTCCTCTCGCATCGGTTCTTGAAACGGTTCGTATCAGTAAAGATGAAATTTACACTGTTGAGAGCCGCTCCGTTATGCGTCTTCGTGACGAAGTCCTTTCTCTCGTTCATATCGGTGATATATTTGAAGTGGAACGTGTCTTTGATAACAGTGAACATGCCTACGTCGTTGTCCTCGGACTGGCAGAGAGCAAAATCGGTCTTATCGTCGATTCGTTGGTTGGGCAAGAAGAGATCGTTATTAAATCTCTCGGCGAATACCTCAAAGGGATCGAAGGGATTGCAGGAGCAACCATTCGCGGTGATGGCGGTGTGACCTTGATCGTCGATGTTGCCGCGCTGATGCAGATGGCCAAATCGGTTAAATCGACTGTCGGTCAAGAGAGTGCTGAAGCCAAAGGGCGTTCGGGCGTTAAAAACAAACCGAGCGATTACACGGTAATGATTGTGGATGATTCCAAGACAGACCGAACGATTATGCGTAAATCGTTGGAGCCGTTAGGAATTACTCTCGTCGAGGCAACAGATGGTGTTGAAGCCCTGAACGTACTCAAACAGGGCGATTATATCTTTGATGCGATGCTTGTTGATATTGAGATGCCGCGAATGGATGGTTACAGCTTAGCTGCTGAGATCAAAAAATACAACAAATATAAAAATCTTCCGCTCATTGCCGTCACATCCCGTACCGGAAAAGCGGATCGGATGCGCGGAGTAGAGTCGGGAATGGTAGAGTATATCACCAAACCGTATTCACCGGAATATCTGATGAATGTCGTCAAACGCAATATCAAGTTTAACGAGGGACTATAACCATGAGTGAAAAACTTCAACAAATTATCAACAAACAGCATAGAGCTCTCTCAGGGGATGACACTAAGATCGATGAAGTAATTCAACTGGTTGGATTTATCGTCGGCGATGAAGAATTCTCGGTACCTATTTTGAGTATCCAAGAGATTATTAAACCGATTTCTTGGACACGTGTCCCACAAACACCTGCTTATATTTTAGGGGTATTTAATCTTCGCGGTTCGGTTATTCCGTTGATCGATTTACGTTCACGTTTCGGATTGGAAACGATGAAGCATACCGAAGAGACTCGATTTATCGTAATGAAAAATGGGGATGATGTTGCCGGGTTCGTGATTGATCGTCTAACCGAAGCCATTCGCTTGCCAAAACGCGATGTTGGTCCGGCACCGGATACGATAAATGAAGCGGAGAGTATGATTGACGGAGTTGGTAAACAAGCTGATCGCATCATTACCATCCTTAAAGTCGGTAAATTACTTGAGCGAAATTTTTAATTAAATATCATTTATGGCACAATATCGCCATGAATGAAACACACTTTTTAAACCGCCGCCAAAAACTCTTTGACCTCATGGACGAAGGTGTGGCGATCATCACCTCTGCACTTACTCAAAGCCGCTCGAATGACACCGAATACCCTTACCGTCAAAACAGCGATTTTTATTATCTTTGCGGGTTGAATGAAGACAACTCTGTTTTAGTGTTGATTAAAACTCCCGAATTTACGAAAACGATCCTCTTTGTCGAAGCGTACAACGCCGAGTCCGCATTGTGGAATGGTGCACGTTTGGGGGTTGATGGTGCACGTGAGTGTTTCAAAGTAGATGAAGTGCATGACAACACCGAATATATAGGTATGATTAAAGAGCTTTTGCGGGAGCATATCAATCTTTATATCGATTTATACAGTGATTCTGTAAGCCTTATCGAAGCGAAAAATGCCGCACAGTCTCTACACAGTACACGCGGTGTCAAACGCCATATTCGCTCCATCCGAGACATCACCTATCTGATCCGAACCTTACGCCTTATTAAATCCGACGATGAGATTGAGTTGATTAAAAAAGCGATTGCTATTACTGCTGAGGCACACCATAGTGCAATGCGAGAGTGCCGTGCAGGGATGAGAGAATATCAGCTTCAAGCCGCCATGAGTTATATTTTTCTCAATAATGGTGCATCGAGTGAAGCTTATGGTGCAATTGTAGCCGGTGGTAATAATGCCAATACACTTCATTACGTTGATAACCGCGATACTCTTAACGATGGGGATTTGGTACTGATCGATGCCGCGTGCGAGTGGGAACTTTATGCAAGCGATATTACCCGCACCTTTCCCGTCAACGGAAAATTTAGTGATGCACAGCGAGAGGTTTACAATGCCGTCCTTGATGTTCAGCTCTGTGTTATCGAAGCGATCAAACCGGGGGTTAAACGCGACTGGCTTCAAACTTACAGTGAAGAACTCCTTTGTGATGCCTTGATAGAATTGGGGATTTTGAGCGGCGAACGAAATAGCCTTATAGAAGCCAAAGAGCACAAAAAATACGCTCCGCACGGGATAGGGCACTGGATGGGGCTGGATGTTCATGATCCGTGTCCGTACGTGGACGAAGAGGGTGCGTCGTTAGCGTTTATGGCGGGGATGGTGATGACGATCGAACCGGGGCTCTATTTCCGCATCGATGATGAGAGTGTACCTGAACGTTATCGCGGCATCGGTATCCGTATCGAGGATAATATTCTCGTTACCGAAGAGGGGTATGAGAATCTTTCGGCGATGATTGCCAAGAGTGTGGAGGAGATAGAGGGGATGTGTAATCAATGATTCTAGGAGTCATTTATGTATTTTGTTTTTTAGTTATTGGAATTTTTTCAAATGGAGCGTTTTATTCCACGATTTCCATTTTTAACATAATTTTCTTTGGAGGGTTGTTGCTTGATGATGTATATAAAAGCAAAGCCTCTTGGATAAAGAACATAAAATTTATTGTAGTTGTAGGGTTTAGCCTTACTTTTCTTTTAAGCTTTACTGGATTTTGTTTTGAAAGAATGCAATATATATCACAAAAGGATATGTATCTTCACCCTATGTCTAGGATAGTTAGTGAACTTGCAGAACATGGTTTAGCAAAGAAAAAATTTGTTGAAACTCAAAGTGGTAGAGGTTATGATTATGATGATACAGATATTCAAAAAATAGCTCAAAATGTAGATGACTTTTTAAAAAAGCATCCAGAAAATATTCACATTAATCATAATTATTCTTTTGATCAATCAGAAACTTATGATGTTTTAGTTACGTATCTGTTTTCTGAAGATGAAATAGATCAGATAAATGCATATATTACAGAAAATGGTAAAAAAGAATATAATAAAAAAATCATAGGTATTAGTTATTGGCAAAGCTATTCAGCTTGTGGACATCCGACTAATGGAATGAAAGATTATATATACGAGGATGTTCTGAAGTTTGAGAAATGAGCAAAGCTGTTCTGCGTAGATACGCGACGTTACAGCGATTGTGGAAAAACACAAAGACGATTTTTTGGAGGCGTGGAATGAATACTTTAATCAATAAGATTGAATTCGACACAAAAATTTTAGTTCACCTCGATAGCGGTGATGTTTTAAGCCTGCCGTATTCGTATACCAAACGCATCGAACAAAGCAATGTATCACAACTTTTAAATTACCATCTTATCGGTGGGGGAAGAGGTATCCATTTTGAGGATATTGATGAGGATATATCGTTGGAAGGGATTATTGACTACAAACTAAAACATGAGCTTGTTTTGTCGCATTGTGCATAGTACAAGTTTACAAAACTTCATACCCCTCTTCAATCACCCCTCTAAACTCCTCCGAAATACCATGCCAGTCCAATACATCGACCCGTACTGGAAGGGTCGATTCTTGTAACGCCTCTTTGAGACGGCTCATCGTTCGTCGATCAATCGGTGAGCCACATTTAAGGGCGATGTCGATATCGGAGTAGGGCTTTGCCGTTCCGTGGATGCGTGATCCAAATACACGGATTTCACATTCGCTAAGATGCTCGGTAATGAGTTGTTTTAAAAGGGCGAGATGTTCAGGTGATAGATCAATCATTGCGCGATTGGATGGCATCAAAAAGAGATTTTACTTCGATTAAAAATGGTTTGGCATCGGCGAATACTTCGTTGGCAGTTGTTTGATCATACGTGTGAGAGGTTTCGTTTCGGGAAGAGTGAAACCCCATCCATAACTCGACATCGTTAATCAGACGATTTTCAGCGGCAACACGAAACAACTCACGGCGCGTCACACCATCCACATAAGCGCTCCCCACATGATTTTCGATCCACCGTTTCATCATTTTCCATGATTGCTCATAGCATACTTCGAAATTTTGGATCACTCCTGAGCGGATACTCTCACGAATATCGTTTGAGAGTTCAAGTGTAGTTGCATCTTCATCTGCTTGGAGAGATCGTTCCAGTGCTTCGATTGCTTTTAAAAAATTGGTGAGGACAAGTGCCATCGGTTTCCTTGAAAATCTACTGTAATGATTTTAGGGTTATGCCACTTAATTATAGCTATAACTCCAACCATTGAGGCCGTCTTTCGCCTCTTTAAACCCTTCCGAATCCCCTAAAAAATCGATAATATGCAACAATGTCCACGGAATACTGTTCGCTTCGGCGTCATCGACGATGTGTTTAGGCATAGGGGTCTCTTGGGTTGTCATAGCAAAAGCGATCCGTTCACGGTTGCTCAACACATGACTGGTGGCAGTGATTCCCAGTTCGCGGCAGAATTTTTCCAAAATTAGCGGTTTCACTTCATCAGGAATAATATCGGACGTATTGAGAATAATGGTGAAATGGATCGGGAGTTCATCCGCCATCATCGACGGGGATGCCATCAGGATGTAGTCGACCTTTTCGAGGAGTTTTGTAATCTCTCCTGATGAGAGGTAGCTGTGAACTTTGAGTGCTTGCATTTCCTGCATTAGACTTTTCCTTCGAGTATTTTAGTGATAAGCGAGGTCATACCGAGGTGGAGATTATAGTTAGTTACCGGAAAATCGACCATCTCGTTTTCGAGATTGACACTGTAACCGCTGAGATACTTTCCCAAAATTTCTAAATCGATTGACTGGTAGGAATCGGTATCGATTTTAGTCCGAAGAAGTTTTCCCTCATCGTTACTTCTTGCGAGGGTAAAGGCAAGGGTTCTGAGACTCAGTAAATCACACCATCGTATAAAGAGGGCAGGAGAGAGCTCGGAATAAGGATTTCCTTCGGGATCAAAGAGAAGGTTTTGTTCTCGCAGAGGAATAAGTACGCTTAAAACAGCCTCGCAAAAGGGGAGACTTTTTTGTCGCCAAAAGGGAGCTTCATCGCTTCGATCGAGTGCGGTTGAAATTGCTCCGAGTATTGCTGAGGATTCAGTAGTGCGAAGCAGTGTATCCATAGTGTGAAGAATCATTTACCGCTCCTTTTTTGGGTCTAACTTTAACCTTTTTTGTATAATACATACATTAACAAAATTTGTCTCATTTATGAGATAAGATTCAGTGTCATAGTGCTTAACGGAGCTAAAGAGATTCTATTCCTTTGGCGTTTATAATAGATAAAAGGAGTTTTTAATGGATAAAGGATGGTTAACGAATGGCATTTCCCTCGGATTGGTGGGATTATCGTATACCGTAGACGGTATGGAGGCAAATATATTGCGCAGTGCCGGACTGTTTGCCCTCTCGGGTGCCGTGACAAATCAGCTTGCTATTCACATGCTCTTTGAAAAAGTACCATTTTTATACGGTTCGGGAATCATCCTTGATCGGTTTGAATCGATCCGCGAAGCGTTAAAAAAACTTATTATGGAGCAGTTCTTCACTCCTGAAAAAATTGAAAGTTTTGTTCAGTCTCAAGAACGGACGATAGATCTCTCTCCCATCATCGAACAAACCGATTTTACCCCTGCGTACAATGCTTTGGTCCGAAGTGTCATGGATTCATCTTTAGGTGGTATGATAGGGATGTTCGGAGGCGAAGCGATGATTGCAAAACTCAAAGAGCCGTTTTTGGAAAAGATCAAACTCTCTACGATCGAGATTTCTCAAAGCGAATCGTTTATGAATGCACTCAATACGCATTTGCATCAGGGAAGTTCCCATTTAGCAAGTACAATCGATCAGATTGTGGAATCGCGTCTTGCCGAGTTAACGCCGGTGATGATTAAAGAGATGCTTTTTGGACTCATGAAAGAGCATTTAGGATGGCTGGTCGTATGGGGTGGTGTATTCGGTGGAGCGATAGGAATTATGTCGGCTTTCTTGATTTAAAAGATTTTACTCAAAAGACTTGACAACAAGTGACTCAAAGTATTATAATTCTTGCAACTCAATAAGGAGAATTTTATGTCAAACAATATTTTTGAAAAACTAACCCATCAAATGACCGAGATGATCGAATCGTCGATCTCTCTAGCCTTACACAATAAAAACAGCGAAGTTGAACCGATCCATTTTTTATGGGCGTTACTGGCCAACAGTAACTCTCCTCTCAATCAGGCATTGATGAAAATGAATGTCGATAAAACGGCGATAGAACTGGATGTTAAAAGTGCCGCGAAAAAACTATCCAGCGCTTCACACGTTACCAAAGAGAGTATTCGTCTGTCACGGGAATTTGTCCGTGCATTGGAACACGGTTCCGCTGAAATGGCGGTGAACGGTGATCAGTTTATCGCTATTGATACCTTTTTGCTTGCGAATCTGAACAAAACTCCCTTCAAAGAAATTCTTGAAAAGTATCTCAATATCTTTGAACTACGCAAAACATTTGAAGCAATGCGCGCAGGGCAAAAAATCGAGTCTCAAACGGCGGACGAGACATTGGAAAGTCTTGCAAAATACGGGATTGATTTAACTAAAGAAGCGATTGATGGGAAACTCTCTCCGGTGATCGGTCGGGATGAAGAGATTTCTCGTATGATGCAGATTTTGATCCGTAAAACCAAAAATAATCCGATTCTTCTCGGTGAACCTGGCGTAGGTAAAACAGCTTTGGTAGAGGGATTGGCACAACGTATCGTCAACAAAGAGGTACCCCTGAGTCTTCAAAATAAGAGGGTTATAACCCTTGATATGAGCGCCCTGATCGCGGGGGCAAAATACCGAGGTGAGTTCGAAGATCGTCTCAAAGCGGTAATCGATGAGGTGAAAAAGTCAGCCAATATCATCCTATTTATCGATGAAATTCACACGATCGTCGGTGCAGGAGCATCGGAAGGGTCAATGGATGCTGCCAATATCCTCAAACCGGCATTGGCTCGCGGAGAGTTACACACGATCGGTGCGACAACGCTCAAAGAATATCGTAAATATTTCGAAAAAGATGCCGCGTTACAACGCCGTTTTCAACCGGTCAATGTGGATGAACCGAGTGTCAACCAATCATTACAAATCCTCCGTGGTTTGAAAGAACGTCTCGAAGCACACCATAATGTTACCATTACCGATTCGGCACTGGTAGCTGCGGCGAAGCTCTCCGATCGTTACATCAATGATCGTTTTCTGCCGGACAAAGCGATCGATTTGATCGACGAGGCGGCGGCAGAACTTAAAATGCAGATTGAATCGGAGCCCAACGCTCTTGCGAGTGTAAAACGACGTCAAACCAACTTGCAGGTTGAACAAGAAGCGCTCAAGATGGAAGAGAGTGTTGCTAATACGAAACGTCTTGAAGAGATTAAGCGTGAGTTAGCCGATGTTGCAGAAGAACGCCGTGCTCTGGATGGGCAATTTTCGCATGAAAAAGAGGTCTTTAATTACATGGCGAAGCTCAAAGGGGAGTTGGAGTCGAAACGCCGTGAAGCAGAAGTAGCCAAGCAAAATGCCGATTTTAATAAGGCTGCTGAGATCGAATACGGACAAATTCCGAAACTTTTCGAAGAGGAAAAGGTTCTTCAAGAGAAGTGGAAAGGGATGATGGCTGCTGGAACACTGCTTAAAAACAGTGTTGATGAAGCTTCTATCGCCGGAATCGTAAGCCGCTGGACAAAAATTCCGGTGAATAAAATGCTCCAAAGCGAAAAAGAGAAGATTCTCCACATCGAGGACGAACTAAATCGTGATGTCGTTGGGCAAGAGAAAGCGACCCACGCGGTAGCCCGTGCGATCAAACGGAACAAAGCGGGTCTTTCCGATAAGAGCCGTCCGATCGGATCGTTCCTCTTTTTAGGACCTACGGGTGTCGGAAAAACGCAAACGGCGAAAACATTGGCGAAATTCCTTTTCGACAGCAGTGAATCGATGATCCGTATCGATATGTCCGAATACATGGAAAAACATGCCGTTTCCCGTCTCGTCGGCGCTCCTCCGGGATATGTCGGATTTGATGAGGGGGGACAGCTCACCGAAGCGGTACGCCGCAAGCCTTACAGTGTCATCTTGTTTGATGAGGTGGAAAAAGCCCATCCTGATGTCTTTAATGTATTGCTTCAGGTACTTGATGACGGACGTCTGACTGATAATAAAGGGGTAGTGGTCGATTTCACCAATACGATCATTATTTTGACCTCTAACATCGCTAGCGATAAGATTATGGCGCATCATGGGGAGAGCGGACTCGAAGCAATGGTGCTTGGTGAACTCAAACAGCATTTTAAACCGGAGTTTTTGAACCGTTTGGATGATGTGGTAGTCTTTAATCCATTAGGGGAAGCGCAAATCCTCAGCATCGTCGATCTTTTCTTTAAAGATATCGCAGCAAAAGTGGAAGAGAGAGATATTACCCTTACCATCACCGATAGTGCAAAACGATACATCGCAAGTGCGGGATTCGATCCGGTGTACGGTGCTCGACCACTTAAACGGGCATTGTATGAGATTATCGAAGACCGTCTCGCTGATTTGATCCTTGGCGGAGAGGTTGAAGAGGGTGCTTCAGTAGCTTTTGATGCTGTTGGAGATGAGGTTACCGTAACTGTGGCATAATCGCGTTTATGAAAACGATTGCATTACTCTTTATATTATTGTTACCGCTATGGGGATGTACGGGAGATTGTATGACTTGCCATCCTGCATTGCTTAAAAATATCGATACCGATAAACGGCACAAACCGATGACGACGTGCATCAAATGTCACAGTGCCGACCCTGCTAAAATGGGTGATTGCGGAAGTGACTGTTTCGCCTGTCATCCGATTGCGAAGATTGAGGGGGCAAGGGTTGCCGAACATGCAGTAATACGTGAATGTCGTGATTGTCATATGAAACTCAAACCCTCCATCCCAATTGATTTGGGGCCAAAAGGGCAATCAAATCAGATGATTCTCAGGGACTTTTTGAAGCCTTAAGCGTAAATAGGCTCGAAAAGTTTATCGAATCCGTCAATGATTTTTTGCATCAATTTTTGAGCCTCATCGATCATTTTTTCAGTGCTTTTTGTCTCTTTGACTGCGTTATCAAAGAGATCAACTACCCCTTTTTTCGCATAATTTTTGACATTTTCATCACTGTTTTTCAGATTACCTATAAGTTTTGTCACATCCGACGCCACTTTATTGATTGGTGAAGTTTGGTTTTGATCTTCAAGCTCTTTCATGAATTTATCGATATAGGGTTGTGCTTTTTTCATAAATGCGTTGATCTCTTTCTGATCTTGTTCACTGATGCCATTACTGTCGAGGTTGAATGAAAATGCCTGCAATGAAGAAAAAGAAAACGATTGTTCTTTGGTTGTATCGGTTGTTTTCTCACTGAGAGAAAGTGACTGGGAATTTTCAAAATTGAGCGAAAGAGTATCGCCGCTGCTCGTTTTCATTTGAATATTCAGTTCATGAGAACGGTATGCATCAAGTGAGGATGTACTAATCATAATTGCACCTTTGCAGTTTAGTATGTTAGTGACAATATCGGACATTTTCGAGATTGTTTTAACAAGCTTTTACGAAGCTTAACCGACCTTTAAGTAAAAATTGTCTATTATTGCGTGCTAAAAATTTCTAAAGGGAATGGCTTATGAAAAGAACATACCAACCGCATAATACGCCACGTAAACGTACCCACGGTTTCCGTGCACGTATGGCGACAAAAAACGGCCGTCGAGTATTGAACGCTCGTCGTGCTAAGGGTAGAAAACGATTGGCTGTCTAAATAGCTTCTCGATGCTAAAGCTCCACAGTGAGTTTCAGCGTGTTTATCAACGCGGGAAAAATGCGCACAGCACTTCAATCGCGTTGTTTTATCTCCCCTTAGCGGGAGAAAAAAAAGTTGGATATACGGCCAGTAAAAAAGTCGGAAATGCAGTAGTGAGAAATCGGTGTAAAAGACGTCTTCGGGCTCTTTTTAACGAGTTTTCACCCAATGCACAAGACGGATGGTACGTTTTTGTCGCCAAGAAAGGGTTATTTGACAACTCTTTCGATACAGTGCGACGCGACTGCAAATATGTTTTAAAACGGACGGGTGCCATGACTGGATCAGGTGATGATAAGAATCTTCTTTCTTAAGCTCCTGTGGCTTTATCGGCACTCTTTCTCTTTGGTGACACGCGGTGCGTGTCGTCACTATCCTTCATGCTCCGAATATGCTCTATGGCAGTTTGAGCGTAATACCCTCCCACGCGCATTCTTATCCACTTTTTTACGAATTTTACGGTGCAATCAGCTTTTTTCCGGCGGTATCGATTATCCGATTATCGGCAAACCGATGATAAAACCCTCCGAACTCTCCATAAATACGATAAAATACTGGTTTGTTCCATATCAACAGAATTATTTTCTGATCAAAAATTTTAAGTTTAAAGGGTCACAGTGCTAGAAAAGTTTACTCCCAATCAGCGACTCATCGTTGCCGTCGCTTTATCTTTTGCCTTTTTTATAGGTTATACCACGCTCGTTCCACCAAAATCATCTGTTAACGAATCCAATGTTACTAAAGCAAACACAGTAAAAGAAAGCGTATCACAGAGTGCTGTAGTGACAAAACAATCTGATAGTACCCCTGCGGCTGCTACAGAGATGAAAACAACGAAAACCGATACGCTTACCACAGTTTCTGCAAAAGAGTTCACCCTCAAAATTGATACTCTTGGACGGATTGGATCGGTCATCCTGAGTGATAAAAAACATAATGGAAAAGACGGTAAATTATCCGAATTGGTTGCGCCGGAAGGTGCCAAACCGATTCAAATCCGATTTGCCGATCAAGCATTGAATGAAGCAGCGGCAAAAGTCCCTTATACGAGTGATGCGAGTAATATCGCTTTAGGTGAGAACGGTAAATCAACCGTTGTATTGACACAAAACCTTCCGGAATTGACTGTTACAAAAACATTGACGTTTTACGCAGACGGCCATTATGATGCAAAAATAGCGCTCTCCAATGAAAAACGTTATTTCGTTTACCTCGGGCAACATCCGCAAATTATAGAGCAGATGATGACCGTTGTCGGTGGGATGGTCTACTCCGGAGATAAACTTACGACAATTTTCAAAGACGGCGATGTTGAAGGACAATCACTTTTTACCGATGTCCATTTCGTTTCTGCATTTGATCAATATTATGCAAGTATGATGTACGGATTTGACAAATCGACCCAAGTGACGATTGAACGTGATGCCAAAAGCAATGCGGTTACTTATTTGGAAGGGAATACTAACTTTACCTTTAACGGGTATATCGGTCCTAAAGAGTATAAAACACTTGAAGCAATCAATCCTGTTTTGGTCAATGCAATCGAATACGGCTGGTTTACGTTTGTTGCCGCTCCGATTTTTAAAATCTTAATGTGGTTGCATGGAATGATCGGAAACTGGGGTTGGTCAATCATTGCATTAACCATTTTAATTCGTGTATTTCTCTACCCTTTGACTCACAAAGGGATGGTTTCGATGCAGAAAATTAAAGAGATTGCTCCACGAATCAAAGAAGTTCAGGAAAAATATAAAGGGGATCCGGCACGTATGAATGCTGCGGTCATGGAGATGTATAAAAAACATGGAGCTAATCCATTGGGCGGGTGTTTACCACTTGTATTACAAATTCCAGTCTTTTTTGCAATCTATCGAGTTCTTCTTAACGCAGTTGAACTGCAAGGTGCTCCGTGGGTACTGTGGGTAACTGATCTATCCCGTATGGATCCGTATTACATTCTCCCTATTTTGATGGGTGCAACGATGTATTATCAACAAAAAATTACTCCGAGCAATTTCACCGATCCATTGCAGGAGAAAATCTTTAAATTCTTGCCGGTTATTTTCACGTTCTTCTTCTTCACATTCCCAGCTGGGCTTGTGTTGTACTGGTTTGTGAATAATATTTTCTCGATCGCACAGCAGTTTATGGTTAATAAACAGTTTGAAGCGGCGCGTGCAATGCGTCATGAAACTCATCTTGCGGAAAAGCATCATGAAAAAGATTGAAGCACCTACCTTAGAACTGGCATATGCCAAAGCGGCCGCTGAGTTTGGGTGTTCTGTAACCCTACTTCAAGTGGAGATTGTCCAATTCCCTTCCAAAGGGGTATTGGGGCTCTTTAAAAAATCGGCAATCATTATTGCCAATCTTCCTCATGCAAATGTCAATATTCCTGCATCTGCTACAACAGCTGCACCTGCAATAGAAAGTGATGAATCTTTTGTTGCTGAAGACGATGTTGCGATTGTTGCACCATCATCGATTGAACCTGAAGAATTGGTTTTAGGAGATGAATTTTACGAGCAAGCGGATGATTTTGAAGAAGCTGGGGAGATGGAGGGTGATTTTTATGAACTCTCTGCCCAAGAGTGTGCCGATGAAGTCAAAGAACAGATCAATATCCTTTTTAAAGATATTTGTTTTGATATCAATGATATCGACGTCAGTGTTTACGATGAGAATACCTTGCTGGTCGAGTTCACCGGTGCTGATGCTGCATTGATGATTGGCAAAGAGGGGTATCGTTACAAAGCACTCTCCTATATGTTGTTCAATTGGATCAATGCAGTTTACGGGATGCAGTTGCGTCTTGAAATCGCAGAATTTTTGAAAAATCAGGAAGAGTCGATTTCCCGTTATTTGATCAATGTGTGTGATATCATCGATCAAGAGGGACGCGCACAGACGAAAGTCTTGGATGGTGTACTAGTCCAAATAGCCCTTAAACAGCTCCGTGATCGTTATCCTGATCGTTATGTGGCTATCCGTTCTACCCGTGATGGCGGCAAATTTATCGTCATTAACAGCTATCACGAATATTGATGAACGACACGATTGCCGCTATCGCCACCGCTAACGGTGTCGGTTCTATCTCGATTCTCCGTCTTAGCGGGGATCGTTCTCACTCAATTGCTTTAAAACTTACCCAAAAAACAGAGCTTCAGCCACGTCATGCAACATTAACTTCTTTGCATCATAATGACGGGACACTCATCGATGAAGCGATCGTGATCTATTTCCAATCACCGCGAAGTTTTACTGGTGAAGAGGTTGTTGAATTCCAATGTCACGGCGGTTATGTCGTAGCCGAGTCGCTGTTACGTGCTGTTCTTTTTGAAGGGGCACGTTTAGCTGAACCGGGTGAATTCAGTAAACGGGCTTTTTTAAACGGGCGCCTCGATCTGACCCAAGCCGAAGCAACTGCAGCATTGATCGAAGCCAAAAGCGACGATGCCGCACGAATTTTAGCCCGTCAGATGAAGGGAGAATTGCGCGGTTATATCGAGGGAATTCGTGATTCGCTTCTTGAAATCTTGGCGTACTCAGAAGTGGTGATCGATTATGCTGAAGAGGATTTGCCTCAAGATGTCGTAGAGCAGATCGAAGTGAAGCTGGAAAAGATAAAACATACCCTCTCTCGTACCCTCGAATCAAGCCGACGACGCAGTGGATTGATGCAGGGATTTCGGGTTGCTATCATCGGTAAACCCAATGTCGGGAAAAGTTCCCTTCTTAACGCGTTACTTGATTATGAACGTGCCATAGTCAGCGACATTGCAGGTACTACCCGTGACACGATCGAAGAACAGGTACGTATTGGTACTCATCTGATCCGTTTGGTCGATACGGCGGGGATACGTAACGCTCACGATGAGATTGAACGAATCGGGATAGAGCGCTCCATTTCAGCTATTGAAAATGCCGATGTGGTGATTGCTCTGTTTGATTCTTCGCGTGAGATCGATGGAGAAGATCGTGCTATTATCGATTTGATCGAACGTTACCGCGAAGAGAAACCGTTTATCTGCATTTTGAACAAATCGGATTTGCCGGAATGTTTTGAATCAACCGTGATTAGTGAATACGCTCCGATACGGTTGAGTTGTAAACAGGAAATGCAATCGTTGATTACTACTTTGAGTTCTCTCATGGATTATGAAAACGACGGTGAGGAGATGATGTTGATCTCTCAACGTCAGATCAGTGCAACCGAGAAAGCCGTTCTCTCTATCGATGAAGCGTATGAGCCTCTTCGTGATGGTGAATTAGAGTTTTTCTCCTTTCACATCAATGCCGCGATCCGAGCTGTCGCTTCAATCAGCCGTCCGTATGAACTCGATGAGATGTTCGACAAAATGTTCGGACAGTTTTGTTTGGGGAAATGATGGGAACTATTATCGCAATCGACTTAGGCTTAAAACGGATCGGATTAGCACTGAGTGCGGGATCGGGAATCGTCACACCGCTTCCGGCGGTAGAGCGCAAAAACCGTAACCAAGCCGCCAACGATGTCAAAAAAGTGTTAAACGAATATGAAGCAACAACGGTTGTGGTTGGTATCCCGATGGGAAGCACGACCGAGGATGAGATGCGACGTCGTGTAGCGCATTTTATGAACCTCGTTGAATTCAGTGGCGAAATCGCCTACCAAGACGAATCTCACAGCTCCCAAGAAGCGGAAGCGCTGATGAAGGGTGAAATCCGCTACAAACGGGACGGTCGTATCGACTCTCTTTCGGCGAAGATTATTTTAGAACGGTATCTCGATCAGCTTAAGAAATAATCTTTGGCTTCTGCTTCATCGTCGGTTAGGATGGCAAAATCTTCATCATTTGCCAGTTTCTTTTGTATGGCCGTTACACAATAATCAAACCCGATCTTTCTTGCACGCTCGATATCAAATACAAATCCCAATCCGCTGAACTGATACGGCTCTTCTTGCTCAATACAGAGTAAAATCCCATCACATTGTACTTCAAACTGTTCAACAATCTCACGATAACCGATATTAAATTCGGTTGCATGCCATCCGATATCTTCCAGTGTTTTATCCGAGAATTCGGCGATTCCATCACCTGTTGTATCATCGTAGAGTGCGCGTTTTTGGTTATATCCGATAATGTTTTGCCATGCACCGGAGGCTTTGATCAAAATACGATCGTCATCTTCGACAATACGGTAGTTATCACCGAGCATTGAACTGATCGGACGGGCGAGATTAGTTGCAAGCGGTGAGAGAGGGGGGATTGAGCCTTCAAAAATCGAGATGAACGTTGCAGGGAAGGGTTCATACACGATTTCACCGTTATAGCTGATAGCAAACCGTTTTGCCGAATTGGCGGCACGTAAAAAATCATCTTTGGTAACAATAATAATCTCTTTAAAAAGGTTAAATTTTTTCATAAAAATCCCCATTCTTTTTTGGGTGAATTGTAGCATGGGATCGTTTAGACACCCTTAGTGAACGATTTAGCATAACGGTATAAGGGTACGCTAATATATTTTTATGCAAAAGTGGGGTATAATTCGCCAAATTTTAAGCCTATGAGCTTACTCCAAGGATACCTGTATGGCATTGAACGTCTACTACGATAAAGATTGTAATATCGAATTAATCAAAAGCAAAAAAGTGGCAATGATCGGTTTTGGATCACAAGGTCATGCACACGCGGAAAACCTTCGTGATAGCGGTGTTGAAGTTGTTATCGGTCTTCGCAAAGAGGGTAGCTCATGGGGCAAAGCGGAAGCTAAAGGGTTCAAAGTTATGACAGTAGCAGAAGCTTCTGCATACGCTGACGTTGTTATGATCCTTCTTCCGGATGAGAATCAAGCAGAAATCTATAAAAACGAAATCGCTCCAAACCTAAAATCAGGTGCAACGATCGCATTCGGTCATGGTTTCAGCATCCACTACGGACGTATTAAACCGGCAAGCGATATCAACGTAACAATGATCGCTCCTAAAGCACCAGGTCATACCGTACGTTCTGAATTTGTTCGCGGCGGCGGGATTCCCGATTTGATCGCAGTAGGACAAAATCCGAGCGGTACAACGAAAGACTTGGCTCTTTCATACGCATCGGCTATCGGTGGCGGACGTACAGCGATCATCGAAACAACGTTTAAAGACGAAACAGAAACAGACCTTTTCGGAGAACAAGCGGTTCTTTGCGGCGGTGCAGTATCTCTCGTTCAAGCGGGATTTGAAACATTGACAGAAGCGGGTTACGCACCTGAGCTTGCTTATTTCGAGTGTCTTCACGAACTTAAACTCATCGTTGACTTGATGTTTGAGGGTGGAATTGCGGATATGCGTTACTCTATCTCCAACACAGCGGAATACGGTGACTACGTAAGCGGTAAACGTGTTATCAATGAACAATCAAAAGCGGCCATGAAAGAGATCCTTAAAGAGATCCAAGACGGCCGTTTTGCAAAAGATTTCATCCTTGAAGGTCAAGCGGGTTATCCACGTATGAACGCTGAACGTACAAATGCAAAAGCATCTTTGATCGAACGTACGGGTGTAAGCCTTCGTGCGATGATGCCATGGATTTCTAAAAATAAAATCGTTAACCAAAGCACAAACTAATTTTCCCTTTCAGAGCATGACGCTCTGAAAACTTCCAAACAAGAGGTTCTTTCTAGAATGAGTAAACGACCTCGATCTTCCAAATCTCCCTTTTTAAAATGGTTTCTTTTTGGGCTTACGGCACTTCTTCTAATTTTTACTGCAGTATTAGTCGGCTATTTTATCGGATTTCATCAGGCTGAAAACGAACTTGCCGCTGAACGTATGCAGACGGAAAAACTGGTTGCACAGATTCAGCAAATTGCAACTATCGATGAAAACAACCTTCCGGTTATAAAACCTCAAAATGTGACACAAGCAAATGAAATCCGCCGTCTTAAAAAAGAACTCGAAGATTTATTAAGACGTGAGAAAATCCATGAAGAGGTTAATCCTCAGCATGAATATGCGCCCAACGATAAAAAAATTCCACCGCCACCGCCGGAAAAGCGACCTCTTCGTCCTGCTGGAACAGAAGCCAAATTGGTCATTATAATGGATGACGTATCGTATGCACATGATGTTAAGGCAATCCAATCAACGGGATTACCATTGGTCATGTCTTTCCTCCCTCCAAGCTCACGTCATCCCGATTCGGCGATATTGGCGAAACAACATCGTATGTATATGGTGCATTTACCTTTGGAAGCGGTTGCTTTTCAGGATGAAGAACCAAATACCTTGCGGATAGGTAGTACAGAAGAGGAGATCGAACAACGGCTCAATGCACTAAAGCAGCTTTTTCCTAATGCTCATTATATGAACAATCATACAGGTTCAAAGTTTACGTCTGATCCGGTTGCGATGGATAGATTGATCCGAATCATGCAAAAAGAGGGATTGCAATTTGTAGACAGCCGTACGATTGCTACGAGTAAAGGGCGAGAGACGACGGGTAAATATGGAATGCGTTATTTGGTACGAGATGTCTTTTTAGACGATAAAGATGGTGTGGCAAATGTCAAAAAACAGATCAAAGAGGCGGTAGCAAAAGCAAAACGCTACGGAACCGCTATTGCGATTGGACACCCCAGAGTCGATACGATTCAAGCACTTAAAGAATCGAAAGAAATCTTAAAAGAGGTACAACTGGTCGGAATTGATCAAATCTGACAAATTGTCAGATATTTTATTTTTCTCTCATTTTTTGCTATCGTTATGTATTATCATAAAGAATGGACATGAACAACGAAATTCCTTTTCTCATCCCCGAACTCACCTGTATGAAGCGTTATCCTGAAAAACTTTATTATCGGGGTGATTCGAGGCTGCTTGATCGCCCTAAAATATCGATCGTCGGAACGCGTCGGCCTAACCCATATACCCGTGCAACGACATATGAACTTTCTAAAAAATTATCCCTTTCCGGAATGGTGGTAGTCAGCGGCGCGGCCGCAGGGGTAGATGCAATAGCTCATCAGGGGGCGGGATCGGAAAATACGATAGCGATATTGCCTTGTGGTATTGATATACGTTATCCTGCTGCCAATGCTTCGCTGATTGAGGCGATTGAACAATATGGCCTTACTATGACTCCGTTTGAACCAGATTTTTCGGCACGTGAATGGAGCTTCGTGGTACGAAACGAAATTGTAGTAGCCCTAGGCGATGCACTGATAGTGACTGAAGCCGATATCGGTAGTGGGAGTATGCGGAGTGTTGAATATGCTTTATCAATGGGCAAAGAGATCTATGTTCTTCCACATCGTCTTCGAGAAAGTACTGCAACGCGGCAGCTTTTGAGTGATGGGAAAGCGACTGCTATAGATGATATTGACACGTTTGTTGCCCTTATGAGTCAAAAAGGGCGTAACGCAATCGATGATACACCCTTTATCGCCTATTGTCGTAATAACCCAACCTATGAAGAGGTAGTTGGGAAATTTCCGAGTGATATTTTTGAAGCTGAGTTAAGCGGCATCATTGAAGTACGAAACGGAAGAGTGGCTGTAGTATGAGAAAAATAATGAAAGAGTCTTATGATAGATAATTCCACGGATGATCGTCGCCTTCACGCAACACTGAAAGAGGTATTCGGTTTTAGCGAATTCAGAGAACATCAAGCGTTAGCGGTTCAAAGTATTATCGATAATAAAGATACGCTAATGCTGCTTCCTACCGGAGGGGGAAAATCGCTTTGTTATCAATTGCCTGCCATTATGAAAGAGGGGGTGACTATTGTTGTTTCTCCTCTTTTGGCATTGATGTACGATCAAGTCTCTGCACTCAAAGTGATGGGAGTAAAAGCCGAATCGCTCTCCTCGATGCAAAGTGAAGCAGAAGTACAACGTATCCAAAGAGAACTGATGGAACAAAAGATTAAACTTTTGTATGTTTCACCGGAGAGAATGGCAGCAAGAGGGTTCATCGAATTTTTACAACACTTGAAGATCAGTACCTTTGTTATCGATGAGGCGCACTGTATCAGTGAGTGGGGGCACGAATTTAGAGATGATTACCGAAAGCTCAGTTCCATCCGCAGTACATTCCCTCATGTTTCCATAGCAGCTTTTACCGCTACGGCAACACAAAAAGTTAAATCGGATATTATCAACCAACTCCATTTGAATGATCCGGAACTGATCAAAGCAGTTGCTTTTCGAAGCAATATTACGATTAGGGCAAAAAACAGAGAGGGAAATGGGCAAAAGCAGTTATTGGCGCTTATTCGGCAAAAACAAGGGGAAAGTGGCATAGTATATGCCTTTTCACGCAAAGAGACGGAAGAGATATCCCGATTTCTAAATGTTAATGGGGTTATTTCGCGTGCGTATCATGCCGGAATGAGCATAGATGAGAGGACTTCTGTTCATAAAGCGTTTATGGACGATTCTCTTCAGGTAGTAGTCGCGACTGTAGCATTTGGTATGGGAATTGATAAGAGTAACATCCGCTTTGTTATTCACACTTCAATGCCCAAATCGATCGAAAATTACTATCAAGAAATTGGTCGTGCCGGAAGAGACGGACTGGAAGCGCAGACACTATTACTTTACTCCATGTCAGATGTGGTCAATCGAAAGTCGTTGATTGAAAAAAATGACGGGAGCGATGAGTATAAACGTGTTGCCCTGCAACAATTGAATGATTCCATCCGATTTGCGAGTGGAGAGGTGTGCCGTCATAAAGGGATAGCAGCCTATTTCGGAGATAAAATCGATGATTGTAAGGGAGTATGTGATAATTGTCTTGAAGCGGGCAGTTTTCAGATCACTGATATTTCCGTTGAAGGACAAAAGTTTTTATCTACGGTTCATAAAACAGCACAAAGTTTTGGTTCCCATTATGTTATCGATGTACTACGTGGATCTGAATCTCAAAAAGTTTTGAGTACGCAACACAATCTTCTCAGTGTCTATGGCATCGGTCGAGATCGCTCTAAACAAGAGTGGCTTACTATTGCCAATCGACTTATAGAGATAGAAGCACTTTTTCAAGCCGATTTCGGAGTGTTAAAAATTACTGAAAAGGGGGTTGCTATTTTAAAAGGGGAGCAAAAAGTTAGTATCAAAGAAACAACACTCAATCCGCCAAAATCACCGATTAAATCGGAAACATCGCTTAATAATGAGATACACAGTCCTGAATTTGAGACACTCAGGGTTCTGAGATCGCATTTGGCACGCGAGGAAAAAGTTCCTGCATATGTTATCTTTAGCGATAAAACCTTACTTGAAATGTCACACAAAATGCCAAAAATGAAAGAGGATATGTTAGCGATTTCCGGTATCGGTATGGTGAAGTATGATAAATACGGAGAACAGTTTTTGGAGGTTTGCAGAGAGTTGTCGAGGGCTAAGGGGTGAAGGGCTTAATGCCCTTGTCCTGATGTTGCCTCATATCCGTAGTGTTTTACGAGATAATTGATGATGGTTTGTTGATCTTCTTTTCCTATCGGGGCTTTGAACTCATTAACCATTTTTTGAACGGTTCCTGTCCAATAGGGACGGCTTTTTTTACCTTGATTAAGAATGTATCCCCATGAGTGGCAGATAAGGCAGTATTGCTGTGCTACTTCATCATGGTCACCTTGTACCATTGGATAATCAACGTAAGGCATCTCAATCGGTTTATCAACTTGAGCGAATGCGGTAGCAGCCAAAAATGCGCTGAGTATTAGTAATTTTTTCATTTTTGAACCTTATACAATTTTCACATTAACGCTATCAACAGCGTTGTATTGATATCCGCCGGCATTCCAACCGATCTCATCCGCAAGTGGCTGAATATTGCCGATACGGTTGATAGCACGTGCCATAATCGTAAAATTACCTTTTGTTTTGGTTTCCCATTCAAAACTCCATGGCCGGAAGGCAAATTTGCCGTAATCTTGACCCAGTTTTGCCGCACTCCAGCTTTTACCGCCATCGAGAGAAATCATAACTTCTTTGATCCCTTTACCCTGATCGAAGGCTACACCTGCAATTTTTACTTTGGAGCTTTTTTTGATTACGGTATTGGAAGATGGATAACCAATGACCGATTTGACTTTCATGGCAGCTATGGGTTTACGTTTGTATTCAAAATCGCTTCCTGAAACGACACATTCGCAATCGTTATCCGGTACGGTGTAGGCTACGTCCATAAAGAAGCTTGTACGGTAGGTATCCATAACCATAATCTCACTTAGCATTTTTACCCAGCTGTCCGAGAAGTGTCCCGGAATGACGAGACGGATCGGGAAACCGTTGAGATAGGGGAGATCTTCGCCGTTCATGGAATAGGCAACGATGATTTGATCCTCAAGTGCTTCTTTGATCTCCATTTCACGGAAAAAGTCAGGAGTCTCCTCCATCGCCGGTTTTTCTAAACCGTTAAGGCCAACCCATGAAGCGCTTTCTTTGACTCCGGCACGGTTCAAAATGTCTTTGAGTCGTACCCCTTTCCATACGGCACAGCCCATTGCGCCATGGTCCCATTGGACACCATGGGTTGCTTGTCCGGTAACTGCATAATATTTGCGGCTGTTACCGCCACACTGCAAGACTGCAGTAATCTCTGCAGGTTCAAATTTAGATTTTAAATCATCAACACTGAGGGAAAGAGGGGTATTGACTGATCCTTTTACCTCCAGACGAAACTCATTCAAATCGATGTGAGTCGGGATATCCGGAAGATGCCAACGGACGAAAAATTCATCATTCGGAGTGATAGCTTGGGTAAAAATATCACGTCCTTTTGAGGACTTAAGCAACGGAGGACGGTCGGAAATCGTGACCATTGGCTTTTTTTCCGGAAATGCAATAATGGGCGTTGTAAATTCTTGTGGAATGGCAATAGGTTTTGACGGTGTCTCTTTTCCAAGAAGGCTTGTCGCCCCAAGGAGTAAGCCGGCACCTAAAAAATGTCTGCGGTTAAGATATCTCATACGATCTGCCTTCGATTATAATATCACTATTTTATCATAATCTGGAATGATTTAGAGTATAAGCATTGCATCACCGTAGGAAAAAAAGCGGTATTTTTCATCTATCGCCTCTTGATAAATTCGGTGCGTTTCTTCGAGTCCTACAAATGAGGCAACAAGCATCAGAAGTGTCGACTGGGGAAGATGGAAATTGGTGAGGAGATGATTGATACGTTTTGGGGGATTATTCGGGTGTAAAAAGAGGTTTGCCTCTCCACTTTTTGCATCGTGACGAACATGGTATTCGACTGTACGCGTCGAGGTTGTTCCGATGGATAGCAAGGGGATGTCGCTGTGGATAAGGTCATGTGCCGAGGGTGAGATATTAAAATATTCCGAGTGCATTGGATGGTCGGTAATGATCTTTGCTTCGACGGGTTTAAAGGTTCCAGAACCTACATGTAGGGTTACAAAAGCATGTGGATGCTGTGAACAAACCGACTCAAATAGCTCATCGGTAAAATGCAAAGAGGCTGTCGGTGCGGCAACGGCACCTTCGTGGTGTGCAAAGACGCTTTGGTACTCGCGCTCATCTTCGGAGTCATCTTCACGTCCTAGATAAGGGGGGAGTGGGATATGCCCGATCTTTTCTAGAATGGGTAGGAGATCTTCAAATCGGATAAGGGTGTCATGGGAATAAAAGTTGACTTCACGGCTACCGTCTTCAGATAATGCAATAACTCGGGCACTAAGATTATCATCGAAGTGTAACAGGGTAGACTCTTTTACCCGTCCTTTGATATAGACATTGATGGTATGGGCATCATGGGGGCGATTGATAAGGAGCTCAATTGCTCCTCCACTCTCTTTTTTCCCGTAAAGCCGTGCTTTGATGACTTTGGTATCATTGAAAATAATTCCGCAGCTTTCGGGTAAAAAGGATTCAAGAGCATCAAAACGGGCATGAGTGATCGTTTTATCACAGCGATTATAGACGAGAAGTCGTGCATGGTCTCTTGGATAGGCCGGATGGGTTGCTATGAGACCCTCGGGGAGTTGGTAATCATAGCTTTCGGTTAGAAGAGGGTCGAGTGGTTCAGTCAATGGTCTCTTCTTCGTCTTCTTCGATGTAAGGATCTTCTTTAGGGGCTGGATTGACTGCTTTAACGATCAAAATAGAGATACCATATAGAAGAATCAACGGTACTGCCATCATGATTTGGCTGAGAACATCCGGCGGGGTTAAGACAGCGGCAATGATGAAAATCAGAACAATCGCATAGCGGAAAAAGCCGGTCATCATTCGATCATCAATCAGACCCAAGAGGGCGAGAAAATAACAAAAGACGGGAAGCTCAAATGCCAAACCGAATCCCAATATTATTTTGGTGAAAAAATCAACATATTCACTGATGTTGTACATAGGGACGAACGAAGCACTTCCGAATTCGATGAAAAAAGCAAATCCTAGCGGAGTGACAAAATAGTACGCAAATGCCCCACCTATGAGGAACATGATTGTTCCCCCTGCAACGATAGGGATAATCATCTTTTTTTCATTGGCATAAAGCCCCGGTGCGATAAAAAGCCATATCTGTGCGAGTATAACAGGGAGTGAGACGATCAGACCGGCAAAAAAGGAAACTTTCATCGCAACAAAAAAGGCTTCGGACAGCTCTTTGGTAACCAGCATACCCTTAGCGGCTTTCGGAGAGATTTTAGCAGCTACGGTTAATGCGTCAATAAGCGGTTGAGTAATCCATGCGAGTATGTCATCATGAAAATTCCACATAACAAAAAACATAATAATAACAGTTGCAACGCTGATGCCGAGGCGTTTACGAAGCTCGACTAAATGGGGACGTAAATCATCAAACATTAGGCATTCTCTAGGGTAGTTTTGGTTTCTATTGTTTTAATCTCTTTTGGCTTTGGCGCAAAAGTGACTACCTCAGGTTCTTTAGGCGCTGATGGTGCGGAAGGGGCAATGGTATTAAAATCAAGTTCACTTTTAATTCCGGTCAGTTCGGCACCGATTTCAGTGACATTGGTCATACGTTCCAATTCCGAACTGGCATTTGTGAGCTCATTTTTATAATTGAGTACCTCTTCTTTGAGTTCGGAGAGTTTCATCTCCTCTTCAATGGTTGCACGTGCTGTGTTGACCGTACTTTTGACGCTTCGAAAAAATTTAGCGATTTCGACCATTGTACTGGGGAGCTTTTCCGGTCCTAAAAACAATATCGCAATAATAGCGATAAGAAAAATTTCACCTAAACCCATTCCAAACATAATAAGTGCCTACTTCTTGATGTGATAAGGAGGGATTTTATCCAAATAAAGTTTAAAACCCTTCTACTCTCAATGCGATTTCATCGGCCAGAAGAAAATCGGGATTAAAATAGCGCTCATTATGGCAGGTGAGCATTTTCTCATGGCAAAGAAGTTCGGCTTGTCTCTTTTGTTTAGGATTGAGATGTTTTACCTCAACACCGACACAGCTGCGAAAGCCTAAAAAGAGTTTTTCACTTAAAAGTGCTTCCGCTTCAATCTCCTCGAGCCTAATTTCACAGGGGGTTTGGATGTAGTGTTCGACACTTGTTATCGGATAATAACGGCAATTTTCTAAAAATCCGACAGCGCCGGCTCCCAGCCCTATGTAGGGTTTATGCTCCCAATATCCGATATTGTGGTGTGAGCGGTATTTACCGAAATTGGAAATTTCATACTGATCAAATCCGTGAGAAGTGATTTCACGAAATAGCCATCGGGTCAGTTCTAACTCCTCATTTGCCATTTCGGGTGTTTTTTCGAACGCCGTCTCCTCTTCGATAGTGAGGGCATAGAGACTGATATGATCGATGGGAAGGGCAAGTGCTTGGGTTACATCCGCTTTTAAAAGGGCTTTTGTATCACCTTGTACACCATAGATTAAATCAACACTGAGATGTTTGTATCCGATAGCGGAAGCGGTACGGATTGCTTCGAGGGCATGCTGGGTGTGGTGAGCGCGTCCTAGAATCTTTAATTTTTCATTGTTGAAGCTTTGAACACCGAAGCTCAGACGGTTAACTCCCAATTCATACATTCCCTCCAGCCATGAACGGGTGGCACTGTTGGGATTGGCTTCGGAAGTAATCTCACAGTTACGGGCTAAATAAGGGTCGATCATCTCAAAAAGCGGTCGATAAAGCGAGGGCTCTACTGTAGAAGGAGTGCCTCCTCCTATAAATACTGTTTCAATAGGGTTGCTTGCGCTTACATTAAAACGGAGCAACTCTGTTTTGAGCTGTAGGATAAGGGCATTCATATACGCTTCGCGCAGGGAAAATTTATCAACATAAGAATTAAACGCACAGTAGGAGCATTTGCTATCGCAAAAAGGGATGTGAATATATAAAAGCATATGAGATTATAGTATTTTTAATAGCGAATAGTTTACAATACCCATCCAAAATACACTAAAAGATGGTGAATGACCGAAAAAAAGTTCTACCGACCGAATGTGGCGGCGATTATTGTTTCTCCCGAGTATCCCGAGACGAAAGATATTTTTATCGCCGAACGTAATGATTTGGTGGGGGTTTGGCAGTTTCCTCAAGGGGGAATTGATGAAGGCGAATCGAGTGAAGAAGCGCTTTTTAGGGAACTTGAGGAAGAGATCGGTACTAAAAAAGTAGAGATCATTGCCGAGTATCCTGAATGGATCGCGTATGACTTTCCTCCTCATGTCGCAGCAAAAATGGCTCCGTATGCAGGTCAAAAACAGCGCTATTATTTGGTACGTTTGAAAAAAGGGGCAAAAATCGATTTGGATACCAAGCACCCTGAATTTAAAGCGTACCGTTTTGTTGCGATCGATGAGCTATTGGGCCACATCGCCCATTTTAAAAAACCGGTCTATGAACGTGTCATCTCCCATTTTAGAGCCAAGGGGTATCTGTAATGCTAATTGTTCAAAAATTCGGAGGCACCAGCGTCGGCGATTTGGAGCGGATCCAAAACGTCGCCAACCGTGTTTCTAAAACGCTTAAAGAAGGGCACCAAGTTGTCGTCGTCGTATCGGCAATGAGCGGTGAAACTAATAAATTGATTGCGTATGCGGAACATTATACGACGACGCCGGAACGCAGTGAAGTCGATATGCTGCTTAGTTCGGGTGAACGGGTAACGGCGGCGCTTCTTTCGATTGCCCTCAATGCGATGGGACATAAAGCAACCTCTATGAGTGGCCGCCGCGCAGGGATTGTGACGGATAGTATTCATACGAAAGCTCGAATCGAGAGTATCGATCCAAGTGCGATGCATTCAGAACTCTCGTCAGGTAAAGTTGTTGTAGTTGCCGGATTTCAAGGTGTGAGTGAGAGTGGTCAAGTAACGACGCTTGGACGCGGAGGCTCAGACCTCTCTGCCGTTGCCCTTGCGGGAGCATTGGAAGCGGATTTATGTGAAATTTATACCGATGTAGACGGTATTTATACTACTGACCCAAGAATCGAGCCGAAAGCACGTAAGATGGATCGAATCAGTTACGATGAGATGTTGGAACTGGCTTCTTTAGGAGCAAAAGTGCTCCAAAACCGTTCTGTCGAATTGGCTAAAAAATTAAACGTTAACCTCGTAACCCGTTCCAGCTTTAGTGATGCGGAAGGGACACTTATCACAAAGGAAGAGAATATTATGGAAAAACCACTTGTCAGCGGTATCGCACTCGATAAAAACCAAGCACGAGTATCACTCAGCGGCGTGATCGATCGTCCCGGAATTGCTTCGGATATTTTTACCCGTTTGGCCGACAACAGTGTAAATATCGATATGATTATCCAAACTTCAGGTCATGATGGCAAAACCAATTTGGATTTTACCGTCCCTAAAACGGAACTTTTGGATGCCAAAAAAGTGGTTGAAACCTTCATCGCCGATGATGAGATCAGTGAAGCATCATACGATGAAAATATTTGTAAAGTATCCATTGTCGGTGTCGGTATGAAATCACATACCGGCGTAGCGGCAAAAGCGTTCCAAACCATGGCACGTGAAAACATTAACATAATGATGATCTCGACATCGGAAATCAAAGTGTCGATGGTTATCGACGAAAAATACGCGGAGCTTGCAGTGCGATCGTTGCACAGTGCTTACGCATTGGATCAATAAGTGCGCCGTTTTGATCAATGGACATTAGAATCGATTCGCTCCGAGGGGGCATCGATGAGCTGGTTCGAAGAACAGCGTTTCGAATGGACCCCTGCTATTGCTAATGCCATGGATCAGATGATGGGGGGGAAAAGTCTCGTCCTCATTACCGACCATGACCGTAAATGGTTTTCGCACTATATTACGGCATCATTGAACAAACGTTCCCCCGACCGTCCGATGATCCCTATTGTTTGCATTGATGCGTTGTATCCCCATTATGATCATGTCAGCGGTGGCGAGTCGATTGATATGCTCAGCGATATGCTTGATATCACTTTTAAGGGTGAATATCTTTTTTGGTACATCGGTAAGGGTGATGATCGTCGCGCAGATATTGCCAAACGCAGTACGAACTCGCTGTTATGGATTATGGATGAGCGCTTTCAAAACGCATTAGTATTGCGTTCGCATGACCCTCTCATCGATATCAAGCTATTGCAGCTTTACCGCCTTTTTGATAAAACACTCAGTGCCGTACTGTTCGGGGAGATTAATGTTCGCGAATGAACGGGGCGGAATTCTTATCACCTCTGAGATAGAAGAGAGAGCCAGAGAAATAGAGGAATCGTTACGCCCCCTTCGCAGTGTCACCTTTATGCGAGACGATTTTAAAATCGAAGATGCCAAAGAGGTGATTGCCGAGGCGTATAAAAGTGAAGAAAACACCAAAACGCTGATCCTTGGAGCCAAAAGTTTTACGGTTCCGGCTCAAAATGCCCTTCTAAAAATTCTTGAAGAGCCTCCCCGCAATATCGTTTTTATCCTTATCGCGCCTAACAAAAGCACGTTTCTCCCAACCGTACGTTCCAGGCTTAGCCTTACCCAAGAACATACACAACGCACTCATGAAGCTCTTCCGATTAGCCTCAAAACACTTGACCTTTCAGGGCTATTCGCTTTTGTCAAAGAGAATGATCGTCTTAAAAAACATGAAGCCAAAGCACTGATAGAGCAACTCATGCATCAGGCGATTCATATCGAGAAGCTCCCTCTTTCAACAGTACAGCTTGAAGGGTTTGATAAAGCACTCCGCCTGATAGAACTGAACAGCCGGTTGCAAAGCGTATTAGTGATGGTGCTCATGAATTTTCTCAAAGAGGTCAAACGTGGTCGTTGAAAAACTCTCAAACACTATAAATCTGCATCGTGAACTCAAATCTTTAGGTGTAGATGGCGGCGGCGTTTCGATTTTAGAGGATAAAGGGACACTCCATCTGATCCGTATCCGTGATCTGCATGTGGGGGCTGCCAATATCCTCAAGCAAGATGCTCTTAGCATCGGTGCCGATGTTGCGGTTCCGCGAGGTACGGTAACAGCATCGATTCCTCAAGTGGATGTCCTTTTGATCGCAACCGAGCGCCAACTCCAACAACTTGTGAAAAAAGAGAAGGCCCAACCGTTTGGCCTAAAACAGCTTTCGATTGAACTGGAAAGTTTTTGTCGTTTGAAACACGATGACGATATCTCCATTATGGGAATTCTTAACGCTAACGACGACAGCTTCTATCACGCCAGCCGGTTTCAGGGTTCAAGTGCGGTTGAACGTATCGAGACGATGATTGAAGAGGGTGCCGATATCATTGATCTGGGAGGCGTATCGAGCCGTCCGGGAAGTATTGCGGTGAGTGTGGAAGAGGAACTTGAGCGGGTACGTCCGATTATCGATGTATTGTATGAGCAAAAATTCTATGAAAAAACGCGTCTTAGTCTGGACAGTTATGAGCCTCGTGTCGTTCAGTATGCGTTAGAAAGAGGATTTCATATTATTAATGATATTACGGGTTTAGCGAATGATGAGGTTGCACGGCTTTGTGGCAGCTACGGTGCAACGGCTGTGATTATGCACATGCAGGGCACTCCAGTGAATATGCAGGAAAATCCGATTTACTCATCTGTCATTCATGATGTAGAACTTTTTTTTAGTGAGCGGATTGCTAAAGCGGAATCATTTGGAGTTAAAGATGTGATTTTGGATTGTGGGATTGGATTTGGTAAACGATTAGAAGATAATCTCACCCTGATTACCCACCAGAGCCATTATCTGCGTTTTGGTAAAAAACTGTTAGTTGGAGCAAGCCGTAAATCGATGATTAATTCGATTTCACCTTCAAATAGTTCTGAGCGTCTTTCCGGCACACTGGCCCTTCATCTTAAAGCAATAGAACAGGGCGCTTCGATTGTCCGTGTTCATGATGTGAAAGAACATGCTCAGGCTATCCGAGTATGGAAGGCGCTAAGGGGATGATTATGAGCAATAGTGTTGTTATTATTACCTTATCCCTATTAGTGTTGCTCTCTCCCTTTTTATCTCGTGTTACCAAAGTGCCGGTAGTTGTTGTCGAGATTATGTTAGGGAGCCTGGCCGCTTATTTTGGATTTTTAGTTGAAAATGAGCTCTTTAAAATTATTGCTAAAGTAGGATTTTTATACCTAATGTTTTTGGCAGGGATGGAAGTTAATCTCAAAGAATTCGGATTTGCTAAATCATCACTTTTGCGGCGCACGGTGATCTATTTTACGATGCTCTATGGGTGCTCTTTTACCCTGTTTATGTACATGGATTTAAGCGCAGTATATCTTGTGGTATTCCCTATCTTTTCGCTTGGGATGCTAATGGCATTAGTAAAAGAATATGGTAAACACCAGCCGTGGCTGGCTCTTGCGCTCAACATCGGAATTATCGGGGAGTTGGTAAGCATTATGGCTATCACCATTCTCAGCGGTGGCTTAGAGCATGGATATAATCGTGAATTTCTCTTTACGTTAGGGGGATTGTTTGCCTTTTTAATCGGCTTCATCCTATTTTTTCGAGGAATACGAATCCTTTTTTGGTGGTATCCCGGACTTAAAACGCTTATTATGCCTCATGATGATAGTAAAGATCAGGATATCCGTTTTTCGATGGCACTGATGTTTATCATGGTTGCCGTGATGCTGTATCTCAAAATCGATGTGGTTCTAGGGGCATTTTTGGCCGGGATGTTTATTGCCACGTACTTTAAACACAAAACTGAGCTTCCTGAAAAACTCTCTTCGTTCGGATTCGGATTCTTGGTTCCGATCTTTTTTATTCATGTCGGTTCAACCCTATCTCTGGATGCCTTTAGTGACCCTAAAATACTTCAGTTGGCCCTTTTCATAGCCGGAGCGATTATCGGTATTCGTCTTTTAAGCTCTTTTGTGGCTTATAGCGGGTATCTTGGGTTCAAAAATACGATTCTATTTTCATTGAGTGATTCGATGCCGCTAACATTTACGGTTGCGATTGCTACTCTCGGATACGGTGCGAAAGCGATTAGTCATGATGAGTATTACGCGTTTATAGTAGCAAGTATGGGAAGCGGGATATTTTTAATGATTGTAATTAAGATGCTATTTTCATTTTTCAATCAGAATAAGGGTTAAAAATAGGTTGCATTTTGACAATTTTTAGTGAAAACAAGGTACAATCGAAAAATTTGGCTAGGTAACACTATCATGGATGAAAGTTACTTATTGCGAAAAGGAGTCACGTGGATTTAACGGTCGTTTTGGGAATATTGGGGGCGATTGCTAGTATTTCTATTGGAGACTTGATGGAGGGGGGGAACCCTGTCCATGTTGTCCATATTACTTCACTTATTATTATTATGCCGACAACGCTATTGGCGTCAATGATAAGTACTGACCCTGAGCATGTTAAAGGGGCATTTAAAAGCGTTTCGATTATTTTCAAAAAGTCTCAGGTTAACCTACATGAGCGGATCAAAGAGATCGTTGATTTATCGATTATGGCTCGGCGTGACGGTTTATTGTCTTTGGAACAAAAAGTGGCACAATTAGATAATGACTTTTTGAAGCAAGGCCTTAGTATGGCCGTTGACGGTAATGAGATCCATACCATTGAGGAAACCCTTGAACTGGTGATTGAAGAGACGGAACACTATTATCACGGTTGTGCCCACTATTGGATTCTAGCAGGGGAGACATCACCCGTTTTGGGTCTCGTTGGGGCAGTTTTGGGTCTGATCTTGGCGCTGCAAAAACTCGATAATCCAGCTGAAATGGCAGCCGGTATCGCCGGAGCGTTTACCGCTACTGTAACGGGTATTTTCAGTGCGTACGTTCTTTTTGGACCTATGGGTAATAAATTGAATAAAAAAGCACACCACATTGTTAAAGAACAAAAATTGATGCTGGAAGGGATTATTGGAATTGTTCACGGCGATAACCCTCGTACCCTTGAAGCAAAATTATTAAATTTCCTTTCACCTGTTGAAGCGAAACACAGTCAATTTAATTAATGAAGTACATGCATGGGTAAGAAATGTAAAAAGTGTCCTGAATGTCCTCCGGCAGAGAAGTGGGCAGTACCAACAGCCGACTTCTTCAGTCTTTTGTTGGCACTTTTCATTGCCCTTTATGCGATTGCCTCGGTCAATAAAGAGAAGTTGCGGGCAGTCAAAGAAGAGTTTGTTAAAATCTACGATTATGCCCCTGCCCCGGAAACAACCAGTCCGGTTGTGCCGATGGAAGCGGAAGTTAAGCCTGTTCCTAATGCTTCGGCAAATCCTGCAGGGCAAATGCCGGTTGCAGAGGGCGGATCACTTTTAACGGGCGAACCTATGGTTCAGCAAACGGTTGAAAAAATGCTCAGTAAACTAGAGCAAGACATGGGTGATCAAACCGGAAGCGGAGCCGGTCCTTTGGACGAAACAGTGGACGGTGTCTTATTGAAGCTGCCGGTGAGTGTATCGTTCCGAGGCTCTGATGCAACGATTGACGATGAAGAAAAACATATGTTTATCAGACGGATTGCAGAAATCATAAATACGCTTCCTGCAAGTGTTGATATCTCGGTTCGAGGCTATACGGATAATGCAAAGCTTCCCGTAGGCAGCCGTTTTCAGGATAATTTGGAATTATCAAGCGCACGTGCCGCCAATGTAGTCAGAGAACTCATTCGCAACGGCGTAAAAGCAGAACGCTTGTCATCAGCAGGCTTTGGCGAATCAAATCCGATTGCCTCCAATGCGATTGAAGAACAGCGAGTCAAAAATAGACGTGTTGAATTCTATATGTTTGTTTCTGACAAGAAAGCGGTTGAACCGCAGAAACAGCAAACCGTTTTGGATGCATTAGGTAAAATAAAGAAACCTCAATAACCGCAATTATAAGGGGAAAAGAGATGTCTTTTCCCCCATTTTTCTTAGATATTTTATCTTCATTTGCACTTTATCATTACAATGCAAGAGAATAATAGACTTGCTTTTTCGTTCGTGGTGAGCTCAAGGAAACATCGCTTCGCGAGCAGTACCCTTGTTTTGTCGAACCATGAGCAACTACATACCCTTCGACAGGCTCAGGGTGAACCGTGTCCTATTTTCCCAACTCGAAGTTATGCAAGAAAGTCTAATGAATCGAATATTGAGGAAGTATTTGGCTGAAAAGCCAAATACCATTAGAAGGAAAAAGCGTTGATTGCTAAATGAGTTTATTTAGCAATAAAGCTGAGGCAGTAATAGATTGCCGCACTCATCAATGCGGTTATTGGCAATGTGAAAATCCATGATAGCAAAATAGTTTTGATCATCCCTTTTTGGACTCCCCCTTCAGGTTCTGCAACCATCGATCCGGCAACGGAGCTGGAAACAATATGGGTTGTACTGACCGGAGCATGAAAAAAGTTTGAAAGCAAAATCGTTACCATTGCGATGGCTTGTGCCACTGTGCCTTGCATATAGTTAAGCGGTTGTGTTCCGATTTTTTCACCGATAGTATGGACGATTCTTTTATACCCGATCATGGTTCCGATACTGATAGCCAAGGCTACGGCAACAATAACCCAATACGGGATATATTCAGAAGTATTTACTAAAGTTTTACGCTGATTCGCAACGTAATCGGATTTGTCTTTATCCACCGCTTTTTCAACTTGGCTGAAAAAGTTATCGGTACACAAAATAGCGGTATGAACGCTCCAACGATCTCCTTCTGAGAGTTCCGAATATGATTTGATACCATTAAATTTATCGGCAATCAAGGCCGTAGTCTGATGTACTTGATTCACATCACATTCAGCAATCGTATTTTTAACTTTCAAGGCACTGATGAGATGCTTATCACTGACCAATTGGTTTAATGTTTCATTATTTTCAGCGTAAAAATTGGCAAGATTGGCGGCACTGTCCTGCGTTTGCTTAATTTTGTACTCATGAGAGCTCATATCCAAAGCGTAATAGGTAGGGAGAATGCCGATTAAAATAATCATGATTAAACCCATCCCTTTTTGGCCGTCATTCGAACCATGTGCGAAGCTGACACCGGCACCTGTGGCGATGATCCCCATGCGCATCCAGAAATTTGGACGTTTTCGTTTTGTTTCATCTTCGGGAGATTTATAAAACTTTGGGCTTGGCATAAATTTGCGGGCTGCTTTCATCATTAGATAGGCAAAACCGAAACCAACCAAAGGGGAGAGTGCTAATGCGGTCAAAACTTTATAAACAGCAGACCAGTTGACGCTTTGTGAGAATTCGAAACCGTGCATCATGCTAAATGCAACACTTACCCCTATTAATGAACCGATTAGGGAATGTGAACTCGATACCGGAATACCGAAGTACCATGTACCAAAATTCCAAATGACTGCGGCAATGAGCAATGAATAGATCATAACTAATGTAGCGCTTTGGTTTGATGAAACAATGATATCCAATGGAAGAAGATGGACAATCGTGTACGCAACACCAATCCCTCCGAGCATGACACCGAAGAAATTCATAATCCCTGCCATCAAAACGGATTGTCCCGGTGTTAGAGAATTAGTATAAATGATCATCGATACTGCATTCGCGGTATCATGAAAGCCGTTAATCATCTCATAAAATAGAGCAATACCTAATGAAAGAAGTAATAAAAAAATAGTGATTGTGCCGACATTGTTCAGCGCATCCAAAATTATAGACATCAAGTTATCCTCAAATTGAATTTAGGGCCGGAATAATATTACGAAACCGTTACAAAATGGTTACGAAATGATTACAGAATTATGCCCGGTTATCTCTTTGAAGAGACTTTGACGGGCGAATAGGGAGAGGTTAAGGAAGTAATGTGGCTTTGATAATTTTTTGTGTTTGGAGCGGTTTGTCACCGCCGTATTGCCCGTTGGTTTGGACATTGTTAAGTTTAGCGAGTGTATCCATACCTGCTACGACACGACCGAAGATTGTATGGTAGCCGTTAAGCCATGGTGTAGGTGCGGTTGTAATGAAAAACTGGCTTCCATTGGTTCGGGGTCCTGCGTTTGCCATCGCTAAAATACCTGCTTTGTCGAATACGACACCCGATTTAAACTCATCTTTAAACGGTTTTTTCCAAATAGATTCACCGCCTGCCCCTGTCCCGGTTGGATCACCCCCCTGAACCATGAAATTTTTGATGATACGGTGGAATATAAGACCATTGTAATAGCCATTTTTGGCAAGGGTTGTGAAGTTTTCAACAGCCATTGGGGCGACATCTTCATAAAGCTCCAACGTGATATCTCCTTGAGTTGTTTGGAGTAGAACTTTTGGATGGGAAGCGGCAAATGAAAGCGTTGCCGCGAACAGTAAGGTAAGTAGTAATCGCATTAAGACTCCTGGTGGTGTGGTGTAAAGGTAAGCGTGACCGAATTTATACAATAACGTAATCCTGTTGGTGCGGGACCGTCGGGAAAAACATGCCCTAAATGGGCATCACATGCGGCGCACAGCACTTCAACACGGATCATACCGTGTGAATTGTCCCGATTCTCCTCTAACGCGTCAGGGGAAATAGGATGATCAAAGCTTGGCCAGCCCGTACCCGAATCGAATTTGGCACTTGAATCGAACAGTGCTGCACCGCAACAGACGCATTGGTAGACACCATCCCCTTTAAATAGGGCATATTCACCGCTAAAGGCTCTTTCTGTTCCGTGCTGACGAGCGACATGATACGCTTCGGGCGATAGAAGGGCTTGCCACTCTTGATCGGTTTTTGTGATTTTTGTCATCGATTTCTTCCTCTTAGCTATTATGCAACTGAGATTATAGTTGCTGTTTCTGATGCACGGCTTAGTATATAGGGATAGTCGTGATTTTCGACTGCAGAGATAAGATAGAGGTGCTGAATTGATAAACCGCTCAGACATTCTGGTGTCGTCAGGATCACATCGTCGAGGTTTTGATATTGGAGGCTAAATGCGGGAGTCAAAATCCGGCAGTTATTATGAAGATATTCATCAATAGCTATTTTGTATTCTTTGAGCATTTCATAATCATCGAGGACTACCATAATTTGTGACGTAGGCGATTGAGTAAGCTGTTTACGTAAAAGGCTTAAAAGTGTCATTAAAATGGCATTTTCTTTACATCGGACAAGATGATGACGTGCATCATAGCGGTAATGATTGATAAGCTTAACTGTACAAGAGGAGACAACCGGCTCTAGAGCGCAGACCAAGAGTAACCGGCCTTTACTTTCATGACGCAGAGTTTCGATAAAAGCACTCTTCATTCGGTCGGCATCATCACAAAAAAGATGGGTAGAATCTTGAAAATGTTTTCTATAGTCAGCAGAGTTGCTTTGTTCTGGAGTGTAAAAAGAGAAAGAAGCGAGTTCAACACTGAAGGCTCCATATTCAATAAGTGCGAGAAGCTCATCCCGCAAAAGTTCCCCGCCTAGTTTTGTAGGCGTGAAGATAATAATCTTTTTCGTTGGATCATCGAGCAGTATTTGTATCGCTTTACGGAGTAAGAGGGTACTTTTTCCACTTCCGTAATCCCCACATAATTGTGTAATCGGAGTCTCAAGCGGAGTATCCAAAAAACGGATTTGTTCATCGCAAAGCAAAGAACCAAAAGGGTTAGAAGGGTTTGGGAGTAATAAGGTGTGAGATAAAAGGGAACCGATCACTTTGACTTTAGAATAGGGTTCCTTTTGAAGGGTCGAAAGGGCTTCAAATTTCTCTCGAATCATCTTTTTTGAATCATTGGAAAATATCAATCGCCCTTTTGGCAAAAGTTCTTGGAAAGAGGAATCAAGAGTATCAAACTCATGTTCACTCATATGTGTCATCCAAAAAAATCGTTCAATGGGGGTTGAATCAAAAGATAATACATCTTCTAATTTTTTTTGGATTCTCCATTGTGTATTTTCCAAATGGGTTGCAGGGGATTTATTGCTTTGTTTGGATGAACGCTCGACGTGTGCCCCTTTTAGTTCATCAAAAGTCCATGTGATTTTTTCTCCAAAATAAATTCCTCTATCCGGTAGAAACATAAGGAGATCGATGGGGGTAACTGCATTATGGTGGTAAAGTGCAAAGTTCTCAAAAAAAGCTCCATTCACTTCTTGAGCGATTGTTTGGAAGAACTCTTTTTGGAATAAATCATCTTTGTTTTGTTCTATTGGCTCAGTAGATAGAGGCTTTTTGGATTTAAAGCGATTAAAAAAAGATAAAAACACTTAAAATGCCCCTTTTTAGAGTATAGATAATTTTATAAATACGATATAAGTTAAAAATTATAACAGAATTTAAATGATACAGTGTAAACAGGTTAGAAGTACAGAAGAGAAGTTTCGAGGGATAACCCCTCGAAAAAGAAAGAGAAAATTATTTTCCGGCAGCAACGCTGTCTTTAAGACTTTTGCCCGGTTTGAATTTAGGAACCATTTTATCAGCTGTGCTGTAAGTTTTAGTTGTTCCTGGAACTTTACCGCTTTTCCCTTTTTGAAGAGAAGAAGCAAAACTTCCGAATCCTACCAATGAAACTTCTTCTTTCGCAACAAGAGCTGCGGTTACCGCTTCTGTGAAAGCTTTAATAGCTGTTTCAGCTTCAACTTTTGTTTTATAACCGCCGCTTTTTTGAACCAACTCTACGAATTGCGCTTTATTCATTTATTGCCCTTGATTTAGATATGCGAATAACACTCGAACCTCCCGTACATAGGAGTACGTGAGGGATAAAGTGTTTTAGCCGCGAATACTTTAATATCTCTTACCTTAAATTTTTCTTCTTTTTTGCATTTTGTTGAACAGTTTAGTGATTTTGTGGTTTTTTAGGCCATTTTTTATCCATATTCTTGGAACTTGTGTCAATAAGAGGGGAGAAGCAAACTTTTTTGCATCGAAACGGAGAGAGAGGTTTTTACTCCAAACGGACCATTTCTTCATAAAATTTTTAGAAGAAGAGATAGATAAAAATACCTCTTCCAATCCGATGCGTTCTTGTTCACTTAAACTGCTCATGATTTATCCCCTAACTTATTTATTTTTCGTACTACCCGAATGATCTCATCATCATCTAGCATACCCAGCATATCGATTACCGCTTTTGCAGCTTGGGGCTTCGCGTTCCCAAGTCTCCAGTCTTGATATGTTCGCATGGAAATTCCGAGTTTACCGGCCATCTCTTTTTGGGAAATCTTCTTACCGTTGCTTTGTGCCTCTACGGCATTGTGAAGAAGATTAAAAAGATCACTCATTTCCATTGCTCCATTGTAGTATTCTTTCCTTAAAATAAACATTAAAACGTATAAAATATAATTAATATATCATATAAAGTGCAATAAATAGAGTAAAAATGTATATTTAATAGATATAGCATAAACTATACCAGTTTTATAAATAATTAAAACGTATAAAACATACGGAATAACGTATATTAATTGTATGGATTTAATAAAAAGTTGGTAGAAATAGGAAGTAAAACAGCAAATTTGAATAGTACTAGAACGTTTGGAGGATGATTTTAGAGCAGAAGGGAGATTGAAGAAGGGCTGGTGAGGGGGAAATCCCCCTCATTTTTAGAGAAAATCGGTGTAATCGTATTTGGAGAGGTCGACGTAGAATTCTCCCTCTTTTTGAATAATCCGTACATCACTACCGAAAGCAAACTCAAAACGTCGTTTCACCGCTTTACGTTCTTCTGAACTCATACCGATGAACTTTAGATAACGTTTGAGTTCGATAATGCCGGTTGCAAGTGTCGGTGCGACAGAAGATATGGCGGTAACATCCACATCGTGCACCGTATTGCCTTGCGAAAGGAGAAGTTTGGTATTGATCACTTCCAACAGATTTTTCAACTGTTCATCTTTGGCCGTATAAATCTCTTCAATGCGTTCACGTTCGGCGATGAGCATTTGCTCTTTATCATTAACAAGACGATCAACTTTGGCTTCAAGCTCTTTAATTTTAAGTTTGAGCTGCTGATTCTCTTTCTGATAAAGGGTGATAATCATTCCCACAGTTGTTTTTTGAGGAGTGGGTGCCGGAGCTGAAGATTTGATAGTTTGAGCAATTTCTTGTCGTTTTTCTTCATCCAAAGAGCTTCGAGGTACGATGATATACGTCACCCCTCCCTCTATAATGTAGTTAAGCCGTTTGGTGCGGAGCTTATTTTGGATCATCTCTTTAGACATTTTGAATGTCTTTGCATATTCATCAATACTAAAACGCACACATCCTCCTTATGGGATATTATTGATGTTATCTTACCAAAAAAATCATTGTCCCTGATTAGCGTTTTTTGGAAGGAATCATCCAATCGGGTTTGGGAGGGGGAATGATCCCTCCCTTACGCATCCAAATCAGATAGCCGTTGCGAGTAACCTTGTGTTTGTCTTGGAAGGTATGAAGAGAGCTATGTCGAAATTCACATTTTTCCAAAAGAGCATGAAAATCGCCGTGAAGAAGTAAAAACTCTTGCAGTACTTCATACGCACGATCGGAAATGATAACGGTACTGATAATGAGATTTTTGATTTCAATGTAGCGCGCGCATTCATTTAATCCGTCACCGACAAAGTTTTCATGCCCTAGAATATCTTCAAAACGGTGTACTTTGCCGGTATGTACTGCCACTCGGATCCCTCTAAAATAGGGGTATTCTTTTGCAATCAAATCAGAAAAATGGATAAAAGAGAGTCCTAAAATAGGACCAAATCCTTTTAGACTCGGATGTAGAATACAGTAAAAACCATCTCCGGTCGGGATAATTCCCTGCAACATTTTTTCCATCGGAATCCCAGAAATCTTGACCATTTTTTGGATCATTTTTTTGTAAGTCAAGGAGAGATAAGAGATGATTTCAAGTTGCTCCTCCATACCAAGGCGGGAGAAGTCGATGATATCGATAAGAACAATATCCGTATCAATCACTCTTTGGGTCATAATTCCATCCATATTACTTAGATTATCTTATTGTATTCTAAAATCGCTGAGAATGATTAAAAATTCAACCCGGCAATTCCAAGAATATTTCGGAAATGTGTTACCATTTCCAAAAATTTAAGGCAGGTTACGATTATGCAAAAACGGACCAAAATTTTAGCAACTGTCGGCCCCGCTTCTGATACTGTAGAAATTCTTTCATCATTGATAAAAGCAGGGGTAAATGTCTTCCGTCTTAATTTTTCGCATGGTACCCATGAATACCATTCCCGCGTTTTAGCCAATATTCGTCTAGCTATGCGTGAAACCGGGTTGATCGTCGGCGTGTTACAAGATATTTCAGGTCCTAAAATCCGTGTTGGCAAACTTAAAGAAGATTTTTATCTCGAAAGTGGTGATCGGCTCAATTTTTATTATGAGTGTGTTGACGGTGAAAAAGTCGTAGAAAATGAATACCGACTTTCCATTAACCAAAGCGAGATATTACGTATGCTTAATATTAATGATCTTATTTATCTCTATGATGGGACTATTCGTGCCAGAATTGTTTCTCAAAACAGTAGTTATGTTCAAGCCATTGTCGAAAATAGAGGAAAACTCTCGTCGAACAAAGGGGTAAATTTCCCCAATTCCCATTTGGGGCTTGATGTTTTGACTGAAAAGGACAAAACTGATATGGCATGGGGAGTTACAAATGGGATTGACTTCATGGCGATTTCGTTTGTTCAAAATGCTCAAGATATGATCAATGCGCGTGAAGTTATCCGTTCCTGTGATGGAGAAGTACAGTTATTTGCAAAGATTGAAAAATTTGATGCGGTTGAAAATATTGATGAGATTTTACGTCATTCGGACGGCATTATGGTGGCACGGGGTGATCTGGGGATTGAAGTCCCTTATTATCGTGTACCGACAATTCAAAAAATGCTCATTGACAAAGCGAATGAACATTCCAAACCTGTCATTACGGCAACGCAGATGTTATTATCGATGACTGAAAAAGATATGGCAACGCGCGCAGAAATAAGTGATGTAGCCAATGCTGTTCTGGATGGGACAGATGCGGTAATGCTCTCTGAGGAGAGTTCTATCGGGCATAATCCGGTGCTGGTCGTTGAGACGATGGTGAATACCATTCAAGCGATTGAAGAGATTTATCCGTTTGGTAAATTCGACTTCGGTTATGATGATGCGATGGATGTGGTCAATGAATCAGCTGTCCGTTTGGGTGATTCATTGAGTGCAGAGGGAATCATTGCAATGACAACGTCGGGATCTTCCGCCAAAAAACTCTCCCGTTACCGTCCTAAAATGACGATTTATGCGGCGACACATGAAGAGAGAGTCGCGCGGTTACTTACCATAGTATGGGGTGTGGTACCTGCCTATCTTATTAAAAAAGGGCGTATTGAAGAGATGTTAAGCGATATTATCCAAAGCGGTTTGAAGCGGAAAATTATCGATAAAGACCAAACCTATATCTTTACGGCAGGATACCCGATAGGTATGCCGGGAACTACTAATATTATTCGAATTTTGCGTGAAAATGAGATTACTTTTTTCGGTGAGACGAAATCTCATCCGAGTAAGACGAAAAAAAGTGAGGAGAATGGGATTCCAACTTTGTTTTGATGTAAACTTAAAGATTAAAAATATGGACTGAAAATTGCTTTTTATCGCTTGAGGGGCCTAAACGTTTGTTTCGTCGCATTCATTGCCCCTCAAAACACTTTCCCTTTTACGCTACAATACCCTTTATGAAAACTGATACCTTATTTACCAAACCGATTGTCAAACAATTTGAATTTGACGCCGAAGTTGCGGCTGTTTTCGATGATATGCTTCTGCGTTCCGTTCCGTTCTATAAAGAATCACAAGCGCTCACACGCCGGTTTGCCCTAAATGCATTGAGCGAGGGGGGAATTGTATACGATTTGGGATGTTCGACTGCGTCGTTATTACTCGAGATAGAGCGTGCTGTGGGGAAAAACAGCAGCGTCCGGCTCGTCGGTATCGATAATTCTCCCGCGATGATTACCCATGCTTGTAAAAAGATCGAAGCGTACGGTTCCGCTATCGAACTGTATGAAGGAGATATCCTTCAGTTTCCGTATGAAAAAGCGCAAGTGATTATCAGCAATTATACCCTGCAATTTATCCGTCCGATGGTTCGAGACTCACTCGTGCGTACTATCAGTGATACGCTGAATGAAGGGGGTGTTTTTATTTTTAGCGAAAAAGTGGTGAGTGAAGATCCGAAATTGAATAAAGAACTGATCGACTGTTATTATGATTTCAAAAAGGTACAAGGGTATAGTGAATACGAGATTGTCCAAAAACGGGAAGCGCTCGAAAATGTCCTCATCCCTTATACCATGAATGAAAACATTCAAATGGCTAAGAATAACGGATTCAAAACGTGTGAAGTGCTATTTCAGTGGGCCAATTTTGCCACGTTTATTGCGATTAAATAGCGTCTATCTTACACTTCCTCTTTCAGGGTTTTGCGCCGGCTGAAGTACCTCTTTTATATCTTTATAATCCACAAGGTTTTTATCGCATTGTTTGTGATAATACCCTTGTGCATCATAATACTCTTCACAGTCGTTATAATAACGAAGACTGACTCCACGGTCGTTAAAGCAACCTGCAAATAAAACCGGAAGTACAATTAGAATATAGTATTTTTTCATTTGAATATTGTATCTCATCTGGGTTTAAAGCTATCCGTGCTTTTACAAAACTCTCTTAAAAAACATTCACTGTCACATTTTGGATTTTTAGCAGTGCAGATGTATCGTCCGAAAAGAACGAGTCCCTGATGGAGTTGATGGAGATTGGTTTTAAACTTTTTGACCAATGTCTCTTCAGTAGCTATAGCGCTGAGATCCTCACTTAAACCTAATCGATGGCTTACCCGAAAGACATGGGTATCGACCGCCATAAGGTTAGCCTGGGTATATTCGATGAGGACAACATGTGCTGTCTTCTGTCCGACACCGGCTAACGTTACCAGTTCTTTTTCATCCAACGGGACTTCACCGCCGTAAACGTCGACAACCCTTTTGGCCATAGCTATAAGATTGATCGCTTTATTGTTAAAAAACGAGCAGCTTTGAATGAGTGATTTCACATCGTTAATATCCGCGTTTGCGAGGGATTCAGGGGTCGGATAGGCTTCGAATAAAGCGGGAGTGATGAGGTTGACCCGTTTATCGGTGCATTGAGCGGAGAGGGCTACGGCAATCACCAACTCATAAGCGTTGGCATAGTTGAGTTCCGTTACCGCATCAGAATAGCGTTCCAAAAGAGCTGCTTTGATCGCAGCAATCTCTTTTTTAGTTGCTTTTTTCATCAAAATTATCCGTTTTTTTGGGCCGTATTGTATCACGTTCGAAAAAAAAACATTAGTATGATAATTTTGTGTTACAATAACCGATTTCCATGCAACATGAATTAAGGGGATAACTTTGGGATTACTACGTATGATTCAAAAACTTTTTACAAAAGACGATCATCGCTTCGCTGAAGAGAGTGATCAAAGCATCAATAAAGAGCTTTTTTATAAAGTTTTGGACACCGATACCGCTGCCTTACTTTTTTTTACAAAAGAGAATGGATGGATAGGGGCGAATAAAGCCTTTTTTGATTTGGTTTCGTTTAAAACGATTGAACAACTACGTACGAATCATGAGAGTATCCGGGAACTTTTTGATCATGAAGATGAAGAGGTATTTACCGAATATGACAAAAGCTGGCTCGATTATTTACGAACCCATTTTCCCAAAGGGTATGGTTTGGGTATGGTCGATCCTTCCGGAAAGATGCACATTATGTCTGCGACTTCTACTTTGATTCAAGAGGGGGGGACGGATCTTTATCTGTTACGACTGGAAGATCAGAGCAACCTCGTCGATCTGAAGGCGGAAGTGGTAAAAGTCGAACAGCTTAAAACCAAATTTTTAGCCAATATCGGGCATGAATTCCGTACCCCGATGAACGGTATTTTGGGATTTGTAGAGCTTCTTTCCAAAACGTCTCCAAACGATACTCAGCTTGAATACATCCATTCCGTCCAAGGTTCAGCGCGCAACCTGATGTCTAACATCGAAAATCTCCTTGACTTGGCACAAATGCAAAATGGACGGCTAAACGTCAGTAAAAGCGAATTTAACATCGTTGCGGAGATGGAAGAGCTTGCTCGTGGAGCCGTTTCGATGGGTGGGGATAAAGGGGTAGGGGTTTTATTCTTTATTGATCCGAAACTTCCAACCTATATCACGGGAGATATCCGTAAAATTAAACAAGTAATTAATAACCTCTATAATAACGCACTTAAATTTACTCAGCCGGGCGGACGGATAACGATTGAAGTAAAGCTTCTTAAACGCAATACGACGGGAACGTGTAATATTGGTTTTATGGTGAAAGATACAGGTAAAGGGATCAGTAAGTCGGATCTCAGTTACATAACAAGACCGTTTGTATCAGGGGATCATGCCGACAGTCGTTTAGGTGTTGGGCTAAGCCTTTCGCACGGATTAATTTCATTGATGGGCGGTGAACTTAAAATTACCAGTGATGAAGGGCGGGGTTCTTCATTTAGTTTTGCATTAACGTTGGATGGTTCTTCTGATCATGCGATGCAGATGATCAATGCGCATAATGTTAAAGTTGTCCTTGTTGATGAAAAACGATTGGATGATGCCAACCATCTCACCAACTACTTGCGTAGTTTCGGGGTGAGTGTAACGAAAACGCAAATGGTTGATGAATCGATTTTTACCGATGCGGAAATAGTTTATATCATCGCTTCTCAAGAAAAAAGTGACTGGACAATGCCGCTTTCACGAATCAAACGAACGTGTAAAACCGTATTGCTTCTCGAAGAGCATGAACGGCTTCAGGCAAAGATGCTTCATCTCATCGATGTATCCCTCACCAAGCCGTTATTGCCGACGTCTTTACTGGAGCATCTAGTGGAAATCCTGAGTATTCCTAAAGAGACTCCTGTTGTCGTCCCACAAATCCAACGCGGTGTGAATGCTTTGGTCGTCGAGGACAATCTAATTAATCAGCGGTTGATTAAATTATTGCTCAAAGAGTATGGCATTAATGTCATCGCAGTTTCAAATGGAGATGAAGCGGTGGAAACGTGTCGTGAACATAAGTTTGATATTGTCTTTATGGATATTGATATGCCGATCAAAGACGGTATTTTGGCTACCCAAGAGATTAAAGCTGAAGAAGGTCCTGCACGGGTCGGACGAATGCCTATTATCGCATTAACCGCATTGGCAATGGAAGGGGATCGGGAGTATATTTTAGGTCGTGGCTTGGATGATTATCTTTCAAAGCCGCTTACACGTGAAAAACTTGAATATATTCTTCACAAATATTTGCATGTTAGTGCATAAGGAACGGATATGGTTTACTTAGAAAGTTTCGCAAACGATTATGCCCATACGGCTAAATTACTCGCTTCGTGTGCTCATTTGCATTCTGATCCGATGATTTATACGGATATGTCAGGAACCTTGCTTGGGTGTAATGAGCTCCTTTTAGAATTTTTAGGGGTGAACGAATTAGATGAGGTTGCTCCGTTAAATATGTGGTTTGATCCGCAGGGGGTAGATCTCTCTTTTCTCCTCTCTCAATCGGGTAATTACCGTGGAAAAATTACTGCGGGCGGCATATCATATGATGTTGCCGCAAAATCAGAAACAGTTTTACTGGATGACTATCCGATTATCGGCGTAGTTTTCCGAGATACTTCGATCATTGAACGTGCACGGGCGGCAGAGCGTTATTTTGAAGATTTTAAAAAGAAATTTTTGACGAATATCTCGCATGAATTTCGCACTCCTATGAATGCCATTATCGGATTCAGCGAATTGCTTAAAAGCTCTCCTCTGAGTTCATGGCAGCAAGAATATGTGCAGATGACAAGCCGAAGTGCCCAGTCAATGATGCGTAATATCGAAAATCTTCTTGAGATGATGCAGGTTGAAAGCGGAAGTGTTCATGCCAATCTGGCACTTTTTAATCCTCTTGAAGTGTATGAGAGTTTTTCACAGCAGTTTGGCGATCTTGCCCTCTCAAAAGATATTAATCTTATGTTTTTAATCGATCCGCATTTGCCTAAAACAATGATTGGAGATCAGGATAAAATTCTCGCTGTTATGCGTAATCTGGTCCAAAACGGTATTAAATTTACCGAAGACGGAGGACGTGTCCTTGTTGAGATTCTTATTGCTAAAGAAGAGGGAAATTTCATTGAGGTTGAATATGCGGTAAGTGATACGGGTATCGGTATCGAAAATGAAAAAATCAAAACCCTCCTACGCCCTTTTGCTTCAGCATGGGATAATCAACGCAAAGGCAAAGACGGATTGGGGATCGGTCTTAGCTTAAGCCATAAATATGTGGATATGATGGATTCTCATCTGATGCTTGCTTCTGAAAGTGGGAAAGGGTCACGTTTTTCATTCCGAGTTACTCATCAGCTGAATGAAGAAGGGAAATTTGATTTTGTCGAAGGTACCCGTGCAGCTATTTATACTCAAGAACATCACCTCTCTGCGCAAGGGGCTTTATTATACAAATATTTAGAACTTTTCAATGTCCAAACTAAAGGGATACATGATTTGGTGAATACCGCTTTGCATGAGAGTGATGTCTTATTTTTAGACATACCGCATATTGCAAAATCCCAAATCGATGCACTAAAATCGACTTATCCAAATCTACGTATCGTTCCGATTATGAAATTGGATTATGGTGAGAAAGCAGATGCCGTCATCGATTCTGTTGCATCCATCGTTACCTTACCGATTTTGCCAAGTTCGCTTCATAAAACATTGGCTGTTATTTGGAACACGATGCCGAAAGAGTATATTTCACGTAGTCCCGAGGCGCAAACTATTCCACAAGCCGAGAATATCAAAATTTTGGTTGCAGAAGACAATCTTATCAACCTTAAACTTCTTGAGACGATTTTATTACAGGAACATTTCCGAGTCGTAGCAGTTGAGAATGGGCAAAAAGCAGTCGATGCCTATCTGAAAGAGCATTTCGATTTGGTTTTGATGGATATCGATATGCCGGTAATGGATGGCTTGATGGCCAATCGGCTTATTAAGGAGATTGATAAGCGTGATTCACGCGGATTTGTACCGGTCATCGCCCTTACGGCACACGCATTGATCGGGGATCGTGAACGCATAATTGCAGCCGGATTGGATGCGCACTTAGCGAAACCGATCGATAAACATTTCCTTTTGCAGACGTTGGATCGCTACCTGAAAATTGCCCAGCAAAGACGCAATAATAACGCCATTTAATTTTGGTTATTTATTGCGTACTATACTCACAAATGTATTATAATGCCGAAATCAAAACCCCCTCCTAAAAAGGGAAAAACACAAGGATAGTAATGAAGCGATATTATAGCGCTTGGATTTTAGGCTTATTGTTGAGTGCTCCGATTGCATCGGGGGCTGTTCTAGCGACTGTTAACGGTGATGAAATCACCACGGATGAAGTTAATAAAGTATTAATGGAAGGGACGCAAGGACGTTTTGATTCTCTTCCGGCCGATAAACAAAACGAATTACGCCAACGGATTATCGAAGGGATGATTGCTCAAGAGTTAGTCTATGATGATGCTCAAAAAACGGGTGTCTTGGATACAAAAGAATATAAACAAGAACTTGATACGCTGGTAAGCCGGTTAAAAGTTCAGCTCGCAGCAAAAGTTTGGGAACAACAACAATTTGAAGCAATTAAAATTGATGCAAAAGAAGTAAAATCATATTTTGATGCTAATCCGGATGAATTTGTGGATAAAGAAAAAATCCATGCTCGCCATATTTTGGTAAAAACCGAAGCTGAAGGCAATGCAATCATCAAAAGCATGAGAGGTCTTAGCGGAGATAAACTGCGTAATGAGTTTATTGCACAGGCCAAATCAAAATCAACCGGACCAAGTGCAGCAAAAGGAGGAGATCTTGGATACTTCCCTCGCGGGCAAATGGTTCCATCTTTTAACGATGCGGCATTTGCTATGAAAGAGGGGACAATCTCCTCTACTCCTGTACAAAGCCAGTTCGGGTATCATGTTATTTATGTCGAAGATAAAAAAGCGGCTAAAAAACTTGGATTTGATGATGTCAAAAACTTTATCGAGCAGCGTTTGAAAATGGATAAGTTTAAAGCGTATATGGATAAAAAAATGGCTGATTTACGTTCAAAAGCGAAAATTAATTACTCTAAATAATCTTACTTCAAATATTCCCGCTTTAGCGGGAATATTTCTTAATTTCTATTAATCGCGTTCAAATCATTAAATGCCGCTTTTACACGTGCTATTAATGTTTTTTGTCCGTCTCGTAACCATTTTCTCGGATCATAATATTTTTTATTTGGTTTTTCTTCACCCTCAGGATTTCCGATTTGTCCTTGGAGATAATCTTTGTATTTCTCGTAATAATCTTTGACCCCTTCCCATGTTGCCCATTGGGTATCGGTATCGATATTCATTTTGATAACGCCGTAGCTGATTGCTTCGCGGATCTCTTCGTGAGTTGAACCTGAACCGCCGTGGAATACGAAATTGACAGGTTTATCCGAAGCGGTGGCAAATTTTTCTTTGATGTATTTTTGAGAGTTGTTGAGGATGATAGGGGTAAGGACAACATTGCCTGGTTTGTAAACACCGTGGACGTTTCCGAATGATGCGGCGATGGTGAATCGGTTACTCACGGCGCTGAGTCTTTCATACGCATAGGCGACATCTTCAGGTTGAGTGTAAAGGAGGGCATTGTCGATATTGCTATTATCAACTCCGTCTTCTTCCCCTCCGGTAACACCAAGTTCGATTTCTAACGTCATGCCGATTTTATCCATACGTTTCATGTATTCAACACACGTTGAAACGTTTTGCTCCAAGCTCTCTTCGGAGAGATCAAGCATGTGAGAACTAAAGAGCGGTTTACCGTATTGGGCGTAATGTTTTTCACCTGCATCGAGAAGAGCATCAATCCATGGTAACAAATGACGTGCTGCATGGTCGGTATGCAAGATGACTGGGATTCCGTACGCTTCTGCCATCATATGTGTGTGGATGGCTCCGCTGATGGCACCAACGATGGCTGCTTGTTCATTGTCATTACTTAATCCTTTACCCGCGTAGTAACTTGCGCCACCGTTGGAAAACTGAATAATGACAGGAGAATTGACGATTTTGGCCGCTTCTAAAACGGCATTGATAGAATCAGTTCCGACAACGTTTACGGCAGGAAGAGCAAATCTCTCTTGTTTGGCAATTTCAAATAATTTTTGAACATCATCACCAAAGATTACTCCCGGTTTCATCACTTCTAAAATGTTTACGGACATAACTTTACCCCACAGTTAAAATAGACGATATTATATCCTTAGAGCAATAATGATAGAATTAAAAAAAAATGGAGTTGGTTTTGGCCCGTGTCAGTATGTTTTTTTTATTGAGTTTTTTGACACTTAATGCCAAATCTCAGGTAGTATTTGATACGTTGGCTGATCCCCTCCAAAAAAGTACTGTATCGATTGAAAAACTGAGTCAACAACCGGTAATGGAACCCAATAAAAAAATATTGCGTAATTTTTTGGATAGTGTTCAAGCTACCTTGGCTGTAGGGCAGGAACTTTCTGCTACTAAGGAAGTTGACAGTGAACTATTAAAAATCTATCTCAAAGATTTAAGAGAGCTGGCAAGTACCAAGGATACAATCGATGCGATGTATCGAAAATCTTTGGATGCAGCGATGGTGCAATCCGATAAAAAGAGTTTTGAAGATTTGGTATCAGCCCCTTTGGATCCGCTTCATCATCCTCGAATACGTGCGGAAGTGATTGCTTTCTATCAAAAAAACTATCCTCACCACTCTATCAAAAGTATTGAAGCATTATGTGATGAACAGGCACTGGAACAAAAAAGTATCCAGATCGCGATTGAACAGGAACAGGCATACGAGGAACATTTGCGGATTTTAAAACGTTCCGAAGTATCCGGTATTAAAAAAATAGCGCAAATCGGTTCACGTAACAGCGTTATTTTAAGTGCTGATCAAAACGGAGCCGGCGGTTATGAATTTGAAGTGGAAAACCTAAATCCCTATACGGTTACGTTGAGCATCGATTTTGAATCTCTTAGTAATTTAAAAGCCTCAAACCGCCTTCCGCTGTTTATCGAAGTCCCAGGTAGAAGCAAAAAAAAAGTATTGGAACTTTCCCGTATTTCAGCTGCCTTGGGAGTTGATTATCGTTCATCCTATGGGTGGGTAAGGGGATCGGCCTTTGCCATACATCAAGATAATTATCTTTATACACTTCCGTTTGTGAAAGGGGCTAATGTTTATGTTTCCCAAGGCTATCATGGGGATACTTCACACAAAGGGCTTTCAGCTTATGCGGTTGATTTTCCTGTAGCTGTAGGAACACCGATATATGCAGCGCGTGAAGGGATCGTCGTCGGAGCAGAGGGAAGTAATAACCTTGGCGGAGCAAGTCCTGAATATCGTCAATACGCCAATTACGTCATTATTGAACATAGCGATGGGACAATGGGAAATTATTACCACCTTAAACAGGGGGGAACTGCCGTCGCAATCGGTCAAAAAGTTCTCAAAGGGGATTTGATCGGTTATTCGGGCAATACAGGATATACGAGCGGGCCACATTTGCATTTTAGTGTCAGCAAAGTTGATCCGATTTCGATGCGCCGCCCGATGAATCTGCCAATTAAAATGCAAACGGCGCAGGGAATTGTGATATTACCGCAAAAAGGTGATCGATATACGGTACAGTAATATTTTTGTTTTAGCCCTATTTTACGGAGCTTTGAGCGGTTTTGTTATTTGACTGTGACGAAAATGAGCCAAACAGGTCGAAATTCTTATCCAGTTTCAGCAATGCTGAATCGATTACAGAGGCATAGTGTGCCAGTGTCGTTTGTACATTTGCGTGACCAAGCATCCCGGATAGTTCGCTGATGCTTACAATGCTTTCACGGAGCATCGTGGTGGCGAACGTGTGACGGCAAGCGTATAGCCGTCGGTATCGGATACCCGTTTTTTCTAACAACGGGTGCCAATGCTTCGGCATCTTTCTCGCATCATCATACTCACCGAATAAGAAGATATTTCCACTGTTAAGCTTCAGCACTTCATCGATCACGAACTGAGGGCATGGAATCTTACGGATAGAGCTTTTCGTTTTCGGGTGTCGAATCTTTTTATCGGTTCTGACCCGTTTTATATCGATCCATCCATCTTTCAGATCACCGGCTTGCAACCCGAAGATTTCTTCCGGTCGCATACCCGTATTGAATGCCAATAGCAGATATGGCCGCATTATACCCTCGGCGTTTTCAATGAGCGCTCGAGCTTCCTCTTTTGTGAAGTAGTCGATCTCTTTTTTCTGTTCAGGTTTTAAACGGATGTTTAGTGCCGGATTCGCATCGATCACCCGATCATCTATCCCCATTTCAAATATCTCATTGAAGAGTGTTTTGAGCGGAGCTTTTGATCGGTTCATAATCGGAACGGATGCTAGGTACTCTTTAACCTCGAACCGTGTTATCGTGTCGATATCTCTATAGCCGAATACTTTGTTCGCGATATCCCACTGCGTTTTTTTGTTTCGGTAGGATGAGTTTTCGGATTTACGTTTTAAGAAAATCTCATAATAATGTCCGAATGTTTTCGGCTTCTTTTTATGGATTTCACCTGTAGCTATCATTGACATTAGTTTCGGTATAATCGTAGTCTCACAAAGTTTTCGGTTCTCTTTGGTATCATCGAGTCCCGTTGCTTTTCTCTTACGTTCACCGTCCACCATATAGTCAATATACAGCTTTTTACCTCTGGCATATACTTTTGCCATACCTTTGCCCTTTCGGACAGAAACACCATGAAGCGACATTGTAGCACTCCTTAAATGAGTAATCTGTTTAAAATATCATTGACGTTTTCGGGTTGTGATTTTGCGGTGAGGGCTTCGTGGACTTTTTCAACGTCAAAGCGTACTGTTTTTCGCTCACCCTCGTGCAGTATGATGAAGTGTTCGTTCGGTTGCATTTCGATCTCTTTAAGCCGTTTTTTCATGGTGTCGGTGTGGAGATCATAGTGACGGGCGAGGTGGGGGAGGGATAGGTATTTAGGTTGCTGTTCCACTCATCGCCTCCTCTTTACTAATTCGTTCAAACTCAATCACCCAAACGTATCGGTTATCGAATGAGCCGTTACCGTAGATTGATTCCCAAAGTTTTGCAAACGCTGATATTGTGTATTCATGATCGTAATATCCAACATACGCATCACACGTATAGCCCATATAATGTGCTACCTCTGCATCAGTAATATTCTTCTCATCGATACCTTCAGCTTTAGCATCTGCACTGTTGATCTCATTCAACCGCTCAATACGAACGTCTTTTACTCTGAGGAATAAACGGGCGTACTCTTTTGGCATATGGATAGATGGGGTCCAAAGCAGTTTATACTTTTTATTAGTGTATTCTAAGTTTTCAGCTTTATAGACAATATAACGCATTCTTTCTTCAGCATTTGGAGGCGAACATCTATTAGACATACCTACTTGTATTTTAGATATGGATTCAAAATTTGATATACAATCGCTTATATTTTTTATTTCACGTTCGCATACCCCAAAGTCTATATATTCTATTTCAAATACTTCTGCCCACGTCTCCCGCACATAGATAATGTCACCGACTTTGTAGGGAGCGTATTCATCTAAAAATTGTTGGTGAGTGTAATCAGCCCATACTCCGCTACGCTCTCTGATCGACCAATCATATTCGCCGTGTAGTTTATTTTGATGTTTTAGGCAATAATCTTGACCCATTGATTTGACATAATCTCTAATGCACTTTTTAAAAGTAAATGGTCTGCGTGTATTAGTCTTTCGATCATCAAGTATCGCTCTCACCATTTCGTTGTTGAATATTGCGGGTTTCATGGTTGCTCTCCATACTTTTTATCAAACTCATTTCGCTTATCGATGCACTCTTGTAACCACTCGACTTTCAGGTCTTTTTCTCTCATCCGATCTTCGTGTTCATCACAGAGCTGATCGATCACTTCGTCAACCGAATGGAGGCTTTTGATGTGTTGTGCGTTTACTACTACTCGACTTCGGATAGTGGCTTTGGCTTGTTCTCGGTTCATAGTTGATCCTTTAATTCTTCTTTCAAGAACTCAGAAAAAGGAACCCAAATATCTTCCCAAAAATCAGTAACATAATTTTTCATTTTTGTATTTTCAGGGATTGATTCACAATCATATAAAATACAGTCAAGCTCATCCGCATTAATACATTGACTAAAATACAATTCGTTACTGTTTTGGCAATAATTAAATATAGATAAAACTTTATCCCAAGCGTCTCTAGCTTGACGTTTAGTGATATTATATTCTTTTCTATATTCAATAATTTTTTCTTTAAATGATACGAGCCTAGCATCAAAGTCAGGCTCATACATATTGTCAGCACCACCCATTAATTTTTTCATCGTGTAGTGCATATCAGTTGTTGTTAAAAACTTTTTAGGGTTCATCCCACAATAACCCCAATAGTGATTAAACTCACCGTAGTCGCTTGAGATCATTACATTAACGCTCTCTTCTCCACAATCAAGGTTTATTTTAGCCCATAGGCATTTTTCACCTCTTAGGCTATATGTTTCGGTTAAAGTTTTTTGTATCATCCCGCTCTCCTCATTTCATTTAAAATTCTCTGCGCTTCCAAAGCATCGAAGTAATGCTCAGGCTTTATAAAATCACTTGGGCTAATTTCTTCCGCGCCTTGCATTTTTGGGAATTCTCGGATCGTCTCGCTTTGATCTGTTCCGTTGTCCACCCTTTGCGGGATATGCGAGGCGCATACTTCTTTTTTGGCTTCGGTACCATTTTCCCGACGTTGGCAATATGGTTTTCCAAAGTAGCACTCATCGGGCGGTTTCTGTTTTTCGGGGTGATGATGAGCGGTTCGCGGTAGGCTTCGTCTTTGGGTGCGTATTCTCTCCGCCATATCTCTTCGGGGAGTGGAACGGCCTTGAGATATTCCATTTCTGCACAGTAGTCTTCGTAGGTTTGCCACATTAGGTAGCCTTTGACTGGAAATGATCTGTTTTATCTCTATTACAAGTTATACAATGTGTTTGAACTCCCCACTTTGCATTTTCAAATACACACCCATCACACGTCTTCGGCTTTTTGAGCTTTGCGTTTTCGGCTTCGAGTGAATTTATATATTGAATACATCTTGAAGTGAATGTTACATAATCAATGATGCCGTTTTTGAACATCATCATATTGTTTTGAAATTGCTCTTTGTCCATAAAATATCCTTTTTGATTGTCTCACAGTGAACCCGTCGGCGTGAGGAATGGTTGGACGGGTTTAGTGTGGGGCAGGGTGGTGATTTTGGTGGATTGTTTTAGTAGGTGGTTATGCGGGGAGAACCCGCATTATTTGCTTAAGATACTCCATGCCAACGGTACCATTCTTCCAACCTGTCCGTTTCCAATGGCTTTAATCCTGTGTGGCCTATTGGCCACGCCATGAGCCACTCTTCCCAGTTTGGGTTCAATAGGCCACCGACCCGATTCCCCTCCATAGTAGTTATGAAATTGCAGAGTCGAATATGTTGACCCTTTTCCACTCTCTCCTGGACTGTCATATTGTTCCATTTGAAACCGTCCGAAGCCGTTGGAGTTGGATAGAAGTTCATCACCTGCCCCACTATCCCGTTGCGTTTGTCCGCCGACACTTTTCCCCGCTTCTCTGCGTCGTTCGCTTTTGGAGTATAGAAAAACTCTTGGTGTGATCGATCCTCGTTTAATTCGATTTCGTCGAATAGACTTTCGGATTGCTTTGTGTCTTGGGTGTTCAGTGCATTGGCGTGTCGCGACGATCCATATCCGGTCACGCTTGTGTGGAGCGTCGGCATTGTGCGCTCCGATAACTCCCCATTTACAGTCATACCCCAACGCGGTAAGGTCTCCAATAACTCGATCTCCTCCCCGAGAAGTGAGAAGCGGAGAATTTTCCACGAGGACGCGTGGGGGTCGTACTTCGCCGATGATCCGCGCCATTTCTCTCCAAAGCCCCGACCGCGCTCCGTCCAATCCGCATCCGCTTCCGGCACTGCTGATGTCTTGACACGGAAACCCGCCAGATATGACATCAACAATTCCTCGCCACGGGTAGCCGTCAAAACTTGACACGTCAGACCATATCGGGAAAGGTTCGAAGGATCCGTCATTTTGTCGTTGTGCCAAAACTTGTGCGGCGTAGGAATCACGCTCAACGGCGCACACGGTTCGCCATCCGAGAAGTTTACCGCCGAGTATTCCTCCACCAGCATCTGCGAAAAGAGCCAACTCATTCACGTATCCTCCTATTGGTAGAGCTTTTCATAAACGATTGAAAAAGCGGGTTATCTTCTATACTATCAAAGCCATATGGACATGGCATCTGATAGTATTGTGTAGCCTCCCCAATTTTTACGTTTTGCAGGTTCCATCTTCGGCAAATTTCTTCACCTAGAAACTTAGCACTCTCGAAAGTTGCATCCGCATCAATAGCAAGATTTGAATTGTAAAGTTTGATTCGTGCAAAACCTAAATTCATTCCACCGATACAATCACTTTTAAAACAAAGCTCAACCGACCCATATCGCTCATTAGACAGACATAACAATTCTAAATTTTCTACGGTGTCGGCGTCAGATGTGGTGATCCCATCGATTCGTAATGTCAGTTGCATTTTGTACCCCTCATCATCTCTTCAATCTCACGCTTCGCACGTTCAAGCGAAGAAACATTTTGCGATTTGTGAATGTGTTGCAAAACTCTCAAATGTGTACTCATAGTATTTCCACCTTATTAATGTCGAAGTTCTGACCCTCTTGGATCGAGATTAAACTGATAACATAACTCATAGCAATGTTGTGACCGAGGAACTTATCTCTATAAAATCCATAGAACAACCCGCTATTGACTCCCTGAGTAATGGCATAGTCTTTGCCGTATCGGGCGACGATCTTCGGGGGTGGGATTTGTATTCTTTTTTTCATAGGTGACATCCACTATTAAAATCTTTTTGAACTTGCGGACATGGTTTATAATCGCTGTCACACGTAGCATTGAACTCAACCTCATTGCGGCTATACTCACAAATAAAGTTATATTCTTCCGGTAATTCAGTGATCGGGGTATCAAGGTGCGGGTCAATAGCATGAGCACATGTCCAACACTGCTTTGGCATTGGTTTATCTATCATCCGCTAATCCTCTTCATCAACAATCCATTTGCGCTATAAACGCTTTTACAAGCTTTGATAAGCTCACCGCTATCCAATACTTCAAACATTCCGTTGTTGGGGATTATTTCTGCCATTTTGCACCCTTTGGGTTTTCGCCGTAGCGTCGCTTGGATTTGTATGAAACCCATCCGATAGATACGAATAAAGCCAAAACGCAAATAATTCCTATGATTTGATCTTCCATGTCACACCGCCATAACTAATAGAGCATATAAGCCAAGTACTAGAACAACTGTTCCCCAAAAGCCTTGCGACTTATGACGAAAAACGGTACCATATAAAAAAGCGGCAGTTATAAGATAACCACTCGCTAATACTGGGGACACCCAAGCCAAAATAAAAGGAATTAGAATCGCATGAATAGCACCCTTGAAGGCTTTATCATAAGTGTCATAATCTTCGTAGGTTTCAAAATTTATAGCGACCCCGTTTGGCGTGCTAAGGTTGAGCGTTTCTTCTAACATAGTTTCTCCTTTGGTAGTTCTTCAATAATGCGTATCGCCCACCATAATGGCAGACCGTTGAGGGATGCTAAAATGAGCCTATACTTCATCAAATCTCCTCGATGGTGATTCTGTACTGTTTCTCAGGGTCTAATGTGGAAATGATCTTGTCAAAGTTGATAGACTCAACCGAATCTCCACCCTTTGCGAAAATAGTCGAAACGTGTTTCATTTTCCCGCGGGAAATTTTTTCCGCTTTCGGCTTTGCCGCTTCCTTGAAATCATCGCGTGTGATTTCGCCTGCTTTGTATCGCTGATAGATTTCACGCTGTTTTTCGGGTTGTTTTATTCGTGCGAGTTCATCGAGTACCGACATTCCGTATTCTCGTCTTTCACTCTTCACTTCAGCAATGATAGTTGGGTCAAGTTTGTTCACGACGCTGAATGCCTTGGATATATATGAGAGCGGTTTGGCAATCACGGATGCGAGATCCTGCTTTTGATCATACGCTCCCGACTCCCATAGCCGAACTATCGCCATTGCTACTTCTAAATCGGTCAGGTCATCACGTTGGATATTTTCAATCAGCGCCATTTCATCGATAACCGTATTCTCATACGATGATACTATTGCCCGGATCGTCAATGCTCCGATGATTTTATGAGCTTCCCATCTGCGCTGACCTGCTATGATCATGTATCTATTCTCTCTGCGTACTACGCTGATAGGTTGGAGCAGGCCTTTTTCTTTGATAGATTCAGCCAGTTCTCCCAATGATACATGGTCGAAGTATTTGCGGGGTTGGTCGGGGTTTGGGTATATCTTCGATATCTCTATCTCCATAAGATCAGTGATACCGTTCGTGCGAGTCGGGGTTTTGGCTTTAGCATCTAGTAGGGCTGATAAGTTCATATTTAAGTCCTGATATTTCAGATCGTGCGGTACCGTCAATAGCACCGTGATATACACTCTTTCCATCACCCATTGTCGTTCGGTAGATTTTACGGCTTCGGATTATGTTTTTCAGTATGCGGAACCCAGTTCCATATACGGCTTGCTCAATATCTTTGAAGTTACGAGCGAGTGGGTGGACGTTGTTGAGTACCATACATACCTCTGCATGGCTTCCGATCTCGCTCAAGATATCTTTGAACGTCTCGAAGCCTATCACCTCAGTAACGCTATCGCTGATCGGTATCACTACCAAGTCGCTGTACTCGATAGCAGTTCGATTGATCGCCGCATCAAACCCACCTACATCAATAATGACGATTTGAGTGCTTGGTATGTTTTGGAGTATGGTGATCAACTCCTCAGACGTTTGAGGCTGTATAACGTTCAGCGGTTCACCACCCATAAGGTTTAGATATTTGATGGTTTGCTGAAAGTCGAGATCGATTACAGTAGTGCCGTGACCGATCGAGTGAGCGAGATGCCAAGCGAGTGTTGATTTTCCGACACCGCCTTTGGTGTGTGCTAGGGTGAGTATCATTTGGAACTCTTTGGCACTAGGATATGCATCCACAGTTTTGCTTTTTTAGTAGCCATCCAATGAATATCTTCAACACTATTCCATTCATACCATCCCTCAGGCAAATAGTATTCATCCCTTTCTTCATTGTAATCGCAATCACCATCAAAAGTACCGTCACATTCCATATGAAATTCAGGGTAATACACGGCTCTTATTCCATCATGAAACTCGAATACTTTTTCTCCAAGCTCAACATCATTTTCCATATAAGCAAATACAATTTGACCCGCTTTTGGCATTTCATCGTTGGTGTTGATCCATTCACAGCTTTTAGGGGCTTCGAGTTCGGCGATTGCTTCATCGATTTGATCCCATGTTTGTAGATCATCTTCGTAATTAGCAAGGCTTTCTTTGCTTGCACCTAAATGTGTTTGAAACGCTTTTAATAATGCTATCGCTTTCAACTGTTCCATTACTTTGCCTTTTTTGGTTGGATTTTCCCGTGGGAAATTTCGGAAGCTCTCTACGTGACTCAGCGAACCGCAAAGGGAACCTGTGCCTCGTAGAAAGCTCTGTGGGGATGTCTCCGACATTGATGTCGGGGACATAGTTAAAGTTTGTATGGACTCGTGATAAGTCGCTCTTCGACATATACGGGGGTAAGCTGTTTATTATTTGGGTTCAAGCACATAACATAAGACCCTTCCGCCGACTCAGGAGAATAAAGACCGTTAGGGTCGGCTTGTGGTAGTACCGCGTTTCCGTAAGCGCTACTTTTCATAGCAATTTGTTGCGGGTTGGTGTATTGAGTGCTATATGGGATCGGATACCCTATCGAATCGCATAACTGATGCAGATTCCCGTTCATATCGCGCATATAGGTATAGGTACGAAGCCCTGCGTTATCTCGCATTTCCAAGATCATCTTCATATTCTTTTTTTCAGTAAAGTTTATGATAGACGGCATCCCCGTTGATTGAACGGCAATTTTTGTTTGTTCTGCTTGCTGTCGATCTTGCAGTTGCTCACCTGACTCTTCCTGATTGCATCCGGCAAAAAACATCGCCAAAGTCAACGCCATTAAAAACAGATAAATACGTTTCACTTTAAATCTCCTCCGCTCATCATAGAGCTATAAAACGGCTGTAAGTGCAAAGGCACTTTTTCGCTCGGAAAATTGGCAAACTGATGTTGCACCGTTGATCGGATCATTGCTTTCGTCGCATCATCCCCGACCGTGTATTGAACCTGATACTTAGACAAATCACGAACTGAGCCGTCAACGTACTGCTGTGATTCCATAAATGTCTTTTGATCGATTGATCGGCTCATTGGTTGAGCGAAATATTTAATACCGATCGATAGTGCTGTTATAGCTACAACCGCTACAATGCCGCCAATAATCCATTTGAGATACTCTTTCATTGCTTCTCCTGAACTCTTTGTAGACCACTCCACTATCGGGCAAAGCTCCGAGGAGCAAAGCCTGGCGTAAATCCCGACCGCAGAATGGTTTATAAAAAGCTCTGCCCCCACCTTGCAATTAAAATCCCATCATTATGGTTTACTCGACTCTGGGGTAGGGGAGGAGTGAAGCAGTCGATCGGTAATGCCGTTTCGATTTAGGAGATCGTATGATGGATTGTTCATTGGCACGACTGCTTCGAGTGGTTGGTGGAACCTACCATATAGATAGGCACCATTAGACACTCTAACTCTTCAAATTTTCCCGCGGGAAAATTACACGGCTGCTTCGCCGCTCAGTCACCCTCACGGTAACTCATCCCAAACCAGCACCACCGATCAACGGTTACTTTTCACTGTCAGGTCTCAGGGCAACTCGCCCCGTTTGAGCATAGGATCATCAGATCACACCGAGGTGTAATCTATGAAACTATTTTGATTTTTTTTGAAATTTCATCAATACGGTTTTTGTAAAATCCAGTTGGATCAACTTTTTTGCAGTAGGCTTTGAACTTAGGGTCATTGCGTTTCATGTATTTCCTTTTTTTAACTCTTATGGTAATTATTCCATAATGGAATTTAATTAGAGCTTAAAATAATTCTATTATGGAATATTTTGTAATAAAAATAGGATGTTTAAAAAATTAAGATGATATGGATTTTTTGAGGGGTAATATTTTGTTTTCAGGGCGAAGCCCTAAAATATAGTTAATATAGATTAAAGAGGAGCCATTTTTACTGATTCTTTTACTTCTTGCCCGCTTACGTTATAGCACTTCTTTTTTTGAAGATCATAATTATTATGATAAAAGTTGCCTTTTTTTGTTAAAACAGCATATTCGGTGTTAAGCCCACCAAATCCATTTTGGGCACGATATTTATAACAAACATCTCCGTTATCAGTCATAAAAACAGATTCAAAAACAAGACTATCTGGATTTCTAAGGCTTGCTTTGATACTTTTTGCCCCGATTAATGTTTTATAAAATTTTTCTTTCCAAATTTTATCTTCTGCTATTTTATTTTCATCAGGAACTACAGGAGCTGAATTTGCAACATTTTCATTACTCGAAGATGGAGATATAACCTTTAAAACAATAAAAGCGAATATTATCCCAGCAACCCAAGTTGTAGTAGATGTTTTTTTTGGGATAGATACTCCACATTTTGGGCATTTTTCAGCCTTGTCACTTATTCCCTCATTGCACTCTTTACATTTTACAATTGCCATTTAAAACCCCCTTATTTTTCTGCTAATGAGCCTAACGATCTAACATGCTTATAGAGTTTTCCTAAAATATGAAGCTCAATATTATTCAATATTGTGTTTTCGGTTGGATATTCTTTGTTATCACTTATGATATCAACCCCTTTTGAACCTCTGAAATGCAATCTTTTTATCTGAATAGATCCATCTTTGCTAATTAGATAAATACTATCAACCATTTCAACTGATCTGCTATTAACCATATCTACGATAACCCAGTCCTCCGGTCTAATTGTAGGCTCCATCGAATCCCCAACAACTTGAAATATTGACAAGTTTTTAGGGTTAATACCGTTTAGAAATTTAGTCCATATTGGAACTCTTTCTTCAGTAATATACTCAGGGAGTAGCCCCTCAGCACCTGCCCCCGCCGCAATATTTACTACTGGTATAAAAGTGACTCCGTTAGATGGATCGATCCGCTTTTCATCTTGGCTTCCGATAAGATAGGCAACATCAACATTTAAAATATAAGCAATTTTTGATAATACAGAAATTGGAATATCATTTCGTATATCATCATTTTCACTTAACCATTTAGCAACCGCACTTTGATTTTCGCCTAATCTCTTTACCATGTCTTTTTGTTTAATTCCGAGAATGTTCATCTCGGTTCTAATACGCATAACAATATCCATAATTTACCACCATTTATACCTTAGATAATTATGCCTTAATGGAATATTCCAAAATAGAATTTATTTTAAGTATCTTTTAAATTCCAAAATGGAATAATAAGCCTCATGAAACTACCAACACAATCACAAATGGCAGCTGTTTTGAAAGTAGAGCAGCCAACAGTATCAAAATACATGAGAGGCAAGCTTGATTTATCAGTTGGTCAAGCTATTCAATTGCGTGATGCGTTTGGCATCCCAATCGACGCATGGCTCAACATCAAACAATGGCTACTTGATCGTAAAAGTATGCCCGATGCAGCCGTGCACGTTCAAGTAGAACACGAAAATCAATTACACCAAAAGGAGAGTGCGTGAAAAAAACATATAGTACAAACCTAACGATCATAAAATATATCAAAGCCATAGACGATATTTTGGCGATTGTAGATGAAGTAGAAAACCCTAATCGCGGACCTCACGAATTTATTATCCCTGATAAACTTTTAGGGCTATGCAGTGACATCCGAAAAGCCCTAGAGCCACACATGAATGAAAAATGGATTGATGAAGTTGAAAAACTAAATAGTGACGCATCTGCAATTAATCAAAAAATTGCAGAAAAATTAGGGTTAATTTCAGCATCTAAGGCTCAGGGATGACCTGCACCGTCACATACGGCATCATAGATGAGAAGATGGGCTTAGTGTCCAAATTAACTGTATGTGTTATCGATTCAACAACGCACGTATGCTCACATCTCATATCTCCATCTTTTGACTTTTTGAGCACAATAGTTTCCCCTACTCGGGGTAAAACTCCAAACGAGGCAAGTTCTTCAAACAAACATTCCTCTTTTTTAAAAACGCTTAACATGACAGTAATTTCCATTGTAAAAACCTTTGTGAGTGTGATTTTGTTGCAACTCGATTATATCACAAAGGCTTTTAGAGTGGAAAACTCCGAAAAAAAATACAAGGAAATCCAATGAGTTTAGAAGAAATGTTCGGCGATGACACCGCACCGTTCCGCACCGTATACGAAACCGCACAGGCTGTCATTAATGACTATATGACATTGCATAACTGCAAGATCGAAAAGGTCGCAGAGCAGTTAGGAACGACACGAGGCTATTTATACGGCACCCTTGACCCGAATCAAACACATCGCCCTCTATCGGTGGATCGTGTCATCGAAATCACCAACTTAACCGGAGACACCCGTATCATTGATTCAATCAAAGAAGCTTCAAAGGTTTCGGATATATGGAAGGAGTGTAGCATCACCGACATTATGATGGCAGGGTTGAAAATCCAATCTCATACCGGCTCACTCAGCGAAACCCTTTTTGAGGCGGTAAAAGACGGAGAGATTGACGAAAAAGAGGGTGAACGTATCCGACGTATGGCGATGGATGAAATCACGGCTCTGTATTCGATTATCGGTATGACTAAGTAGGGGGATGAGATGGCACCTATGACAAAGCGTACCGGAATGATCGAAACGGTTTTGGATTGGCTCAAGAGCGGTCGTGAGATCACGGCACTCGAAGCGGCAAAAATGTGGAATGAGCTAAACCTGCGTAATAAGATAAGTATTCTCAGATCTGATGGATGGCCTATCCATAGTAGAGAAGAGAAAGCACCGCATGGCGGTCTATATAAAGTCTATTTTCTCGATGGCGAGAAGAACTAATGAACGAAGAGGAACTTTATAATCTCGCTTTTGAGCGATCGGTTCTTTCATCTATCATCTTTTACCCTGCATCGTTTAAAGATATCAGCCTCACCGTAAATGATTTTTATCTATCAGCTCATCAAAAAATATATGAGGCTATGGTTTCACTCGATAAAGAAGATCAGCCGATCGATGAAGAGTTCATCCGATCCTACCTCGTGCCTCGCGGTAGTTTTGATGAGCGTGTGATGGTTGAGATACTCACAGCAAATCCGATATCAAATGTCAGAATGTATGTTGCTCGGATACGAGAGCTCGCACAAATGCGTGCACTTGTCCTGCTTGGGGTTCATCTCAAAAGTCAAGAATTCGTTGAAGTATCTGCTGCACTTAATTATGCGGAAACGTCCCTCAAATCTATTATTGATATGCATATCGGTGGAGGTATTGGTTGCGTATCGATTACCGATATACCTGACGGTCAAACAGAATTTATCCTGAAAAATTGGCTCCCATTCCCACGCGGTACCGTATCGATGATCGCTGCACCTGGAGGAACCGGTAAGAGTTGGACGGCTCCTCAGATCGCATTTCGATATTGTGATGAGTCGCAATATTCTAAAGTAGCTCTTTGGCTCTCAGAAGATCCAATGCACGAAACCAAAAATCGCGCTAAAGCTGTGGCTCTTGATGTTATGAGTACTACATTCTCACAATATAAAAACGTCCATCTCATCACCGAACGCCCTCAGCCTATAATCAATAACGGAAAGTATGACCCGCAACGATTCTACCGTCTGCGTAAATCGCTCAAGGGATATGATCTCGTCATCTTAGACCCTATGCGCGCCTTTTTCGGAGGTGATGAGAACTCAAATAGCGACGCTAACATTTTTATGGCTCCTTTCCAAGATTGGGCAGCGGAAGAGAACATTACGATCATATTTCTCCATCATAGTAAAAAGAATAACGATGAGGGTATGCACTCTAAAGCCCGTGGTGCGAGTGCGTTTGTAGATGCGTGTCGTACCGTGTATGAGATCGGAAAGGTATACAAAAACCAACGTATCGGTGAACTTGATATGGACAATCAGCATATGAGAGAGTTTATCCTATCAAAGGATAACTTCGGTGTAGTTCGTATGCTTGGAGGGTATAAGGTGCAAAAACACATTACTCCCAAAAGCAGTGCACGTGCTACAGCGGTACAGATTGACTATGAGATGAAAGCTGAGATGCCTGTAATATGAAGAAGATCGGTGCACGAATTCATTACATCATGTTCCCAACTGACTATTATGATGAATTGATTGAAAAAGGAAATCGGGTAAAAGCGGCAGCTCTCATGGAGTATTATCGGGATATGAAGCGTGGGCGTGTCTATAAGTTCCAAGACTATGCAAAGTACTGGTTAGGTGATTATACGAAGAAAGGGACAGCGTTCAAGTGGATAAAGGAATTTCATGAAGAAATATCCAAATTTTTCACCCATTGGCGTGAGCATAATGAACAACACTTTCTCGATGTCGGAAACGAATGGAAACCGTTTGGAAACCACATGGAAACTTTTAACGACTCACAAAGCCCAAAAAACAGCAGTTCTATTGATGGTATGGAAACCATACGGAAACCAAATGGAAACATAACTAATAAGAGTAAAGAGAGTAATAATATCTCTCGTCCGAACGCAAAGCGCCCAGACGTTAGCGATGATGATATCCGACTGTCTGAATTACTCTTCTCGAAGCTACTATCCATCCACCCAACTATCAAGAGACCAGAAATAATCAAGTGGGCTGTACATATCAAACGTATGAGAGAGATTGATAAACGAACTACTGAAGCTATCAGCAATATGATCAGCATGATATTTGATAAGAACCAATACTTCGATGGAACGTTTTGGAGATCAAACATACTTAGCACTGAGAAACTTCGTAAGCAATACGACACGATAGCAATACAAATCAAATCAGGACGGAGATCAGCATGAACGCAAATAGAATGATCGAGATCGTAGAACGAATGAAAGATGTGATTAGTCACGATCATCCGGATAAGAAGATCAAAGACAAACATGTTGCTTATGTTCTTTGCATGACTCCGAATAACTTATCAGTGAAGAAGTCACGCGGGTTGATGCCGTATGAGGATATTGTGATGTTCTGCGTCAAACGTAAAGTCAGTTTAAATTGGATGTTGTTCGGTATCGGAAGCATGAGGTTGGATGATGCCGTCAAAAGTTTGTAATCAAGCTGGGTGTCACGCATTAGTTCCGATGAGTGAACGATACTGCCAAGCGCATCGACGTGAAGTGATCAAGCATAAGAACGAAGTGTACGATCATAACCATCGTAACCGAGAACACGATAAATTTTATCACTCGAAAGAGTGGAAGACAGTTCGTGAGCAGGTGATGAAAGATCATGGCGGGTTATGTGTTCAGTGTGATATGTTTGGTATCGTCAATGATGCGAATGTCGTGGATCATATCATCCCTATCGAAGTGGATTACTCAAAACGTCTCGACATTACCAATCTCCAACCGCTTTGCCATCAACACCATGCTTTGAAAACTGCCGATGATCTAAGGAGAAGAAAATGAAAGAAGAAACAATTTACGTGAACAATTTAAAGTCAAGTCAAAAACTTGTAGTGACAATAAAGCTATCAAAAGAAATGAAGATTAGATTATTTTTGGCGAAATTATTATTTAAAATCGCAGGTAAAGTTCTAGGTAATGGAGCAGAACTAAAAAATAGCACGGTAGGGGTAGGGGGGTGAAATCTCTACAGACCGACCGACGCTACACCGCCTGTCCTCCCATCTTTTTACAAAAACCATTTCTAAGGGGGTAGGGCTTGGAAACTGAAACTATTGATTGGGACGAAATCAAAAAAGACTTTTTAGGTGGAAAATTTAGGTCTGTAAACGCACTCGCTTCACACTATAAAGTTAGCCGACCCGGAATAATGAAAAAATCCAAAAAAGAGGAATGGGGCGACTTCGTGCCTCTCTCGAAAAATATGCCAGTTTCAACAATTGATAAAAGTGTAACCAACCCTTACATCGACATTTTAGGACCGATAGCTCTTAGAAAAATTGAACAATTAAAACAAGAACTAGGGAATCACTACAGCAATGTTGATGAACCAATGATTGTGTGTTATGCAAAAACATATGAAAGATGGCTCGCTTTAGAAATAAAAATGATGGATCAAGAGGAAGTTTTGGAGAGTGAAAAAACAGGATCAAAATATATTAATCCTCTTTACAATGTTATTCAAATGACAATAAAAACTCTTACGCTACTGAGTAGCCAGCTTGGGGTTTCAATGCCAAGTAGACACAAAATGAATATTAAAATTGGAGAGCACGAGGGTCAACTAGTAATTACATTTGCAAGTCAGGTTAGTGGAGAAGTTGAAATGATGAGTGAAACTATTGATGTCTAAGCCATACTACGAAAAAACTTTTGATCGACATAAAAAAGATTTAAAAGATGTAGAGACTGGAATTAGAGATGACATAAGATTTAATAAAAAGCTTGGGCTATCATATGCGGCAATAATAAATCAACTCCACCATTTCGAGGGGGAACTCGCAGGGCAAAAAATCGTTTTAGAGGATTGGCAAGTTAGAGCGTTAGCAATCTGTTTTGGTTGGCAGCGTAAGCGGTTGGGGTCTGATGGTAAACCGATGTTGCGAGACGGTAAGCCGGTATGGGTTCGTCGGTTTAATACTGCTCTTTGGTTCCTTTCACGAAAAAACGGAAAATCTATCTTAGCATCAGGGGTAGCACTTGCAGAATCTATCTTAAGTGCAGAAAAAGGGAATCAAATCGTCACATTCGCAACCAAACGCGATCAGGCAAAAATCGTCTGGAGTGGATGTGAGAAGATGATAGGATATAACAAATTCTTTAGTGATAATTCAAGCATTGCCTATTCTACTATAACCGTACAACAAACCGATACGACAATACGTCCGCTTGGGCGTGACAGCAAAACAGAGGACGGGCTAAATATCGGGTTTGGGGTAGGGGACGAGATCCACGCTCATCCTGATCGCTCACTCATTGAAGTAGTCCAATCGTCTCAGGGGGCGAGGGTTCAGCCGATGATGTTCTATATCACCACCGCAGGGTTCAACCTAGCGTCACCCGGATACGATGAATATGAGTACGCCAAAAAGGTAATGGACGGCGTGATCGAGGATGATGGGTATTTTGCGTTTATCGCGGAGCTCGATAAAGATGATGATCCGTTCGATGAGTCGGTTTGGTACAAAGCAAACCCGAATCTCGGAATATCAAAGACGTATGATCACATGAGGAATATGGCAAACAGTGCCAAAGAGCGACCGAGTGCGCTAAACAACTTCCTCGTCAAAGAGTTGAACCGATGGGTCAACGCGGTCGAGAACTTCATCCCGTTCGCCAAATGGAAAGAGTGTGCCGCACCGGATACCGATGTGAGCGAAGCATACGGGATCCTTTTGGGAGTTGACCTATCCCGAACGGACGATTTCACCGCAAAAGCAAAGACCTATCTCCTCCCGAATGGCAAAAAACACATAAAAACGCACTTTTATATCCCTGCTGACACCGTAAAAGAGCGTGAAAGAGAGCTGAGAGCACCGCTGAGTACGTGGATTTTGCAAGGATATATCACCGCAACACCCGGCAATACTATCGATTTGGAGTACATCGAGCGCGATATTATCAATGATATTGAACAATATGGAGTTAATGAAATATGTTATGACCCCTATCGTGCGGCTACTTTGGTCTCAAATATCGAAAAAAATACGGGTTTTGAGGGGTGTGTGCAGATTCGGCAGGGTTTTTTGACCATATCGGAGCCTACCTCGAACTTCAAAGACGATATCAAAAAGGGGACGGTGACTCACGATGGAAATCCAGTGATGAACTGGATGGTATCGAATCTCACCGTCCTCACTGATGCGAGCGGAAACATCAAGCCCGACAAATCGCACCAAACCCGTAAAATAGACGGATGTGCGGCCGTGATCAACACGTATGCCCGATCGATAACGTTCGAGCCTCCAGTAGTGAGTGTGTATGAAGAGAGAGGGCTTAGAAGCTTATAGTCAAGTGGAATAAAAAAAAGTTTTCTACTAAAAAGGTTGTTAATTCGCAACCTTTTTGAGGGCGTGAATTTTTTCGTGTTTAAATGGCGATATGAAAAAATTAACGAGGCATATATGAGCCCAACGGTCAAAGCTGTCCTTTCCTATCATCTTCTCCTTATCGTCCTTATGGGCGTGCTCTCTTCGGGGGTATATATCCTCCCTTTTGATGAATGTGAAAAAATAGCCCGTGCCGTCTTTGGTTTGTCCGTCGTAGTAATAATCGTTATGAGTATGGTCGCTCTGCATAAAGCGATCAGTGTCAAAGGCGATCAGCCATGATTGATTACAACAATTTTATGTCCAACACACAACACGTCGGAGATTCAAGCGGGTGGCTAACGCTTAAAAATTTCGGAGGGTTTATCGCTAATTCAGGGGTGAATGTCACTCCCGATCTTGCTATGCAACACACAGCGGTTTATGCCTGTGTTCAGGTACTAGCTGATTCACTGGCAATGCTTCCGCTTGATCTTTACCGCCGTACTAAAAAAAATGGGAAACAGTACAAAGAAAAAGCAACGGACCATCGCCTATATAGCATTTTGCACGATACACCAAACCCTGAGACAACATCATTTGCATGGAGACAATCTATGATGTGTATGTTAGGGCTTAGAGGAAACCACTACGCTCAAATCATTCGTGATGGAGCAGGGAGAGTAATCGGTATTTATCAATTGCTATCTGATCGAATGGAAGTACGCCGTCGGATACCAAGTGGAAAGCTTGCGTATTTATATACTCTATTTGATGGGAGTGTCGCCGCGTTGGAACCTGAGGATGTTCTTCATATCCAAGGGCTTACCCTTGATGGTATCAATGGGTTAAACCCAATTGCCTATAACCGCCATACCATCGGTGCGAGTATGGCGATGGAAGAGTTCGGGTCTACGTTGTTTAAAAATGGGGCAACCCCTAGCGGTGTAGTATCCGGAGAGGGCGTTAAGTCGATGAGTGATACAGCTTTTGAACGTTTCAAAGAGAGTTTTAAAGCAAATTTTCAAGGCTTAATGAACGCAGGAAAACCGCTGATTCTCGAAGATGGTTTTAAATTTACACCGATCACGATCAACAATAAAGACGGTCAATATTTGGAGAGCCGAAAGTTTACTAAATCAGAGATTGCGTCCATCTATCGAGTACCGCTGCACATGATTAATGACCTCGACAAAGCGACATTTTCAAACATCGAACATCAATCCCTCGAATTTGTCATTCACACCATTATGCCTTGGGCGGTTCGTATTGAGCAAAGTCTCAATAAAACACTGCTTTCTGACTCAGAGCGCGGGGAATACTACATTAAATTCAACATATCAGCACTGTTGCGCGGAGATATGAAAACACGATATGAAGCCTATGGAATGGCGATAAAAGACGGTTGGATGAATCGAAACGAACCGCGTGACCTCGAAGATATGAACCCTGTTGATGGATTAGATGAATATTTATACCCACTCAATATGGCTCCCGCATCTGAAACCAACAAAAAGGAGAATTTATGAAATTACTGAGTGCTATGACCGGGTATCCGTGGATGATTACTCAGCAGGCACATGAAACGATAGCATCCATCGTTAACCGAACCAACGACATTGAAGCAGTAAGAGCTGCGGTCGGTAAGCCGATGCAGAACAGCCGATCAACCGAGATTAGAAATGGTGTTGCGATTATCCCCGTTACGGGTCCGATATTCCGGTATGCAAACCTATTTACTGAATTGAGCGGTGCGACGAGTACGCAAATGTTGTCTTTGGACTTTAACAGCGTGATGAAAGACCCAGAGATCAAAGCAATATTGCTTGATATTGACTCCCCTGGCGGTCACGCTAACGGTCTTGTAGAGCTTATGAATATGATTGCTTCCGCTCGTGGGGTGAAACCTATCAAAGCATACGTCGGAGGTCAGGGTGCGAGTGCCGCATATGGTATCGCTTCGGCAGCCGATGAAATCATCGTCAGTGAGTCGGCTATTGTCGGAAGTATTGGAACGATGATGGAGTTTGAAGATCGCAGTGAAGCTGAGATAAGAGATGGTGTTAAGCGTGTTCGCATCGTTTCAAAAGTAAGTCCGAATAAGAACCGAGATCCCTCTACCGAAGAGGGGCTCGGAGATCTGCAAAAGATGGCGGACACTCTCGGTGAGGTATTCGTTTCGGCGATTGCCCGCAACCGAGGTGTAAGTGCGGATCATGTCCTCGAAAACTACGGGAAAGGAGGTGTGTTCGTCGGTGCTGAATCAGTTACCGCAGGACTCGCCGACCGACTCGGAAGTTTTGAGGGTGTGCTCGCTGAACTTTCGGCAGGCAATATGGGTAAAGGTGGCGGTTCATCCGCTCGGCAAAGACAACTAAACATTCTAAAAATGGAGGAATGAAGTGAAAAAGATTCTTGAATTAAAACAAACACGATCAGGTGTAATCGCAAAGATGCAAGAGATGAATACCAATGCTCTCGCTGAAAATCGAGATTTTACAGCAGAGGAAGTAAGCCAGTATGAGGCTTTAAATACTCAGCAATATGGATTGAAATCACAAATTTCACGCCTCGAAACTCAATCAGAGCTTAACGAAGAGATGGAAAAACCGGCAGCAAAACCGATCCACGCGTTTAATCACTCAAAAAATTTGGGGGATAACAAAGTACTTGACGAGGGTGGGTTTAACTCTTTTGGTGAATATCTTGGTGCAGTTCGTGCCGGTACTGATGCGCGCTTGGAGTTTGTTGCTCAGGGGATGAGTGCCGGATCAGAGGGTGGGTTCCTTGTCCCTAAACAATTTGGGGAAATGCTGACAGCATTTAAACCGGGAGAATCAATCGTCCGTCCACGCGCAACAGTTATTCCGAGCGGAAGTTTTGCGGATGGTGATATTTCATTCCCGGCACTTGACCAAAGTGGGGCTAAAGGTGTTTATAGCGGAGTAACAACTTCATGGGTTGGTGAGGGAGTAGAAATTCCTGAAACAAATTTCTCTCTACGTGAAATCACCCTGAAATCAAATGGTTTGGCGGCACTAATCCCATTCTCAAATAAACTTTTGCGTAATGCACCAGCTGCATCAATGTTGGGAGAGATGCTTCTACGTCAAGCACTTGCAAAAGCGGAAGATGATGCTTTCTTGAATGGTAATGGGGTGGCAAAACCTCTCGGGATTATCGGGCATAAAGCTACAAAAGCGATTAACCGTACAACTGCAAATCTCGTTAAATATGCTGACCTGGTCGCTATGGTTGCAGCTGTAAAAATGGGTGGGTCATTGGAATGGACAATTAACCAAACCGTTATCCCTCAATTGCTGACTATGGTTGATCCACATGGTGAACTCATTTGGCAACCAAACGCTATCGTAGGGATAGGAAGCACTCTTCTCGGTTATCCAGTTAAATTCGTCGATCGTACTCCGGTTCTTGGATCAAAAGGTGATGTAATGCTTACCGATTTAAGCTATTACTATATCAAAGATGGTAGTGGAATTATCTTGTCTATGAGTGAACATGTCAAATTTACTCAGGATAAAACACTTATTAAAGTGGTTTCAAATGTAGATGGTCAATCATCAATCAACACACCGTTGACACTTGAAGATGGGAATACAACAGTATCTCCATTCGTTGTTCTCGACGTTCCGGCAGTATAAGGAGTATAGGATGAAAAAAATCAGTGAACAAATGGACGTAGTAGCGGCAATCGATCCTCAGGACATCGGTACCGCTGATGTCACTGGATCTTATGTAGCAGTGGGAGACTATCGCACAATCATGGCAACTCTTCAAACTGCATCACTCACAGCGGGTAAGATCGCAACCGTTGAACTTTTACAAGCTACAAGTGCGGAAGGGGCAGGGGCTAAAGCATTAAAAGCGGCAGTCACAGCAACTGCTCCGGTCGGGAATGGTGCAGTAAAAGCGCAAGTTGAAGCACGCGTTGATGAACTCGATAGCAGTAACGGCTTTGCGTATGTTGCTGTTAAAGTAACATGTGATGAGAACGGAAAAGTAGGTGCCGCGACGTTAGCACTCGGCGACAAACGATACTCATAAAAGGGGGACATTATGGCAAAGCACGAAGTAATCGAAGCATTTGTAGACAAAGACACAGGTGCTCGTTATGAAAAGAAAAGTACCTTTGATGGTACGAAAGAGCGCTGCGGTGTTTTGATCAAAGGTGGTTACTTAAACAAAGATGTTTTTGTTGAACCTGAGATTAAAAAAGAAGATGAAGAGTAACCGATGGGCTTAATTCTCAAAACAGCTCCGCTTAGTGCTCCGGTGACGTTGGATGAAGCGAAAGCGCATCTCAATGTTTTGTCTGATCTCGATGACGAACTGATCTCTTTTTTGATCGGTGTCGCTACGGAGCAGGCGGAAGAGATCACCAACCGTCAGCTTATGCGCTCGACGTATGAAATGACGATGGATATTTTGCCGGATCGTTTTGAGATCAAAAAACCACCGCTTCACGCCGTGGAGAAAATCGAGTATATTCCTGATGGGTCAGATAGCTACGCGATCCTCGATCCGTCGAAATATATGGTGGATAACACAGTAGAACCCGGCGTGGTGATTCGTCGCAATGATGCAACCTACCCCGCTATCAGTTGGATGGTGAATGCGGTTCGCGTGACATTTACGGCGGGATATGCGGATGCGGCATCGGTTCCAAAGTCTATCAAACAATGGATGCTAATCCGTATCGCTACGCTGTTCGAGCATCGTGAGGAGATTGTGGTAGGGGTATCGGTTACACCGATCCAAAACAACTACAACGATTATCTCATCAGCAAATATCGGGTGATTTCGTTATGAGATCAGGGGCTATGCGCCACAAAATCGAGTTTGTCACTATCGGTGAGATTCGTGGTGCTATGGGGGGTGTTTCAGAGGGTGAAACGCATTTTGATGATGCTCGCGCAGAGATCAAACCGATCAGCGGTGGAGAACGCTTTATGAGCAATCAACTCTTCGCTGAGGCAACGTCTCAGATTCGATGCCGATTCGTAGCGGGGATCACTCGAAAGCATAAGATCAAATTCGGAACACGGACGTTCGATATCCTCGATGTGCAGAACAAAGAGGAAAAAAGTGTCGAGTTGTTCATTGTGGCAAAGGAGATTTTATGAGCATTGAAATCAAAGGGCTTGAAGATATTTTAAAAAAGCTCAACGATTTACCAGATAAGCTTGAAAATAAAATAATTCGTTCCTCATTGAGAAAAGGGGCAAATGTTATACGTGACGAAGCGAGATTATTTGCTCCAGTTGGAAGCGGTGATTTAAAAAAATCAATAGTTGTGTCTGGGAAACGTGGCAAAAAAGGATCAATAGCTTTTAAAATAAGACCTGTAGCTAAAAAAAATGGTGTTACTAAATTTTATGGGCTTTCAAATGAATTTGGTACGTCGAAAATGGCGGCTCATCCATTCATGAGACCTGCTTTTGACAAAGTAGGGCAAGAAGTGCTGGATAAAACTATTGATTCGATTAAGTCAAAAGTTGAAGAGGCTACAAAATGATCGCCATCGGTCTTTTTGATATCCTCAAAACCATCCCGCAAGTCGGCGATAGAGTATTCCCACTCGTAGCACCTCAGGGGACTGCCGCACCCTATATCACATTTCAGCGGATCAGTAGTTTAGATACGGGTACGATTGACGGAACCGAGAGCCTAGATATGGGTCGGTTTCAAATTAAGGTCTTCTCAAAAACGTATGAGGAGTCGGTGCTTATTGCTCTATCTGATGATGAAAATACCAAATCAGTCAAAACAGTTATGAGTGGATACGGAAATAAGGTTATGAGTATGGATGATTATGAGCCTGATACCAAACTCTTCGTTCAACAGATAGATTACATCCTCTCTGATGATGTGGTCGGAGCGGTTTAAAAGTCAAGTGGAATCGAAAAAAGTTTTCTACCAAAAAGATGTCAAATTAGACACCTTTTGAGGGTGTGCTTTTCGGTTGGCATAGAATACAAAATTATTAAAAGAGGAGACTCAAAATGTCAAAGGCAAAAAACTCGCTATTAGCGGCAATTTTCATCGCCACAGGGGTAGGGGCTGAGTTCGTAAAAGTAGGGGAGATGACAGATATACCCGGAATGATGGGGGACAAAGTAGGGCGTATCGATGTTTCAAGCTTCGACTCTGCGGGGTACAAAGACTATATCAGCGACGGGCTGAAAGATGCCCCTGAGTTTTCACTAAAATGCAACTATATTGCAGATGATTTGGGTCAGTTACGGGTATCAGCGCTCGGTACAACAAATGAAAATACACAAATCAAGCTTGTACTAAATGATAAATTGACCGCACTCGGAACCGGCACAACTATCATCCGTGATGGGTATGTATCTGCTAACCCAAATATCGTTCCTGGTAAAGGTGCGGCTTTGAGTTTTGAATTTAGCTTCCAATCAAGCGGAGCACCTGACTTTACGGCGGCGACATAATGACTATTAACCGAGATACGATCATCAATGCAAAAGACATCCCTATCGCTACCGTTCAGATACCTGAATGGGGCGGTGAAGCTTTCGTTCGTCGGCAAAATATTCGTGAGCGGGATTTTCTAATCCCTATCTCTGATGGGTTTTTAGAGATCAAACCTCCTAAAAAAGAGGGTGAAGCTCCAATATTTAAAATGAAAGAGGGGGAGGATGCTGAAAAAGCGTATGCGAAACATCGCCTCTTTACCGTCGGATTCGCCCTATGTGACGAAAACGGGGTTCGCCTTTTTAACGATGATGAGATCGAATCGGTTTTAGGCGCAAAATCACCCGTAGTTATCGAGCGGATTTATCGTGATTTGGGAAACGTTTTCAAGGCGGACGCGGAGCAAGTGGTAATCGGAGATTCCGCTTCCGCCTAGCATTAAAACTCGGCATGACGGTCGAGAGGTTAGAAAATGAGATGTCCGCCGATGAGCTAAACGACTGGATAGAGTTCTACCAGTTGGAGCCGTTCGGGGATGAAGAGATGATGAGCGATAAGCGTCATGGGATGCTTTGCTCAGTTGTAGCTAATAGTGGGTTTGTAAAGTATGAGCCAAAGTTGACTTCGGATGATTTTGAGTTGTACTCACGCACAAAAGAGACTAAGACTTCGGGGATCAATCTCGAAGAGATGGACGAAGAGCAGATCAAAGAGGCTCAATCGGCGATTATTCAAATAATGACAGCAGTTTAAGGAGAAAAAATGGCACTCGGCGCACTCGACATTATCATCGCCGCCGATACTGCCCAACTCCGAAAAGGTATGGATACCGCTGTCGGTATTATGCAATCTTCTACTCAAAAAATGGAGAGCTTCGCCAAAACTGCCGGAGCTTCTATAGCGGGGTATTTTGCCCTAAGCAATCTAAGAGACTCCGTTAAACAATCACTTGATCTCGCTGACTCACTCGGAAAAATGTCGCAAAAAGTTGGTGTGTCTGTAGATGCCCTTTACTCTATGCAAGCTGCAGGTAAGCTCGCAGATGTTGATTTGCAAACCCTTGAAAAATCACTATTAAAATTTAATAAAGGTTTAGGGGCAGCTGAACTAGGTGCCGGAGACACCGAAAATGCGTTAAAAAATCTCGGTATTTCATTAAAAGACTCATCAGGGCATTTAAAAAATTCAGATGAGTATTTGTATGAGGTAGCAGATAAGTTTAAAGCTATGCCAGATGGAATAGCAAAGTCTACTTTAGCTATGCAGTTATTCGGTAAATCAGGTGCAGATATGATTCCGCTTCTAAATGGCGGGTCAGAGGCATTAACAGAGTATTCAGGGATTATGGACATTCAAACTGCAAGAAGTGCAGAAAAATTTAATGATTCATTAACTACGGTTGGTATGGCTGTAGATTCTGTATGGATGCAAATGACGGCAAATCTATCACCTACTCTTTCAGCAATTGCAGATGACTTTACAAATGTAGCTAAAGAAGGGAAAGGGACTGGCAAAACACTCGGGGATGATTTAGCTGAGGGTATGAAGGTCGCTATAAACTTGGGCTATATCGTTGCGGGCTCTTTTACTATGGCTGGGCATGCATTAGGTAATCTAGGAGCAGCAGCTGCACTATTAGCAGAGGGAGATTTTGCAGGTGCAAAATTTGCATGGAATAAAATTAGCGAAGATGCAAAAAAAGATCAAATATATTGGGATGGTCGGATCAAAAATATAATGTCAGCGAAAAAGACCGTTGAAGATTTTAATAAATCAGGCGGGAAACAAATATTTGATCAAGAAGATTTTGCCGCTTCGGCTGCCAAAAAAGAAGCTGCGGCAAAAAAAGCAGCAGCTGATAGAGTAAAACGTGAAAAAGAGGTAGCATCTGAAGCTAAAAAAATACAAGAAGATATAGCCAAAGCACGCATTGATGCTGTGCGTGATAATGCAGATCGTGAGGCTGAATATTACCTTAGTATTTATAAAGCACAGCAAGATGCAATACAAGATACGTATGAATTCCAAGCTAAAGAGGCTATTGATGCTTATAACGACGAACTTGACCTTATAGAACGAAATGCCAACGCACTAGCATCATCATATGATCGTGTTTATAACATGATAACCCCTGAAATCGATAAATTAAACAATAGCATGATGCAAGATTGGCAAAGACTGTTTGATGCAGGGATAATGGAGGGAAAATTTGCCGATGATTTCTATAAAGTATGGCAAAAAAAATCAGAAGAGGCACTAGAGTCTACAAAAGACGACACGATCAAACTCAACACCGTCTTCGAAGATGCTTTCAAATCGATGGAAGATTCGATGGTCAATATGTTCATGACCGGAAAGTTTAGCGCGGAAGATTTCTTCAACACAGTTATCGAGGGGATCATCCGGATGCAGATTCGGAATTCGATTACTCAACCGTTAATGACTGCAATAGGTGGTATTGATTTTAGCACAATGTTCGCCGCTTATGATGGGGGGATGATTCCATATTATTCAGGCGGTGCGGTCAATAACTTCGCTTATGGCGGGTACACCGGAGACGGAGGAAAGTATGAACCAAAAGGTGTCGTACACGGTGGAGAATATGTTATCCCGCAATGGATGGTACAAAAAAGCCCTGCTCTGATCGGATCACTCGAATCGACTCGAAAGCGTGGATATGCGGATGGTGGGTTTGTAGGGTCTGCGTTATCCAGTGTAAGTGCTTCATCAATGCCTGTGACGATTAACATCGAAAACAAATCGGGAACAGCCATCGGAGTTGAAAGCGTCGATTCTCGATTTGATGGCAAAGGTATGGTGCATAGCATTGTCCTCGATATGTTTGATCGTAATGTCGGAAATATCCACGGCAGAGTCAAGGCGGTGCGATAATGGCCGTTTTCCCAATAACTCCTAAGCCTCGCATCAACGGAACCGGAGGCGGCACCGAGTATCTCATCATAAAGTCAAAATTTGAGGGAAATTATACTCAAACACGACGAGCTGCGACGCGGGGGGTGGAGACGTTCGATCTGAATTATGACGCTATCACCAATGCAGAGTATGACATTTTAAAAGCTTTTTTCGATGCGAATGTCGGGGGGAGTTTTACGTTTGTTCACCCTAATACCTCTATGAGTTATATCGTTCGATTCGGGACTGAAAAGATCACGTACAAAACCATCTCAAATCAGCGGGTCAGCACGAATATTATGCTGGAGGAAGTCTAATGCAAACACTTTCCCCCGCCGTAATCGAGCATAAAAACAGCCTCAGTTCGGTTGATCCGATCTTATACTGTTTAGAGATCGTTCTCCCCTCCGCTATCGAAAACATCAAGATCGTGAACAACAACGAAGACATCCTATGGGTGGGGTCTACTTGGCAAGCGTTCCCGTTTCAGATGGAGAGTGATATCGCCGAGCAAAGCGGAGAGGTGCAACAGGTATCGATCAGCGTGGCGAACGCTTCGCGGGTTATGCAGCGGTATTTGATGGAGTACGATATTTGGCTGAAGCTCAACCCGCACCAAAACATCACTGTGAAGATTCATATCATATCAACGGCCGATCTAAGCAATACGACTCCGATCCGGATGTTCGATTTCAAAGTAAACAGTTTCAGCACCAATGCCTATGCTGTCAAACTCAACCTCTCCCAAGACAATATCTACATGAAGCGATTCCCTCCTAACCGTATCACTCGCCGATGCCGTTGGAAATTCGGAAGTATCGAGTGCGGGTACACACCTACTACCGGAGAGACATGTGACAAATCACTAAGTGCGTGTCGGTCTTTTAACAATTCAACTCGCTTTGGAGGGTTCCCGTCGGTCGGTAATAAGCTCGAAAAGGTGGTAGTCGATGCATAGATTTATTGGTATCCCGTTCAACGATAATGAGCCTAGCCTATCAGGGGCGAACTGCTATGGGTTAGTACAGCTGTTTTATAGAGAGCATTTGGGGATTGTTATCCCATCACTCACCCATGTCCACTCTGAGCACTCGAACCGTGTGTGGGCGACGTATCTTAAAGAGATAAGCGAGCATTGGGAGAGCGTGGAAGATCCTGAGATGTTTGATGTCGTAGCTATGGCGCACGATATGAGTCATCCGCGTATCGTTCAGCACATCGGGATTTATATCGGAGAGGGGAGAGTGCTCCATACGCTCAACAAAATCGGCTCTCATATCTCTAAACTCAGCGAGCTAAAATCAATCATAAGAGGGTTTCACCGATGGCAAAGCTAACGACGATCAATAACCCTTTTGATCCAATGAACAGCCGTGAGATCAAAGAGATCGAATCAGGTAAGCCGATTTATGCGGTGATCGATGGGTTTTATTGCCATTTTGATGTCGTAGTTTCTTTGAATGGCCACATTACCCAAGATTATGAATATATCATCAAAGATGAAGATCATATCGGGTTCGTAGCGGTACCGAGCGGAGGTGGAGGAGGGAAAAACCCGTTTGCTACTATCGCTATGGTGGCTTTAATGGTAGCAGCTCCGTATGCCGGAGCCTATGCAGGTATTATGTGGGGGACCACTGGAGCCGCTCTCGTATCTACCGCCGTAACAGCAGGGGTGATGATCGGAGGCGGGATGCTTATCAACTCATTGCTTCCTCCTCCATCACCTAGTTTTACCTCTACTGATGGGATGCGCTCATCGGCGACCTATAACTGGGATAATGTATCAAACCAATACACTGAAGGGGTTGTTCTCCCTATCGTTTACGGTAAAGCGAAGATCGTCCCTCCGATTATCAGTCAATACGTCGAGACGGTAGGGAGCAAACAGTATCTGAATCTCCTCTACGCGCTCAATGACGGAGAGATTGCAACGGTATCGGATATTACGATCAACAATAACCCTATCACCTACTATACCGATGTCGAAACACATATCCGCCTCGGCACAAACGATCAAACGTTGATCCCATCGTTCGACAACATCCGAATCGATACCCCAGTCAATGCAAAACTGAGCACCGTCGCGACGGTCCGACAGACCTCATATAATAATGTACAGGCTCTTAATATCATCGTCACCGCACCGGGGGGACTGTATTATGCGAATAATGCAGGTGGATTAGACTCACGTACTGTTGATTTAGAGGTTATGTATCGAATCATAGGTGATCCTCTATGGACAACTATCGTGGGTACTTCGATTAGTGGAGCTTCTAACTCAAACATTAGAGCAACTTTCAAGGTCGATAATCTATTAGCTGGACAGTATGAAATATCATGTCGCCGCCTTAGTAGTGAGAGTACTTCGGCACGTACCCACGACAGCGTGTACTTCGAGACGTTCACCGAGATCATCTATGATGACTTTATCTATCCGAATACTGCACTTATGGCGATACGCGCATTGGCAACGGATCAACTCAGCGGGTCTATGCCGGCGGTTTCGTGCGTCGTAGATCGAGGGTTTGGGATGAGTAACCCTGCGCTGGCTTCTAAAAACTTCCTGACACTGCTCGGGGCAAAGGTCAATGCAGAGTCATTTTTGGCGTGGGAGACGTGGTGCAACAGTAAAAGCATTGAAATAGGGCTTGTCCTCGATACGGATGTCGGAGCCGCTGATACGAAAAACATTTTAGGGGTGCTCGGTCACGCGAATCTCGTGGAGATTGCACAGGAGTATTTCGCAATTATCGAAAAAGAAGAGAGTCTAGCTACTCAGCGGTTCTTATTTACGATGGGGAATATCATCAAAGACAGCTATGAGGAGAACTATCTCCCACTCGCTGATCGCTCAAACGTCGTCGAAATAACGTACTATGACAAAACTCTTGGGTATGAGCGTCAATCAATAGAGCTCTATCAAAGAGGATTCGATGAATCGGTCGATACGATCCGCAAAACGTCGATCAGCTATCCCGGATGCGTGAACCGTGAAGATGCAATCCGAAAGGGGCGTGAACTTCTAAATAAAAATAGATACCTCACGAAAACAATCAGCTTCGATGCGGATGCGGATGCGATGGTGTGTACTATGGGTGATCTCATCGATGTGTCACATGATATTCCGGCTGAGGGGCTATCGGGACGTATTATCAACGCGGCCCTCAATGATCCTACTAAATGGGTTTTTGTCGACGGGGTGTTTGTTGATAGCGTGCTTGTCGATGAAACAACGCTAAACCTCATAAAAATCGACAGAGAGGTTACACTGGAAGCGGGGGTTATCTATCATCTCACGGTCAAGTTTAACAGCGACGACAGCCGCGAAACGGTTCAGGTCGTCTCTAATACCACTGTGACAACCGACACTCTTCCGACACCTGCGGGATTCTCAAAACCGCTCGAGGATTATATGCTCTACTCTATCGGTGAAGCGAACATGGTCTCTAAGCTCTACCGAATTTTGACCATCTCAAAATCATCTAATCAGCGTCACAAAATCAGCGCGATAGAGTACATCCCAGAAGTGTATGGAGATTCAACCGATGCTATCAATGTGGTAACGATCTCCTCATTGGCATCTGTATCGAGTCTTTTGGTTGTAAGCCGATTCGCTACTGATATCAAGGGGATATCAACTAATATCGTCGATCTCTCATGGATCGGGCAGGGGATAGGGTGGAATGTGTATTCTCGATCTCTTGGGGCTACTTCGTGGGATTTTGAGGGATACACTACAGTAGCATCATTTCAGATCATCGGTGCGAGAGCTGGAAACTATGAGTATAAAGTAGGGGATAAAGTACAATCGGTGATAGTCGATGAGTTGCCATCCGCTCCGAGCCTCACAAACGTAACGATGCATCCACGCTATACGGGAGTACAGTTCGAGCTAACTTATGACAATCTGTTTGATGGATTCGATCATGTCGAAGTATGGGAAGCCTCACTCGCTCAGACGATCAATGATGCGGTACTCATCGGTACTACTACATCAAAAGTCTATCAGCGGTACAGTATGGAAATAATCGATAGTCGAAACTACTGGTTTAGAATCGTCGATATGTATGGTAATACTGGACTTTTCTTTGGTGCAGTAGTAGGGACAACTAGTACAAATATCACAGCAATTATGAGTGATTTAAAAATACAGCAGGGAACTCCACAGTATATGCCGGCGCTCTCTGATATCCTAATCGCTGGATATGTAAGTGGTGTTGCTTCGCTGGGGATCGATGGTAATCTGTTCGTGGATGGGACAGTTACTGCGAATAAGCTGGCAGTTATGGGGCTTTCGACATTTACAAATGATGAAGGGTTTACCGATGATACTGCTGCTAATGCCGCACAAACAGCGGCGAGCAATGCACAGAGTACGGCGAATACGGCAAGTACGAACGCCACATCTGCTCTCACACAACTGACGGATATTGCGAGTGACAATGTTTTATCCCCCGTGGAGAAATCAACCGTAATCGCTGATTATGCGGTGATTATTGCCGAGCAAAACGGGATCGATACGCAAGCTACTAATTACGGTATCACCACAGAGAAAACGTCGTATGATACTTCAGTAACTGCGTTGACTACGTATTTAGGAACCCTTACTGCTCCAGTGGCGTGGAATGTCACTACTGGGAATACCACTATCGTCGGAGCAACCTTTAGAACAAAGTTTAATGATGTTTACACTTCTCGGCAAACACTGCTCAATAAGATAGCTGCTACTGCAAAGACGTTGGCTGATAGTGCTGGTAGTGCTGCTAATTCCGCACAAACAGCGGCGAACAATGCCCAGACCACAGCAAACACCGCAAGCACGAACGCCACCGCTGCTCTCACACAACTGACGGATATTGCGAGTGACAATGTTTTATCCCCCGTGGAGAAATCAACCGTAATCGCTGATTATGCGGTGATTATTGCCGAGCAAAACGGGATCGATACGCAAGCTACTAA
>NZ_JAQTNN010000005.1:133982-175384 GCF_028713855.1 Sulfuricurvum sp.
CTGCTCCAGTGGCGTGGAATGTCACTACTGGGAATACCACTATCGTCGGAGCAACCTTTAGAACAAAGTTTAATGATGTTTACACTTCTCGGCAAACACTGCTCAATAAGATAGCTGCTACTGCAAAAAGCATTGCTGATAGCAAAGTGCTCCCGGAAAATGTTGCAACAGCTGTTAATAGCAATACAACAACAATCAATGGCGGGAAAATAACTACAGATACCGCATGGATCGGCGGGATACTCCAGTCATCTGATTTTACTACGATAGGTGGGGCAGGGTTTAGGCTCAAAACAAATGCGGCTTCTACGGACGCTGATCCTGATATTTATGGGGCATATATTCGAGGAAGTAATATCAGCGGTGACAATCTTGTTGTCGACACCGCTTGGATCGGCGGGATACTCCAATCTTCTGATTTTACGACAATAGGCGGTGCAGGTTTTAGACTCAAAACAAACGCGGCTTCTACGAATGCTGATCCTGACATTTATGGGGCGTATATTCGGGGGGGGACTGTTGATGGGGTAAGCGTTAACGCGGCATTGTTGTCTGCAAGTAAATTCCAAGTAAACGGACTAACTGCATTTAATAGTACATACCCTGCAAATACAGCTCCTATGGTTATCGTAGGACAGACAACACGAACTTCTACTGGGACGATGACATTAACATTTTACGGAGCTTCATATGGGACTGGGCATCGTGCGGATAGATTCGTAAACGATCCAACTCTATTCGTAATAGATTTTTTCATGTCTGCAACTGTAGGAACCTATGATTATGTTGATTGCACCATATCAGGAACTGGAGTCACGACCGCTACAGCAAGGCTGACTGCAAATAATAAAGCAATTCAAATATCAACAGTAGGTACTTTAACCCAAGCAAGCTCTAGATCAATCACACTGACGATGACGGTAAACGGGACAGTATCTAGCGTGAATGCTATTTTTAGAGCCGTCGGTTACAACATAGCTTAATAAAGGAGAAACAAATGACCCCAATAACAATAACAAAAAGACTCGTCAAAGGCACACCATTGACCGCCGAAGAACACGACGCAAATTTGCAAGCTTTTAAAACAGCGTGCGAGGAACTCAATCTACAAACTTCTACAGTATCTAAAACCACCATCGGAACCATCGGTGCTCTAGGTTTTGGAGTGGGTATCGCTCCTGCGCCTCTCGTAGCTTCTTTCGGGCTTTACCCTATGGCGGGGTATGATGATTATCTATCCGACAACTATGGGAACTACATCGATGCTACGGGGTCGGTGATGGTATTTATCCCTAGGTTCTATTATAAAATTACCAACGATATCACCTCTCCATACAACGGTACCAAAGTCGAAGTGTCCGACACTCCTCAAGCAGGATTCGTCATCCACCGTGCGTTTGTGAACAATGGTGTCATACAAGACGGTTTCTTTTTTGATAAATACATCTGTGGAAATGTTGCGTCAAAATTTGTCAGCAAGCGTAACATTGACCCCGTATCTACCGCCACTACTCACAACCCGATTATGGGTATTACAGGCGTTACGGCAAATACCTATGACAAAATCTTCCAAGCGGTAAAATCTCGTGGGGCTAATTATGCCGTTCCTACGATGTTTATGTACAACGCTCTTGCGCTTCTCTCGTTGGCACATCGTCAGAGTGCTACGGTATCGACTGCCGCATGGATGGACATCTCTCCTTATGCTCCAAAGGGGTGTAACAACAATGCCCTAAAAGATGCAAATGATGCATCGGTTGTCTATGTCACAGCGGGTAATGCCACGTATCCTACAGCTCCACTCAATGCCTCATGCTCTGACAGCGTGTTTGCCAAAATCACTCACAATGGTCAGAAATGCGGCATCACTGATTTGAATGGGAATATGTGGGAAATTGCAAGCGGGTTTATCCAAAGCACTGCCGATACGTTCCATATCCTTAAAGAGACAATTGATATTAAAACCCTCACGGGTGTTGTCGTAGGCGATGCAACGGACAACTGGAATGTTGCAAACTACGATCCTCTCACATTACCGTTTACTCCTGACGAAACACAAACTACTTTTGGCAACGGTACATCGGCTGTATTTAGTGGCAGTGTCGATACGGCAAGCAATGATTATCGACTCGATATGTGTGGAGTCCCACTCTCTATGGGTGGTTCTCCTGCTCGTTTTGGAGGGGATGGTCTATGGAAATACTCAGTTGCTTCCATGTGTCCTATCGTCGGCGGGTATTGGGGCACTTCTTCGCTTGCGGGTGTGTGGGCTCGTCATTGGTACTATGTTCGGTCGAATTCGACCCTCTCTGTGGGCGGTCGCGCCTGTCTCTTGGGGGCATGATATGACACACGACAGTGTGGCGTATAGGTTTCCGGAGGGGAATTTCTATCGGAAAATGGTGATGTTTCTCAAACAGCTTAATCTCTATTTGAACCATTTTCCTAGCCATGAAAAATTTGGATTGGCTCTAGGCATCCGAAACGATGCATACGTAATCTTCGATCTTATGGTCGAGGGGCAAAAACGGCATTACAAAAAAACGTCCTTGACTGAATTGGATGTTGCGGTAGAGCGATTGCGGATGAAACTCTTGCTCGCGTATGAGCTGGGTTATTTCAGCTACAAGACCAAATCGGACACCGTCGTAACGTGCGCGATGCTCTCAGAGAAACGGTACGGAGTGTTAAGCCTTCAGCTCGATGAGATCGGGCGTATCGTGGGCGGATGGATCAAGAAGGTCAAGGAAGAATTAAAATGGTAAATCTACGGGTGCTATCTTATATGTTAAGTGTCCTATCGTCGGCGGGAATTGGAACAATTCTTCGCTTGCGGGTGTGTGGGCTCGTAATTGGAACAATGTTCGGTCGAATTCGAACAACAATGTGGGCGGTCGCGACTATGGTCTTTTCTGTGAATCGTATGATACGAATGAGAGATGATAGGGAGATGGCATCCCTGCTTGGCAAAAATATTATTCAATCCCTCAACTGCGGTAGCGTAAGCGAAGCTTTTAGGGGGAACGTGTGAAACGTGTCGGCAATCTCTTCGAGCAGTGTTTTAGCGAAGATAATCTTTATGGCGCATACCTCGATGCTCGAAAAGGAAAGCGGGCTAAAAAGTCTGTGATCGAGTTCGAAAAATCGTTAGGGTCAAACATCGAGTATCTTCGCCAAAGCATTAGCGATGGGAGCTATGCCCCCAAACCATACACCAAGTTCATCATCCATGAGCCAAAAGAGCGGGTTATCTATGCCCCTCATTTTAGTGACGTAGTAGTGCAACACGCTATCTATCGTGTGATCTATCCGATTTTTGACGCGACGTTCATCCGTCAGTCCCACGGATGCAGAAAGAATCACGGTACTCATAGTGCAAGTGCTTATACTCAATGGGCGTTACGCCAATGCGATGATGAGGATTACTTGATCCAGTTGGATATACGCAAGTTTTTTTACAGTATCGATCGAACCATACTGGGAATACTGATCGAGAACAAGATCAAAGACGTGCGCCTAGTATCAATGATGAAACTGTTTATGAGTATGGAGGACAGCCCTGTTGGTATCCCTATCGGAAACCTACTATCACAGCTCTATGCGCTGATTTATCTCAGCCCGTTGGATCATTTCATCAAGCGGGATGTCGGGTGTCGTTTATATGTGCGCTACGTCGATGATTTCATTCTCTTTGGTGTGAGTTTAGAAGAGGCAAAAGCGCTCAAGGTAATCATCATCAATTTTCTAAATAAACGCCTCCATCTAACCCTCTCGAAATGCACGATCCAAAAGATCAAGAGAGGGACGAACTTCGTGGGGTTTCGTACTTTTAAGGGGTTGAAACTCGTGAGAAAACGCAGTATGTACAACTTTCGAAAAGCGGTTAAAAATAATAATACGGAGGCACTGGCAAGCATGATGGGACACGCAAAAGGGACACAAACAATGAGATATTACACATCAATACTGGAGAGGAAAAATGGTTAAATACTACAAAGTCACAACAGGCGTCGAAAATGAGATCGTCAAAAGCGTCAACCATCACCGTTTTAATAATGGCGAGATTGTCAATGTTGAAGAAAATGTTGTTCGAGTTGAAGCGGATGAGGCTTTGATCGTTGAATGGGTTGGTGTTCAGAACTGTGATCCGGTTGAGCTTACGGTGTCCGAAGAGATAGCTGTTGTCAAAGCCTATGAGAAAACAAACGGTGCGCTTTATGATGGTGTTTTAATCCCATATACCAATGATGACGCTATGGGGCTGCTACAAGTAAAGGCGTTATTTGAAATGGGGGGAATATCTACTAATATCCACTTTTCGAATGGGGCTATTTTGCCAATCGTTGTAGCTGATTTTCCCAAATTTGCTGCATGGTTTGTAGAAAAACGTAATGGGTTATTTATATGAAGAAATATTTTTGGAACATCCTAATCTCTATCGATCAGTTTGCAAATACGATAATGGCAGGTAATCCCGATGAGACAATAAGTTCTCGCTGCGGAAAGCGTATCAAAGACCGTCCACGTTGTAGGCATCTGTGCAAAGTGCTTAATTGGTTTCAGGGGGATCACTGTATTAAATCTATTGAGGAGGATGAGAAGTAATGAGAGCAAAGGAGTTTATTTATGGCTGGTGATGAGATGGAACATAGAGTTAGAAAACTTGAAGATACGCATATAAAAATTGCCACTGAATGGGAACGTCTAAATGATACTCTCGAAAAAATCGAAGAGGCTCTGGAAAAACAAAATGAAAATAGCACAGAGATCCGCGAGCTTAAACTGCTAAATAAAGTTCGAGATGAACGGATAAAAGCGCTTGAGTCTAACCAAAGCAAGCTTGGTTGGGTTGTCATTCTTATTGTTATAGCAGCTGTTATTAAATCTGTAATGAAGGGGTAAAAAAAATGATTAATTCACGAAAACTTGAAGACCTGCACCCGACAGTTCGGGATAAAGCACTTAAGATGGAGAAGCGATGTGAGGATGAACTCGGAATCGATCTTGTGTTCACTTCTACCTATCGGGATGATCCGTCTCAAAATGCTCTTTATGCAATCGGAAGAACGGTTAAAGGATCAGGGATCACTGCAAAAAAACCGATGGGTAATGTTGTCACAAATGCGAAAGCAGGATACAGTTGGCATAACTTTAGACTTGCTTTAGACGTCGTTGCTGTACGACATGGAAAACCTGTATGGGGAACATCCGGAGAGGATGGGAAGCTTTGGGCTGAAATCGGTCGAATCGGTAAAGAGTGCGGTCTTGAATGGGGGGGAGATTTTAAATCATTGAAAGATTTTCCGCATTTTCAAGACTCAAAAGGATTTACGTTGGCGCAACTTAGAAGCGGGGTAACGGTAGCATGAAAAGAAGATTGTTTAAAAACTGGCATCGTTCAAAAACACAATGGTTTAATGGCGCAATCGTCCTTTCAGGATTAGTGCAAGCTAACGTCGAAGAGTTTCGAGTGATTATATCTCCGTCATATTTTGGGTTGTTTTTAGTAGCACTGGGGATGATCGGGTGGGTATTACGAACGATTACTACCAAATCAGTTGAGGAGAAATGATGCTTGATTGGATTAAAACCTACCTAATCGGAATACTTGCGACACTTCTAGCAGTCTCTATCGTATCAAATACTATGCTGTGGTTTATGAACTCATCAAAGCAAGATGAGATCAACAAACTCAATGTTGAACTCGGGGTTACGGCGGGGCTGTCTCAAAACCAAGAGGTAAAAGTTGTCGAGTCAAAAGTGATCGAAGAAAAGATCCACGTAGTAACTGCTGAGAAGCTACAAACAGTAAAGGAGTATGTATATGATCAAAATAAATCTGATTGTGACAACGGTATTGCTATCATGCGTACTGTTTTTTAGCGGATGCGCTCCGAAGTATCTACCATGCAAAGCGGAGGAACCATCACGCACTTATCATAAGCAGTGTGCCGGTGAGAGTAATGATACAAAGTTTGGAGAGTGCGCAGCATCTAAGTACATTACTTTAGAGGGGGATTATGAGGTGCTTTTAAATCGGTTTCGGAGTTGTAAGTAACTGTGTCAAAAATGTGTCATAGAAACGTCTAAATCATGGTGTTTCTGTCACACATTTAGTGTAAATCCCTATATTACGATATATATTGAACCGATATACGGTACAATAATCCTAACACTTTTTAATATGGGGTCTTGAGATGTTTAACACAGTTAAATCTAAAATTATTTTTTCTACTTTACTTTTTAGCTTTATGGGTCTGGGGGCAATTTACTGGTACTTAACGACAACCTTTCATGATTTTTCGAATGAGACGGCAAAACGATCTCTAAATATGTTAAGTGAATCGATTTTCCAAACCCTTACCGGAAGTATGTTGGCCGGTGATCCGGCTGTTGTTGCCGAAACGATCGCTAAAGCGCAAAAAATTGACGGGATTGCCGCATTAAAAGTGGAAAAATCTCAAGCTGTTATTGATTTGCTTGCTCCTGATGCCAAGTTTACAAATGAACCGTTAATTAAAGAAGTTTTTAAAAGCAAAAAGCCTCAAGTGAGTGAAAATACGGATGGGCAACATACTATACGTCTTCTTCAACCGCTGATTGCAGAAGAGAGATGTTTAGCATGCCATACCAATGTTTCAATCGGAGATACCTTAGGGGTTATGGATTTAGTGATCTCTTTAGAAAAAAATGATACTGAAATTAGTAAAACCCAAACGATTTTATTGATCGCACTAAGTATTGTGGTCATTGCATTTATAACGGTTATGAATATTTTCTTCGGAAGAGAGGTCCTGACACCGTTAGAGGGATTACGAAGCCGTATCGGTGCTTTGGTGAGTGGAGATAAAGACTTAACGAAGCGTCTTGAAGTTGTTAAAAAAGACGAATTTGCAGATGCGGCGAGAGCGGTAAATAATTTTGTTTCGATGGTACAAGAGACGGTAAATGAAGTCAAAAAACTTGGACAGCAGAACTCGATGATCGCAACGACAATTACTAATGCAACGCGTATTATTTCCGGTGGAGTAGAACAAGAACGTCAAATAGTTGAAGCAACAACGCAAAAAAGTCATTCCATCAAAGACATTCTTTCCGGTGCTATTGCTGTATCGGAACAAACACAACGTAATGTTGCAAATGCCAACGGAGAGTTATTGACGGCGAAAGATGCATTAAGCAAGTTGGTTCACGAAGTAGAAGGGTACATTGAAACAGAGCAAGAGATGGCTTCACAATTAATCTCCTTGCGTAATGATGCGGAACAAGTTAAAAATGTCCTTGGCGTTATCAAAGATATCGCCGATCAAACCAACCTTTTAGCACTTAATGCTGCAATTGAAGCTGCACGGGCAGGTGAACATGGACGTGGATTTGCCGTTGTTGCGGATGAGGTACGAAAACTTGCGGAGCGAACCCAAAAAAGCTTGACCGAGATTGAAATCAGCGTCGGGACGATTGTTCAAGCCGTTAATGATGTCAGTGATAGAATGGGTGAAAATGCTGATAATATGAATGAACTTACTGTGATTTCCAATGAGGTTGAAGAGAAAATCTCTGCAACATCATCAGAGATGGAACGTTCGGTCAGTGTTGCAGAACGCTCATACAACGATTCCGTTGAAGTGGTGGGACATATTGAATGGATTATTGATAAAATTTCTCAGATTAACGATGTTTCCGAATCCAATCGCCGCAGTGTTGAGCAGATTGAAAATGATTCAAAACAGTTGTTGGACGTCGCTAATTCATTGTCTGCACGCATCAATGAGTTTAAGAGCTAAAAACAGCCAGCCAAAGTGCATCCTTAGAAGTTGTAAGAACCTTATGAATTGTGTGTTTCGGGAGAAAAAGATAATCTCCTGAACGCATAGTCCGTATTTCATCTGTGATTTCGAGTTTGGCTTCTCCTTCAAGGAGTAAAACCCACTCATCATAGTCTTGGTCATAAAGCTGCCCTGGTGTTCTGAGTGAAGAGCGTATAGATTCGATTTTCACTGTTTCATTCTGAAAAAGGGTCGAAAAAACTTCATTATTTTCAGCGGGCTTTTCTCCCGCATACAAGTTATCGATACGGATCAAGAAGCACTCCTAAGTAAACGCGTGATATGATTACGCTATTATAAACTAACAGTAGAGAATTTATGAAAAACATCGTTTTAATCGGTTTTATGGGAGTCGGGAAAGGTTCTGTTGCACGTGAAATTGTAAAACAATCCAATTTGATTGCATTAGACACGGATGATATTATCGAGAGTATGGAAAATCGTTCTATTAAAAAGATTTTTGCTCAAGAGGGTGAAGAACATTTTCGTGCGCTGGAGAGAAGAGTTGCCGCATGGCTTCAAAAAGAGGTAAAAGGGACACTAATCTCCACAGGCGGAGGATTTTTCAAAGTCCCAAATCTTTCTAAAATCGGAACGGTTGTCTATTTATCCGCTCCGTTTGATACGATTCATAATCGTATACTTTCGCATCCTGATGCTGCTAAAAAACTCAAAAAACGTCCTTTATTCCAAGATATCGAAAGAGCGCGTGAACTTTATGAAGAACGTTCAGCCTTGTACAAAAAGGTTGCTGATATTATTATCGATGTGAGTGATAAAGAGATAGGTGATATCGCAAAAGAGATTTTAAAAAAGGTCAAATAAGATGAATAAGATTGTTTTCATACTGTTACTCTCAGTATTTTCATTGTTCGGTGCAGGTATAAAGTGGGAAAAAGATTATAGTACGGCTATTGCAAAAGCAAAGGCCGTGAACAAGCCTTTAATGTTCATTGTTTCCAACCATGGTTGCCATTTTTGTGTCCAATTTGAAAATTCGACGCTGAAAGATACTAAGGTCGTGCAAAAATTAAATAATGATTATGTCAGTGCGATTGTTTACATTGATGAAAATCCTATATTTCCACATCAGTTATATGTCCCTGGAACGCCGGGAACATGGTTTCTAAAATCCAATGGTGAACCGATGTTTGAACCGATCATGGGAGCTGTAGGAAGTGAAGATTTTCTTAAAGCACTTGATATTGTCAAAGAAGATTACAAAAAAAGTTCGACGAAAAAGTAAAAAAGGATAATTATGACACGTATTCATATCGGTGATATCAATTTTAAAACCGTATTTAACGAACTTCTTGGCCGTGGAAAGATGGATATGGAACATGTATCCTCGATTGTCAAAACGCTTATTGATGAGATACGCGCGGAGGATGATAGTGCATTGATGCGTCATATTGAAAAATTTGATCGATGGAGCCCTTCATCCGGAGCCGATTTGCGAATTAATGCTACGGATATGGAACGTGCGTATGAAGCATTGGAACCTGCGCTCAAGGCTTCTTTGCATTTAGCATATGACCGCATTAGGGCATATCATGAAAAACAGCTTCCGAGAAGCTGGTTTGACACCGAAGCTAACGGAACGATTTTAGGACAGAAAGTGACGCCGGTAGATCGTGCAGGTCTTTATATCCCTGGAGGAAAAGCAGCGTACCCGAGTTCACTTTTGATGAATGTGATTCCGGCACAGGTAGCGGGAGTGGAGCATATCGTTGTGACTACTCCAACCCCTGATAATGAGCCTAATGAACTATTACTCGCAGCGTGTTACTTATGTGGAGTGACCGAAGTGTTTAAAGTAGGCGGCGCCAGTGCGATTGCAGCGATGGCATATGGTACGACAACCATTCCAAAAGTTGATGTTATTACCGGTCCGGGTAATATTTTTGTGGCAACGGCTAAAAAAATGGTGTTTGGTGAGGTTAACATTGACATGATCGCGGGACCGAGCGAGATCGGTGTATTGGCGGATGATTCGGCCAACCCTGTCCATATTGCGATCGATTTGCTTTCCCAAGCAGAGCACGATGAGATGGCAAGCTCCATTTTAATCACCCCCTCTCAAAAATTTGCCGATGCGTGTGCGGTAGAGATCGAAGTGTGGCTTAAAAAGCTTCCGCGTGAAGTGATTGCTCGTAAATCGATAGAGGAGCGTGCCGCTATTATTGTTACGGAAACGATGGAGGAAGCAGTAGGATTGATGAATGAGATTGCTCCAGAGCATTTGGAAGTGGCTACAGACAATCCTTTTGCGCTCCTTCCTTCTATCAAACATGCCGGAGCTATATTTTTAGGCCATTACACTCCTGAAGCGATCGGGGATTATGTCGCCGGACCGAACCATACTCTTCCAACCGGAGGGACGGCGAAATTCTACTCACCGCTTGGGGTTGAGAATTTTATGAAAAAATCCTCAATCATCTCGTTTTCACGTCAAGCTATCAATGAGATCGGAGAAGCATGTGCCCTTATCGCACATACCGAAGGATTGGGTGCACACGAAGCATCGGTTCGCTGTCGATTAGAAAAATAATCAATAAAACTGCACATAATCTTCAATAAGATTTTCCTATTTCAGGGAAAATCTCTCTTTGGTTACACATATCAAAAAGTTATAGCAAAATGGTATTAGTTTTTAGTTTCGGTTAAACCTAATTTAGCTACCATCAACCCAGCAGTAATGCCGTCAAATGCCTGAAATCACGGCATCAAATAAAGATTATTCATGTCACTTATGATATGAAAATCGATCAACGTGAATAGGGAATCAAGGAGAATATATGCAGTTAGGTTTCTTGGTAGACCTTCACCTTTGCATGGGGTGTAAGGGCTGTGAGATCGCATGTAAAGTGGAAAACGAAGTTCCACTTAGTACATGGCGTCTTCGCGTAAAATATGTAGATGTAGGGGCTTTCCCTGAAACGAAACGGACATTTACGCCGCTTCGTTGTAATCATTGTGCCAATGCACCGTGTGAACGTATTTGTCCGGTTAGTGCATTGCACTACATTGAAAACGGTATTGTCAATATTGACAAAGAACGTTGTATCGGATGTGCAGGGTGTGTTATGGCATGTCCATACGGAGCAATCTATATTGATCCGCAGACACAAACAGCGGATAAATGTACCTATTGTGCACACCGTATTGCGAGTGCCATGATGCCATCATGTGTTGTAGCATGTCCGGTAGAAGCAAATATTTTTGGTGACTTGGATGATCCGACCTCCAACATCAGTAAATACCTCCAGCAACATCAAGGCGATGTCCAAGTACGTAAACCGGAAAAAGGGACTGATCCTCACCATTTCTATGTCGGTGGCGGTAACGTTCAGCTCAATCCGTTGGCATCGTTCCGAGGAGAGGGACATAACCTCTTTAACAACCTTACCCATCTCCCTATAGGAGGACATCACTGATGGTACACGAAACACTTGCGGCAACCAACGCGATCGTAGTCCTTGACGTTGCCCTTCCTGGGATCGTCTGGGGCTGGATTATTACGATGAATATGTGGGCGAAAAGTATCGGAACCGGTATTATTTTCCTTACCTTTTTCTTGTTGAAAAAGTATCCGGAACAAACCGGTTTTATCCGTTTTCCGGCCGTGGCAATTTCGATTGTCTTTATTCACCTATTCTTGTTCTTTACGGTCATTGATTTACATCAGATGTTCCGTTTTTGGCATATATTTTTCTATCCTCATCTAACATCGGCAATTACGATCGGTGCATGGATGGCAACTGGTTTTGTCGGTCTTCTTTTTGCTATGGCGTATGCTATCTATTTGAAAAAAGATGAAGCGATGTACGATAAATTTCTCGGATGGACAGTTTTATTGGCTATTCCGGTTACATTGTATACGGCAGGGTTAATGGCAGAATCGACTGCCCGTGAGTTATGGCAGATGCCGACAGAATCGGCTCAGATGATTTTAGCCGCTTTCTTGGCTGGAACGGCAACGATGATTTTACTCGGCGGAAATAAATTTTCCGATGCGATTAAAAAAGACCTAGCTATTATCTTAGGCTTGAGTGCATTCGCAGCATTTACTCTTTATATGTCTGAGTATATTTTTGGTGGAATGAAAGCCGAAGAGGTAGCAGCGACATTGGCATTTATCAAAGGCGGTGAATACACAGCCATGTTCTGGATAGGTCAAGTAATGGCATTCTTAGTTCCTATGGCTTTGGTATGCTTGAGCTTGAAAAACAAATCGTATTATTTGTTAAAAATCGCTGCCGTATCGGCATTGGTCGGTTTATGGGTGAGCAAACACGTTTGGCTCGTTATTCCACAATTGTTAAATATGAGCTAAGAGGTAGATTATGATGTATTTAGAAAGCAGAAGAACATTTTTAAAAGGGACCGCGCTCACTGTAGCCGGTGCCGCAATCGCAAAGGGTGTGTTTTCGGTCGATGCTGCTGCTGAGTCAGTAAAAGCAAGCAAATTCACCAACACCCCTGATACGTTGTCCTTTTACCCTCCGCTGGATCAGTGGGATCATTTCCAAGAGCTTGACGGAACGGATTGGAAACGGGGCGGTATTAATCGCCATGGCGTACAAAGTGAAGAGAACCCTGACGGTATTTTAGTTCACGATTATATGGTTATTCCGACGGCGTGTTCCAACTGTGAAGCATCATGCGGCTTGACAGCATGGGTCGATAAAAAAACATTGACAGTTCGCAAATATATGGGGAACCCTCTACATCCGGGTTCACGTGGTCGTAACTGTGCTAAAGGGTATGCGGTTCAATCACAAATGTACGATCCTGACCGTATTCCTTTCCCGCTCAAGCGTGCACCGGGTTCAAAACGCGGTGAGGGTAAATGGATCCGTACAACGTGGGATGAAGCAATGACCACGATTGGTAAAAAAATGGGGGATACAATCCGAAAAGGGGATGAGCTTTCTCGAAAATCGGTCATGTATCATATTGGACGCCCGAATGAAAATGGATTTGTACCGAAAGTATGGGAAACATTGGGACTTGATTCGTATAACTCGCATACGAACATCTGTTCGGCAAATGGTCGTACACCGTCGATCCATTTTGTTAATGATGACCGTACCAGCCCGGATTGGGCAAATGCGAAACTCATTTTCCTAAATTCATCCCATGCTGCGGACGCAGGGCACTATTTTCAACAAGCTGCAGGAATGATTGCCGATGCCCGTAAAAAGGGTGCAAAAATGGTCGTTATGGACCCGCGCCTCTCTAACTCAGCGGGGATAGCCGACCTTTGGTTAGCTCCGTGGCCGGGAAGTGAATCAGCGATTTACCTCTATTTGGCAAACCGTATTTTGCATGAAAATAAGGTCAATAAAGCATTCGTAAAACGTTGGTTTAACTGGGAAACGTTGATGAATGATAGCGAATATCTCAATTATATGGTCGAGAAAACATTCATTTCTAAGCTTCCGGCAGGACGTGATTTTGAGAGCTACTTGGAGCTTCTCAAAGATATGTATTCTCCCTATACTCTTGAATTTGCCGAAAAAGAGACCCATATCCCAGCGTATAAACTTGAAAAACTCTATGAGATGTTTATTTGGGCGGAAGATGCGATCTCTACGTACGTTTGGCGTGCAACGGCAGCGGGTAACCGCGGTGGTTGGATGAACGGTAAGTCGGTTTTCTTTGTAACCGGCTTAGTCGGTGCAGTTGGAAATATCGGTGGAACGGGATGGTATCACTGGCACGACATCGCCGTCGGCGGGAAGGGTGGAAGCTCTACCGTAGGACAAGGTAAATCGGGTAAAGACGTTCCGAAAGTAAAAGCGTGGAATGAACTCACTTGGCCGCCTGAATGGCCTCTTTCAACCTATGAAATGTCATTTTTGTTACCGCATCTTTTGAGCGATAAAGAGTGGCAGAAAAAATGGAATGATCGTGGATTGCAAGTCCCGAGTAAACTTGCTGTTTATATGCCGCGTATGTATAATCCGGTTTGGATCAATCCGGACGGATTCCGCTGGATCGAAGTGTTGAAAAACGAAGAGATTATGGAACTTACCGTCAATCTTTCGCCGGTTTGGTCTGAGACCAACTGGTACATGGACTATGTTCTTCCGACAGGACTTGCGGGTGAGAGACATGACCAACACTCTGAAGCAACTCTTCCGGCTCGCTGGACAAGTTTCCGTCAGCCGGTATTGCGTGTAGCGTTGGAAAAAGCGGGCTGGAAACCTAAAAATCCTGCTCGTGCGACTCTTGAAGCGCACATCAAAGCGGGTCTCGGTGAAGTATGGGAAGAGAACGAATTTATGTTTGATTTATGTGTCAACTATATCGATCCGGACGGTAGTTTAAATATCAAACAAATGTGGGAGTCTAAACGTCATCCTGGCAAACCTGTTACGATTGCAGAATGGTACGATGCGGCGTTCGGGGACAACTTGCCAAAATTGCATGAGACCGTTATGAACGATGAACGCTATACCAAAGAGGAATTCCCAGTCTATGCATACATGCGTGATCACGGTGCATGGCTCGAAGAGGATAAAATCTACAGTGTTCAAGAACGTGAACTCAAAATCGAAGAGGGAAAAGTTGAATCGTATGAGCATAAGTTTGATGCTGCTTCAATGAGTGTTGACGGTTCCGGTATTATCAGCGCTAAAGACGACAAAGGCGATACGAAAAAAATCGGTATTGTTGTAGATGGTAAAAAAGTACAAGGGTTCACAACACCGACACGTAAACTCGATGTCTATACCCAATGGGTAGCCAAAGATTGGAAGTGGCCGGAATACGCGATGGCGATTTATCCTCGTAATGATAAAGAGAAAGAGGAGATGGTTCATATTCTATCGCATGTTAACCATGTCTATATGAAAGAGGAAAACTCATTTGCTCTCAATACGGTATTCCGTTTACCGTATAACATTCATACTCGTTCGGCAAACTCCAAACATCTTATGGAGATCAGCCAAAACCATGACCCGATCTGGATCAGTACCGGAGATGCTAAACGTCTTGGATTTAAACGCGGTGATGCGATTCGTGTAAGAATTGTTGATACCGTTTCCGGATTGGAGAGCGGACATTTTGTTGCAATGGCGGTTCCTACTGAAGGTGTTCTTCCGGGAACACTCGCATGTTCTCACCACGGCGGTCGCTGGAAATTAACTAATCATGTTACGATTCCTAACGGTGTAACCGATGGAAAAGTAGCTACTGGAGTTGCTCCTCGTGATTTGAACAACAAAGAGTTCCTCAAAGAATCTCCGGCAAATGTCGGTAAAGAAGGTGCTCAAACGATTATCGATAACTATGAAGGGACTACTGGACTTAATAGTTTCGGGGTTCCGGTTGCTGAAATTCAAATGGATGGAAAAGAGGGTAAACTCAAATACGTTGAGGGGATCAAACCTTTCCATACAGAACGTTTTGCTGAATACAACCGTGACTCAGGTAACGTATGGTGGGATGGACTTTCAGGTTCATGGCAAAATGCGGTAGCGGCTCCACACCCGGATCCGGTATCGGGTATGCACTGCTGGCACCACAAAGTATTGCTTGAACCGGCACAGGCGGGAGATAAAATCGGAGATATTTTTGTCAATTATGACAATAATATGAAAGTCTACCAAGCATGGAGAGATAAACTCTCACGAGGTTTGGATTCTAACTCTAAACTTCGCCGACCGAAACATATCTTCCGTCCGTGGGTTAAACTTGACCCTACGTCGTATGATGTGAATATCAAGGGATAAAACTTCCATCTTCTCTTTCTAATAGGGACAACTAAAGGGCTTTTCAGCCCTTTAGGCTACAATCCTACAATCACTTTTAAAGGCCTAACCGTTATGGATGAGATCATTGCTCGAAGCAATATATATGCATTGCTTTCTCGAATATTACTTCAAGAACTGGATGATGAAATTTTAGAAACACTCAAAAACGATCCGACCGTTTTAGAATTTTTCCCTCATTGGGAAGCATGGGAACAACGTAAAAATCTCCCAAATAAAGAGATACTCGAAGAGTATTTAAATCCCGATTTTACCAATCTTTCGATCTTGCATTTAGTGCCGTATGAGACATTTTATACACGAAGCGACCAAATGATCGAGACGGGAGGTGCGAACCCCGTTACGGATATCTATAGCGCATACGACTTTTTGGTCGATTATGAAGTAGCACGTGTCGTATCAGCAGATCACATCGGTATTGAACTCGAATTTATGCACCATTTATGCGAAGCGCAGAAAAAAGCATTAAATGAAAATGATAGGGAAGCGGTAACTGAACTCAAAAAAGTACAGCACCATTTTCTCAATACCCATTTACTAAAATGGGCACCGATGTATCTCATTAATCTGAAATATGAAGCACGAACACCGCTTTATTACGATGCGGCAGAGACGGCGTTGGAATTTATCCTTAGTGATAATGAAACCTTAAGTGTAGAGGTCTAAAGAGTTATGGGCTTGTTGAACTTATCACCTGCGAAATGTGTTCGTGCTCTGAGCGTAAACTCAGTATGTATGCTATGTGCAGAGGTCTGTCCAACAAACGCTATCGCTATTGTCGATCGCCTTCCCTCGATAAATCAAGCGTCATGTGTCGGATGTGCGGGATGTGTTGCATCGTGTCCTACCGAAGCATTGGGACTGGATGATTTTAATCCGACCGATTTTTTCTTTAATTTCGTGAGTGATGAATCGTCGCTTGTGTCGTGTCAGAAGAACGTACCGTGTATCGCCGCTCTTGGGAGTGAACACTTGATTGCTTTGTGCGGAATGAAAAAAGGGCTTACCTTGGATATCGGTCATTGTGGTGAATGTTCTATTGGTGAAGCGGTAATGAGTGATCTGCGGATGAGAGTAGAAAATGTTAATTACGCTCTCGAAGCAATTGAATCGGAATATTTTGTCGAGTTCGTCGAAGAGAAATATTCTGAAAATGAAAAAGCGGATGAAAAAGATCGTCGCGATTTTTTCAAAACGTTTCATCTTAAAAAGATCGGTTCGTACAAAGCAAATTTTGAGAGAGAAGTGCAATTAAGCACGGATGAATTTATCTCCCATTCGATTGATACCTCTCATATCAAAGATATGCGAATGAAAAAAATAACCGATCGTCGAAAGGTGTTTTTTACAGCACTTAAACGCCTTGATAAGCCTTCAATCTATCATGTTGTTGATGGGGAACGGATCACTTTTACCTCTCAAAAACTCATGGATGAGACGAAATGCACCGCGTGTGAGATGTGTTACCGTGTTTGTCCTACAGGTGCATTGACCTCTGATATGCGTAACTCAAAGATTGATTTTGATCCATTTTTATGTGTCAAGTGCCATCTATGTCATGATGTATGTGAGAGTGATGCGATTACGCTATCCACATCGTACAATCTCAAAGAGTGGTACGAACCGAAGGTTCAAAATATGATCACCTATTCTGTGCGTCGATGCGATGAGTGTGACGCAACGTTTAGTTCGGTATCCGGTGACAAAATTTGCCGCCGCTGTCGTTTGGAAGAAGAAGAAGCATTGGAATTATGGGGATTGAATAGATGATGAACAACGATAATTCGATTACGGCAGAGAGCAAACTTTTTGGATTTATTGCCGAAGTGGCACACAGCAATCGCTTCTCGTCAATGGTGAACAAACTATTTAAAGAGAACGGAACCAATGCGATGGTGATTCCAATGAACATTCGACCGGACGATGTTGTATTTACCATTTCACAAATGCGCCATTCAAAGTTAAATGGTGCCGTAATAGGATCGGAGTATCAAGAAGAGGTACTTTCGTTGATGGATACCCTTTCAAGTGAAGCAAATGAAGCAGGGTTGGTCGATTTTATCCGGATTGACAATGGTTCTCTTTTGGGAGATTTGATAATGCCTAAGGCATTGGATACGTATGCTGAGAGTGAAGATTTTAAAGACGATATTGCACTGAGATCGTTGTGTCACTATTTTTATGATTTAATACGAGGAGAAAGAAAATGAAAGAAAATGATTTCAGTAATTTACGAGCTGAATTTGACGAATTTGTGCGGACTAAATGTGATACGGGAAGCTGTGAAACGAATACTGAAAATGAGGAAGAAGAACCGGTTCCTGGGTTTGTAGATGAGCTTTCCGACAAATTATTAGCACCGTATCATTGCGGTGCCTATTTGTCGCGTTTGGATATTAAACGGGTAGCTGAAGCGATTGATGAATCGATTCCGATCAAAGAGCGGAAAAAAATGATTAAAGCACTTTTTCGTCATACGACGACTAAAGCTTATTTGCAGGGTGCATTCGATGAGTTCAAACGCCATTTCGGTGGACGTATACTGATCTATCAAGAGCTTTCAGAAGCGTTTCCTGCATCGAAACCATTCTTTGATGAGAATATTTCAAAGATAAAAATGACACAAAAAATCTTTGATCAAATTATTGAAGATTTTGAAGAAATTGAACCGACGGATGAGCCGATGATGATCTAAGAAGAGAGATTTTGCTCTCTTCAAAAAGCTTAGCCTAAAAGACCTGATTTAAGAACACCCTGCCAAATCATAGCCGAAGCAATACCTGCGGCAAATCCGGCGATGATATCATCTCCCATTACCCCAAGACCCCCTTTAGTTTCCCGATCAATCCGTCCGATAATAGAGGGTTTTCTGATATCGAAAAATCGGAATAAAAGAAAGCTGAGGACAATTTGTATGGCTATCCCGTTGTTCCATTGCAAAAGGGCGGTAGTATCAAAGCCGATCCCGGGAGCGATGGAGAGGGCGAACCACATTCCAACCAGTTCATCAATAACAATTCGGCTGTCATCATGCTCATTTGATGTGCGTTCATGTTTATCAATGGCTTTAATCGCAATAAGGGTGATTAAGATTGTTGCTAAAAAAAGGGTTTGCGGGCCGAAATAAAGAAGTATTGCTATTCCCAGAGGAAGAGAGGCAATCGTCCCCATCGTTCCGGGAGCTTTTGGGAAAAGACCGCTGTATCCTACGGTGATAAAAAACCAATTCATTGTTTGCCTTATGTTAAAGAAGTTGTCTGGTATAGACGCATCAGTTCAACGTAAAAATCTTTTTCACTGTGCTCTTCGAGAAGACCGTTAACGGGCATAATATCGTAATAAAGTTTGGCCAAATTTTTAAATCGATTTGGAAAGAGTGATGCGACGATCATGGAAGATATCTCTTTACGTACCAATACGGCAGGAGGGAGAAGGCCTTGTTGCATCAGTTCTAAGATTGATTCAGCATGATAAGAGATATGGTGATGGTGCCCGTGTGGGCAGGTTTGGACACTTACTAAGGTTTTACATTGATTACAATAGACGTATTCACTGGAAATGCCCACGTCGATGTCAATGCCTACCAATCGATCAATAACCGATTTATTGGCATTCTGATCATAATACATTCCAATTCCGGCATGATTTTGACCAATCATTAATCGATCACATCCGTAGTTTTTGGCAACGATTGCATCAAGGATGACTTCATTGCTTCCGGCAAAAATATAGCTGCTTTCCAATGGAACGATTACGACACGATTGCGTGGGAGGTAGTTTTCAACGAAATATTGGAGTGTTTGGTATCGGAGTTCGTATTGTAAGTCAGCACTGTTATACGGTTTTAGCAAGAAAATAACGATAATATCGGTCCGTTCCAAACTTTGTCGGATAAAACGCTCATGTGCTCGGTGAAGGGGATTCGCGGCCATAAACAAAGCGGTCGTGTGTTTGGCCCCCGTTTGTTCTTTAGCTTGGGCAATCATGGCTTGAATCGATCTAACTGGTGTTAGATCAATTGAATATTCACCGCAAATAGCGTATTTTCCGAGTCGTTTATGGGTTGCATTTACCCCAGGATGGGAGAGATCTTCGGTGCCGTAAATTTGTCGTAAGCGTTCACGGGGATCGATAGGATAGACTTCATCCACACACAGTTCACCGACAAGGGTATTATCGCAAATCAGATCGAGAACTTCTCCTTTTTTCGCCGATGTCAGGATAGTTTCATTCACTTTTCCGCTGGGTGAGAGAATTAGGGGGAAGGGGAAAGTTTTATCTTGAAACATTCCAGTCGCTAATACCTCTTTGCTTTGGGCCTCATTCATCAGGCGGATGACAGGGCTCAGCATTCCTGATTTGAGTAAGATTAGGGCGGAGACAGCCTCTTGGTCGATAAAAAGGGTTCTATTTTTTCTTGACGATGCCATATTTCTTTCTCTTTTCCCATAAGCTTTTGCGTGAAATACCGAGTTTTTTTGAGAGTTCCGTATCCGGGAAACGGTTCTGAAAATGGATCATAATATATTTAACATACTCTTCGATCGGCAGAATTTCCCCTTGGTCAAAAAGATTATTGTCACTTTCAATTTCGATAACTCTAAAGGGAGGTGAATCGACAGGATCAGTACTTGCGATAATACATGCTTTTTTTGCAACGAGTTCGTAAAATGCTTTATGTTCACTTTTTTTGAGATTTTGAAAATCAGTAATATAGAGAATTGCATCGTCACCTAAGGCCGCAATATCGCTAAATGCTTTGGCGGAAGCTAATGAGATAAAATGAAGTGTTTTATCCCGATGGGCGGCATAACGGAATGCAAAAGCATCGGCGTATTTTTGGTATCCGCTGCAAATAAAAAGCGGTAATTCTGTTTTGTCCAAATCTTCATCGACATTGATGGAATTAAAGGTGTGGGCGAGATAGCGCTCATAGGTTTGATTTTGTCGGCGGAGACGCTCATGGTTTTGGAAATGTTGGATTTTACGAATCAGCTCTTCAATCATAAACGGTTTGAGAATATAATCTTTGGCTCCGGCAGCAAGAGGTTTTGAGACGGTGTCGTTACTGATATAGCTTACCATCAAAATGACGACAGCATTTTTATACGCTTCGATTACAGGGTAGATGTCTTGGCCGCTGATATTCGTCGAGAGGAGGACAACGTCGTAAGGGACTCCGCGCAGCCCCTCTTTAGTAGAGCTGGAGATATCGCAGTTATGGCTTAGATCGCTGAGTTTAGAAGCGATACTTTGTGCGAGATAGATCTCGTTTTCGATAATGAGTATGTTCATCCGTTTTTCCAATCAAAATAGTGTACTGATGCAGTTGCGATTACTCCAACCCCTTCGCGCCGACCGATAAATCCCAAATGCTCGGTGGTCGTTGCTTTGACATTCACACGTGCAGTCGGGATGTGAAGCAGTGAAGCGAGCGTGCATCGCATGTGATCTTTATAAGGAGCAATTTTAGGAGCCTGAGCGATGACCGTTATGTCGGCATGGGTAATGACAAAGCCGAATTGGTGAAGTTTTAGTACGCATAGGCGTAAGAGCTCTTTGGAATCAATGTTTTTATAGCTGTTATCCGTATCCGGGAAAAGCATTCCAATATCTCCCAAACATGCGGCACCCAAAAGCGCATCGATAAGGGCATGAATCGCGACATCACCGTCACTATGAGCTTTAAAGCCGAAAGTGCTTTCGATTTCAACGCCACCTAAGACCATAGGTTTACCCTCTTCAAAAGGATGTACATCAAAACCGTTTCCGGTAAAAACGATATTGGATGGTGCGCTTAAACACTCTAACGCGGTAATATCGGATGCATGGGTTATTTTGGCAGCACGTTCATCTCCGAGGATGAAATGACGTGTTCCTCCGATAGCGACAACAGCACTGCTCTCATCGGTGTATTCAGTGTCAGTTTCTAATGCACGGCGCAGTATTTCAGTACGGGAAAGCTGCGGAGTTTGTATCCGTTTTACAAGGTTTCGTTCGATAGTGACAGTATCATAGACAACCGTATCATGAATGTCGAGAGCAGGTACAATAGTATCAGCTGAATCTTTAGCGGCAATGAGTCGGAAAATGAGATCAGGATCGATACAGGCTCTGGCAATATCAGTGACCATTACATAAGGTGTCTTAACCTCTTTGAGGGCATTTTTGAGTGATTGTTGACGCGTCTTTCCGCCTGCGACGACTGTGTAATCGCACATAGAGGTCATAAAAGGGATTTCATTTGCATGGCCAGAGAGAATAATGTTGGCATTTGGAAGAGAAGCTTTGATACGGTTAGTAACATAAAGCCATAGCGGATCATGCCCGATACGAAGCCATTGTTTTTTTACCGGTACTTTAAAACGCTCTGAGTTACCTGCGGCAAGCAAAACTAGGGTCAAATCAGACAAAATGTATCCTATTTTGAAAACTGTTACGAAATTATACACTCAAAAAGCTTTTTTTTATCTTGTTTTCGATAAATTATAGAATATAACAAGGGGAAAGAGGGTCTGTTTTCCTAAATCCTCTTGAAATTTTTAATCTACATTAAAAGAGATACCACCCTTTTAGGGGGTCTTATTTATAAGTCCAAATAGCTTTCGGAATTTAAGGAGCAAACACTATGAGAACTGAATGGGTCGCTGAGAGACAAAACGATACCGTCCGAACTCAGATGTATTATGCTAAGCAAGGCATTATTACAGAAGAGATGGCATACGTTGCCAAAGTAGAGGAGCTCGATCCTGAATTGGTTCGTTCTGAAGTAGCGCGCGGGCGCCTAATAATCCCTGCGAATGTCAATCATAAAAATTTAGAGCCAATGGCGATTGGGATCGCCGCACGCTGTAAAATAAATGCCAATATCGGTTCGTCCGCGATAGCATCGGATGTTCAAGGGGAGATTGAAAAGATTCAAGTCTCTCAACACTATAAAGCCGATACAGCCATGGACCTCTCTACGGGTGGAGATTTGGATGAGATCCGCCGTGCGGTAATCGCCAACTCTAAAATCCCGATCGGAACCGTTCCTATCTATCAAATTTTGCATGATGTGAATAATAAAATCGAAGATTTAAGTATTGAGGTTATGCTAGAGGTATTGGAGCGTCAAGCACAGCAAGGGGTGAGTTATTTCACGATCCATGCGGGCTTTTTGCTCGCAACCATGCCGAAAGTGGCAAAACGTAAAATGGGAATCGTCAGCCGAGGCGGATCGCTAATGGCGGCATGGATGATGCATTACCATCGTGAAAATCCGTTTTACACGGCGTATGATGAAATATTGGATATTTGTGCTCGTTACGATGTCTCTCTTTCTCTCGGAGATTCACTTCGCCCGGGATGTTTGGCGGATGCGTCCGATGAAGCACAACTCGGGGAGCTAAAAGTGCTCGGTGAATTGACACTGCGTGCGTGGGAGAAAAATGTTCAGGTGATGATCGAGGGGCCGGGACACGTTCCTCTCAATCAAATCGAGCGTAATATGAAGATTCAGCGCGAATATTGTCATGAAGCACCGTTTTATATCCTCGGTCCGCTCGTTACCGATATCGCGGCGGGATACGATCATATCAGCTCGGCGATTGGTGCAGCGGTCGGCGGATGGCATGGAGCTTCAATGCTCTGTTACGTCACTCCGAAAGAGCATTTAGGTCTTCCGAATGCCGAAGACGTGCGTGCTGGGATCATTGCCTATAAAATCGCAGCACATGCTGCAGATATCGCTCGTGGTCGTAAGGGCGCACGTGATATCGATGATGCAATGAGCGATGCACGCTATGCGTTTGATTGGAATCGCCAGTTCGAGTTGGCACTTGATCCAGAACGAGCGCGTGAATATCACGATGAAACGTTGCCTCAGGATGTATTCAAAGAAGCGGAATTCTGCTCCATGTGCGGACCGAAGTTTTGTTCGTACAAAATTACACAGCAGATTATGGATAATCCTGAGTCTCTTGCATGGATTGCTGAAGAAGCAAAAACACAAAACGCAAGCTAATCCCGTTCGCCCTGAGCCTGTCGAAGGGTGATAAGTTCATGGTTCGACAGGCTTACCACGAACGGAAAAATAAATAAAAAGGAAAAAATATGACAGAAGAAATTGTAAAATCAGCGTTATCCAAAGTTACTTATCCGGGATTTACGAAAGATATCGTAACGTTTGGATTTATTAAAGAGATTAAAATTGAGGGTAATAATGTTCATGTGACAGTTGATATTACTTCAAGTGCTCCTGAAGTAGCTCACCAAATTACAACAGAAGCAACGGATGAGTTAAAACGTGCCGGTGCATCTGACGTTGTCATCAATATTCAAGCACCTAAAATGCCGCGTGAGAGTTCATCGAAGGGGAAAAATATTGCCCCTCAAGTGAAAAATTTCATCATGGTGAGCTCAGGCAAAGGGGGAGTCGGTAAGTCGACGACTTCGGTGAATCTTGCGATAGCGCTAGCAATGCAAGGGAAAAAAGTCGGTCTTTTGGATGCGGATATTTATGGTCCAAATATTCCGCGTATGATGGGTGTTGATGGAATCAAACCTGAAGTCGTCGGTAATAAAGTGCTTCCGATTAAAGCCTATGGTATTGAAGTAATGTCCATGGGCTCATTGATGGAAGAGGGGCAGTCCCTTATCTGGCGCGGTGCGATGATCATGAAAGCGATCGAGCAGTTCTTGCGTGACATTATGTGGTCCGATTTGGATTGTCTCGTCATTGATATGCCTCCGGGTACTGGTGATGCACAACTTACGTTGGCGCAAAGTGTTCCGGTAACCGTTGGGGTTACCGTTACTACTCCGCAAATGGTATCACTCGATGATTCTCGTCGTAGTTTGGATATGTTCAAAAAACTTCATATCCCTATCGCAGGTGTTATTGAAAATATGAGCGGCTTCATCGCTCCGGATACCGGTGTCGAATACGATATTTTCGGTAAAGGAACATCCAAAGCGATGGCGGATCAGTTTGAAACCTGCATTCTTGCCGAAATTCCGATTGAACCTTCTATCCGTACCGGTGGAGATGAAGGAAAACCGGTCACCTATTACGCGCCGACTTCAGAAACGGCAAAACGGTATATGAAAGCGGCTGAAGATCTCTGGGTGACCATCGAGAAAATTAATGAAGAGGGCGGGGTTGATAATCAAGCAATTCAACCCAATACACCTCCAGGTGTATCGGCATGTTCAACCGCTGCTGCACCAAAACAAGAGGCTCCTGCAAGTTCAGGAAGCTGCGGCACCGGTTGCGGCTGTCACTAAGCAATTTTCTAGTATTCCCCCGACTTAGGGGGAACCTCTCCTGTTAGTCCTCTAATCTTTTTTTCAGTATAATCGACCCATTTGTGTTATAAGTCAGGAATAATGAAAAAAGAGAAAACATTTTTTACTTTTGTTATCAAGATGATCGCGTTAGCCGTCTTTTTTATCACGGCATTAGCATTGATTTTCCGTTACATGATCCTTCAATCCGCTGAGAGTAGAGCTAATTTAGCGGGAAATATCATAAGAGAATCCTTGACATCTCATATGATTACCGGAAGCAGTGATTATCAAAACGAATTCCTTAAACAAATAGATACTATCGATGGGGTCAAGAGTACATGGATCGTTCGATCTGAACGATTAAATCATCAATACGGCAACGGAATCCATCCTCAGGATGCGCATGATAATATCGATCGTGCAGTATTACGCGAAGGAAAAAGTATATCAGATGTTTCCGGAACGTTGTTCTCGGATACTCTCTATCGTCTTTCTATTCCCTATGTTGCAACAGGGAAAGGGAAAATGGATTGTTTAAGTTGTCATGATGCGAAAGCAGGGGATGTCTTAGGGGTGGTTTCCCTTGAGATGCAAATCAATGATCTCAAAGTTACCGGACTCATTTCCATCTTTATGGCAATGGTAGTGGTGATGGGGTTGATGTACTATTTATTTAAAACAGTTCGTCGTTTTATTGTCTCTTATAAAGAGACCCTCGATGATTTTTCGGTGATGATGGAAAAGGCTGAAGGGGGAGACTATTCGTATCGGCTTAAACAGACTGAGAGTGTTGATGGATACCACACGGCAATGTGGGCAAATGCTTTGATGGAAAAACTTCATACAACACTCACTGAAAGCGGTAAAAAAATGGGTTCATTGATCCATTTGGATAAACCGAATGCTGATCCGCTCTTTACCCTCCAAATGGGTGTCCATCAACTCTATGAAGTGGAGCGTTTTCGCAAGGAAATCGAAAAAGATCAAAATCTCGAAGAAATTTACGGTCGTATCATTGCCTTATTACGCACACGGTGGAGTCTTGGTAATTTTAATATTTTAGAACTCAATCCACTGGATAAGACAACGCATGTCGTTCATAGCGAGAAAACGCTGCTTTGTGATGCCTTAAGCGGATGTCGTTGCGATCGGACGACCGGAATGGTTGATTCGACTCAATGTGAAGTCGCATGTCCGAAAATGATCGATCCCTCTGCCTATTATATATGTCGAAATTATCCTATTGTGGATGAACTTGATATCGTCATTTCTTTGGTAACGTATGATGTCCGTGACATTGGGAAAATACGCTTGGCACTTGAGCAATTGGGTAATTACATTAATGCTTCAAGAGTTCAAATTATCAATAAGAAGTTACAGCAAACAGTCCGGATAGATTCGCTGACACAGCTTTACAATCGTACTTATCTTGAAGAACTGACTAAATTGATTAATGCACAAGCTAACCGTACAATCATTCCCTATGGTATATTGATGGTCGATATGGATCAATTTAATGCGATCAATCATTCCTATGACAGTCAAATCGCAAATGAAGTGATCAAAGCTATGGCACGTAATATACAAGAATGTATCCAACTAGGAGATATTCTTATCCGTTACGGCGGGGATACATTTACGGTTATTTTATACGATTATGAAGCTGATCACGTTAATGAAGTTGCTGAGGCGATTCGTAGTTCATTCAAAAAGAAAATCCGTATTAATACCTATGCGATTCTAAAAACGGTGAGTATCGGAATCTCACTTTTTCCTGAACAAACGTCTGATATGATGGAAGGGATTGAGCTCGCGAAGCGAGCATTGTTAGAGGCAAAACACCATGGGGGAAATTGTTCCCTCCTTTATGATGTCGAAACGATGTTGATTTAGCAGGAAAAATTAGAATTCATTTCCGCTATGCATCCGTGATTCAAATTCGATAACGCGGTTGCGTCCTGTATTTTTTCCTTCATACAGCGCAAGATCGGCATATTTAATTACTTTCCAGATTGAATCTGCTTGTGATGGGAAATGGGCCACTCCGATACTAAGTGTTTTTTCAACCGTATCGTTGCCAAAATGGTATTTTTTCCCATTAAAGCGTGTACGAATTTTTTCGGCAACTTGAACGGCACCTTCAGGTGTTGTGTTGTATAAAAGAATCAAGAATTCTTCCCCTCCGTAACGGATAGCAAGATCGGCTTTGCGGATACTCTCCTGGAGAATTTCAGCCAAGCTTTTTATAACAATATCCCCTGAATCATGTCCGTAAGTATCATTAATCATTTTAAAATAGTCGATATCGATCATTAAAATAGCATAGGAGATGTTTGAGCGAAGCGCTTGCTCTGAACTTTTATCAATAAACTCTTCCAAAAAGCGACGGTTATAAAGACGGGTCGCACCGTCTCGGAGTGAAGAATCGCGCAGTTTATCCATAAGCGTTCGGCTCTCAATAACGGCTTTTGCTGCTTCAAAATAGTTTTTGATACTTGGTAATGAGAGATTCATCGTCTCAATTTCTATTACAGTTTTTGCTGAGAAAGAGAGAACGAGGGCTAAATCATCATTAATATTAAATGGAATACATGAGTATTCTTTATCTTGTGCGCAGTTAGCACAAAGATTAGGAAAATCAGTTGAATAAACGTCACTAGCGGTGCGGTAGGCTCTGCATTCTATGGCATCCTTATCCGCGATTGGAAGACAAAAGGTTTTGCCCTCCGTAATATGAATCAATTTTCGCTCTTTTGTATTTTTATCCACTTCATAGAGGGCAAAATGGGCAAAATGGAATTTTTCTTTTAAAACATAGACAAACCGCTCATATATAGCGTCTTTGGTACTGTCAAGCTCGATCGTTTTTTTGAACTTATAGACATCAGAGAGCTCTTGTATGATTATTCCTGCAGTACTGAGCGGATCACTGCAAGAGATATTGGAACGAGATGCAAATGTATTGAGATTATGTTTGATACCGCCGAACGTATCTTCCATTTTTTGAAAGAGGGTATTCATTTGCTCTGCAACTTCGCTTCCTGCATCTTTGAGTGTAGTAGTGAAACGGAAGCTGAAATCTCCGGTACGGGCTCGTTTAATTCCATTTTGCAAATTAGCAAATAGCTGCATATAGGGTTTGAAATAATGGTTTGTTACCCAAAGGGCAATAAAAATAAAAATAACGTTAATAGCAAAAATTTTGGCAATCGTCATGGCGCCGGTTTGGCGAATATCGTTGATATTAAATTCCATACTGATGGCACCTAACACATCCCCCTCTTTAGCGTTATGACAGGTGAGACAATTGGGGTTGCCGTAGGCGGTAGCGATGTAAGGGATGGTCACACGTAAAACAGCGTTTTGAGCATCTTCATTGATTTGGCGAATAACAATTCCCTCTTTGAGTACTCTTTGATCGATAGCATCTCTGGGATGCTCATTTTCAAGCCCTTCCCCGTGTTGGGCGACAACATTCTGTGAGCGTACAATCCATAATTTCTGCACATCTTTGATATTGGCAATGTTGGAGAGAAAAAACTCTCGCTTGTCCATAATACCGTTCACCATGTGTGCGGTTAATCCATCCCGGACGATTTCAGCGGTCATCTTTGATTTTTCAATCGCATTGTTGTAGCCGTAATCACGAAAGTTCAGAGCAACGTTGGTGATTGTAGCGACGGCAAGGCCGATTAGCATCAATGCGACAATAAATAAAATCTTACGGTTGGTATTCATGGGTTTATGCCTTATAAAAAATGGACGGGGAAGATTTAATTAATGAGAATAGCTAAATAATTTTTAAATATATATGAAAGTAAAAAAAATGCCTTATGAAAGGCATTTAGGAAGGGTGGAATTATTCGACAGTAACACTTTTCGCGAGGTTGCGCGGCATATCGACATCGTTCCCTAAGCGGATTGCGATTTCCATGGAGAGGAGTTGCAGAACAACCATCATTTCGAAGAATTCAAGCATATAATCGTCCGTATGCTTGGTACGGATATGATCATCTGCTTTGTCAAAATCAAGAGGGCTGATGGAGCAGATTGTTGAATCACGTGCACTGAGCTCTTCGATATTGCTTTTTGTCTTATCGTAAAGCATATGCTGTGGGAGTAAAGCAATGGTAAAGAGTTCAGGATCGGCTAGAGCGATAGGCCCGTGCTTCATTTCTCCGCTAGGATAGCCTTCGGCATGCATATAGCTTATCTCTTTGAGTTTTAATGCCCCCTCAAGAGCAAGGGGAAAGAACACGTCACGGCCGATGAAAAAGAAGCCGTGACCGTGAAGATAACGTTTTGAGAGGCGACGAAGTTGCTCATGTATGGCATTGTCGACACGGACAGTGGCAGGGACGGCACGAAGCAATGTAATTTGATGCTGGATTTCAGTAGTGCTGAGAGTTTTTCGTTCCCCGGATAAATAGAGGCTGAGCATCCACAGGACACACACTTGAGTAGCGAATGCTTTGGTTGATGCAACTCCTTTTTCAATACCGGCTCGGGTTAGGATACTTGCATCGGCGAGACGAACCATGGATGAGTTATCGACGTTACAGATAACCATTGTTTTCAGGCCGTTGCGTTTTGCCATTTTGAGACTTTCCAGTGTGTCAGCAGTTTCACCGCTTTGGCTGATAACGACAAAAAGGGTATCGGGAGTCAACAGCGGTTCTCGATAACGGAATTCACTGGCTATTTCGACGGAAGTTTTGATTTTAGCGTGTCGTTCGAGTAAATAGCTCGCTACTAAAGCTGCATGATAACTGGTTCCGCAGGCACAGAGTTTTATCTCGTTAATTCCCTCAAATAAATGACTATCCAGCTCTTCAAAATAGAGACTATCGTCCCGTAAGCGTCCCATGAGGGTATCGGATAAAACCGTACTTTGCTCATAAATCTCTTTTTCCATAAAAAAGCGATATCCCTCTTTTTGAGCAGAAAGTTTATTTTCGGAAAGAGGAGTAAAGCGCAATGCCACCTCACGGTTTTGTTCATCAAAGAGTAAAATGCCATCCGCTGAGGCATACCCATAATGGCCGTCTTCGAGATAGATCACCTCATGGCATTTTCCGATCAAGGCGGCATCTGAGGAACCGAAGAATGTTTCATTCTCACGGTTACGTCCGATAATCATCGGAGAACCGTGTTTAGCGAAGAAAATTGTCCCTTCTGCATCCGCATTAACGAGCAAGATTGCATAGGCACCGTGAAGTTGTGCGAGGGTCTGCTTGAAAGCATCAAACGGTGTTGGAGCTGTTTTGAGCTGGTGCTCAAATAGATGGACAATCACTTCGGTATCGGTTTGGCTTAGAAACTGTACCCCTTGCGAGGTGAGCATTGCTTTAAGCTCTTGGTAATTTTCGATAATACCGTTATGAACAACATAAGAATTTTGTCCTAAATGGGGATGGGCGTTAAGTTCCGTCGGTTTGCCATGTGTTGCCCAGCGGGTATGTCCGATACCGACGGAGAAGCCGGTACTTTCATAATTTTGAGCTTTTTCTTCAAGGTTGACAAGTTTACCAACGGCTTTAAAAAGGGAAAAATGACCCTCTTGCAATACGGCGATTCCTGCAGAATCATATCCTCGGTATTCAAGCTCGCGAAGCCCGTCTATCAATATTTGTTTAACTGGCTTGACTCCGATATACCCAACAATACCGCACATGATTACACCTCTACTAATTTATTAATAATTTCGCGCGCATTATCGCACATTTTATGTTGCTTTTCAATTAAGAAGTGGTCACGAGCCATATTTTTATTGGTGTGAATTTTCGCGGTGGCGATATTGATTTGCGCTTCATCGAAACATTGGACGAAATAGGCGAGTAGTCCCCTTTGGTTGGTCGTAGTGAGATTGAGTTGCGCGTAATGAATAGAGTGGTCGCAATCGATGGTGATCTCGCTAGGTTTGATGATCGGTTTGGGGAGATCGATTTTTTTAGACATATCAAATGCCTCCTCGACAATCATCTCGATTTGTTCCATCGTACCCTCTTTAGGCCGTTGTAAAAATTCGATTTTGAAGTATTTTATCCCGTCAAAAAGGGTAAAAATATCCATTGATGCAACATCCAAATAACTGAGTTTGCCCAAAAGATATCCCAGATTCAAAGGTATTTTTCGAAAAATATGGATTATCAAACCGTTGTCAATATTCAACTGATAGGTGAAAGTTTGGCACTGAAATGCCTTTTTGGAGATACTCAAGATTTCATTGGGAGTATGTTTAAAGAAAAAGAGACTCGATTCGATGGAGAGAACCTTTTTCTGTTCGATTTTACTGAGTTGGATAAATTCAGGATCGTTGGTGAGTTTTTTCTCTTTGTTTTCCCGTTTAATGGCATCGGTAATTCGATCGTTTTGGGAAGCGATTTCAAGGGAAGCTTCGTAGAGTTCGTGGAGTAAATTGGCACCGAAGCTCGTATAGGTTCCAGGACCTACCCCATTGATATCGGCGTAGGTAAGGATATAAAGAAGGGTGAGATTTTCAGGTGTTTTGATTTTAGACATAAACTGATAGAGGGTTTTTTCATGGTAGAGATTTTCACGATACGCGACATTGCTCATCAAAATATGATGTCGTACCAGTAACGCTCCGCGTTCGAACTGCCCGGCAGGGAGTTTAAGGTTTTTGAGGAAGGGGAGTATGAGTTTTGTACCCACTTCGCTGTGGTCTTGTTTCCGTCCTTTGCCGGTATCATGGAGGAGTATAGCCGCTTTAAGGAGGAGTTTGTCTCCTGTACTGAGCGGTTTATAGAGTGCTTCGACATGGGGATCATTAATTTTTTCGAGCGCTTCGATACATTTAATGGAGTGCAGGTCGACTGGGTAGTGGTGATAACCGTCAAACTGAGGGAGATGGAGTACCTTTTTAAACGCTCCGATGAGCTGATGCAAAATGCCTGCATCGTAAAAGAGTTTTGAAATAACATAAAAATGATTGCGTTCGAATAGCTTACGCATCAGGGTGTATGTTTTTACTTTTAATGGGTGTTTGATAGAAATATAGGTAAAGTGAAACAAGACACTTGAGTCAAATATCCATTCGCGATCTTCCAAACTTACCAGCATTTCCAACAGCACATCGATAGCAGGTGTAGCGGTATGATACGAAGCATATAAAACTCCATCTACCGCATAAAATCCTTTTTGAATACGTCCGCTACGGAGCTTTGAAGTAGTGGAAGCATCATGCAGGTGAACACGAGCCATCTTCTTGACATAGATTTGGGTAAAGTTATTGATCCGCCATTGTGCTTCGAGCAATCTGGTGACCAGCCTCCGCTCATCGCTAAAACCAAGCATCTGAGCAATGCGCGGCATGTAGTCAAGAACAAGTTGATCTTGCTGTTTACCGCTGAGCAGATGCAAAGCGCTGCGAACACGAAAGAGTAATTCGAGTGCGATACGGTATTCACGGTACTGCTCTTCACTGAATAAAATTCCTGTGAGTTCTTTGAGGCTGTTGACCCCGTACAGCGTTTTGGCAATCCAGTAGAGCAGTTGTGAATCGCGCAGCCCTCCCACACCTTCTTTAATTTGCGGCTGCATTGAGGAGGGGAATTTTTTGCGACGAAGTTCCGCTTCTTCTATTTTCGCGAGAATAAAGGATTTAGGGTTATCATGGCGAATCGTATTGAGCCGGTTTTGGGTCGAACTCCAGGTAAAAGAAGAACCGATGATCAGCCGTGATTCCATCATCGCTGTTTTAATGGTGATATCTTCACGGGAAGCTTTTAATAAATCATTTACTTCATGAACACGATGCCCAAGTTTCAGCCCTGCATCCCATGCCAAATAGAGAAATTTTTCAATGATGGCGGCAGTGTTATACCCGTCATTTTGCTCATACACTATCATCAGATCAATATCACTGTGTACACATAACTGTTCGCGTCCGTAACTCCCTAACGAGATAAATGCGATCGGAATGGAACTGCGCATCGGTAAATAATTTCCAAACAGCCGGCGTAGAACAGTTTTGTACATAAGAGAGATGATCGAGTCGAGGGTTTTGGTATGGATGACAAGGAAATCTTTCCCCTGATTACGTTCGAAGAGTTCTGAAAGCGAATTTTTATAATCGGTTATATGGGATTTAAAAAGTTTGGATATCTCGAAATCGCTTGCTTTACGTTCGATGAGGTCTTCAATTTGTTCGGTAATACTCATGTTTACTACTTTTTGGTTTAATTGTAGCGCAAAACGCTCTTTTTATTATAGAGATAATTGATGATAAAATGAGCTATATTCATTCAAATAGATTTATAAATAGAAGATATAATATTTTTGCAGGAGTGTATCACGATGAACAATACAAACAACTACCAAAAGGTTATGTCAATTCATGATCAGGTGATGGGACTTTTACGTTCTATGCAAATTTCCCCTTATCCGGCACACTATAAAAAATATTTTGACGAACTTTTTTTACAATTGGCTGATGCCGAATTACGCAAAGAGCAGGAAGATGCAGAACATCAAATAATGATCACTTCCAAGGACGATGGAACAAAGCATCTTGATATTGCCAAGCGCTCTGTTATGTCATTTGTCGAATCTCATGCCGATATCGCATCTGTAGCCAAAAAACAGCAAGAACAGCTTGATAATGCTCCTATAAGTACGGAGGAAGAACATATCACCTTTATCGAAAGTTTGAATTCTTTAAATAAAGATATGTCCGGTGAACTTGATAAAGCGCAATCCAAAATTATTGAGCTTACTACCGATCTGAATGAGGCTTTCTCATCTCTTACAATTGACCCTATTACTAAGGTTGGCAATCGAAAAGGGTTTGTAGAGGACATGGGATCGGTAATTGAAGCTGGGAAGAACAAAAATATTTCAATGGTTTTAATGATGTTTGATGTGGATAACTTTAAATTTATTAATGATGAACACGGTTATGTGGCAGGAGATAAAGTCCTCTATTTTATCGCGCAGACGATCAAAAGCATGATTCGTGATGCCGATAAAGTGTATCGTTACGGAGGAGAGGAGTTTGCAGTCGTTCTAACAAGATGCGATGTAACACAGGCCTTTGCTCTTGCGGATAAAATTCGTGCAAAGATTGAGACTAGCAACTTGCTTTATTTGGGCAAAAGTGTTCATGTCACCATCAGCGCCGGTGTTACGATCCATCAGCAAGCTGATACCTTTGACGGAATAATCGCACGTGCAGAAAAAGCACTTTACTGTGCCAAAAAATCGAATAAAAACTGTACTATTTTGTTTGACTGGTAATCTTAAAAAAGATGATTCAATTAAAGGATACGATTTTTTCTTTTGCTATAATGCGCCCAAAAATAAGCAATAAAGATTTATACAATGGATTTGATAGCAAAAGTAAAACGGCGTGAACGGTTATCCATAGACGAAGCAACAGCTCTGTACGATTTAGACCTCTTTACCCTTGGTGAACTCGCTGATGAACGTCGAAAAGCGTTGCATGGTAAACAAACCTATTTCAATATAAATCGCCATATCAATCCGACCAATATTTGTAAAGACGTCTGTAAATTTTGCGCCTACAGTGCCAGCCGTAAAAACCCCAATCCCTATACCATGAGCCATGAGGAGATTGTCGCGATTACGGATGACATCGTCTCACGCGGTATCTCGGAAGTGCACATTGTCTCTGCCCATAACCCTGATACGGGATTGGAATGGTATCTTGAAGTCTTTCGAAAAATCAAAGAACGTCATCCACAGCTTCATATTAAAGCACTTACGGCGGCGGAAGTCCATTTTCTTGCTGAAGAATATGGCAAAAGTTACGATGAGATTCTCGATTTGATGGTAGCCAACGGAGTCGATTCAATGCCGGGCGGCGGTGCGGAGATTTTCGATGAAAAAGTACGCGATTACATCTGCAAAGGGAAAGTCAACTCACAACAGTGGCTTGAAATTCATCGCAAATGGCACGAACGGGGGATGAAATCCAATGTGACGATGCTTTTCGGGCATGTCGAAGAACGTCATCACCGGATCGATCATATGATGCGTATTCGGGATTTACAGGATGTTACGGGTGGCTTTAACTGTTTTATACCCCTTGTTTATCAAAGCGAAAACAACTTTTTGAATGTCAAAGAGTTTATTACGGCGCATGAGATTCTTAAAACGATGGCAATCAGCCGTATCGTATTGGATAATGTTCCGAATTTAAAAGCCTATTGGGTCACTTCGACGGTCAATTTGGCGCTTGTTGCGCAGGAATTTGGGGCGAATGACCTCGACGGTACAATCGAAAAAGAATCGATCAACTCCGCTGCAGGGGCTAAAAGTGCACACGGTGTAAATCTTCAAGAGTTTGTCGGGTTGATTAAGAACAGCGGATTTGATCCAATTGAACGTGATAGCTTGTATAATGTTATTAAAGCGTGGTAAGGAAATACGATGATATTAATGATTGATAATTATGATAGTTTTACCTATAACATTGTGCAGTATTGTCTCGAACTCGGTGCAGATCTAAAGATCATCCGTAATGATGAAATGACGGTAGAGGAGATCGAAGCGCTCCATCCTGAAAAAATCATCATCTCCCCGGGGCCTGCAACGCCGGATGATGCTGGGGTGACACTCGAAGTCATTCGTCATTTTGCTGATAAAGTTCCTATTTTAGGCATCTGTTTGGGGCATCAAAGTATTGCACAGGTATTCGGTGGTCATGTTGTAAGGGCAAATCGTATGATGCACGGTAAAACGTCCAAGATGATTCGTCAGGGGGACACACCGATTTTTCACAAACTTCCTGAAATGTTTACGGCAACCCGATATCACTCTTTGATCGTGGAACAGGAAAATCTTCCTGACGTGATTATTCCGACAGCCTACAGTGAAGATGACCATGAGATTATGGCATTGGAAATTAAAGATAAACCGATTTACGGTGTTCAGTTTCACCCCGAATCGATTATGAGTGAATTCGGACATGAGATTTTAGATAACTTTCTGAAGTTATGAGAGAAAAAGCTTTTTTTTTAGCATTATTGGGGATTAATACTCTTATCCTCGTATTGCAAATCAAGGGCCTCTCCATTAGCTATAATGAAGCCAAAATTCTTTATGGTGATTCCTCTCTTTTGCGCTCTATTATCAATCTTTCATTAAATTTATTCGGCCATAACGATTATGCATTACGTTTGCCGATGATCCTCCTTCATCTCGTATCGGTTTTTTTACTGTATGCGATATCCCGTTATTACGTCACACGTGAAAATGACCGTTTGTGGATCATATTGATTTATGTATTACTTCCTGGTGTTACCAGTGCGGCTTTGATTGTTGATAATGCCGGGTTAGTTATTGCTTCACTCTTTTTATTCACATATACGTATCTCCGTTTTGATAAGTATGCATTAGGGTTACTTCCATTCCTACTGATCGTCGATCCGGCATTTGCCTATTTATTTTTTGCAGTGGCACTTTACGGAATCTATCGAAAAAATTATCTTTTTATCAGTCTTGGTATCCTTTTACTTATTATTTCATTGCGTTTATACGGTATTCATGTGGGCGGATTACCGGAGAGCCGCTTCTTGGATGCATTAGGGGTATATGCAGCGATTTTTTCTCCTATTGTCTTTTTGTATCTTTTTTATGTTTTATATCGTCGTTTTTTTGCGAAAGAATGGGATCTGATATGGATGATTGCAAGCAGTGCATTTCTTATATCACTGTTACTTTCATTCCGTCAAAAAGTCGAGGTGCAAACTTTTGCTCCCTTTTTATTATTGGCGTTACCTCTCGCCGCACAAACGTTTTTATATACCTACCGAATCCGGCTCCGAGAATTCAGAATACGATATCGAATCTTGTTTTACAGCGCTTTCCTAATATTGATACTTAACGTAATGGCAGTTTTCTTTAATCAATGGTTTTACCGTTTTATCAGCAAGCCAACGCATCATTTCTCTTATCCGATGCATGTTGCAAAAGAGCTTTCTTCCGTATTGCATCAAGATCATATTAAGTGTATTGATGCCGGAGACGAAAAGCTTCAATTACGACTTCGTTTTTACGGAATCACTCAATGCCAATCGTATCGATTAGAGAAAAAGTTAACGCATGAAGGCAAAAAGGTTACAATAAGTTACAAAAATATTCCCGTATATAAGACATATGTTACCAAAATAAACAAATAAGCATCTTCTTTTGGTTAAAACTTCTCAGAAGTAATTCAAATTCCCTATAAATGATATAATTTCTGATAAATAGATTTTCGAAGGAGTTGCAATGGCTCAAAGAGCGATTCGTGAATACGATGGTAAAGCAATTTTCTCTAAACATTGGGAAAAATACTTCAGTGGTTTTCATTACGGTTTCAAATCAGTATTGGTAACTAATGGTGATGAATTGCGTGCATGTGCGCAAAAACACGGTTTTGAATGGTTGAAACAAGAAGCTCTTGTTGCTAAACCGGATATGCTCTTCGGTAAACGCGGTAAAAATGATCTTGTATTGTTTAAAACTACTAAACCGGGTGACGTCACGCTTGAAGAAGCCGCTAAATGGATCGACGAAAAAATCGCTCACGAAACGACACTTCTTTCCGGACAACATGGAACATTGACTCATTTTATTGTTGAGCCGTTCACTCCGCACTCCCAGGATCAAGAGTATTATATTTCTGCAACCACAGTAGGCGAAGACGATGTCCTTTATCTATCGGCTGAGGGCGGTATGGAAGTTGAAGAAGGTTGGGAAGAGAAAGTTAACGAAGTAACAATTCCTATCACTATGGATGATGCGAACATCGCTCATTTAATCCGCGCAAATGTTCCTGCAGGAATTCCTGCAGAGAACAAAGAGCGTTTTATCGCTTTTGCTGAGCAGTTTTACAAATTCTACCGCGATTTGAACTTTGCCTACCTTGAAATCAACCCGATTGTTATGATCGGTAACGATATGCATATCCTTGACTTGGTTGCTCGTCTCGACGACACCGCAGGGTTTATGATGGGTGAATCATGGTGCGGTGCTGAGTTCCCGACGGCGTTCGGTATGGAAGATCAATCTCCTGAAGAAAAAGCGATTGCAGAAGCAGACTCTAAATCGGGTGCTTCATTGAAACTCACTATCCTTAACCCTATGGGTCGCATCTGGACCATGGTAGCAGGTGGCGGTGCATCGGTTGTATATGCCGATACGATTGCCGATTTGTCCGGCAATGTTGCCGATCTTGCAAACTACGGTGAATACTCCGGTGGACCGACTACGGGTGAAACAAAATTTTATGCTGATACAGTTTTGGATTTGATGACACGTCACAAAGATCCAAAAGGGCGCGATAAAATCCTTATTATCGGGGGTGCGATTGCAAACTTTACCGACGTTGCAAAAACCTTTACCGGTATTATTCAATCCTTCGAGACCTATGCGGATCGTATGAAAGAACATAATACCCGTATTTATGTACGCCGTGGCGGACCGAACTATGAAAAAGGTCTAAAAGATATTAAAGATGCGGCAGACCGTTTGGGTCTCTATATCGAAGTTTATGGGCCAGAAACACACGTAACGGATATCGTACGTATGGCTTTAGAAAAATAAGGAGAGAATGATGGGTGCTTTATTTACCAAAGATACACAAGCAATTTTTTGGAACAACAACGCGAGCGCTATCCAGCGTATGTTGGATTATGACTATGTCATCAACCGTGCTAAACCTTCGGTTGCGGCAATCGTTGCTCCAACGTCTGGAAACAAATTCGAGAAATTTTTCTATGGTCCCGATGAGATCATGGTTCCGGTTTTCCGCAACACTACCGAAGCGGCAGCAGCATTTCCTAATGCAGATGTTCTTTTAAACTTCGGTTCTTTCCGTACCGCGTACGATGTTACGATGGAAGCGATTACTCTTAAAGGGCAGTTCAAAACCGTCATGGTTACCGCTGAAGGTATACCAGAACGTCTTGCACGTAAAATGAACCAAGCAGCTCGTGATGCGGGTGTCGTTGTTATCGGACCGGCGACTGTCGGCGGTATCGCTCCGGGTGGATTCAAAATCGCAAACGTTGGCGGAACGATCGAAAACATCATCAACTCTAAATTGCACCGTGCAGGCTCATGCGGATTGGTAACTCGTTCAGGCGGTTTGTTCAACGAACTTTCCAACATCATTAGCATCAATGCAGATGGTATTGCAGAGGGTGTTGCGATCGGTGGAGACCGATTTGTTGGATCGGTATTTATCGATAACCTTCTTCGTATGGAGAGCAACCCTGAAGTTAAATACATGGTTCTTCTCGGCGAAGTAGGGGGGACTGAAGAGTACAAAGTCATCGAAGCGGTAAAAGCCGGCAAGATCAAAAAACCGATCATCGCATGGTGTATCGGTACGATCGCGAAACATTTTAGTTCAGGTGTCCAATTCGGTCACGCAGGTGCTTCGGCAAATGCGGATGCAGAAACAGCAGCGTCTAAAAATGAAGCGATGGCAGCAGCAGGCATCTATGTACCTGCAAGCTTCAATGATCTTCCACACACAATCGCAGAAGTTTATGGAAAACTTCGTGCAGAGGGTACTATTGGTGAAATCGTTGAGCCTGAATTGCGTTCAGTTCCAAAAGTACGTCGTAAAAAAGAGTTCATTTGTACGATCTCTGATGACCGTGGTGATGAAGCAACCTACGCAGGCTACCCGATCAGCTCAGTGGCAACTCCTGAAACCGGTTTCGGTATCGGTGATGTTATTTCACTCCTTTGGTTCAAAAAACGTTATCCGAAATGGGCAACCGATTATCTTGAGACGGTTATTAAAACCGTTGCCGATCACGGTCCTGCCGTTTCGGGTGCACATAATGCAAAAGTTACTGCACGTGCAGGAAAAGACGTTATCAGCTCACTCGTAACAGGTCTTTTGACTATCGGACCACGTTTCGGCGGTGCGATTGATGATGCGGCTCGTTATTTCAAATACGCGAATGACCGTGGCATGTCTCCGGCTGAATTTATCGATTACATGAAAAAAGAGGGTAAAACGATCTCCGGTATCGGTCACCGTATCAAATCGGTTCGTAATCCGGATCTTCGTGTATCAGGATTGAAAAAATATGCAGCTGAGCATTTCCCTGCTACACCGCTACTTGATTTTGCTCTTGAAGTCGAAAAATTGACCACATCTAAAAAAGATAACCTTATCTTGAACGTTGACGGTACTATTGGTATCTTGATGGTTGATATGTGGCGTGCACTCGGATACTCTGAAGATGAAATCGATGGCTTTATCGAAGCTGGCGCATTAAATGCATTTTTCGTAGTTGGTCGTTCAATCGGATTTATTGGTCATATTTTGGATGAAAAACGTCTCGGTATGCCAATGTATCGTCATCCGACAGACGATATTCTCTACAATGTAGAACTCGCAGACGAAATCTAATCTTTCTTCACATTCCCGTATGTACGGGAATGACTCCTTTTTTCTTAAACTTTCTTTTTTTTTGTTATAATCGTTTTTTGATGAAATTTGTTTTATAAGGTATTCATGATGAAACGCTTTGCTTTTACAATGATAGAACTGATTTTTGTCATTATTGTAGTTGGAATTTTATCCGTTTTGGCAATGCCCAGTTTTAACCGTGATCCTTTAGCCGAAGCAACGGAGCAACTGGCGAATCATATTCGCTACACACAACATTTAGCCATGGTAGATGACCGCTTTGATTCTAATAATCCGCAATGGTATTCTGAAATGTGGACGTTATTTATTCGTCAAGTGAATGATGTTAATAATGGAGGGCAAAATGAGTGGTTTTATGAAGTATTCTCTGATCGCTCTAATGATGGTGAATCTACGGCACTTGAAGAAGCAACTGACCCATTAACCGGAGATACATTAGGAAATGGAACTTTTAACAATACTGTAGATGATAATAAAATTATTAATCTTACCCGTAAATACGGGATTCAGAATATTGTCATTACTGGAGGAACAGATGCTAAAGGTTCTCCCGTAACTGCAAGGAGAATTACATTTGACAATTTAGGAAGACCCTATCGCCGTGCATCGTGGGCAATAAATGATAATTGGCGTGGTTATTTGATAACCACAAATATGGTTATAACCCTTACGGGTGAAGATAATAGGCAAGCTACTATTACTGTAGTCCCTGAGACAGGGTATGTCTCGACACATATTCCGCAATAAAAGTGAAATTAATCACTTTTATTGAAATTCTTTCAAAACGCTCTTGACAATTAAGAGTAAATCCCCTATAATTCCCGTCCACAAACGATGAGACGCTTCGAAAGAAGAGTTAAGTTTGAGTTTGAGATCATTGAAAACTAAGTAGGTCAAACGGTTCGAGACTTTCTCGAAGACGTTGACCTTTATGTCAACACAATACAACAACCGTCTATTTACTTTGGCTGGGTAACCAGTCACCAAAAAGTAAAATAGATAACAATTTATGAAGCCAATGATTTTAACATCTTGGGTCATAGGATTGGACAAACCAATTATGGAGAGTTTGATCCTGGCTCAGAGTGAACGCTGGCGGCGTGC
>NZ_JAQTNN010000006.1 GCF_028713855.1 Sulfuricurvum sp.
CCGATGTTACAATGTGGTTTTGTACGTTCAAATTTCTCTTTTGCCATAGTGTCCTCCGACTGAATGTGTAAATTAATTTGGAATTATACCAAAAAACAGCTGAAATAGCTTTCAAGCTTTCAAAAAAATTACAATATTATTACTGGAGCTCACGAGCGGATTTGAACCGCCGACCTCTTCCTTACCAAGGAAGTGCTCTACCCCTGAGCCACGTGAGCATAAAATAATGATAAAATGTATTTTGGAAGCTTAAAAACTATTTTACGTTTTAAGGTAATGATGAAGTAAATATTGCGAATTGTACTTCAGCTCCCAGTGGAGCGGGAAACGAGACTCGAACTCGCGACATTCAGCTTGGAAGGCTGACGCTCTAGCCAACTGAGCTATTCCCGCAGATGGTGGTGAGAGAAGGATTCGAACCTTCGAAGATAAAAATCAGCAGATTTACAGTCTGCCCTCGTTGGCCACTTGAGTATCTCACCACGGCCATAATCTGGTCTAACACTGATAAATGTAATGCGTTTCCGATTTCATTCAATGGTGCCGGCACGAGGATTTGAACCCCGGGCCTATTGATTACAAATCAATTGCTCTAGCCAACTGAGCTATGCCGGCATTGGTGAAATGGAGCCGAAATTATATACACTCTTTTCTAAAAAGTCAAGCCTATTTGAAAGAAAATCAAACAATCGAATAAACGACCTCTTTTTTCTTTTTCGTCTCTATGATTTCGCGTACAACTAAACCCTCGATATTCATTGCCAATAACCCGTTTATCGTCGATATTTGATGCTTTGCCGCTTCACGCAGTACGATTCCCCGATATGCCTTCGCCCAATGGCTTATGACTTTTCCCTCTTTGAGAAATTTGAGAGTGACACTCGGTTTACTCGGTGAATAGAACTTATCGTAAAACCCTGCGCGTAGATCAAGTATCTCCTGATCACCGATCATTTCATCCAATGCAGAGCTAAAATGCTCTTTATAATGTTTCTCGGGTATAAAAGCTCCAATCGAAGAGCCTTGTTTGAGTTTATAGTCGGGCAGTGCATCATCCGCACGGATTGGACCAAAAAGATTAGAAAAGAGTATTGTCATACTATCGATATAGCGCTGTGCATCTGTAGAGAGTGCTGAATAATTCAAATAATCATACGCTACTCCGTCATAACGCTCGATCGCTTTCATAGTCGGAACGGATGCGAATGAGCTTCTATAACGTTGATGTTCTTTGGGATCTTTGATTCCGAATAGCGCATAGAGCTGTTCGTCACTTCCGCTTTTCGTAAGATTTTCATACTGCTCAATCACTTCGAGCCGTTTTGAATAAAGATCCGGGAACATAAGGCTTTCTTGATTGAGCGGAGGGAGAACTCCCCCCTCCCGTTTTCCTTCACTCGGTGAAAAAAGGATAATCATCAGTAATAGGCGGCGATAATAGCGTAGCTGAGAAAGAACATCATATGTGATGCCCCTTCAAAATAGTTCGTCTCACCCTCATCGGTCGTTTTCCAAACTAATAAAATAGTTAGTAGTAATGCCCCGATTTGAAGCGGATTAAAATCAAGTGTGAGATTTATTCCGGAGAAGTATGCCAACATCATCAAAATCGGTACGGTAAGTATAATCGAAACTGTTGAGGCCCCCATAGCGATGTTAACAACGCGCTGAATCTGATCGTTCCGCGCCGCACGCACTGCCGTAAATATCTCTGGACTCACACTGATAATCGCGATAACCAATCCGGCAAGACCGGCTGATATCCCATATTCCCGTGCAAGAACAACCCCATTTCCAGCAAAAAGTTCCGCACCGAAGGCAATAACGGCAATAAAGCCAAATATGGCAATGAAGTTAATCGGGGTACTCAGATGCTCAAAAACATAATCACTTGAATCACTTTCATCAATTTCTGCGTCTTCCTCTTCTTGAAGTTTTCGTTTTAGACGAAAAAAGCGGCTTCGAGCCGTCGCTTTGAAAAAGTGAGTATGCGTACGGGTCTGGAAAATAAAAATGATGATATAAAAAAGGAGCAGTACCCCTGCGATTAAATGACTTACATGAGTTAGTGATTCAGTTCCGTGTTCGGTATGACTAAGAAGTCCCGGAACCAAAAGGGCACTGGAGGCAACAAACAAAACGGTGGTATAAGCACTCGATGTTTCTTTATTATGCTGTTGCTGGGTAAATGCTAGTCCCCCCAAAAAAACCGCAAGACCTAAAAGTACATTCAAGTCAACGATGACTGCAGAAATGATTCCCCCTTTGACCGTCTCTAACACATCAGGAGAGTGACGTACCTCCAATAAGATAACGTATAGGAGAATAATCTCAACAGCAACCGCACTGAAAGTTAGGACAAAACTGCCATAAGGTTCATGAAGACGCTCAGAGAGGATATCGGCCACTTCGGCAACCGTTAAAGAAAGTGCTGCAATCCCGATTGCGGCAAAGAGTGTTGAAAGTGAACCTTCGTGCTGTGCATTAAACATAAAAGCAAGTGCAATTGATGCAAAGCCGATAAAAATATCCCAATAATCTTCGATAAAGTAGCGTATCCGCCTGTCCAAAATTCAATCCTTTATAATTTAGCTATGAATAGCTTTTAATAAAATAGTACCACATTTTATCCGATTAATGGAGGGATGGTTAAATCCACCCTTTTCGTTTGAAAATATAAACCGGCAAAATCGATGAAGTAATCATCATTGCGATAGAGAGCAGATACCCGTATTCCCAATGCAACTCAGGCAATAGATCAAAGTTCATTCCATAAATACTTGCAATCAAGGTGGGAGGGAGAAATACGACATTTACGATTGTAAACATCTTGATTACTTTATTTTGTTCAATACTCAAAACACCGACGAAGATATTTTGAAGATAATCAAGCCGCTCAAAATTAAAATCGGTATAGTCAATCAACGACTTAATATCTTTAAGCATAACGGTAACATCATGTTTGAGAGAGTGCTTATATTTACTTGACTTTAAAAATGCACTCAGAATACGCTGTTTATCGTTGAGATTCTCCCGTATTTGCATATTCAAATCTTCTAACGACGAAATACGTTCCAATATCTCTTCGTCTTCATTCGTATAATCGGTCAAGACATGTTTGCGGACACGGGTAATGTCTTTTGATAGTTTTTCAATGATATCGGCATCGGCATCGATCCGAATATCCAAAATCTGGCAAAAAATATCATACCCTGTCTCAAACTGTTTCGGAGTCGCAAAAAACTTCCGATTAAATTCATCAAACGTATAGAGCGTTGTATAACGGATCGAAATTAAAAGATCCCGATAGAGGATAAACGATACGGTTTCATTGTGCGAATGGGGCGCGGAAGTCACCAAAAAGTAGCTGTTTATTTCAATACGATCGTTCTCTTCCCAATAACGCGAACTGATTTCAATCTCTTCCGTCTCTTGTTTGGTCGGAAATTTAATATTGAACGTATTCTCGATAAAAATAATCTCATCATACGTCGGCATCAGCATATCGATCCAGATGACTTTATCGATCACCTCTCCATCAAGCTCTGACATCGTATCGATAAACGCGATTGCGTTTTCATTGCGGACGTAACATTTAATCATTGGGGTGTCCTTTCCTAAATCGCTCTTTGTAACTGCATTTTTGACACAGCTCCTCGCTGCATTGCCCATTGGCAAAACCCTCTTTTATTGCAAGAGAGCGTTTCGATGTCAGAATTTTACCCAAATTTGTCGCATGAAGGTTACCGAGATCAATAATCCCTTCTCCATCCAAACAACACGGTACGACTCGACCGTCTGCTAAAATAGCAATTTGTTTGCTCAAACCGTGACAATACCCCTCACTATTGAGCATCGTGTTATTTAAACTTGGCCACTCAAAATAGTGATCAAAATGGAGCAATATTTTGGAAGCAAGTCGGATTGATTGACGGTCACCGCTGATATGAGACATAATCGTTCCTCCCTCAAGGGCGAAGTGGCCTTCCAAAAGAGCAAAAAGTTTTTTATTAAACTCTTTTTCACTCCCTTGTTCATCCAAATTCCAAAGTCGTAAATTGATAAAAAAATCGCTTTGTGTTGAGAGTTTTTCATCACACAACGCTAAAATCGGTTCCATATAAGATTCGAAGGCTCTGGAAACACTATTTTTATTAAAACTGTTCAATGAAATATTCACCTGTCGGATTGAGGGGTGAAAAAGTGCTTCACGCCGTAATGGGTCCAAATAAAATCCACTAGTGGTTATCATCACTTTAAAATTTAATTTTTGAGCAATGTCTAAATAATCTCTCAAATTTGACAATACCATCGGATCACCCATTACATGCAGTGCGATCTCATCAGTGTAAGGACGAAGTTCCTCTAAAACCGTTGCAAAAAAGGATAGTTCCATCGACACAGTCGGTTGATTTTTTGGTGGACAAAATGTACATGACAAGCCACATACATTCGTTACTTCAACATAGGCACGGAAAAACTTCACTATAATTCCTTTATGCAAACTCTAGAAACGATCAATCAAACATTACATTCTAACGATGCAGTAATGCTCTATTTTAGCGCGCCGACCTGCAATGTATGTCATGCACTCAAGCCCAAACTCACCGAAGCTATTATGGACGAATTCCCAACCTTTGTTATTGAGAGCATTGATATCTCTGAAACTCCTGAAATCGCATCCCATTTTACCGTTTTTACCATTCCGACGGTACTTATCTTTTTTCAGGGGAGAGAGTTTTTACGAAAAAGCCGACACATGAGCGTCGGTGAAGTGGTCGAAGATATCCGACGACCGTATAACCTTATGGTAGAAAACTAACAATCCCTGCCGTCACGGCGACATTGAGCGATTCCACTCCTCGATGCATTTCTATGGATACACTGTGAGTCGAAGCGCGCATCACGGCATCGCTTACCCCCTCAGATTCATTCCCCAGTACAAAAATAGCGCGAGACGGAATCTTCAGCGTATGAATATCTTCTTTTGCGTGCGAAGAAAGAGTGATGATCGCCGTATCTCTTAATCCTAATATATCAGACAAATCTTCACAATAATAGATGGGGATTTTAAACAGGGTTCCCGCAGACGCTTTCATCACCAAGGGTGAAAGTTTAGTGCTGTTGCGACGCGGCAAAATAATTCCGTCGATTTTACTCGCAGCGGCGGATCGGACAATCATCCCCAAATTTTGGGGGTTATTGATCCCATCAAGGGCTAAAAGACGAAAGGCACTCGGCAAATCGGTTTCAATATTGGAAGCACTGCGGTAATTACGTGATACTACATCGATCGCAACACCCTGATCCTGAGCACTATTTTTCGAAATGCGTGACAAAGATTCTTTGGTATGATATTTGATCTCCACACCGCGCATCTCTGCCAAGGCCATGATTTCTTCGATCGTATCATCGGTTCGGTTGCTTTTAGAGAGGTGAAGCTTATGAATCTGCACTTCATCATCCCGCAATACTTCAACCGCAACATTACGACCGTAAAGGGTAATCAGCGAATCAAAAAAGCGCTTTTTCTCTAAATATTCAGCAGAATCTTGCATTAAATTTTAGATGCGATTGCTTCCGCAGTGAATCCAAATTTTTCAAACAATTTATCCGCCGGAGCACTGGCACCAAATCCATCCATAGCAACAACCGTATCGGCAAATCGATACCATTCCAATCCTCGAGCTGCTTCAATTGCAAGACGCTTGGTTCCCGGTTTGATAATCGAATCGATATAACTTTGAGGCTGTTCCAACAACAAATCAAAACACGGAACACTCACAATATTGGCCGTAATGCCGCGCGATAAGAGAAGCTCAGCACTTTCAATTGCCAAGCCGACCTCCGAACCGGAAGCCATAATCGTTACGGTCGCATCAGAGTGCTCTATCAGTAAGTAACCGCCATTTTCAACATCACCGCGAACTGCAGCAGGCAGCAACGGAAGATTTTGACGAGAACATACAAAGGCTGAAGGAGAATGTTTCATCGCAAGAGCTTTTTGCCAACATTTGACATTTTCCGCTCCATCCGCCGGACGGTAAACATAGAAATTCGGCAATGCTCTGAATTGGCTTAAATGCTCGATCGGTTGATGGGTAGGTCCGTCTTCTCCGACACCGATACTGTCATGCGTCCAAATAAAGAAGTGTTGGATACCGCTCAACGCTGCAATACGTGCAGATGGTTTGAGGTAATCGCTGAAGACAAAGAACGTCGCACTAAATGGCATAATCGGTCCATATAATGCCATCGCATTAGTAATGGATGCCATTGCATGCTCACGAATACCAAAATGGATATTCTTCCCTTTAGGGAAATCGCCCATATTGACAAGTTCCGTTTTATTCGACGGACCTAGGTCGGCAGAGCCGCCCAAAAATCCTGGAATCGCTTTGGCAATTGCGTTCAAAATAATTCCGTTGGTGTTACGAGTCGCATCTGCCTTCTCGAATATCGGCCATATAATGCGGCTAAAATCTGGATTGAGAAGTTGCTCAAACGCTTCGTTTTGCTCAGAAAGAGGAAGTTCTTTAAGACGGTGATTCCATTCACGCTCTGCCAAGTCCCCTTTCTCAATTGCGCATCGGAAACGTTCCAATACATCCGCATCAACTGCAAAAGTTGCTTCAGGATCAAACCCCGCCGCAGTTTTTGACTCTTTAATGACATCATGTCCCAACGGTGCTCCGTGAGCATGGTGCGTTCCTTCCATTTTACCGCCCCCTTTGGCGATTACGGTATTCGCAATGATGAGTACAGGACGCTTGATGGTTTTAGCCTGAGTCAGTGCACTATCAATCTCTTCAAAATTATGGCCATCGATTTCCAACACCGCCCAGTTTTGAGATTCGAAGCGTTCGCGCATATTCTCGCTGAGACTCAGTTGCGTTGAACCCTCGATAGTGATGCAGTTTGAATCGTAAATCAGCACCAGATTATCCAGTCCCATATGTCCAGCGATCGAGCAGGCTTCATAACTGATTCCCTCTTCGAGATCCCCGTCACCGCACAGGCAGTAAACCTTATGATCGATCAATTCTGCCGTCTCAGAGTTCACCTTGTTTCCGACGTATGATGAAGCCATTGCAAAACCGACCGCATTGGCAATCCCTTGCCCCAAGGGTCCTGTCGTGATCTCAATCCCTGCCGTATGACCGTACTCAGGATGCCCCGGTGTTTTGGAATCGAGTTGACGAAAGTTTTTAAGATCATCTATTTCCAATCCGTATCCCCATAGATAATAGAGCGAATAGATCAGACCTGTTCCGTGTCCGCCTGAGAACACTAAACGGTCACGATTAAGCCACTTAGGATTTTTTGGATTGTGATTGAGATACTCAGAAAGAACTACTGCAATATCTGCCAATCCCATCGGTGCGCCTGGATGACCTGAGTTTGCCTGTTGAACCATATCTGCCGCTAAAAAGCGGATTGTGTCTGCCATTTTTTGGCGCATTGTATTGCTCATTGTTTAGTCCTTATGTCGGTTAATGTAATGGGTAAGTGTTGGTGACAATTCGCGTTGCAAGTTCTCATCAAAACTCTCCATCCCTTTGGTTATTTTATCGGCCAAAAGATCAGCTTCACTCATTGCCGTATCAAATCCAAGCAGAGTTACGAAACTATTTTTAGCTTCATCATTATGGGTTGTTTTACCCGCTTTTGCCTCATCGTGCGTAACATCAAGAATATCGTCTTGAATTTGGAACAATAATCCCAAATCAATCCCGAAATCATAAAGCTCGTTTGCAATATCATCGCGCCCGACGATAATGGCCCCCATCTGAAGCGATGCAGCAATCAATTTTCCTGTTTTATGAATATGAAGTATTTTTACTTGTTCTAGCTCTAAACGCTGATTTTCAAAATGACAATCAATCGCCTGACCCAAAACCATACCGTTTACCCCGCCGTTGTGTGCAAGTGAACGAACCAATTTAACAATCACACGATCCGATAACGGTGCGTTAGAAAGGACTTCAAACGCATAAGTGTTCAATGCATCACCGGCTAAAATGGCACTCACTTCGTCGTATGTTTTGTGAAGAGTTGGGATACCTCGACGCAAATCGGCATTATCCATTGCAGGTAGATCATCGTGAATTAAAGAGTAAGTGTGAAGTAATTCAACCGCTAATGCAACATGATAGGCGCTTTGAGTTAAAAGAGGATTATACGCTCGAACAACTCCGAGAAGAAGTGCCGGACGGAACCGTTTTCCACCACCGGTAAGCATTTGATGTAACGATAATTCATAATGGGGGTGAAAGCTCTCTACAGTTGGAAGGTGTGACCCCAAAAACGCTTCAAACTGTTCCATGAATATCCCACTATTTTTTAGTGAAATAGTACCACGACAGAGCTTATATCTTCTCGATTATTTCAGTAATACTGTTTTCATCATCAACCAAAACAACGGTCGGTTTATAATGTTCAAGTTCGGCATCATTATAGGTGGCATACGCAACAATAATGATTTTATCACCTTTATGCACTTTACGTGCTGCAGCTCCGTTAAGACAAATATCACGCTGACCACGCTCACCGAGAATAATATAGGTAGAGAACCGCTCACCGTTATTGATGTTGAGAATCTCCACTTTTTGGCCCACACGCATTTTAGAGGCTTCAAGAAGTTCTTCATCAATGGTGATGGAACCGACGTAATTGAGATTAGCGTCGGTGACCGTAGCACGGTGAATTTTACTGTAAAGCATTTCGATCAACATTGATCAGCGCCCCATCTGCTTCATCATGTCAGCAGGGCTGATCGGTGCATCCCATAAATCAGAAGGGATAACATATTCTTCCACCACTTCGCCGCCGATAATATGACGATCAATAATTTCATTGATTTTTTCTTTAGTAAGTCCCGCGTACATAACATGACCCGGTTCGACCAACATAATCGGTCCGACATTACAACGATTCATACATGAAGTGCGGATCGGTTGTACGGTTGCAATAAGACCTTTTTGCATTAATACTTGAGCCAAATGTTGGAACAAATCCTGAGTCTGCGGATTCACACAACTCGGTTTTGGCATGCCCGGGGGGGAACTTTGCTCACATTTGAAAATATAAAACGCTGGTTGAGGGATACCCATCTACTACTTCCTTGAAATCAGTGTGCTATGGACACCGCAAATTAATAACGGTATTATAGCCAAATCCTACTAGTGCATATTAAGCTCTAGTAAACAACTTATCGGTTTAAAGCTCTTTTAACAACTCTTTTGCCACAACGCGATCATCAAAGGGAAGATGCTGATCGTAAATAATCTGTGATGTCTCATCCCCTTTACCCAAAATCAATACCACTTCATCACCACTTCGTTCTTGAAGTGCCTGAGCAATTGCATTACGGCGATTGACATCTACAAATACATTGCTTTTATCTTCAATCCCTGCCAAAATATCTTCGATGATAAGATCAGGGTCTTCAAACCGTGGGTTATCGCTGGTAACATAAAGTTTTTTAGCATAGGTACTGGCAACTCGTCCCATCAACGGGCGTTTAGATCGATCACGATCACCACCAGCACCGAAAACGACAAGCACCTCTTTTTCTTTGAGGGCATTAAGTACCTGTTCCATTCCATCGGGGGTATGGGCAAAATCGACGATAACGAGAGGTGACTCGCTCACTACTTCCATACGACCGCTAACACCGCCAAAATTTTCAACCGCATCCGCAATTTTTTCCAAACTTTCATTCGTAACTAAATGAACAGCAGCCATTGCCGCAGTGATATTGTAGAGATTAAAAAAACCGTGAAGTGACGTGACAAACGGGACATGATCTTCGAAATGTTTCAACACACCGCTTACCCCGTTATTGAGCGAATACGCAATAATCTTGTAAGTAGCAGGATTTTCAACTCCATACGTATAAGCATTTTTAAAATTGAACTGAGCTTTAGGTTCATCTCTATTAACCAGTTTTTTTATCTCATCTTGGAAAAAGAGATTTTTAATTCGCGTATACTCTTCAATACTCTCATGATAATCAAGATGATCTTGAGTAATATTGGTCAAAATTTTTAATCCGAACGTAATCCCGGCAATCCGTTCCTGCTCAATCGCATGCGAACTCACTTCCATGATGAAATACTCACATCCCTGCGCTATCGCTTGAGCCATATGACGATATGTATTGAGTACGGTAGGTGTCGTCAGTGTTTTCCCCTCTACCGGTGCATCATTCATAAAAAATCCGCGCGTCCCCTGCATCGCCGTTTTATGCCCCAAATCAAGTAAAATGGAATATATAGCACTCGCCGTAGTCGTTTTACCGTTTGTACCGGTGATACCGATAACACAAATGCGATCAAGTCCAAAAAGTTTCCAGCACTCATCCGGAGTCACAATCGAATGAGCTCCGTGCGCATGGGCATCCTCTATGTATTTCTCATTTTGTTTCGTCAATAAAAAAGCACACTCAGCACTGCACTCACTGGAATTTTCACTGATATAACGGTACGGCTGAGCTTCAATCTCAATTTTCAATGCTTTTTCCTTTGGCTAAACGGCGTAACAAATTACGAAGCTGTCGATCATTCGGATAAACACCCAGTGCACTTTCCAAATAACTCAGAGCCATCTCATTGTAGCCATGATCAATCAAATTATCCAGAAAGTCAACGAAATCCTCTTTTTCAGTAATAATAACACGAGTTGAAAACATTATATTTTCAAAGATTCGGTTAAAATCATTTTCATCTTTGACCAACTCTTTAAATTCAGTATACATAATACCGTCTTCATAAGCCAAACGCTGTTTAATGGTTTCATCAAATAAACCTGATAGCTGGTCAAGGGTTCCGTCCATAGTCTCCAAAATTTCAGAGATAACAACATCTGCTTGCTCTACATCTTCATTGCGTAAGATTGTGTAGTAATCAAATAACGCCTCTCCGGCGCTTTCACCGCTCATTGCCATATCTGACAAAATGGCGCCGTTATAAGCCTCTTTCGAATCCGGATGATCCTTTAGCGCCAATGAATAATCACGCAATGCTTCATTGTATTGACCCGCCAAAAAATGTTCATTTGCTTGATTGAGGGTTTTTGATAAATTAATTGTTTTCATAGTTGTCCCTCCTATGTGTTTACCTAATATCGGCTCAATTTTCTTGAATTATAATGCATCGATTTGATGTTCCATGCCGTGAGGCACGTTTATAACAGTCAACTCCGGATGAATATCCATACGTAACTGGCGTTCAACGCCGTATTTCAATGTATTTCCGCTGCTTGAACATCCAATACATGCACCTTGTAGTTGTACATAAATCGTTCCATTCTTAACGGTTAGGAATACAATATCACCACCATCTAATGCTAAACTTGGGCGAATTTTATCAATGACGTTTCGAACCGGTTGCATCAGTTCTTCATCGCTAAATGGAATCATAGTTATTGTACCTTTTAAAGCTCAAATATCGTGTAATAATATAAAAAATGGGCTAAACATGCACTAATGCGAAAAGGATAGTTTTAGAGCGAAGCTCGATTTAAGGGGGTGATGGGTTATTGAACTCGTTAAACGAGTTCAATGTATGCCATCGGTGTAGCATCACCGCGGCGGATACGAGTTTTAACGATACGGGTATACCCGCCGTTACGCTCGTTGTATTTAGGGGCAACTTCGTTGATAAGTTGCTTAGTTGCTTCTTTATTTTGTAATACAGCAAACACTGAACGGTGTGCATTCGCATCACCGACACGTGCAGTTGTAATCAATTTTTCGGCAAATGAACGAAGTTCTTTTGCTTTAATCAACGTTGTTTCAATTTTACCGTGTTCAATCAACGCAATGCTAAGGTTAGTCAACAAAGCTTCACGATGTGCGCTCGTTCGACCTAGCTTGCGGTATCCGTGACGATGTCTCATGAGATACTTCCTATATTGTATTAAAGCTTATTCAGCTTCGATTTTCTTTTTGATTGCGCTGATGAGATCATCCGCGATATCTTGTCCAACAGAATAACCGTATTCAGTGATTTTTTCTAAAATCTCTTCAAACGATTTTTTTCCAAGGTTTTTAACTTCTTTCAAATCATTTTGGCTCATCATAACGATTTCACCAATGTATTTGATGTTTGAACGATCCAAACAATTGAAACTACGCGCACTTAGACCAAGGTCTTCGATGCGAGCACCCAAACGTTTGAGTTCTGGATGCTCGTCGCCGCGTTCAGTTGCTGCTGGAGCTTTGATACTCACTTCGCTGTTGAAAACAGCCATTTGAGCGTACATAACTTCCAAAGCGTTTTTAAACGCATCGACCGGTGAAATTTGTCCGTCAGTAAGAATGTTAATAACCACTTTTTCAAAATTAGGGTTATCTTCAACAAGGACGTTTTCGATAGCATACGTAGCACGGCGAACCGGCGTAAAATAAGCATCAAGAGCGATGTAACCATCACTTAATACGTCCCGTACATCTTCACTCGGTGCATAACCGATACCCTGATGAATTTTTACGGTGAAAGTTAACGTCGCATCTTCATTCAACGTTGCCAAAAATGAATTTGGCGTTACCACTTCAACATCGTCATTATCCAAATCACGTCCATGAATTTCACAAGGGCCTGCGAAACTGTAAGTGATCTCTTTCTCTTTGAGTCCGTTTTTCAATTTGAAACGAACCCCTTTGAGGTTAATGATAAAATCCGAAATGTCTTCAAGCATACCGCGCACAGAGTCAAATTCATGCTTAGCACCCTCAATTTTAATACCGATCGGTGCGTATCCAACCGAACTGCTTAACAAAAAGCGGCGAAGTGGATGAGCGAGTGAAACCGCAAATCCGGTTTCAAACGGATAAGCAATGATGTTTGCTTCATTCGCGCTGATTTGTTCGACGACAAACTCTTTCGGAAGAAGCGGTGATGTCTTAATTTTTTTCATGCTGAACGCCCTTTCTTTAATGATTATTTCGAGTAAAGCTCGACGATTAGACGTTCTTCAACAGGGATAACAACCTCTTCACGCTCTGGAAGACGTGTGAAAATACCGAACGCTTTTTCTTGATCGATGTCAACCCATGCCGCAAGACCGGTTTGGTTGGTCAACTCAATCGCACGAACGATTTGGTTGTTCTTTTTAGTTTTCTCGTGGATTTCCACTTTTTGACCCGGTTTTACGCGGTAAGATGGAATATCAACACGTTTGCCGTCAACCAATACGTGACCGTGGTTTACCAATTGGCGTGCAAAACGACGAGTCGTTGCAAATCCCATACGGTAAACAACGTTGTCAAGACGTTGCTCAAGAAGCATTACCAAGTTTGTACCGGTATTACCTGTACGACGTTTTGCTTCACCGAACAATGAACGCATTTGTTTTTCGCTCAAACCGTACATGAATTTCGCTTTTTGTTTTTCGCGAAGCTGTGTACCGTATTCAGAAATTTTTGTACGGCGTTGACCGTGTTGTCCTGGTCCGTAAGGACGTTTGTCAAGGGCACTTTTACCTGCAAGACGACGCTCACCTTTTAAACCAAGGCTAACACCGAATCTTCTTTCGATTTTTTCTACGGGTCCTCTATATCTTGCCATTGCTAAACTCCTTAGACTCGTCGGCGCTTAGGCGCACGACATCCATTGTGTGGTAGTGGAGTAACGTCTTTCATGAAAGAAACACGGAGACCTTCAATCGCACCAACACTTTTAACTGCTGTTTCACGGCCAGAACCTGGACCTTGAACTTTAATTCCCACTTCTTTAATTCCGTGGACCATTGCTTTTTCGAGCGCAGATTCTACTGCTTGTTGAGCAGCAAACGGAGTTGACTTTTTAGAACCTTTGAAACCAAGGGCACCAGCCGAACTCCATGCGATCATATTACCCATTTCATCTGTTACCGTTACAAGGGTATTATTGAATGATGCCAAGATATGAACGATACCTCGCGCAATATTCTTTTTTACAATTTTTTTACGGGTTGCTTTTCTTTTTGCCATACTCTAATCCCTTACTTTGTAACTGAGCCGACAGTTTTCTTCTTACCTTTGCGCGTACGTGCATTGGTTTTGGTTTTTTGACCACGGCATGGGAGACCTTTACGATGACGAAGACCACGGTAAGAACCAAGATCCATCAACGCTTTAATATCCATAGCGACTTGTTTACGAAGGTCACCCTCTACAGCGATACCGCTGCTTCGGATCTCTTTAGCAAGCGTTGCCGCTTCATCTTCGCTGAGTTCGAATACACGCTTGTTGTAATCGAGCCCTGTAGCATCCAAAATTTTGCGTGAAGTATGTAAACCGATACCATAGATATAAGTTAATGCATATTCCAAACGTTTTTTCTTAGGTAAGTCCACACCAGCAATACGTGCCATGCTTATCCTTGTCTTTGTTTATGTTTTGGGGTTTTGCAGATTACGCGAACGACCCCTTTGCGCTTGATGATTTTACAATCGTCGCACATTTTCTTCACTGAAGAACGTACTTTCATCGGTAGGCTCCGTTGATTTAAATCACTTGCTTCTCGTAGGTGGAAATTGATCACACCAATACTTGTAACTACGATTAAACGCAGTTATAAACATTCAATTCTATTTGTCCGAGAGGGCAAAGTGGACGCGTATAATACAGTATATAAGGTTAAATTTTTATTAAGGTATGAAATAGAAGTATGATTTGAATTGTGATTACACAATTCGAATCATAAAGGGTTGTTCGAGTACAGCATCCAAGGCTTCAAGATGTTCCATCAACTGATGAATCGCTCTCTCTGTCGCTTCATGGGTTGCAAAAAGCAGGTGGGCACACTCTGTTTCGGAGGGACGCTGAATCACCGCTTCGATTGAAATCGCCTCATTGGCAAAAAGTTGAGTAATCTGTGCCAAAATACCAGGCTTATCCGATACACGGAGACGAAGGTAATATTTTGAACGGATATCGTCTTGATTTTTTAGATGCAAACCTTCTTCGAGCGGATGGTTAAACCCGAGCATCGGTGAGCGTTTGCCGGAGCGAACAATATCGATAATATTTGCGACTACCGCACTGGCCGTTGCATTACCGCCAGCTCCCGGTCCGTAATAGAGTGTTTCGCCGACACGGTCACCGACGACACTGATCCCATTCATAACACCGTCAATTTTTGCAATCATTGCGTCTTCATCAACCAAAGCAGCATGAACACGCAATTCGACTTCATCCCCGTCACGTTTAGCAATCCCTAAGAGCTTAATGGTGTATCCGAACTCTTTGGCAAATGCTATATCATCCGGCGTAATACCCTCGATCCCCTCAATCAAAATCTCTTCAGGTTTGGCATCAATACCATATGCGATAGATGCTAAAATGAGAAGTTTGTGCGCTGCGTCAAATCCGCCGATATCAAATGTCGGATCTGCTTCGGCATATCCAAGAGCCTGTGCTTCTGTTAAAACACTCTCAAAAGAGGCACCTTCGTTCATCATTTTGGTCAGCATGAAATTACACGTACCGTTCATAATCCCCATAATCGAAAGAATATGATTCGCCGATAGTCCGTCACGCAAAGCATTGATAATCGGAATGCCCCCTGCAACACTTGCCTCAAATTCAAACGGAATATCTCCAGCAATCTCTTGAAGTTCATAACGGTGATACGCAAGGAGGGCTTTGTTTGCGGTTACTACCGCTTTACCGTTTTGAAGCGCTTTTTTAACGACGGCAAGCGGAAGCTCAATGCCACCCATTAATTCAACAACAATGTCGATTTCGGGGTCATCGACAATATCATACGGATTTTGTGAAAGGACGATTGAGAGATCGGATGCTTTTTCCAAATTACGAACAACACCGCTTTTAACAATAATATCATCTCCGGAACGTGCCGAGATGATATTTTTATTTTCTCTTAAAATCTCTACAACAGCACGTCCTACCGTTCCGACACCGATAACGCCGACACGTGTCACTCAACACCCTTACAATTCAACGTACTCAAAAACTGCTTGATATTTTTAGCCGCTTGACGGATACGCTTATCATTTTCGATCAATGCAATACGAACATACTCATCACCGTAATCCCCAAAACCGATCCCCGGAGCTACCGCGACATTGGCTTCGACCAACAATCGCTTAGAAAATTCAAGGCTCCCCATATGAATGGCACATTCCGGTATTTTAGCCCATACGAACATCGATGCCTGATTACGGCGCAAAGGCCATCCTGCACGGTTGAATGCATCAATCAACACATCTTGACGATGATCGTATTTATCGGTAATTTCCTGTACACAGGTTTGATCACCGTTGAGCGCAATAGTAGCCGCCACTTGGATCGGGGTGAACATCCCGTAATCCAGCCAGCTTTTGATTTTTTGCAGTGCGCCGATTAATTTAGCGTTTCCGACGAAGAAACCGACACGCCACCCCGCCATATTGTAGCTTTTGGAAAGAGTAAAGCTCTCAACCGCCACATCTTTCGCTCCCGGAACCGACATAATAGATGGAGTTTTGTAACCATCAAATGTCAAATCACCGTACGCAATATCACTGATAATATAGAATCGTTCCCGCTTTGCCATCTCGACGATACGGGTATAAAATTCAGGAGTTACCGTCGCAGTCGTAGGATTGTGGGGGAAATTAACGACTACGTATTTAGGTTTTGGAAACGATACGTGAAACGCTTCTTCCAATCGTTCGAAAAACAAATCTTCATCCACTTTATAATCTTCATCGAAAGGAAGTTTCATTTTTTGAACGTTTCCGCCGGCTAAAATAAAAGCATACGAGTGGATCGGATACGTCGGGTCAGGGACAACTGCCACATCTCCCGGGTTCGTAATAGCATACGCTAAATGGGCGTACCCTTCTTTTGACCCCATTGTCGCAACGGTTTCAGTATCCGGATCGAGATCAACATCGTAACGGCGTTTGTACCAATCACAAATCGCTTGACGAAGTTTTGGGATACCTTTGGAAACCGAATAGCCGTGGGTTTTGGTTTTTTGTGCTGATTCTACCAACTTTTTACGGATATGTTCCGGGGTATCGCCATCAGGGTTTCCCATACTAAAATCGATAACATCGGCTCCGGCACGTCTGCGTGCCATTTTAAGCTCATTTACTTCGGCAAATACATATTTCGGGAGGCGTTTAATCCGGTCAAATTGGATTTCATCAAACATGGCTACAACCTGTGATTAAAAAATTGCGCCATTTTAGCATAAGAGGCTTAGTTTTTATATAATACGCGCGAGTTATCGTCCTGGGCTCATAGACTCAATCCACATCCCCTCTTTAAGCACTTTCATCCCTTGCGCATTGGAGATTTTGAGATAATAGGCACTTGGAGGAAGTTCAGACTGAAACTCGTCTTTGGGTTCCAGTGAACGATATGAAGCTAAAAGATGCATTGAAGCATCCAAAACAGCAATTTCCGGATACCATTTACCAACATAAGGGGGTTGGATTCGGATAGATTGTCCTTCTTCAACACGAAACCACTGCGCGGAGGTCACCCGTTTAAGTTCAGAGCCTTCATCGCTTCCGAGCAAAGGGGCATTCCAGAAAGCATTTTGGGTATTAAGCACCATAATAAGCCCATTTTGATCGACATGGGCGCTGTCTATGCGAATACCCTGTTCTTTGAGATTTTCACCTAAAACAGCCGGTGTAAACGTTTTATTTCCACTTGCAGATCCTTGCAGTTCGCCTGCACCGTTCTCAATTGTAAATGACCTTACATCAAATCTATATCCTATAGCATTAAATGCTTGTGTAATCGTTCTTAGACTCACCGTTGGCTCGCCGGTAAATCCGATTTGCGTATTGATCGATACTCCAAAAAGGATACTCGGAGCCAATAAAAACGGTGTGAAGCGTTTCATGGAATATTCCTTACCAGTTTTTTCCGCCGTTTCGCTCGATAAATTCATCTTTAGTTATTGGTTTCAATGATCCGTTTTCATACACAAATCGAACGGTCTCTTTATCTTTCAACTCAGTTTTCCCCGATGAAGACTCGATTTCCAATCTTCCGTGTCCCATAAAAATCAGCCAATTTTTGGTCGTATCAATAACAATCGGATCGGCAGTAATATTTTGAATTCTTTGTCCGGTTGCCATATCGATCATCCCGTACCAAACTTTATAGGCCGGACGAATAATCAGCCCGTTTCCGGAGACAATAGAATGCGAAGCACTCGGTTTTGTTGTATTTTTCTCATTGTTTACCATTGAAACCGTTGTGTTGGTTTCATTCATGTCTGTCACATTAGTATCTATGGTCACATCATGAACTGCAATTGGCGGTACGGTCAGCTTCATAACCGCTTCATCCGGTTCATTCGACATTTTCCCCTGAGCAATATATCCAGCGATCATTAACATAACGATTAATGCAATTCCAACCATAATCCATTTGGGTTTGGAATTCGAAGAAGATTGCAAAATAACGGATGAGTTAGAGGAAGTTTCAACAATATGATCTTGATAATAGGTAGCGTATTCTTCTCTAATGGTATTCAAATCAATGCCGTATTCACGTTCTAAAATTGATATAAAACCCATAAATTGAACCCGTCCGATCTCACCGTAGGATTTGGTCAAAACCAATTCTACTTTATCTCGGGAGATATGGGTCCGTTCATGAATTTTCTCTGTCCCCAGAGCCTGCAAATCTTCGAACGTGCTACATTGTTTCATCTCATTCTCTCCATTAAAATTGCGCCGGCAACACCGACATTCAAAGAATCAAAATCGTGTGCCATCGGGATCGAAATGCCTACATCTAAGCTCTTTTGAACTCTGCCGCTAAGCCCCTCTCCCTCATTACCCAAAACCAAAGCCCGTTTAGAGGCAAAAGTGGTCTCACGTATATCCTCTCCGTCCATGACGGCTCCGTATATCTGAAATCCGGATTGTTTCAGCTCATGCATAACATCATGAATATTATGGATAATCACCAGTGGCATATCCAGTGCCGCTCCGCTGCTGGTACGGATCATCGGTTCCAGATTCGGTTCTTTAATACCGCTGATAACAATAGCATCAACCCCAAGGGCATAGGCACTTCGAATAAGTGAACCAATGTTTCCCATATCCGTAATTGCACTAAGTATCACGACGAAATCGCATTTTTTCAAAAATGGAGAAGCATATGGGACAATCTGAGAAATCTCTGCAATAAAGCCCTGATGATTTCCCCCCTTTACCATAGACTGTGCCGCTTTTTCAGGGATCCGTTTGATCTCAAAACCCATCTTCATAAGCGCCGAGTACTCTTTTTTATCGAGCTCTTTTGCCAAATAAAGGGTCTTAATACGATCCTTATGACGTTCTAATGCGTAGTAAACCGGTTGTTTTCCATAAATAAGCATACGTTATTTTACCTTTATGTGTTTAAGAGTCGCTGATAGCACTCTTTCGGATTTTCGCCAGTAAGTCGGGCGATCAGTTTTGAGGCGGCTTTTTTTGGGATATCGAGGGAAAGAATATCCTGTTCACTGAGCGATGAGCCTTTGGCTTCAGAAGCTTCAATGACTACAACCCACTCCCCCCGTATCTCTTTTTCCATCTGAGAAATTAACTCTGATGCAACACCTCGATAAAACCGCTGATACCGCTTGGTAAGTTCTTTAGCCAAAAAAACCTGCCGTTGCGGTGCAGCAATAATCAGCTCTGAAAGCAATTTATCGAGACGTTTGGGTGATTCATACAGTATTGTCGTGTATCCGTTAAACAACGCTTCTTGAAGTGCGGAAGATCGGTCATTTCCTTTATGGGGTAAAAACCCGAAAAAAAGCATTTTCGTCTCCACAAATCCACTAGCGACAAAAGCAGTAAGTGCTGCATTTGCACCCGGTAAAATATCGTATGCAATACCCTGATTCAAACAATAGTGTACCAACATCTGTCCTGGATCACTAATCCCCGGCATTCCTGCATCACTCACATAGACCACATTGGAATTAAAAAATTCAGGCGTAAGTTTGGAAATAAATTCAGCCTCATTATGTGAATGAAGACTCAAAAATTGCGGTTCCGTAGTCGTAAGATTATGGCGTTCTTTAAGGAGATGGATCAGCTTTTTGGTAACACGGGTGTCTTCACAAAGGATAATATCGGCAGTGGATAAAACATCGAGAGAACGAAGGGAAATGTCAGAAATATTTCCAATGGGAGTGGGGACGAGGCTTAGCATAAGAGTGCTCGGTTTCTGCCCCCAAAGAGGCAAAGGTTTAAATTACGAATTTAATGCGTAACGTTTTTTGAATTTATCAATACGACCTGCTGTATCTACTTGACGCTCAGAACCAGTATAGAACGGGTGACATGCGCTACAGATATCAACACGGATTGTGTCTTTTGTGCTGGTTGTTGTGAATGAGTTACCGCATGCGCAGCTTGCAGTACATTCTACAACGTTCGGGTGAAGATCTTTTTTCATAAGTTTGCCTTGTGATCGACGGCGTTGTACGTCGGTCTGTATAGTTTTATATCCGTACGGGGGCGGATAATTGGAAGCGAATTATAACGAAAAATTTCTTTTTTTACAATAACCGTGATGCTATCGCTATTGCGGCAGTTTCGGAACGTAAAATCATAGGTGAAGGAAAAAGGCGTACACGATGTGAGGCAAACTGCTTACGCTCACTCTCATCAAATCCACCCTCGCATCCGATTATAACGGTGTCAATGTTTTCATCGGATTTTAATATCTCTCCGCCGAAATCAAAAACAACAGAATCAGGATGTGCTTTTAAAAACGTACTTAAAGTCGGTGATTCGCTCAATTCAATGAATGACGTTCGTCCGCATTGCATAATCGAACTCTCCATAAGCCGCATCATACGATCATAATCAAGCCGAAAATTGTGTTGCGAACGGTGACAGTGGATAAACGTAATTTTTTCCACCCCCAGCTCGCTCAACATCGGCAATGTCTTCTCAATCGTCTTAGGATCGATCAGACACCATCCTATATGAAGTTTTCGTTCACTTACACAAGGGGCACTATGATGACTTTGAAGCGAAAAAAAAGCATTTTTCCCATCTGTCTGCTCCAAGTGATAGCGATATTCTTCACTCAGGTTGGCTTTATTACGAAAACAAACGGTATCTCCAACTTTATGCCGTCGAACTTTTATCAAATATTTGTATTCATCTCCAGAAATGCTCAGTTCCAAAGCACCGGCATCCGGATTTAACATAAATTTCACGCCAGCATCCACACACTAATCAAAACCAACATTGCCATTTCAATCCCCAAAAAGCGAAATGCTTTTTTCTTGTATTCGGCAAACGCACCTTCTTGTGTGATATCGGTTCGGCGCTTGAGTGTTTTGTACCGTTTTGCTTCCAATATAATCATCACAATACCTACAATAATCATAGCAATATTAGGCAGTGTAAAATGCAAATGTTTAGCCGCCATCATAATGGCACCGGTCAAAATCAACATAGCAATCAATGAGCCGGAAATTGGCATGACAACTCTCATTCGCTTAGAATAGCGAATAATATGTTTTGAAAGGGCAAGCATGACGATATTAAAACCGACAACCCCCATCAGCATGATAACACCCACATAGTGGATTTCTATTCCCATTTTATACATAGCTTCCATAAAGGGGATTTTACCTTAAATCGCCTATAATTGGAACCATAAAATATTAATAGGAAAAAGGATCCCCATGGCAATCAGTGCAGAAGAGGCATTTGACCACGTATACAGACTCTCATTGCCGTTGGGAATCGAAATCGCTCCGATTGAAAACAGTATACATCGTGTGTTGGCCGAAACGATCGTAGCCGAACATTCACTCCCTTCCTTTGACAATTCAGCCATGGATGGCTATGCAGTACGAACCGAAGATGCAGGAAAGACCCTCATTCAGTCCTGTGTCGTTTTTGCAGGCGATCAAGGTGAAATCCGTCTGGTAGAAGATCAATGCATCCGGATTATGACCGGAGCCAAAATACCGCAAGGATGTGAAGCGATCATCCCTATCGAAGATGTAGTTGTCGATGGGGACCATGTCACCTTCCCTTCTTTTATCAAAGCGTCTCAACATATCCGCCTCAAAGGTGAAGACATCCAAGCCGGCATGATACTTCTTGCAAAAGGGACTTATCTGTGTGCCCATCACATCTCACTTTTAGCATCACAGGGTATCACACATGTTCAGCTTTACCGCCGTCCACGTGTTGCCCTCTTCTCCTCCGGTAATGAGTTGAAAATGCACTATGAAACGCTCGGGTCTAACCAGCTTTACAACACCAATACTCCAACATTTGCCGCACGGGCCCGGGAACTCGGATGTGAAGTTATTTTTACCGGTACGGCCGAAGATACTCTCGAATCGATCCAAGAACATATTAAAAGTGCCCTGAATGCTGATTTGATTATCACCTCCGGCGGAGTAAGCGTCGGGGATGCCGACTTTACGAAAAAAGCATTTCATTCACTTGGATTCGAAAGTGCTTTTGAATCGGTTGACATCAAACCCGGGAAGCCGACAACTTTCGGGCGGATCGGTAATACCATTATCCTTAATCTCCCCGGGAATCCTCTTGCAGCGGCACTTTGTTTTGAACTTTTCGGGCAAAGCTCCATCCTCTCGCTCAGTGGTAGAAGCGATAAATATCTCTCCTCTATCACGACTAAAATCTCAGAACCGTTTAAAATGAAAAAAGGGCGCCGTTCTCTGATTCCGGGATGGTTTGACGGCTCATCATTTACTCCCAGTCCAAAATTTGGCCCCGGGATGGTTCTACCTCTGTCGCAGGCAAACGCTTATATGATGGTTGATGCATCTGTTGAGGGATTTGAGAAGGGGAACGAGATCAAAGTTGTCACCACACGTTGGTGCATGAGTTCAGAGGTCCAGCACTCGCTTGTGACCTTCTAAACCGTGTGCGGATTTACAAATACTTCACCGAAAAGCATTTTGTCCCATAACCGCGAATCGCTCCACCCTTTGCGCACTTCGTCGCTAAAATGAATTGTATTTAAATCGATCAAGCCCATTAACTCGGAATAGGCGTCTTCTTCAAAAGCTTGAGCATATCCTGTCTCCGTCTCATGAACGATAATGCTGTTGAGTTTTACTCCCCGCTCCCCATTAACCATCTGGGTCATAGATAGTAATCTGTCCAACATCAAAAATAAAACACGACTAAACTGCTCACATGAGGGGGAGACAGGAAGGAGTACCCAGCGGTTAGAATGTTCTTTCATTGATGCAATATAGGATTTATCGTCTCCATCCCAAATAGCAACGCCGTGATCGAAACTGTCAATTAGTTCTTTCATCCCCTGCTTCATTAGACCGAAGTCATAGACCATTTGTCCGTCGTCAAGATATTGAGATTCAAACAGAACTTCGACCTTATATGAATGACCGTGGATCGATGCGCGGCACCGCTGAGTCGAACAGCCGCGAACGACGTGGGCATTTTCAAATTTAAATAATTTACGGATAATCATCAGTTACACTCCATGATTTTGATCCCAGATACGGATATGAAGCCGATCTGAGTAGATAAATCCGCGCCGTTTACAAAACTCGATAACCGCTTCGCAATTGGCTTCGATATGGGCTTTGTCCCCGCCAAGCGGCATACAATAAACCGGTGTATACGGATGTGGAGAAATTATATCGTCTATTTCAGATTCAATATGACTCACTAAAGAGGGTTCATCGACCGTAAATTTAAAGAAGCTCTCTTTGGCATACGCGATAATTGTACCGTACACTTCAGGTTTTACCCTCTTTTCCAACGGTTCGCCGCTGTTAGAGAGTTTGACGGACAATGCATAGGTCGCTTGTGCATAAAAAGGGTACCGCTTAAAATCGGGTGCGATCGTAGCATTGGTCTCAAACGTCACACGATGTCCCTGTGAAATCAGATGCTCGATAAACTCCACAAAAATCGGCTCATTGGCATAGATCAGAGGCTCCCCTCCGGTAAGTACTATGTCAACGTGAGGGGGTAAACGATATCCGTTCATAATCCAAATCAATGTTTGAAGCTCTTCAATCTCCTGCCACAACTCACCGAATGCTTTACGATCGACAGCGTAAACGGTATCACATCCTAAAATTTCAGTACCATCCGGTGCACTTTCACGACACCCAAACCCCTCACATTTTAGATTACATCCGCCGAATCTAAAAAACAAAGACGGTACTCCCGTATATTTCCCCTCACCTTGAACCGAATAGAAGTGTTCTACTAAATAGAGCATTTCATCCTCCTGTTTCGTAGAACGCACGGGTAGAGACTTCGGCATCTCCTTCGCTCCAACGATTTTTTTCGGGTTTGGTACGAATTACCTCTTTAAGCACTAATGCCGCTTCTTTGATATCTCCGCGACGCACCGCATCACGAATCGACATCGCTTCATCGAAATAGAGGCATGGAATCAGATTCCCCTCGGCAGTAAGACGGATACGATTGCATTTGGTACAAAAATCGTCTTTGTGCGGTTCAATAATTCCGAACTCATACCCGTCAGGGAGTTTATAATAGTGGGAAGGGGAATGACCGTCAAACCCCTCATCACTATAGCTATAGCGGCTTCCGATAATACTCAGAAGTTCGGAACTTTGCATCCCTTTGATATCAACTTCGGCATGAACATTTTCCATGTATTCAATAAAACGAACCACCATTCCCCGCGCTTTGCAGTATTCCAGTACATCCAATACTTCCGCATCGTTCAGTCCCTTCATCGGAACCATGTTCACTTTTACTTTGAGTCCTACTCTGAGTGCTTCTTCAACCCCTTCAAGGACTTGGCGTAAAACATCTTTTTTAGCAATCGTTTCGGCAATCTCAGGCTTAAGAGAATCAATCGATACGTTCAAACGGCGCAATCCCGCATCGTAAAGTTTTTGAGCGGCTCCTTTTAGCAAAAAGGCATTGGTTGTCATCGCTAAATCGATGTCATTCTTGTAATCATAAATCATTTTGATAAATTTATCGAGGTCTTCACGCAACAGCGGCTCACCGCCGGTAATACGAATTTTGTTAATCCCTTCATCAATGGATACTTTGATAAACTCGAATAACTCTTCAAAACTAAGGAGGTTTTCTTTAGGCACCCAGGAAAAGGGCTTTTCGGGCATGCAGTATTGACATCTGAAATTACACCGTTCCGTTACCGATACACGTAAATAATCAACGGTTCTGCCATAGCTATCTATTAACACAATTGTCCTTGCAAGAGGAAAGTGTTCGGATGGTATCTAAAAGTTGTTTTGAGTTTTATTTATTGAGGAAATTAGAGGAGAAACCCCACAAAGGGGGTGACTTTTTTACCAGCCGCGAACGACTGCGTGACATGCAGTACATGCATTCACGATTTCAGAATAAGACTGGTGAGCTTTTGAATACTCTTTTTTATCCAATGCTTTAATCAAATCATTAGATGCGCTATCAATACGTTTAGCCGCATTGAATGCGATGTTACTCATATGTTGTTTATCTTTAGGAAGATATTTTTTTGTTGCGTCCATATCGTGAAAAAGTGCATTCGCTTTATGAATATCCGCTACACCGCTTTTAATCAAAGCAGGAGCATTGTAAAGAAAACCTTTCTGAACATTACTCAAACCGTTTTCCATTTGACTCATGTTAAGAGCCAACGTATCATCTGCCATTGCACCCGAACTTATAAGTGCAGAGAGAGCTAAAATTTTTATCATTTTCATCTGTTTCTCCTCAGAAAGGCACACCTTAGTGTACCTCCTCCCAAATTTTACGTTTCCACAAATAAGCTAAAAGTGCAAATACAGCAGAGTATAACATAACCCATATTCCAAGGCTTTCACGCTCTGCTTTCTTCGAATCACCCACTTCTTCCATATAAGCGATCACTTCTTCTTGTGCTTTTTCAGTCAAACCTACGCGTGGCATAGATGTCCCTTTGAGCAAGATCTGTGGATCATTGATGAAACTATGAAGGTAGTGTTCACCACGGCTTTTAATGTACTGGGACAGATCCGGTGGTGTCGCTCCCATATACGTTTTAAGATTATCAACCGGAGTGGTTGCTTCAATACCTGCGTATTGCATATTGTGACATCGTCCGCATGCTGCTTCAAATGTAATTTTATGCCCTGCTTTATCATCCGCTACTTTTGGAGCAATAGATTGCAAATAAGCGACAACGTCCATAATATCCTGAGGGCTCATCCAGTTATAAGACGGCATCGGAAATGCTTTTCCGTTCTCAGGATTATATTTACTCTGCAAATGCATCGCCGTTACCGGGTCAAAAATGAAATTTGCCAAGTAGTTTTTGTCGTAAATGCGCCCTGCATGGCTCAAATCCGGTGGAACAACACCATACGATGCTGCTGAATCCGCATTCGGCATAACAGCAGGATGACCTGCTTTTTCGATTGCATGACACGCGATACAGTTAGCTTCAACAAGTACTTTACCGTTTGCTTCATTACCCACGAGTGAGGTATCCACATTTTTAACGTCTTGGAACGTAAAGTCAGCCGGAGCAACTGCCGGATGCATAACGCTGTGGGCATACGGCTCAATCCCATAATATGTGATGCCGACAAGAGCAATAATGACGGCTAAAATTTTAAATTCTTTCATTATTTACCCTTCACTTTTTTAGCTTCTGCTTTAGTAATAAACGGCAATGCAATAAACAATACCAAAAATACCAATGATGCACCGAAACCTACCCATGCATTTGGGCCGGTCGGAGGTAATTTACCAAATTCGGTCAATACCATCAAGTCAGCAATCATCAACCAAAACCAATATTTAAAATAAGGGCGTTGATTTGCCGGTTTTACCATTGGAGAACGATCTAACCATGGCAATACAAGGAAAATAATGTTAGCAAATCCAAATGCCATCAATCCAAGATCTTTACCTGAAATACCGGCAATCTCAAAGAACCAACCGCGCAATACTTCATAGCTCCACAAGAAATACCACTCAGGGTAAATGTGTGCAGGAGTTTTAAGACCGTTTGCTTTGTCAAAGTTGATCGGATCCATCGCAAAACCGTAATGGAAGAACACCAAATAGAAAAAGAAAATTAAAAACACACCCAAAACAAAAATATCTTTTGACAAGAATACCGGCCAGAAAGGGATAACTTTAGAATGTTTTTTATCGCCTGCTAGATATTTTTCTGATTCTTTATCGAAATCAAAAAATTCACCTTGTTCATTATTAACATGTGGAAAACGCAATGCGTAAAAGTGAAACACGATTGCACCGATGATCGCAAGAGGAATCAACAATACGTGCAACATAAAGAAACGGGTCAATGTTGCATCCGCAACATAGAAGTTACCGCGAATCCATACAACAAGCTCATCACCGATAAAAGGGATACCGCCAAAAATTTCGGTAATAACGTATGCCGCCCAGTAGCTCATTTGTCCCCATGGAAGCATATATCCACTGAAACCTTCTGCTGAGAAAAGCATGAATAAAAGCATCCCTGAAATCCAGATCATCTCACGCCCTTTTTTATAAGAGCCATAATAGATACCGGTAAACATATGAATATAAATAATCAAGAAAACAACCGATGCGCCGACCGCATGAATATGACGGAACAACCAACCATACGCAACTTCTTGCATAATCGTGTAGTTAACACTGTCAAATGCCATATTAGCATCTGGTTTGTAATACATCAAAAGGAAAATCCCAGAAACAACCAAGAAAGTAAACAATACGGTTAACAAAACACCCATTGCCCACAAGAAATTGATGTTTTTAGGAATCCAATACTCACTCATCATTACTTTTGCAAAGTTAATGACACCTAAACGTTGATCAAACCACTCGAGCATCGAGTCTGCTTTTTTAAATTCTGCCATTCTCTGCCCCCTACGCTTTCGCCGTCATTTTTTTGTACTCAGGGCCTTCATCGCCCAATACAAGCGTTACACCGTCAAGTTTAAACGGAGGAACATCCAGCGGACGAGGTGGTGGTCCGAATGTGTTGACACCATCAGCAGAATATTCACCGCCGTGACAAGCACATTTGAACAGTTTTTTATCCCCTTCATATCCAGGAATACAGCCAAGATGGGTACAAAGACCGATCATAACTGAGAAATAGCTATCACCGATTTTGACACTGCGGCCATCGGTTGGTTTCATATCTGCGCTGTATTTAAGAATAAACACCGGTTTACCCCGCCATACAACGATTTCTAATTTGTTGGCTTCTAAGCCCGATACGTCTACCGTTGTAAAACCGGCTGACATAACGCTCGGAAGCGGATCCCATGTTTTCTTCATCGCGATGAGGGAGGCAATTCCCCCGACAGCGGCAACGGCACCAAAGGCTTTTCCGACAAACCCTCTTCTGCTTTCATCCATCATTGTCATCTCACTTAGTTTGGAAATTTAACTCTACATCATAAGTTAAAAAGGTTTAAGCTTTTATAAATCGAAAGTTTTTCTTATATATACGATTACTTTAGTGTTACTTTTTTCGACTGTGTGATAACTATTTGATGAAGCTTTATTTATCGCTTGCATAAGCTGTGCTTGGGATAATTCTTTAATAATAGGAATTGAAAATGATTCAAATAACGGAATAAAATCATTTGTATAGTCAGCGCGTTGTAAATAAATCGGTTTGCCGCCGCTTATTAAATTTTGAAGCACCGCTTGTGGTGAAGCACTCACTAAAATCTCACTTTTACGAATTACCTCATCGTATTCTTCACATTCATGTATCGCAGTAAAACTCTCTTTGAGGCTGTTTTCATACCCGAGAAAATGGTAGAAGCCCATCAACAGTTCCATATTAAACGGTTTAAAAACGCTTTGGTTTTTCTCTAAATCTTTTTCATAATCATCGTCGCCGAAAAAAAGTGCCAAAGGTATGGTTTTGGGTTGTTGCTCATAATAGCGCTCACCAATAACGATTCCTTTGCAAATCCCCTCACCTTCCAAATACGGTGATAGCAAAAACTCTTTTTCATGTTTCATATCCGAGGGATTATCGCTGATGCGGATAAAAGTTGAGAAAAACTGTGTCATATCGGCTAAAAGAGTCGGATTGATCTCCGCCGAATCAAAAATTATCTTATCCCCGTGATGAGCGATTTGGGGAATATTTCGTACCAAATCTACTCCAACTGCGCGTTTAATACCATACTCTTTTGCTTCTGCAGCAATCCGAAAATCAGAACAAAGCAATGTAATATCAATCTCTTTTTGAAGTTCATTGACAATGGCAACAGCTCGGTGGAAACGATCCAGGCCGATACGATGCCCCGTGTGGACGTAATAGAAATAGCGCATAATAAAAGTTCCTTTAGTTTTTGCGTTGAGCCATCTTGATATAAATATGTAAAATATCCAACGCAGCAGGTGTCATACCCGATATCTGTGAAGCTGCTTGCAGAGTCGGCGGATTAAATTTAGCGAGTTTATCCACGATTTCATTGGAAAGTCCCGAAACTGATTTAAAATCAAAATTCTCAGGAATAGCAATATGGAGCATTTTAGACATCCGCTCGATATCGTCGCTTTGTTTCTCTACGTAACGGGCGTATTTCGCTTCGATCAAAATCTGTTCTTGAATATACGGGTCAAGCTCTCCAAAACTCGGTATCAACTTAACCAATTTATCAAGCTCAAAACTCTTCCTAGAGACAAGTTGGGTAGCCGTGAGTTTGTCAGTGATATGCTCTTCATCGATAGAAGCCAAAAATGCTAAAAACTCTTTGTTCGGAGTATAAATCGTCTCTTCGAGACGTTTCAACCCTTCCGTGATTTGGGTCCGTTTCATCTCTATCCGCTCCATCTGAGCATCATCGATCAATCCCAAAGCATGCCCGTAACGTCCCAAGCGCAAGTCTGCCGTCTCTTCACGAAGAAGGAGGCGATACTCAGCACGAGAGGTAAACATACGGTACGGTTCTTTCGTCCCTTTGGTCACCAAATCATCGATCAATACACCGATGTAGGCTTCATCACGGCGCAAAATTAACGGTTCTTTCCCTTGCAGTGAGAGTGCGGCGTTGATCCCCGCCATCATCCCCTGAGCAGCAGCTTCTTCATATCCTGTCGTCCCGTTGAGTTGTCCCGCACAATAGAGATTTTTAACCTTTTTCGTCTCCAACGTATGTTTCAATTCGGTCGGATCGACATAATCATACTCGATTGCATAGCCGTAACGGACGATTTTTGCATTCTCCATTCCATGAACGGAGTGGATCATAGCACGCTGAACATCAGGCGGGAGAGAAGTAGACATACCGTTGATGTAGCACTCGGTATTCTCCGCGCTTTGGGGTTCTATGAAAAGGTGATGACGCTCTTTGTCGCGGAAACGGTTGATCTTATCTTCGATGCTCGGGCAATAGCGTGGTCCTACTCCCTCAATCTGTCCGGTAAAAAGCGGTGCACGATGGAAATTTCCCTCGATGAGAGTATGGGTATCTTCATTGGTATAGGCAATGTAACACGGGAGCTGTTTTTTCGTCCGTGCAAATTCCTCTCGATCAGTGCGGAAACTAAACGGATTCGGAAGTTCATCTCCATCTTGGATCTCCATCACACTAAAATCGATCGAAGAACTGTCAACACGGGGACAGGTTCCTGTTTTTAGCCGACCGACATTGAGCCCTGCATTGCGGAGGGAATCGGTGAGTCCTTTCGCCGGAAATTCACCAAAACGTCCTGATTCCTGCGTGATCTCGCCGATATGAACTACGCCGTTAAGGAATGTTCCCGTTGTAAGAATCACACGTTTAGCGTGATATTCGTTGAGGAGATGAGTACGTACTCCGACAACCGTATTATCTTCAATAATCAGGGAATTAACTGTTTCTTGGATCAGTGACATATTAGGGGTTGTCAAGATTTTGTTACGGGCGATAACACGGTAGCGATCCATATCGATCTGCGCACGGCTTCCGCGAACGGCGGGACCTTTTGTGATATTGAGAATACGGAACTGAATACCTGCTTCATCGGTCAATAATCCCATCTCTCCGCCAAGGGCATCAAGTTCACGTACCAAATGCCCTTTAGCCAGTCCGCCGACGGCAGGGTTACAACTCGTCGCCCCCACCTGCTCCGCTAAAATAGAGACCATTAGCGTATTGTGTCCCATACGCGCAGAGACGAGTGCGGCTTCGATTCCGGCGTGTCCTCCGCCGACGACGATAACGTCATAATTCATTATTACTTCTTTTTACGTAAATTATTACTGCAATTATAGCTTCTCATGTTGAAACCTATAAAAAGAGAAAGGAAAAATAGCCTACAATTAAGAAAATATTTTGATGACAGGTGACACAAATGGATGCCGCAAACACCAAAACATTAGAAGAGATGCTGAAAAACTACAATCCTGAGCCTCTCGAGTATGATCCGGAAGTGGATGGAGGAGATGAGTTTTTAATCCGTGAACAACTCCTCAAAAAAAAAGAGGAACTCAAAGACGTTGTGAGCAAGCTTAAAGAAAAACAGCGCAGTGATCGTAAAGTACGTCGCTAAAGTGCCCTTTGTTATAATCTCCCAAAAATCTAGTAGGAATCTATAATGCTCCAAAGTGCCTTTGACGCTTTTAATGCCCACCGTTACGAAGAGGCTCTTGAACTTTTTGAAACCTTAGCGCTTCAAAACAATCCTACCGCCCTCTCCTCCTTGGGGTACATGCACCAAAAAGGGTTGGGAGTCGAAACGTCTCTTGAACGTTCCTTCCATCTCTATTCTCAAGCTGCTGAACTGAATGAACCTGCTGCCATTTATAATCTCGCACTTATGTACGCAGACGGTGTTGTCGTAGCCCACGATCAATTTAAAGCGTTCGAGTTTTTACTGCGTGCCGCAGTGTTAGAATTTCCGCAAGCGCAATATGAAGCAGCCCTCTCGCTGGAGCGGGGGCTTGGGTGTGTCCAAAATTTCTCCGAAGCAGCATTTTGGTACGAAGAAGCAGCTAAGCGAGGCAATGCGAATGCATTTAACAACCTCGGCGTCCTCTATAAAGAGGGGCATGGTGTCCTCCAAAACTATCCGAAAGCCTTTATCTGTTTTTCCCGCGCCGCAACGATGAATCTCGCAGAGGGGCAATACAATCTGGGGTTGATGTACGACCAGGGATTTGGTTGTGAAATGAATAACGATACAGCATTAGAGTGGTGTCGAAAAGCGGCCTATAACGGTCACGAAAAAGCGAAAAGTATTATCCGTTCTTTGCAAGAAGAGGGTAAAATAGTATTTTAACAAAGGGGTGATATGTTTACAGGTTTGATTCGAGAAATGGCGCAAGTGAAAAGTTTCGGCGGAAATCGTCTCTCACTTAAAGCTGTACACAAACCTAAACTCGGCGATTCGATCGCTATTAACGGCACCTGCCTCTCTGTCATCAGCATCGAATCGGATGGATTCAGCGTCGAACTATCACCCGAAACCCTAAAACACATCGCGACCGAAAAACTAAGCGGTTCCGTCCATATCGAACCTGCCATGATGATGGGAGATCGATTCGAGGGACACATCGTCCAAGGACACATCGATACCATCGGAACGATCCGCTCCATCACCGATAACGGTAACAGCTATGATGTGATTGTCGATGTAGAACACGAATTTATCCCGCTTATCCCGCCCAAAGGCTCTATCACCATCGATGGAATCAGTCTCACAGTCAACGAAATAATGGGAGATGCGTTCCGCCTAACGATCATCCCGATCACGATGCGTGAAACCCTCTTCGGAAGTTATAAAAAAGGGACACGTGTCAATATCGAAACCGACGTCTTTGCCCGCTATATCCGTCATATTTTATCGGCATCACAAAACAAATCAATGAGCTGGAATGATATTGAACACATCCAGTCACTTTATTGAGAACGCCAAAGGAGAAGTATTGAAAACCGTTGAACTCATAATGATGCTCGCATTTGCCAGCGGACTTGTCCTGGCACTTTATAAAGTGTATCTCTTTCTCCCGCAAAAGCCCTTAGCCGATGATGATACGACACCCGAATCGATCGAGACGTTGGAGCGGATTATGGTGGAATGTAACAATGCCAACAAGCATCTGGATGAAGAGTCTCTGTTTCAGATGATGACCAAACATCACGACTTTGACCCTAAACATTTTTGGCGCTTCAATGAAAACCGTCTGCGCCACCTCATCACGCACTATCGCCTCAAAGAGCCAAATTTTCGTCGCTAAGACTTTGAGCATCAGGATTACAGGCGATCTTATGCTCCATATCAACTTTCTCATATCCCTCTAACTCACGACGTGATGCAAGCGTCGCATTGCGATACCCCTCTCCCGCATTAAGATAGATATTAAACCCGTTTTCATAAAGTGCTAACCGTGTAGCCAAAGCAGTCGAATAGGTTGTAACAACCCCCTCCTCTCCCATCAGCCGTGCGACATCGGCAAAATATTCCCGTGTCCACAACATCGGATTGGTCGAAGGGCTAAAGGCATCCTGATAGCAAACATCCCATTCTCCCTCTAACTCCCGCATCGCAACCCGCGCATCCATAATATCGACGGTGATCTGAGTCCTCTCATCCTCGTAACCGCCTAATGTAGCGATGTCAGTGATGATGTTTCGGTAGGGTTCGAAGATTTCAGGATAAGGAAAACTCTCCAGAGAGGCAACCAAATCACCGTCAAGTTCGGGGGAGTAGATTTCAAGTGTCGTGCCGGGGAAATAGGTATCACGGTAATAAAGGCTCAAAAGGGTATTAAATCCCAGACCGAAACAGATGTCGATGAGTCGGAGGTGATCTTTCTCACAGTGCAATTTGAAAGCAGGTTCAATATGTTTTTTGAGCGATTCGTTGAGAGCACCGTCTTTGGTCGAGTGATAGTGTTCGTCGTATTCGCTGCTGTACGCCGTGTAACTGCCATCCTCACTTTGTACCCATTTTTTCATAATCCATTACCCCACATATGCATCTTTTTTGCCACAATAACCTCATACCCCTCTATCAAATCGGTCATTGCATTGATCGCCCGAAATTCGGCTTGATCGAGCAGTTCTTCCACCTCAGTAATCGGCATAGAACCATTTTTTTGGAGAATAATAATCTCGGAAGCATTCAAAAGTATGCGGTAAAGCAACTCTAAAAATTTGTGTGGAGATTCATGCAGATGCAATACATCCTGTACAATCACACTGGCGTAATCGCGGGGAACTCCTCCAGCAGGAGATTTATAATCTTTGATCGTAAAAGTTTTATGCAAAATGTTTAGACTCTGATGATCCCCCGGAAAAAGTGAACCATCAATCAACCCCTCATAGGGAGCGAGGAAATCACCCAACTCCTCCGTCATAGAATCCAAATGGCTTGTCACCACCATAATTTTCGTATGGGGTGTCGGATGGAGAAGTGAAGTGATCATAATGATAAATCGTGCAGCTCGCGGAAAAGATACGCTTCGACGATATCATCGATGGTGCGCTGTGTGTGGGCGACCAAGACCATCATCTGATTGTCGATGAACTCCATCACCGGTTCATAGTTGTTGGTGACGATCACGGCATCGAGCCATCCGTCGATTTCAGAACGGTCAGTGTAAAAACTGATCTCAACGACACGCCCCTCTTCAACTTCGACCGTTGCCCAAAACTTTGCCGATAAAATTCCCGTGAGTTCAGACTCCTGCGTATCATCGCCGTCCATCGGTAGCAAAAGCAACATTATTTCTCTACCTTCGAGAGGTCAAGTTTCAACGCTTCGTTATCCATAATATCGATGTCTTTTCGGAGCACTTCGGTCGCAATCGCTTTGGCATCTTCGAGAGAGTGCATCGCACACGTTCCGCATTGGTAGATATTGAGTTCGGGGATATCGCTTTGCTTTTCCACCGCGAGAATATCTTTCATCGACGCTTCCCACGCATCAGCAACGACCTCTTCACTCGGCGTCCCGATAACGCTCATGTAAAATCCGGTACGGCATCCCATCGGAGAGATATCGATGATCTCCGTTTGAGCAGAATTGAGGTGATCGCGCATAAATCCGGCGAACAAATGCTCCAAAGTATGAATCCCCTCTTGCGACAAAATCGCCTCATTCGGACGGCAAAAACGGAGGTCGAATACGGTGATATCATCCCCTTTTGGTGTTTTCATCCCTTTAGCACGACGAACGGCAGGGGCAGGCATAATGGTGTGGTCAACGGTAAAGCTATCAAGTAACGGCATGATAATCCTTAAAAATTCATCTTTAATGGTGGCAATAGTAACATATTTCATCCTTGCATCGCTATAATTTGCCCACTAATAAAAGGAACTCAAATTATGACAAGCCTCTTTGACGATACAATCGCCGAGCAATACCAAAATGACCCGCTTGCTATGAGAGTCTATACCTCGCAACTCTTGGGTCAGAGCAAAGAGTTAGTTCTCCACGGTGGCGGAAACACCTCGGTGAAAATCGATAATATCCTCTACGTCAAGGGATCTGGCTGGAATCTCGATACGATCGAAAAGGGGGGATTTTCTCCTGTAAACCTCGATGTACTTCTCGAAATGGCGACCCGCGAAACTCTCAGTGATACCCAAATGGTCGCCGAACAACGTGCTGCGATGGCAGATCAAAGTTACCCGAACCCCTCCATCGAAGCGATTCTCCACGCTATCATCCCGTATGATTACGTCGACCATACCCATGCCGATGCCGTCGTCACCCTCACCAATACTCCTAACGCTAAAGTGTTAGTGCAAAAGCTATACGGGGAGAGTATGCTCATCATCGATTACGTGATGCCCGGGTTTGAGCTGGCAAAACATATCTATGAGGTCACCCGTAACATCGACTGGGACACCATCTCAGGGATGATTCTGATGCATCACGGCGTCTTTACGTTTGATAACGATGCACGTCGTGCCTATGAGAAAATGATCGACATTGTCACCGTTGCCGAGGAGTATTTGAGTGAGCGCGTTACATTGGCATGCGGAGATTGTGAGGGGAAAAGCGACCCTTCTCTTCCAAAAGCTGTTGCTTTAGAAGTCGAAAAACTTTGCGGATACGAAGTGTTCCCCCTTATCATCGATTCACCGCGTGCACAACTCTTTAGCATTCTCCCTAACCTCGAAACTCTGGTCAAAAAAGGGGGATTAACCCCTGAACACGTTATCCGTATCAAACCCTTCCCCGCTATCATCGATAACAATATCGCAGAGGGGATCGCTCATTTTGCAAAAGAGTACAAAGCCTATTTCGACGCCAATGCCTCTTCAGATCATATCTGCCTCGATCTTGCCCCACGTTATGTGGTTATAAAAGGAGTCGGGATAGTTGTACTGGGTAAAGATGAAAAAGAGTCCCGTATCATCGGTGAAATTGTTAAACATACCATTACCGCTATCCTCTCAGCCGAACAGCTCGGAGGATGGGGATCTCTCACATTGGCTCAGATGTTCGAAATGGAATACTGGGAATTAGAACAAGCAAAACTCAAAAAATAAGGAATATATAGATGAAAATTACGAAAAAAGTGACCTTTATCGCCAAAGAAGAGCACATCGCAACGGTGAAAAAATTATTGGAAGATATGGTTGCCCCATCGCTGAAAGAACCGGGATGTCTGTTTTATTACATCTTCCAATCCCAAAACAATCCGCGTAAATTCTTCGCGGTCGAATCGTGGGCAGATGAGGAGTCACTAGAGGGGCATAAATACACGGAACACTATGCCTACTACAAATCGCACTATGAGCCGTTTGTGGACGATAAATACACTGAAGAACTCGATTTGCTTGATCCTAAAGCGTATCAGTTCTAAATCCCGGGAGCCTTCCACATCGGCTCCAATGTCCCCTCACGTACCAACTCCATCTGTTTGCAGTAGACTTTGAGCCATTTTTCTTTTATCTCACCATACTGTGTATGATTTGCTAAGTTCGGCTCAAAAGTGCGTTCAATTTTGACAATATTTTTTCCCGCTTCCTCAAAGCTTTTATAGACCCCTGCACCGATACCGCATGCCATCGCTACACCCAGTGCCGTTGCCTCTTTGACTACTGGAACACGCACTTCTAACCCCGTCACATCGGCCAATATCTGTGACCATAATGCCCCGTTGGATGCTCCGCTCGCAAAGGTGATAGAACTAGGTGAGATGCCGCTAAAGGCTTTTATGTTTTCCAGATTGATCGCACTGACGATACATGCATTTTCTTCTAATGCGCGAAACATCGATGCGACGTTGTATTTATTTTCATCCAATCCCAGACCCACAAACGACGGAGAAGCGTGTATCCATTCACCGTAATTCATCCGATCGCTAAAGATCGGGGTGATGCCATACGATCCAAGCGGAACCGACGACGCCAGTTTTTCAAGTTCCGCATAACTTTTTCCACATCCGAAACTGTTACGAAACCAGCGCATCACCAACCCCGTAAAAAAGGTGATTCCCTCTGCCTGTGACATCCCTTGAACCACATGAGGATTGACCCGTAACAGCATATCGTGTGAGAGTACGGTATTGCTGGGGATATTGACCACCTGCTGCCAAAAGCTCCCTCCTAATACGACCGCATCGCCGAGCGACGAAGCGCCTAAACCTGCGGTGCCGATTTGAACATCACCGCCACCCATGACAACGAGAGTATCACGGCTGAGTCCGCATTCCAACGAAGCTTTCTCACTGATATGCCCTAAGACCTCTCCGCTCTCTTTGATCGGAACAAACAACTCTTTGAGTCCGCATTTTTGAAACTCGCTTTTTTCCCAATCGCGATTTTGTAGACTAAAAGCTCCCGCCGTTCCCGCATTGGAAGGCTCAGACGCTAACTCACTGCTGAGTTTAAAGAGTATCCAATCGCTTATCATCGTAAAGTAGTGTGCTTTTTCATAGAGAGAGGGACGATTGTTTTTCAGCCACAGCAATCGCGGTGCGGCAGAGAGGGCAAAGGTTTGCCCGCTAGAGGTATAACATTCTAATTCAAGTGTAGGATTATTTCGTTTTAGCTGAACGACTTCTTTACCTGCGCGACTGTCGACATTGGCAACACCCCAGATTTCTTGGTTATCGCTGTCATAAACCACAATCCCTTCTCGCATACTCGACGCTGACACCGCCACAATTTCGGAAGCACTGATATTTGCTTTAGCTATGGATTCTCGGATACACCGTTTTGCAAGTTCCCAACCGTGCACAAAATCAAATCCCATCGATCCCGCAACATTTTCTTCGGAAATATGCTCCCACTCGTATTGTGCAATGGAAATTTGATTCCCTAAATCATCAAAAATGATTGCACGGATACTTCCCGTCCCTGCATCTATAACCAGAAAATATCGACTCAACGAAGCTCTTTCATATTCACGAACACATCCAGTGGCAAGTGCTGATCCATATCATCTTTTACTTTTTCGATGTGAATATTACAAATCGAGCCTTTTAGCTCTTCGGCAAGCTGTTTCAGTTCATGGAGACTTTCACGCTTTGCAATTCCGCGGGCGGAACATCCGGTGACACCGGTGTGGTTATAGGTCATACGATACATAGATGATCCAATAATGATTTTATTGGTTAGGTTAAAGCAAAGAGAGTTCCAAGGTTGAGAAAAAAGAATAAGGCAAAGAGGGGGAGGAAGTGTTTTTTAAACACTTGCCTCTTCACGACGTTGGAGATAGTCCCATTTGGCATCGACACGTGCTTGCCATTCATCGATAAGGTACTCATTCTGCTTGGTGAAAAGATGTTTAAAACGTCCTTGTGCACCGAGGTAATCACGTACCGGAATAATATTTTTCGGACGATACGTAATGTTTAGTTGTGTTCCATCGATAATTTCATATAACGGGAAAACCAATGAATCGGTTGCCAAATCGGAGATAGAGATCGTATCTTCCGGAGCAAATTTCCACTCAGTTGTACAGGCTGACATCGCATTGATAAACACAGGGCCCTCTGCTGCAAATCCTTTTTGGATTTTAGCTACCATGTCTTTCCATTTGTTCGGAGCGACTTGAGCCACGTACGGCGCACCGTGTGCTGCCATAATCGCCATCATATCTTTTTTATTACGTTTTTCACCGTAACTGATACGTCCTGCAGGAGTAGTCGTCGCTGATGCACCGATCGGAGTCGAACTTGAGCGTTGTCCTCCTGTGTTAGCATAGACTTCATTATCCAAACAAACGTACATCATATTATGTCCGCGCTCAAAACATCCAGAAATCCATTGGAAACCGATATCATAAGTTGCACCGTCTCCGCCGAATGCAACGAATTTAGGAGTACGATCAGGTTGCTTCAAACGCCCTTTTGTTTTCAGTGCTTTGTACATCGCTTCAGCACCTGCTACTGCAGAAGAACCATTTTCAAATCCGATGTGAATCCATGAAGCATCCCATGACGTATACGGATAAACCGCCGTACATACTTCTAAACATCCGGTAGATGCCGCAAGAATCAAATCATCATTCGTAGCATTTAAAACTTCACGAACAATAATCGAATGGGCACAGCCCGGGCAAAGAAGGTTAGCCCCCTCAAAGCGATCTGCCGAAGTAGAAAACTCTTTGAGGTTTTTAATTTTTTTAATTTCTGACATAATTGCCCCTTAGAAAAAAGAGAGTTTCGGTCCGCGAAGACCGATATATTGTTGCAACGGAGTTGTCGGTTTGAGTGCATCCGCATTTGCTTTGAGTTCCGTAAAGATACCTACTAAGTGTGCTTTGGTTAAGTCACGTCCGCCCAACCCGTAAATGTAGTTCGTTAATACCGCTTTAGTCTCAGTGTTGAACAATGAACCTGAGAGTTCATTAAACAATGCACCCATAGCGCCGTGTGGACTTGAACGATCCAATGCACCGATTGCTTTAACATCTTTCAATGCTGCAGCGATTTGTTCAAGCGGCCACGGACGGAATACACGGATACCGATGACACCGGCTTTAATACCGTGTTGTGTACGCATCTCTTCAGCTACTTCACGAGCTGTTTCAACCGATGTTCCCATACAAACAACCGCTACTTCCGCATCGTCCATATTGTACGATTCCACAATATTGTATTTACGCCCTGACAATTTTTCAAAATCATCAAATGCTGCTTGGATTTTTGGTAATACGGCTGTCATCAAAGCATGTTGTTGACGTGCTTTGTGCTCAAAATGCCAATCTTCTTCCGTTTGAACCCCATGAGTTACCGGATGATCCAAATCAAGCATATCGTTCATCGGTTTATAGTCGCCGACAAAGTTGTATGCCACTTCATCGCTCAGAGTATGAACACCTTGAGCCGTGTGTGACGTCATAAATCCGTCTTGGTTAACGATTGCCGGTAAACGGACATCGTGATCTTCGGATACTTTGAAAGCAATAAAATTCAAATCGTATGCTTCTTGCGGAGAATAAGCACCGAATTGAATCCAGCCGCTATCACGCCCCATGTACATATCAGAGTGATCACCGTTAACATTAAGAGGTGCCCCGATAGCACGGTTTACAAGATTGAGAACAATCGGTAAACGCATTCCAGATGCGGAATAAAGCGTTTCCAACATCAATGCAAAGCCTTGTGATGATGTTGCCGTTGCAACACGTCCGCCTGCTGCTGCAGCACCGATACAACATGACATTGCACCGTGCTCGGATTCGGTCATGACAAATTCGCCGTCAACATAACCATTTGCTTTGAAACCTGCATATCCTTCTACGATAGGAGTCGAAGGGGTAATCGGATAAGCCGCTACAACGTCAACTTGTACTTGACGAAGTGCTTGGCTTGCTGCCATATTCCCATCCCAGACTTCAATATCGCGTAGTTCGATTGTATCTGCCATTAGTCTTCCTTCACTTCAGTATCAGCTTTTTTCTCTTTTTTAGGCCATTCGGCAAGTGCGCTCTCTTCGTCTTTTTGTTCCGGGAACATCAAAAGCGATTTTGGGTTCGTCGGACATACTTCGACACAAATCCCGCACCCTTTACAATGATCAAAATCGATTCCGATCATTTTTTTATCACGAGAAATAATCGACATATCCGGACAATATACCCAGCAAAATTGGCAATCAATACAGTAGTCTTTGTTAAACAAAGGCTTTTCAATACGCCAGTCTGCTACGCTCGCAGTAAATGAGCTTGATTGTGAATAAGGGCGATTTTCAGGAAGCGTTGTTGCAATATCACGAACCGCTCCATCAAATGTTCGGAGCATGGCACCGATTTCGAACCCATCCCATCCTTTTTTTTCCATCATGTGCTCCTTACTTCACTTCATCATACGCGCGTTGAATCGCGATCATGTTAGCATCGATAATTTTTTGTGGTAATTTTTTCAATACCCGTATCATGTTCTCTTTGAAAAAGTCCATCTCATACATTCCTGATACTTTCATCAAAGCACCTAACATCGGTGTATTAGGAATCGCTTTCCCGATAGTCTCTTGTGAGATTTTAATACAGTCTACAGTATAAACTTTTTTACCCGAAAGTTTAGGTTGTGAGGCAATTAGCTCTTCAGTACTCATATGTGTTGTAATGATATAGACGGTATTCTCTTTTTCATTTGCTGTAATATCGGCCACGTAAACAAGTGCAGGGTCAATTACCAAAACATAATCTGGAGCCATGAATTTTTCATGGTTCATAATGACTTTATCATCAACACGGTTATAGGCGGTCATCGCAGCTCCACGTTTAGCGGAACCGTAAAATGCAAATGCTTGAACATGCTTACCGGTGGTAGATACTACGTCAGCTAGACCTTTTGCACCTGTTACAGCACCTTGCCCAGCTCGACTATGCCATCGAATTTCTAGCATGAATTCTCCCTCTGACTTAAGTTTTTAAGTTGAATTTTATCAATAGGTGTATTCTATGAAAGTTGCTCTTAAATGTAGCTTTTCACCTGGTACGAGCTTAAGAATCAAAGACAAAGTGTTACTTTCATCCCCTCTGAGCGATGTATCGGACTGCTTCAAAAGCATTGGGTTGTATAATATCTGTTAATGTGACCAATTGTTCTATCTTATCATATCCACTGGTTACTGCGACGCATTTGATTCCTGCACGGTTGGATGCTTCGATATCCAAAAGGGTATCTCCTATCATCCAAACATGCTCTGAAGGGTTGCCCATTTGTTCCAATGCTTTAAAAATCGGTTCAGGATGCGGTTTTGGATTTTCCACATGTTCGCGCCCTATCAACGTCTCAAAATAGTGCATTAACTCAAAATGTTCCATCAATTCACGTGAATAAAGCCCTGTTTTTGTGGTAACAATTCCTAAACGGGCAAACGTTGATGCTTCACGAACGGCTTCCGCCGCACCGGGGAGCAGCACGGTCTTTTGCCGCGCTATTTCACGATAATAAAGCTTATAGGTCGCCACATGAATATCGATGAGTTCAGACTTTACCCCAACCTCTGTGAACATCGTCTCTAGTGTATGTCCGATCTGCGACGTAATCATCTCGTCATTTACCGATGTTTGCATTCCGTGGGTTTTAAGGGTATGATGAAAACTCTCTAAAATTGCTTCGGTAGAGTCGATCAATGTTCCGTCTAAATCAAATAAAATAATTGGCTGCATTATTTTTTCTCCCAATCTATGTAATCTTCCCAAATACCATTAATCGTCGGTTTAATCCCGGAAATATGTCGACTGTAGACATTTATCTCATTAGGAATCACCAAAAACAGATACGGGTTATCCCCGGAAATCTGTGCAAAAATTTGACGTTGCAACACGGCAATCGTCTCCGGGTCGGTTGAACTCTCCATTTTCTCAATCAGTTTATCTGCTTGATGCGAATGATATCCTACCAAATTAAACCCGCCTGGTACATCGCTATCACTATGCCACAATGCATAAGGATCAGGTGTTAAAGAGAGTGACCAGCCAAGAAGAACCGTATCAAATTTACGCGGGGCAACGACCGTATTTAAAAATGCCTGCCACTCCATCACCCGCAATGTCACTTTAACTCCGACATCAAGTAACTGCCGCTGTAAAATCTCCGCTGCATACGGACGGATAGCATTGGAGTTTGATGTAGCGATCTCAAACTCTAACGGGTGTACCGAATCGTATCCTGCCGCTTTTAGAAGTGCTTTTGCTTGAATCAGGTTTTGTTTTGGTGCTTTTATAGAATCATTAAATCCTTTACTTCCGGGCAAAAAAGGACCCGTACACACATGCCCGTGTTTCAAAAATAAAATATCTATTAATTTTTGTCGATCGATGGCAAGCGATAATGCTTGACGAACACGCGCATCTTGGAATTTTTTAAGCCGCAGGTTAAAGCCTAGATACGTGTAACTGTGCGATGGTAATTCCAGCGTTGCAAAATGTTTATGAAAAGCGGTATCAATTTGCCGTTCATATTGCATACTCTCCAAACTGTCAACATCAATCTCCCCCGATTTTAGCATCAGAAAGCGGGTCATTGGGTCACTGATGACATGAAAAACGATTTTATCAATTTTAGGGCGGTGTTCAAAATAAATTGGATTCGCTTCCAAAACAATTTGTTTTGAAAATTCCAGTTTTGTAAGAATATATGGTCCCGTCCCGATCGGGTGAGTATTAAATGCAGATCCCATAATATCACTCTCATGACTGAGAATATGGCGGGGGACAATCCCCATCATCCACACTTCCAGTGCTTTGAAATAGGGTTTTTCATATACTACACGTACCGTATAATCATCTATGACACTGACGTTTTTAATCACCCTGAAATCGGATGCGTAAGGGGTGATCGTTTTAGGTGATTTAATCAGCTCGTACGTAAAAAGGACATCTGCAGCAGTAAAGGGTTTCCCGTCATGCCATTTAACCCCGTGACGAAGTTTAAACTCGATTATCGTCGGAGTGACAAATCTATACGATTCTGCCAAATCACCGATAATTTTTTGACCGGTTTCATCGTATTTAACCAATGCGTTAAACATAAAACCTGCGATAGAGGCACTGGCTGAATCAGTTGCAATCAGTGGGTTAAGGCGTGCAGGATTGGAAGAGGCGCTAAGATGAAGTGTTGAAGCGACCAGCCAGACACTTTGCAAAAGAAGGAGTAAAAACTTCACGTTAAACGTCTCGCTTTCCACCGATCCATTGCATAAACGATTATGGAAATAATCAGCCACGCCATAATCATCGTAATGACTGTATGACTAAGAAAATGATCTCCGATCAGCATTTTATATGACCCCATACTCCAGCCGATTACCATGGCCGATGACATCGCCGCTACTTTTGCTCTGCGAGTATGAAACAGATAAACGAGCGACATCAAAGCAAACCCGCCGCTGGCATGCCCTGCCGGCCAGCATTTTTGTTTCTCTTTTTGACAAAAAGCACTCGGGTATTTTTCCCAGACACAGGTATGGGGGTAAGCTCCGTCAAATATCGCAAGATTTTTAGGGCAAGGTATATTGGTCACCGCTTTCAACGAACCAACAAGGAGAGGAACGGCTATCGAGGATAAAATAACAATGATTAATCCTCTTCTGTACGACTTCATCCATGAGCGATTCCATCCCACGATTAATCCGACTAACAATAAAACGGCGACAATAATAAGCAAACGTTTGATACCGTCGTAAAAAATAAATTTGAGAACCGTGTTATTGGTATCAACAATCCATTGATGGCTCAGGGGATTATAAAAATGTTTTTGTACCCAGACATCGGTTCCGCTCAGACCAAAAAAGAGAATTGCTACGACCAATACAAGGGCGGTCACCCAAATATTTTTAGCGGCCGACATGCAGCAAATCGAGTTCAGGTTTGTAAATAGAAGTATTCACATCCGCAAAACCCAAGAGCGTATGAAACAATGAATCTTGACTCTGCGGTTCTTTAGCAGAGGCTGCTATTTTAATTTTGTCAACATTCAACTGTTTACCGAACCACATCACCGCAGGTACATGTTTTTGTGCTTCAGGCGCAATGCTGTAAGGGAACCCGTGAAGATAAAGGCCTTTCTCACCTAATGATTCGCCATGATCACTAAGATAAAACATTCCCGTTGCAAAACGCTCATCATTTCCTTTGAGCAATCCGATCACTTTGGACAAAAATGTATCCGTATAAAGGATGGTATTGTCATAGGCATTGGTTATCTCATCTTTTGAGCATTGTTCAAGCTGATTAGTCTTACAGACAGGGGTATATTTCTCATACTCTTTAGGATAGCGTTTGTAATACGCCGGCCCATGGTTTCCCATCTGATGCAAGACGATAACGATATCCCCTTTCGGATGGGAGTCAATGTACTCTTGCAATCCGACCAACATCCCCTCGTCACGGCACTCTCCATCAGTGCAGATCGTATTTTTCTCAGACGTTTGATAGTCTTCAAACACCACCCGTTTAGCAACCCCTTTGGAATCGGAGTTGTTTTCACGCCAAAGAATATTGACTCCGGCACGTTTGAGTACGTCCAAAACATTTTCAGTATGCAATGCCTGCTCTTTTTCATAATGTTCTCGCCCAAACGGAGAAAACATACACGGCACCGATACCGCTGTCTCTGTACCGCACGAGGTAAACTGCGTAAAGTTGATAATATCCTCTTTCTTCAGCAACGGCGTCGTATCGCGCGAATACCCGTTAAGACCAAAATGATCCCATCGCACGGCTTCGCCGACAACAAGTATCATCAGTTTTCGAGGCTCTAATGAGGGGGCTATGCGGGCATCTTGGCCGATAGGAGCAATACCGGAATAAGGATGTGAAAATGTCTCGGCGGTATAATGGCCGATCGAATAGAGGTAATAAGCCGGATTAGCATAATAACGCAACGGTTTATGTTCACGGAAAAATGAGGTGTAATATTTGCTAAAGCTAAAAATCACCGCAACCGTAATGACAAGCGCAATCCCGATAACTTTTGCCTTATCCACAAGCGTTGTTTTGAATGTAACGGGGATAATTTTCAGTCGATAGACTGCCAGCGAAGGGATAACTCCCAATACGACAAAATAGAGTACCTGTTTCAAACTCAATAAATCAGCCGATTCTTTGATATTAGTCTCTAAAAGATTTTGGATCATATGATTATCGATAACAACATCATAAGCATCCATAAAATAGGCAACCAAAGAAGATACCAGCAAAATGGTGATCAGTACAGGTTTAAGGGTATACCGCCAACTGAGCAGAGTCAAAACAATTACCGTTGCACACAGAAGTACAATACCCAGTGACAAAACAAAAAGAAAATTTCCGCCTGTTAGCGGATAGACTTCAGCAACATGTTTAAAAAAAGCTCCATTAGCAAAAATAACAAATAATAATGCGACGGCGATCACTGCCGTTCGTGCTCTGATAGGCTTTGAAAAAGAAAATAACACCGAAACTCCGCTTGAATAAAATACGGTATTATAGTCATTAAATACTAATAGGATTGCAATTGATAGTTATAGTGAGGGATGAAAAAGAAATTTAAAGAGGAAAAAGAAAATTCTCCCCGAAAGAGGAGAAACAACGATTAACGTTTTGAGAATTGAGGAGAACGACGTGCTTTACGTTTACCCGGTTTTTTACGCTCAACGATACGAGCATCACGAGTAAGCATTCCGTACGGTTTCAATACAGCACGGAAAGCCGGATCAAACGTACAAAGAGCACGTGAGATACCGTGGCGAAGTGCATCAGATTGTCCTGAGAAACCACCGCCTGTAGTAGATGCAGTGATATCAACCGATGTATCTTGTTTAGTCAACGAAAGCGGTTGAGTAACACGCAATTTCTTTGCTTCAAGACCACCGAGCCATGCATCGAGTGAAAGACCGTTTACAGTGATTTTACCTGTACCCGGAGCAAGCCATACTTTAGCGATCGAAGATTTTCTTCTGCCGGTTGCATACGTTTTTGCCATGGTTTATCCTTACTTAGCGATCTGTGCAGAGTGAGGGTGTTCAGCACCTGCATAGATTTTTAGTTTTTTCAACATCGCACGACCTAATTTTGTTTTAGGAAGCATACCGCGAGCTGCGAGTTTAAAGAGTTTTTCTGGATTAGTAGCCAAAAGCTCTGTCATTTTTACACTTTTAACGCTACCGAAGTAACCGCTGTGAGTGTGGTATTCTTTTGTTGCCAATTTTCCGCCACCGTTAATTACGATTTTAGATGCATTGATAATGATAACAAAGTCACCACAGTCAATATTTGGGGTAAAATAAGGTTTGTCTTTTCCGCGAAGGCGAGCTGCTACATCCGTCATCAAACGACCGAATGTTTTCCCTTCTGCATCGATCAAAACCCATTTACGGTCGATTTGCTCAGGTGAAGCAATTTTAGTAAATTTCATCTTGAGTCTCCTTTTAAAGTCTCTATAAATAGTGGCGAAATTGTACCCTTTTAAACTTATAGTCTGCTGAAATTAAGTTTTTTATAAGCACTTTACCCATTCGACTCTATCTTCCAACAAATAACACAAATACCCCTCTGTTTCCTCACCGGTAGATGAATGGATCGCCTCGCAATAGCGATTGACCTGTTCTCGATGTTTTTGTTCTTCTTCGCGACCGCTTTTGTAATCGATAATGACCCATCCCTTTTCACGTTGTATCAACAAATCAATCACCCCAAGATTTCCTTTGTGGCGTATCATCTGTTCTTTACGCCATATCCCTTGCACAAGGGCTTGGAAGGTCTCATCATGAATCAAAAACTCTGCTCTTTTTGCAATCTCTTCCATTGCTCCTGAATACAACACAGCTCCGTAGCGATTGCGGGTTGATTCCAAAGCCATAGGCAGTGATACCGATGTAAAATCTCCCATCATCTCTAGCGTGTAATGAAGGGCTATACCAAATTGAACCGCCGCATAATCATGTGTTGCTTCTTTGTGAGATCGGAGCGTCTCTTCCTGCGCACCGAATTGTAGTGCTTTAAAATTCAATCTTTTTAAAGGAAGGGCAAGCTCTGTTTTTTGTCTTTTGATTGTTAATATTCCGCGTTCTGAGGCAGTAAGTTCCAAGGGATCAAACCATGAGTTTTTCATTTTTGCAATTACCATCAGCGATTCAACCGCTCTGGTGAGGGCAACATAGAGAGCATTAAGCTGATCTTCATCGGAAGCTCTCTTTTCCGCTTCCAGCGCTTTGGCATAGGCCGGATCGAGGGCTTCGCGCCCTTTGATCCGATAGTGCATCCCCTGTAACTGTGCCCCTTCATAGTCATAAACAATTGCATCATTATGACTTCTGGCGATTCCAAGTCTGTCACAGACTATGACATGTTCGAACTCCAGTCCTTTGGATTTATGAACCGTCATAATCCGAATCCCTTTGAGATCACTTTGGGGCGAGGTGCTCTCTAGTCGGTCAATCTCAAATACCACCTCTTCAATATCGCGGTAACCGCGAAGTGCTTCGATAAACATCAAGGCACTTTTATCGGCAATCCTAAATCTCGTGATAAATGCAATCACCGCTGTAGAGACTTCATCAACACCGGCTTGTTCAATCATCTCACTCTGGATACCAAGTAGTGCAGCACAGTTAGAGCGGTAAATCCCTTCCCCGAAATAGCAATAGCGCAGATATTCGATGATAGCACGAACACTCCGTTGTGCGATAAGACGGGCGGTTGTCTCGGTCACCACGTCATATCCGCGCTCACTCAACACTTCCTCTACCGCACTTCCATCTTTGTTGGTAGCAGTCAAAATAGCAATCTCTTCCGGTACAACCCCTTTACCGATCAGTACTGCAACCCGCTCACATAATGTTTCGAGTAGATCGTCACTGTTTAGAACCTCAACATATCCCCCCGCCGAGCTTTGCGGACTCTGTTGCGGAATATACCCTTTAATCTTCCCCTCGAAAGAACGATTAACGAAATCGACGATCTCGCTTCGGGAACGGTAGTTCACTTTTAGCGGTTCTAAGCGTACATCAAACAACTCTGCCACTTGGTGAAAAAGGGCGCTCACGCCTCCGCGAAAACGGTAGATTGACTGTTTTACATCCCCAACAAAAAAGAAGCTTCCCCCCTCGTTCACCCCAACACCTGATCGGATCTCTTCGATCAGTGGTCGAAGAATATCAAACTGGATCACACTGGTATCTTGAAACTCATCCAGGAGGAGATGTTTGAGACGAGAATCGAGCCTGAAGTAGAGAAATTCACTCTCTAATTTCTCACGTAGCAGCGTATGGACATTAAGAGTGATATCATCGAAACTTAGTTCATTACTCTGTACCGCCATTGATTGACGGCTTTTGATGTAAAGCTTTAATATGGCAAATAACTCTTTAAAATAGAGTACTTCGCGACGGCGCATCTGGGAAGCCACTGCACTTTGAATTTCATGAAGCAATTCATCCATTCGAGGCTCATAGATTTTTTTAAAATCCCAATACTCCATGCTTGGCTTGAGGAGCCATGTTTTCCCCAGAAGTTCCTCGTAGCTCTCAAACTGCATCGTTTTTCGGGCACGATCACTGAGCGGTTTAGAGAGAGCGAGAGTTGAAAGCTCCCCGGCAAGAGACATTGCCAGTCCTATCGTCTCTTCGGGTGCATTGATCCCCTCATAGCTTTGCATATCCAGCTCTTTGTATTTGGAATAAAGGGCGCTAAGGAGTCCAAACAAATCGCTAAGCCGCTTATCGCTCAAAAGAGAAAGATGCACCAGTGCTTCTGAAGCACGGGACACTTCCACTTCATTCAAAAACCGTTCTAAAAGTGCACTCTCATGATGGTTTTGAATCGTTTTAAAGGTCGGCATTATCCCCGCATTGAGGGCAAATTTACGTAAAATCCGCCCGAAAAATTTATCAAGAGTGGAGATTTGAATATCAGAACGGAGAAAGCGTGATAGTACCTTGGGACGCTCCTCTAAAATAGTGGCTTCATCGATCCCGCTGAGCCGTGCGATTTGAGGCAGTTCGCTCCGCGTAGGAAGTTCTTCGAGAGTGAGGATAATCCGCTCCAGCATCTCATTCGCCGCTTTATTGGTAAACGTTAACGCAACAATCGAAGAGGCACTCTCCCCCATAAATAAAAGACTCAAATATCGGACGACGAGGTTAAAGGTTTTGCCGCTCCCCGCACTCGCTTCATAGGCTAAAAACGGTTCAAATTCCACGCATCACCTCCCGATGACAGAGGTAGGTATAGGGACAGTTACGGCATCGGGCCATATCATCACACATCTCCCAGTTCCAGATTTTTTGCGAAGCCATAGTTGCCAAAATCTCTCGCAGTTTGGCGATTTTTGCCTCCAAAAACTGCTCAAACTTGAGTTCCCCTTTCCCCAAATCATAATAACCGCATCGTGCCACTTTCCCCAGCTCCCCTGCGAGAAGAGCATAAACACTCAGCTGATAATCAACATCGCTCTCTTTAGGCTCTTTATCGGTATCGGGATATTTGCCGCTTTTGTAGTCGATTACTTCAAGAAAACCGCCATTTTCATCGATCCGGTCAATCCGGCCATTTAGTTTTATCCCCTCTACTTCGACGCTCACCTCTTTTTCGGTGTAGAGAACCTTTGAGCCTAAAGCGAATCGTGATGCTTCACAAGTATAAAATGGATCTAACTTATCGATCCATAGCCGTTTCATATACCGTTCCAGCGAATCATTCGATTTTTCTTCTTCCCATAAGGTGCAAAGAGTTTCTTTGATCTGTGTTGCAGATGAATATCGCTCTTGTAGTTTATACACCTTCTCCAATGCACTGTGGAGCTCATTACCGATGTCTCTCTCCTGAGACAGATCACGAGGCAGTTCATGATCACGTATACGTTCTAAATAGCGATAATAAAAGGCTCTTTTGCAGCTCAAAAAAGTTTTAATCCCGCTCGCTGAGAGCGGCTGAGCCGTAAAATCGTATTCACTCTCATACGTTTGAACCTGCCGTTCGTTAAAACTAGGTAGAGGAAACAAAATCTCTTCATAGCGGTATGCGGCCGGTATACTCTTAATTCCTAGCTGCAGTAAAAACCGTGACGGTACCGACTCGGCATTTTGGACGCACCCGATAGCCACCTTTTTGGCTCGATTAAAAAGCATTGAGTAATAGTGCTTCTGGAGCGATTCACGATCATGTGCACTAGGCAATCCCGCATATTCGCGTGTTTTAGTATTTAGAAAAAGGTCTTTTTCGCTCTTATGCGGGACATATCCTTCATTAAAATCAATAATCACAACACCATCAAATGCTACCCCCCGTGTTTCTAGCAATCCCATAACAGTGATCTTGCCTCCTCGTGTATCATCAATACTTTGCTGGCGTAAACGGTTCATAAAAATTCGAAATACCGCTCGAAAATCCATCTGTTCCAACGCATGTGACAGATGACTAAATCGATGCAATTCATCGCGTATCATTTCAATCGACGTTTCATCCGCATCTTCCATTAATGCAATCAATTCTTCTAGTTGTGAAAACTGAAATTTTTGAGGATAACGGGATTTAAACCAGTCAATTGTGGAAGCTTTGACGTTTCGGATACGTTCACGGTTGAGAACACTCGCTTCATCTAAAAAGAGAGTAATACTCTCTAACTCCCGGTAGAGTACGCTATTGCTAAAAGACGTCCCCATCGCAAAGTTGAAATTTCCCTCAGTATCGAATTCTTTGAGCATCAATGCCGCATCTTCATCAGGTAGGACTACCGCAATTCTCTCCGGTGCTATCCCCTCTTCCACGAACGCTTCGACTGAAGCTTTGATAAATCCGATTTGGGAGAGACGGGTATGAAACACTTCACACGTTACCAAGCGGTTAATTCGAAGTGGCATATCAGCAATGATTCGTATATCACGCAGCGATAATCGATACGCATTCCCCTCACTCAGCTCAAAACCAATCTCTTCTAAGCGTGCCGTCATTTTACGGTTGTATACCGTCGTATTGTAGTGCAAAATAACCTCTAAGTGCTTTGCACACTCCCTAAGAAGTGCAATCTCATAACGGCTCAAATACCCCTCTACAATAATTGTTATCGTTTCATAGTTTCGCAAAAAATCGTGCTGGATAGTTGTATGTTCAGAGTTGAATATCCTATCCGACCACCCCTTGCTGACACATATCTCTCCATAGCGCTCACGAAGTCGCATAAGGATCGCTATATGCTCCTCATACTCGCCGTAGACATCAACTGCTTGGAGGGTTGCGATGGGTACTTGTTCAGAAGAAAGCTCTTCAAAAAAACGGAATAGATACTCTGAATTTTGGATGAAACTGAAAAAGTTTCGCTCGATGTTGAGTGCGGCAAACCCCGAAAAATCAGACGCCTCGTGCATTGCCAAAAGACGTAAATCCTCATCAGGAACGATTTTTCCTATGGCTACGTACGCACGTGATAGAAACTCACCCATTGTTATCATATGAGGAAGAAAGCTCTCTATCGATTCTGCCACAGTTTCACGAATACAACGAGAAGTTGGATAAACAATACACTCTTTATTCATCCAGCATTCCTATTGTTTTTTTAATCGTAACAGATTGTGTCTTGAATCTAAAAATATATGTCATTATGGAGGATATTGTAGTCAATTTCCCCTAAAGGGGAAGAAGTTAATTCGGGAAAAAAAGAAAATTAAAATTCGAGGGTATCCGGATTACGAGTATCGGCTTTGAGGTTGAAGAAGCGTTTGTCACTACCAACAGTGACTTTTGTCAGAATATCCCAACGCCCTACTTTTGGAAGATCTACCGGATTAAAGGTGTACTTCCCCTCACTTATAGACGGGTTAGTGAGATTAACATCAAATTTATTGAGATCAGGACGAGTAAGAACTGCTTCAATTTTTGCATTATTGACCGCATTACCCGATTTATCGGTTATCTTATATTCAATAACCGTCCCTTTCTCCAAAATCTGCGGAGTCAAGAATACAATTGAGTATTTTTTATCAAATGCGATTTTAGCTTCAATAATATCATTCACGCCATGATCATAATCATGATAACTAAGCATTTCATAATTTGACATCTCGACCGGATGGCTGGAAGCAATTTTAATAGTAACCACTGACATTCCAATTACGCCTGCAATCGACAATGCAATAATAATAGGCCATTTTGTACCGGGATTTTTAAACATTATCACCTTTCTTGCGACGAAAAAAACGTCCATATACATATCGTGAAAGACCGTATAGAATGATACCGTAAAAAACAATCCGTAAAATATCGATAAAGTTTTTACTTCCGTTTCCGGCAGATGAGCTTAATGTTACCCCCTGCGCTGCCGCAATCTGATCCGCAGTATCACTATACCCGTTATACATTGCAACCGAATATTTTTGTACTGTTTCACCACCTTTGGTTTTTTCGGCCAAAATAGGCAAAATTGTCCCGCCACGGTTAACAATAAGCTCTTTGGCTTCATCATAACTGCGTGCAAACATGATTGCACTCACCACCGAACCGATAAAAGTTGCATTGGGACTGAGAATTTGTGCTTTGTTAAAATGTTCGTATAAAGAGACGGGACGAGCTAAAATATCAACCTGCTGTTTCAGCTCTATAAATGTCATAATAACGGCTGGTTCTCCAACCTCAGAGACTAATTGCTTCTCAAAATCAGCAATGCTTTGATTCTCTTCAACGTCCCGCGCCATAACCAAATAGAGTGAAACACCCGTTTTAGCTTTTAGCTCAGTGCCGATCGCATTGATTTGTTCCGCAAATTTAGGATTATTGACAACATCGTCTTTATATAAATATTCCGCATTCAGTGAGAAAGAAAAAAGGGTTAAGAAGGTGAGGGCCGCCAGCCCTCGCGAGAGTAACAAACGCTACCCTTACCCGATGAAAAGATGGTTAGGTGTAACAACTGCCCACAATGTGACAGCTGCTGAAATCACCAACGCAATAGTGATGAGTTTATCCATGATACTTGCCATACTAAACTCCTTATTTTACATCGATCTTATGAGTAGCGTTTTCAGTGCTAATCATTTTGATCTCTTTTTCGTTTTGAATTTGGTAAAAGTTAGCTGCACTGCCTTGTTGTACACCCAATCCCCACACGGTCAAACCGACAAGGATAGAGAGGAGCAACACGGTTGCGATTAACATACCAGTGATACCGTCCAATGTAAAAATACCACGATTTTCCATTATGACTCTCCTTATTTGCTAAGGCCGGTGACATAGGCACCAAGCGCTTTAACTTGAACTTCAGTCAAGTTGTTGAATGCCGGCATTTGACCGATTGAACCTTTTTTACCGTGTTTCAATACATTCGCTACAAGCGTAGGATTGAATTCAGCGATATTAGGAGCAACCATATCCATACCTTTACCGTCAGGTCCGTGACATGCAGCACATGTACCAGCGAATACATCAGCACCTGCAGTGCCTTTCATTCCGCCAGCCACATATTTAGCTACCGCATCGATTTCTGCATCAGTAACTAATGCACCGGTATTAGCATTCATCAAACCATTACGATCCGGCATCGGCATTTCCATACCGAGAAGTTGGTTGTTAGAGCCGTTTTGAACCACGTGCTTGATTGACGCCTCAGCAATACGGTGATTCAAATCTGCCGCTTTGCCGTCCATACCATCAGCCTGAAGACCGTGACACGGTGCACATTGTACGATAAAGATTGACCCGCCCATCTCTTTAAGAGTAGCATCGTCCATATTCGCGTATTGTGCTTCGAATTTTGCATCGTGAGCTGCAACTTCTTCATTGTACTCACCAATTTGTGAATACGCATTAACCGGATATCCTGCAAGAAAATACCAAATCGCCCAAATAGTCATACCAAGAAAAATAACCGCCCATCCAAAAGGAAGTTCGTTTTTATATTCTCCAATTCCGTCCCAATTCTCATCTGCAAGTTTACCGCTTGCACGGTCAAATTGCATTTGTCTAACGTATTTGGTAACGACAAACGCCGTTACGATTACGAGGACAACTGCACCGACAACAGCGAGTTTATTAACCCAGTCACCTTCTCCGCCCATACCGCCGGCTGAACCGACAGCGACATAGGTGAAGCCAAGCATTGCAATTACAACTATGATAGCAGCAAGTACTGTCTTATTCATTTATGCCTCCTACTTTTTATCATCATTCTGAGAGACGTGTTCGATCGGTTGATCGGTTATCTCGTCATGTAGCGCGATATCACCGTACTTTTCATAATCGCGCTTCCCTTTCCACTGTGAGCTGTACAAATGATAGATGTACGCATACAGTACTACCACCATAAAGGCGGTAAAGAAAAAGTAAGCATAAGCTTGAAAGGTACTAATATCCACGCACTCTTCCTTATTTCAAGCTGTTAAGGTACGCAATAAGCGCAACGATTTCAGGGATTTTGCCCGCTGCTACCGCATCTTTAACATCTTGATCTTTCATGTCTGCTACAATCACTTTTGCCTCTTCGAGAGCATCCGTATGTGCTTCATCCAATGTTGCTGCCATTTTAACTGTGGCTTTTGAGCCGTCAGCCATAGGAAGTTCAGTGTTATAAGGTGTTTTGAACACTTTATTAACAGTTAGCATCTCTGCATATGCAGTATCGATATCCGCTGTATTTTTAAACATCCATGTATACGCCGGCATAATTGAACCTGGAACAACTGCTGCAGGATCTTTCATGTGGTTTTCATGCCAGTCGGTTGTACGATAGTTTCCTACACGCATCAAATCCGGACCAGTACGTTTTGAACCCCAAAGGAACGGACGATCATACGCATATTCACCACTCAAGCTGTAGTGACCGTAACGGTCAGTTTCAGATTTGAACGGACGAACCAATTGTGAGTGACACGCATTACAGCTATTTTTGATGTATACGTGACGACCAGCCAATTCAAGTGTGCTGTAAGGTTTCGTACCGATGACCGGACGAGACGCTTCCGCAAAGTTTGGCAAAATTTCAATAAGACCTGCAAACGCGATTGTTAAGAACACCGCTACCGCGAAAAAGAACGGGTGTTTTTCTAACCAGTGAAACATTTTTCCCCTCCTTATTATGCGCCCATAGGCGATGCGTTTTGAAGTTCACTCTCTTCAACACGGCGAGAGCTTGTCATTGTTTTATACATATTGAATGCAAACAAGAACATACCTACTAGATATAATGTACCACCAACTGCACGGATTGTGAAATATGGGTGTAATACGGCAACTGTATCGATGAATGAGTAAGCAAGGTTACCGAATTCATCGTGCGCACGCCACATCATACCTTGTGTAATACCTGCAATCCACATAGAAGTGAAATACAATACAACACCAAGAGTTTGGATCCAGAATTGTGTGTTCATCAATGATTTAGAATAAATCTCACGTTTGAATACACGAGGAGCCATGTGGAAAAGTGCTGCCATAATCATGAACGCAACCCAACCAAGAACACCATCATGTACGTGACCGACGATCCAGTCTGTAAAGTGAGCCAAAGCATTAACTGATTTGATCGCTTGGATCGGACCTTCAAGTGTAGAGAACATATAGAATGTAGACGCAAGGATCATAAATTTGATCAATGGGCTAGATGCTACTTGTTGCCATTCACCCTTCATTGTAAGGAGCATATTGATCGCAGAACCCCATGATGGGAGAATCAATACAACTGAGAAAACAGAACCCATTGTTTGCATCCAGTCAGGAACAGTCGAGAACAACAAGTGGTGTCCGCCGGCCCAAAGGTAAACAAACATCAATCCCCAGAACGCAAGAAGAGACAATTTATATGAATAAACCGCTTGACCAGACTCTTTTGGAAGGAAGTAATAGATCATCGCAACGATAGGTACTGTGAATCCGAACGCAACCGCGTTGTGTCCATACCACCATTGTACCAACGCATCATTTGTACCTGAGTACATTGAAACAGAGTGATACCATGAACCAATTCCGCCTGATGCGAAATACGTTGGAATTTCCATATTGTTGAAAAGATACAACATAGCGATACCCAAGAAAGTAGCGATGTAATACCAAATAGAGATATACAATGATTTTTCACGGCGAATACCGATCAAACCAAAAATAGACATACCCCAGATAACCCAAACTAAAACAACCGCGATATCGATCGGCCATTCAAATTCAGCATACTCTTTTGATGTAGTGATACCCATCAATAGTGAACCAACAACTGCAACAACGACCAATAGGTAAAGGGCAAAATGCAATTTACCAAGGAACATCAAGAATTTTGATTCCGCCATTGATACTTTTAGAACACGTTGGCCAACATAGTACCAAGTAGCCCAAATACCACTAAGGGTAAATCCAAAAATTACTGCATCGGTGTGCAACGGGCGTAGACGGCTGAAGTTTGTATATTCTGCCAATCCTGATCCCGCGATAGTATTGACAGCAGGAAATGCCATTTCCCAAGCCAAAATAACGCCGACAAGCATCCCGACGATTCCGAGTAACACAGTTGTAAGCATAAACATCTTCGCAACCGTGTAATCATACTCCAATGGACGATTCTCCATTTACGACCTCCTTAAAGATTCAAAGCATAAGAGCCTATTAGGGCACCTCTGACTTCGCAACAAAATATGTGAAATCAAAGATGCCCTTAACACTTTTGTAACAAAAGTAGGCTATTAAACGCTCTAATGATAGCAACCGGAGTATTTAAGGAATCTTAAATTATTAAATGTTCTTAACACTTTTGTAACAAAGTGATTATTTTAAGCTAATTTACAGATTTGAGTGAAAAAAAGTAACACACATCGATAATTTTATCGTCAAAAAAGGGATTTTTATTCCCCGAAGGGGAGATTAGCGCTGAAGGAGTTGAAGAAATTCACTGAATATGTAGCGACTCTCTTTTGGGCCGGGGCTTGATTCAGGATGATGCTGAACAGAAAAGACATGCCCACTGTGATAGCGCAGCCCTTCGATCGTATTATCAAATAGATTTACATGCGTTACTTCGGCAATATCACGTACTGATTCAGGAACATTATAATTATGATTTTGAGCCGTAATCTCTACCATCCCTGTTTGAACATTTTTGACCGGGTGATTTCCACCGTGATGACCGAATTTAAGTTTATGGGTATCGTACCCGTGCGCTATACTTAAAAGCTGGTGCCCCAAGCAAATTCCAAATAACGGTATTTTGCGTGCAATGAGCTTTTTGATCTCATCTTGCTCTCGCTTTAGGACCAATGGATCTCCCGGACCGTTTGATAAGAAAACACCGTCAATATCTTTAGAGTCATAACGTGCAATCAACTCATCCGCACTAAATGAGTTCGGAAGTACTTCTACTTCCAATCCAGCTTCGGTCAACTCATTTAGAATATTGCGTTTAACTCCAAAATCGATTGCGGCGATTTTAGCTTTAGGTGTCGGAGCATCGTTATATCGGAAGCTAAACGGATCGTAGATACCGTTACGATGAACGTATGATGTTTTAGTGCTTACTTCTTCAATGTAGTTGATCTCTTCGATACGCGGTGAACTCTCAAGAAGTTTTTTGAGTTCCTCTTTATCACTCACTTTTGTCGATGCGATCATCATCATTGCACCTTCAGTGCGAAGCATTTTAGTGATATAGCGGGTATCGATGTCACAAATTCCGATAATTCCGTGTTTTTCTAAAAAAGTATGCAATGCTTCTTGTCCACGAAAGTTTGAATAATGAGTTTGGTATTGACGAACAAGGATACCCTTGCAGTGCGCTTTGGAACTCTCCATGTCTTCATCATTGACACCGACATTACCGATCTCAGGCATAGTAAACGTTACGAATTGCCCTGCATACGAAGGATCGGTAATAATCTCTTGATACCCGCTCATTGAGGTATTAAAAACGATTTCGCCTACGGCTGTCGTATCAGCACCAAAGCTTTTGGCACTTAGATACATCCCATTTTCGAGATAAATCCAAACATCACGCATCATGCCATCCCCCGTCTAACCAATTCATCTTTATAGAGTTTTTCATACACGATCTCATATTCATCGGTTCCGGGAATAAGATCACGTTTATAGCTTTTAAGTTTTTGATATACCGCACTCTCAATCTCGCTCGAATCGGCGATAGAACCGGTTATCGCATCATAAATAATATTTTTGATACGATTTTCACTGACATCGTAGTTAATCAAATCTTCTTCGTATAATTCATTAAGTATCTGATGTGCAATATCTGAATAACGGTCTTCATACGAAAGTACAACACCGAATTCCGGTGCTAATTTCTTTTTGATCATAAAAAAGAGTTGTCGCTCATCCGCAAGATAAAAATCGATCTGCTCTTCATTTGCATTAACGATCTCTTTGACTTTTTCTTCCAAAGCGATCTCTTTTTTAATGTTGGCAGCCAACACTTTTTCAGCCTCTTTAGCGGTACTTTCAAGCCCTTTGGTCATAGTAACCAAACCGCTGCGGCTAAGATCGACGGCGATTCGCGTCGCGATATGGGGTACGTGTGTCAGTGAAACCTTCATTGCCAGCCCTGGAGTGAAATTTTTTGCATTTTACTCTAAAAGACCTCTTAAATCGCTTAGAGCAATCAAGAATGCTATTTTATAGGTTCGGGTACTTTTCGTAGTTTAGTAGTTATTTCGGACCCTTTTTTCGGCTCCATCTTTGCCAATATTTGCCCTACTCCCTTGCTATTCAAGGTAGTCAATATGGCTGCCGCTTCATCGGCTGACATTTCCGAGAGTATCAATGCCGCCGCTGAGGGTTTCATTTTGCCATACGCCTGAGAAACTTTATCAGCTTTAAGCTGCTTCATTTCATCCAGCACTTTTTTGTTCTCATCCAACATCTTTTTAATGGATGCCTCTTTTGCTTTAATCTCATTCAGTTTTTGATCTACTTTGGTGTCTTTGCCTTGAAGCAATGCCTCTTTTTTACGTAAAAGATCTTCAGTAGCACGTTTCAAAGTATCTAGAGACTGTCGCTGCTCATCCAATCGTTCCAACTGTACCAAAAGTTCATTTTTGCGATCTTCAAAAATCTTGGTACATTCATACGATTTGGTGGCTTGTGCCCCTTGCAACCAAACAATCCCCAACACCAACACCCATATAATTTTCATAGTATCTCTCTTTTATAAATCATTGTTCCTATTTCATCAAGCATTTTTGCCTCTTGATTCTTCAGTGCTTTTATTTGCGCATTCATCTCTTGAACTTCCAAATATTTGAACTTCTCATAATCTATCATGGCTTGTTTAAAATGTTCCCGCATCTGTACCTGTTTGAGCTGCGCAGCCTGTAATGTATGTTGACACTGTTCAATACTGAGGTGCTGTGCTTGAATTAAGGCAGTTACTTGTGAAAATTCACGCACCGAACCATGTGTCGGAAGAGTCATGTGTGAGAGATATTCATACGCACTATTGAGTTTATCGGATGCAGAGGAGAGGGCATTATTGGCACCGATAAGGGCACGTTCGGCATTGTCCAAACTCTTTTTTTTGAGTTTAACCAAAGGCTCGTAACGCGATTTTCCCATAACGGCTCCTTAATTAATGATTACAAGGTAATTGTATCGTTTCGATCCGGTGATGTTGAAATCATACCTATTTTCGTTTGAGTCAACTCTTCGATAGCACGAAGGTACTCTTGTGCCGTTACCGGAAGATCTTCAAAACGACGAACACCCTCGGTTTTATCCCATCCCGGGAATGATTTGTAAACCGGTTTGACATTGTCCAAATCAAGTGGTAAATAGTCGATTACTTCACCGTTGACTTCGTATCCGACACAGACTAAAACTTCATCAAAACCGTCCAGGACGTCAAGTTTCATAATGGAAAGATCATCACAGCCGTTCAAACGGCTTGCATAACGGCATGCTACGGCATCAAACCAACCGCATCGTCGAGGACGTCCGGTTGTTGTACCAAATTCATGTCCTTGTTTACGAAGGCGCTCACCGATCTCACCGTGATCTTCTGTCGGGAAAGGACCGTTTCCGACACGGGTACAATACGCTTTAACGATACCGGTCACTTTGCCGATATCTTTCGGATTAACCCCAAGACCCGTACACGCACCGGCTGAAATCGTCGATGAGCTGGTTACAAACGGATAAGTTCCGTGGTCGATATCAAGCATCGTCCCCTGAGCCCCTTCAAGGAGGATTTTTTTGTCTTCATCCATGAGTTTCCATGCCATTTGGGTCGTATTGGCTAAAAACGGCACCAATTTTTCGGCATAACCGTTTAACTCAAGCAACAACTCTTCACGTGTCGGCAATGCAATTTCCAATGCTTCAAAAATTGCTTTATTCTGAGCAAAATACTCCATTACACGATTTGTCAACGTTTCAACATCGCGAAGTTCTCCGAGGCGGAAGCCCGCACGGGCGATTTTTTCGCTATACGCTGGCCCGATACCGCGTCCGGTCGTTCCGATCGCTTTTTCACCGCGCAGTTTCTCTTTGGCCTGATCGATCAAAGTATGAAATGTCAAAATCATATGTGCCGATTCAGAGACAAACAATCGTCCAAGCAAGTTATCAAATTGTTTCATCTCTTTGATCAATGCTTCAGGAGAAACAACGACACCGTTACCGATAATATTGATCGCTTTTGGATTCAAAATCCCTGATGGGATCAGATGAAGTGCATGGGTTTTACCGTCAACAACGATCGTATGACCGGCATTATGTCCCCCTTGATAACGAGCGACACAATCGTATTTTTGCGCGAGCAAATCGACAATTTTCCCTTTTCCTTCGTCACCCCACTGGATACCGACAATCAAATCTGCTTTCATAAATAATCCTACTTTAGTTATTGGTGTAATGCGTCAATTAACGCATCGGTGTAAATTGCGAATCCGACCGAAACGGTTTCATCACTTTTGTAGCGTCCGCCCATAGCATAGACTTCATTGTTCTCGATGACACGGAAAAAAAGTTCATCATAATAGAGCATTTTAGCGTAATAAAGGGGAGCGATAACCACATTAGGATATTCCAATCCTTCACAAAGCTCTTTGATTTTAAAAAGCTCAGGTTTGATCGCATCAGGAACAATCTCAACTACCGTATCGATCTCACTTGCATGCTGCATATAAACCAAACGGGTTAACCAATCGATTTTCAAGGATAACATTTTCTCGATGTTCACATGACGAAAATCGTCCAAATTCAGATCCAGTGTCTCACTGAGAATTCGAGGAATATTGATGTTTGAAATTTGCAATAATGGCTTCATCTCCAACACATTTAATATCCGTGTTGCTTGGGTAAGAGCTACCGAGAGATTTGGTTCATCGATGATCTCCACACCGATTTGATATTGTTCATCAGCAGGATAACGGTATACCGGTTGAATATAAAACCATTTTTTGTGCTCGGTATTTCCGCCAAGACGTTTATTGAGTATGCGTACCACATCGATCGTTGAATCGGCACGGAGACTCATCGAATGATTTTTACTGTCACCAAAACGGATCAATTCCCATTCATCAGAGACACTTTGGTGTTGATGATAGGAAAAAAGCGGTGTTAATATCTCTTCAAATCCGGCATCGCTCAACAGTGTGCTTGCTTTGGTTTCGATGATTCGCTTTGTCTTTGCCGTTGCGGCAAAGTACAGCTTTGAGCCCTCAGGAATTTCGTGTTCAAATACCATAATATTAAAGACCAAAGTAGACGGTGTTAAACACGCGGTTAGCGGTTCCGTCATAGGTGCGGCGTCCCATTTTATCGAGAGCCAATTCCACCGCGTTAGCCGCCCAACACGCTTCATACGGAGCGATCAGACCCATGTGGTTGATACGGAAAATGGAGTCTTTGATATGGTCTTGTCCGCCGGCGACGTTTACATCGAACGCTTTGAGGGTTGAGCGGATTTTTTTCGCTTCCGCGTCCCCTACCGTCGTCATCGAATCAGCCGGATTGATTGGATAGATACTCAAACCGATCGCTTTCATCGCTTCGCGGGTGGCACGCGCACGGCGCGCCGTATCGGCGTAGAGTTTATCCAAACCGCCTTCGGCTTTGATGCGGTTCAAAATAGACTCCAAACCGATAGTAATCGTCGTTGCCGCCGTCCATGCCGTCGTATTCTTGCGCTGGTTTTTGATCTCGGTAGCGAGGTTAAAGTAATACCCTTTGCCGCTTCCGATTTTTTCGATCGCTGCAGTGGATAAACCCATGATCGCGAGTCCCGGAGGGAGCATCAACGCTTTTTGGCTTCCTGAAATCAAACAGTCGATATTGCTCACGTCGATTTTCTCAACGCCCACCGCTGTGATACCGTCCGCAATTACCATGATGGCTGGGTTGTGCGCTTTTACCGCACTCGCGATTGCTTCAACATTGTGACGAAGACCGCCCGCACTTTCACAGATTTGAATGGCGATTGCATCGATATCAGGGTTTGCGTTCAATGCCGCTTGGACTTCCTCAACGGTAGCCGGAGTGTCCCATTCGTGTTTGATCTCGACGTTTGCGATCCCGTGAGCCACAGCAATTTTGCCGAAACGCTCACCGAATTTTCCCGAATTGATCGAGAGAAGTTTGGAGTGGGTGAGATTAATAACCGCCCCCTCCATTGCTCCGGTACCCGATGAAGCGAGCATTAATACTTCATCCATCCCTAAAAGTTCAAACAGCAATGCGCGGGTTCGCTCAAAAATTGCCTCAAATTCGGGAGTTCGGTGATGTAGCGTTTCACCTGCCATGGCGATTCGTACCGACTCAGGTACAGGGGTAGGTCCGGGAGTAAAAAGTAGCATTAAAAAATTCCTTGATGGAAAGTGTCACAAATCCGCGAATTTTATCCTATGTGAGGTTAGGGGAGGTTTAAGATACTTTCCTATGCTACAATTGCGCCAAAAAAAGGTTATAAATGACTTTATTTGATTCATTGATATTGGGTGCTCTTGAAGGAGTAACCGAATTTTTGCCTATCTCCTCTACAGGTCATCTTATTTTAGCTTCGCAATTATTAGGACTGCAACAAACCGCTGCCCATAAAGCGTTTGAGGTCTCTATTCAACTGGGAAGTATTTTAGCCGTCTTATTTTTGTATGCCCAACGACTCATTGCCGATAAAACACTATGGCTTAAAATCGCCATTGCCTTCTTGCCTGCCGGAGGACTAGGATTTTTGTTCTATAAACAGATTAAGGCGCTTTTCGGGGTGGAAACGGTGAGCATTATGCTGATCGCAGGGGGAGTTGTTTTTCTCATTTTTGAATATCTTCGACGCAACAAACCGATTGATTCGGGCAAAGACATTAAAGAGCTCACTATCAAAGAAGCTTTTACCATCGGCATATTTCAAAGCCTCTCCATGATCCCAGGAACAAGCCGATCGGGGGCTACCCTCATCGGAGGGCTGGTTATAGGTCTTAGCCGTAAAAGTGCCGCAGAGTTTTCGTTTCTCCTCGCCATACCGACGATGATCATTGCTACCGCATATGATTTGATCAAACACCGAAACGAAATGGTCGTAGATGATTATTTCATGCTCTCAGTAGCATTTATAACGGCATTTGTATTTGCACTCGCTACGGTCAAGCTATTTGTCACCTTTGTCAGCCGCCACACCTTTACCCCGTTTGCGATTTACCGAATCGTTGTAGGGTTAATATTCTTTTATTTTGTCACTGCACTTCCGGCATAAGATCGTAAAAATTTAATCTGATCAATCAGAATCTTCGCTAACTCCAACGCTTTGGAGCGGTGAGAGAGCCCTTTTTTCACATCATTTCCCAATTCTCCAAGGGTTTGATCAAATCCGACAGGGATAAAAATCGGATCATATCCGAAACCATTTTCGCCGCGTAACTCCGTAATCACATCCCCGTGCATCCATCCATGAACACAGTTCTCACCTTCTCGCGAAACAACCGCAATCGCTGCCGTATAGTGAGCGGGTGATGTATTTAAAGCTTTTTCTTTCAGTGATTCGACGAGCTTGAGGAGGTTGTCCCGATCACTCGCACCCTCTCCGCCATATCGTGCACTGTAAATCCCCGGCGCGCCATCTAGCGTATCAACACTAATGCCACTATCATCAGCGACGACAATCGCATCTTTATCCCCCAATGCCGCATAGACGGCGCGTGCCTTGATCAATGCGTTTGCCTTGAACGTCTCACCGTCTTCAACGATCTCAAATCCCTCGATCAAATCAGTATAAGGAAAAACTTCCCGATCATGGAGCAATTCGATAATCTCCCGAACTTTCCCTTTGTTTGACGTTGCCAAGACGATTTTCATTTCATTCCTTACAGTAGACTTTAACGTTCGGTGTTTACCCGACGTTTCATCTAAGGGTATATTATAATGCTGAAAATTTTAACGTATCTAAGGTTGCACGGTGTTTAAAACGGTTCTCCCACTCTCCGCGATTTTGTCGCTCCGATTTTTCGGTCTATTTTTAGTTCTTCCTGTTCTCTCAGCCTATGCGCTGGGTCTCGAAGGTGCCACACCCATTCTGATCGGTGTCATTGTCGGAGGATACGCTCTGACGCAGGCGATCTTTCAAGTACCTTTCGGGATCATGAGCGATAAGATCGGTCGTAAACCGACACTGCTCCTCGGACTTGTCATCTTCTTGGTCGGATCGATCATCTGTGCGGTGAGTACTGATATTTATACGTTGATGGCTGGGCGTTTTTTACAGGGGGCAGGAGCAATCGGTGCCGTCATCCCTGCGATGATCAGCGATCTAGTGAATGAAGAGTCACGCGGTAAAGCGATGGCGCTTATGGGGGGAACCATTGCAATCAGTTTCGCCGCCGCGATGGCACTCGGACCCGTCCTTGCCGCAGGGTTCGGATTCTCATCACTCTTTTGGATCGCGGCTGTTTTGTCGATTGTATCGATGATCGTTCTCTTTACCAATGTCCCGACCCCTCCGCGTATCCGTCACATCTACCACTCCACGACAACGACCAAAGATATTCTCAAAGACCCGAATCTCCTTAGTATGATTATCACCAACGGGATGCAAAAAGGGCTTATGACCGTTTCATTCGTCCTTATCCCTATTTTTCTGACTAACCCAGAATACGGCTTTTTGTGGGATAAAAAAGACCTCTGGCAGGCCTTTATCCCCGCAATGGTGATGGGACTTTTGGCAATGGGACCCGCCGCCGTTTTCGGAGAAAAATACAATAAACCGCGCGAAATTTTCCTCATCTCCATCGTGTTGTTCATCGTCGCATTTACCCTTATGGGATTTGCAACTAAGAGTTGGGAATTTATCGCAGGAGTAGTGAGCTTTTTCATGGCGTTTAATATGATGGAGCCGCTGGTACAATCGATGATTTCCAAATACGCGAAAGTGCACCAAAAGGGGGCGGCACTCGGTATCGCCAACGGGTTCGCCTATTTCATGACGTTTGTCGGCGGTGCGGTGGCAGGTATCGCGCTTCAATACTCAAGCCGTGAAGTGTTCACCATCGCGTTGATCGTTATCACTACGCTGTGGCTGTTATGGACGCTCAAAATGCAAAATCCGCATAGATATTCCCATCTCTATATCTCGATGGATCATGTCGATATGGAGAAATTAAACGCTCTAGAACATGAACATATCGCGGAGTGGTATATCAATGAGACCGAACATATCGTCGCGGTCAAATACCGTAAAGAGTTGATTGAAGAAGAGGCGATTAAAGCGAAGATAGTTAAGTAATCTTCCGTCATTCCCCCCGCGAAAGCGGGTGAAGTGCCCTTTTCAAGACACTATAAAACTGCCCATCAATCCAAACCATACGTCTAAAAGTAGATGCAAAACGACACCAAAATTTATTGCGTACCTGTAAAATGCAAAAAAAGCTTCATTTGCTCGTGCATTTTTATATTGATACTGTTCATCATTCGTTAATATTTTCCCCTTGAATTTTGCAAGATACGCATTAATACGTGCCAAGGCGTGTTCATTTTTTATCTTCCAAAAAGAAGCGGTAAAATATATAAAACAATAAGGCATCAGACTAGCTGGCATTACAAATATCACCAACATGAAAAAAACACTTAAAAAATAAAGTGGAGATAAATGGAACCAATCCATTCCGGCAAATACATGAAAAGGTATACTTATCATCAGAAGAAAATCTCCGAAACTGTATTTCTTCGTTTTGTACTTATAAAGGTTATTTGCTTCTATCTCTTCTCTATTCATCGATTCTTTCATCAACTTCTTCCGATGCAACTCCATCGCAATTTCACGTTCAGGACTTTTGAGAGTGCAGTATGGACGGTAGCGGATCGTCAGATACGCCCCTATCGCCATAATGATTCCAGAAAAAATATAAAGCGGCATGACCCACGGTGCCATTTCGTACAACCTTTGATTAAACAATCACTTATTATACAAAAAATATTAGATTATGTTGAGAATTAGAAAAAAATGAAGATTGAGTTCACCCTTCGACTGGCTCAGGGCGAACGGTAAAAAATCATCCCTATTTCAACCTCCCTAACATCTCAAGCGACCCTTTTTCAAATTTCGAGAACGCAAACCATTTCTTACCCAAATCTTTGAGACTTGCCCCTATATGGTATATCTCCTCTTCGTTTAGGATTAAAAAGCGATCATGCGAAGCAGAGAACTCTTTGACTTCTATAGGTGGATATTGTGCATTATGTTTTTTGAGATCAAGGGAGAGTTGTGAAGTGATTGTTTTTGTGTAGATCGTTGCTCGGCATCCATCGACTCTTTTGGATAGTAGTACCAATACACTCTCATCCACATAATTATCGATGAGGACGATAGAGCGTTTGGCACTTTTGATCAAATCACTGGCAAATACATACGCATCGAAAATTTGGTTCTCGTAAAAAATCCCATGATCGGGTTTAAGCTCTTTGGACTCTATCGCATTAAAAAGCTCGTTGAACTTTTTATCGGACTCTATTTTGTGTTCCATTTGGATACTTTCCAATCGATCAAGCCGTTGAAAGAGTAATCCGTTTTGAGAGAGGAAACGACGCATCTGAACGAAAGCTCTCATAATTTTTATGTTGATTTCGATAGCGATTTTATTAGTCAAAACACCGGAAATACTTGCAACTCCCTGCTCGGTAAAAACATACGGCAAACTTCCGCCTAAATGACTTTTGGAGGGTATCGCATTTTGCGATACCAGTGTATCGATCTCATCATTGGAGAGCTGAAACATAAAATCCTCTGGGAATCGATCACTATTACGTTTCACCTGTTCTCTGAGGCGAATAGGTTTGACCCCGTACAACTCCGCCAAATCTCTGTCCAACATCACTTGCAACCCGCGAAGGGTATAGATTTTGTTTTGGATGTTGTGTTCGTCTATGATAGCAATCTCATTCACACTAAGTCCTTACCATGTAGGATACTATTGTGATGATTGTACATTAGCTAATGAGGAAGATAAAAAATATGGCTATTTGCCATTTAAGAGTGTTAATACGCTATGAAGCACCGACGCCAAAATATGTAAAAATATAGCACTATAGAAAGTTACTCTTTGCCAAGAATGAAACATTATCTCTGTCTTAGTATTTTTCATAATTTGTTGCTCATCTAGATTTAATGTACCTATCTTTTGTTGGTGATATATTTCTAAAATTGCCAACTCTTTATCCTTACTATTGAAAAGACAGAAAGGAAAAATAACATTAGCATTTGTAAACCAATTTATATGACTTAGAATTAATAAAAATCCACTCACAATATATAATGGCATTTCTAAATGCCAATTCATCCGCATGAATAAAATAAAAAGTATTCCAAGATGTACAACAATTGCTATAGAAATAATACGTACCCAATATCCAAATATTCTGTTTGCCCGCATTATTTCTTTTTCTTTTTTATCTTCTTCCTCACTCATCGATTCTTTCATCAACTTCTTCCGATGCAACTCCATCGCAATTTCACGTTCAGGACTTTTGAGAGTGCAGTAAGGACGATATCGGATCGTCAGATACGCCCCTATCGCCATAATGATCCCAGAAAAAATATAAAGCGGCATGACCCACGGTGCCATTTCGTACAACCTTTGATTAAACAATCGCTTATTATACAAAAAATATTAGATTATGTTGAGAATTAGAAAGAAATGGAGATTGAGTTCACCCTTCGACTGGCTCAGGGCGAACGGAGAAGACGGAGATTACAATTTGATAACGCGAACCAGCGTCCCCGCTTCCAAATCCCCATCCTCTTCACCGCAGATCATCAATCCCGCATTCCCGAGAAGATTCGTCAAAATAGCGGAACTCCCTGTCTTTTTCCCCTCGAAATCGACCCAATAACGTCCCTCTTCAAAAGAGAGATTACAGGCGGTAAATTCGCTTTTGTTTGAACGTTTGGCAAACGGTACTTTGAGGGTTGCTTCAATCACTTCATACGGGTTTTCAATTCCCAGCATCCGCGCCATAAGTGGTACGGCATAGAGGATAAAAGTGACTGTCGAAGAGTAGGCAAATCCCGGTAGAGAGACGATAAACTTCGATCCCCTCTGCGCCACCATTACGTGCTGCCCCGGTTTGATATTGACCCCTTTGAAAATCACTTCGGCACCGAGAGCAGGGACAATATGCTTGACGAAATCGTAATCCCCGACGCTCACCCCTCCCGTACTTACCACGATATCACATGAGCTGATCGCCTCTTCAAACCGCTCCATAATAGCATTTTTATCATCGCCGACAATCCCCATCTGAACACTCTCGCCTCCGAGAGAATCGACAAGGGTTTGAAGGGTATAGCTATTGGAACTTCGTATCTGTCCTGCATGACGAGCTGCTTCGCCGATATCGATGATTTCACTTCCGGTAGCAATTATGGCGACACGCGGACGCTGTGCTACTGGTACCATAACCCGATTAATCCCCGCCAGCACACCGATCTGTGCAAAGGCGAGTTTTGTCCCCTGTGCAATCAGCACTTCTCCCTCACGATAACTTTCTCCGATGGGACGAACAGCAAACCCTTTTGGAACTAATTTTTCAATGACAATGTACTCACCCTCTACACGGACATTTTCGATCGGGATAAGGGTATCTGCACCTGAGGGCATGAGTGAACCGGTAAACGTTTTGATACACGCTCCGCTCATGACACCGCCGATCTCATCGGCTCCGGCGGGATTGTCTCCAAGAATTTCCAGTGACTCGTACTCTCCCAAATCGCTATGCAGTATCGCATAGCCGTCCATCGCCGAGGTAGGAAGGCTCGGATAATCGCTGTCGGCAACAATATCTTCCGCCAAAATACGACCCACGGCAGAGGTCAAAAAAATTCGTTCACTGCGCACAGCCCCCATACTGAGAAGGCTAATCATATTTTGGGAAGTTTGGTATGAAATCATACTCATAGAGCAACCCCTAACAATCCCGCACCTTGTATTGCCGTCGAGCGTTCGCGAGCATAAAGACGCTGACCATTTTTAAGATCATATTTCCAAATAGGGGCAGAAGCTTTAAAATCTTCGACAAACTGCTCGATCGTCTCTAACGCAACACGCCGTTTCGGTGAAAATACCGCTGCGATATAGGAGGATTCATGTACCAATACATCGCCTCGACTGTGCGCCATTTTTAATTTTGCACCTAAAAGTGCTGCTTTTGTCACCCAAGATTCAAACCATGCATTTAAAATAGGTTCATACACATCAAAACTAAGCCCGTCAATTCCGTCTTCTTCGCGTACCGTTCCGACAAAAGGAATATAGGCACCATAGTTATAGTCAGTTTCTTCCGCATACCACCGAGTGATTATTTCAGGAACATTCAAAGCGCCGTCATAAAGTTCTAGCATCTTCATCCGCCGCATACAGGAGGCAGTAAGGATACTTTATCCCCCGATTTGAGTGCTGTATCCAATGATGCTACAAGCGTATCATTTACCGCCACTGCGCAGTTATCGAGCCACTGTGCCATTTCTGCATCTTGTTTCAATACCTCGGCAACATCACGCAGTGATGAAGCTTCCAACGTTAACGGAGCCTTTTGAATCGGTCCTAAAAATTCGATTGTCACCATAACAATTCCCCTTTTTGGGTAATTAAATTGAGATAAATTATAGCAAAAGAGAACTAACAGTCCCTTGTCAGGGATCAATTAGTATAATGATTTTTATTTTTGGTAGAGGAGAAGTTTTGATTTTCGGAAAAATAGATTTTTTAAATCTCCTCCCGTTTCATGTATTTATCAAACGCTACGCCCGCAGCACCCGATTTCACCAAAGCCTCTATTACCACAAAGGGGTCCCCTCCGCTCTCAACCGTGAGTTTGCCATGCGTCGAATCGATGCGGCGTTTATCTCCAGTATTACCGCTAAAAACTGCCGCCATTTCGGGGTCGGAATCGTTGCACAGCGCGAAGTGCTCAGTGTCATTTCACTCCCAAATGCCGACAAAGCGGATGCTGATTCTGCGACCTCCAATCTGCTGTCTCAGATTTTAGACGTTAACGGAGAGGTGCTGATCGGAGATAAGGCACTGCGATACTATTACAGCGGAGGGGAGCATATCGACCTGGGAGGACTTTGGCATGAGAGGACAGGACTGCCGTTCGTCTTTGCCCTGCTGTGCACCCATCATCACAGCGATGAACTTCGCCGTCTCAGCCATGCATTTATTTCCAAAAAGGTGAAAATTCCGTATTATATATTGATGGAAGCGTCCCGCCGAAGCGGACTTAGCCCTGAGCAAATCATCTATTATCTAAAGTTTATCAGCTATAACGTGGGTGAGAAAGAAGAAAGAGGATATAAACGGTTTGTGAGCGAGGCAAAAAAGAGAGGGTTAAACCCCTCTTTACGAAAAATTCGTTATTGATGGGCTAACAGCGCATCGATCCGTGCCAACGTCTCATCGACTCCGATAATCGCCATAACGCTATCAAGCCCCGGTCCTGAGAGTTTCCCCATGAGCGCAATTCGCAACGGTTGACCGATTTTCCCAAATCCGATTTCAAGTTTGCCAACAACTTCTTCCATAACATGATGATAATCACTCGGCAAATGAAGTTCAGAAGCATTTTTAAGTGCTTCAGCAAAGCTTTCCAATATTGCTTTACTCTCTTCTTTGTACCCTTTTTTGAGTGCCGCTTCATCAAATACTTCAGGACGGGTTAACATCTCAGTAATCAAAGCCGCCATCTCTACAAGTGTTTTAGCACGCTCTTTTATTGCATCGAGGATAATTTCGCGTTTATCATGACTGATTAATACAACGCCATGAAATTCGAGAAGTTCACACAATTTTTCGTTGGGCGTATTTTTGATGTAATGGCTGTTGAGCCAGTCGAGTTTCTCGACGTTGTAGACCGAGGCGGAGCGGTTGATATCGCTCGGATCAAAAAGCTCCAACATTTCTGTCATTGAAAAAATCTCCTGATCACCGTGACTCCATCCCAAACGAACCAAGAAATTGAGCAATGCTTCCGGAGTATATCCAAGCGTTTTATACATCATAACATCGGTTGCACCATCACGTTTGGACAGTTTTTTCCCCTCATGATTGTGGATCATCGGAACATGGAAAAAACGGGGGATCGGGAAACCAAGAGCATTGTAGACCACGATTTGTTTCGGAGTATTGGAGAGGTGATCGTCTCCTCGGATAACGTCAGTCACTCCCATAAGCGCATCATCAACCGCCACTACGAAATTATAGGTCGGAGTACCGTCAGAGCGAGCGATGATAAAATCATCCAAGATATCGGCAACATTGAAAACCACATCCCCTTTGACTCCATCATGCACGGTAATAGAACCTTCCAACGGTGCTTTAATACGGATAACCGCTTCACGCCCTTCAGGAGCTTCTCCTGTAAAATCGCGGTATCGGTTGTCGTATTTTGCTCTCTCTTTACGTGCCGTCTGCTCTTCGCGCAACGCTTCAAGCTCCTCTTTAGACATATAACATTTATATGCCTTCCCCTCATCGAGAAGTTTTTGGGCATACTCTTGGTAGATCGCCAAACGGCTCGATTGGTATTCGATTACTCCGTCATGTTCCAGTCCGACCCATTTAAACGCTTCGACAATCGCGAGAGCTGCCGCTTCATCGTTACGGCTAAAATCGGTATCTTCAATTCGGAGCAAAAATTTTCCATTGTTGCGGCGCGCCCAAAGATAACTAAGCAGCGCGGTACGCAATCCGCCGATGTGTAAATATCCCGTCGGGCTTGGGGCAAATCTGGTTACTACCATGTTATAAATCCTTTTTGGATGCAATTGCGCAATTTTAGTTAAGGCTATGTTAAAAGCGGGTAAAATAGGAGACTTTTACAAGGAGCTTCGATGCGATCGCTAACCCTTTCTGCTTTATTAGCCACATTTTTATGGAGCGCCCCTATCGGCGGTGTTGCCGTATTGGTCAAGAATAATCCCATTACCCTGTATGAAGTCCAGCAAGAGATGAAACAAAACGGAACCAATGCACAAACCAGTGCCGATACACTGATCCGTAAAAAGCTAGAGCAGCTTGAGGCGGAAGAGAAAAAAATCACTGTCTCCTCTGCAGAAGTACAAGAAGAACTGAGCCGTATGGCTACTCAAAACAATCTCTCCGTCGACCAATTTATGAGCGCGATGCAAAATGTTCGGGGATTGAGTGAAAAAGAGCTGAAAGCCAAAGTGGAAGAGAGTATCAAAGGACAAAAGCTTTACAGTGCCATTGCTTTTTCCAAAATGAGCCAGCCAACGGCTGAGGAAGAAAGCGAATATTATCAGCTTCATTTGGATGAGTTTTCACGTCCGGAAAGTTTTGATGTAACGATATATCTCTCAAGCAATCAAGAAGCTCTCGCAACAAAAATTGCCGATCCGATGCGTAACGTCGGTAATATTCAGATGAAAGAGGAAAAATTAGCCTACAAATCTATCAATCCTCAGCTCGCTCAACTTCTCAATAAAATTCCCAACGGAAGCTTCGGTTCCATCCTTCCTGATGGTAAAAACGGCTTTATGAGTTTTTATATGCGCGATAAGCAAAATGTCATCACTGAAAATATCGATACGGTACGCCCTCAAATTGCCAATACGATTATGGGGGAAAAACGAAATCAGGTGTTAAACGATTATTTTACACGTTTGCGTCTAAGTGCGGATATAAAAGTTGTAAGATTACCGGAGTAATACAAAGAGTCTCCCCGAATTAATCGGGGCAGGCAAAGATTTACCCCTGATAGTTTTCGAGGTATTTGGTATCGAAGTTATTATTTATAAAATCGGGGTTTTTCATCATTTTCATGTGAAAAGGGATGGTTGTTCTAATCCCTGTAATCGTGAACTCGCTTAATGCACGATGCATACGTGCAATTGCTTCATCACGATCTTTGCCATATACAATCAGCTTTCCGATCATCGAGTCATATGTCGAAGGTACAATATACCCGGCATGTGCATGAGTATCGATACGGATATTACGCCCGCCCGGAGCAATCCACTGCGTGATTTTTCCCGGACTTGGTAAAAATTTGATCGGGTCTTCTGCCGTAATACGACATTCGATCGAGTGACCGCTGAGAACAACGCTCTCTTGTGATGGAAGGGCTTCACCCTCCGCTACACGGATCATCATTTCGATCAAATCCAAACCGCTTACCATTTCGGAGACGCAGTGTTCTACCTGAAGACGGGTATTCATCTCCATAAAATAGAACTTTTTATCGGCATCAAGGAGATATTCAAACGTCCCAGCACCTTCATATTTGATATATTTGGTTGCACGGACCGCTGAAGCGTGCAATTCAGCACGGATTTCAGGGGTCAATGCAACCGCAGGGGATTCTTCGATCAGTTTTTGGTGACGACGCTGCATCGAACAGTCACGCTCACCGATATGAAGTACGTTTCCATGAGAATCCGCGATCACTTGCACTTCAATATGGCGAGGATTTTTGATGAATTTCTCCATGTAAATCGTACCGTCACCGAATGCTCCAATTGCTTCCGCTTCTGCTGCTAAAAACGCATTTTCAACGTAACTCTCATCTTCAACTACACGCATCCCGCGTCCGCCGCCGCCGGCTGCCGCTTTGAGGATAATCGGATAACCGACCTCTTTAGCGCGTACTTTTGCTTCGGCAATATCTTTGATAGCCCCATCCGAGCCGGGAACGACCGGAACACCCGCAGCGATCATGACATCTTTGGCTTTGGATTTATCGGACATCATCACCATAACTTCAGGAGTCGGTCCAATAAATTTAATCCCGTGATGGGTACAGATTTCAACAAAATGTTGATTTTCGCTCAAAAACCCGTATCCAGGAAATACCGCATCACACCCGCTGATTTCACACGCGGCGATAATAGCAGGAATATTGAGGTAACTTTGAGAGCTTGGAGCGGCACCGATACAAATCGCTGCATCGGCAAGCTTAAGATACGAAGCCTCTTTATCGGCAGTAGAATAAACCGCTACCGCTTCTTTCCCCATCTCTTTAATTGTTCGGATAGCGCGTAACGCGATCTCGCCCCGATTGGCCACTAATATACGTTTTATTTCCGCCATAATTAAAGCTTCTCAACCGCGAAAAGTGGCATATCGTATTCAACCGCTTGAGAATCAGAAACAAGAATACTTACAATCTTACAATCAAATTCCGCTTCAAGTTCATTCATGATTTTCATCGCTTCGAGAATACCGATTACTTGTCCTTTTTTCACACGGTCACCCACTTTTACAAATGGAGCCGAATCCGGTGAAGGAGACCCGTAAAATGTCCCGACCATAGGTGAAACGATCATGTCTCCGGTATGTACCGGTGCTGCTGAAACTGTAGATTCAGCAGCTGCCGCTGCTGCTACTGGAGCTGACGCGACAGCCACAGGAGCTGCCATTATCGGTGCTGCTACCACACCAATATTTTTTTCAAGTTCAATCGAAAAAGCGTCTTGTGTAATTTTTAATTTTGAAAGAGTACTTGCATCAAACTCTTGCAAAAGGGCTTTAATTTGTTTCATATCCATTGGGAAATGCTCCTAAAAGTAGGGTAATAGATGTGTTATACTACCACAAATAAAATTAACAACGGATAAGAACATGGGCCTCAAAAGCGACGGGTGGATACGGGAAAAAGCATTAAACGAGGGGATGATCTCCCCATTTTGCGAAGATCAGGTGGGGGTTGGTGTCGTTAGTTACGGGCTTAGTTCGTACGGTTATGATATCCGCGTGACGAATGAATTTAAGATTTTTACCAATCTTAACTCCACGGTCGTCGATCCGAAACATTTCGATGATATGAATGTCGTTGATTTCGTGGGAGATGTATGTATCGTCCCACCTAACTCATTTGCATTGGCGCGTACGGTGGAGTATTTTAAAATTCCTCGTGACGTTTTAGCCATCTGTTTGGGAAAATCGACCTATGCACGCTGTGGTATTATCGTCAATGTTACCCCTTTTGAACCGGAATTCGAAGGACATATTACGATTGAAATCTCTAACACTACCCCTTTACCGGCTAAAATTTACGCCAATGAAGGAATTGCTCAAGTGCTCTTTTTGCAAGGAGATGAGATGTGTGAAACCAGCTATAAAGATAAAAGCGGCAAGTATCAGGGACAAGAAGGGATCACCCTTCCACGGATTTTAAATTAACTAGTGATACAATTCCGATAAATTTCCACGCTAAGGACCCAAAATGTTGCACGAATACCGCGATGTTATCACCCATATGAAACAAAATGATGCGGCAAATGCCCACTTTTTGAAAACTTTTGATCGCCATAACGATCTTGACAACCAAATCAGCAAGGCAGAAAGCGGTGAGATTCCTATGACTGACCTTGAGCTCGAAAAACTCAAAAAAGAGAAATTATTGCTCAAAGATGAAGCGTATGCGATGATCATCGAGTACAAAAAAGAACACAGCCTCTAATTCTCTCCTCTTCTTCCCCCCTCCGGGGGCTTTATTTCTCACTTTTTTCAACTGAATTGATTTACTTTTTAGTTTAAAATGGATACGATTTATCTTTTCCTCACACTATTCAAGGGGTACTCTATGATCACTTCCTATGCTGCGCTGTCCGAATTTGGACAAACCTTGTTAAAACGCCCAACCCTGAGTGAAGGTCTGCCGCTCATATCAGAATATGCAAAGCAAGTCAGCAGTGCGCAACGATGCTCAATCTTTATTTACAATCCCAATATTCAAATGCTCTGGACAACATTGGCAGACGAAACAGAGAAAATCATGGTACATGAAGACGACGGGATTGTCGGACATACAATCAAAGAGGGCAAACCAATTTTGGTCAATGACCCCTATGATGACCCTCGTTTTTTCCCTATGATTGATAAAAAAACAGGGTTTGTAACAGAAAATATCGCTTCCATTCCTATTTTTAACTCTGCTCGCCGTATTATAGGGGTATTTCAACTGCTGAATAAACCGGGCGGATTTTCACGCGACGATGTCAAGTTTATGATCTTCTTTGCCCACTATATCAGCAGTTATCTTGAACTCGCAATGCTGTTTGATGATGATGCCAAAATACTTAATAAGGAGACTGAATGAGTCTTGAAATCTATAAAAGAATTGCCGATTTTGGGAAACGGCTCTCAAGTCTCGACCGTATCGAAGAGGCATTACCGACTATTTCAGAAGAAGCCAAAGCAATCGTGAATGCTGAACGGTGTTCGATTTTTATCGTCGATCTTCCCGGGAACATGCTTTGGACAAAATTGAGTGACGGGATAGGGAGAATCGCAATTGGACTTGATTCGGGAATCGTCGGAGATACGGTCCGTACCAAAGCCGCTAGATTGGTTAACAATCCGTATGAAAATGCCCACTTTTTACCAAAAATTGATGAAAAAAGCGGTTTTGTAACCCGAAATATCCTTGCTGTACCTATCTTCAATTCCCGTCAAGAAGTGATTGGCGTCATTCAGCTGCTCAATAAATACAGCGGAGATTTCAACGACAAAGATGAAGGAATTATGAGCTTTTTCGCTAACTATGTCAGTGGGACCTTGGAACTAGCACTATTAATGGAGAAACAATAAGGTTACAATAACTCTCGGTTTATCCAATGGCTAAGGACATAAAGTCCCCATACATGTTGTTTAAATTTTCCTCGTCGTGCTAAGTCGAGATACTCTTCAATCACTTCGGGATAAAACAACCCCGTTTTATCATTGACTTCCCGTATCAGATCAATCCGTCCCGAAGCAATCAGCCACTCCATATAGGGGTTGGCAAACCCTTTTTTCTTCCGATCAATAATCGCATCGCTTAGATAATTTCGGGCAACTTGCTTAAGGAGTGTTTTGGTCTGCCCCTCACCGATACGCAACGCAGGATCAACTTTAAATACCGTTTCTGCCAGAGTATGATCTAAAAACGGAGTCCTCGCTTCAAGGGTATGTGCCATCGATACCCGATCAAGTTTGGCAAGGAAGTGTTCACCCACAAAAAGTTTCAGATCAATCATACTATACCAAATGCTCGGATCGGTGTGCGCGCTTTGTTCAAACATTTGCCGATAATTTTCTAAAAAACGGAGCGATTCATTATCCCGAACATTCCGACGAAACAGTTTATTTTGCTGTAAATCGGTAAATTTCTCCCCCGATGTCCTAAACAACAATGACTCATCAAAAACCCGCTTGTACCATTCCCACTCACGATTCATCGAAAAGTGGCTGTGGAAATACTTTTTGAGCCAGTTTTTGTGGTGCAGAGAGGCCGCTTTTTCGATATCAAGATACTCAAAATATTGCCGATATCCTAAAAATAGTTCATCCGATCCCTCGCCACTGAGGACAACCTTGTAGCCTTGAGAAGCGATTTTTTTCATCAGCAGATAGAGGGGCAACGCGGCGGGATCATTAAGCGGTTCATCGAGATGAGTCAATAGTTCGTCCAAATGCTCCTCAAAATCGTTTTGAGAAATGATCACTTCAGTGTGTTCAAGCCCCAAATAGTTTGCGGTTATTACTGCATTTGCCCTCTCATCATAAGCACTGTATTCATTATACCCCAAGGTAAAGACAGGAAGTTTTTTTCCCTGTCGTGCGGCGATGGCACAAATCATGGCACTGTCCAGCCCCCCAGAGAGCAAAGCCGCAATCGGTGCACCGGCATCGAGACGCAAGGCAATCGAACGATGAAGGTCCGCTTCAATCCGTTGCAAGGCATCCTCTCTATCGGTAATTACCGAGTAGGGAGTGTCCAATACATTGTAATAGCAATGTTTGGTAATTTTTCCGTCTTCAAAGCATAGCCACTCACCGCTTTGCAATTTGTCAATGCCCTGATAAAACGTATGCGGAGGTGCAGGAGCCAAAAATGAAAGATACGAATGAAGTGCTTCATTATTCATCTGTACTGAAGATAAAAAAGGTTTGATCGCTTTGATCTCCGAAGCAAAAACAAAAGCCTCACTCCCCTGATGATAGAAAAGGGGCTTTTTACCGAAGCGATCACGTACGAGATAAAGCTTATCACCATCGATCAGAGCAAAGGCGAACATCCCTTCCAAATGATTCACACACTCGATTCCCCATGCCTCATAGGCGGCCAATATAACTTCGGTATCACTTGCGCTTTCCCACTTCGATACGTTTAAACGCTCACGTAGTTCATGATGATTATAAATTTCTCCGTTAAAACTGATAATCACCCCTCCTCTGCGCATCGGTTGATGGGATCTGGGATGGGCATCAGTAATAGAGAGACGCTGGTGAGCTATAAAAAGGTTCTCTTGCTCTACGATCCCACAATGATCCCGGCCACGGTGAACCAAACGGGCTAACGCTTCACGCGCTTTGAGGGGGGAGTAGTCACCGATAATTCCGAATACACCGCACACGTGAAACCTTTTTTTTCGCAATTATACGCTATCATAACTCAACCATAAGTACGCGTGAGTGAGCCAAATTGATGATACCGCTTTCCATATCTCAAAAACAAGTAGTTCTGCACTTTTTTGAAGATGATATTAAAATCGTAAAAAAATATTTTAATGCCATCGGTTTTGATTTTGATGATGAATTCCGCTTTGATGTTTTTAAAGAATTTATCTACTCTGCCGCTGGTATGTTCAAAGATTTGGATACCACCATTTACAATCAAGAACTTGTCAGTAAATTTAACACCATCCGCTATCTGAGTGAGCGCTATAGCGATTTTGAGCAGCGCACCAACTTTGCCCAACGAGTCTATACCAAAGACTTTTTACTTGCACAGGAAGGATATGTTGCTGAAAAACATCAATTTGAACTTCTCAAAGCTGAACTGCAAATGCTTATTGGCAAAGAACAAAGCCTTACAGCTAGACGGGAAGTAATGGAACGTCAGTTTATAGACGAAGCCAATCTCATTTCGGACAAAGAAGCGTTTGAACACGAGCTGAAAAAAGTTCGACGTGAACAAGTCGATACCATTCATATGATCGGAAATCATAAACACGAACTTGATGAGCGGTTCATTACCCTCAAAACATTTGAAGATCAGCACCGCGAAGAGTTTCTAACCTATTTCAATGAAATAAAAGAGAAACTCACCTACCAATTTACGCAAGCACTCAACTATTTCGGATACGATTTTAACGAGGCACTGTTTCGCAATTCCGAACTTTCAAGCTCTATTCAAAGCTTTAAAAAAGAGGCCGGAATCCAAGGGGATATCAATCTATGTAAATACGTCGAATATTATCTGCGCAGTGTTGTTCCTGAAGCTCTATCTGATACAGGGCACAAAGAACGACTTCTTATCGCAAAAAAATATTGTGACCGTGCAGGGAAAAAATGAGGCTTTTTTTTACGAAGCTTTTCTCTATTCTAACCAAACACGATAAAAAATTTCTTTTTATCCTAATTTTCATCTCCATTACAGTCTCCCTCATTGAAATGATCGGAGTAGGTGCGATTCTCCCCTTTATCAACATCGCCAGTAACTTTACAAATATTCACACAAACACTTATACCGAGAAAATATATACTTTCTTTCGCTTCGACAGCGATATTAATTTTGTGATAACTATCGGTATTGGCCTTTTGATCTTTTATTTTTTACGTTCACTGCTTAATCTCGGATACTTTCATCTGTTAGCCAAATTTTCAAAAGGACGTTACCACCTCATCGCGTATCGACTCTTTGAAAATTATTTGGGGATGAGTTACCGTTCTTTTATCGATAAAAACAGTGCAGATTTATCTAAAGCCATTGTTAATGAAGCGCAAAACATGACGGCACTCATCTCCGGTCTCCTACTGATGCTTAGTGAAGTATTCGTTGTAATATTCATATATGCGATAATGCTTTATATCAACTGGAAAATCACCTTTTTAATCAGTACTATCCTTATTGTCAATGCTTTTTTACTCACAATGACCGTATCTCGTGCTATTAAAAAAGCAGGAATTTCCCGTGAAGAACATCAAAAAAAGTTTTTTGAAATTATCCAGAGCAGTCTCGGAAACTTCAAAATGATGAAACTCACTTCCAGCACCGAATCGATTCTTGAAAAGTTCAACCTAGCCAGTTCAGGTTATGCGTCAGCTAACATCCGAAATGAAACTCTGACCCATTTTCCCAGACTTTTCTTAGAAGCACTGGGTTTTGGCATCGTTATTTTCATGGTGCTCTATCTGATTCACAAGTATCAAAGCGATATATCCGGAGCATTAGCACTAATCTCAATGTTTATATTAGGGCTGTATCGTCTGATGCCCTCCGCCAACCGTATCCTCTCAGGCTATAATCAAATCCTTTTTTACAAAAGTTCCCTAGATATTATCCATAACGATTTGATGTATGATGCAGAAAAACTTCAAAACATCCCTATCAGTTTCGGCCAAACATTGCAACTCGATCATATCTGCTTCGAATACAATGAAGAAAAACCCATCTTGGAAGATATTTCTCTCACGATCCATAAAGGGGACAAAATCGCCTTTATCGGTGAAAGCGGCAGTGGTAAATCAACCCTTATTGATCTCATTATTGGACTTTATCGACCAAAAAGCGGAACGATCAGTATAGACGGAACACGATTGGATGAGTCCAATATCAAAGCGTGGCGAAGTAAAATCGGGTATATTCCCCAAAGTATCTACCTCTTCGACGGTACGGTAGCCCAGAATGTCGCTTTCGGGAAACCTATCGATGATGTTCAAATTAAAGAATCTCTTCGTCAAGCCAATATTTTAGAGTTTTTGGAAATGCACCACGAAGGAATTAATACTAGGGTTGGAGAAGGGGGAATCAAACTCAGCGGAGGCCAGCGTCAACGTATAGCCATCGCACGAGCCCTCTACGGAAAGCCTGAAATTTTAGTCCTGGATGAAGCCACCAGTGCTCTTGATACTGATAGTGAAGCCAAAATTATGGAAGAAATCTATAAAATTAGTGAGAATAAGACTTTAATCATAATTGCGCATCGATTGAGCACAACCACTAAATGTCAAAGTACGTATCGTCTAGAGAAGAGGAAATTGGCTCTAAAGCGACTTATATAACTAACGTTATACTCACTAAGAAATGGATAGAATGAAAACAAAACAAAATCAACTTTTTGATTTTCTTATTGAAAATCAAAAGATTTATCCCTTTTTTGCCACCAAAATTGAGCAATCCGTGCGGCTCATGTTACGCTATTTAATAATACAAAAATTAATTTATAAAATTTTATTTCGAAATTTAACCCATAAAAAATATCTTTTTTTTGGTTTAAAGTATAAAGAGCTTATAGAATCCTTATCAAAAAATGATGTATTGCTTCTAGGAGGGGGTAAAAGTTATCTCAAATATAGTTTAAAAACAAAAATACCTACTCTTTTTGTTTATAACTATTTTAAATTTTTGCTTCCTTTTTTTAAAAATATATCTTCTGATTTTTACCCTCTTTCACAATCGATTAAACATTTAACAAAAAGATTAATACAAACGGATGCTTGCTATTTGATTGTAGAAAGTGATTCTTTACCTCCTCATAGAATGATTATCCAAGCAGCAAAACAAGCACATATAAAAACAATTTGCATACTTCATGGCATTAGTACATCAACATGTCCAGCGACTCTTTCAGACGGGCAATATGCTGATTACATTTTTGTTTATGACGATCATCAAAAAAATGTTTTAATACGTGCCGGAATAGAATCAAGCAGAATACGTGTCTTTGGTTTTTACTATCCTATCCCTCTTCATCCTCCTTTAAACCTTGATCGCAAAAAGGTTTGTGTGTTTGGTCAACCATGGAAAGAATACAATATAAACATGTTTGAGCATTATCAAACTTCTACCCGTTGGATCATCCTAACTCTTTTACAAAACAGATTTGATGTAATCTATAAGCCGCATCCAGCAGAACAAGAAATATCATACATTCAGGACATATCTAATGAAGTTATGATAAATTATTTTGATATGGAAAGTTGTTTAGCGGAATATGATCTTTTTGTTTCATATGCAAGTACAGCATTACTTGAAGCAACTCTGCATGGGAAATTGGCGGTTCAAATTTATACAGGAAATCTTTATGACGATAATTTTGAAAATTCCGAGTATGCATATACTGTCAACCTATATGATACAGATTCTTTTATTTCCCATCTGGAGCATTCTAAACCGATAGTTCCCCTTCATTTGATTGAGTTATCAAAAAAGCCATTACAACAAAGATTCGAAGAAATTATTAGTACTCTGGAATAAAATCATATGAAAAAAACATTCTATCAAGATAAACCGGATGGCTACTTTACCTCAGTTAGATTTGATTTATTAAGTCTTATTCCCAATGAAAATAAAAACAAAAAGATGCTTGAAATCGGTGCAGGAGGTGGAGATACGCTTTTATATGCCAAACAACATGGATATGCCAGTCATATATACGGCATTGATCTTTGCCAAATAGAAAATTCTTATCAAAACAACTCTCAATTTGATCAATTTATTATTGGTGATGTAGAAAATATCGACTTACCTTTCGATGAAGCGTCTTTTGATGTAATAATATGTGGAGATGTTCTAGAACATCTCCTAGATCCATATAGCTTAGTGAAAAAATTAAAACAACTTTTAACGCCAAATGGAATTCTTATAGCGAGCCTTCCAAATATAAGGGAGTGGCATGTACTTATGGATATTGTTGTCAAAGGTGATTTTAACTACCAAAAAACAGGTATTTTAGACAAAACACATCTAAGATTTTTTTGTAAAAAAAATATAAATCATTTGTTTTTAAATAATGATATGAGTATATTAAGTTGTACAAGTAATATCGATTTCACCGGCTATAAGAAAAAAATTTTCAATCGTATTACCAATAGATTATTCGAAGAATTCCTCACTGTGCAATATTATTATGTCGTAGGAAAACACTAAATGCAATTAATTTCGATTGCAATGACAACCTTTAACGGCGAACAATATATAAGCGAGCAAATTGAATCAATCCTCAATCAAACGCATACGAACCTTCAGATAATTATTTGCGATGACGGCTCTACTGATTCTACGCCCCGTATTTTAGAAACCTATGCAAATAAAGATCCGCGCATTACCATTATTTTCAATGACACAAATATTGGATTGGTAAAAAATTTTGAAAAAGCTCTTTCTTTATGCGCAGGAGAATACATCGCCCTAGCCGATCAGGATGACATTTGGGAAAATGACAAAATAACCTGCTTACTCTCAGCAATCAAGAGTTCTCTTCTTATTCATTCCGATGCAACGCTTATCGACGCTCACGGAACGATTATCAATAACTCCTATACCCGCTACTCGAAAAAAAATCTCGAAAAAAACATTTATTCGTATATAATAGAAAATAATGTTACAGGATGTACAACACTCTTTTCTCGGGAACTTCTCACATATGCACTACCTTTTCCAGAAAATATTTTAGTTCACGATTGGTGGCTTGCACTCTGCGCTTACAAACATGGAACTATTACCTATCTAGATCAGCCCCTTATCCGATATAGGCAGCACGAAAGCAATCAAATTGGAGCATCCGAAACCTCTAAAATTCATTCATTTGAACAACGTGAAAAAGCCTATAAAAAAACAACTTTATTTTCAAAAACTCTTTTGAAGGTACCCTTCTTTTCGACGGAAGAGAAGATTTTTATTGCCCAATTAATCCAATATTACGAAGATTTTTTTTCAAAAACTTGCCGATTCCATTCTCTTTTCTTCCATCTAAGATATTTTCAATATTTTAATGAAAGCAAACCTTTTTCTTATAAGTTAATCGGGCTTTGTTTATCGTTTTTTGGAGCAAATAAACAACGAATTTTATGGAAATATCTAACATGATAAACCTCACTTTTTTCACAAAATATCCAACACAGGGCGCAACCAGCCGATATCGGAGTTTTGCTTTTGCATCTCGCCTTTCTGAAATGAATTACAATATCGAAATTCAATCGTTTATGCCTATTGATTATTTAAATCGTTTGTTTTCCAACCAACCCAAGCAAAAAAGCCAAATTCTCCTTTCTTATCTCGAACGGTGTTTGGCGGTATTTCGTTCATCTCAAAATCTCATCATCGAGCGTGAACTTTTCCCTTATCTCCCCTATGGAATTGAAAAGCGGTTTTTACAAGGGAAAAACTATATTCTCGATTACGATGACAACGTTTGGGAAGACTACCACGGTAAAAAAATGCTTGAGGGCAAATATGATGATCTTGTCAAAAATGCTGCCGGCGTTATTGTAGGGAACAATTTTCTTGAAGAGTATGTGAAAAAACTCAATCCCAGTGTCATTAAAATTCCAACAGTTATTAATCTTGATACTTATCAAACAAATGCAACTCCACAAAAGTTTGACCGTTTCTCGCTGGTATGGATCGGTAGTCCCATAACCTACCGTTATATAGAAGCGTTTGCCTCTATGTTTCAAACTCTTGCAAAAAATCTTGATTTCGATCTCATTATCATTGCTTCCAAAACATTGGAAGGCAGAGCAATATCGGGTGTATCAATGAAATTCTATGATTGGTCAAGTGAAACAGAAGTCGCACTTTTAAAACAATCCCATATAGGGATTATGCCCCTCAATGATGATCCTTTCAGCCAAGGAAAATCAGGATTCAAACTGATTCAATATCAAGCGGCCGGACTACCTTCGGTAGCAAGTCCTGTCGGAGAAAATTGCACCATTATCCAAGAGGGGATGAATGGTTTTTTACCTAAAAAACACAATGAATGGATTGATGCAATTACACAGCTTCATAATGACGCAGGTCTCTATACTCAATACTCGCAATATGCTCTCCAAAATGCTTTTCATTTTTCGATACAAAAATATTTCCCGATTTATAAAAACTTTATTGATACACTATTTAGTACCAAAATAGAAACAAAACAATGACCTTCGGCTTCCTTTCCCACCTCGATTACAACCTTTGGCTCTTTCGTCTGCCGATCATGCAGGAACTGGTACGTCAAGGACATACAGTATATGCCATTTGCCCCTCAGGAGAAATAAGTAACTCATTTTGCGAACACGGCATTACCCATATCCCGTATGAAATAGAGCGTTCGAGTCTCAATCCGTTCAAAGAATTGGATGCTATACGAAATATCTATATTGCCATCAAACCTCTTAATCTCGACATCCTCCACACCTTTACCGCCAAGCCTAATATCTACGGCACTATTGCAGGAAGATTCGCCCATGTGCCTCGTATTATCAATCTCGTCGAGGGGCTGGGAAGTTTTTATCTCGAAAACGATTTAAAAAGCCGTATTGTCCGTAATCTGATAGAGATACTCTATCGTCAAACGTTTAAACTCGCCGATACCGTAATGTTTGTCAATCAAGATGACCCTGCTTATTTCGTTCACAAAAATATTATCCCTCAATCAAAAGTTTTTAGCATCAAAGGGGTTGGAATCGACACCGCTCTTTGGAGCCCGTTACCGAAAACAGACACGTGGATTCGTGTCACCATGGTTGCGCGTGCTCTCAAACACAAAGGGGTGCAAGAGTTCATCGATGCTGCAACGATACTTACACAACACTATCCCGAGGTATCGTTTCAATTTGTCGGCGCACCCGATGAAGGGAACCGTTCAAGCTTCCCTGAAATATTTATGAAAGAACAGACCTCCATACATTACCTCGGACACCAAAATAACATCCGTCACATACTTTCCCAAAGTGATATTTTTGTTCTGCCGAGCTATCGGGAAGGGTTACCACGCACCTCTATGGAAGCGATGAGTATGGGACTGCCTATCGTTACAACTGATGTCGTCGGATGCCGGGAAACAGTGGATGATGGAATAAACGGATTCTTAGTGCCGCCGTACAACGCTTTAGCGCTCTCAGAAGCGATCAAGAAATTGATTGAGAACCCTGGTTTGCGTTCTCGAATGGGACAAGCGGGAAGAGAAAAAGCCTTAAGAGAGTTCGATGTGGCTACAATTGTCGACAAACATCTAGAAGTGTATGGACTGAAACGTGTACGTTAATCTCATCAAACCTCTATTGGATCGTTTCGGAGCATTGATTTTATTAATTCTCTTTTCACCTCTCATCCTACTCGTCACACTCGTGATTAGCGTTAGCATGGGACGTCCCGTTTATTTTGCTCAGCGCCGTCCCGGATTGCATGGTCAGATCTTTACAATCTATAAATTTCGTACCATGACGGATGAAAAAGATTCACAGGGGAACCTTCTGCCGGATTCAGAACGATTAAAGGGGATAGGTCAATTCATTCGAAACCTTAGTTTAGATGAGCTCCCCCAACTGCTCAATGTTCTCAAGGGTGAAATGAGTTTTATCGGACCGCGTCCTCTCTTGCCGGAATATTTGCCGCTCTATACCCCGCAACAGGCACGTAGACATGATGTCAAACCCGGCATCAGCGGATGGGCTCAAATAAACGGACGCAATGCGATTAGCTGGGAAGAAAAATTTCGATATGATATTGAATACGTCGAAAACATATCGTTTGCTTTCGACCTTAAAATCTTTTATCGTACCTTGACAAAGCTTTTAATAAGAGAAGGAATTTCCCAAAACGGAGAAGCAACGATGGAAAAATTCAATGGAACAAAATAAAGTAATTTATATTTATGGCGCAAGTGGGCATGGACGAGTAATTGCCGATATTGCTTACGCATGCGGTTACACGATAGGCGGCTGGATTGATGATAGCATATACAATGATGCCCCGGACTGGGAAACATTTATTCAGACACATACATCCTGTCCCATTGCATTGGGCATTGGCAACAATTATACACGCTTTGAACTATCCGAAAAAATCACTCGATTGGGCTATCAGCTTCCCGCTCTTATTCATCCTTCAGCCATTATTTCACCCTCAGCTGCTATCTCCTATGGAACCGTGGTTATGCCGTTATCCGTCATCAATGCCCATGCCATTATCGGCAAAGGGGTGATTGTCAATTCCGGAGCCATTATAGAACACGATTGTATCCTCGGCGATTACTCCCATATTTCCCCAAATGCCGCGCTGGCAGGAAACGTCACCATAGGTGACTACACTCACATTGGAATTAGTGCGACTATCATTCAAAACATAACGGTTGGAGTACACGCTCTCATCGGTGCCGGTTCAGTGGTTATTGATCATATACCGAATAATTGCACGGCAGTGGGTGCCCCATCAAGAATTATCTCCTCTTCATTGAAACCACACCCTGTATCATCTTAAATCCATTTTTATGGGTGGTTTGGATACACTAACAAAAATTTTGTATAAACCAAAAGGTAAAAAAATAATGAATTTTTTAAAACTTCCCAAAGAAGATTTCGGAATTAAACTAACACTTTTCCTCATCATTATTGCGTATCTCTTCTCACTCTCTATGCGCTACATTTGGGTCTCTGAGGTTAAAAATACACAGCAGTTTTATTGGCATAACGAACTAATGATCAATACCAATGACGGTTATTATTATGCTGAAGGAGCCCGAGATATTTTAAAAGGTCACCATGAGCCTAACGATCTCTCTCCGATTACTGAACCGATTGCACTTTTAACGGCATGGCTCTCGAAAATAATTCCCGTTAGTTTTGAAACACTGATCCTTTATATGCCCTCCTTTATCGGGTCGTTAATCGTAATACCGATTCTTTTAATCGGACGGACGATAGGACAAACCGGTATAGGCTTCATTGCCGCCCTTATCGCCAGCGTAACACATAGCTACTACAACCGCACCATGATCGGCTATTACGACACCGATATGCTGACGATCGTTTTACCCCTCTTTTCCCTCTATTTTATCCTTTTGGCAATCACCCATCAGCGCAATCGACTTCTCCTACCCATAACTGCTGCTTTTGCTCTAGCTCAATGGTGGTACCCTCAGAGTTATTCACTTAACACTGCTATTTTAGTTGTCACACTTATCTATGCGGTGATTTTCGAACGTAAAAATCACTATTTCTATAAAATTGCTCTCTTTATCATCATCGGCGTTTTATCCCTTCCGATTTGGCTTAAACTTACTATTGCGTTGGGAGTTTTTTCATTTTTTCATTTTCTGCCGAAACTCGATCAAAAATGGTTTTGGTCTTTGTTTACCGCCATCCTTATTATTTATTTTACGACAGGGGGGATTGACCCGATTTGGGCTCAGTTAAAAGGGTATCTTTTCCGTGAGAGCGTCTCAAATGAGGCCGGCGGACTTCATTTTTACAATGTAGCCCAAACCGTCCGTGAAGCAGGTCATATTCCCTTTAATGTCTTTGCAGAACGGATCAGCGGGCATCCGATTACTTTTCTGATTGCCTGTGTCGGTTATGCGTTTGCTGTTATCGCATATCGTCCTCTTTTGATCACCTTACCGCTTGTAGGTCTTGGTTTTATCGCCATGTCGGCAGGTTTACGTTTTACAATCTATGCCGTTGCACCGATGGCAATTGGATTTGCCTACTTTCTGATGCTCATTACTAAACCGATAGAAAAATCATGGTTGAAATACACTGCACTACTCGTGTTCATGGGAGCTGCTCTCTACCCTAATTATCTGCACATCAAAGAGTATATGACACCGACTGTTTTTACTGCCCAAGAAATCTCAACACTTGATCAACTCGGTAAAATCTCCGGACGGGAAGATTACGTCATTACCTGGTGGGATTACGGTTATCCAATACGCTATTACTGTGATGTTAAAACGCTTGTGGACGGGGGAAAACATAGTGGTGATGTCAACTATCCCGCAAGCTATATTTTAACCCAACCGCAACAAAATGCTGCAGACATGGCACGACTAAGTGTTGAATATACTGAACGAGGGTATGCAACTAGCAGTTCAAATGAAATCATCGCAACCATGCTGAAAGCGTATAAAGCCGATTCGATCGATGATTTGATGGTTAATGTTCAACTCAACCCTGCTTCATTGCCAAAACCGACACGCGATGTATACCTCTATCTCCCTCTACGAATGATGGAAATATTACCGACGGTAACCCTCTTTAGCTCCCTCGATCTTAAAAATCCGGATAATCACCCTCAAGAGCCTTTTTTCTATATGACTCAGCAAGTTAAAGATACGGGCAAAACCCTTGAACTCGGTAACGGCATCTCCATCCTCAAAGAGAAAAGTATTCTCAAACTCGGAAAGCAAGAAGTGCCGATCAAAGGATTTTACCAAGTGGGCTACAACAAAGCCCAAAAGCTAGATATTACCGAACAGCATTTCTCCTCTGAGGGGCTTAATGTCATCTTTATGGCAAGCTACGGGCGATTTTTAGTAATGGATGATTTTTATTTTAATTCTTCCTACATCCAAATGTTCGTCTTTGATCATTATGACCCGAAACTGTTTGAGCCAATCATCCTTGATCCGATGAGCAAAGTCTATAAACTAAAAGTATGAAAATGCAAAATCAGCGCCTTTTCCTCTCCCCTCCCCACATGAGCGGAAGAGAGCAATCCTACATCGCTGACGTGTTTGAAAGTAACTATATTGCCCCTCTTGGGCCTATGGTAGATCGCTTTGAACACAGTATTCGAGATCTTACTCGTGTGCCGTATGCTCTCGCACTTAGCAGCGCTACTGCGGCGCTTCATTTGGCTTTGCGGGTTCTGGGAATAGGAGCGGGAGACATCGTATTAACCTCATCCTTTACCTTTATCGGCGGGGTTGCCCCAATCCTCTACCAAAATGCGACTCCGGTTTTTATCGACAGCGATTCCGGAAGCTGGAATCTCGATCCGCTCCTCCTCGAAGAAGCAATAGAGCGATCTCCGAAAAAGCCTAAAGCCCTTATCCTCGCACATCTCTACGGCCAATGCGCTGATTTGGAAAAAATCATCGCTCTTTGCAATCTTCACGGTATTGCTTTGATCGAAGACGCGGCAGAAAGTCTCGGTACCACCTATAACGGTCAACAAACCGGAACCTTCGGTACCTTCGGCGTCTACAGTTTTAACGGAAATAAAATCCTCACGACCTCTGGGGGAGGAATGCTGATTTCCTCTAACAAAGAGCTCATTGAAAAAGCCCGTTTTTATTCCACCCAAGCGCGTGACGATGCTCCTCACTATGAACATACGGATTATGGTTATAACTACCGTATGAGCAATATTTTAGCCGCTATCGGTGTAGCTCAAATGGAAGTACTACAAGAGCGAATAGCGACTCGACGACAGATCTTTGAGTGGTACACCCAAGCACTGGGAGATATTGGCGAGATTACCTTTATGCCGGAACTTCCGCATACAAAAGGAAACCGTTGGCTCACTGCCCTCACGTTTGAACACTCTAATCCAAACCGAATCCGACTTGCCCTCGAAGATAAAAACATTGAAAGCCGTCCCCTTTGGAAACCGATGCATCTGCAACCTCTTTTTAAAGATGCCATGTGTTGTGAAAACGGTACGTCCCAGCGCTTGTTTGAAAAAGGTCTCTGCCTCCCCAGTGGAACCCAGATGAATCGTGACGATGTCGAACGCGTCTGCACCCTTCTAAAAAAGGCGCTGCAATGAACGGATGGCTTCGTCCAAGCAGTGCCAAACGGATCACTTTTTTTCTCCTTTCCGACGTATTTCTATCCCTGTTTACCCTTTTCTGCGCTTACCTTTTACGCTTCAACTTTGATATTCCACCCGAATTTTTAGATCCTTTTATTGTGGTTGCAGTTACTCTTATCAGCATCAAAGCCTTCTTCATCCATTGGTTTAAAAACTACACCATCATTTGGCGTTTTTACGGTTTGCAAGAGGCCAAAAATCTCTTTTTTGCCCACCTTGCTACGTATGCAGTTTTCGCTTTAATTCATACTGTCAACTCCACACTTTTTTCCCCTTTTCCACGTAGTGTTATCATAATCGATCTCTTTCTTTCATTCATCTTTCTAGGTGGAATTCGTCTCTTAAAACGGATGCTCCTCGATATCAGTGGACCTCGTGAAAACCTCGAACCGACGCTGCTTATCGGTATCTCCGCCAGCACCGCCAATCTCATCAAAAGTATGCTGGAAAGCTCAAATGAATACTATCCGGTAGGGATTATTGCTCTCCAAGAGAAAAATTACAATATGATCGGTTCGTACCTCAACAATATCAAAATTTCCGGGAAAAGTGATATTCCCACCTTTCTAACAAACAAATCAGTCACCGCCGCTATCATTGACGGGTCACTGCCAAACGAATATCTACGAGAAGCCTATCAGCTCCTCAGTGATGCAGGGGTACGAAATATCAAACGTTCACGAGGGCTGGATGATACCCACAACCAAATAGAGGAACTCTCGATCGAAGAGCTCCTTGCCCGACATCCGAAAGATCTCGATACCGGGACCATCGGAGTATTTATACGGGGGAAAACCGTCCTTATCACGGGTGCAGGGGGAAGTATCGGCAGCGAAATCGCTCAGCAATGTCACCGATTCGGTGCGGCTAATCTGATTTTACTCGATCACAGTGAGTACAATCTTTACCAAATCGGGGAGAAAATACCCTCAGCAACAGTACTACTTTGTAACATTATCGATAAAGAGATACTCGATACGATTATGGCAGATGCACATGCCGATATTGTCATTCATGCCGCAGCCTACAAACATGTACCGCTGTGCGAAGCCAATATTCACGCAGCAATTATGAATAATATTATCGGCAGTCGAAATGTCATCGACAGTGCCATCGCTAACAATGTTAGTAAAGTTGTTATCATCTCTACTGATAAAGCGGTACGCCCTACGAATGTTATGGGGGCAACTAAACGGATTGTGGAACTCTATGCCCAAAACGTTGATCCCCGCAACAGCGAGATTGTCTCGGTACGATTTGGCAATGTCCTCGGTTCCAGCGGAAGTGTTATTCCGAAGTTCAAGTCCCAAATCGAAGCAGGTGGCCCCATCACTATCACCCATCCGGATATTACCCGCTATTTTATGCTCATCAGCGAAGCGTGCCAACTCGTCCTCCAAGCCGCCGCTATCGCGCGCGGCGGAGAGCTTTTTATCCTCGATATGGGCGAGAGTGTAAAAATCACGGATTTGGCTCAGACCATGATACGGCTCTATACCTCTGAACCCATAGAGATTATTTATACCGGATTGCGTCCGGGTGAGAAACTTTATGAGGAACTTCTAATCGACGAAAGTGAACAAAAAACCGCCTTTGAATCGATTATGATCGCACGATCTACCCCCTATGATATAAATCTTTTAAATCAGGAAATAGACGACCTTACCCTCTCGTCTGAGGCACGTTTACTCTTACAAAATATCGTTCCTGAATTTGCTCCATCGCACGAATAAGAGTAAATAAATCGCTGGGGGAAAGCTCATGCGGATGATACTGACGAATCGGTTCTAACACTGTCAAAAAAGATTCATAACGAGGAGATCGGCTTCGAGCCATCAGCCGATACGCATATGCTAAATCATCGGCATTGCTTTTGGAACAGAACCACCGCTTTTTATCATGCAACCCCACTCGAAACACCTGTGAGAAAACAATTCCGATCCAATCGTACGACGTCCCATTTTTACGCAATTGTCTGTGTTCTACCCGATCTACAATCTCAGAGGGCAATTCAATTTTGCACACTTCCCAATCCGTGGTATTGATATCCAAAGTATGTGTGCGTGAAATAAATCGAAAGCGGTCGTTTGAATGATATAAACCGTCGCTTCGTCCGAATTCACAATGTGAAAATGGGCTTTTAGTCCATAAACGAACCAGTTTTTCAGCCAATGTACCCGACCCTTTGTAAAAGACGATGCTAACGGTTTTGGTCGTGTTCATAAATTTCGAATCTCCCGTCATGATGCTCGACGATTGCCGTACACGATTCAACCCAGTCCCCACAGTTGAGATAATCGATATCGTTGATGACTCGTATCTCTGCGTGATGGATATGCCCGCAAATCACTCCATCATACCCTTTTTCATCCGCATGAGACGAAAGAACCTCTTCATAATCGGTGATAAAGCTCACCGCCTGCTTGACACTTTGTTTTGCCATTTTGGAAAGCGACCAATAGTGATATTTACCAAATAAACGACGGATAGTATTGATCGGACGATTAAGCCGAAGCATAAACAGATAACACCGATCTCCCAAATGGGCAACCCATTTTTTCGTCATCGTTACCGCATCGAACATATCGCCATGAACGACAAGATAGCGCTTTCCATTCATACCGTAATGAACTTTTTCATGGGTAAAGGAGATGTTGTCCCCCATCATCATCGGTAAAAACGGTCGCAAAAATTCATCATGATTACCGATGATGTAGTAGATATTTGTCCCTTTTCGGGCTTTTCGGAGGATTTTTTGGAGAACATCGGATTGAGCTTGACTCCAACGCCAGTTTCGGCGGAGTTCCCATCCGTCAATAATATCACCGACAAGATAGAGGTTTTCACATTCAACGTTTCGGATAAACTCCAAAAGACGATCCGATTGAGCGTCGCGCGTTCCGAGATGGAGGTCAGAGATAAATACACTGCGAAATGACAATAATTCATTCATGAGAGAAAGTGTAACCCCGAAGGATTACAATCTGGTGACAGAAAAGAGGTTTACAATTCCGTTTTTAAAGCAGCACCGTTAGAGGCATTAGAGACGAGAAGACTGTAGCGTTTGAGCCATTTAGAGGGAATATCTTTTTTGATCGGTTTCCAATGAAGACGACGTTGCTCCAATATTTCGTAACTCACATTGAGCTGTAAGAGATGGCTGTCAACATCGAGTTCGATCTCATCACCATCAACAATTAGAGCAATCAAACCACCCTCTGCCGCTTCAGGGCTTACGTGCCCGATAGAAGCACCACGTGTTGCACCAGAGAAACGTCCATCGGTGATAAGAGCAACGCTCTCACCAAGCCCCATCCCCATGATAAGCGCCGTAGGAGCAAGCATCTCTTGCATCCCTGGACCACCCTTAGGACCTTCGTAACGGATAACGACGACATCGCCCGCTTTGACTTTATGCCCCATAATTCCGGCAATGGCTTCATTTTGGGAGTTAAAACAAACAGCACGGCCTTTAAACTTACGCATATTCGGGGTAATTCCCGCTGTTTTAACGACTGCTCCCTCTTCGGCCAAATTACCAAATAAGATTGACAAACCGCCGACCGGAGAGTACGCATTTTCATTCGTATGGATGATATTCGTATCTTTGATCACTGCATCTTTGATTCGCTCGCCGAGTGTCTCACCAGTCACGGTCATAGCGTCTGTGTGCAGGATTCCACCACGTCGTGAGACTTCTTTCATAACAGCGTTAACACCGCCGGCACGGTTAATGTCATCCATATGAACCGTAGAGAGAGACGGGGAGATTTTTGCGATGTGGGCAACATTCTCAGAAATTTTGTTGATTTGGGTAATATCAAACTCAACTCCCGCTTCCTTAGCGATGCTCAACATATGCAATACGGTATTCGAGCTTCCGCCCATCGCCATATCGACGACGAACGCATTATGGATCGCTTTGTCATTGAGAATATTTTGCATATTCCATTTTTGGGAATTTTCGTCTTTGACCATCTCGACGATACGACGTGCCGCCGTTTTAACCATCTCGATACGCTCCGGCGTCATTGCGAGAACCGTTCCGTTGCCCGGCAATGCAACCCCCATCGCTTCACAGAGGGTATTCATCGAGTTTGCCGTAAACATCCCCGAACAGCTTCCCCCGCTCGGACACGCTTCACACTCGATCTCATACAGCTCTTCATCGGACATTTTTCCATCCGCATGTTGTCCAACCGCTTCAAATGCCGTCGCCAAATCGATCGCCGTTCCGTCTTTTTTGTGCCCAGCCTTCATCGGCCCGCCCGAGACGAAAATCGTCGGCACATTGACGCGCAATGCTCCCATCAGCATACCCGGAACGATCTTGTCACAGTTAGGGATACAAATCAATCCATCCAACTTATGAGCATTCATCACTGTTTCGATACAGTCAGCGATCAATTCACGGCTCGGTAATGAGTAAAGCATCCCGTCATGTCCCATCGCGATACCGTCATCCACCCCGATCGTATTAAACTCGAACGGTACACCGCCCGCTTCACGAATCGCCTCTTTTACGATACGACCGTATTCCTGGAGGAAAAAGTGACCCGGGATAATATCAATATGAGAGTTGGCCACTCCGATAAACGGTTTGTCAAAATCTTCGTCTTTAAGTCCCGTAGCTCTCAAAAGGCTCCGGTGAGGGGTTTTATCAAATCCGCGTTTAATGGTATCACTACGCATGGGATTCCTTTGCAATTATATGGTTTTAAATTGACGCGATTATAGCGCAGTGGAACTCTAAAAAAGATATACCTCAAAAAAAATAATAAAAAAGGAAACGAAACTCTTTACATGCCATAAATTTTTTGATATACTTCCAGTCCACAAAAACAATGCGGGAATAGCTCAGTGGTAGAGCACAACCTTGCCAAGGTTGGGGTCGCGAGTTCGAACCTCGTTTCCCGCTCCATATACCTCAGTTGAAATATCGAGAAACCGATGTCTTAACTGAGGTATTTTTTGTTATCGTTGCCCGGATGGCGAAATCGGTAGACGCAAGGGACTTAAAATCCCTCGGTGGTAACACTGTGCCGGTTCAAGTCCGGCTCCGGGCACCACATACATGGATGGTGGTATGGCCAAGCGGTAAGGCGCTGGTTTGCAAAACCTTGACCCCCAGTTCGAATCTGGGTACCACCTCCAAAATGTAAAAAATAGCTTCATTCTTATACGGGTCACTGGCAGAGTGGTCGATTGCACCGGTCTTGAAAACCGGCGAGGGTTAAACCTCCCAAGGTTCAAATCCTTGGTGGCCCGCCATCACAACACAAAATTCCTTCTTCAAAACATCAACACTTCAAAAATCCATTCAATATAACTTTTTACATTACGTACGTAATCAACGGCAACGTCACAAGAGATACGATAATCATTAAGCTACCAAAAAGTCCGCATTCGTAATCGAAGGGTGAGAACCGGTACCAAGGAGTGCGAACTGGGTTGCGGCAATGCTTCCGATTCCATCAGCATCATAATACAACGCGCCTGTAGTCGTATTGTAGAGGATATAGTCATTGGCATCACCTGCGGTACCGGTAGCGTTTGCTACAAAGTTAGAAGCAGAAAGAGTGCCTATAGCAGTTAGCGCAGTAAAGATATCATTTTCGAATTTAATTGTATCATCAACGGAACTAAAGTCAGTAATGATATCTTTATTGGTCCTTGCATTGAGCACTGTATTAAAGACAAAGGTATCAGCTCCCGTACCACCGTTTAAAACATCATTTCCGGTGCTGCTATTGATTAGATCGTTACCTCGTCCCCCATATATTCTTCCGGTGCCGTAGAGAGTATCATCACCTGAGGTACCGATACTCCATGAGCTGATATTAAATGATGAATTATCAGTGAAAGAAATGAATTCACTGCTCCCTTTCGTAGTAAAAAATTGAATTACAGTTATGAGATCAGAAAGCTGATCGATATTGTTGCTGTCGCCATTGGATCGGACACCCAGAAGTAAATTGCTACCGTCTCGTTCTGCATCGATCATATCGATAGTAATTCCGTCTCCAAAAGAGATCGTATCATCACCAGCATTAACCGCTTTGAGGGTGAGGTGTTTCGTGAATCCATAGCGCACTGCTGTTTGGATAAAATTGTAATCAAGAATCATGTCTTTTCCATCACCTGTATTAAAGAAATAGGTATCGTTGCCTAGATCACCGTTTAGATAGTCATTGCCGGCTCCACCGTTGAGAGTATCATTCCCATATTTGCCCATAAGCATATCGTTGCCACTTAATCCGTTGAGCGTATCATTGCCTGCATCACCAAAAAGAGCATCCTTATAATTAGAGCCGGTAAGATTTTCAAAATTGAGAATAGTATCGATTCCTGCACCGCCTGTAGCTTGAGCCGTTGTAAGAGCGATATTAATGGTGATTCCGGCAGTAGCAGTGGCATACGAGAGAGTATCGATGCCGTTACCGCCGTCCATAACGTTGTTTCCTTCGCTACTATAAATTGTATTATCAAGAGCATTTCCGGTTCCGTCGATGGCAGCTGTTCCTGAGAGGGTAAGGTTCTCAGTAGTCTCTTCGAGTTTCCAACTGATAGTACTCACTATGGTATCAGAACCGCCAGATATATTTTCAATGATTCTATCACTAATGCTATCGACATAATAAATATCATCCCCATTATTTCCGATCATGGTGTCGGCTCCGCTGCTTCCATTGAGGATATTATTGGCACTATTTCCCATCAGGAAATTATCCAGAGCGTTTCCGGTAGCATTAATGGCTGTGTTCCCCATAAGGACAAGCATTTCAACATTATCACTTAATGTGTAGGTTACGCTGGACAGAACAGTATCATTTCCTCCGTCAGCTTGTTCCGTAATGCTATCTGCCACATTATCCACAAAGAATGTATCGTTTCCACTGCCTCCATTGAGAGTATCAACTCCTCCGTTACTGCCTGAGCTATTTCCTATACTGTTTACGGATACAAGGCTGGCTTGGCTATCCGTGAGAGGTAAAGAAATATCTAATGTATTTGTAGAATAAAAAAAGTTTTTTATATGAATCGTTGAGCCTGCTATATGCACCTCTACATCTGGACCTAACATAGTGTAAATCTCTTCGAACGCTCCTTTCCATGTTCCCGTCCAATTTCCATTAGCATCGTAAACTTTCTCTCCGCCTATCAGTTTTAGGTATCCTCCGTTCACCTGGACCAATACTGCTCCTTGTGCTCCGTAATCGTTTATAAATGCATCACCACCATCTATAAGATAATAATCGTAATCCTCAGCACCGGATAAATAATTACTCGGATATCCACTGCTAATGATGATATCATTTCCTATTCCACCGTATGCCGCATCATGTCCTACAGTATAGATGACATCGCTACCAGTTTCTCCATATAAGTAGTCTGGATCCGTATCATTTCCTCCACGCAGAATATCATCATCATTACCTCCATATAGATAATCAGCCCCCGCACCGCCGTCGAGGATGTCGTTTCCTTCTCCCCCTTTGAGGGTATCATTACCGCCTCTACCATAGACAGTATCATTACCAATACCCATCTCAAATGTATTGCCATTATCATTTCCAACAACCGCTACATCAAAGCTTTCCGTATTTTTATGTGCTGTGTAGGTATACTTTGTTGTTGCAGATAATGAAGTGTCTCCTCCATTATAATAATTCCATTGGAGGGGCACGTCGTCATGTGTATCTTGAATCGTATATTGACCCCACTCATCATGTCCACGGTATCCGGTACGAAGATCATAACCCATTTCAGTTCTGTAAGCATTTTCAACACTGAGAATATTGTCTTTTTCACCATTATGACCTACAAGATGACCGAATTCATGAATAAGCATAGTTGCGATTGTCGAATAACCGAATGTATTTGCACCAATCGGAAACCCAAATTCATCTTGAGTACTAAGATAAATCGTATTATTATCTCCTGTGTAACTTTTTCCCCCGTAATCCACAACAGTAAGCAAAATGTTGTCATTCATAAGTTTAGAAATTACTTGTTGTCCTATTGTTGTTTCTAAGAGCTTATTCATAGCCGTTTGAGCATTTTCCGTAATACGTCCACTGTTATATAAATTATCAATATATTGTTCTTCAGATGTCATTTATTCCCCTTTACCGGTTGTATTTAAATTTTTGATGTCCCAAACATCAATTCCGCCATCGACAACATGGGCTAAAGTAATATATTTGCCATCAGAGATTTCATGCAAATACTTAAAACCCGGTCTTCTAACTTGACGATCGGTTGTCCATTCATCCAATAAAACATACGAATCGACAATTTTGCCACTATCGATGTCAAAACGTTTTAATAGTGCAATTTCTCTATATCGCTCACTTGACAACAAAGTACTTTCTTTAGGTGGTGTGATCTTTATTTTATCGGTATACTGATCGATAAAAATCCCATACTTTCCATCTTTAGAGAGGGTCAATACTGGAATTCTTCCTTTTACTGGAATCTTATATTTCAGTGTATTGCTACTTATATCAAAAGTTTTAATACATATATCAATCGCTTTTTTACAGTCTTTGCATAATGTATCTTCATCCATCGTACTTAAAATGATATTTTTACCATCAGCCGTAAATTCTATGGCTCGGTCATTTGTAAAAGACAACAAAGAAGGTAAATAGCGATGATTTGGATCTAAGGTTTCATCAAAGATAGTGATTTTCCCCTTGCTCTTTCCAGTTCTTGGATCAAAAATATCAATCCATCTACGAGCATCCATAAATGAAAAAGCATTAACATGATTGAAGCGAGTGTATAGTGGACTAGAAGGTAAATCAATACCTCTATCCACAGATGCAGGCGTTATAATTAATTGACCCGTTTGTAAATTCCAAAGTTTGGTCGATTCTTGCCTTGATGCAGTCATTACCCTGCTATTATCATCTGAGATTGAGACACTAGTAATCTCTTGCGTATGTCCGTCTATCTTTCGTACTAACGTCTTTTTCGGAAGATTCCATATCTCTACCTGACCTTTTAAATCTCCCGCTATGATCATTGTCATATCTTTGGAGAGATCGGTGCTGGTGATGTCATCGAGGGTTGTGTGTAAAACTGCAATATTATTTTTATCTTCGAGATTCATGATAAAAATATTGCCGCCCAATGAGCCCATCACGACAAATTTGCCATCTGATGATACATCCACATCTTTGATTGGACCAAAAAGTGTAGTGTGTTGAATTTTCTCGGATGGTGTCGACTGTACTGAACCATCCTCGGAAAATAAACTCGTAATAAGAATGATGATGATAAGTAACGTTTTCATTAGACAGCCTTTTTGTTAAATTGTGAATTGATCGACTTAAATGTGAATTTACTTGTACCTGCTTGTTGCGAAATACAAGCTGTTAATTGCGCTTCCGTAATCGTTGCCATTAGTTATTCTCCCATTTCATGATTGATTTTAATGTTTGTTGTACGATTTTTGGATCGTACAGGTTTAAAGTGCGAGATTGTTCTTTACCATCTTGGAGACGCTGATTAAATATTTTTAACCCATTGTCTGAACTATCAAAACTCCCATCGGGTGTTACAATAACCCACTCGCCGTTTTCAAAGATATACAATTTTAATAGCTCTTTGTCATTTTTAATATCCCATATCCGCATATCGTTTGTAATGACGGTATTTTCATTTAGATATGCTATTCCAAATATATTCTGCTTTGATAATTCAGGCAGTTCACGAATAAGCTTTCCAGTTGATATTTCGTAAATACCGATTTTCTTCGCAAGACGCAGCAGCATTTCGTTTGTATGTGTTTGTCTATTATTAATAAAGTCTTCCCCGAAAACATATGCTTCTCCAATATCTATACGGTATAGCTTTTGATTGGTTGCGATATCCCAAGCATCGAGATGAAATTTTCTGGTTGAGAAATCAAAAACTTTATTAATAAGAATTTTTCCATTTGGACTGAGAACAGGATAAACGAGTCCGCTATCTGCATCTATAACACCAACTTCGGATTTATCATCATAAATAAATATATTTGACTTAAATTCAGTTATAAATCTTGAATATGCAAATACACTTATCCTCTGGTTCATATAAATTTGATCAGCATTACCTTCGAAAAAAATTATTTCTCCGTTAATAAGATTATAGAGAGCTATATAATCGCCTTTATTATCACGGTAATACTTAAGCAATAGCCTATTTCCATCAGCATTTACATAGGGTGTTGTATCAAGAAAATCATAAGTTGATAAATTCAAATCGACAATCAACTTAGATTCCCCGTTTTCAATGTTAAGAGAATTTATATATCCTTGTTTTTTTGATGTTACAATCACATTACTAGCATTGATTGTCGCTGTAATCGGTGAAAAGTTATCAACTTTTGATGGCGCAACGATCGTTTTTGCCCCTTTGTCTGAAAAATTGACAAATGTTTTACATCCATCAAAAAGTGTGATACTCTGAGATTTTGGAGAAAGTATGTATCCGGTATTACCGAAGTATTTACAGTCGTTGTCCTGAGCCCATACTCCTATCGTAAGTAGGATTAATAGAATGATGTGTTTCATGCTGTGATTTCCTTTGGTGAATTTGTCGTATCGATTTGAGTTCCCATTAGTTATTCTCCCATTTCATGATTTGATTTAAGATTTTTTGTACGTACTGGGGATTGTATTGTGCTTCATTCAGCGGTTTTTCTGAACTCTCTTTGATATGGTCATTAAAAACTTTTAATCCGTTTACCGAACACTCAAAACTCCCATCAGGTGCTACAATAACCCACTCACCATTTTCAAAGATATAGAGCCTTAAAAGCTCTTTGTCATTTTTGATATCCCATATCCGCATATCGTTTGTGATGACAATATTTTCATCAAGATATGCTATTCCAAATATATTCTGCTTTGATAACTCAGGCAGTTCACAGATCAGCATACCTGTTGATATCTCATAGATACCAATTTTTTTTGCTTTGCGTAAAATCATCTCATTAGTGTTAAATTCTTTATGAATAAACTTTTCTCTCAACAAATATGAATCATTCGTATCTATACGATATAGTTTTTGATTTTTTGCTATATCCCATCCATCGAGATGATATTTTCGGGTTTGTAAATCAAATACAGCGTTAATTATAATTTTTCTATTTGGACTAAGAACAGGAGAAATAAAGCCAGCACCCGTAAATGATGGAAGGTATGAAACTTCACCTGTTCGCTCTCCATTTTGGTTAAGTATTAATATTCGCTTCAGAGCAGGAAACATCCCATTTTTTACAATTACAAACTCGCCGGTTTCAGGATTCATGGAAGCCTGACTGAAATCGTTAACTGTAAAGATTACTTCATTATTAATAGGATTTAAAAGAGCTACCGTACTATATGTTCCATCTACAGAGTATTCAATCAACAACCTATTTCCATCCACATTTATATAGGGTTTTCCACTAAAAGAACCACCGTCAGTAAAATTTAAATCTATAATTTTGTTTGATTTTCCATTCTCTATATTGAGTGATTTAACAGAACCTTGCCTATCTGTTACTATCACCACTTCACTGCCATTGATTGTTGCCGTCATCGGTGAAAAGGAAATAATATTTGTCGAAGAAATAATTTTATTTGTTCCTTTATCTGAAAAATTGACAAACGTTTTACATCCGTCAAATAATATTAAATTATGACTCTTTGGAGAGAACGCAATTCCGGGATAACTACCACATTCAGGATTGATGAAAGGATAATTTTTTTCTGCAAAAACTCCTATTGTGAGGAGTATAATTAAGATGATATGTTTCATGCGGCGAGTTCCTTTATGGTTCGTTGTTAAATCTTGATAAGTTATAATTAATAACTATATCCAATTTAGTAAAAGTATTTTAATTTTTTATAGTTATTTTATGGTACATACACACAAACGATACTTTTAGAAACATAACTAATATGTATAATATTATTTTTTATTGCAGAAATATTAGTAGATGGGTGAAAAATCCAACCCGTATTTACATCAAATAGCTAATCAACGGCAATGTCACCAACGATACAATTATCCCATATCCTACCAATGCCGCGCTCAGCTCCGGTGCAAATCCTGCCGCAATCGCGAGAGCCCCCGCCGTAATCATCGAGGGCATTCCCGATTCGAGTACGGCGGTTTTTAGGGCAAGGGGATCGGTTCCCAACGTGTGTAAGATCCCAAATGCAATGAAAGGCATAATCATCAGCTTCAGAATCAGTGCCTTGGTAAACAGCCCATAATCAACCTCTCCGCCGAATTTCATCGAATACCCTACCGAGACCAATGCCAACGGTACCAACGTGGACGAGAGAAGCTGTAAATACGACTGAGAGGCATAAGGCATCTCTCCAAAAATAAGGGCGAATACGAGAAAGATAAACGGAGGGAAGAGAAGGAGTTTTTTGACAATCAATCGTTTATGGAATGTTCCTGTCTCATAACGTGCGATCACCGCCGCACCATAGAGCGAAAGAATCAAAAAGGTACCGAATTGATCGTACATCAGGACATACGGTATCGCCTCTTCGCCCAACAACGTATGAACGATCGGTATCCCGACAAACGATGTATTCCCCAGCGGCATAACTAATAGCAGTGCGGCACGAACATGGGGAGGCTGATTGCGCGTCATGGCAAATACCATTGCGACGGTAATAGGCAACAGTATCCACGGGATCAAAATCACCCCCAACGCAGAAAAGTCCAGATGAATTTTTGGAACTTGAAGTAATACCGTAGCCGGAAGCGATACATAAATCACAAAAAAATTGAGACTTTTAGCAAGATCGGCAGGGGCATCTGTTTTTTGGAGCAAAATACCAATCATTAACAATGTGATAATAAAGGCAAACTGCTCCATACGCTACTCCGGTTGTGATGGGCGAATAGTAATCGCATACCCCTTGTAATTCTATAAAGAAAAAGGGATAGTATTCATCAACAACACTGATATTCGCAAGTCGTCATTAACTCAAGCCCTAAGGAATGAGCACTTTCCTCAAATAGTTCTTCAATGTAAAATACCGACGAGCAGATATGGTATAGCACCTTTTCATCCGATTTGTGTTCATAGTAGCATTGGGGAATTTTTGCTGTAAAAGCTTCCCAAAAACGGTTGTTATAGCGTTCATCTTTGGTCACTTCCAAAATACAATCAATTACATCAGAGGCGTGTTTATAACAATCTATATTCATAAAAGAGAGATATCTGTCTGCTTTTTCACCGTTTTCGCTGTTCACGTTTTAACCTTTTTATCGTTTATAGTATTGTATATCCAACGGCACTGTTTTTCGACTCCCGGTTAAAGCAAAATATCTTTGTGACTGCTCATATTTACGACAATACCAAAATCGTGCTATGATTCTTTACTATCTGTAACGGAGGCGTATCATGGAAACCAAGTTTATAAATGACCCCTTTAAAGCATCGTTGGATGCCAATAAAGAGTATTGGTACTGTACGTGCGGACTCTCATCAACTTTTCCGTTTTGTGACGGAAGTCATGAGGGAACCGATAAGATGCCTATCAAATTTTCCGTTGATGTCGAAACCGATAAATGGCTGTGCCGATGCGGACGATCGGGAAGAAAGCCCTATTGTGACGGTTCACACCAGCAGTAGGACCAATGCAGCGATATACATCACCCAAAATCCCGCTCAAAACAATATTAAAATGGCAGTTCTCCAAATCGTTCTCTAAAAAGAGTACCTCTTCTGCCGCACTGCCGGTAATCTTGCAAGAGAGATTGCCGGAGGGAGAATATGCGCTGTGGCTCGGACATGCGAGCGTATGGCTTCATCTCGGAGAAACAACGCTATGCATCGATCCCGTATTGGGAAATATCCCGTTCTATCACCGCCAAAGCCCTCTTCCAATTGCGAAAGAAGCGTTACATACCGACGTCATTCTCATTACCCATGCCCATTACGACCATTTTGACAAACCTTCCGTACTGAGACTGTTGAAACAAAATCCGGAGTGCATCATCGTCGCACCGGCAGGATTTTGGCGGTATTTGAAACGTCATATTGCGCGGGAAAAGTGTTTTGAGCTGGAATGGTGGGAATCAGTGATGATAGGAGGACTTTTTATCACTCTTGTCCCCAGTCTCCACTGGAGCAATCGTATCCATTTTGACATGAACAAAGCGCTGTGGGGAGGATACGTCATCCAAAACAGCGATCATACCATCTACCATTCGGGAGACACCGCCTATGGGGAACATTTCAAAGAGATCGGAGAAAAGTTTGAGATTGATGAAGCATTTTTACCGATCGGAGCCTACCGCCCAGAAGAGATAATGAAACAAGTTCATATCAGCCCACCCGAAGCACTTCAAGCAGCACATGACTTAGGTGCCAAAACGCTTGTTCCGGTTCATTATGGAACCTTTATCCTCTCGGATGAACCACTGGATGAACCGTTACTATGGTTTGAGCAGTTGGTAGGTGAAACTGTTTTCCCTTTTCAGGCATATTCCCTCAAAATGGGGGAAATTTATCGTTTTAGCATCTGAATCCAAATGGATGCGATGTTATTTCGCCTCAAAAATCATATAAATGCCTAAAAAGACTAAAAATGCTCCGAATAGTATTTTTAACGTATGCGTATCGATATAATGAGCGCTTCGAGCACCGATCCAACCTCCGATGAGCGCCATTAATGCGATAATAAATGCCGCTTTAAAATCGACATTCCCACTGCGATAGTATTCTAAAACGGCGGCGATCCCTATCGGAGGCAACAATACGGCAAGACTGGTACCGATCGCCAGTTTCTGAGAAAATCCGACCAAATACATGAGTGCCGGAACGATTATAATTCCGCCGCCGATCCCTAAAATTCCTGCCAATATTCCCGATGACAATCCTATTGCTATAAAAATCATCCAAATCATTTATAAAGCTACCGTTTTAACTCCAAATCAACATTCAAATCGACTTGATCCCGCACGGTCAGGAACATCATTTTAATCGGTTTCATCCCGAAATCCGTCATTTTTAATGAACTGGTCGCTTTGATTCGAACTTTGTTTCCTTCGGCAGAAACACTCCCGTCAAAACTCATCGGTTTCGTTACACCGTGAAGATTCATCATCCCTTTTAGGGTGTAATTATCCCCCCCTTTTGCAACCACTTCTTTCACATCAAATACCGCTTTGGGAAACGAAGAGGACTCCAATGCTTCTTGCATATGTTCATCACGCTTTTTATTGTCGCTGAATAGATCACCCATCGAAATCTCGATAGAACCTTTTAACGTCGAAGGGCTTGCTTCCATACTCAAATGCGAAGTTGCTTTCTTCGCCATCGGGTCAATCGTACTATCACCAAATACTTCCGTATGCGCTTTAACCGAGCCCGATTCGAAATTCAAAGACCCCGCATACAACATTCCGCAAGCCAAAATGGCCAATATACTCAATTTTTTCATAATATTCTCCTATGATAGAATGGATAGATAATTCCAAAAAGCCCTAACACTGCCGCAGCTATCCAGAACCGATGTTCTATAGCAAGTCCGTTTGCAATCGATGAAGCGATCCAGCCGACTCCCACCATCGATAATGCAATGAGGCGTATGTCTGCCAATCGTATCAACGCCTGAAATAGCAAAACATTATAATAAGAAATCACAACCGGATAGACAACCGACAGTAAAATCGGCTCTTTTAACCAATATAAAGCATAGCTGAGAATAAATAAACCCAAAATAGCCCGTGTTTGTCTCATAAGCTCTCCGCCATATCGATAGGCTAAAAATACCCCTAAGAGATGCGCCGGAATAATAATGAGCGGGTATGTGCGCCAAATATCCATTCCACCGGACCGGCTAAGTGTCTCAAAGAGTGCCGAATCGGCAAAAATCCAGAGCATCATTACCGCAAGTATTTCCCAATGAAAAGAGATGCTCTCACTCTCACATTGATGTTTTAGATGTGAAAAATACAAAGCGCTCACCGATAGAAGCGGCAATATAATCGCAATAGCTCCCCGTTCAACGAATGGATAGGTATACAAAGCCGTTCCTACGGTATACGAAATCGCCAATCCAAAAGCAAGTTGTAACATACTTTGGGACCTAAAAATATACAGTAGCAACGGAGTCGTAAACCCTACCACAAACCCAAGAAGCAGCAACATTTCCAGTGAATAATCCGGATAAAACCAGGAAATAAGTATCTGAATTCCAAACAATACATAAAGTTCCATCCGGATATTTTGATGACGCCAATAAGCACTCAGAACACTTCCGATAATCCCTCCGATAGGGAGGGTATAAAGATCATGTATATGCGAATCAAACACTCCGACAACCCCAGTTTGTGCAATAAGAAGATAATAAAGAAGCTGTGAAGCAAGTACGATTACGAGGTAATTCACTCTCTGCCCCGTACATAAAGCCAGTAGATCATCGCATAGACTCCATCATAAAAGGCTACCAATACTGCAATAGTGTCCAATGTCCCCGCCATATACAGTGCTGCAAATACCGAAGCCACCAGAGAACGTATCGTCGCGCTCAGAGCAGCCAAACGTTCTGCATCGCCGTGCAATCCAGTCCAATGCACTATCCCTGTCCCGATCATAAAAGCAAAAATGACATATTCATACGTTCCGCTGAAATGCCATCCCATCACAGGGAAAATCCATCCGCCGGCTAAAAGGAGTATCAATCCACCCCCCGTATCGCTTAAAAAACCGATCCAGTGGTAGCCTTCAATCAAAGTTATATGCTGTGGTTTTATACGGTGCCAAAGAACCTGAAAAACTATCAAAATCAAGAGAAATCCAAACAATGAACGTCCGCCAAAAAAAAGCTGAGCATCTGTGTGTATCCATCCTGTTTCCACCATACCGGCAACACTCAATGAAAGTGCCATCAGCGCAATCAGTGTTGTCCAAAGGGTAGCGAATGTACGTGTCATCAATGCAGGAAGTGAGCGATGCACTATCGTCAGCGCCATAAAGGCAACGGCAATCCCCATCGCGATATGAGCATGTCCCACAACCAGATCATTGCGGTGAATCAATTCCCGAATCTGTGGAATAAACAAAATATTTCCTTCGATATCCACAAAGACAAACGCAATGATCGAGAAAAACAGATATGGGTTATACTCGAATTTCAAAGCGCCATCATGCCACCATCGCCAAAGAAGCGGAAGATACAGCAGGGTCAGATACTGAAAAAACCACTCTTCATTATAAGTGAGAGGATGAATGAAATTACGAATGTACAACGAGATAATGTATCCGCTCAGCGGAACGATCCACAAAATATGCCAACGAGGGGCAAACGGCTCTTTTGAAACCAGTTTTACCAATAAATAGTAAAGCGGAAGAAGTGCGAAACTCATCCCCAATGTATTATCTCCATGCGGACCTACTAGGGTTTGCTCCACCTGACCGTATTGAGGATTCATTAAAATCACCAATACGATCGGCGCGGCGACAACAGTGATAAGCGATACATTCACCCACAGTGGGCGCTTTTCGTAACGGCGCAATGCGTCAATGAGCGCTAGAAGGTAAAACAGACCGCTAAAGGCGAGGAGAAAATTGAGCTGATAAGGAAAATCATAAAAAGGGAGCCCTCGCATATTTCCAAACAACAGTGCCATGCTCATAAAAAGTAAAAAGAGGTTCCACACAACAAAATAACGGCGTAAATGCGCTATTGCATTCACTGATAATACCCCCTCTTTTTCAAACAGAGCAAAAGGTAAAAGTGACAACAACAAAGGGAAAAAACCGTACAGCATCAAAGAAATATGCAATGATCGGGCGCGTTCAGGGGAAAACAATGTCTGTGAGCCGTCTAATCCCAATATCTCCAGCGAATAGACGAGTCCCGCAATCAATCCGAATATGAGCCAGACAAGGGCGAGAGGAAGTTCATCGTTTAAAAATGTCTTTAACAATGCCATCCTCCATTTCGATAATCGTATCGGCAAAATCAGCGATTTTTTTGTCATGGGACGCAACGACAAACGTCGTATCATTGCGTGAAAACTCCCGAAAAAGTTCATACACTCCTAACGCATTTTTCGTATCCAGATTCCCCGTCGGCTCATCGGCGAATACCACTGACGGACGGTTGATCAGAGCACGGGCAATAGCGGCACGCTGACGCTCCCCTCCGGAGACCTCATCACTGTAGCGTTGTGCAAAACGTTCAATCCCAAGCCGTGCCATTAGAGGATCAATATCCTCTTGAAATTCAGGGAGTGCGGCAAGGGCAATATTTTCACGCAGCGTCAGATACGAAATCAGATAATGAAACTGAAAAACGAATCCGATATGACGGCGTCGGAACAGGTCTATACTTCCCCATTCCGAAAGGGCTTTGGCATCATACGTCACATGGCCGCTCGAAGGGCGCAGCAACGTTGAGAGGATGGAGAGCACTGTCGTCTTTCCGCTTCCGCTCTCTCCAATGATGGCTGTAAAGCTTCCCGGTTCAATACTCAGATCAATCCCGCGTAAAACGTGCTCGTGGACGTAATAATGTTCTAAAGCTTCCGCAACGATCTTCACGCTCCCCCCTTTTGGATCAAGCTCATCGGATCGATACGTGAAGCATAAATCGCCGGCATCAACGTCCCAAACAGCGCCATTATCACCGATACAACAAATACTTTAATCAACAATCCAATCGTTATTTCACCGTTGATGTAGCCTTGAAATTTATCGGCGTGCTTGATCAGGTCCAATACGCCTTCGCTAACCCCCCAGGCTACCGCGAAAGCGATAACAGCAATAATCAGTGTTTCACTGAGAAGTTTAAAAATAATCACCGACGAAGAGAGTCCGATGGAACGCATAATCCCAAATTCACTTTTTCGATCATTCACCACCATACTCATCATGCTCACGATTCCCAATATCCCCATCAAAAAGGCCATCGCGCCGATCACATCCGAGCTCGTTTTTATAATCTTGAATTGATTGTACGAATCGATGAAACTGTCGGTGGTTTTAGCTTCCAGATCGGGCTGCATCGCGTTGATCTGATTTATGATCGCAGTACTCTCCCCCAAATCAGAGAGGGTGAGGAGAAAAATCGAAGCACTTTTGTGAAATACCATCCCCGCACTTTGCAAATCCATCACAACCCCGCCGTCTTCAAATCCGATACGGCTTTTAAACACACCGCTAACGGGAAATGCTTTTTTGGAAAGGGTTATTATTTTAGGATGTTTCAGCGTCTCGTAGATTTTAGATCCCAACATCGCTTCACCCGCGTTAGGGTATCTACCCTGCGTCAAATGATAACCCTTAAATCGTCCCTCACTCACTCCGTAAATCCCTACAATCGGGAGCGGATCGACCGGAGCCGCCCCCAATATAAGACCGTTTACCTCTTTCACTCCATGCAGCTGTGCAATGCTATGGAGCAAAGAGCGGTTGATATCGCTGAAAAACGTATCGGCGATCCCGCGCTGAGTGACGATGATATCTCCGTCGGTTTTGAGCATCGCACTGTACATGCTCACCACTCCGCCCGAAATCGCGCTGATAAGAAAAATAGCGGAAATCGAAACACTCATGCTGATAAAAATGAGCGCCGTTTTGAAACGGTTTTTACGAAGGGCTTTAAGCGGGGTAATCACTGCTCAATCGCCTGTTTGAGTTCATCGGCGGTACTGACGTAATCGATGCGTTGAACGACATTCCCTTTTAGTTTCATAACGGTGATTTTCTCTTCTTGCCCCGGAAATTTCAAACCAAGTTCTTCATCATCGATCAATAAAACAATATGGGGATATTTCTGCATTTTCGGGATTGCGAACGTATTGCTGATAAAGGTAGGCATTCCACTGATATCGGCGACGAATATCGCATTATGAGCATTTAAGTACCCCTTGTCCTGCGCGGCGAGATACTCATTCACCGTGGCACCCGTCCCCTTTTCGTAAGCCAAAAGCAACGTCTTAGGCATCTCTTTTAAAGAGTGCATTTTCCCGAACTGGTCTTTTAAATTCAGCGGCTGAACCGATTGACCGACTTTATACGCCGCACCCCAAACACTTACAACCAGTAATAATAAAACGATAATTTTTTTCACAAGAACCCTTTATACACTTTCTCAAAAGTGTAACCTAACAAATGTAAACAGGTTATTTTTTTTGCGAAGGTTAGCGGGTTATTATGAATTTTTAATGAAGCTCTGATTTTTTATTTTCTCTTCGAGAATACGCAGTTCCGGCAGACTCAATGCAAAACTCTCATCCATTATTTTATCAAGATGATTCATTTCGGTGAGGGTAATCCCAAACGGATCTTTTTTCTCCGTCCGGGTCGTCGAACCCGTTAGGGTGATGTTGTCCAGTTTTTTAGCGCTGTGGCGGACGAAATAGGTGAGGAAATAGCCTCCGACATGGTCTTTTTCAATCGCGACAACAACCCGTGACGCATTGCTCCCCTCAAACTTCGCATCCGGTGCAAGCGTTTTAAAATCGTCAACGCTGAGATATCCGACATACACTTTCGTGTAAATATCATGATAACGCTGCGTCGCGCTTCGATTAAAAAAATCCATATCGATAGGGGATTTTGCACGAAGCGAGCGCAACATCCACGATAAGGTACTGTAGTATTTGAATGATGCAACTTTCAGCTCTTCCGCATGGGCGATCTTAGCACTCTCAACACGGATCATCGGTGCGCGCGGAGATTTACTGCTGAGTCGATCCAAAATATGGCGGGCGCTGTAGGGTTTTGTAAGCCATACGGAGGCATAAGGAGGCAGGTCCGATGTTCCCGTCGCACCTTCGTTGAGCACTAATAGCGCTTTCACGTTATAACGGGGAAACAGCACTTCGAGCAATGCCCGTTTTTTACGAAGTCGTTTTTTGAGATTGCTCACCGATTTGACGAGGGTCATCTCGACGAAGTAAAGCTCTTTGTCAGTGAAAAGCAATCCGTCGAACTCCCCGATTTCTTTGTGCCGGGCACGATAAATGATCTGCCCTTTCCAGCTTACCGATAATGCGTCACTTTGGGCACGGGTACGGTGCTTATGGGGGCCTTTAATAATAAAACTTTTAATCTTTGGTTCATTAGTGGCAAAACGGAGTAGCTTTTCGTAAATATAGTTTTCATACACTTCTCCCTCAAACGAGCGAAACGCACTGATGTACCCCTCATCTTCCATCGTAAGCCCTTTGGCTTCCAACGAGAGAAGGTGATCAATATTGTAATCGTAATAGAGAAGATTATCGCCGAGTTCCGTATCGCCATCAGGGATAACCGTTTCATTTATCGTGAGCATAAAACTCTTTTAGTGCAAATTTAAGGTATTTTGCAAACACCCGTCATTATTTTACCTTATTTTTACCCTAACACTTCTCTAAAGATCATCGTGATATACTTTATCTATGCAAAACAGACCAACTGAAGATCAAATCCGCACTCAATTCGTCACATCTTTGATGAATTATTTTAAAATTGAGGAAGACGTTTTTTTACGTAGTCATATCGATGAACTGATCCGTCCTATCGGTACCAATCGGTACAGTAGTTTTCTAAATCGGCTATCATCACGTGATATGCCCTATAAAACTGCCTTCGAAAAAATTGCCTTAATCGCTTCGGAATTTGAAGATGAAGCCCTCTCACCTATAGATCTGGAAGCTCACGATAGAACGCAAAAACTTTATGCATTGATGTATGATATCCGCCGTGATGTGAGTTCGATACGAGATGGTGAAAAAAGTGCTCTTGAGCGGTTTGAAGCGATCCGTTTCACCTCTATCAAACGTGCTGGTGAAGAAAAAGCTCTGCTGGATGAAACGGATATCAATGTCGTCAAAGCCCTCACCAAACAATGGATTTATGACTACATTTCACTGGATCGAAGTCTCTTTGAAACACGGGTGGTTCACGAATACCGTAATGAAATCTTGCGTCGTGAACGTTCTAAAAACGATATCCTTGCTGCACCGCTTAAAGCAAAATTCATCTCTTCGGTCAAACGTTCATGATTACCCTTCCTACTGTTCTGATCGATCGGGAGGATTTAAGTCTTATGGAGCGCGCCATAATTCCCCTTATCGCCCGTCATACCCAGCAATGGGGAGATAAACCGAGCGATGTCGATGCCTCTACGTTAGCTCAGGTTCTCCGTCACAGCCCGCGAGAAGTGATAGAAGCTCTCGATAGCCTCGTCAAAAAAAACATTCTAAAGACACTCCGCCGCAAAACGGAACAAGGGGTAATGATCTATTACACCTTTGTCCCGATCGCTACACTATCCGCTTCGAATGTAGCACTTACAGCAACGCAATACAGTGACAGCAACTATTACCTGAACCTCTCAAATGAAACATACTCACAGATGCACGCTTTTGCCCTGGAATTATGTGATCGCGAGGGACTTCGACGAGAGCTTTTTGATGATTTCAACCTATACCAGCGGAGTCAAAACCGCCGTTCTTTTGACTGGTGTGCCGAATTTGAGCGATGGGTGCGGCGTGAGATAAGTTCAAATGCTCCGGTATTAGCCTCAACTCAAGAGCTTGCCGAAGCCAAACCGACCATGGAAGAGTTTGAAATGGCGCAATACTTCATCCGACATCTCGCCTCGATCGATCCACAGTTCGAAGTGCCAGAAAATGTTCAAAGCTGGGCGAAGCAGATTAAAGTTCTTCTTGATACAGAGGGATACACTCTGCTTGATGTCAAGGCGGTTATTGACTGGCTATTCAGTGCCAAAGGGGATTGGTTCCGTCCGAATGTTCCCGATGCCTACCATCTGCGTAAACATTTCAAGCGGCTTATATCCAATACCCGTTCCTTCCGTGACAGCAAACCCCGTCTGCCTGAGGGTGTTAATATCTTCGATATTATCGGGCGAGAATAAACTCTACACGGCGGTTTTTTGATCGTCCCTCTTCGGTCTCGTTCGGAGCAATCGGATCGGCATCTCCCATCCCGTTGACCGTAATAATTTTTGGGTCAATTCCCTGAGTCACCAAGAACTCCGCCACCATTTTACCCCGCGCTTCTGAGAGAATCTCATTTGTTGCATATAGAGCTTTTAACCGTTGCGGCGGAATATTATCGGTATACGAGTTAATAATGATTGTTTTATATCCGCTTGATTTAAAGAGCTTCGCCCATTCGCGCAAACGATCTTTCCCATCCTCGTTCAACGCTACGATACGACTCTGAAAGAGCTGAAAATTTCGGAAATACGGTGCAAGCTCAGGGGTGGAAGGTCTTTCAACCACAGGCTTAGGAGCAACCGCCGATTGAGCCGGTAAATCAATTTTAGGGGCAATCAGTTTTGTCACCGGTGCAGCAGAGGCAATCGGTTTTAAAACAGGAGCTGCCGGTGCTTTCGCTATCGGAGTTGCAAACACTGAAGTCTCGGCTTCAGGGGATTTAACCATTGGAGCAGTTGCTACAACAATATCCGCTGCTGCTGCTTTGACTATCGGAGCCGTTACGGCAGGAACCGGCGCCTCAGCCATTACAACGGTTACAGGTTCCGGTACATTCACGATCGGCGAGGGATCAGGCACTTTTAACACAGCGACCGCAGCAGAGGGCTGAGGAATGATCGGATTGGTAACGGCAACCGGAGTAACAACCTGCCCCGGCTTAAGTTTTTCAAGCTCCATCATCACACACGCCCCTTTGACATCGCGTGCGGTCATAGTGAATACATTCCCTTTAATTTGCCATTTAGAATTTTTAAGCGGCTTGAGATCCTGATCCAGCCCTTCGTATTTGCGGACTCCAAACCCTTTTGGAACATTCACGGTGAGAATATTCTCCGCCGTAACACAATCCGGACTCCCCTTGCAATCACCGCCGCTGAGGAGAATTTTATAGACACCGTTATTTTCGGAAACCAAAAAATCGTCTTTGAATGCCCGTTGGATATACGAATAGCGGTCGGTATTGGCAAAAGAGAGCTTGACCGTTCCATCTTTCAGCTTTTCAATCGTATTATTATCAGGACGGACATAAACGAGCCGTGTAGGATCAAATCCACGGTCAAACATGAATCCGTAATTTTTATTTTTGCTACCTTGATAGTTAAAATGGAGTATGCCTTCCGAAAAATCGGATTGGGGATAAAAAATCATCTCTGATACATCTGCGAAAAGAGAACCCCAGCCTAACACTATACTGATCAATCCTATAACTATTTTTCGTTGCATTATCACCTCTTTGTAATCAACGAATGATACACTATGGGAAACAAAACTTCGGTTAAAAGGAGATATATGAACCTGTTATCCCTCAATCTAAACCGCAATTTGACCAAAACAACCATCGAGTATTCTTTGGATGCTGTAATGAATAAAGGGGTTGAGAACGGCTATTTCGGGCAAAACAATACTCTACATATCGCGTTATCCCCGTTTGGAGTCCTTACCCTTATTGCCGAAGAGAAAAAAACGATTCTAAATGCGCTCTCGGTGCTGGGTATTTCGATGGAAGATGATGAACTCATTACCCAAGATTATCCGATACACATTGACCCATCATCAGCAGAATCTTTTGTTGTCACGAACGAAGCGATCATTTTACGTGAAGTTTCGACCTTAAATCTGAACGTCATTGCACTTGCTGTCTCCCAAAGTGTCGGATTAGAGCGTTATGAAAAACGGCTCGATACCCTCTTTAGCCAAAGTCGCCGAATCGTTGAATCCATCCGCACGTTTTCGATCATGCGCAGAGGTCATCTGATGCAATTTGCCAAACGCCTCGCCCTTACCCGTCATGATATGGTAAGCAACCTGCTGCTTCTCGACAAACCCAATATTCTTTGGGACAATGAAGAAGCCGAATCGCTCTACAACCGTCTGGCTTTTATCCTTGAACTCTATGATCGGCATGAAATCGCCCTCTCTAAACTCGCCCAGATCAAAGAAGACGTCATGCTGGTCATGGATTTGATCAATCATAAAAAAAGCGAGTTTTTAGAGTGGATTATTATTGTTTTGATCGGGGTCGAGATTGTAATGGGGATTATGCAGATGGTAAAGTAAATGTGTTACAATAAACAAATATGACCCGAAGGATATAACATGAAAAAAGCGTTTGTTCTCTTAGTACTCGGTATATCAGCCATTATGGCGGCAGACAGTGCCAAACTTTACGGTGCCAAATGCGCGGAATGTCATGGTATGGACGGCAAAGACACCTCCGTCGCCGGCAAAGCGATCGCAGGCGGCAGCGGAGCATTGGCAAAACTAACCGGTTATAAAAATGGAACCTTCGGCGGCGATCAAAAAGTGATCATGGAAGGCAATGTTGCCACTCTCAGCGATGCGGACATGAAAGCCATTGCCAGCTATGTTGACACGCTAAAATAACCTTTATCCTAGGAGTTTTTAAAACTCCTTTTTCAAACAATTATTAAATTTCATAATTTATTGTTATACTTTCTGCATAACTGTTATATGAGAAGGGTAGATTAAGATGCATATAATCTCTCAGTATTTTCCTGATATTCAAAAATGTGTAGACGATTTTAGTATCAATGTGGAGAGTATACAATTTAACCCCGCAAACGATTTTCTCTACACCCATGTAATCGCCGAACAGAAAAAACTCCTTTTGGCACTCCTCCTTTCGAACTCGAAAGAGGAAATCGATCAAAATACCAAAATACTCGTATATTATACGATCGAAAACGACATCTCTTATCTGTTTCTCTACAGTGAACTTATTACGATCGTCCGTAAGCTCCTCGGTATTCTTGTCGAAAAACAAAAGTTGCAACACATTGATTCAATCAATCGCTATTTTTCGGAGCATGAAGATCGGATTACCTCGTTGTATCTACAGAGATTTTTAAATCAGCTCACCCTTAAAAATACTCTTCGCCTCTCCCATATCGCCCTGATGCCGGAAAAGAAGTTCATGGTTCATTATGAAAGTCACATCCAATGGATACTTAATCTCATTATCTATATACAAAAAAACGAATTTAATAACCCTCCTCCTGAACTCAATCCAAACCTCTGTGAATTCGGACGATGGATGAACAGTTCGACAACCTCATACCTTCTCTCAACCTCCCATTTCAAAGTGATCGAACAGCTCCATGTCAATCTTCATGATTTGGCTGCGAATGTTATCAATTACTGCAAGAATAAATTGGCACGTCCGGCAACCCTTATCCATCTGATGCAGCGGATTGATTATTATTCACTCGAAATAGGAAATGAAATTGCCTTTCTCAATGAAATCGAAGAGAGCGCCAAAGATCCTCTTACCCATTTATTGACCCGTCGGCTATTCAATAAAATCATGCTGAATAAGTTGGATATCTCCAAAGCAACGGGAAGAGAATTTACGCTCATGATGTGTGACTTGGACCATTTCAAAGCGATCAATGATACCTATGGTCATGCGGTAGGGGATATAGTGCTCAAACATTTTTCAGGTATTTTGGAACAAACGCTTCGAAAATCCGACTATATTTTCCGCTTTGGCGGAGAAGAGTTTATGATTTTACTTCCCACAACAAACAAAGAAGATGCTATTGCTCTGGCTAAAAAAGTGTGTGATGCAACGGCGTCTAGCGACCTTATTGTTGAGAATCTATCCCTCCGATATACCGTCAGTATCGGAACAGTTGTGGTTTTAATAGATAATACCATACCCATAAATCAGGCAACAATTGATCAGTATATTGCTCAAGTTGACGAAAAACTCTATCTGGCTAAAGAGAGAGGCCGAAACCGCGTCGAGTAGCACTCCCTTTTATCCAAGGAGTTTCTCAAACTCCTCAGCACGTACCGGCGGGCTTTTGAAATACCCTTGGTACATCGTACACCCTTTCTCTTTGAGAAAGTCAATTTGCTCAATTCGCTCCGTCCCCTCAGCCAATACCTGAAATCCTAACGCCTGTCCCATCGCAATAATTGCCGTAACAATCGCCATATCATCGGTTTCAAACGGGATATCATCCACGAAACTTTTATCAATTTTTAACACATCGATAGGGAACCGCTTCAAATACGCAAGAGAGGAATACCCCGTACCAAAATCATCGATAGCGAGCCGTATTCCGTACGCCCGAAGTGCATGAAGCATTGCCACCGCTTCCTCTTCACGCTGCATCAATGCGCTCTCTGTGAGTTCCAGTTCCAACCGATCGGCTGGATAGCCGCTTTTTTCAAGTGCAGCCTCAACCATTTCCGGAATATTTTGATGACGCACCTGATGAGCCGAAAGATTCACCGCCAATGTCAACCTATGCCCCTCATCGAGCCAGATTTTTCCCTGTCTGCACGTCTCATTCAACACCCATTCGCCTATCTCGCCGATCAGTCCCGTTTCCTCGGCAATCGGGATAAATTCCAACGGAGAAATCAATCCTCTCAACGGATCATTCCACCGTATCAGCGCTTCGGCTCCCACAATCCGCCCGGTTGCAATATGAACCTGAGGCTGATAATAGACTTCAAACTCCTGATTGATGATAGCTCGGCGAAGACGTGTCTCACACTCGATCCGCTTGCGTGCCGAATCGGTTAGCTCATCCGTGTAATACCGGTAAACTCCGCGCCCCTCCGATTTGGCTTTATACAACGCCGCATCCGCATTCTGAAGAAGGCTAGCCGAATCCTTTCCGTTATCCGGGAAAACGGCAATACCGACACTTGAGCCGATATGGATTACTTCCCCTCCTGAAAGCCGATATTCCTGTGCCAATGCACCGATCATCTCCTCAGCCAGCTTTCCGGCATCTTCAGGACGGACGGTATTTTCAATAACTACCGCAAATTCATCTCCGCCTAAACGGGAAATCATATCCCCCTCACGAAGCCTTTCCAAAAAACGTTGTGAGACCATCTGAAGCAACTCGTCTCCCGCACCATGACCATAACTGTCATTGATATCTTTGAATCGGTCCAAATCGAACATCAATAATGAAATCTCACTCTGATGCCGTTTCGCTTTTTCGATCGAATTATGCAGATGAGACTGAAAGAGAGCACGATTTGCAAGACCGGTCAGAGGATCATAATTAGCCAATGTCTCGAGACGCTCTTCATAAAGTTTACGCTCAGTAATATTGCGTGCTATTCCTAGCAACCCGTTTATAGCACCTGAAGCATCTCGTATCGGGGCTTTTGTTACCTCGAACGTCCCCTCATAACTCCCATCGGCAAACTTCAAATACTCTTCATTATTTCGAGGCCTCCCTGCACTGATTGTCGCTTTATCATTGTCACGAAAAAACTCTGCTAATGCCGAATCAACAAAATCAAAATCGGTTTTACCGATAATTTCAGACTCTTTTGCTCCAAAAAATCGCTCAAACGTAGTATTACAGGCCATATAAACACCGTCTAGATCTTTCGAAAAAATAAGATCCGGAATATTGTCTAAAAGGGTACGCAAAAACGTCTTTTGTTGTGATAGTGCAATCTGCTGATCCCGCAGATCCTGTTCCGCTCGCTTTTGATCGGAAATGTCTCGATACACGGCAATCATATGCGGAATATCCGAAAGACTAATCGCAACGACATTCACCCTTACATCATACAAACTTCCATCTTTTCTGCGATGGATGGTCTCAAAGCTGTCTCGTCCATCACGTGCTATGGCCGCAATATGGCTACGTGTTTCTTCCGGTGTTTCAATTGCACAGTAATCAGGTATATACAATTCAGCAAACTCATCAGCCGTATATCCCAATTGGGTGTAAGCCGCTTCATTAAACTCTATCGCCTCCATCGTAACGTTGTCCAAAAGAACGATACCATCTGGAAGTGCTTCCAACAGTTTACGCAGTTTCAATGCATTTTTTTCAATAGACTTTTTTTCATCCTGAAGCTGATGCTTGCGTTCATCCATCTGGCTAATCGTATTATTCTTTTGATCGATCACCCGCATCAAAAATTCAAAATAAGCACCGTGAACGGCATGCAGTACATCATGGCGACTCAACAATCCGACAAGATTTCCCCTCTCATCCTCTACGATCAGTTCATGAACACCGTGTTCTTCCATCAGCGCCGCAGCTTCCGGCAAAGGGATATCTTTTCGTATAATCTGAAAATCACGATGAATGAGTTTTGCAACGGTTACATCGCACGATTCTTTTTCGTGAGCGCACCAATGGGCAATATCACGCTCGGTTATAAGCCCTACCGGATGATTCCCGTCCAATACCACCGCATAATCGCATTTACGTTCTTTCATCGATCCCGCTGCTTCGACAAGTGAAGTATCAAGCCGAACCATAAGCGGCGATTCGCTCATTGCTTCAGAAACCGTTTTAAACTTACTCAGCTGTTCAAATCCAATATGGCGGAGGAAATCCCCCTCACTTACAACCCCGGTAAATCTACCGTTGGAATCAATAACAACCAAATGACGATATTTTTTTTCTTCCATCATCGTATAAGCATCATGCAAATAGAGGCTCTCATCGACGCATAAAGGCTTCGCTGTCATTACCGCAAACAAAGGACTCTGCAAATCGATTGCCTCGGCAACCACACGAAGCGCATCATGTTCGGTAAAAATTCCGATCGGACAGTTTTCATCATTGACGATGACAATGGAGCTGATTGCGTGTTCTGCCATAATCTCGAGCGCTTTGGCAATGGTTTGGGTGGATTGTAACGTAAACGCTGTATCCGATACAATCGATTTTAGAGTAATAAACTTCATTAGCGCGCTTCACACGCTATCGTACAATTTCGTCCCGCATCTTTGGCCGCATACATCGCACTATCCGCCCGTTCAATGGCGCTTTGAATCGTATCGTCTGCAGCCACTTCGGTGATGCCGATACTGCACGTCACCCGCCCGGCGCCATCAAACGCTTGCGTCTCAATAAGTGAGCGAATTTTTTCACCGACGCCGAATGCTTCATCGCACCCTGCATTTCGTAACAACAAAACAAACTCCTCGCCGCCCCAGCGAGCGAACATATCAGCTTCACGTACCGTAGAGCTGACCAAAGCGGCAAAATGCTTAAGGACAAAATCGCCGATATTGTGACCGTAGGTATCATTAACCTGTTTAAAATGATCCAAATCTATCATCACCAATGCGAGTTTTGTCGCATGACGTTTCACCATAGAGATCTCTTTCACAAATAATTCGGTAAACATATGGCGATTATGGACATCGGTAAGAGAATCTTTGGTCGCAAGTTCGGACAAATGACGATTGCGCTGTTGAAGAATCTGAGTAATCTCTTCAAACTGCCGAAAATGGTCCTGCATCAACTGCGACCATCGGAGATAGGTACGTGAGATCAAATCTTGCTGGGTCACAATTCCAACCACATGCTGATCGTCATTGGTGACAACAATCCGTTTAAAAGAGCGCTTGCGCAGGTATTCAAGCCCTTCGTTGATGGAAGATTTATCGCTGAGGGTCTCAACCGGAGAAGACATCACTTCCGATACACGCATCTCTTCATTTTTGGCTTCTCCGATAAATTTCAGAATATCTTTGGAAGTGAGAATTCCGACCGCATTGTTCCCTTCCTGAATAATCACGCAATCGCTGAGAGCGTCTTTCATGTAATCCAATATTTCCGCCATCGATGCATCGGGAGTGAAACTTTTAAACCCATATTTTTTCTCGAATATGGTCGAAAGCTGGAGTGAATCCAAAATAACTTGAGGATCAACACTCGCGACAATATCGCTGTTGGTAACCAGTCCGTAAAGACTCCCGTCTTGGTTGCACACACAAATATGTTCGTCAACATCATCGGTGAGATTAAGGGCGTTGATGATATTACTATCTTTCTCAATCACGGGAAGAGAGCGTAACGGTACTTGAGACAGAGGGGTTGAGAAAGGAGTTCCATCCCGTTTTAACCGAATAATATCTTTCGTTGAAAGGATATAATAAACCGTTTTATTTACCACCACGATACTGCGATGATTATGTTCATGCATTTTATTCAGGGCATCTTGAATGGTGTTTTGAATCGTTACCGTTATGACATTCGTGCTTGCAATTAGCCCAAGTGTGGGGAAAAACATCCTCTCTCCTCTTCTTTAATCTCTTTATTATACCGCTTGATATCTCAAAAGTTAGCGAAAATATCAAAAGTCGCTTAATGTCCAAATAATATACAACGTAATATAATCCATAAAATTAATCAAGGATATCGCCTGTTCCCATGAGTTCCCGCATGTTCTTTGCCCTTTATATCGGTTGCATTGTCCCATTGCCGTACCCCGGTTCTCATTCCAATACCCCTGTTTGATGGAATTTTTAGCAATCCCGTCTCTCGTTTTTGTTTTAGCCCTATGGGTTGCCCACTCACTTATTCTCAATCGCCGTCTCATTCAAAATCAAAAACGGTATCATCAATTTTTCAATGACTCTCCCGTAGCGCTTATCGTCATTGATCAAGAGTATCGTATTATCGAATGGAATCAGACTGCCGAAGCAATTTTCGGTTGGGAAAGCGGCGAAGGATTAGGGGAAGAGATTCTGGAGCTTATCGTCCCCAATTTTGATAAAGCCCATGTTACAAATATCCTCCAAAAAGCTGCTTCCGAGGGGATCAGTTACTCCAAAAATTACAATATTACCAAACACGGCAATGAAATTTTTTGCGAATGGCGCAACCGGCTGCTCGAAGGAGGACAAGGGGAAATTCTATGTATGGCTCAAGATATCACCGTCTCCCAAAAAACCCTTGATGAGCTTAATAAACGCTCCACTGCATTAGAGAGTGCCGGGGATGCGATCTTCTATACCGACGATAAAGGGCTTATTGAATTTGCCAACCGGAGCTTTTTCGCCCTCGCGCTTAACGATCAAAATCAATTATACGGAACCCACATCGGTAAATATCTCTTCAAAGAGCGGCTCGCGTTTAACACTATCCTCTCTTCCTTCGATCCCGACCATACATGGAGAGGTACCCTCTCTAAACCTTCCGGTTCCGACGATAAAATACTAAGTGTCACTATCACCGCGATCTACCATCGCAATCGTCTTGTCAGCTATGTTGCTAACCTCCATGATATTACCAAAATCACTTCTCATCTGGATGTACTGAACCATCGTGTACAACACGATCCCCTTACGGGTGCAGTAAACCGCTCCGCGATGAACGATCGGCTTCACCATGCCATTTCACGTGCCCGACGGACGCAGCAAAAAATAGCCCTCTTTTTTGTCGACATGAATGATTTCAAACGGGTCAATGACTGTTACGGTCACGAAGCAGGAGACCGGTTATTACAAAATGTCTCGAAAAATCTCCTCTCCTGCCTGCGCAACAGTGATACGGTGTGCCGCTATGGAGGGGATGAGTTTATCGTTATGATCGAAGAGATTAAAAGCGAGGAGCATTTGCAAACGATCCGGGACACGATCAATGCAGCTATTAGCGAACCGATTCTTCTGGATGCATCAACAACGCTCCGGGCACGTGCCAGTATCGGAATGGCACTCTATCCGGATCATGCTACTGACAGCGACACACTGATCAAAGCTGCGGATATGGCGATGTATGAAGAAAAAAAGAAGAAAATCAGCGAACAGGCACCAATACTTTGCGCTGACAATCACAATCACTAAAATAGACCCATCGTTCCTCATAAACCGGTTGTGGAGCATAAATTACGGGAGCCGGAGTCGAAACGCTCTGAACATAAGTCACATTCTCTCGGTTTGGCTCAGAAAGCACGTACCCTAACATCCCTCCGATCACGAGGGGGACAACCCAGTTCCCACCGTTGTGATGGTAATTTCCACGATTGTCATGACTATAATGCTGGATTGGAACATACCGTCCTCCTCGGTCATTATCATGACGATCAGCATATGCCGAAACCGATAAAATCATAACCGCACTTAAAACAGCGCTGATAGAACGTAATGCTTTCATAGGATACTCCTATTGTTTAGATAGCGTTATCATGACATATAAGTGTGAATCGATTGTGAAGATACAAAAATAGAGTGATTTGTTTATTATTCGATAAAATATGATCCATAATAGGAGTATATATGCGATCTTTTACTATTCTAACCGCTTCGGCTTTGCTTTTTTCTCTCTCTTGGGCTAATCCGCAATGTTACCTCGAAGGTTACCCCAACCTTGTCGCATCAGCAGATGAGAATGCGATTGTTCTCAAAGACGGAACCCGTTTTTCCTACCATACAAAAGATTCAAAATCATCATGGGATGAAAAAATAAACCATGCTGACCTTGCGACACAAGTAGAGCAACACTACGATGCAGGTGGTTATGATACACCGCCGTCATACCTTTTTGATCCGGGACGTCTGCGCTACCAACCTTTTTTTCAAGCACTCTACGGCAAAGATCAAAAAGCCATTGAAAAGAATCTTGTCCACATTAACTGGCCGACATTAAAAGGAACCCTCAACCTCCCCGTGAACAAAGTGGGCGGAGTGGATAAAAAACTCTATGCAATCGGTCAAGAGATCTCAAAACTCCCTAAAAGTGACCGTATCTGGGCAGAAGGAGCAACAACCTACTGTTATCGGGTGATCCAAGATACCGATCGGCTCTCTATGCACAGCTACGGTATCGCCATCGACCTCGCCCCGACCAAAACCCAATACTGGAAGGACGAAGCTCCATCAGAGACTGCTCACATCGGCTATCGCAACACAATGCCCGTATCTATCGTACGCATTTTTGAAAAATACGGTTTCATCTGGGGCGGACGATGGTATCACTATGATACGATGCATTTCGAGTATCGTCCTGAGCTCCTAGCACCGTCATGTGTAGCCAAAAATTGATGAATCACGGGATGCAAATCGCTTACGATGAAGCGATCAACGGTATGCACAACAATGACGGAGGTCCTTTCGGAGCTGCCATTATCCACAACGGAGAAGTTGTCGCTTCCGCCCACAACGAAGTGCTACGAACCAACGATCCTACTGCCCATGCGGAGATCAATGCTATCCGCAAAGCCTCTCAGATTTTAGGACGCTTTGATCTTTCCGACTGTATCCTCTACACCACCTGCTATCCCTGTCCCATGTGTATGGGCGCAATTCTCTGGGCACGGATTCCCGCTGTATACTATGGAGCTTCGAAGGCCGATGCCGCACGAGGCGGATTCGACGATAATCAGTTTTATACTCTTTTACAGCATCCGGATACCGCTCTCGATCTTCATCCTGTTGATACGGAAAAGACAAAAAAACTCTTCGATCTTTGGCTGGCTAAAAAGGATCGGATTCTCTACTGATCGTTAATGTGACCTTATTGTAACCATAAGGTTTTACACTTCCGCACTTTTTAAAAAAGGTGCACCCTATGGTTGCTAGGACCTCATTATCCTTATTTTCACGTCTCTCCATACGACAAAAAATCACCCTTATTGTCGTTATGGCTCAACTCTTTGCCCTTTTAGCTATTAGTATCGGGGTCATCGGCATATTTTTATCCAACACCTCTTTAAAGACCATTCACACACAAAGTCTCCAACCGCTGCAAAATCTCCGTTCTTGTAAAAATGCCCTCGACAAAGAGATACTGCAAAGTGCGACAAACCTCTCAGAAGGGGTCGGAGATTTCGAATCAACTCTAATCTCTGTTCAAAAATCGCATCAACATTTCAATGAACAATGGAGTGCCTATAGCAAAGGTTCCAAAACTCCCGAAGAAATAAAACAGCTTCCAAAGGCAAAAGAGACCATCGATCGGGCAGATCGTTCGATCGTTTTGCTCGAAAAAGCGATAAAAGCAAAAGAGCTTATGAGTATTCTCGACCTCCTCCAAAGTGATTTTCCCTACAGTATCACTCCCGCGAGTGCAGAGCTTGATGGCCTGATTGAACTCCAAATCACGAATGCAAACAATCTCTATCTTGTTGCACAGGAAGAGTTCAAAAACATCCTGATCCTCATTGCCGTCATTTTTCCGCTCGGAATGGTGATTGTCTATTTTGTACTCCATTTTATCACCAAATATTTGCTCAAGAAAATTGCTAATTTGACTAAAATTGCCCAACATCTTCGATCAGGGGATTTACTGGAACGGATTGATTCTAACGGAGATGATGAACTCTCAACTGCGGCAAAAGATATGAACGATTCAATGGAAGAGCTTCAAAAAATGGTTAACGGGATAAAATCTTCTTCCCAAAATAGCATCTCTTCCTCCGAAGAACTGAATAAAGTATGCACAATTATCAAAGGGCGACTCGAAGCGAGCGCAACGGACATATCTCAGACCCACACACAAATCGTCACCCTGCAAGATATTGTGCAGCGCACTTCAAGTGCATCGGATGACACAAATATCAAAATTGATGAGGCCTCAACTCACCTCTCAAAAGCCAGCGGACAGATTTCACAGATGAATAATGATATTCAAGCCGTTGCCCAAACGCAACAAACCCTCTCTGAGGATCTTAAAACTCTCTCGACACAGGCTCAAGAGGTCAAAGGGGTTCTTGAAATCATAGGTGACATTGCCGATCAAACCAATCTTTTGGCCCTCAATGCCGCGATTGAAGCAGCACGGGCAGGTGAACACGGGCGTGGATTTGCCGTTGTCGCGGATGAAGTGCGTAAACTGGCGGAACGGACTCAAGAGAGTCTATCAAAAATCAATCACACCATCCGTACAATTGTAGAAGCCATTGTTAATACCAGCCAAAAAATGGACAAATCTGCCGAAGCAATTCTCATCGTCTCCAAAGACTCAAGTTCCGTTCAAATCATGATTAAAACCTCATCTTCTTTGATGAATATTGCAACCACAAGCGTTCATACTTCCAACATAGGACTCGCAAATATCAAAGAGGGGATGAATTTAATTTCATCGAAAATAGATTCGATTAATGCAATCGCCTGCTCCAATACCACGAGTATCAGTTCCATAACCACGGTAGCCAACGGTATCGGAGAAAATACGGCGGAACTTAGTCATAAGCTTCAAAAATTTAGAACCTAAGCTAAAAAATCGATCACTTTTTCCACAGGACGACCGATCACAGCTTGGTTTCCATCGATCAGAATCGGACGTTCGATCAGTTTTGGATGCTCTGCCAATGCATCGATCAGTTTTGCTTCATCCGTAATTTTTGCAAGTCCCAACTCTTTGTACAAATCCTCTTTAGTACGCATTAGCTCTCGTGCAGAAATCCCCAATTTTTGCAAAAGATCAACAATCTCTTCCCGTGATGGCGGAGTATCGAGATATTTGAACACTTCGGCACTCCCACCTTTTTCTTCTAATAATTTTAATGCTTCACGCGATTTTGAACATTTCGGGTTATGCCAAATAATCATAGAATCTCTCCGATTTTTTTTGCTATTATACCCTTATGACATACACTAAATGGTTCCACAGCCACGCTGACAAACACAAAAATATAGTCGCTAAACTCTCAGCACGTAACTATACTCCTGAACAAATCATCAACTATTTTGAGTTTGACAACATGGTGCGCACTGAAAACGATTTTTGTCTTCTCTACGCGATGAAGACCAAATGCCACGATATTCCCCATCTCAACTGCTACTGGTGTGCCTGTCCCTATTTCCGCTTTAACGATAATGCCACAGCCGATAATGAGGGGAACACTCTATTTAGCTACTGCGCGATCAATGCACCTCAGGGAAAATCTTTTCAGCATGAAAACAAAGTTCATCATGACTGCTCTGATTGCACGGTTTCTCATGACACCAAAACCATTCTCAAAAACTTTTCGACGGATTGGAAAGAGACGATGAAAGCGTGTAATTTAACCTTCTAATTTTTTTAAAAAAAAATTCTAATTGCTTAACACAAAATTAACACTAACTGTTCATAATCTTATCTACGGAAATTACTATTTAGGAGAAACGAAGGAGAAAAACAGAAAAAAGCCAACCAACGATCCGTCTGCTCTATGAATTGCAGCTCTCAAGCAGACGGAAAAACGTATTGCATTGCAACGCCCAAATTATAGCGTTTTTTTCTGCTATTTCTCCGACGTTGTCGTGCGTACAGACCTATTTAAAAACAGGAAATGTATGTTCGATATTCTCTCGCAACACCTACATCCCCTCTTTTAAATACCTAAACACTTAAATCTCACAGGAGGATTTTATGGATATGTTAGGATTGTATCCCTTATTTTATGTTCCCCATTTTGGCTCGGCATGGCTAATGGGGCTGACAGGTGCTATTCATATTATGGCATCTCACACATCTGTAGGTGCAGCGCTTTTGTTCGCATTTTTGGCTCACAAGGCGCAAAAAGAGAACCGCACCGATTTGTATGATTATATGAAACGCTATGGAATGTTTTTGCTGATCTTCTCATACGTTATCGGCTCCATCACAGGACCGGGTATTTGGTATACGGCAACGGCGGCAAGTCCCAGAGGAATCAGTGCCCTCATCCACAACTTTGTATGGGTATGGGCTACGGAATGGGTATTTTTCGTCTACGAAGTACTTGGTGTTTTTGCTCTCATCTATTTTATGGATAAAGTAGATCGAAAAACCCACCTGAAACTCACCTATACTTTTGCGATTGCTTCGGTCGGAACCCTCGCATTGATCATCGGTATTATCAGCTTTATGATGTGGCCGGGGACAGAAGCGTATTACACGACAGGTTCTGCCAGCGATGCGTTTTTCGGTATTAACACCTTCCCTCATATGTTTTTACGTATCGGATTCATGATTATGATGTCAGGGATCATCGGGATGATTATCTCTTCCGCCATGCGCAAAGAGAATAAAGCTCTTTCTGAAGAATTGACGCAAAAGATGGGATGGGTCAGCTTACTGGGTGGTTTCGTCACCGTCTTTTTCTTTATGTGGTATGTTAATACCCTTCCACTTAATGCGCACACATTGCTCGGAATGCAAAAAGATGCGATCGTTATGAACCGTATTATTCTTGCTGTTTTGTTCTCGATCTATTTCTCTATCGCGATTATCAAACCGCAATGGGTCACTCGCACACTTGCCATCACGATGATGTTTGTGATCGGTATTGTGGGCGTATGGCCGGGTGAAAAATTGCGTGAAAGTATGCGTAAACCATGGGTAGCGGGGCAATACGTCTACAGTGATCAAATCATCGGAAGAGATGTCCCCGGCAAAGGGATCAAAGATGAAACAGGGCGATTGTCCGAAAAAGGGTTGTTAAAACTTGACCTTTGGATTCCTGAACGTCTGCGCACTATTACCCCTGAAAACAAACTCGAAGTGGGAAAACTGCTAACGCGTATTGCCTGTTCAAACTGTCACTCTCTCGAAAAAGATGGTGTTTACCGACCACTTATACCATTAGCAGGGCCTATGGGTGAAGCAGGGATTAAAGACTACATGAAGAATGTCATCGGTACGGGCTCAGTCGCCTATATGCCAAAAATTTCTCTTCCGGACGAAGAGTATGATGCGATGGCCGCCTATATTGCCTCGCAAGCCAAATAAAGGAGAAAAATTATGGATGCAACATTCATAAATACAATGAAGGATGCTGCCGGCGTACCGTTTTACCCGGTAGTATTCCAAGGACTTTATGTCTTAACATGGGCTCTGCACGCGGCTTTTGTATTATTGGCGCTTGGCTCTATGGGACTTTCGATCTATGGAAGTACTCAACAAAAAAGTGATCCCTATTGGAAAATACTGACACCACATCTCATTATGACCGGCAAAATCAGTATCTCGATTCTAATCGTTTTGGGAGTTGCCCCGCTGTTGTTCACTCAGGTCATTTATGATTCGGGTTGGTATGTAGCAAATACCCTCTCAGGAGCATGGGTCTTTATCTTTATTTATGCGCTTGTCATCGGATATACAATGTACTATTGGTATCAATACTCCAATAAAAAGGGCTCATCGAGTAACACCCTGATCGGAATCGTCTCGTTTGCCATCTTGGTATTTTGCGGTGTCTTGATGCACAACTTCGCGGTTGAAGCGATCTCACCGACAAAATGGATGGATTGGTATGCACCTAATGGTGTAGTCGATAACTCCGGATGGAATATGCATCTCGATCCTCTTCGACTTGGATTTATGGTGAGCTTGATGATTCCGGTGACCGGAATTTTTATGCAAAACTACAGCCGATTTTTGAGCACACGAAAAGATTTTGAACCGAAATATCTCGAATTTGTTAAAAAATTGGGCACCAAAATGGCTATTATCGGCTTGCTCATCAGTGCGGCATTGTTCACCGTATGGATGCAAAAAGAGAATCTCCTTTTACATCCGCTTTCATTGACTACGGTTGTTTCGGTCGTTATACTCCTATTATTAGCGATGGGCAATAAAAACAGCTACCTTACTACTGGAGTGCTTGTCATTGTTGCACTGTTGATCTCAGGTGTCAGAGAGCTTATCCGCTATAACATTATGTCCGGTATCGGATACGATTTGTACGGTTATCACATGAATCTAGAGTGGGAAACGATTGCGATGTTCTTGCTGACGTTTGCCATACTCGGATTCACAGGGATTGCCTTCATCCTGACTATGGCATGGAAGGTCGGAAAAACAGAAGGTGTCTATACGGCAACTGAAGGTTCAGCCGTATCTCGGCTCGCTAATGCTTCATTGGCATTGTTTATACTTTGGATCACTGTTTATTTCGGATGGGGAATGGTAGCTCTATTTAAAAATACGCTCTAATTCCCTTTATCAAGAAAGTCCCCTGTGGGACTTCTTGGTGTTTTTACACGAGAGTCTTACTTGCAAAATCGACCTCCTTAAAGATTCATACCATCTAAGGCTCTCATGTCAAAATATCGATCTTACCACTTCCCTTCAACCGATAAAAGAACCTGTGGTTTTGTGTGCTCTTTATCCACTTGAGTTTGGGTGATCGCTCCCCCTGCATCGTACAAACGTGACGTTGTCTCTACGGTTGAAGCAGTGATATTTTTCACGTTAAACTGCAATTTAAACGCTTTATTGAGCCGTTTATTGGCATAGAGATCGAGTGTACCGTACCCTTTTTGCGATTGGGATATGAAATACTCTTGCGGATCATCGTATCCGCCGACGTAGCGATAAGCCGCTCCATAGGTAATTTCTGACGCTTTGAGGGTATGGTCAAAACCGAGGTTACAGGTAAAACTCGGTGTTTGTAAAATCTCTCTTTTGACTCCCGTTAGAGTGTTGGTGAGCGATGAGTCTTGCAAGGTTGCATTGGCGAAAATACCGAAACCTTCCACATACTCTTTGAGCGATTTTTTAAGCTCTAGCTCGAGACCCCACAATGACCCCTCTCCTGCATTTTCAGGGGTTTGCTCATAGCGTCCCGATACGGAGTTAAAACGGATCGCATTTTCGATTTTATCATTGATGGTTCGATAAAACCCGCCGATACTCGCCAAGCCTTTATCCTCAAAAAAGTGTTCATACCGAAGCTCATAACTCAGTGCTTTTTCTTCGTTCAAATTCGGGTTTCCGATCACATCGGGACGATGGATGCTGTTTTCATCGAGGGTGCTGTTGGTACTCGCCGATAGTTGGCTGAGTCTGGGGAGACGGACGGTTTTAGCGACACTCGCACGGATATTGTCTTTTGATGTCACCTGAAACAGTGTGTGCAGAGATGGCGCGAAGTAACCCAGATTTAACGTCGCACCATAGTCTCTATTTAATGTCTCATAGCGGAGTCCTGGGGTAATGACGATCCCCTCATTCAATGTATATTCGTCTTGGATATAGAGCGAGAGTTTGTCCTCTTTCATCTGGATTTTATCGTTCACCGAGGTGACATCTACCCCGTTTAAAATCCTTGTGGTTTCATCGATCTGATCGCTTCTTTTGAGTTCAAATCCGCCTTTCATGAAATGATCATCTCGAAGTGCCGTATAATCCCCCTGAAGACCGTAAAACCGACTCAATACATAATCGTGCTCTTTACGATTGGTAGCAGAAGGGGTCGATAATGACTCTAAATCACCGCGCTCTTCGAACGAGTGGATTTTTGCTTTCCACTCAAAAATATCATCTCCGAATCGGTGCTCTGCCCCCAATGCTGACCAAAGCATCGTGTTGGTCGCATCGTCATGACTTCGGTAACGGCTCGTTGGAGTAGCTGAGCCCTCGGTCATAGTCGTCGAAGTGATCGTGTCACTATCATGATTAAACGTCACCGACCCGTCATAGAGTATTTTAAGGCGTGAGGAGGGGGAGTAGTTGAGCTTTGCACGCACACCCACGGAGCGATTTTTGCTCCTATCATCACGCTCTTCATTGGTATCCAATGCTGTTTTATCGGTAACAATATCCGTCCGATCTTCTTTAATATTATTAGACGCATTCAGATTTACCAAATACGAAACTTTATCGAGTTTCCCTTCTCGTTGCACATACGCGGTTTCGCTCAAATCCTCACCGTAAGCACCGAGTGTCACTTTTGCAGAGGTTCGCCCCTCCGATTTTGGTTTTTTGAGAACAACGTTGACGATCCCCCCCATCGATTCGGCAGTGTACTCCGCCGAACCGTTCGTCATCACCTCGATCCGCTCAATCATATCGGGTGAAATCTGCTCCAGAGGACTAGAGCGTTTACTGGTTCCGGTCGAGGTTGCTTCACCGTCGATCATCACCACCGTATATCCCTTACCCGGAGCACTAGCGGGGCCTTTACCATTTGGGATCGTTACTCCGGGGGTGCGTCGGAGAATCTCTAACGCATTCGAATCACCGTATTGTGTTAATTCCTCTGCGTTGATAATCCGTTTTGCGATGGAATTGTCCCGTCGCTCATCGATAGCGGTATACACCTGGGCAATTTGGATTTTATCGAGGGTAATAATCTCTTGCGCACAAACACTCGAACCTAAAATGATAAAATTTAAAAGATGATGATTCACTCTATTTCCCTTCTTCGCTTTGCATATTACACATAAACGCATCACACGCCAACACTGCCGCACCGTAGGATGTCGTGATTTGCGGATACTCAGGGACAAAAATTTTATGCCCCAGCTCATTTTCGATAGCGTTCACCAACCCATCATTGAGAGCAGGTCCTCCGTCGAAATAGACGTTCTCTTTAACCCCTACCCGTTTCACCAGTTTTACGATCCGTTTGGCGATAGAGTAATGCACTCCCGAGACGATGTCTTCGACGCTGTGGTTATTGCCTAGCAATCCGATAATCTCCGATTCGGCAAATACGGCGCACGTACTACTGATCGAGAGCGGTGTCCCCACTGATTTAAAATGATAATCACTCAGCTCATCCACCCCAATTTCCAGATTCATCGCTACGACATCGAGAAATTTTCCCGTCCCCGCCGCGCAACGGTCATTCATAGCAAAATTGACCACATTCCCCTCGGCATCGAGTGAAATCGCCTTGCTGTCTTGTCCGCCGATGTTGATGATCGTTTTGATATTTCCGTAGCTTTTGGCGGCTTGTTGCGCTCCGATGGCATTGGCAGTAATCTCGCTGATATTTTCATCCGCCTCTTTAAACAGCTTACGACCATATCCGGTGGCTACCGTATAGACCACCTCGCTCTCATCAATACTTAACTCTTTTAGCAGCTCTGCCAACGCCTCTTGGGCGTATTTGTAAAACATACTCCCGCTTGCGCTGATTTTATGCCCGATTAGATTTTTATTCTCATCCGCGACACTGATTTTGATCGCGGTAGAGCCGATATCTATTCCTACAAAATATCTCATTTTTTCATTCTCTTTCGATTTTTTAATGACTCGATAAACGCTTCAACCCGCGTCGTAAGCTGTCCGTGTTGTGAGGGGCTGTAATCGCTCTCGATATAAAGAATCGGGATACCCTCACGCTCCATTGCCGCCAAGACACTGCGTTGTTCCATCTCATACACCTGACACCCCGCAAACGCCTGATAGATCACCCCATCACCGCTGTAACTGCGCACCAGTTGGATGATTCTGCGGATTCGGTCGTCATTTTGAGTGAATATCGGGCAAGTACACGCTTTGAGATATTTATCCGAAACCGAATCGATCATGTCATAGAGATTCCACTCATCCACTGCCACCATATCGTTAAACATACGATTCGAACTGCACGTCTCATCGGCGACGATGATTGCATCGCTCTGTTCGATAATGAGTGGGATTTTATAGTTGGGGAAAATCGGCGGTGAACCGGTATAGACGATACGCGGACTCGCTTTTCCAGCCACGTTGATACTATCACTCGCCCGTTGTTCCAACTCTGAAACCAGTTTTTCGACCGCACTTATCCACTCATCTATTTTGTCAAAGAAAAAAGCGTTCGTGACCAAAAACATATCGACACCCAAAATCGGAACTGCTTTGTTTTTTCGAAACTCGGTGAGCTTATGATAGAGCGATTGTGCATACCCCACCTTTTTAATCGCACTCTCCAGATTGGATCTTGTCAGCTTTTTCCCCTGAAATTTAGAGAGTTTCACGGCGAAACTTTTGACACTCTCGCGCCAATAGTGACGACTCTCTTCACTCTCTTTGGTACGAGGAAATCCGACATCGATTACGGTATGTCCGAAACTCTCGATGATGGCTCCCGCTTTGGTCTTTTGGTCGCATGTCGTCGGAGAAAAAGTGATGTCGGGCTTATCGGAAAAATTATCCGAAGCGAACCACCCCACTGTTGCTTTGACCAGCGGGCACGACTTTTGAGGCAACAGATCACCACCGATCTCATCGTCGGTATAAAACCCGTTACAGAGTCGGATCGGTACAGCGTCCAGTGCATAGATGATTTCCGAGGGGATTTGGATACACATCGTCCCGATTTTCGCTTTCCCCTCGTGGAGCGGATGGTGATGACAATAGACTTTTTCAAACAAATCGTAAAAATAGCCCATGCTCTGGATTGGGGATTTAAAATCCTCCCGAAGTGCATTGAGGACGCTTATCGCCTCCATCGCTTTATGGCGGTTTTGACGCTCTGCCGATGTCTCAATCGTGTGTTCAGTGTGCATGATTCTCCTTGATCTGATCCATCGCCATCCGTACGAGAAAGCCCTCTTTGGTCGATTCGAAAATAGTGGCTCCCATAAAATTAGCCTCCAAACACCCATTCTCAGGACACGCCGCGACACATTTGAGACAGAGGGTACAATCTTCGGTGACTAGATTTTTGCTCGTCACGTCATCGGCGATCTCTAAAATATCCATATCGCACGCGCGGTAACAATCGCCGCATTTGGTACATTTTGAACCGTCTTTATAGAGTTTGAGCAGTGCGGGTTTCGAGAAAATGTACTGCAACGCCGCCATCGGACAAAAATAACAAAAGAACCGCTTTTTAACGAATGATCCGACCAAAAACAGCCCGACGATTATCATCCCCAACGTCGTCATCACCAAATCCGTTTTCGACGAAAAGTCGATATAGAACTGATTAAAATGACCCGTAAATGCCGGAATCATCATCCGTCCGGGACAAATATCACAAAACGGCATCGAGAGACCGTTGGGGAGTTTCGGAAGTCCGAACACCGAGTTGGCGATCATCACAGGAAGAAGTAACAACAAGATCAACAAGATGTATTTAATACTTTTGATCTTCCCGCGATTTGCCCATGAATATTCACTGTAACGAATTTTGGTTTTTTCACGCACCATCGTGAGCCAGTCTTGCATTGTCCCCAGAGGGCAGACGAAACCGCACCACCCTTTATTCAATGCCCAAAACCACACCGCAAACATCCCCAAAGAGATGAGAAACGCATACCCCGCAAACCCGACGAATCCCTCAAGCGGATGTTTTAAATCATGTTGAAGCTCTCCGACATAACATTTGCCTCCTGTCCCCTCTCCGTTAAACACACACGCAAATGTCGGAAGTTTATCGCCTAAATCAAGCCCGATATATCCCCCGTAAACGACCAAAACAAACGCGACAATCTGAAACCAAAACCGAAACCGTACGAGATTCATATTATTCACCGCACGGCGGAGACTAAACTTATTCTTCGTCAAAATAAATCTCCTTGGGCGTTTTGCGTTTGCGCCGTCGGTTGTAATACAGCCCCAGAGAAAAGACCAACATCACCCCGATAGCGGTTGCAAACCCTAATACTTGTGATTCGTATTCAAGCGGCGATGCACCAAACGAGAGGGGTAAACTCATCACATATCGGACACCATGATAGGCTTCGCCCTTGTACACCCCCGATTCGTTCACATCATACGACGCTTCAACAATCATTTTTTCAGAACGTTTTTTCTCTTTTTCGGTAGTCGCATAGGTACTGCGCGGAATTTCGAAGGAGAGCACCCCCTCATCATCGGGTTGGATCGTAGCGTTCCAACCGCTCTCCATACTCACCCGCAATGACACGTCTTTTTGCACTTTCCCTTTGTAATACACCGTGAAAGGGGCAATATCACCTGAGTAAAGACAGCAGTTAATATGGTGTTTACGAATCGGTCTCTCCATCACCAACTCAAAAGGAAGCTGCGCGAGAGGTTTCTGATCATAATGCGAATCGTTCGTTTTCCCTCGAACCTCTTTGAGTAGCGTTTGAGAAATATTCCCCTCTTTGTTGTGAATTCTCATCGATGAAAGGTTGACGTGAAGAACACCCTCTTGAACTGATTTTTGTTCAAAATAGAGACGATAACCCCCTTTGTGTATCGGGGTAAAAGCGATTTTCCCGCCCGTCACATTCAGCTCGCTAACCGCATGATCCATATCACGAACATAGACGACGGCATTTTTAAAATCGTGCTCTTTTTTATTCTCCTGAAGTGTCCCTTTTTTAATGACAAATTCTTTGATATTCGGCGCTTTTTCGCCGCCGCTACAACACGATTTTTTCTTGGATTCATCGAGCCATAGTGAATCTTGTGCAAAAAGAGAGACACACATACACATCGATATAACCGCTATCTTCAATTTAAACGTGAACATTCTCACCTACGTCTCCTTTTTTTTTCAGAATGTCACTTTTAACGTACCGAAAACAATCCGCCCCGGAGAAACATAGTATTCGGTATAGCTTTTATCAAATAGATCATCGACAGAAACGCTCGCTTCAACATTGCTTCCGAATTTGCGAGAAAGTTTTAGATCCAACGTCGTATAACTCTCATATTCAGCCGTATTAGCATCATTGCTGTAGCGATCACCGACATATCGTGCAGAAATTTTGCTATCTACCAGATTCGGGTTTGCGTACAACAGACTGAGTGTCCCTTTATGCTTTGGAACTTCAATCAGATATTTACCCTCCAGCGCTATATTTTCTGTATACTCTTCAATCTTGGAGATGTTATAGGTATAGTTCGCAAGCACATGGAGTTGCTCAGAAATCGGATAAGATGCATCAACTTCAAGTCCCTGTATTTTTACTTTCCCGACATTCGTTTTGGTTTGTGCGGCTGTGTATCCTCCGCTCGGTGCAGTAGTGATGTAATAGAAAAAATCTTTGGCATCATTTTGATACGCTGTTAAACTAATTTTTCCGTCATTTAAAATCGTTTGATCCACCCCTACTTCGTAGGAGACAACACTTTCTGGTTTTAGATCGGGGTTTCCGTACCAAATTTTCGATCCGGATACAAACGTATTGTATAAATCTGATAGGGTAGGGGCTCGATAAGCACTACCCGCAGAAACTCGGAAGGATGTATTATCATTTAAATGGTATACCGCACCGATTTTTGGGCTAAACCCGTTGGTCGATGTCCTGTCATAATACGTATCCGTTGTAGCCAAAGAGCTGTCATACCCATGACCGTCATAATTCGTCCATGAATCGTATCTTCCCCCTAGATTGATGATCCAGTCTTGCCCTAAAAATATCTCATCTTGGAAAAAAAGACCTAGGTACTTTTGCTTTCCTTCAACTTTGATATTTTTTCCGCTCCCGTCAATATAATGGTTAAACCGATCGATACTCCCCTGACGAAAATCAACACCGGTGACAAACGTACTGGTTCCGAATAAAGGATCATCCGTATAGGGTGCCGTCCATTGAATCATCCCTCCTCGATCAATATTGGTACTGGAACTCTCATATTGAACAGCCGTTTTAGCCGTATTGGCAGAGTCATAGTCGCTGTATTCATCTTTGATAAAGGCTTTTACCATTAACTCGGTTTCATTACCGAATGTTTTCGTATAACCGGTCGTATACGTTTTTTGTTCCTGAGTATAAGGGTTAAACTCATTGATAGGAAGTGTCCCCGTTGTCTGATTATCATAATACGATCCCGAAAGAAATACCGAAGATCTCTTATCCAAATCATACGTTACTTTACCGTTGAGATTATTTCGCTCCGTCCCTTTGTCACGTGTATATGATTTAGTATTTACAGAAGTTTCAGGATTATAGCCATCACTGGTTGTTCTATCTCCAGAGAGAACATACCCTACTTTGCCCACTTTTCCCATCGTTGAAAGCGAGGCAATTTTAGTATTCATACTCCCATAACTGAGTGTTACATCACTTTTGGATTCGCTGGTTGGATTTTTTGTAATGATATTAATAACCCCACCCATAGCACCCGAACCATACAATGCCGATGTTGCCCCTTTTACTATTTCAATTCTTTGGATCGTTGAGACAGGGATTCTATTCCATTCAATATCTCCACCATAAAGATCATTCATCGGTACACCGTCTATAAGCAGTAATACGCGTCCCTCAGTCGTCCCCCCGAATCCACGCATAACTACCTTGTTAGACGTTCCGCTCGTCACTGCACCCATGCTGTGCTTTAAATCCAGACCAGACACTTCTTTGAGCAATTCATCCGCACTTTGGGCAACAGAGTTCTTGATCTCTTGTTGTGTAATTACTTCTATACTCGCAGGGACATCGATAACTTTACGTTCCGTACGCGTTGCTGTAACCGACACATCTCCTAAATCAACAACTTCACTCGCATAGGCACTACTGCAAATTATAATCGCTGCCATTGATAACTTAATTGGATTCATTAATATCCTTGTATTAAAAAAATTCAAGAATTATTTCAAAGAAGTGTTACATTAGTGTTAACTTAAATTAACTACTTAACACTAATGTAACACTTTTATTTCATAATCGCACTCTTAATAGCACAAAACTTAAGGAAATGCGATGTCCAAACCCCGCCGAATCTCTCACAGTATCCTACTGTCAACACTCCTTGCAACAACGTGTTTTGCAAGTGAAGACCTCGGAATCATCGGTATTGATTCCACCACAATCGATGATCGGTTTCACTCTTCTCGAACCGAAGTATCACCTACTGCTACCATTGACGGTCAAAAGGTAGATGATGCCCACGTTGAAAATATTCAACAGGTTTTGCAAAGTATTCCGGGGATGACAACCGAGGTAACCTCGGGAGACAGTATCAAAATCCATATTCGAGGAGTTGAAAATCAACGCTATATGGGAGAAAAACCTGGGGTTGCCGTTGTCATTGACGGAGTTCCGGTATTTGAGCGAACCGGATCAGTCAACATAGATCTCGATGATATCGCCTCTATCAAAGTAATCAAAGGGGGAGCTTCGTATCTCTTCGGGGATGACGCGCTTGCCGGAGCCGTCATCATCACGACTAAAAAGGGGACGGCAAACAAATCGACAATTTCTACCGAGATAGGGAGTTTTGGATATCACAAACTCTTAGCCGAAACTTCCCTTTCCAAAGATTCCTACAATGCACGCATTCAGGCAAGTGAGAGAAAAAGCGACGGATATTGGGCTAATTCAGGATATACGGCGCAATACGTAGACGGTAAAATACAATATTACATTGACGACTCCAGTGACCTTACCTTCGGCGCTGAAGCTTCAAAGCGCAAAAAAGACTCCCACGGAACGGTTGGCGGTGTTATCCAAGCACTTAACGATCCCAAAAGTATCTCGACAGGAACCGATGGCGGGGGTCGTGATTATGCTAGGATGTTCGATGTCGATCTACTGAAACTCTATTTAACGTACAGCAAAGATTTTGGTAACAACTCCAATCTTCTCATTAATGCATACCAATACGGTGACGATACGACCTTTGATTCAGGGCCCCAAAAATACAGTTCGACCGGAGCGGTTGTTATCGCAGATGATGCTTACACCACACTCAATGATTACCACCAGATTCAACGGGGATTAAAAAGCGAATACCGCAGTTCAGGAGACTATCTCGCTTATCTTCTCGGTGCGGATCTGCGCAACAATACTTATAAAAACAAAACGTCGTATTTGGTCGATTTCAAAACCAGTGCATTCTCTCCTACCATCTACCATGCAGGTACTATTACAGGGGATAACAAAACAACAGAAGCGGTTTATGCTCCCTATGCAGAGATCAAAGTCCCTCTAGGCGAGGCAACTACGCTGACCCTTAACGGACGTTATGACAACATCCAGCTCGACTATACCAATTACTTAAACCCTGGTGACCTCCAAAAAGATTTTAATGTCTACTCTCACCGTATCGGTGTGTCACATAACCTTACCCCGAATACGACCCTCTTTATGAGCCGTTCGACCGGATTTCGCGCCCCATCCATCGATCAGCTCTTCAACGGAACCATCACCCCGTCTTCTAAAGTGCAAAGCAACCCTGATTTGAAACCCGAGCAATCGGTCGATTACGATTTGGGAATAAGAGGAACTATTCCAACTGTCGATAATACATTAACCTACGAAGCCACCCTCTTTTGGCTCGATCGTAAAAACTATATCATGTCCTCTATCGGACAATATGCTGCAGCTACGACAACCCATCCTGAACAGTACGAAAATATCGGCGGAATGCGTAGCAAAGGGGTAGAACTCTCTCTCTCAAAAGCGATGCCAAAAAAACTTTCTCCTTTGATCTCGCCTATACCTATCTCGATTCCTACTTTACACAGTATGAAAATTTTTACCTCGGGCTTGGGAGTCCGTATGCTCCGGGCTTTACGCAGGTACATTACAACCTGACCGGAAATGAAATTCCACGTACCTCACGCCATACTTTAAACCTGACCGGCAATATCAATGTTTCACCTCAAACACTTATCTCTACCGAACTGACCGCGAGATCAAACTACTACGCCGATGAGCTCAATCAGCTCAAAATGCCGGGTTATAGCGTCGTTAATCTTTTGGTAAATCACACTGAAAAGTACAACGGTTACAAAGTCGATATGTTTGCCCGTGTCAATAACTTTTTTGACAAATACTATTACAACACCGTCCGAAGCAGCGGCGATCGTGACTACAACCACATCTACGATCAAGAAGACCTCTCTATCACCGTCAATCAAGGTCGTGAATTTACTGTGGGCTTGTCCGTCAAATTTTAAAGGGATCTCATGAAAAAAATACTATTGCCACTCCTGTTCACCGCTACCCTTTGGGGATACGGGGACGGAGTTATTTATTGGGCTCCACATGTTTCTCATGGAGGTGAGCATTCTCATGGTAAACACGGGGGACACGGTATGGGCGAAGCCACTATGCTTCATGCCATGAATTGTGATGGGAATAGCTCTGTTATTCTGATCAAACCAGATTTGTCCAAAGAAGATCTGAACCTCAGCGACACGACGCTCAATCTCCCTAAAACCTCTGTTGGCGGTTATTATGCCCTCGTCCTCAATCGCCACACCGATAACCAAGTCGATAGTGCTATCCGTTACCTATCCCAACAAGGGCGTCCGAGCAAAGTCTCTCCGACAAAACTGACCGCACTCCCTAAAACAGATTTGGAGATTGTCCCTAATCCATTGCACCGCGAACATGATCGCTATACCGCATCCAAAAAATATCGATTTCTCTTAACGTTTCAGGGCAAACCGCTCTCCAATACACCGATCACTCTGGAAACGAAAAATGCCTCTGTTGTGAACTATACCACCGATGAAACAGGCGCAGTGACGATCACTTTTCCGAACGATTTTAAAGAGGTATCAAGTGTTAAAGAAGAAAACAAGCCTTCCGAATTTCTCCTCAAAACCCGCTACCAAGATGGAGAGTTAGTCTATGTTACTACCCTCTCAATGCCCTATTCGCTCAACCCGAATGATTACTGGCAATCCCAAAAGTACGGTGCAGGTGCCGTATTTATCGGTTTCCTAGGGGGATTGCTCCTCTATCGCCGCAGCAAAAAAACAGGAGTATCCCGTGGATAAACTATTGACCGTGACCGCCCTTCGACGGATTGTTCAACTTACCGCATTTGTTTTTTTCGTCTACGGTGCGATGATTTTTACCACGTTCTATACCGGAGACAAACTGACCCAAAGTCTCCCTGCTCTCTCATGTGCGTATGACATGAAAGGGGGAGACTTCTGTACTCTCATCCCATTACAGCATCAGATGGATCACCGCGTATCAAGCATTTTCACCCAAGGCGAAAAAGTGTTGCCGGCACTCATGGGAACCCTCATCACCCTCGGAACCGTCGCCGTTCTCATCCTCATCCTCAACAAAGCGTTTTGCGGTTGGCTCTGTCCGCTCGGATTTTTTCAGGACGTTTTCACGATGATCGGAACCAAGCTGGGACTTATCCAACTCGGAAGCCTTTCACGTGAAACAGTGAATAAAATCCGCCCGATCAAATGGTTTGTCTTCCTCTTTTTAGTGTTGATTCTCCCTCTTTTAACGGGGATCGGCTTTCTAGGGCACGAATGGGGCAATCCTTACTGCTCTATCTGCCCTAGCCGTATTATGACGACAACCATAACCGGAGACATGTCACAGGTTTATATCTCTCAGGCTAACTGGGGATATTTTGCCCTCTCCCTCATCGCCGATCTGATGTTCGGTTTGATGGTTGCCCTTGCCCTCTTCGTCCGTCAACCGTTTTGCCGTATCTGTCCTATGCTGCCGATGCAAACCTTGTTTAAAAAAATCGGCTTGTTACGCCTCGTCAAAAATGGCGATTCACACTGCGAATCGTGCGGTAACTGCGTCAAAGCATGCCCTATGGATATTTATGAGATTCAAGACCAAGCCGAAAACAAAAATATCACCCACGCGGATTGTACCCTCTGCGGACGATGTGTCGAATTTTGTCCGCATGATGGAATAATGAATTTCAAATACGGTCCGTTTACCATCCTCTCTTCTTCCAAAGAAGGGTTTAAAAAACGAACTAAAATAGACAAATGGTGGAAAGCATAAATCGATGGAAATGATGACTCTCCTTTCCCTTTTTATTGTCGCCCTCTCCTATGGGGCAACCGCTTGTATGCTCACCTGCATGCCGTTGCTCTCACCGATTCTTTTGGCAAACAGCGCAACACGGCAGCAAAGCTTGAAAGTTCTCCTCCCGATCAGTCTGGGACGGATCAGCGGCTATATTTTCCTCTCCCTCATCGCCTATCTCGGTGCAAGCATGATTAAAACACTCATAAGCGACACGACGTTGATGGGGTATCTCCTCGGCAGTGTTACCCTTATCCTCGCCTGGCGCTTGTGGTTTTCGCTGAGAGATTCGGCGTCTTGTTGCAACACTTCACCCGATGCACCGCAAGGCAACATAGCCCTATTTATGGCGGGAATGTTCCTCTCTATGTCGATATGCGCACCGGTTGTCACCATGATGACGCTCAGCGCCACAACTACTTCTATCGGATGGGCGATTGCTTATGGATTAGCCTTTGGGTTGGGTGCGACACTGTTGTGGTTTCTCTTTTTTTCAGTGGTTCTTACTCAGGTACTCAAAGAGAGTCTGAAACATCTCTCACACTATCGAAATGTTTTACAACACTTAGCTCCCCTTCTCCTCGCAGGGGTCGGCATTGCAATTTTTAAAGGATGGATACACTTATGATGACAACAGCACGCAAATCGTTTCTCCTCTCACTCATGTTTCATTCCCTAATGGGATCATTGGCTTTTATGGTCTTGGTACAGATGCGTACTCCCCCACCCATGCTGAAAATTCAGCTTCAACATATGACGCTTGTCTCCCTATCCGATTCAAAACCTATTCCGAAGCGAGCGGAAATTTCCGAACCGACACCCGCAATCACACCGCCACAACCAACCCCGATAAAACCGTTGGTTACACAGCCGATTGTTCCCACAAAAGCCATCAATCCACAACCGATTGCCCCATCCGTTCAAGCCGCACCGACTACTCTAGCGACTCCGACACCTATCGTCACAACCGCTCCAGTAGCAGACGTTACCCCTCCCCCTAAAGCAAAAATCAATACCGCCTCTGAACTGCAATCGTTTAAGGCCTCTTTACGAACCAAGATCAAACAAAATCTCCGTTATCCCTCAGCCGCACGACGCAGAGGGATGGAAGGGGAAGTATCGGTTCGGTTTACCGTATTTGCGGATGGTTCGATTCGTGAGATAGCAGTTCGACAGGGAGAAGATATTTTTCACAATGCGGCAAAAGCGGCAGTCGCTTCAAGCTCAGGGATTGATGTTCCTAAAAGTCTCACAGAATCTTTACCGATGGAGATGGATCTAATCTTGGAATTTAAACTAAACAGCTGAAGTTCAAAGCAAATCTTATTTGAGATTATGATACGATAAAAGCAATTTAAAAAGATTCAGTCATTGAGGATTGTATGTGTATCTTAGATTTTTAGCCCTCTATCTCGTAGTTTTAACCTCATCGGTCCATGCAGCCCCATACGAATTCGGTCATGGATTTAATCTCCATGATTCTTTGACGGCAGGCGGCTATATCTCCACTGAGTTTGCATCCGATCAACAAGTTGACACCGTTACTATTGATGATGTCGCCGTTATGGCATACGGTAATATCGGGTCCAATTTTTCATATTTGGCTGAACTCGAAGCGATCGGTTTTTATCATAAAAATATTACCGACGGTGATGAAGGAGGGAGTCAAAAATTTCATATTGAACGTTTATACGGGGATATCTGGTTATCCGACACCTTTAATTTTCGTTTGGGAAAACAAATAGCTCCGATAGGATATTGGAATCTTGAACCGATTAATGTCTTACGAGACACCACATCCAATCCTCTTTACAGTACTATTTTATTCCCAAAATTTTTGACCGGTATCGACATGAACGGCTACCTGCCTCAAAGCGGTACAACCCGTTATCATCTCTTCGGCCAAGCAACCCACGATATGGATGAGGAGTATATTAATATTCCCAACACCCATTTTTACGGATTATCACTCGAGCATGAGCTCTCCATGGAGACGAGTTTCGGGGGAAGCATCGGGGAATTTATCGCATTAAAATCGGATGAAAAAACGCAGTTTTTGCAAGGAAATGCAAAATACGATAACGGTTCTCTCCTGCTAAGCGCCGAAGCCATCGCAGCTAAAACCAACTATCAAAATTCAAAAAGCGACGTTACCCTCAGCGGATATCTTCAAAGCGTCTACCATTTTTCAAACGAGCACGCTATCGTAGGGCGTTACGAGTATTACGATGATCAGCATCGCGACTATCGAGACCACATTGGCATTTTCGGCTACAGCTACCGTCCCATCTATCCTATCTCTATCAAAGGGGAATATCAGTGGCATTCTCAAGAGAATGAAAACCGCACTTTACTCTCCTTTTCGGTCTTGTTTTGATGAAAAAATTTATACTGATTTGCTTGCTTTTCGAAAGTTTCAACGCATCTGAATTCAGTATCGTGGTCTCTAAAAAAGTCACCCTTTCGGAAATCACACCCCAGCAAATACGGGATATTTTTTTGATGAAACGCCATGCCATCGGAAATCAAAAAATCATTCCCGTTAATCTGCTCGGGCAAGATATCTCCCGTGTCACCTTTGAAAATGAAATTTTAAAAATGGATCGCGACCATTTAAATACCTATTGGGTAAAACAACATTTCCAAGGGATCACCCCTCCGATTACCCAACCTTCTCACGAGTCCATCAAAGCATTTGTTCAAAATGTCGAAGGAGCCATCAGCTATATCCCTTCAGCCATGGTTGATTCGAATGTAAAGGTTATTTATGAGTTTTAAACTCAAAACCATTCTTCTTTTTTTAGCTGTTAGTCTGATCCCCTACGCGCTCACCATGTTTCTCGTCGGAAATTCGTTTCGTCAGGAACTCTACGATGCCGTTACGCAGGAGATGAACACACAGCTTCACTTGAGTGTTGAGCGAATCGATCAGCATCTGCTAACGTTGCACAACGATATGACATTCCTGGCAAAATCGGACATCATGAACGATGTTTACACCCAAGATTTAGATCGGCGTATCAGCAATACCCTGCTCTCGAAAAAAAACGATCTCAAAATGGAGGGGGATTTTTATCTTACCGACACTCAAGGAAAGATTATTGCCTCCAGCGATTTTAGTACGATTGGAAAGACAAACCGTTTCAAAGCTTTTTTGAGGGTTAACGTCTATTCCACATTCTCGACCCAACCGATCGGAACACTCCAAGTACGTTATCCGGTAGAAAACTTTCAACGCTTTTTTGCCAATACCCAACAAAGACATTATTATATTCGCCATGCCGATGGAACGACATCACTACGCCCTTCTCTTTTTCAGGATTCGCTCAAAGTCTCCAAAGCACTTAAAAATGCTCCTCAACTCACCGTCATATTGGAAGAGCAAAAAGAATTTGCGTATCGTCTCTTATACAAATACGAACTATGGTTTATCCTCTTCTTGCTCGGCGGTGCGGTTTTTATTGCACTGGCCGCTTATTTCATTGCGACGCATTTGATCAAACCGATCATTACCCTCTCCAACACGGCTAAGAAAATTACCCGTACGCGCGACTACACCCAGCAAGTACACATCAAACGAGACGATGAAATCGGAGAGCTTTCACGATCGTTCAATACTATGATCAGCGGGATGGATCACGCCTTAAACGAAATCACCGGGCTTAACCAAGAGATTGAAGAAACCCAAAGGGAAGTTGTCTTTACGATGGGTTCTATCGGGGAAAGCCGCTCAAAAGAGACAGGAAATCACGTCAAAAGGGTTGCCGAATATTCGAAACTCCTAGCCCTCTATTATGGGCTCAGCGACGAAGAAGCGGAAATGCTCAAACAAGCTTCTCCGATGCATGATATTGGAAAAGTGGCTATCCCGGATGCCGTTTTAAATAAGCCGGGACGCTTCGATGAAGAAGAACGGCGTATCATGGATACGCATGCCTCTCTCGGATACGAGATGCTCAAACACTCAAACAGAACATTGCTCCAAGCTGCAGCGATCGTCGCGTATGAACATCATGAGAAATGGAACGGAAGCGGCTATCCACGAAGACTAAGCGGTGAAGAGATCCATATTTACGGACGAATCACAGCGTTAGCCGATGTGTTCGATGCACTCGGAAGCGACCGTGTTTACAAAAAAGCGTGGGATGATGAGCGTATTTTCACCCTCTTCAAAGAGGAACGGGCACAACACTTCGATCCCAAACTTATCGATATCTTTTTTGAGCATTTGGATGAATTTATCGCGATTCGTGAAACATTTAAAGATATTCACGAATCCTAAAGCGATTTTACTTTCCGTTGATCATCCGCGAAACCAAACCGCTTTGATCTGTCTTTTCAGCCAATACAACGCCGATAATATGAACGGCTATAAATGCAAAAAGCCCCCATCCAACATATTGATGCACCATCTCGATGTTCTCTTTGGCCCCCCCTGCAAGCTTGAGGTACAAGATTAAACCGCTAATCGACATCCCCGCCAAGAGTACATAAACAGCCTTATAAAGGCGATATACCTTTTGCATCTGCGGATTATCATCAAATCCGAATCCGTTTTTAAAGACCATGGCCAACCGTACCAGCAACAAAACTGCCACTGCAATTCCCAGATAAATATGCCAATCCCACATCGGTGAACGCACCGCTTTTCCAATCATAACCGCCTGTTCATCCGTAATAACGGTTCCTAGTTCAGCTACTTTGGTTTGAACAATCACCCCGATATTGTTTTTGTGCATCACACTTTCTCGTAACACAACCGTGATCAGTAATCCGAACATAGCGATTGCATTGAGCCAATGCCAAATTCTAAAAGATGGCGAAAAATTACGCATAACTACTCCTTTTATTTTAATACACCCATCTTACAGAAATATACTATATATTTCAAACCCCCCAATCAAAGATCAACTATATCCGAAAACGATAAGACTCACTATGGTATAATCGCGCCATTATTTAGACCCTTAAAAGGTAACTCTTATGCGCCAAACCATTACTGAAAAAATCTTCTCCGAGCACGTCGGACGTACTGTTTATGCCGGTGAAATCGTCCGTTCACCGATTGACATGGTCATCGGAAACGACATCACCACCCCGATCTCAATCAAAGCATTCGAAGACTCGGGCGCGACCTGCCTTGCCAATCCCGATGGGTTCTCGATCGTTTTGGATCACTTCATCCCTGCCAAAGATATCGCATCCGCGAACCAAGCGCGCATCAGCCGTGATTTTGCTAAAAAATATCAGATGAAAAACTTTTTTGATGAAAAAGACATGGGGATCGAACACGCATTGCTCCCTGAAAAAGGGTTGGTCGTTCCGGGAGATGTCATCATCGGTGCTGATTCGCACACCTGTACCCATGGAGCGCTCGGAGCATTTTCTACAGGGATGGGTTCAACTGACCTCGCATTCGCGATGGTAACAGGAGGAAACTGGTTCAAAGTCCCTGAATCTATCAAAGTAGTATTGAGCGGAAAACCGGGAACTTACACCACAGGAAAAGATATTATCCTCGAAGTTATCCGTATGATCGGGGTTGACGGAGCACTTTACCGCACTCTCGAATTCGTCGGAAGCACGATCCCCTACCTCACAATGGATGATCGTTTCAGTATGTGCAACATGGCGATCGAAGCGGGAGCAAAAAGCGGTATCGTCGCGTATGATGAGATCACGGCAGAGTTCCTAGCCGATAAACCTCTCGCACGTGAGCCGAAAATCCACTATTCCGACGAGGATGCAACCTATGTCCAAGTATTGGAAATCGATGTAGCTAACCTCGAACCGGTCATTGCTTATCCATTCTTGCCATCCAACGGGCACAGCCTAACCCAAGCGGTCAGCGATAACATCAAAATCGATCAGGCATTCATCGGAAGCTGTACAAATGGTCGTTTGAGTGATCTTAAAATCGCCGCTGAAATCCTAGAGGGCAAACGTGTCCATCCGGACGTCCGTTTGATCGTCACTCCGGGAACACAGCGTATCGCACGTGAAGCCACCAAACTCGGATATATGGATATTATCATCGATGCGGGCGGCGTTGTCTCTAACCCGACCTGCGGTGCCTGTTTGGGCGGCTATATGGGAATATTGGGTGATAACGAAGTGGCAGTCGCGACAACCAACCGTAACTTCGTCGGACGCATGGGTTCACGCTCATCAAAAGTCTATCTCGCCAACTCTGCCGTTGCCGCAGCTTCGGCGATTACGGGATATATTACCGATCCTGCTACGATCAAATAACCTCTTTCTTCGGGGTTATACTCCCGTATTGCATTCATCCAACATACGGTTGATTTTTTCATGTAAAACCGGAAGGTGATTTCGTGTAATCATTTCAACAAGTCCGAGATCAACCCCCATATAATCATGCGCGATAAAGTTACGTACGTCATAGCTCCCTTTTGCGTCTGTTTCCAAACCAAACTGCGCTAAAACATCGGTGTCTATTTTGTTGAGGGTTTCTCCGATTTGCAGCCATGCCATCAACATAGCGGGTCGTGCTTCGATTTCATCGGATAATGCGGCGACGATTCCATTATGACGAACGATAATCGTTTGAATATTAGCGAGCATTTTGAGGATAAACTCCGCCTTTGCGCGAATCGAATCAACTGACACGTTTCATATCTCTCAAAATATATTTTTGACCTATCTCATTTAGAGAAGTGAGTGAGATCAAATCGACGGGGAGGGCAATCTCTTTTTCAATTTCACATTTTATCTCTAAGATTTTACTAAAAGAACCGAAACCGCCGTTACGTTCGGCAAACTCGGCAGGATTTGGGATCTCATAGAGCAAATCCAAATCGCTTTTAGCTGTCTCTTCACCTCGTGCATAACTGCCGCTTACACCGATAATGACAAACCCATCTGCACTAAAACGGGATCGAAGCTGTTGGAGTTTTGATTCTAAATCAGCGGTCATTTTTTCCTCATTTCAGATTGCATTGATGGATAATTATAACACAAGAGACGCTTTAGTGATAATTCTAGGTTTTTATAAAGTTTTACTTCTCCAAAATATATATCTTTTTTTGGTTATACCCCCGTATTACACGCTTCCAATGTCCCTTTATCGAATCCCCGTTTAAACCACTCCATCCGCATCGCCGATGTTCCGTGAGTAAATGCATCCGGAACGACATACCCCTGCGCCTGCTTTTGGAGAGTGTCATCGCCGATCTGACTGGCGGCGTTGAGAGCCTCTTCGATGTCTCCCTCTTCGAGTACCGCTCTCTCTTTTTGGGTGTGGTATGCCCACACTCCGGCGTAGCAATCGGCTTGAAGTTCCACTTTTACCTGTAGGGCATTCCCTTTGGTCTTGTTTGATCTTTCTTGGGCGCTGTGTGCCTTATCGAGTATCCCGAGCTGATTTTGGATATGGTGTCCGATCTCATGGGCGATTACGTACGCTTGAGCGAAATCTCCGGGGGCATTGTGACGTTGGGCTAGCTCATCGAAAAAGCTCAGATCCAGATACACTTTTTGATCCACAGGACAGTAAAACGGTCCCACCTGAGCATCGGCATATCCGCAGCCGCTCTTTACACTTCCGCGAAACAGTACTAACTTCGGTTTGGGATACGTTAGCCCTTTTTGTTCAAACATCTTTGTCCAAACCTCTTCCGTTTGCCCTAAAACAGCGGCTACAAACTGTGCACTGCGATCATCATCCGATTGACTAACAACCGTGTTAGTCCGAGTATGGCTTTGCGTATCGAGCAAAGCGAGAGGATTGTATCCCATAAAATACGCCACAATCCCTATAACCAAAACAATCCGCCCGATAGTGGTTCCCATCAAAAAACGGATAATCGGAATGAGCAAATTCGCCCCTCTTCCGCTGCCGAGATTCATCCGTCCTCCAGACCCCTGAGAACGTAAATCTTCGACATTCGTACTTCGTTTTAAATCTTCCCATTTCATAATTGTGTCTCTGTCTTCTTCTTTCTTATTCCAAAATTTTACATCAGGTGCCTATTATTTTACCCGTAATGTCACCAATAACCTATAGAAAATCATACTAAATATTGCTAATTATTAAATGTTATGCAATAATATAAACTATTATATTGAACATCGAAACCCCTATCCCCAGTATAAGTAAGGCAGAACAGAGTGAGTATAGAAACGGGCAATACAACTATCGCAGCAGCACTTCCAAAGGGGCATCAGATAAAACAGCCCATCATTTTTACAGGAACGGGGACGGAATATGCCAAAATATATTTTGTCAATCTAGCACTGAGTATCCTAACGCTGGGTATCTACTCGGCGTGGGCAAAAGTACGCAACAAACGGTACTTTTACGGCAATACAATCTTGGCGCAAAGCAGTTTCGACTACCACGCATCACCGATGCAGATCCTAAAGGGACGGCTGCTTGTTGTAGGGCTGTTTGTTCTTTACAATGTACTCTCCGGCGCTGCTCCGGCAGTAGCCGGAATACTGTTTTTGGGTATTTTTGCTGCCTTGCCTTGGCTGATTTTAAAAGCGACGCAGTTTAATATGCGAAACTCCAGTTATCGCCAGATCCGTTTCGATTTCAAAGGGGACGTTGGCGAAATGTTCGGACTGTATGTGATACTTCCCATAGCATCGATATTTACGCTTTGGCTCGCCTATCCTTATGCGGCATACAAACAAAAGCACTATTTTGCCAACCGTACCCGCTTCGGAAAGAGCGCTTTCTCGTTTGACGGCGGCAGCAAAGAGTTCTTTTTTACCTACTATAAGGCATTACTCGGAGTCATCCTCTTTTTCATTCTGATAGGGTTTCTCATCGGTTCACAACATACCCGGAATTTTGTAGATGGGTTTAAAAAAGGGTTTACGGAAAAATTCGAACAACAGACACACAAACTTCACTATATCGAACCCCAGCCGCAATCGATTCAGATAGAAAATCTGCCGCAACAAGCACAGCAGCCGACACCGACGCAGCCTAAAAGCGATGTCAAAAAAGACCCTAAAACAATAGCATTCGCGCTGGCTTTTATCGCCATAGTTTATGGTGTTATTATTCTTTTCTCACTGGTGGTTATGACCTATATCAACACCCGTTTGACCAATTACATATTTAATAACCTCAAACTCAACTATATGCGCTTTTCATCGCAGATCAGTTATTGGAAACTGATGTGGATCTATCTCACCAATACGATTTTTATATTCCTCACCCTCGGCATTTTCATCCCTTGGGCAAAAGTGCGAGCCGTCAAATACAAACTCAGCTGTATAAGTGTCTATGCCCTCAATCTTGACACTCATATCGCCGCACAGAGTGAGCAAGTCAAAGCCGTCGGCGAAGAGTTCAGCGACTTTTTAGATGTAGATGTCGGATTTTGATGCACGCTTGGATTTACGATTCTCGCAGCTCCTCTAGATTAGAGGCGACGCTTCGCTTTGATGAGACGACGCTTTTTATCGAAAGTGAACACGGCAGTAATACATACGATCTCGCAGCCATCACTTTTTCGCCGCGTCTTGGAAATATGCCGCGATCGATCTACCTGCCCGACAGCCGTGTATGCGAAACGCAAGAGAATGACACAATCGATAATCTCTTAAAACGTATGGGACGAGACCGTTCAAGTAGTCTGCTCCATTTTTTGGAGTCGAAAATACGTTATCTGTTAGCCGCCATTGCTATCACGGCACTCTTTTCCTATCTCTTTATCGTATTCGCTTTGCCTCTCCTCGCAAAAGAAACGGCACAAAAACTTCCGGCTGCTATGGTCTATCGACTCGATGCAAGTACCTTAGCCACTCTCGACAAGACCCTGCTTAAACCCTCTGCCCTTCCTCTAGCGCGGCAAAATGCCCTGCGAGATTATTTTTTACACTACGTCGATGCCACGCAGGAGTGGCCGAAGGTACATATACTCTTTCGTTCAGGTGGAAAAATAGGGGCTAACGCTTTCGCCCTTCCCGATGGTTCTATCGTTTTTACGGACGATCTGATCGCAATGGCAAAAGACGACAAAGAGCTATTGGGCATTTTCTTCCATGAACTCGGCCATGTTCAAAAGCGCCATGCCCTGCAAACCGTATTACAAGACACCGCTTTTTATCTTTTGCTCAGTTCGATTACCGGTGACGTGACGGCGGCAAGCTCCGCCTTTGCACTGTTGCCGACCATGCTGGTAGAGAGCAGTTATTCCCGAAATATGGAACTTGAAGCGGATGATTACTCCTATGAGATGATGCAGCGCAACCATATTGAGCATAAATACTTTGCCACTATCATGACCCGTCTGATGCAAGATACAAACGAAAGCAATACAAGCGTTATGCGCTATCTCGCCGATCACCCTTTGGCTCAATATCGAATCGATCGGTTTCAAAAAGAGCACTGACAGAAGAAGCAACCGATTATTTTAACGATATTTATTATCAATCCCTACAAGGGTTTGATAGAGCTTTTCCCCTTCATCATTCTCCCCTTTGGCGTACACCTTTTTACCATCATGCGCAAAAAACGTCAATTCCAAAGGGGCATTGGCACTTCCCGAAGCCATTTTGGCGATATCGTCCGGCGATATCGTAAAGCTCGTCAATACCTTCTTCGTCATAAAATCGATTTGCGGATAGGCGACATAGACGAGTTCAGAGCAAACGATTGTCTCGGTAGTGTTGACATTGAAATCAAAGTCGTATTTTTTACCGTAATTGCTCAGTGCGAGATCGAGAGAACCGCGTATCTCATCGGGAGACAAATGACTCGGACGCAGTACTGCAACGTCATCGATATTCATAAAATGCTCAACGCTGTTAAGCACTACCCCTTCGCGAAGCGCTTCGAGGATCACTTTACCCTCTTTGATCTCATCGAGATGACGTTTAATAAACGGCTCGTTCAATGCTCCCAGATCGCGAAGCTGTTCATACGTTCCGATGTAGAGTGCCGCATGACCGAAATGTCCCGGGATCGTCTTATCCGTCAGAGCAAACGGTGTCTTCTCCAGTAATACGTCTCCGGGTTTGAGCTGTGCCGAAAAATCGTCGAGAAACCCTTTGTCTTCACGTAATTTTCCGTTACGCCATCGTACCATCCCCATCGTATTTCCCACTACTTTCGAAAACGTGAATTTGAGTTTTTCAACGGTTGAAAGTGGCAGTTCAGCGGTACGGGAGACGAGTACGCCAACCTGATCGGCAATCTCTTTAAACGCATTGTCTCCGCCCAATGTCGCGCGCATCGGTGAATGGTCAATATAATCATACAGATAGCGGATCGACGGATCGCCTTGCGCGATGTAGAGTGCAATCGTTTTACGATTTTCCTCAAAAAAGCGGATGGCATCAAGCATAGTAGAGCGATAAGTGAGTGCATTTGCTCTCATTAAAGAGTCTTTATAAAAATTCTCGTTCACTCCGTATTCGGGATAGGCTTCATTGAGTTTAGCACGGAGCTCGCTTTTATCGTGAAAATGATCCTCCATAAATCGGGCATTATCATAGAGAGTGAGAGCTGCCGCCATCGAAATCACAATCGATTCGATACGGTCACGATCACCCAATGTTTCATCCGTACGGTACAGTGCATTACGGTAGCGCAAAGCATAAGGGAACAAGCTGGTTCGCACAGCATCGGCTTCGTGGATTGATTTAGCAATTTTCACCGAAAGAGTCGAAGGAAGAGCTCCCTGATGTGCATTAATCGATGTGTCGGCTTCGTCCATAAACGGGAGAATCTTTTCACGTAAATCGAGGGAACGGTGGATAAGATTTTCTACCTCAACGGCATCGTTTTGACGTGCGGTATTGACCAGTTGTTCCAAATCTGTTTCGGCGTGTACGAGGCTAAAAGCAGTTAGGATGATTGAGAGGATGAGGATTCTATACTTCATTTTTTGCCTTTGTGTGGATTATACGTGCGATGATCCCTGCGACAAGTAAGGTTGCAACAGCAATGAGAAGAAAAATATCGGGGATTTTCCAACCATCCCCCAACAATACCATTGTCACAACCGCCCCTGCTACCATAAAAATGGCATTGAGAACATTGTTAGCGGCGATGATACGGGAGCGTGAATAGGGGTCACTTCGTCCTTGCATCAGAGCATAGAGCGGAACACTGTAGAGTCCGCCGAACACCCCAACAAGGGTTAAATCAAAAAGGATATGAAAGAACTGAGGGTTTGTGTAAAGTGTTCCTACCGAGCTGAAGTGTTGTGCAGTGAGGGCAAAATCGATTCCAGACAGCCCCATTCCAATAGCCCCGACCACAATCAAGGAAGGGCGAATAGCGTGGTGACTTAGCCGTTCACAAAGGATAGACCCTGCCCCGATACCGACGGTAAAAAGACTCAGTAACACGGTCACCGTCGTCTCATCTCCCATCAATACCGATTGAACGAATGAGGGAAACTGCGAGAGGAGCAACGCGCCATAAAGCCAAAACCATGATATCGCGAGGATCGCGAGGAATACCATCCGATTTTGGTACGCCAAGCGAAGGGTATTGAGCGTTTGAGAAAAGATATTGATTGAAAAAGCCATCTCAGGAGAAAGAGAGGGAGCCGCGGGGATATAGCGGCTGAAACCGTACCCGATGATGGCTACCGCGATGGAGGCAACTCCGGCAATCACACCGCCGTTTTCTATTCCCGACAGTACCCCTCCGATTAGCGTCCCCAGTAAAATCGCGGCAAATGTCCCCGATTCGACGAGAGCGTTGGCGCTGACCAGCTCATTTTCCCCCATGTGCTGAGGAATGATCGAGTATTTGATAGGACCAAACAGCGTCGAGTGCATCCCCATCCCAAACACGACGATCATGAGGGTGATAAACGAATGGGTTGCAAATCCCGCCGTAGCAATCACCATCAAAAATATTTCCCACACTTTGACGATACGCGCAAGGCGTGCTTTGTCGAATTTATCGGCCAACTCCCCTGCCAATCCCGAAAAGAGGAAAAACGGGAGGATAAATACCGCCCCGATCAACGGAGCGAGAAGTGCTGACGAAATCGATGTCCACTCGGCGGCTTGAAAGGTCAGTAATACTGCGAGGGTATTTTTAAAGAGGTTGTCGTTAAACGCCCCTAAAAATTGCGTTCCGAACAGGGGCGCAAAGCGGTGTGTTTTAAGGAGATAGAGTGGACTGCTCATGCCTCTGCCGCCATCGATTTTAAGGTAACATAGTCGGTTTTACCGGTACCGAGCACGGGAATCACTTCAATATAAACAATTTTTTTAGGTACGGCGATTTCGGGATACCCGCCGGAACGGGCACTTTGTTGGAGGTTATCGCGTTTAAGCTCTTTATCAGTGGTAAAGAGGACGATCGCTTCCCCTCGACTCTCATCACTCACAGATGAAACTGCATGAAAGTGTGCGGGAGAGGTCGTAAATGCGAGCTTTTCGACCGATTCGAGCGAGATCATCTCCCCTGCAATTTTGGCAAATCGTTTTACCCGCCCCGCAATACGGACAAACCCTTGCTCATCGATCGTGACGATATCTCCCGTATCGTACCACCCCGCTCCGGCATCAGAGACAGGTTTTTCTAAGTATCCGGGACGCTCCGAGCGCAAATAGCCGCTCATGACGTTGGCACCTTTGACGTGCAAAATTCCCCCTGCATCAATACCCGGCACAGGAATGAGTTTCGTCTCAATCCCCGGTAAAATCTGCCCCACACTGCCGCTGCGGTACGCCATCGGAGTATTGACAGCAATAACGGGAGCCGTTTCCGTCGCCCCGTACCCCTCGAAAATCCGTATCCCGAATTTCTCAAACCACAACTCTTTGACACTCTCGGAGAGTTTCTCCGCCCCTGCAACAACGTAACGTAAACGATAGAAATCGTACGGATGGGCATGTTTGGCGTAGTTATTTAAAAAGGTACTGGTTCCGAAGAGTATCGTACATGATCGGTCATACGCGATCTCAGGGATAACCCGATAGTGCAGAGGTGAAGGGTATAAAAAGAGTCGTATCCCGCCCAAAATCGGCAAAAGTGTTCCTGCCGTAAGTCCGAAGGAGTGGAAAATCGGGAGAGCGTTAAGCACCTTATCCTCGGTCGAAAAATCGACGATGGCGCGGATTTGAGCGACGTTTGCCAAGATCGCCTCATGCGAGAGTACCACCCCTTTGGGTTTTCCCTCCGAGCCTGAGGTAAAAAGAATAACACACGGTGATGCAGGATCAGATTTTACCCGTACACAATTGGGAAAATAGCGTGCGTACCCCATCAACCAGAACTTATCCATGAATCCCATCTCCTCTTTGAGATCTTCGAGATAGAGGATACGGACATTTTTCAATGCACCCAATTTTAGTTCGAGTTTCGCTTGCTCCACAAACGCTTTAGAGGTGATGATTGTTTTGATCATGGCTCCCTCACACGCGCTTTGCAATCCATCTACTCCGGCGGTAAAGTTGAGCATCGCGGGGGTTCGCCCTTGGGCACTAAGTCCTAAAATCAGGGCCAACGTCGGTACGGCAGTCGGCATCAACACTCCAATCGCCTCACCTGTAATACTGTGACGTGAGATCAATCGTCCCATCCCTAAAGTCATCGTGAGGAGCTGACGATAGGTGTATTCAATCTGTTTCGTGTCTTCGATAATTTGACGTGAAGCACCGTACACCGATACAGCATCGAGAAATGCTCCATACAGATCGTTAGGTCGGCGTGACTCGAAAAGACATTTTTGCAGCAACGACCGCATCGCTTCACCCGCTTTAGTCCGTCTCTCATGGCTACTCCCCCCTTCGCTGATACTCAAACGTGTCGGAGTGCAATAGGTGAGGGTGATTTGCGGGAACCAGCGGGTCGGATGATCACTTCCCATACGCGATAGAGTACTGAACGTCGCTCCCTCGATAATCACGGGGTGAATCGTCGCTTCGGTTTTGACCGTCACGAATGCCGAACCCTCATAAATCTTCATCAGGCTTCCCGTCGTGGTAATCCGCCCCTCAGGGAAAATGACGACAGGCCGACCGCTCTCGACGAGACGGATAATCTGTTTGATCGCCATCGGATTGGCAGGATCGACGACGAGATACTCGCCCAGAGAGAGGAACATCCGTACAAGCGGACGTTTAGCGATTGCGGTATTAACCACAAATACGGGAGATATCGGGAGAAATAGCCCTAAAATCAGCCCGTCTAAAAACGACTGATGGTTGGCGATGATAACCGTATGGTTCTCTTCGCGCCGGAACGCTCCGACCACCTTCACCCGAAATAAAAAGCGGACGATCACATATAAAATCGCTTTAATCATTAGTTTTCCCTTGCAAATAAGTGAGTACATTCCCGAACGTCTTTTCGAGTAACGGTTTATTAATCCAAAACCACACCTCTTTCCCTTTTTTCTCACTCAACAGCACCTCAGCCTGACGTAAAATTTTTAGGTGGTGAGATACGGTTGTACGTGCGAGCGTCGAAGCATCTGAAATCTGTCCGGCAGTAAGCCGCTCATCAGGCTCAAACAACATCAACATCCGCTGGCGGTGTTCATCCCCCAACGCGGTAAAAATATCGGACATCGGTTTCCATTCGGGTGGAAGTACATCGGTATAATTGGTTTTCATGCGGCTGTTCCTAAAATCTTGGTGTAATTGGTATAAATTGGATTGCTTGCGGGGAAATACTCTAAAATCGCTTTGGCATAGCGATCAAACGGGTTCGCTTCGCGGGAGAGGATAAAACGTTTACGATAGGGGAGATCGTAGCTGTTGAACATCGTGCTAAAGGGTACGGGGAAATCGGTTCCAAAGAGGAGTTTATGATGGATGTCGCTCTGTCTGCTCAGATGGCGCAATACTTTTGCCCTCACGGGGGTGAGGAGGGCGCTGATGTCGGCATAGAGATTCGGATAACGCTTGAGCATATCGATGAGGATGTAATACTCGTCGTTAAAATGTTTCGGATTTTTGGAGAGGGCTTTGAATATTTGGCGCGGCTCATACGTGAGTGCCATGTGGGCGCAGATCACCTGAACCCCCGCTTCGAGCGGTTGATCCAGCATCTCGATACTCTCGCACGATTTAAAAGAGTGAACACTGCTCTCACTCCCCACATGGACGATCAGCGGCAGACCGCGCTGTGCGAGTTTGTCGAAATAGGGACGGTAACGCGCTTCGCGGGTATCGACCCCCCAGTAGTTTTGCAAAAACTTTGCTCCCGCAAATCCCGCATCGGCGTAGCGGTCGATGAGATCGAGGGCATCGGGGCGTTTGGGGTTTATGGAGAAAAAGGGGATGATGACATCCTCGTTCCCTCGGTACAACGCCGCTACGTCCTCGTTAGTCGCACACACGGTGATGTCTTTGTGAAGAATTGCTCCCTCTTCATCAACTCGTGCATCGACACCGAAGAGGACGATTTTCTCAATATGCTGTGAACCTCTGACCGATTCGACCAGCGCGCGGGTGTATTCGCCGTAGGGATCGTTCACGAGCGCTTTTGGGTTCATTCCGAACTTTTTGGCGAAAAAACGCAATGCCAATTTGTCGTAAAAACGATCAAACGCAACATCACTGCTGAGGAGGTGGGTATGGATATCGATGGTTTTCATAACTATAATCCTAAAAACTTAAACATATAGACATATTACGGATGATTTGCTGAAATTATTCTGAAATGTTTACAGGTATTTCACCATTAACTAAAAAATCTGCAACTAATGAATAATGATCATTTTCATCTATATACACAGTAATTTGCACAACACACTTTTTAGTATCTTGAACTGTTACCATTTCCAACGGAAACGCGAACTTAGTATTTTTTGGGTATATTTTTGAAAATTCCTTAAAAATATCACTTTTCACAAGAGTGGAAATAGCCTTTTCTTTTATGATATTTACATCATAACTTGATGTGTGCGCGCATTCCATCTCTTGTCCAGGCTTTGCTTGTTCCGCCTGTATAGGCAATGGACTGATAAGTAGAAACAAAATTTTTACTATTCGGAAGTACCACAAAAAATTTCTATTTCGTGTTTTTACTGTTATCATACATCCCTCTCCCCCGCCTTTTTAATAACCTCTTCCAACCGCTCCGTAAACGCTTGGGTATCTTCCTCGCCGATCATCATCGGCTCATTGATATAAACATCGATGATAAAGGGGACGAGTAACGCTTCCCCTTTGGGGAGTACTTTTCCCGCACCGCCGAGATAGATCGGGACAACGCTGATATGGGGAACCATTTTAGCCAAATGGGCGACCCCCGATTTGAATTTGCTCATCTGCTCCGCTTCACCGCGACTCCCCTCGGGGAAGAGGATGATGCTATCTCCCGCTTCGAGGGCTTGACGCACTGATTCGAGGGGATGGGTGTGCGATTTCTCTACCTTTCGGCTAAGCGGGATAATCCCGATGAACTGGGTCGAGAACCACGCGATGAGGCGGTTTTTCATAAAATAATCCGCCGCCGCGACGGGGCGGATGCGGTGGATTTTGCGTAGGGGAAAGAGGCTCATGAGGACAAGAGTATCGAGATGGCTGTTGTGGTTGGCGACGATAATGCAGGGTTTATCGTGACTGAGGTGTTCGCGTCCCCGCACGTGCACTCCAAAGATCAGCAATACCGTAGGACGGACGATGAGGGCGAAAAAGAGCCATTTTAGCATCTCATCATCCTAATAGTAGAGATAGTAGGTGAAATGGAAAAAGAGCGGTGCAGTATAAGTGAGACTATCGACACGATCAAGTATCCCCCCATGCCCCGGCAATAGATGCCCCGAATCTTTTACCCCGATGTCCCGTTTGACCATCGAGATGACGACATCGCCGACGAACCCCGCGCCGCTGATGAGCATCCCCGCCGCGAGCGCTTGAAGCGTCGTAAATGGGGTGAGAAACGAAAATGCCACCGCGAGAGCGCTGAGGGTGATAAATGCCCCCACGAACCCCTCGACGGTTTTGTTGGGGCTTACTTTCGGGACGATTTTATGTTTGCCCAGAGCCTTGCCCCATAGATATTGTAATACATCATTGAGTTCGGTGAGTACGACGAGATAGAGCACCAGCTCTTTTCCCCCGACATCATGTCCCGCCACGGCAGGGAGCGTCATCATATAGGCGAGGTGGCTGAGACCAAAGACGAACATCATCAGCCCCCACTGCACACGGCTCGTGTTCTCTAAAAATCCCTGCGTCTCTCCGATGAGCACCTGACGAAACGGGAGGAGCAAAAAGAGGTAAACGGGTATCCAAATGATAAACATTCCATACCATTGCGCCCCCGCGAACCAGTACTGAAACACGATGGAGAGGTAGGCGTAAAAGATAATCCGACGATCCGTCCGACGGGTCGGGATGAGGGTGAAATACTCTTTGAGGGCGAGATAGCTGATGAGGGCGAAAAAGAACATCGCCACGGTGGTGTTGAGCATCGCGCCGAGTATAAATGCGCCGATAATGATCCACCAAGAGTAGACGCGGTCTTTGAGCTCTTGGGACGTTTTGGTACGAAATATGACCGATACGACGAGGGTAGCAAACGCCAATATCCCTAAAATAATCAGTAAAACGATCCCGCTTTTATCCGAAAAGAGTGTTGTAATCGTCTCTATCATGATTTTAATCCCCGTACAGAGCGTCGAAGCACCGTCCACGCTCCCATTAGGGTCGCGACGATCATAATGAGATCAAACCACCCATCGGGCAAAACTCCCAGCCCAAGAGCCAGAGAGAGGGCACCGATCACAAATGCCCGATCGCTTTTTCCCATCGGTCCATCATAGCGTCTCACTCCGCCGATGAGTGCCCCCAGTACCCCCGCCATCTCGGTGAGGATAGCTATAATGACGAACAGTACAACCCATGTGGCAGAGACTCCCGTAATCAGGGCAAAAGGGAGATAAAGCGCCGCATCCGAGAGGACATCGCTCATTTCATTCAGCATCGCCCCCCCGTCGCTTTTCATATCGTGCTCTTTGGCGAGCATCCCGTCGATCGCGTTGAGCGCCATTCTCACAAACATCACCGCAGGGATGGAGAGCAGTGTCCAAAGTGCACCGTGGGTGAGAGCAACAGCACTTCCCGCGATAAAAGAGAGGAAGAGTGCCGCATAAGTGATTTGATTCGGAATTGCCCCTGCGTTTGCCAGAGCTCCGACTATCGGACGGAGAAAGTTTTGAAATGCGGGTTTGAGATCGTAGATAGTCGCCATTCATGTTCCACTGAGAAGATAGCAGCATTTTAGTATAAAAAACTAAAATTAAGTTATTTTTGTTATTTAATAACTGTCGACATTTCTCAAATTACTACGATTCGCCAACATTCTTATCGTAAAATAACCTAGCCTCAAAATATAATAACCGTTATATTTTGGATTAGCTATACTCTAACATACACTATTCGGAGATAAATATGCGTTCAATCACTCTCACAACTTTACTTTTATTCGGCTCTTTACAAACAGTAAGCGCTTTTGATTTCGGATCGGCAATGCAAACGGTGGCTCCGGTAACACAAGCCCTCACCCCGATCGTCGATGCTAAACTCACCTCAAATCCACTCATCAAAAACATCACGACAACCCTCGGTGTCACTCCGACACAAGCGGTCGGCGGAACAGCGGCGATCATCAATGATGCCAAAGCCAATATGAAACCGAGCGATTTCACAGCGCTCACCAAACAAGTACCGCAAGCCAAAACTCTTCTCGGTGCCGCACCGGCTGGATTACTCGCTACCGGTACCGTCGGATCTCAATTTTCCGCGTTAGGGATGGATGCGTCTATGGTCGATAAATTCTCTCCGCTTGTTTTGCAATACCTCCAAAACGGGGCAACTCCGAGTATGGATAAAATTCTTACAGCAGCGTTTGCTCAATAATGTTCTCACTTCCGTGCATTATTTTTGCAGGTGGCAAAAGCTCTCGCATGGGAGAGGATAAATCACTCCTCCCATTCGGTGGATTCTCATCACTGAGCGAGTTTCAATACGAACGCCTTATGCCTCTTTTTCAAAGTGTCCATATCTCGACGAAATCTGCCGATAAGTTTGATTTTAATGCCAACTTCATCCTCGATCCGGCAGAGGTAGACTATGCCCCTACGGCGGGATTTGTAAGTGCGCTAAGAATGCTGGACGAGGATCGGATTATGGTTTTGAGTGTCGATACTCCGTTTATAGATGAACGTGTATTTCAAACATTAATCGATGCAGACAGTGGAGAGTTAGATGCAGTCATCGCCAAAACACAAACAGGAAGCCATCCGTTATGCGGAATCTATCACCGATCTCTTTTGAAAGAATTTGAGCGGATGCTGGCTGAGGGGGATCACCGACTAGGGAAACTCCTCTCTAATGCAAAGACACTTTACGTCGAATTTAGTGATGAAGAGCCGTTTGCCAATCTCAACCATCCGCACGAGTATAAAGATGCATATGAGCGCTTCGATTCAAAAAATCGATAAAACGTAACCTTCTTTAGTTACAATCACTTTATGAGTATACAAATTTTATTTCCGCTGATCGCAACACTCTTTTTTGCGATGATTCATTATCTCACCTACACTCGAGTCGTCTGCCATTTACATATTAAACTACAAACCCGTATCGCCTTAAAATATTTCTTAATCATTAATATAATCAGCATTATCGGCTATCTCTCGAGCCGTTATCTGCTCAGTCCCCCAAAATACATCTATTTTGTCCTTTCACTCAGTATTGGTGTCGGATTTATCTTGTTTATGAGTACGATTCTTTACGAGCTACTCCGTCTTATGCAAAGAGTTGTCCCTTTTAATCCTGAAAAGCGGGCTTTTTTTAAACGTTCCAGTGATCTTGGTTTTTTGAGTCTCGGAAGTGCCTATTTAGGAGCGGCCGTTTTGGAAGGGTCTAAAGATCCTATTGTCAATTTCGTGGATGTGAAACAAAATCGTTTCGGCGGAAAATCCTATACGATTGTTCAGATCAGCGATATGCATATCGGCGGTCTCATCGACAAAAAATTTGTTGCCGCAAGCGTTGCAGCGATCAATCATCTAAACCCTGACCTCATCGCGATAACAGGAGACTTATCCGACGCGCATATTTCCATTATCCAAGACTCTGTCGATGAATTACGCCATCTTAAAAGCCGATTTGGAACCTATTACGTTGTCGGAAATCATGAATATTTTCATGCTATCGACGCCACGGTTGAACATGTAAAAACACTCGGCATCCATGTATTGGAAAACAGCGCTGTTTCTATTAATAACGATTTTTACATTGCCGGAGTGAATGATCTATTTGGATTTCGTGCCGACACGTATCTCCCGGACATTACAAAAGCGATGGGAAACATTCCCCCAGAAATACCAACGCTTCTCTTGGCACATCAACCCAAATTCGTAGAATATCTGGAAGGATTTACCCCCTCTTTAATCTTGAGCGGTCACACCCATGGAGGACAAATTTGGCCGTTTCACTATCTCGTCAGCCTCACGCAGCCTTATCTCAAAGGACTTTATCCGCTAGGCTCAAATCGCCATATTTATGTCAACAGCGGTATCGGATTTTGGGGACCGCCGATGAGACTCGCAGCCCAGGCAGAAATCACCTGCATTACATGGTCATGATACGGATTCTTCCGCACATTTTTTGCACGGGTCTTTCTCACTTTTGCGGACCAAATAAATAAAGACGGCAAACACCAATAACAAAAATGCCAATGCCGCAATGAGTGTCGATGCATACGGTAAATCTTTGTAGTTATGGATCGAAATTTTAAAGACGACTAACAATGCCTCAATCAATAGTGCGATAATAATCGATACCGAAAAGTTGAGCAGTGTTTTGGCATTAAACGCATCGCTTACATGCTGAGTTCGCGGTAATACTTCCTGCTCGAAAATCGTTTTCCCCAGATCGTAAACGGCAAGTCCAAGCGTCAACGCGATAATAGGCTTGAAAACAGCATCAATGTTAAGCGGCTCTTTCGCGACTAAATACCCGCCAAAAGTATAAAAACCATACAGCACAACAAAAATGCCAAAAAAGAGTAATCCTCCGCCGATAACCGCATACGATGAGCGATTGATCCGTTTAAATACATCATTTTTCTCAATCAGATCAAATCTCTCTAACAGACTCCTTACCCGAAAATCCAAAAATAGATAGCCATCCGAAACTGCATAAACAACCGTGATACACAAATGCCCGGTTGCAGTTGAGATATAGGGTTCACTGACATGGTACCCTTTTTGGATAGCCACTTCATCGACCAAATAGGCACGATCGATTCCGGCGTGGTGTCCCTCTTCTCGCTCAGCATAAATATTGGGTGAATTTTGGACAAATCCCTCATCGCATTTATAGATGAGTTCCAAACTCGGAAATGTTTTATAAAGACGCTCAGCCAGCTGTACGTTAAATGTTTTTAAACTGACTCGACCTAAAGATGTAAGGATGAATTTTTCGATCAACGGGGCATTTGCGGCGTAACTTCGTACTAAATTTTGCATCTTTGTCCCCTTTCGTACTATTTAATTTGATTTTATATTTAAAAGTCTTGCCCTGCACTGTACTCATCAGCGCAGAGCAATCCTCAGGAATCTTGAAGGAGGTTTTATGAGCATTCAGGAATTACATACTATCCTTTAGTACCACCAAAATCTCATGACAAAACTATAACCCATTTTTTATCCGTAATATGATTATTTTTTAATCAACCCCCGATTTACAACTCTAAGCTATAATAATAAAAAGAATAACAAAAGAGAACCTAATGAATTTAACCCATCTCGATGAGCGTGACCGCCCGAAAATGGTTGATGTCTCAGACAAAACAAGTACTTCACGCGTTGCCGTTGCCAGCGGGCTTATTACTATGAGCCAAAGTGCATTTGATGCGGTTATCACTCAAACAGCAAAAAAAGGACCCGTCCTCCAAACGGCCGTAATTGCAGCAATTATGGGAACCAAAAAAACCTCTGATTTGATCCCGATGTGCCATCCGCTGAACCTCAGCGGAGTACACTGTGATATCGAAGAACTCCCTGATCTTCCGGGATTTAAACTGATCGTTACGGCAAAGCTCAGCGGACAAACGGGTGTGGAGATGGAAGCATTAACAGGTACCAGTATTGGCTTACTCACTATTTACGATATGCTAAAAGCGATTGATAAAAGCATGGTGATCGGTCCCATCCAGCTTGAAACCAAATCAGGAGGCAAAAGTGGAAATTATCAACGAACTACCCCAGAAGCTTGAACTGGAATATCCATGTAAATGGTGCTATAAAATAGTCGCCTATGAGCGAGCCGGAATTGAAATCGCAGCGATGGAAATTTTTATGGAACGCAACTATGCTCTCAATCCGTCCAATACCAGTAAAAGTGGAAAATACATCAGCATGAACTTAGAGTTATTAGTTCATAATGAAGATGAGCGCACCTATTTTTACGAAACACTCAAAGCGCACCCGCACATTAAAATGGTGTTATAAAGGATATTTATGAATTTAGAGACTCTTAAACGTGATATCAAAACCCGTTACCGTACCCTCACAAGCACCGATATTGAATCCAAAGTCGCCTCCGTAGTGGATGCGCTCAATACCGAATGGTCTATGACCACACAAGGGCTCTCCCTTCAAGAACTTAAAACACTTGCCAGTGCTATGCTAGAAGAAGAGGGGTATGGCCTGCATGATGAACTCGAAAACCTCATCGCCCAAAAGGAGCGCATAGAGCGACAAATCGTACGTAAAAGCGAAGAGTTGCAACAGCTGAAATACTCTCTCTTTAATGCCCTTGAAAAACATATCGGAAACTCTGATGAAATGCTCGAAAAACTGCATCAAGTCAAACTTCAATCGGTCGACCTCCTTGATATTCTCGAAGAGATCACAGAAAGTGCCATAATTACAACTCTCGAAAAAGGCTCGGACATTGAAGATACCCTGCATGAGATCATCAAAGAGATCACCTTTGAGACACTCAATGCCAATGTCCTTAATGCTGTCCGTATCCGCCGCATTTTGGCGAGTATCTTACAAAGTGCGATCAATATCGCAGAAGCAACACCTAATCAAGCAGAGAGTATTTTCAAAGGAACACTGATGGGTATCCGCAGTGCTCTGATCAAATCAATCGAAAAATTCCATCAATACCTTCTGTATGTCCCCGAAGAGGTTAAGGCTCTCTACCGCGAAGAGTACAAAACCATTGAAACCGAACTTGATCGTATCGATACCCTCTTTACTCAGGTACTACATTCATTAAAAGGGAAGAATTCCCCTTTAATAATTGAACGTTTAGAACGAATCAGTAACGATATTCACTTCGAATCCGATGAACTCACCAACCTCTCCAAAGAGACGGTAGAGCTATTACGCACCCGACTCTCAAAAATTAAACGGGGCGTTACGATGCAGGGTAGTAAACTGTTAAATTCCAAATCGGCTCAAGAAGCAAAAGCAATGGGTGTACGGGCATGGAGTGTTGCCAAATCGGCAATGAACGGCGCCATCAAAGGCGCTAAAGAAGCGATGGATAAGAAATAATTACAGATCTTTCGCCATCGTAAACATATTACTATATTGCTTAGTATAGCTCTCACAACGATCGCAAATCGGCTCTCCCCCTTTATAAGGGAAAGGGCATCGGCATTCATGACACGTTACCATATCATAATGAACCAGTTGCTCCGCCCTCTCGAACGCAATGCTCACAAAATCAAATTCCTCTTTTTTACTAATCGCTTTAGGTTTACAGATATCTTCACAAATTCCGCATCCGATGCATTTGCCCTGAGCAAAATAGATCCCTTGCTTGTCCGAAGTGGGAAATAACGCATCGGTTGGGCAGAACTGCGTACAATCACCGCAGTTGGTACAGCTTTGAAAATCAATTTGTTTATTAAAAAATAGAGAACTTGGCCCTTCAAACGTTGTTTCTACCATCGCTCCTATCCGCTCTTTAAGCGAATTTTTTAGCAGTATACGTTTCAACGGCATCTTCATGTCGGGAAGTTTGTGGTGTGCAGTTGTCATCGCGATATGAGCCTGTGATTCGGTAACAATCGACTCTTTGATTTTATCAAATCCTTTGCGGAAAAGTGCCCGTCGATCGGCTTCTTCTTCTTTAACATCAATCACTTCTATACGGTGTTCAACCCCGACTTGTTCTAATAACCGGTTTGATTCTTCGATCTTAGCGCGAATGGATCCTCCTAAAATACCGTTTTCATTCAGGACACACCCTTCGCAATGGCTCACATCACATTGAACACTTTTATTCGCTCGCAATGCCATAACGGCATAATGTTCAACATCAAATACGCCCAAGCACGGGGTAGAAATTTTGCAAGAGAGGACCGGTTCGTTAACATGTTGATACGCGGCTGCAAAACCGTTCGGATCGAAACTTTCGATCTCAAATGCTTCAGTAGGACAGCTTCCGATACATCCTGCACATCCGACACATTCATTCTCAAACAAGGTCAGCTTGTTACGAACGAGATGAAAAGCGCCCTTCGGACAGAGATCGATACAAATTTTGCAATCGTTATGAAAATATTCATTACGAAGGCATCGCGTCGCTGTATAGCTGAAGAGATTACTTTTCTGGACGAAATTCATATTACCCATTCGTCCCTCCTTGGGATAAATACTCGATATCAGCACTCAAAAATTCAACGATAAAATCACAAATATCACGATAGAACGGAGTATCCGCCATACTTTTCATCCCCATCATATACGGAATAACCCACGGAATAAGATGTTGATCCAAAAACTCCAATTGCCCTTTTACCTCTTCACGATAAACCAACGTCTGCATAAAAGCCAGCTCTATCGAAAGATGGTCAGGCGCCATAATTTCGGTCTGATCCATATTCACTTCAAACCCGTGGTTAAAATAAAATGCCATTACCGGATTTTGCAATCCAACCAATGTCTCATTTTTTGCATCCAGAATAAAGGATTCCATCGGCTGGGTATTCAGGATGAACATCGAGCTGAAATCGGTATTGAGTTCATCGTAGAGCACTTCAATATCCGTTGAGCCGATCCAGGCTTTGGTCTCTTCACCGATAATCTCTAAGAGCGATTCATTACTTTTAAGATCATGGATAAAACGACGATCAGGGATATTGCTCATTACACGGGATAAAAAGGCATAAATATAAAGACGATATTCATTATTCATCAGTAGTTCCTAAAAAAGTTACAGGATTGTGTCATACGAGGGCTTTGAGACAGCAAAGTTTAGGTTATTAAGAGTCTAACCCCGAATAGGGCTAGGCTGGTGTTATAAACACCCTTTGAAAAATGATTTTTTCGGAGGTGGCGGAGCTTTAAACTCAGTCGCATGAATCGTATTGGTTTTCTCATCAAGAATACCGACGATTACAACACCGTTTTTATTCATCCCTTCACCTAACTCAGATACTTTGAGTTTAGTGGTATCGACATTATAGACTTTACCGGTTCCGTGTTGAAAGATAGCCAAAGCAGGGTGAGTACTTTCACCCGGCTCAATCTTTTTAAAACATCCGTCCGAACCGCATGCATAGTTTTCCAAATAACAATCGGCAAAGGCTCCCTCAGCAGCACACGCCGGAGTTGTCAAAAGACCTTCAAATTCTTGTGCTTCGGGCTCAGCTGCAAACGCACTGAAAACAAGTGCAGCGCATAACAATGCTACCTTTTTCATTATTCTACCTCCGCTTTGAGAGTTTCAAGATACGCTACGATATCATCAACGCTCTTTTTATCCAAGAAGCTATAATCCGTCATCGTTGAGACACGTTTCCCTTTTTCAATATTGTACCACGGTGTATTACTGTGTGCATTACGATTGTAACCTGGAACAATAACCGCAGACGGTTTTAAGATTGATTCACGCAAATAGGCCACAGTTGAGTAACCACCCACATTTTTAAGGGAAGGAGCCATAACCGATTTAGGATCAGTAGCTTCGACTTGGTGACAACCGGCACAGCCGTTTGCTGCCATAGCCTCTTTACCTTTAGCCGCATTTCCTTTTGAACCTACAGTAAGATCATTTACCAATGCGGCATTTGGTTTTTGTCCATCAAGATTTACAGCAATCCAAGAACTAAGATTTTTCAATCCGTTTCGCCCCAGTTTTGTCCCATCCCAAACAGCGATAGCGACAGGAACTGTTCCGTTTAGATTTACATATGCGTCTTTTAGAGGACGGATAAGAGTACCACTCCAACCATTGCTTCCATATGTCATCGAAGCATTTGATTTTACTGAACCGTCTTTGACTTCCGTGAGCGATCTAAATCCTTCGGCAACAAAAGTGCGTTCATAGTCTTTGTTCGCTAATGAAGCTACTTTTGCATCGTAATCAGCCAATTCTTGACCGAATACACCCGTTTGTTGACGGTTGATCTGAGTAGAAACATCTTTATTTCCATTCGGCTCATATACTTTTTCATTTGCTTTTTGTAAATGAACGACGACCGGACGGCCGGTAGAACCCATGCCGATATAAGGAAGTTCAGCGCTTTTTGAAGCACCGGCGAACTGAATCGCAAATCCGTCGCCGTAAGTTGTAGACGTATATCCTGCTTGGGTATCTTTTGTCCCATCAGCCCATTTCACCATCAAAGCGATATTGGTGCCGTCATACAACGCACCTACTTCCGCTTTTTTACCTTTTACATTTTCATTGATCTCATTTGCTTTTTTATCATTCATCTCGATCGCAGTTTGCGGATAGAGGGTTACGCTTGAAAATTTCGCTTTAGACCATGCTGCAGCATCTGAAACATTATCAACTTTTACTGCTGTAACGGCAGAATTTGCAGCCAGAGCCGCAGATGCGGCAAACCCCAATGAAAGGATAGAAGTAAGAATCTTTTTCATTAGTGGTGTCCTCCAGCTTTAGTAAACTTACCGGCAATATATCGTGTGTCTACCGGTGCCAACGGATTACGTTTGTTCTCTTTCGCTACTTGTTGATAGTAGTTGTTATCCAAACGGAACATATCCGAATGTTGGTACGCGATAAGAAGATCCATGAGTTCACTTATACCGGTCTCTTTACGTTTTTTCATCTCTGCTTTCAATGTTTTGATTGAATCATGTACGGCTGGACCGAACAATTTTTCAAGCTCTTCAATCGGAAGACGGGTTGAACCTTCGATGATTTTACCTTCAGCATCAAACTTCGCCGGAGACTCGGTCGGAGGGATATAATATACGTTCGGTTGAGTACCGTAATCACTGCGTAACCCAAGTGCTACTTTATATTTGTGTACCAATTTATACACTTGTGATTCTTCATCATCCAAGAACCCTACGAAACGGATACGACCGACACATTGTTGTGCACACGCCGGCGGTAACCCCTGCTCAATACGTGGGAAACAAAGAATACATTTCTCTGATTTAGAGATTTTCGGATTGAAATAGATTTTTTTGTAAGGACATCCCGCGATACAATAGCGGTACCCTTGACAACGATCCAAGTCAACCAAAACAACACCGTCTTCTTCACGTTTGAAGATCGCATCACGAGGACACGCACTCAAACAACCCGGATTTGTACAGTGATTACAAATACGTGGAAGATAGAAGAAATAGTTGTCTTGCGGGAATGCACCCGCACCTTGGTCTTCATCCCAGTTCGGTCCCCATGTAGGAGAGACGTGAGGATGGAACCCTGCAGCACCGCTGTTGTCCAACAAACCGGTTGTGGTCAAACTATCATAGTTATAATCCCAAGGCACCCCGTAATCGGCTTCAAGATTAGGGATAATACCCGGTTGGAGATCGCCGGCAGCGTCAAATCCGCCGCCAAGCTCCATCCAGTTTTTAGGATAACCTGTACCCGGATACGTCTCAACGTTATTCCAGTACATATACTCACGACCGTTACGGTTCGTCCATTGCGTTTTACATGCTACGGTACATGTTTGGCACCCGATACATTTGTTCAGGTCCATTACCATTGCTAATTGTCGTTTAGACATCTATTCCCCTTAGTACTGTA